>CAWJXK010000001.1:0-74137 GCA_963846855.1 uncultured beta proteobacterium
TTCGTGCAAGCCTGGAGCGTTGCCCCAGGCTTCTGGATTGATGTCGCGCCCTTGGCGCTGTGGCTGTCGCCGCAAATCTTATTCCTGCGTCCCTGTCCGCCGCAGGACGGACTCGCCGTGGCGAGCTTTCCTGATTCTAGATAGTGCGTCGTCATCGAATAAGTGGAAGGATGTAAACGGTGAGTAGAACAAAGACCCAGACAACATCGACAAAGTGCCAGTAGTAACCGACTGACTTAAAGGCTGACTCGCGGCGGCCAGAAGCGAAATCGCCCTCCCACGCCAGCCAGAGAAAAATCAGCAGCGCGATCAAACCAAGGAGCACGTGCAAACCGTGGAAGCCAGTCAGGGTGAAGAACGTGGTTGAAAACATATTGGTACCGAGATCTACCCCGGTCTGAAATAGGTGCCAATACTCCGTTCCCTGACCGACAAGGAAGATTCCGCCGAGCAGGATCGTCAGCGCCAGCCAGCCAAGCATGGAACCGCGACGCTGTTTCGTCAGGGCAACCTCGGATCGCCAAAAAGTGAAACTGCTCGCGAAAAGACAAATGCTGAACACCAGAGTTCGCGGAACATCCAGTTCTTTCGGTCCGGGACCGGGCTGGGGCCGAGCGTAGAAATACAAATAGGCAAGGATAAGCGTCCCGAAGAATCCTGTTTCGGAAAGAATGAAGCTTAGGATCCCGACCTTGTTGTGATCGGGAAGAGTTACCGCGGCGCTATTCTCGCCTACAATCGGGTCAGGCCGGTCAGGGTTAGCCAAATCCCATAACGGGCGCCGGCTGCGGATCGGCGGCAGCGCGACAAAGTTTTCGTGCGGCGGTGGCGACGTGGTAGCCCATTCGAGTGTCCATGCGTCCCAGGGGTTATCGCCCGCTACTTTGCCTCGGAAAAAAGACGTGGCCAAATTCCAAACCAGAATAAGCGCCGACGCGCTCATGAAAAAGACGCCGGCGGTCGAGAGCATGTTCATCCAGCCCCAGTTTGGAAGATCGGGATAGGTATAGATGCGCCGCGGCATACCCAGCAACCCAAGGAAATGCTGAATGACGAAGGTCATGTTGAAGCCGATGACCATGAGCCAGAACGTCCATTTGCCTAGCCGACTCTGACATCATGCGGCCGCTCATTTTCGGAAACCAATATTGAATGGCGCCGAGGACGGCGAAGACGATTGCGCCTACGGCCACAAAGTGAAAATGTGCGACGAGAAAGTAGCTGTTCTTAGTCTGCCAATCGAGTGCCACGCTGGCATGACTGATTCCGGTGAGGCCCGCGACAAGGAATTGGATGAGAAACGCGATGCAACATAACATCGGCACATCGAAACGGATTCGCCCACCTAGCATCGTTGCGGGCGGCCCGTACGCGCAGGCAGCGGCACGGGCCTTGCTGGAGGGCACGGCATTGTCCGCGACGGACATCGTGAAAAGGTCGCTGGCCATTGCCGGCGACCTTTGCATCTATACCAACCAGAACCATGTCATCGAGACCCTTGAAGCAAAATGAGGGCGCAATGAGCGGGACTGAAGCCGAATTCGACGTCGCCATCGCTGGCGCGGGGCTGGTCGGCCTCTCGCTCGCCCTCGCCCTCACTGATGCCGGGCTCGCCGTGGCGCTCATCGACCGGGCGCCGCTGCAACTGCAGGAGGGGCCGGTGTCGGACGACGACTGGGATGCGCGCGTCTACGCGATCAGCCCCGGCAGCGCGTCGTTCCTGCGCGCCCTCGGGGTGTGGCAGGACCTGCCGGCGGAGCGTATCGCGGCGGTCGAGACCATGCGGGTAGAAGGCGACGACGGCGGCGTGCTCCGCTTCTCCGCGCACGATCTCGGGGAGCGCGCGCTCGCCTGGATCGTCGAGGAGCGCTCGCTCCGGGACGCACTCACCCGGAAGCTCAGGACGACCCGCGTCGCCGTTCACGCGCCGCGCACGCTCTCGGCGATCGGATTCGCGGCGGATCGCGCCGAGCTTCGCTTCGACGACGGCGCCACGCTGACGACGCGCCTTGTCGTCGGCGCCGACGGGCTGCGCTCGTGGGTCCGCGAGAGCGCCGGAATCGTCGCGGCGCCGCGCCCGTACGGGCAGACCGCCGTCGTCGCCAATTTCGCATGCGAGCGCGCGCATCACGGGCGGGCGCACCAGTGGTTCCGCGAGGACGGCGGCATCCTCGCGTGGCTGCCGCTGCCGGGCCGGCGCGTCTCCATCGTGTGGTCGGCGCCGGACGCGCTGGCGGCCGAGCTCCGCGCCCTGGCGCCGGACGCGCTCGCGGCGCGGGTTGCCCTTGCCGGAGAGAACGCGCTGGGGGCCTTCGAGAGCATCACGCCGGCCGCCGGCTTTCCGCTGCAGTTCCTGCGCCTGCCCGTGGTCGTCGCGCACCGGCTGGCCCTTTGCGGCGACGCCGCGCATGGCGTGCACCCGCTGGCGGGCCAGGGCGTGAACCTGGGATTCGGCGACGCCGAATCGCTCGCCGGCATCCTGCGGGAGCGCGGGCCGGTCGACGACGCCGGCGCGCCGATCCTGCTCGATCGCTACGCGCGGCGCCGCGCCGGGCCGGTGCGGGCGATGCAGACCGTCACCGACACGCTCGCCCACCTGTTCGGAATCCGTGCGCCCTGGGCGCGCGTCGCACGCAATCTCGGCATGTCCGCCGTCGAGCGGATGCCCCTCGCGAAGCGGCTCCTGGCGGAGCCCGCGTTGCGCTAACTGCTAAAATCACATTCTTCTGGAGAAAACCATGACTCACACTACGACACGAATCTTGCGCACGCGGCTTTCCGCCGCGCTCGTTTGCGCGCTCATGGCCGGCGCGGCCGCTGCGGTGGAAACGCCCGCCGCCCGCCGCCGGCGTCCGTTCCGCTCACCCCCGAAGCGCTCGGCCGTGAAGAAGCTGGTCGAGCAGCGCTTTCCGACCGCGGTCATCCGCGGCGTCGTCAAGACGCCGTACTTCGGGCTCTACGAGATCCAGCTGGACGACCAGTTCCTCTACACCGACACCAAGGTCAACTACGTGATGGCCGGCTCGGTGTACGACGCCAACACGAAGCAGAACCTCACCGAGGCGAAGCTCCGCAAGCTCAATCGTGTCGCGTTCGACACGTTGCCGCTCGACCTCGCGTTCAAGCGTGTGAAAGGCAACGGACAGCGAAAGATGGCGATCTTCTCGGATGCCGATTGCCCGTTCTGCGCGAAGCTCGAGGACGAGCTCAAGGCCGTCGACAACGTGACGATCTACACGTTCCTGTTCCCGATCGACGCGCTGCACCCGGACTCCGCGCGGAAGTCGAAGATGATCTGGTGCTCGTCCGACCGCGTGAAATCGTGGGAGGATTTCTTCGCGTCGGGCAGGCTGCCCGATAACAACGGCGAGTGCGACAACCCCGTGGAGGCGACCAACGCGCTCGGGAAGAAGCTCCACGTGCAGGCGACGCCGACGCTGGTGTTCGCGGACGGCAACGTCGTTCCCGGGGCGATCCCGACCACGCAGCTGGAAACCGAGCTGGCCAACGCCCAGGCGGAGTCCGCCAAGCAGACGGCGGCGAAGAAATAGCGGCCCGCATTACGCGGCCGAATCCCGAGGAAAGGAAGCCGAGATGGCGATCATCGATTTCCTGAAGAAACAGTTCATCGACATCATCGAGTGGACGGACGACTCGCGCGACACGCTGTCGTTCCGCTTCCCCGACGACGACAAGGAAATCAAGAACGGCGCGCAGCTCGTCGTGCGCGAATCGCAGGTCGCGCAGTTCGTCTACCTCGGCCAGTTCGGCGACACCTTCGGTCCCGGCAAGTATTCGCTCACGACCGACAACATTCCGATCCTGTCCGACCTCAAGGGCTGGAAATACGGCTTCGAGAGCCCGTTCAAGGCGGATGTCTACTACGTCGTCACGCGCGTGTTCACGGGCAACAAGTGGGGCACAGCGAATCCCGTGATGATGCGCGACGCCGACTTCGGCATCGTGCGGCTCCGCGCGTACGGCATCTACGATTTCCGCGTCGTCGACGTCAAGAAATTCCTGAAGGAGGTCGCCGGGACCGACGACCATTTCCGGCTCGACGAATTCAACGACACGATGCGCGCGCGCATCGTCAGCGTGTTCTCCGATGCGCTCGCCAACGCGAAGATCCCCGCGCTCGACGTCGCCGCGCGCTACACCGAGCTGGGCGGCGCGCTGCTGCCGCTCATCAATCCGGCGATCGGCGAGAAGTACGGGCTCGAGATGACGAGCTTCGTCGTCGAGAACGTCTCGGTGCCGCCGGAGGTCGAGGCGGCGATCGACAAGCGCTCGAGCATGGCCGCGGTCGGCAACCTCAACGACTACGTGAAGTTCCAGATGGCGCAGGGGATGGAGAAGGGCGGCAACGCGGGCGTCGGCGGCATCGGCGCCGAGATGGCGGTCGGCATGGCGATGGCGCAGCAGATGATCAACCAGACCGGCGGCATCATGGCGCAGGGCACGCCGGGCATCGCGGCGCCGGCGCCGGCCGCCGCGGCGGCGGTAAACGACCTCATGACGCCCGCGCAGGTCGCGCAGACGCTGGGCGTGGGCGAGGCGGACGTGATGTCGAGCCTCGAGTCGGGCGACCTCAAGGGCAAGAAGATCGGCACGCAGTGGCGCGTCACGCGCGCCGCGGTCGACTCCTTCCTGAAATCATGAGCGTCGTTGCGCAGTCGGCGCGCGCGGTGGCCGGCGCGCTAATCGTGCTGGCCTGCGCGCTTGCCGTCTTTCCTGCGGCGGCGCAGGACCCGCGCGCCGGTGCTGCGCAGTCGGCCGCGCGCGCATGGCTCGCGCTGGTCGACAACGGTGACGCCGACGCGAGCTGGAAAAGCGCCGGCACGAAATTCGACGAGGCGTTTCCCCTCGAAAAGTGGCGCGAGGCGCTGAAGACCTACCGCACCCCGATGGGCGCGCTCGAGTCGCGCACGGCGATCGCGACGACGTTCAGCAAGGAAGTTCAAGACCTTCCGCCCGGCGATTACGCGAACGTCCAGTTCCGCACGAATTTCGCGAACAAGGTCGACGCGCACGAATCGATCTCGCTGGAGCGCTCGGCCGACGGCACCTGGCTCGTCATCGGCTACGCGCTGCGCTGATCCGCGGAGCCGGGCGGATGGCCGAAACCGTCGCGCTGTCGAAATTCGCCTGCCCGTCCTGCGGCGGCGAGGCGACCTGGAACCCGTCGAAACAGAAGCTCGTCTGCCCGTTCTGCGGCACCGAGTCGCCGGCTCGCCTCGGCGCCGACGGCACGGTCGCCGAGCACGATCTCGTCGCGGCGCTGCGCGGGATCGGCGACGACGCGCGCGGCTGGCAGGCGGACAAGCGTCAGGTCAAGTGCCAGAGCTGCAACGCGATCTCGGTGCTTGATCCGAAGCGCCAGGCGCAGAACTGCGAATTCTGCGGATCGGCCCAGCTCGTCCCCTATACGGAATCCAAGCCGGCGTTCCGCCCCGAGAGCGTGCTGCCGTTCACGGTGAGCGAGACGGGCGCGCGCGACGGCATCCGTGCCTGGTACAGCAAGCTCTGGCTCGCGCCGACCGCGTTGAAGCGGCGCGCGCTCACGGACACCGTGCGCGGCGTCTACCTTCCGTACTGGACGTTCGACGCGCACGTCGGAGGCCGCGTGGACCGCCGAGGCGGGCCATTACTACTACACGACCGAGACGTACACCGAGGGCGGGCAGACGCGCACGCGCGAGGTGCAGCACGTGCGCTGGGAGCCCGCCGCCGGGCGACTGCAGCAGGACTTCGACGACGATCTCGTCTGCGCGTCGGTGGGCGTGCACCCGGAGCTCCTGCGCGGCATCGAGCCGTTCCCGACGCAGGCGCTCAAACCGTACGACGCGGGGTTCGTCGCCGGCTGGATCGTCGAGCGCTATCAGATCGATCTCGTCGCCGCCGCACAACGCGCCCGCGATGCGATGGACGCGAAGGTCCGCATGCTGTGCGGGCAGCAGGTCCCGGGCGACACGTTCCGCAATCTCGAGGTGCGCGCCGACTACTCCGCACAGACGTTCAAGCACATCCTGGCCCCTATCTGGTTCCTGTCGTACAACTACGGCGCGAGGGCGTTCCAGTGCGTGATGAACGGCGTCTCCGGCGCGATCCGCGGCGAGTACCCGAAGAGCCCGTGGAAGGTCGCGCTGCTGGTGCTCGCGATCCTCGTGGTCGTCGTCATCGTGCTCTCGCTCGGCGGCCGGCATTGACGACGGCGCGGCCCGCGGCGGCTCCGCATCCGGCCTTCGCGCCGTACGCGCGATGGCTCGAGGCGGATGTGTTCCGCGCAATTCCATCGTGCGCGATGCTAGACGCCTCGGCGCGCGCGGCCGGCCTTGCTCTGCCGGATGGAACCCCGCTGCGCTTCGTCGCGGCCTCCCCGCGACGTGAATCCGCGCTCGATTTCGAAGCGCGCATCGCGCGAACAGGCGAGATCGCGCTCCGCGGCGACAGCCTCCACGATTTCTGCAATACGCTCGCGTGGCTCGCATTCCCGTGCACCAAGGCCGCGCTCAATGCCGTCCATGTCGCCCAGCAGCGGGCATCCGCGACCGGCTCGCGGTCGCGTGCCCGCGACGCTGCGACGCTGCTCGACGAATCGGGGATGCTCGTCGCGTGCGCCGACCGCGAGCTCGTGCGGCGGTGGCGTGCCCACGAATGGCGTGCGGCATTCGGAGATCTCGGCGCGGGCGGCGCGCCGCGCCTGCACGCCTTCGCGATCGGGCACGGACTCCTCGCGAAATGCGTTGCACCGTATCGCGCGATCACCGCGCACGCGCTGGTCCTGCCGCTTGCCGCCCAAGATCTGCCGGACAAGCCCCAGGCGCTCGCGGAAGCGCTCGACGCGGCCGCCGCGGCGCGGATTGCCGGGGCCGACGACGCATGGTCGCCCGAGTCGCTGCTGCCGCTGCCGATCGCCGCGCTGCCGGGGTGGGACCGGGAGGGGCTGGGCGCCAGACTGTTCGACGACGCATCGGTCTTCCGGCCCGCGTCGCCGCGCTCGATGCGCGCGGGCGCGGTCATGCTACGCTGACGCCGGTCGCGGGGAGAATCCATGCATGCAGTCATCGTCACAGGCGTTTCGCGCGGGCTGGGAGAAGCGCTGGCGAAGGCGCTGCTCGATGGCGGAGCCACGGTCGTCGGGATCGGCCGCACGCCGAGTACCAAGCTCGCGAGCGCGCGTTTTCGCCATGTCGCCTGCGATTTCGCGATGCCCGCGGCGATCGCGGCGAGCGTCGCGCCGGTACTGCGCGCGCTGGCCGAAACGCGCCCGGCAGCGGTCACGCTGATCAACAATGCGGCGGTGGCGACGCCGATCGGATTGATCGGCCGCCTCGACGCCGCGGCCGTCGAATCGGCGTTCGCGACCAACGTCGCCGCGCCACTCGTCATGGCCGATCTCTTTTGCCGCGCGTTTCCGGAGGCCATGCCGCGGCGCCGGATCATCAACGTCTCTTCGGGCGCCGCGCAGTCGGCGGTCGCCGGCAGCGCCGCCTACTGCATGTCGAAGGCGGCGCTGGAAATGCTGACGCGCGCGCTCGTCGCCGATCACGCGGCGACCTCGCTCGAATGCATCACGCTGCGGCCCGGGATCTTCGAGACCGGCATGCAGCAATTCATGCGCAGCCACGACCCTGCGGATTTCCCGAGTGTCGGCCTGTTCCGCGGCTTCAAGGAGAACGGCCTGCTGAAGGACCCGGCCGACGTGGCCCGCGCGATCGTGCGCAAGCTCGTGACCGCACCCGTGGAAAACGGCCGCACGTACACCCATGTCGATCTGGAGGGCTAGGAGCCTATGAACAAGTCGCGTGCGGTTGCGACGGGGAATTTTCGGGATGGGATGCCTCAGTTGCCAAATGAGGCGAGGCGAAGCTAATGGCCGGCCCCCTTAGCGAGCTTCGCGGAACGAACGTTCCAGTGAAGGCTAACGTGAGCAGCGCGAACGTTAAGCCGCGAAGCGGCGGCCGGAACTACAAAGCAGACCGCCCGCAGCCCCGTCCCTTCGCGCATTTGCCAACTGAGGCCAAATGCGGCGCGAAGCTTTGCCGCGCTCCTCGGCATCGTAGTGTGGACTACGACCTTCGTCGCGCGTCGCGCAGTCATCCACATTTGGCGCTGCAGCGCAACCGCGCGGGACTTGTTCATAGGCTCCTTGGCATGCGTCTCGCAATTCGACGAAGCGGGTTTGCCGCGGGCCTGATCCTGGCGGCTGCGCTGACCGTGCTCTGCGCGCTGGTCGCGTTGCCGGCATCTGCCGAGTATCCGGACCGACCGATCAGGCTGGTCGTTCCGTTTCCCGCCGGGGGAGGCGCGGACAACCTCGCGCGGATGATCATGCCGCGCGTCGCGCAGGCGCTCGGCGTCGCAATCGTCATCGACAACAAGCCGGGCGCGGGCGGCAACGTCGGCGCCGAGTTCGTCGCGCGCGCCGCGCCCGACGGCTACACGCTGCTCTACGGCACGAATGGCACGCACGCGATCAACGAGACGCTGTACGGCAACCTGCGCTTCGATCCGGTCGCCGACTTCGCGCCGGTTTCGCGGATGACGCTGATCGCCGCGATGCTGATCGTCAACCCCGAAGTTCCCGCGAATTCGGTCGGCGAGCTCATCCGTTACGCGAAGGCGAACCCGGGAAAGCTCAACTTCGCGTCGGCCGGGAACGGGACGACGTCGCATCTCGCGGGCGAGCTGTTCAAGACGATGGCGGGCATCGACATCGTCCACGTGCCCTACCGCGGCGGCGCGGCGGCGGCGACCGACCTGATGTCGGGCCAGGTCCAGATGATGATCGACGTGATGCCGAACGCGTATCCGCTCGCGAAAGGCGGCAAGGTGCGCGGGCTCGCCGTGTCGACGGCGCAGCGTTTCCCCGGCGCGCCCGAGCTCCCGACAATCGCCGAGTCCGGCGTGCCGGGATTCGACGTGAGCGCGTGGGACGGCATCTTCGCGCCCGCGGGAACGCCTCCTGCCATCGTCGACCGGCTCAACTCGGCGATCCGGCAGGCCCTCGAGGAGAACGACCTCAGGGAAATGCTGATCGCGCACGGCGCCGTGGCCGTGCCGGGCTCGCCCGAGGACCTGGCGCGGCACGTTATCGCGGAAAAGGCGAAATGGGCAAAGATCATCCGCGCTTCCGGGGCGAAGGTCGACTGAGCGGAGGCGTGCGCGAGGGGGGCGAGCCAAGGCCCGCAGGGCGCGTCCCGAGCGCGCGCGGCGGCCGACTTCGTGGAGCGACGAGTCAGCTCCACGGCTCGGAGGCCGCGGCGAGCTATGGTGTCCGAAGGGCGCGTCGCCGAGCGATGGAGGCGGCCGACGATTCGAAACTGCGCAATGCGGCACGCGTGCGGAGGCCGCGGACTGAGCGAGGCGGGCGAGCGAAGCGAGCCAAGGCCCGAGGACACTCGCGCGAGCAGGGCGAAGCCAAGGAGCGAAGCTCGCGTCTGCGCGCGCGGGTGGCGGCCGACACGCGGATGTAGAACAATGCTGACGCGACGCGAAGGCCGCGCGTCGCCGAGCGATGGAGCGCGGCCGACGATTCGCGCGTGGCAATGGCATTGCGGGCAGAACAGGCCGACCACTAGCGCAGCAATCCAACGCGGTGCGCGGCGCCGCGCGACAACACGGAGTTCACCAATGAACGCGTCAACACCGGCGGTGCCGGACTGGAATCCGGTGGCGGGCTACCAGGACATTCTGTACGCGAAAGCCGCCGAGGGCATCGCGAAGATAACGATCAACCGTCCGGAAGTCAGGAACGCGTTCCGCCCGGAGACAGTGCAGGAATTGGAGGCGGCGTTCGCCGACGCGCGCGACGATGCCGGCATCGGCGTCGTGATCCTGACCGGCCAGGGACGCGACGCGTTCTGTTCCGGCGGCGACCAGCGCGTGCGCGGAGAGGGCGGCTACGTCGGCAAGGATGGCGTGCCGCGGCTCAATGTGCTCGACCTGCAGCGGCAGATCCGCACGCTGCCGAAGCCGGTGGTCGCGATGGTCGCGGGCTATGCGATCGGCGGCGGCCATGTGCTCCACATGATGTGCGACCTCACGATCGCCGCCGACAACGCGCGCTTCGGACAGACGGGGCCCAAGGTCGGCAGCTTCGACGGGGGCTACGGTGCCGCGTACATGGCGCGCATCGTCGGCCAGAAGAAGGCGCGCGAGATCTGGTTCCTCTGTCGCCAGTACGACGCCGCGCAGGCGCTCGAGATGGGCCTCGTCAACTGCGTCGTGCCCTACGAGCAGCTGGAGGCCGAGACCGTTCAGTGGTGCCGTGAAATGCTCGCAATGAGCCCGATAGCGCTGCGCTGTCTCAAGGCTGCGCTCAACGCCGATTGCGACGGCCAGGCGGGCCTACAGGAGCTCGCCGGCAACGCGACGCTGCTCTACTACCTGTCGGCGGAGGGACAGGAGGGCAGGAACGCGTATCTCGAGAAGCGCAAGCCCGACTTCCGCAAGTTTCGTCGTCTCCCCTGAAGCTGGAATGGGCGGCGCGCTTTCGATCTTCGCCGCCGCGCGCGAAGCCGGCGACCGCCCCGCGCTCGACGCAGACGGCCGCGTCCTCACCTTCGCAGCGCTCGCGGCGCTCGTGCGCGAGCGCATCGATGCGTCGGGCACGCTTTGGCGTGACGGCGAGCCTTCGACGCTCACGGGCGCGGCCACGGTCGACGCGCTCGTCGCGCTCTACGCGCATCTCGAAATGCGGACACCGGTGCTGCTTTTGCACCCGCGCCTCACCGCGCCCGAGCGCGATGAGCAGGAAGCGGCCGCGGCGCGCGCGGGCCCGCTGCCGCATGCAAAGGCCGCGGCGATCATCTACACGTCGGGTACCACGGGAACACCGCGCGCGGCGGTGCTCTCGCGCGGTGCGCTCGAGGCGTCCGCCGCCGCGAGCGCGGCGAATCTCGGCTGGAAAGCGGATGACCGCTGGCTGCTTTGCATGCCGATCGCGCATGTCGGCGGGCTGTCGATCGTCACGCGCTGCCTCGTCGCGCGTCGCTGCGTCGTGCTGACGCCGAAGTTCGACGCGCAGCGGTTGCCGTCCGTGATCGCCGATCGACGCGTGACGCTCGCTTCGTTCGTGCCGGCAATGCTGGCACGCGCGCTCGACGCGCATCCGGAGTGGCGCGCCCCCCCGCATCTTCGTGCAATCCTGGTCGGCGGCGCCGCCCTGCCGGCTGCCCTGCTGCGGCGCGCCGTCGAACGGGGCTTCCCCGTGCTGCCGTCCTACGGGCTCACCGAGAGCTGCGCGCAGATCGTCGCGGTGCCGTACGCCGCGCGGCGCGACCCCGCGGAGTACGGTTCAGGCATGCCGCTGGCCGGCGTGCAGGCGCGAATCGTCGACGGCCGGATCCAGGTCCGCGGCCCGATGCTGATGGCGGGCTACTGGAACGGACCTTCGCTCGCGCCGGGCGAGTGGTTCGACACGGGTGACATTGGCGAGATCGACGCGCGCGGTTGCGTCCACGTGCATGCGCGGCGCACCGACCTCATCGTCACCGGTGGCGAGAACGTGTACCCCGCCGAAGTGGAGCGCGCGCTCGAGGCGATGCCGGGCATCCGCGCGGCGGGCGTGTTCGGCGTCGCCAGCGACGAATGGGGACAGGAAGTTGCCGCGGCGCTTGTCGCATCCGCCGCGCCGCCGCGCGACTTCGATCTTGCGCTCCACGTCGTGGCGCGGCTCGCGCCGCACAAGCGGCCGCGTCACGTCTGCTACGTGAGCGAGCTCCCGCATTCCGCGGGCGGCAAGCTCGACCGCGCCGCCCTCGCGGCGTGCGCCAAGGCGCTGCGCCCGCTCGCGCCACCGCGCGGCGACGGTTCCAGCTGAAGGCGGACGCGCCGTTCAGTCACGCGCCAGCGCCGCGAGCGCCGCGAGCGCACCCGGGAGCTCGCCCGGATCCGCGACGATCGCGTCGGCGCCGGCGCGCTCGAGCTCGCTGCGAGACCCGTAGCCCCACAATGCGCCGACGGCGCGCGCGCCGTTCGCATGGGCCGCGCGAACGTCGTGCTCGCGATCGCCGATCATCGTGCAGGCATCGGCGTCGAGACGTTCGCGCTCGACCAGGCGGGCGACGAGCGTCGCCTTGTCGTCGAGCGACCCGCCGAGGTCGGCGCCGTAGACTGCCGAAAAATGTGGCGCGAGGCCGAAATGCGCGACGATCCGTTCCGCGTAGAGCTGCGGCTTGGACGTGCACAGCAGCATCGTCGCGCCGGTTGCGGCGAGCCGCGCGAGTGCAGCCGGCACACCCGCGTAGACGATGTTCTCGCGCCAGCCTGTCGTCGCGTAGCGCTCGCGATAATGCGCGAGCGCGCGCTCGATCGTCGCGGCGTCGTCGGTCGCAAGGAGCCGCGCGAACGATTGCCGCAGCGGCGGTCCGACGCAGCCGCGCAGCGCCGCGTCGGACGGCGCTGCCGTGTCGAGCGCCGCGAGGGCGTGCCGGATCGAGCGCGCGATGCCCTCGAAGTTGTCCGTGAGCGTCCCGTCGAGATCAATGAGCAAGGTGCCGATCTTCATCGTAGGGAGCTTGCGGCGGAGACGTTTTGGGCGCAGTTCAAGGCGCGAGCCCGAGAGCATATCGGGAATACGCCGAGGGCGAGCAACGCAGCATTAGGCAAATGAGGCGCCCAAAGCGCCCCGTCCCTTCGCTCATTTGGGTGCCGCTGCCAAAAAAGCGCGTCTGCTTTGTTGCTCGGCTTGCGAAGATTCACGATATTCGCTGCGCCTCGCCCCGCGCATCCATCGCTTTTTGGCCCGGCAACGCACGTGAAATCAGGCCCGACAGGCTCCTTGGCTCAATTCCCTGAGCCGGGTTTGAGGCGCAGCCGATAATCGACCAGCGCGCCCGCCGGACCCGCCTCCCACGACAGGCAGTAGCTCTCGGGCAGGCGGGCGAGAAAGATGCCGGAGTCGCCCTGCGACTTCTCGCGCACGACCGGAGCGAGCGTTGCCGCGCCTTCGCGATAAGAGATGTCGAAGTTCACTGGATCGGCGCTGCTGTAGCTGTATTCGAGGCGATCGCCCGGCCGCATCCGAACGCACTCCCCGAGGCTCTGGTACGGAGCGAGGCGCTCGCCGGTCACCTCGCGCGGCACGTCCGGAACCAGTGCCGGACGCGCGCAGCCGCCGGAGAGCGCGAGGACCCAGAGCGCGCACAGCGCACGTGCGCAATCGCGACCGGCGGCCGCCGTCACCGCGATTTCCGGCGGTGGGCGCGCCAGTCCTCGGCCAGCATGGCGAAGCGCACATGGTCGCGCCAGCATCCGCCGATCTTGACGTAGCGGCGAGAATAGCCCTCGCGGACGAATCCCGCACCGCGCACGAAGGCGAGCGAGCGCTTGTTGCCGGGCTGCACGTTCACCTCGACACGATGCAGGCGCAGCGCGCCGAAGGCGGCGCCGAGCGCCAGCGAGAGCCCTTCGGCCATGTACCCTTCGCCCGCGAGTGGCGCGAACGCGTAATACCCGAGGTAGGCGCTCTGAAAGCTGCCTCGGACGATCTCGCTGAAATTGAAGACGCCGACGAGCGCGTCGTCGGCGGCGCGCAGCACGACGAACCCGGCATGTGTCGCACGGCGCGGGTCACGCGCCGCCGGCGCGGCGAAGCGCTCCACATAGGCGCGGAAAAGCGTCGGGGTCGTGGGCGCGCGCACCCACGTCGCATGGAGGTTGCGGCTCGCCTTTGCGGCCGCGAGGAAGGATGCGACATCATCATGTTTCGGCGCGCGCAGATAGACGCGGCACCCGGCGCGCCGATGCACGATCGTGGACTGCTTGCGAGACGTAGGCATAATCCGAATTTTACCGATTCGGGCAATCGCCTTGACGAAGAAATGGATTGAGGGCCGCGTCGTCGGCACGCAGCGCTGGACCGACCGCCTCGTGTCGCTCAAGGTCGAGGCGCCCGAAGTGACGTTCGTCGCCGGACAGTTCGGTCGGCTCGCACTGCCGGCGCCCCCTGGCTCGAAGGAGGAGATGATCGGGCGGCCTTATTCGTTCGTGAACAGCCCACAGTCCTCGCCGCACGAGTTCTATTTCATCGCGCTCCCCGACGGACCCCTGTCGCCGCGCCTCGCGGCGCTCTCGCCCGGCGAGTCGGTGTGGATGCTGCCGCAGGCCAACGGCTTCTTTTCCGTGGCGGAGGTGCCTCCTGCGGACGTGCTGTGGTGCCTGTCGACGGGCACCGGCATCGGCCCGTTCCTCTCGATCCTGCGCACCGACCTCCCGTGGCAACGTTACGGCAGGATCGTCCTGGTGCACGCCGTGCGGTTCGCGCAGGAGCTCACCTATCGCGACGTCATCGGCAGCATCGGCGCCGCGCATCCGGGCGCGTTCACCCGCGTCGCGATCGTGAGCCGCGAGCCGCACGCCGATGCGCTGTCCGGGCGCATTCCCGAGGCGATCCGCGACGGCCGCCTCGAGGCCGCCGCCGGGGTCGCGCTCTCGGCCGAGAATTCGCAGGTAATGCTGTGCGGAAATCCCGCGATGGTCGACGACACGCAGAAGATGCTGGAGACGCGCGGCATGCGGCGCCATCGGCGCCGGGAACCGGGGCAGATCACCGTCGAAACGTACTGGTGACGGCACTCCGCCACGGCCCGTGACGTCAAGTCGGGGAGGGAAGTCGCCGGGACGAGGCCATGCGCCGCCCCGTGGAGCCCGACGTTACTTCGAGACTTCGATCAGCTCGACGTCGAACACCAATGTCGCGTTGGGTGGGATGACGCCGCCGGCACCGCGCGCGCCGTAGCCCATCTGCGGCGGAATCACCAGAGTCCGCTTGCCGCCGGTCTTCATTCCGGCCACGCCTTCGTCCCAGCCCTTGATGACCTTGCCGCCGCCCAGCGGGAAGCTGAACGGCTCCTTCCGGTCCACCGAGCTGTCGAATTTGGCGCCATGGCCATCGGGCGCAGCGGGGTCGTAAAGCCACCCGGTGTAGTGCACGATCACGGTTTTTCCAGCGACGGCTTCCGCGCCAGTTCCTTGTTTTGTATCTATTTTCTTCAGTTCAGTCACGTTGGCACCGATTTTGCTCGACAAAGTGGGAGAGGTGGCTTGCGCCGGCGCATTGGCGGGCGGCGTAGCCGTTTGGCCGAAGGCGGGACCGGCCGCGGCAAAAGACAATGCAATCCCGCTCAGGAGAGCAACAGGTCGGACATAACAACGATGAAACATCGATGAGCCTCGTTTTCAATTTGTTGAACGTTTTGCCAGCGGCAGCAATCACTTCGGTGATTGTTGCGGGTCGGCGGCCGCGCTTCAGCGCAGCGATTGTAGCCGACATCTGCGTGATTTTGCGCGGCTCCCGAAATTCGGCTATAAAGTACGCTTCCCACGGCAGCATGGCGCCCGCGTTCACACGGCGGCGGGACTCGCCATCTCCGGGGCTCGCGCGAGTTGCGGCATGCGCGGCGATGTCGTCGCGCCGGTTGCGTTCGGTACGGTGACCATGTTCGGATTCCTGACCCAACAGACGAAGGATCGCCCTGATCCTCTGCTGACGCCCAAAAGCGCGTCGGCCTGGTTGCGTCAGCTGCCATCGCTTGACGTGATCGGCCGTCAGCAGCACGTGATGCGCGCCTTCGAGGGCATGCGCCAGGCAAACCGCGGGATCGATTTCAATCGAGTCGCCGCGCTCGAATTCCTCGACAGCGCGCTCGGCGCCGATCGCCGCCAGCTGATCAAGCAATACGTCGAGAACGTCGAGTCGTCGGCGCGCCTCTCCGACCGCCTGTGGCAGGCGCTGCTGGAGATGACGCAGGGCTTCACCAGCGCGTATCAGGCGTCGCTCGCCCATGCCGTGGAATCGGACAATCCGCGCTGGAAGCCGGTGATTCCGCGGCTGTTCTCGCGCCTCATTCACTACCACGGCACCGACGCGAAGCTTCGCGTGTTCCGCTACGAGCGCTGGATCCCTGCCAAGTGGGTCGAGCTGCACCGCCTTTACATGCGCGCGGTCGAGTTCGAGATCGAGCGCGTGCCGGTCACGCACGCGAGCGTCACGTCGCACACGTCGCAGTGGACGATCGAGCAGGAATACCTGATGGTGCTACTGATCCATCAGCTCAACACCGGCAACCTCTCTCCGGCGGAGCTCGACTGGGCGACCGCGCAATTGCGTGCGTGGAGCCGCCGCCTCGAGCTCGACGCCGTGCCGCGCTCGCTCGAGGGATTCTTCGTCGACGTCGCCGGCAAGGGCGGCCTCGTGCGCCGCACGGGCCAGGATTCCGGCTCGATGCTGCGCTACGTCGACACGACGCCGCTGTGCGAACAGCTCGACCGCGCGATCCAGGCGCTGCGCCAGGCCGAGGCGACCGACCAGGGGCCCGCGGCGCCGATCAACCAGCAGCGCATTGCGACGCTCGACAAGGTGCGCCCTGCCATCGCGCCGAATCTTTTTGCGGACATGCGGCGCGATCCGCGCATCGCCGTTTCGGTCGTCGCGCGCGTGCGCGTCGGCCTCCCCAGGATCTGCCGCGACCTTTCGACTAAGGATGACAAGGACGCCGCCGACGCGTCCAGCGTCACCGAGCAGATCGAGGTCTACGCGGTCGCCGACGGGCCGCGCATCAAGCGCCGGATGTTCGACGAGAACGATTCGCTCGCGGCGTCGATCTCGTCGTTCAGCGATCCGATGTGGCAGGTGAAGGACCGCAGCGTCGCGGGACTTCGCATCGCGGCATCGGGAGGCATCGGGCAGAGCCTCGCGCTCGGCGCGCTCGTCGCAGTGCGCCAGTCGGACGTCAGCGACTGGGTGCTGGGCGTCGTGCGCCGCCTCAACAAGGTCTCCAACGACGAGGTGGAAGCCGGCGTGTCGATCATCGCCGAGCGGCTCGTTCCCGTCGTGCTGCACGGCAAGCGCGAGTCCAAGGAAGATCTCGGAATGATCGTCAACGGCATCGACGTCTCGACGATGGGGGCCCGCTTCGACGGGCTGTACCTTCCGCCGCCGTCGCGACCCGACAAGCCGCTCGCCGTGAAGACGCTGATCGTCCCGACCTCCGAGTACGTGGAAGGGCGTCGCGTGATCCTCACCACCGGCCGATCCGTCTACACGGTTGCATTGCGCAACCTGGTCGAGCAACGCGCGGAGTGGAGCTGGGTGGCGATTCAGATCGTCGAGAAGAAGCCCAAGGAGCTCTGACCGCCCACGCCCGACCAGATGAATCGCCCGCCGGTTGGAGTCCCGGCGGCCGGCCAGAACCCCCACGCCGTCCGTTCGGTGCTTGTCTTTGAAGCGGCGCCGGTGTCCTCCGAGTTCGTCTCCCGCCCGCCGACCCCGCGGCGCTACGCGCATCGAGGCCCCTGCTC
Organism: uncultured beta proteobacterium; assembly: GCA_963846855.1. Classification (GTDB taxonomy): domain Bacteria; phylum Pseudomonadota; class Gammaproteobacteria; order Burkholderiales; family Casimicrobiaceae; genus CAIWHR01. The sequence goes on from CAWJXK010000001.1 coordinate 17,308, forward strand.
GCCGCTCGCGCCGTCGGCCTCCACGACGGTCGAGAATCGCGGAACGTTACGTTGTCGGCCTCAAGCGCCGACTCGCCGGAGTCGCATCCCCAAGCAAGCTTGGGGCCCCTGCTCGGCTCGCGTCGTCGGCCTCCACGACGGTCGAGAATCGCGGAACGTTACGTTGTCGGCCTCAAGCGCCGACTCGCCGGAGTGCTCGCATCCCCAAGGCGCTCCGAAGCTCGTGGGGCCCCTGCTCGCCGCTCACGCGTTGCCCCTGCTCCTGGCTCGCGTCGTCGGCCTCCACGACGGTCGAGAATCGCGGAACGTTACGTTGTCGGCCTCAAGCGCCGACTCGCCGGAGTCGCATCCCCAAGCAAGCTTGGGGCCCCTGCTCCTTGGCTCGCGTCGTCGGCCTCCACGACGGTCGAGAATCGCGGAACGTTACGTTGTCGGCCTCAAGCGCCGACTCGCCGGAGTCGCATCCCCAAGCAAGCTTGGGGCCCCTGCTCCTTGGCTCGCGTCGTCGGCCTCCACGACGGTCGAGAATCGCGGAACGTTACGTTGTCGGCCTCAAGCGCCGACTCGCCGGAGTCGCATCCCCAAGCAAGCTTGGGGCCCCTGCTCCTTGGCTCGCGTCGCTAATCCTGCGGCCGGAACTTGAGCGTCAGTGTGCGCTGAAAGAGGTCGGGCGGATCCGCGCGCGGCAGCGGCGATGACTTCATGATCGCCCGTTGCACCGCGTCGTCGTAGGCGCGCACGCCGCTCGACTTTCTAAGCGTGGCGTCGATGATCTCGCCCGTCGGCAGCTGCACGACGTCGAATATCGCCTCCGGATTTCCGGCGATGTCGGGCGGCAGGATCACATTGCCCCGCACTTTCGCCTGGATCCGGCGGACGTAGTCGGCCTCGGCGCGATCACGAGAGGCCACTGCCGCGTCGGCGGCCTTCTGCTGCGTCACGCGCGCAGCTTTCTCCCGCTCGGCCTGCAGCTTGAGGTCCTGCGCCTCGCGCTCCTGGCGGACCCGCGACTCGGCGAGGCGCTTCTGCTCATCCAGTTTCTTTTTGTCCGCCTCGCGCCTCTCGGCTTCCTGCCTCGCACGCTCGCGCATCTCCTTTTCGGCGGCGTCCTTGACCCGGCGCTGTTCCTCCTGCTTCGCCTTGAGCGCGATCGCGGCCGCCCGGGGGTCCGGCTTCTCGATCGCGGGCTCGGGCTTCGCGACGGACGGCGGAGGCGGCGGTGCGGGGGCAGGCGCGGGCTCCGGCTGCGGTTCCGGTTTCGGCGGGGGAGGCGTTTCCTTTGCGGGCGGCGTCACGGGGACCGCTGCCGGCGGCGCATAGAGCTCCGCGGTGATGGCCTCCGGCTGCCGGTTCTGCCAGCGAATCGCGAAGATGAGCACCGCGAGAAACGCGGCGTGCACGGCGACGGCGAGCAGCAGCGCCGGCCACCTGCTCCTGTCGCGCGCCGGCCTGCGTGGACTTTCGTCGCGCATCAGGACTGCGGCGGCCGCGCCAGGAGCCCGACCTTGTGCGCGCCGTTGCGCTGCAGGAGGTCGAGGATGCCGAGCACGTCCTCGTAGCGCGTGCTGCGGTCGGCGGCGATGACCACCGGCTGATCGGGTGCGCGCGCCTGCTTTTCGCGGATGCGCGCCACGAGCTCGTCGCGGGTCACCCGCGCCGGTGCGGCGCCGGCCTGCCGGTCCGCGAGCAGCAGCGTGCCGTCGGTGCGCAGCGTGACTTCGAGCGGTTGCGCCGGCGCGGTGAGCTTGCTGCCGACGCTCGGCAGCTCGATCTCGCCCGGGATTGATGAGCGGCGCCGTCACCATGAAGATGACGAGCAGGACCAGCATCACGTCGATGTACGGGACGACGTTGATCTGGTTGATCGTCTTGCGGGCTCGGCGCATGGAAGGATCGGGGCGGGTTCGGGGGCGTTCAGCCCTGCCGCTGCAGGATGTTCGAGAATTCCTCGATGAACGTCTCGTAGCGCACCGACAGCCGGTCCACGTCGTGCGTATAGCGGTTGTACGCGACAACGGCGGGAATCGCCGCGAAGAGACCGATGGCCGTCGCGATCAGCGCTTCGGCGATGCCGGGCGCGACCTGCGCAAGCGTCGCCTGACTCACGTTGGCGAGCCCGCGGAACGCATTCATGATGCCCCACACGGTGCCGAGGAGGCCGATGTAGGGCGACACCGAGCCCACCGTCGCGAGCCCCGAAAGATGCGCCTCGAGCGAGTCGATCTCGCGCTGGTAGGCCGCGCGCATCGCCCGCCGCGCGCTGTCGAGCGTGACGGCCGGATTGCTGCCCTGCTTGCGGTGCTTCGTGAATTCGCGAAAGCCCGCGGTGAAGATGTGCTCGAGCCCGGTTCCGGTGAGCGACTGGCTGGCGCTCTGATAGATCGCGTTGAGGTCGCCGCCTTTCCAGAAAGCGTCCTCGAAGACGTCGGTGTCGCGGGTCGCGCGCTTCAATTGGAAGAGCTTCAGGAAGATCTGCCACCACGACCACAGCGACAGCCCGATCAGGAGCGCCAGGATCGCCTGGACGACGATCGACGCCTGCCCGACGAGGGTGAGAAACGAGAGATCGGCATGCACGCTCAAAGCAGGGCCTCGAGTCTAGCGGCGAGCGGCGCGGGAATGCGCGCCGGCCGCCAGGTTTCCCGGTTGAGGCAGGCGAGCGACACGCGCGCCTGCGTCAGCGTTTCGTCGCCACGGCACACCGACTGCGTGGCGACCATCGTTGCCCGTCCCGCCGAGAGAAGCGTCAGCGTGACGTCGAGCCGGTCCGAGAGCCGTGCCGGACGCCGGTATTCGATGTCCACGCGGTGAACCACGAACACGATCTGCTGTTCGCGTTCCAGCGTGTCGAGGTCGAACCCGATCGAGGCGAGCCATTCGGTGCGCGCGCGTTCCATGAAGCGGAGATAATTGGCGTAATAGACGACGCCGGCGGCGTCCGTGTCCTCGTAGTAGACGCGGACCGGCAGGCGAAAGTTCGCGCGGGCCGACTCCGCCGTCATGTTCATTTGCCGGCAAACAGATCCGCCGGGCCGCCCGGCGTCGGCGGCGCGAGCCCGAAATGCCGGTACGACAGCGCCGTCGCGATCCGCCCGCGCGCGGTCCGCTGCAGGAAGCCCTGCTGGATGAGGAAGGGCTCCAGCACGTCCTCGATCGTGTCGCGCTCCTCGTTCATCGCCGCGGCGAGGTTCTCGACGCCCACCGGACCGCCGCCGAATTTCTCGAGCACGGTGCGCAGCAGCTTGCGATCCATCACGTCGAGACCCGACATGTCGACGTCGAGCATGATGAGCGCGTCGTCGGCAACTTCGCGCGTGATCGCGCCTTGGGCCCGCACCTCGGCGAAGTCGCGGACGCGGCGCAGGAGCCGGTTCGCGATTCGCGGCGTCCCGCGCGCGCGGCGCGCGATCTCGTGCGCCCCGCTAGCGTCGATCACGATGTTGAGCAGTCCCGCCGAGCGCGTGACAATGCGCGCGAGCTCCTCGGCCGTGTAGAACTCGAGCCGCGCGACGATGCCGAAGCGGTCGCGCAGCGGGTTCGTCAGCATTCCGGCGCGGGTCGTCGCGCCGACCAGCGTGAACGGCGGCAGGTCGAGCTTCACGCTGCGCGCGGCCGGGCCCTCGCCGATCATGATGTCGATCTGGAAGTCCTCGAGCGCCGGGTAAAGGATCTCCTCGACGACGGGCGACAGCCGGTGGATCTCGTCGATGAACAGAACATCGTTGGGCTCGAGGTTGGTGAGCAGCGCCGCGAGGTCGCCGGCGCGCTCCAGCACCGGGCCCGAGGTCTGGCGCAGGTTGACGCCGAGCTCGTGCGCGATGATGTGCGACAGCGTCGTCTTGCCGAGTCCCGGCGGACCGAACAGCAGCACGTGGTCGAGCGCTTCCTTGCGCTTGCGCGTCGCCTCGATGAAGATCGAGAGCTGGCCGCGGATTTTCTCCTGGCCGACGTACTCGGCGAGCGCGCGCGGCCGTAGCGTGCGCTCGACGATGTCTTCCTCGCCGCCCGCGACCTTGGCGGCGACGATACGGCTCTGCTCGTCGTTCTCGATCATGCCGGCGTCTTGGCGAGGAGCTTCAGCGCCTGACGGATGCCGTCGGCCACCGACAGCCCGTCGGGCAGCTTCTTGACCGTTGCCACCGCTTCCTTGTCGCTGTAGCCCAGGGCGACGAGCGCATTCAGAATGTCGGACGACGCGGTCGGGGCGCGGGCGCCGCCGCCACCTCCGAGGTCGGCGCCGAGCTTGTCCTTGAGCTCCAGCAGCAGCCGCTCGGCGGTCTTCTTGCCGATGCCGGGGACCTTCGTCAGCCGGCCGGCGTCCTGCAGCGTCACCGCGTTCGCGAGCTCCGCCACCGACAGGCCCGAAAGCACCGACAGCGCGGTGCGCGCGCCGATGCCGCTGATCTTCGTCAGCATCCGGAACGCGCGACGCTCGCTCTCGCTGCCGAAGCCGAACAGCAGGTGCGCGTCCTCGCGGACGACGAGATGAGTGAACAGCACGACGCGCGCGCCGGGCAGCGGCAGGTTGTAGAAGGTGCTCATCGGCACGTCGACCTCGTAGCCGACGCCCTGCACGTCGAGCAGGATCTGCGGCGGGTTCTTCTCGACGAGGATTCCGGTGAGGCGGCCGATCATGATCCGTGATTATGGCATGCGAGGCGCGTCGCGTCGGCGGTGCGTTGCCCCGGCTAGCCGGGCAGCGCGGCCAGGTGCGAGTGCACGGCGGTGAGCGAGGGCAGGACCAGAATGCCGCGCGCGAGCAGGTCGGCGGTGGGCTCCAGCGTATCCGGCACCATGATCGGAATCATTCCGGCGGCCAGTGCGCCGCACACGCCGGGCTCGGAATCCTCGAGGACGATGCAATCCGCCGGCGCGGCGCCAAGCCGGGTGGCGGCGAGCAGGAAGATGTCGGGCAGGGGCTTGCCATTCACGACCTCGTCGCCGCCGACCAGCGCGGCGAAGCGCGCGAGCAGGCCAGCGTGCGCGAGCTTCGACTCGGCCCGCGCGCGGCGTGTCGACGTCGCGACGACCCGCGGAATGCGCATCGCGTCGAGCCAATCGAGGAGCGCGACGAGGCCGGGCTTCACCGCGACCCCTTCGCGCGCGACGATCGCATCATAGGCTTCCTGCGACGCCTGCATCAGACGGTCGATCGGATAGTTGCCGCCATGGCGCTCGAGGACCAGCGTGCGCGAATCGCGCGAATTGCGGCCGATCATCGCGGGGATTAGCGTCGCGTCGAAGTCGAGCTCGAGCCGCGCGGCGGCGTCCATCCAGCAGCGCGATGCGAGCCGCTCGGTGTCGAGCATGAGGCCGTCCATGTCGAACACCACGGCGTTCGGCCGGCGCTGCGGCCGCGGCGCGCGCGTCATCGGATGAAACGGCCGCCCCGGCGCCGGAAGTTGCCGGCGACGAGGCCGCCCATGCCCTGCGTGCCGTGCGCGTGCGCGATCGCGCAGGCGAGCGCGTCGGCGGCGTCCGGCGACGGCGTGCCGTCGAGGCACAGCAGCCGGCGCACCATTTCCTGCACCTGTTCCTTCGCGGCCTTGCCGTGGCCCACCACCGCCTGCTTCACCTGCAGCGCCGTGTATTCGCGCACCGGCAGCCGCGCGAGCACCGCGGCCGAGATCGCCGCGCCGCGCGCCTGCCCCAGCAGCAGCGTCGACTGCGGGTTCACGTTGACGAAGACCTTCTCGACTGCGACTTCTTCCGGGTGGTAGCGCGCGATGATTTCGGCCAAGTCCCGCAGGATCACGCCAAGGCGCTCCGGCAGCTCGCCGTCGCTGCTCTTGATCGCGCCGCTCGCGATGCACGTGAGGCGGCTGCCCGCGACGTCGATGATGCCAAATCCGGTCACGCGCAGACCAGGGTCGATGCCGAGGATGCGGCGCGTCGATTTCACGGGCGGCAGCGCCGCGCTTGCGGGGCGGGCGCGAATTGCCATGTCAGTGATGCCGCAGAACCGGGAGCTCGCCGCGCCTCGCGGGCGATGAAGCGACGCGGAACGTGTGCGCGTCACGACCGGCGGGAAGGGGTGCGATAGAGCGCGTGGCGGTCACCCCGGCCGGCACCTATTCGTCGATGACCGAGTTCGTGTACACGTTCTGGACGTCGTCCAGCGACTCGATCGCGTCCAGCAGTTTCTGCATCCGCGCGGCGTCCTCGCCGGTCATCTCGATCTCGGTCAACGGCTTCATCGTCACCTCGGCGAACTCGGGCGCGTGGCCCGCCTTGGCGAGCGCCTCCTTCACCGCGATGAAGTCATAGGGTCCGGTGATCACCTCGAGGCTGCCGTCGTCGTTGCTGACGACGTCCTCGGCGCCCGCGTCGAGGGCCGCTTCCATCAGCTTGTTCTCGTCGGTGCCGGGGGCGAAGACGAGCTGGCCGCAATGCTTGAACAGGAAAGCCACCGAGCCGTCGGTGCCGAGGTTGCCGCCGTACTTGGAGAATGCGTGCCGGACGTCGGCGACGGTGCGCGTGCGGTTGTCGGTCATGCAATCGACGATCACCGCGACGCCGTTGACCCCGTAACCCTCGTAACGGATCTCCTCGTAGCTGACGCCCTCGAGCTCGCCGGCGCCGCGCCTGGCGGCGCGCTCGATCGTGTCCTTCGGCATGTTGTTCGCCGTCGCCTTGTCGATGGCGAGCCGCAAGCGCGGATTCATCGACGCGTCGGCGCCTCCGAGGCGCGCCGAGACCGTGATTTCCTTGATGAGGCGGGTGAAGATCTTGCCGCGCTTGGCGTCGGTGGCCGCCTTGCGGTGCTTGATGTTCGCCCATTTGCTGTGACCCGCCATCGATGCTGCCTATTCTGCGAAAAATCGGGATGAAATTATACCGCGCGGCGGCCGCGCCCCGTCTTCGCCGCGGGGATTTCGCCAGGCTATACGAGCCCCTGCTGGCGCAGGAACTTCTGCAGCACCGACAGCCGCACTTCGCTGTCGTTCACCTCGAGCATCGTCTGCTTGATGTGAAGCGGCAGGGGCAACAGCTCGGCGAGGCGGTAGCCGACCCAGGAGGCGTCCTCGAACGCGTGCTGCGCGGGAAAGTGCTGCGGGCCGATGCGCTGCGCGAGCGCCTCGAGCAGCCGGGCAAGCGGCGCGCACGCCTCCGGCAACGCGACTGTCGGCTCGGCGGGGATCGTGGCGACCTTTCCGACGACGAGTCCGTCGCGGCGTGTCTCGTGCGAGAGCACGCGAAACCGGGTTCCACCGGCGACGCCGATGTGCAGGATGCCCTGCTCCGGCATGTCCCAGCTCGTGATCGACGCGAGCGTTCCGATCTCGGCGAACGTCGCCGGCGCTTCGCCGGCGCGAGCGACTTCCTCGCCCTGCGTGACGAGGCAGACGCCGAACGGCACGTCGCTCGCGAGGCACGCCTTCGTCATCTCGATGTAGCGCTGCTCGAACACCTTGAGCGGCAGAACGCCGCCCGGAAACAGCACGGTCTTGAGCGGGAACAGCGGCAGTTCCACGGAACGCAATGCGCGCCCGGTCAGAAACGGGGGCATCGTGCGTTGCCGTGCGGCGGTGAGAGGAAATGCGTCGCCATCGCCCGATTCTAGCAGCGCCTCCTACGCGAGCTCGCGATGCCGCGTGAGCACCTGATAGCGGGGCGAGAAGGCGCGGGCGAGCCGTTCGACGAGATACACCGAACGGTGCCGACCGCCGGTGCAGCCGATCGCGACGGTGAGGTAGTTGCGGTTGTCACGCGCGTAGTCCGGGAGCCAGCTGGCGACAAAGTGGTAGATGTCGGTGTACATCCGCTCCACCTCGGGCAGCTTCTCCAGGAACGCAACGACCGGCGCATCGCTTCCCGTCAGCGGCGCGAGCTCGACCTCGTAGTGGGGATTGGGCAGGCAGCGCACGTCGAAGACGAGATCGGCGTCGAGCGGGACGCCGTGCTTGAAGCCGAACGACTCGAACAGCAGCGAGAGCCTCGACGCGTCGACGCTGACGAAATCCTTGATCCAGTTGCGCAGCGCCGCCGCGGAGAGATCGCTCGTGTCGAACACGAAGCCGAGCGGGCGCGCCTCGGAAAGCAGCGTCCGCTCGTATTCGATGGCCTCGGTCAGCGTTCGCGCATCGCTCGAAAACGGGTGGCGACGCCGCGTTTCCGAGAATCGCTTCACGAGCTCCGGAGTCTTCGCGTCGAGGTAGAGGAAGCGGACGCTCCAGCCCGCCGCCTTCAAGGTGTCGATCGCGGCGGACAGCCCGGCCAGGCCGGGTCCGGTCTTGACGTCGAGCGCGATCCCGACGCGGTCGCGCCCGGCGGCGGCGAGGTAGCCGGCGGTCTCGGCGACGAGCGGCAGGGGAAGGTTGTTGACCGCGTAATAGCCCGAGTCCTCGAGCGCTGCGAGCGCGACGCTCTTGCCGGAGCCCGAGACTCCGCCGATCAGCAGCAGGTCCATGAGCAGTCCATCACCGAATTCAACACGATTGGCGAGCGGAGCCCGCCGCGAGCGCAACCGAGACGCGAAGCGGGCGCCCTGGGAACCGGAATGTGCATCAGGCGTACATGAGGATTGCGAGGGAACCCGCGAGAAGATATCGGCAAGCGTGGCAGGTTTGCGCCATCAACCGTCAGCCGCCGTCTTCCATGAGCCTCTGCTGCCGCTCGATGAATTCCTTGGTGCTGTCGATGCCGCGCTGGTTCAGCACGAAGTTGCGCACCGCGGCTTCGACCAGCACCGCGAGGTTGCGCCCGGCGGCGACGGGGATCGTCACCTTGCGGATCGGCACGCCGAGGATCTCCTGGTAGGTCGCCTGGACCTGCAGCCGGTCGAGATCCGAGAACGCCTCGTGGCCGTGATCCTCCAGATGCACCATGAATTTCAGCAGCTTGCGCGGACGCACCGCGGTCTCACCGAAGATGGTTCGGATATTGAGGATGCCAATGCCGCGCACCTCGAGGAAATCGCGCAGCACGCCCGGACAGCGTCCCTCGAGCGTGTCGGGCGAAATCCGGTAGATCTCCACGATATCGTCGGCGACGAGGCCGTTGCCGCGCGAGATGAGCTCGAGCGCGAGCTCGCTCTTGCCGATCGCCGACGCGCCGGTGATGAGGACGCCCATCTCCAGCACGTCCAGGAAGACACCGTGCAGCGTGGTGGCCTCGGCGAGCACGCGCGCGAGGTAGAGCCGTATCACCTCGACCACGTTCGGCGACGGCTGGGTCGACGTGAAGAGCGCGACGTGATCGGAGGCGCAGCGCGCGGAGAGCTCGGGCGGGACTGCTTCGCCGTTGGCGACGACGATCGCGACGAGCTCGGTGCCGAACAGCCGGGCGACCGTGTCGCGCCATACTTCGGCGGAAAGGCCCTTCACCCAGGCAATCTCCGCCGCGCCGAGAATCTGGATCCGGAATGGATGGATGAGGTTGAGGTGTCCGACCTGGCCGCTGGTCGGCTTCAATGCGGCGTCGCCGGTCAGCACGCGGTTGCCGCCCTGGCGGCCGGCGGCCCAGCTCAAGTCGAGCCGGGCCTCGTTGTCGTTGAAGAATTTCTCGACACTGACCTGCCGGACCATGCCGTGCTCGCTCGTCATGCGCGCCGTGCGCCCGCGATCACGCGGTCGCCGCCCATCCGTCGAACAGGGCCCGGAGCTCGACCGGGCTCGAAGCGGCGGCGAGCTGCTCGCGGAACCGCTTCTCCGAGAACATCTGCGCGAGCTCGGACAGGAGCTGCAGGTGCCGCTCGGTCGCCTGCTCGGGGACCAGCAGCACGAAGACCTGCGCCACCGGCTTGCCATCGGGCGCATCGAAGGGGATGGGCGCGCGCAGTCGCACGAAGGCGCCCTGCGCCTCGCGCAATCCCTTGATCCTGCCGTGTGGAATCGCGACACCCTGGCCCAGTCCCGTCGAGCCCAGCTTCTCACGCGCGGTGAGGCTGTCGACAACGACATTGCGCGCGAGGCCGGAACTCGACTCGACGAGCGTCCCGACCGCATCGAACAGCCGCGCTTTCGAACCCACGTCGACGTCGAGCAGGATGTTCGCGGTGGGCAGGAGCTCGGCGACCTGGTTCATGCGGGGGAAACGCGGTGCGTTGGGCCGGACCGGCCCGCGTCAGGCGGCGGCGTCGCGCTTCGCGGCGTGACCTTCGTGGCGGTGCAGCGCGAGCTTTTCCTTGTGCTTCACAACCTGGCGGTCGAGCTTGTCGACGAGAACGTCGATCGCCGCATACATGTCCGCCTCGATCGCCTCGCAGTGGATGTCCTTGCCGCGCGCATGCAGGTTCACCTCGACCTTGTGGTTGAGCTTGTCCACCGAAAGCACGACGTTCACGTCGATCACGTGGTCGAAATGGCGCGACACGCGGTCGAGCTTCGCGACGACGTAGTCGTGCAGCGCGGGCGTGATGTCGAGATGGTTGCCGGTGACGTTGAGGTTCATCGCACTCTCCTTCCGTTGCTGGAGATTCCGCGCGCGGCCGGGATCACGGCGCCTTGCGCAGGTTGACGGGAGGGATCGAGAGCGCCTCCCGGTACTTCGCGATCGTGCGCCGGGCGACGAGGATGCCCTGGTCGCCGAGGATGTCCGCGATCTTGCTGTCGGTGAGCGGCGTCTTCGGATCCTCGGCGCCGACGAGCTGCTTGATCAGCGCTCGGATCGCCGTCGCCGAGGCCGCGCCACCGGTGTCGGTCGCGACATGGCTGCCGAAGAAATACTTGAGCTCGTAGGTGCCGCGCGGGGTCAGCATGTATTTCTGCGTGGTCACGCGCGAGATCGTCGATTCGTGCAGGTCGAGCATGTCGGCGATCTCGCGCAGGACCATCGGTCGCATCGCGACCTCGCCGTGCTCGAAGAAGCGTCGCTGCCGCTCCACGATCGCCTGCGACACGCGCAGGATCGTGTCGAACCGCTGCTGCACGTTGCGGATCAGCCACTTCGCCTCCTGCAGCTGCGCCGCCAGCTGCTGGTTCGACGACTCGCGGTTGCGCGTCAGGATGTCGGCGTAGATGCGGTTCAGCCGCAGCTTGGGCATCGCCGCCTCGTTCAGCGCCGCCTGCCAGCGTCCGCGGGTCTTCTTCACCACGACGTCCGGCACGACGTAGTTCGCCTCGGTCTTCGCGAACTGCGCGCCGGGCCGCGGGTTGAGGCTCATGATCAGCGCGCGCACCGCGCGGATGCAGGCGTCGTCGACGTGCAGCGCGCGTTTGAGCTTGGTGAAGTCGCGCGCGGCGAGCTGCGGCAGGTGCGAGGCGACCAGGGTCAGCGCCTCGGCCCGGTGCGGCGTGGCTTCGGGCAGCACCTTCAACTGCAGCGTCAGACATTCGGCGGCGTCGCGCGCGCCCACGCCCGCCGGCTCGAAGCTCTGCAGATAGCGCAGCGCGATGGAGAGCTCGTCGGGGTCGATGTCGAGCTCTTCCGGGAAGAGCTCGGCGAATTCCTCGAGCGACGTATGCAGATAGCCGTCCTCGTCGAGGGCGTCGATCAGCGCGGCGACGATCTGCCGGTCGCGCAGCGGCAGGTTCAGCATCGCGAGCTGTCCGATCAGGTGGTCGCGCAGCGTGCTGGTCGCGACCTGCTGCGGATAGAAACCATCGTCGTCGTCGTCGGCGCTCGGGGCGCCCCAGTCGGAGTCGCCGGACGAGTAGTCCTCGAAGTCGGCCCGGTCGACCGTGTCGCGCTGCCCCTCGGCATCGCGCCGCTCCTCCGTGTCGCGCGTGCCGCCGTCTTCGGCCGCACCTTCGCCTGCGTCGGCGGGCGCGCTCCGCGTCTCGGCTTCCGAAGGCGCGCGCGGGTCGACGGGCGGCGCCTCGGCCGGCGGCGCGCCTTCCTCGTCGCCCTCGGCCTTCTCGAGCAGCGGGTTCTCCTGCAGGATGCGCTCGACCTCGGCGTTGAGCTCGAGCGTCGACAGCTGCAGCAGCCGGATCGACTGTTGCAGCTGGGGCGTCAGCGTGAGGTGCTGCGTGAGCTTGAGTTGGAGCGTTTGCTTCATCGCGTCCGCAGCGGAGGGATCAGAGCCGGAAGTGCTCGCCCAGGTAGACTTTCCTTACGGCCTCATTATAAACAATCTCGCCCGGCACGCCCGAGGCAAGGACGCGGCCCTCGTTGATGATGTAGGCGCGGTCGCAGATGCCGAGCGTCTCGCGGACGTTGTGGTCGGTGATGAGGACGCCGATTCCGCGGTCCTTGAGGAAGCCGATGATCTTCTGGATGTCCAGCACGGCGATCGGATCGACGCCGGCGAACGGCTCGTCCAGAAGGATGAAGCGGGGCCGGGTCGCGAGCGCCCGCGCGATCTCCACGCGGCGGCGCTCGCCGCCGGAGAGGCTCAGCGCCGAGGCGTCGGCCAGGTGCGAGATCGACAGATCCTCGAGCAGGGCGTCGAGGCGGTTCGAGCGGGTGTCGGCGTCGAGGTCCTGCAGCTCGAGGATCGCGCGCACGTTCTCCGCCACCGTCAGCTTGCGGAAGATCGAGGCCTCCTGCGGCAGGTACGACAATCCGAGGCGCGCACGCGAGTGGATCGGCATCCGCGAGAGGTCGCGACCGTCGAGCTCGATGCGACCGCCGTCGGCCGCCGTCAGCCCGACGATCATGTAGAAGCATGTCGTCTTGCCGGCGCCGTTGGGCCCGAGCAGGCCGACCACTTCGCCGCTCGCGACGTCGAGCGAGACGTCGTGCACGACCGTGCGGGCCTTGTACCGCTTTTCCAGGCGGGCGACGGAGAGGTGGCTCACGGGGGTGCGACTTCGCGGCGCACGCTATTTCGTCGGCTGCGGCGCGAGCTCGGTCGCGGATTTCAGCGCGGCCGGCGGCGGTGTGACGGCGGGCGGTGTCGCCGGCGCCGCCTTCGGTGCGGCCTTCGCGGCGTCCTTGCCCTTGCCGGGCATCGGCGTGTCGGACTTCGGCTGGAACACCCCGCGCACGCGCGCGCCGGCGCCCCCGGATTCGGGCGCCGCGATGATGCCGCCCCGGCCCTCGGCCTTCGCGAGCTCGGTCGCCGTGTTGTACGAAATGTAGTTGCTGCGGATCTCGTCCTGGTTGCGCCGCAGGAGCGCGCGGTCGAAGAGCTCGAGCAGCTGCTTCGTGCCGTCGTACTCGGCGCGCTGCGCGAACCCCTCGAAATACTCGTCGACGCCGTCGCGCTTCTGGCGGAACGTGATCGGGTTGCCCCATGCGGTCGCCGACATCGAGTTGTCGGGATTCTGGCGGAAGGTGATCTTGTCGGCGTGGATCACCATCGTTCCCTGCGTGATCACGACGTGCCCGATCAGCGTTCCGACCTTCGTCTCGGCGTTGACGTCGGCGGCGTCCGCGATCCAGTTGATCGGCTTCTCGCGGTCGGCGGTCTCGGCTGTGGCGACACGGGCGCCGATGGCGAGGACAACGGCGGCAGCGACAATCGCCGCACCCGTGCGGGGCCGCCGCACGGAACGGAGCAATGAACGCATCACTTCGAGAGGGCCTTGGGTTGCAGTGTGCCGTGCGCGCCGGAGTTGAGCTTCAGCGTGTGCGTGTTGTTGTCGAGCGACATGCCGACGGCCTCGATTATTCCACGCGGGTCCTCGATCGTCACCCGCTGGTCGGTGTCGGCCAGGCCCTTCTTCGGGACGACGCGCAGCATCTCGGTGCGCAGCGACGACGGGCCTTCCGCCGCCTTGCCCTCCGCGGCGGGGCCGGCGTCGCGGCGGGCGATCACGCCGCCGCGAAACGTCACCGTCTCGCGGTCGCCCGCGATGGTCGCGTGGTCCGCCGTGACCGACATTCCCGGCTTGCCGGGCTCGGTGAGCGCGAGCGAAGGCGAGAGGACGTCGACGGTATCGGTGTCCGGATGATGCTCGGCACGCTTCGCGGTCAGCGACTCGCGCACGCGCCCGGCGTCGTCCAGCGCGAACGCGCGAATGTTCTCGATGTAGATGTCGGGATCGTGGCGGGCGCTGCCGTCGCGCCGCGCCGCCGGAGGCTGCACCTGCGCGTCGAGCCAGTACGTGAGCGCCGCCAGGCTGCCAAGGAACAGCGCCGGCGACCACGCGGTCAGTCGGTCGAGGATCCCGCGGGCGCCGCTCAAGGCCGGCCTCCGTCCGCGCTGACGGTGAACGCGTCCCGCTGCGCGTCGAGCGCGCCCTGCGCTGCAAGGATGAGCTCGCAGACCTCGCGCACGGCGCCCCGCCCGCCGTCGCGCCGCGTCACGTAATGCGCGCGGCTCGTCACCGCGTGCGGCGCGTGTGGCACGGCGACGCCCAAACCGCAGTGCAGGATCAGCGGAAGGTCCGGCAGGTCGTCGCCGATGTGCGCGCACGCGGCACCCGACAGGCCGAGCTCGGCGCGCAGGCGCTCCCACGGCGTGAGCTTGTCCTCCGAGCCTTGCAGCAGTCGCGTGACGCCGAGCGCCTTCGCCCGGTGCGCAACCGCGGGCGCATTGCTGCCGGTGATCCACGCGACCGTGACGCCCGCGCCGGCGAGCATCTTGATGCCCACGCCGTCGAGCGACGAAAACGCCTTCATCTCCCGGCCGTCGTCGCCGTAGTAGAGGCGACCGTCGGTCAGCACGCCGTCGACGTCGCACGTGAGGAGCCGGATGCCCCGCGCGCGCCGCGCGAGCTCGTCGGGCAACGGCTCGGGGCTCATACGACGCGGGCGCGGAACAGGTCGTGCATGTGCAGCGCGCCGACCAGCTTGCCGGTCGCGTCGACGACCAGCAACGCCATCTTCTTCGGCGGCGCCTCCATGAGGTCGACGCACTCGATCGCGAGGCGCTCGGGGCCGATGGTCAGCGGCGCGCGCGTCATCACGTCGGCGATGCGCGCGGCGCCGAAGTCGCGCACGCGATCGAGGCAGCGGCGCAGATCGCCGTCGGTGAAGATGCCACTGACCTTGCCGTCGGCGTCGACCACCGCCGTCATGCCCATGCCCTTGCCGCTCATCTCGACGACGGCCTGCGCGAGCGTCGCGTCGTGCGGCACGACCGGCAGGTCGCGCCCGGTCTTCATCACGTCGCGCACGCGCGTCAGCAGGCGCCGGCCGAGCGCGCCGCCGGGATGCGAGCGCGCGAAATCCTCGACCGAGAATCCGCGCGCGTCGAGCAGCGCCAGCGCCAGCGCGTCGCCCAGCGCGAGTGCTGCGGTCGTGCTGGCCGTCGGCGCGAGGCCGAGCGGGCAGGCTTCGCTGTCGACGGCGGCGTCGAGGTGAACGTCCGCGGCCTGCGCGAGCGACGAGTCCTCGTTGCCGGTCAGCGCGATGATCGACGCGCCCTGGCGCTTCAAGTGCGGCAGCAGGTGAACGAGCTCGTCGGTCTCGCCCGAATTGGACAGCATCACCACGACGTCACCGGGCGCGATCATGCCGAGGTCGCCGTGGCCGGCCTCGGCCGGATGCACGAAGAAGGCCGGCGTTCCGGTGGACGCGAACGTGGCCGCGAGCTTGTGCGCGATGTGGCCGGACTTTCCGATGCCGGACACGACGACGCGGCCGCTGGAACGCAGAATGAGCAGCACGGCGGCCGCGAACGGCGCGTCGAGACGCGCCGCGAGCCCCGTGATCGCGGCGGCCTCGGTCGTCAGGACGTCGCGCGCGAGCGCGAGCGCGCGCGCCGCGTCGAAGCCCGCGCCGTCCGCGGACGGCGTCGCGGTGGCTGGGGCGATGGCCCTCTCGACGGTCATGCGGGCCAGTATAGCTCAGGGGGCAGGGGCAGCCGGGTCGCGCCGCGACGCTATGCTACAGTCAGGAAACCTCTGAACACGTCCCACGCGGTTGCGCCGCAGCGCCAAATGCGGATGCATGCCTCATTTGGCAACTGAGGCGCGACGAAGGTCGTAGTTCACACTACGATTCCGAGGAGCGCGGCAAAGCAGGCGCCGCATTTGGCAGCAGCCCGAAGGGTCGGGGCTTTTCGGGCGGTCTGCTCATTTTGGTAAATGAGCGCGAGGCTCGCCAAGGGGGCCGGCCATTGGCTTCGCCTCGCCTCATTTGGCAACTGAGGCAGCCCATCCCGAAAAGCCTCCGTCGCAATCGCGTGCGATGTGTTTAGAGGTTCCGAAGCGCTCGCGGCCGCGCGCGCGCTGCACCGGCCCTGATCCACGATGCCGCAAACGCTGCAACTCATTCTCGTATTGCTCGGCGCCGCGGTGGTCGTCGTGGTCATCTGCAGGCTGATCCGGCTGCCGCCCATCCTCGGTTACCTGGCGGTCGGACTCGGCGTCGGCCCGCATGCGCTGGCGCTCGTTCCCGACACCGAGAACGTGCGCGATCTCGCCGAGTTCGGCATCGTCTTCCTGATGTTCTCGATCGGCCTCGAGTTCAGCCTGCCGCAGCTGAAGTCGATGCGGCGCGCGGTGTTCGGCCTCGGGCTCGCGCAGGTCGCGATCACGACCGCGGCGGCAATGCTCGCGCTGTACCTCATCGGTTGGGGCTGGCAGGCCGGTTTCGCGCTGGGCGGCGCGCTCGCGATGAGCTCGACCGCCATCGTCTCGAAAATGCTCGCCGAGCGCATGGAGCTCGGCACCGCACATGGCCGCGACGTGATGAGCATCCTGCTCTTCCAGGACCTCGCGGTCGTCGCGTTCCTGATCGCCTTGCCCTCGCTTGGCAAGAGCGGCGGTGAGGTCGCGACCGACCTCGGCGTCGCCGCGCTGAAGGCCGCCGCCGCGCTCGGGCTCATCCTGTTCGCCGGGCAGCAGCCGATGCGCGCATGGTTCCACGTCATCGCGCGACAGAAGAGCGCCGAACTCTTCATGCTGAACGTGCTGCTCGTCACGCTGGGGCTCGCCGCGATCACGCAGTTCGCCGGGCTCTCGCTCGCGCTGGGCGCGTTCCTCGCCGGCATGCTGATCGCCGAGACCGAGTACCGCTACCAGGTCGAGGAGGACATCAAGCCGTTCCGCGACGTGCTGCTGGGCCTGTTCTTCGTCACTGTCGGCATGGCGCTCGATCCGGCGCAGGTCGTCGCCAACTGGGAATGGGTGCTGCTGCTCCTCGTCGGCCCGGTCGCCGCCAAGCTCGCCCTGATCGTCTTGCTCTCGCGGCTATTTGGCGCATCGCTGGCCACGGCGCTGCGCACCGGCTTCTACCTCGCGCAGGCCGGGGAATTCTCTCTTGTCATGCTGGCGCTCGCCTTCGACGGGAAGATCCTCGGGCCGCCGGTCACGCAGATCGTCCTCGCGGCGATGATCCTGTCGATGTTGAGCGCGCCGTTCATCATCCATTTCGCCGAGCCCATCGTGCGCCGGTTCACCGCCAACGACTGGCTGGCGCGCGCCGCACAGGTGACGCGGATCGCCGCGACGACGATGGCGCGGCAAGACCACGTGATCGTCTGCGGCTACGGCCGCAGCGGCCAGAACCTCACGCGGATGCTCGAAGCGGAAGACATTCCGTTCATCGCGCTCGACTCCGACCCTCAACGCGTGCGCGAGGCGGCGGCCGATGGCGGAAACGTCGTGTACGGCGACGCGAAGCGCCGCGAGGCGCTCGTTGCCGCAGGCCTCGCGAAGGCGCGGGCGCTCGTCATCACGTTCAACGACACGCCGGCGGCGCGCAAGATCCTCCATCACGCGCACCAGGAGCGTCCCGATCTTCCGGTGATCGTGCGCACGCTCGACGACAGCGAGATCGAGGCGCTGCTGACCGCGGGCGCGACCGAGGTCGTACCCGAGGTGCTCGAAGGCAGCTTGATGCTCGCGATGCATTCGCTTCTGGTGCTGGGCGTGCCGCTCAACCGCGTGCTGAAGCGGCTCCACACGATCCGCGAAGAGCGCTACAGCCTCTTCCGTGGATTCTTCCATGGCGCATCCGACGCCGCCGACGCCGCCGACAACCTCCAGCCGCGGCTGCACTCGGTGCTGCTGCCGGAGCGCGCTTTCGCGGCCGGGAAGGCGCTCGCGTCGCTTGGCATCGACGGGCTGGTCGAGGTGACCGGCGTGCGGCGCCGCGGCTCGCCTCCGCAGCGACCGCCTCCCGAGTGGGTCTTCGAGAGCGGCGACATCGTCGTGCTGCTCGGGCGGCCGGAAGAACTCTCGCTGGCGGAGCAGAAGCTGCTTCAGGGTTGAGCCTTACTCCTGCGACAACGCTTCCGCCTGCGCGACTTGCGGGCCGCTCAATCCGTGCTCGCCACGCCAACTGACCGTGGGTCATTGTTGTGGCCGAGGCCGCACGCTACAATCGCCCTCTTTCGTTCCGAGCGCCCACGAGCCGTCGATGCATTCCGGTGAGAAATCCAGTCCGGCGCCCACGGCGCGCGAAATCGCGGTCGAGCTCGCCGACGTCCGCTACGGCTACGACCGGAGACCCGTGCTCGACGGGATCTCGATGCAGATTCCGCGCGGCAAGGTCGTCGCGATCATGGGCGGATCGGGCTGCGGCAAGACGACGATCCTTCGGCTGATCGGCGGCCAGATCAAGCCATGGTCGGGACGCGTGACGGTCGCGGGGCAGTCGGTGCCGGACCTCGACCGCGACGCGCTCTTCGCGATGCGCCGGAAGTTCGGGATGCTGTTCCAGTTCGGCGCGCTGTTCACCGACATGTCCGTCTTCGAGAACGTCGCCTTCGCGCTGCGCGAGCACACCGACCTGCCCGAGGAGCTGATCCGCGATCTCGTGCTGATGAAGCTGCACGCGGTCGGGTTGCGCGGCGCCGCGCAGCTCGCGCCCTCCGAGCTCTCCGGCGGCATGGCGCGACGGGTGGCGCTCGCGCGGGCGATCGCGCTCGACCCCATGCTGGTGCTCTACGACGAGCCGTTCGCGGGGCTCGACCCGATCTCGCTCGGCGTCGTCGGCCAGCTGATCCGCCGGCTCAACGACGCCCTCGGCATCACGTCGATCGTCGTCACGCACGACGTCTACGAGTCGCTCAAGATGGTCGACTACATGTATTTCGTCTCGGCCGGTCGGATCGTCGCGCAGGGCACGCCGGACGAAGTGCGCGCTTCCCACGAGGCATTCGTACGCCAGTTCGTCGACGGCGCTGCGGATGGTCCGGTGCCGTTCCACTATCCGGCCACCGCCTACAGGACGGAGCTCTTCGCCGATGATTGAGCCCGGCCACGCCGTGGGGAACGGGCTCGCCAGCGTGTTCCGGCGCGTCGGCCGCGCGACGGCCGACGGGCTCACCCGGTTCGGGTATGCGGCGCGTTTCTTCGTCACGGTGGTGCGGGAATCGCCCGCTGCGTTCCGGCGCATCCACCTCACGCTGCGGGAAATCTACTTTTCCGGCGTGCTCTCGCTCATCATCATTCTCATCTCGGGACTCTTCGTCGGGATGGTGCTGGCGCTGCAGGGCTACGACGTGCTGCAGCGCTACGGCGCGGACCAGTCGCTCGGCGTCCTCGTCGCGCTCTCGCTCGTCCGCGAGCTGGGACCGGTCGTGGCCGGCCTCCTCTTCGCGAGCCGCGCCGGCAGCGCGATCACCGCGGAGATCGGTCTCATGAAGGCGACCGAGCAGATCTCGGCGATGGAAATGATGGCGGTCGATCCGCTCGCCCGCGTCGTCGCACCGCGCTTCTGGGGCGGGGTCATCTCGATGCCGCTGCTGGCGGCGCTGTTCTCGACGCTGGGCGTGTTCGGCGCGTATCTCGTCGGTGTGCGGCTCCTCGGCATCGACGCCGGCGCGTTCTGGGGCAACATGCGGGCCGCCGTCGACTTCCGCCACGATATCCTCAACGGCATCATCAAGAGCGTCGTGTTCGGCGTCGCCGTAAGCCTGATCGCCGTGTTCGAGGGCTACGACGCGAAGCCCACCGCCGAGGGCGTGTCGAGCGCCACGACGCGCACCGTCGTCTACAGCTCGCTTACCATCCTCGCGCTCGATTTCGTGCTCACCGTTTTCATGTTCCGGGGGTTCACATGAGCGCCGCCGGACCGTCCCGAACGCCTGTGCGAGCAGGGCGAAGCCAAGGCCCGAAGGGCGCGTCTGCGAGCGCGGGCGGCGACCGACATTCCAGCGACAACGCGAATAATGCATGGGAGCGGAGGTCACGTGAATTGCATGGCCTCCGCGAGGTTCTGCCGGACTCGCTGTGTCACAGGGTCGGGCCACCACCCGCGCTCGCAGACGCGCCCTTGCGGGCAGGGCTGACGCCACGGCTCGAAGGGCGCGTTTCCCGCGGGGGCAGCGACTGCAGCGGCACGCAAATTGGCCAGATGAGGCACGCGAAGCGTGGCCTACGCGAGGTGGGATCAATGAGTGCGCCGAACCAACGCCGTCGCGCCGGCGGCGTTTCGGTCGGCTCGACAACGAGAATGCAGGGAGCCGCACGATGAATCGCAGCACGATCGACCTCTGGGTCGGCATTTTTGTGATGATGGGGATCGGCGGGATTCTCTTTCTCGCGCTCAAGGTCGGCAATCTCGTCTCGGTGGGGGCCGCGCCGGGCTACCGGCTCGAGGCGAACTTCGACAACATCGGCGGTCTAAAACTGCGCGCGCCGGTGAAGGCCGCAGGGGTAGTCGTGGGCCGCGTGGAAGCGATCCGATTCGATCCGAAGACCTACCAGGCGGTCGTCACGATGAAGATCGACGAGGGCACCGAATTCACCGCGGACACGATCGCGTCGATCCTGACGTCGGGACTCCTCGGCGAGGTCTACGTCGGCCTCGACGCGGGAGGGGACACGAAGATGCTCGCCAACGGGGCTGTCATCAAGAAGACGCAGTCGGCCGTCGTGCTCGAAAAGCTGATCGGGCAGTTCCTGTTCGACAAGGCCGCGTCAGCAGGCTCCAAATGAGTTCGCGCCCGACGCCCATGCGAGCACTGCCGGCCGCCGTGCTGGCGGCGACGCTGTTCCTCGCCGGCTGCGCCGCCACGCCGTCGAAGGTCGACCCGCTGGAGCCGATGAACCGGGCGATGTTCGAAGTCCACGACGTCGTCGACGGCAATGTCGTGAAGCCGATCGCCGAGCTCTATGTGCAGGCAGTGCCGAAGCTCGTGCGCACCGGCGTCACCAACGTGTTCAACAACATCGACGATTTCTTCTCGGGCATCAACGGCCTCCTGCAGGGCAAGACCGAGAAGGCGGGCAACGACTTCGGCCGCGTGCTGCTCAACACGATCTGTGTGCTGGGGCTCTTCGACGTGGCATCGGACCTCGGCATTGAACGCGGCAACGAGGACTTCGGCCAGACGTTCGCCGTCTGGGGATTTCCGCAGGGCCCGTACCTCTTCGTCCCGCTGTTCGGCCCGACGACGGTGCGCGACGGCACTGGCGTGCTGGTCCGCGTCTACGCGGGACCGGTCGGCTTCATCCCGTATGTTCCGCTGCGCAATTCGATCTACGGGCTGGGCTATGTGGACCTGCGGGCGCAGGCGCTCGACGCCGGCGAAGTCGTGAAGACGGGTGCGCTCGACCGATATCTTTTCATCCGCAACGCCTACCTGCAGCGGCGGCGGTATCTCGTTTTCGACGGCAATCCGCCGCCGGCGATCGAAGAACTGGAGGAGCCTGAATGAAGGGAATCTCTGAACAAGCCCCGCACGGTTGCGACGGGGAGTTTTCGGGATGGGATGCCTCAGTTGCCAAATGAGGCGAGGCGAAGCTAATGGCCGGCCCCCTTAGCGAGCCTCGCGGAACGAACGTTCCAGTGAAGGCTAACGTGAGCAGCGCGAACGTTAAGCCGCGAAGCGGCGGCCGGAACTACAAAGCAGACCGCCCGAAAAACCCCGTCCCTTCGCGCGGCTGCTGCCAAATGCGGCGCCTGCTTTGCCGCGCTCCTCGGCATCGTAGTGTGGACTACGACCTTCGTCGCGCGTCGCGCATGCATCCGCATTTGGCGTTGCAGCGCAACCGCGCGGGACTTGTTCAGAGGTTCCTTAAAGCTATCGCGCGGCCGGTCGTGTTCGCCGCAATCTCGCTGGCAGCGCTGGTGGCGGTGCCCGCATTCGCGCAGGAAGCGCCGGACGCGATGGTGAAGCGCGTATCGCAGGACACGCTGGCGACTATCCGCTCGGACCCGCTCGTTCAGTCCGGCGATTCTGCGCACATTCGCGATCTGATCGAGGTCAAGCTCGTCCCGCATTTCGACTTCACACGGATGACGGCGCTGGCAATGGGACGCAACTGGCGCAATGCGACGCCGGAGCAGCAGAAGCAGCTCGCCGACCAGTTCCGCGCGCTCCTCGTGCGCACCTACGCCGGCGCGCTCAACCAGTACCGCAGCGAGACGATCGACTACAAGCCGTTCAGGATGAAGCCTGACGACACCGAGGTCACGGTCCGCACGCAGGTGACCAAGACGAGTGGACAGCCGGTGCAGATCGACTACTCGCTCGAAAAGACGCCCGAGGGCTGGAAGGCCTACGACGTGATCGTCGCGGGCGTGAGCCTCGTCACCAACTATCGCGACGAATTCAACGCGCAGATCAAGAATGGCGGCATCGACGGCCTCATCAAGACGCTCGCCGACCGCAACAAGGGAACGCCCGCGAAATGATGCTGGAATGCGCACCGGGCTCGGGCGGAACGGGCCGCTTCGTCGCCGCGGAGGATGGCCGGCGCTGGACGTTCGCCGGCGTCCTCACCGTCGCCGACGCGGGGCCGGCGCTCGAGGCGGCGCGCGAGCTCCCTCTGCCCTCCGACGGTGTGGTCGACTGCGCCGGCATCGAAGCCGTCGATTCCACCGCGGTCGCCGTGCTGGTCGCGCTGAAGCGGCGTGCCGCGCAGGAGCAGAAGCCGCTCCGGTACACCAACGTTCCCGCGGCGCTGCGCGACCTGGGCGAGCTCTATGGCGTTTCGGAGATGCTCGCCGACTAGAACCTATCTCAAAATAGGCTGCGCGGCCCGACTGCTTTGTCGTGTCCTCGCTCGCCCCTCGCTGTACGTGCCTGTACTATCTCGGGGCTCGCTGCGGGCCTTCGCGCATTCGGGCCGCTCGCCCCATTTTGAAATAGGTTCTGGCCTTATCGATCCGCGGCGCGGCGAATGCCTCCCAACCGTTCCCACTCATGCCGCCGCCGTCGAAGTCGTCAACGTGATGCGCCGCTTCGGCAGCGTGCGAGCGCTCGCCGGGGTGAGCCTCGCGGTCGAGGAGGGCGAATTCTTCGGCCTGCTCGGGCCCAACGGCGCCGGCAAGACCACGCTCATCTCGATCCTGGCCGGGTTGACGCGCGCCGACAGCGGCTCCGCACGCATCCTCGGCCACGACGTGATCGCCGATTACCGCGCGGCGCGGCGGCTCCTGGGCGTGGTGCCGCAGGAGCTCGTGTTCGATCCGTTCTTCTCGGTGCGCGAAACGCTGAAGATCCAGTCGGGCTATTTCGGCATCCGCGACAACGGCGCCTGGATCGACGAGATCCTGCACCACCTCGACCTCACGTCGAAGGCCGACGCCAACATGCGCTCGCTGTCGGGCGGGATGAAGCGCCGGGTCCTGGTCGGACAGGCGCTCGTGCACAAGCCGCCGGTGATCGTCCTCGACGAGCCGACCGCCGGCGTCGACGTCGAGCTGCGCCAGAGCCTCTGGGGCTTCATCCGCAAGCTGAATCGCGACGGGCACACGATCATCCTGACCACACACTATCTCGAGGAGGCCGAGGCGCTGTGCGGGCGCATCGCGATGCTGAAGGCGGGCGCGCTGGTCGCGCTCGACACCAAGCAGAACCTGCTGTCGCAGGTCGAAGGGCTGACGGTGCGCCTCGTTGCCGCGCGCGTCCCCGCGGCATGGCAGGCGCGCGTCCGTCGGCAGGATCATCGGATTTTCGAAATCGGCCTCACGCGCTACGCCGAGCTCGAGGACCTTCTCGCCGCGCTGCGCGCCGAAGGCATCGCCATCGACGAGCTCGCACTTCAGGAGACCGACCTCGAGCACGTCTTCCTGCGCATCATGGGCGCGGTGGAGCGCGTGCCATGATGCGGGGCGCGGGCTGGCCCACGCTCCTCTACAAGGAGCTGCTGCGCTTCTGGAAGGTGTCGTTCCAGACGATCGCTGCGCCCGTCGCCAACTCGCTTCTCTACCTGCTCATCTTTTCGCACGTGCTGGAATCGCGGATCACGGTGTTCGACGGCCAGGTTGGCTACACGGCCTTCCTGATTCCCGGGCTCGTGATGATGGCGGTGCTGCAGAACGCATTCGCCAACAGCTCGTCGTCGCTCATCCAGTCGAAGATCACCGGCAATCTCATCTTCGTGCTGCTGCCGCCGCTTTCGCCGGCCGACCTGTTCATCGCCTACGTGCTGGGGGCGATGGTGCGCGGCATCGTGGTCGGCCTGGGCGTGTTCGCGGTCACGCTCTTCTTCCTGCCGGCGCTGGCCGCGCTGCCGCATCCGCTGTGGGCGCTGGGGTTCGCGCTGCTCGGCAGCGCGATCCTGGGGACGATGGGCATCATCGCCGGCATCTGGGCGGAGAAATTCGACCAGCTCGCGGGCTTCCAGAATTTCGTCATCATGCCGCTCACTTTCCTCTCGGGCGTGTTCTACTCGATTCACTCGCTGCCGCCGTTCTGGCAGTCGCTGTCCCGGTTCAATCCGTTCTTCTATATGATCGACGGCTTCCGCTATGGCTTCTTCGGCCTCTCGGACGTGGAGCCGGCGATCTCGCTCGCAATCGTCGCCACCTGCTGCGTCGCGCTCGCGGCGCTCACACTCGCGCTGCTGGCGAGCGGCTGGAAGCTGCGGCGCTGACGAGCACCGTAATAACCGACGGAACCGCCATGGTCACGCCAGAATCGATCGAAAAGCAGATTGCCGCCAGCATTCCCTGCGCGCACATCGCCGTTCGCGGCGACGGCCACCACTGGGAAGCCGTCATCGTGAGCACCGCCTTCGACGGGCTCTCGAGGGTCCGCGCGCACCAGCTCGTCTATGCCGCGCTGGGCGACCGGATGCGCGAGGAGATCCACGCGCTGTCGATGACGACGCTGACGCCCGCCCAATGGCAGGCGGCGCGCGGCGCCTGACATGGACAAGCTGCTGATCGAAGGCGGACGGCCGCTCCACGGCGAGGTCCGCGTCTCGGGCGCGAAGAACGCCGCGCTTCCGATCCTGTGCGCCGGCCTCCTGACGGCCGAGCCGCTCATTTTGCGCAACGTCCCTCGGCTCAACGACATCCGGACGATGCAGTCGCTGCTGGCGCAAATGGGGGTCCGCTGCGAGGTGGGCGACGACGCGACGGTTGCGCTCGACGCAGCGCGCATCGACTGGCCGCTCGCGCCCTATGAGCTCGTGAAGACGATGCGCGCGTCGATCCTCGCGCTCGGACCGCTGCTAGCACGCTGCGGCGAGGCGCGCGTCTCGCTGCCGGGCGGCTGCGCGATTGGCCTCCGACCGGTCGACCAGCACGTGAAGGGGCTGACGGCGATGGGCGCCGAGATCGACCTCGAGCACGGGTACATTAACGCACGCGCGAGGCGGCTCATCGGGACGCGCTTCGTGTTCGACGTCGTGACGGTGACGGGAACCGAGAACCTGCTGATGGCGGCCACGCTCGCGCAGGGCACGACGACGCTCGAGAACGCGGCGCGCGAGCCCGAGATCGTCGACCTCGCACGCTGTCTCACGGCAATGGGGGCGCGCATCGACGGCGCGGGCACCGATCGCATCGTCATCGAGGGTGTCACGCACCTCGGAGGCGCGACCCACACGATCATGCCCGACCGGATCGAGACGGGAACGTTCCTCGCCGCGGTCGCCGCGGCGGGCGGCAAGGCGACGCTCACCGGCACGCAGGCCGATGCGCTCGACTCGGTGCTGGAGAAGCTGCGCGAAGCCGGCGCCGCGATCGAGGTGACGGCGGACACGATCCGCATCGCCCGTCACGAGCCGCTGCGCGCGTTCGCGCTGCGCACGGCGCCGTATCCCGCGTTTCCGACGGACATGCAGGCGCAGATGATGGCGCTCGCGGCGTGCGCGACGGGAGCCTCGACGATCACCGAGACCATCTTCGAGAACCGGATGATGCACGTGCAGGAGCTGGTCCGCCTCGGCGCCGACATCGAAGTCGAAGGCAGCACCGCCATCGTCCGCGGCGTGCCCAAGCTCGCCGGCGCGAACGTGATGGCGACCGATCTGCGTGCCTCTGCGTGCCTCGTGATCGCGGGGCTCGTCGCGGAGGGCGACACGACGATCGACCGCATCTACCACCTCGATCGCGGCTACGAGCGCATCGAGGCGAAGCTCTCCGCCCTGGGGGCGCAGATCCGCCGCGTGGCATGACCGACCTCCGCGCCTCGCCGCTCGGCCGCGCGACGGTTTACGCGGACACCTACGATGCCGGGCTCCTGTTTGCGGTCGAGCGCGCGCCGCTTCGCGACGGGCTGGGGTTCGGGGCGACGCTGCCGTTCCGCGGTGCCGACCTCTGGACCGCGTACGAAGTGTCGTGGCTCGATCCGCACGGCAAGCCGCACGTCGGTGTCGCGACGTTCGCGGTTCCGGCGCATTCCCCTCGCATCGTCGAATCTAAGTCCGTGAAGCTCTACCTCACAGCGCTCAACCAGTCCAAATTTGCGTCGCACGACGCCGTGGCGACAACGCTCGCGCGCGACCTGTCGGTCGCCACCGGCGCGGCGGTGGACGCCTTGCTTGACGCGCCGGAGGCCTTCGCAGCGCGCGGACGGGAGGAGCTCTCCGGCGAGTGCCTCGATGCATTGCCGCTGGCGGTCGACACGTTCGCGCCGGAGCCCGATGCCCTCACGGCCGCAGGCGCCGTCATCGACAAGACGTGGATGACGCGATTGTTTCGCTCGGTGTGTCCCGTCACGGGCCAGCCTGACTACGCGAGCGTGCAGATCCGCTACCGCGGTCCGGCGATCGATCCCGCGGGCCTGCTGCGCTACCTCGTGTCGTTCCGGCGCCATCCGGGCTTCCACGAGCACTGCGTCGAGCGGATCTTCGCCGACGTCCTGCAGCGTTGCCGGCCAGAATCGCTGGCGGTCTATGCGCGCTTCACGCGCCGCGGCGGCGTCGACATCAATCCGTTCCGTACGAGCGGCGACGAGCCGGCGCCGGCGAACGTTCCCACCGCGCAACAGTAGACGGCCCTCGACTGCGTAGCCGCGATCGTTCCGGCAAAGGCCAGCCGCACCCCGTCCGGTAGAATAAAGCCTTCGCTGCAACGCCATTCGCGCAGGCTTCCGTGACCACGCTGACCCTCGCGCTCTCCAAGGGGCGCATCTTCGACGAGACGCTGCCGCTGCTCGCCACCGCCGGCATCGTGCCTGCCGAGGATCCCGACACGTCGCGGCGCCTCATCATCGCGACCAACCGGCCGGGTGTGGCGCTCCTCATCGTGCGCGCGACCGACGTGCCCACCTATGTGCAGCACGGTGCCGCGGACCTCGGCGTCGCCGGCAAAGACATCCTGCTGGAGCAGGGTGGCGAAGGGCTGTATCAACCGCTCGACCTCGAGATCGCACGCTGCCGGCTCGTCGTCGCGACGCGACGCGGCTACGACTGGGCCGGCACGGTCCAGCGCGGGGCACGCATTCGGGTCGCGACCAAGTACGTGCGGACGGCGCGCGAGCATTTTGCCGCGAAGGGTATGCACACCGACCTCATCAAGCTCTACGGCTCGATGGAGCTCGCCCCGCTGACCGGCCTCGCCGACGCGATCGTCGATCTTGTCTCCAGCGGCAACACGCTGAAAGCGAACGATCTCGTCGTCGTCGAGGAGATCATGCCGATCAGCGCGCGGCTCGTCGTCAATCCCGCGGCGCTCAAGCTGAAGCGCGACGTGGTCCAGCCGCTGCTCGACGCGATGGCCGCGGCGGTCAATGCACGGCATGCGGAGAAGTGACGGAGACGCGCCGATGGACGCCGACGGCCTCGTGCTGCGCCGCCTCGATTCGACCGCGCCGGATTTCGACGCCGCATTCGCGGCGCTGATCGCGTTCGAAGCGGCGCAGGACCCCGCGGTCGACACGACCGTCGCGGCGATCGTCGCCGACGTGCGCGCGCGCGGCGACGCGGCGCTGCTCGACTACACCGCGCGGTTCGACCGCGTGAAGGCGGATTCCGTCGCGGCCCTCGAGATCTCCGCCTCGGAAATGCGGCGCGCCTACGACGCGCTGCCTGCCGCGCAGCGCGACGCGCTCGTCGTTGCTGCAGGCGCGCGTGCGCGCCTATCACGAGCGGCAGAAGATGGAATCGTGGTCCTATCGCGAGCCCGACGGCAGCCGGCTCGGCCAGCAGGTCACGCCGCTCGACCGCGTCGGCGTCTACGTGCCCGGCGGCAAGGCGGCGTATCCGTCGACGGTGCTGATGAACGTGATCCCGGCGCACGTCGCCGGCGTCGGCGAGATCGTGATGGTCGTGCCCACTCCGGAGGGCGTGCGCAATCCGCTCGTCCTCGCGGCCGCGCACTTGGCCGGCGTCTCGCGCGCGTTCGCGATCGGCGGCGCGCAGGCCGTCGCGGCGCTCGCCTACGGCACCGCGACGATCCCCGCGGTCGACAAGATCTGCGGCCCGGGCAACGCGTACGTCGCCGCGGCGAAGCGGCGCGTCTTCGGCACGGTCGGCATCGACATGGTCGCGGGCGTCTCCGAGATCCTGGTGATCGCCGACTCGACCGCGAATCCGGACTGGGTCGCCATGGATCTCTTCTCGCAGGCCGAGCATGACGAGCTCGCGCAGGCGATCCTGGTCTCGCCCGATTCGGCCTTGATCGATGCGGTCGCCGCGAGCGCGCGACGACAGCTGCCGCAGATGCCGCGCCGCGCCATCATCGCGGCCTCGTTCGCGCATCGCGGCGCGCTCGTCAAGGTGCGCGACCTGGCCGAGGCGGCCGCGATCTCCAATCGCGTCGCACCGGAGCACCTCGAGCTCGCGGTCGCCGATCCCGATGCGCTGCTGCCCGCGATCCGGCACGCGGGCGCGATCTTCATGGGACACCACGCCTCCGAGGCCCTGGGCGACTACTGCGCCGGACCCAACCACGTGCTGCCGACCGGGCGCACCGCGCGCTTCTCGTCGCCGCTCGGCGTCTACGATTTCCAGAAGCGCTCGAGCCTCCTCGACCTGTCGCCGCAGGCGGCGCGCACGCTGGGGCCCGTCGCGGCGACGCTCGCCGACGGCGAAGGACTGTCGGCGCATGCCGCGAGCGCCCGCTACCGGCTGGAGCGCGAATGAGCGCGGCGGGCGAAGCCAAGGCCCGAAGGGCGCGTCGCCGCGCGATTGAGCGGAGCCCGACAACGGACCCATGGAATATTCTTGCCCGTCTGGAGGGCGAATGAGCGCGGCGGGCGAAGCCACGGACGCCCGCGCGAGCGAAGCCGCGAAATTCGTCGCGGCGGTCGTGCGGCCCGAGATCCGTGCGCTGGCGGCGTACAAGGTCGCCGACGCGACCGGCATGATCAAGCTCGACGCGATGGAGAATCCGTATACGCTACCGGACGCACTGCGCGACACGGTCGGCGTCGCGGCGGCCTCCGTGACCGTCAACCGCTATCCCGACGGCGACGCCGACGCCGTGAAGACGGCGCTGCGCGCGCATTTCGACATTCCCGCCGGACTCGGCATCGTCCTCGGGAACGGTTCCGACGAGCTCATCCACCTCGCGGCGCTGACGGTCGCGACCCCGGGCACGGCGATGCTCGCCCCCGATCCGTCGTTCGTGATGTATCGGCTGACGGCGCTGCTCTGCGGGATGCGCTTCGTCGGTGTGCCGCTCAAGCCCGATTTCGCGCTCGATGCGGACGCGATGGTCGACGCGATCGCGCGCGAGGAGCCGGCGCTCGTGTTCATCGCGTGGCCGAACAACCCGACCGGCAATCTCTTCGCGGAGCGCGACGTCGAGCGGATCGTGCGCGCGGCGCCCGGCCTCGTCGTCGTCGACGAGGCGTACCACGCCTTCGCGCAGGTGAGCTTCCTTCCGCGCATCGCGGAGTTCGCGAACCTCGTCGTGCTGCGGACGGTCTCCAAGATCGGGATGGCGGGGCTGCGGCTGGGCTATGCGGTCGGCGCCCCGGAGTGGATCGCCGAATTGAACAAGGTGCGCCCGCCGTATAATGTCAACGGGTTCACGCAGGCCGTGATGCCGGTCCTCCTCGCCGAGCGCGAGACGTTCGCCGCGCAGGCGCGGGCGATCGTCGCGGGACGCGCCGTGCTCGAGGCGGCGCTGGCGGCGCTGCCCGGTGTTACAGTGCATCCGACGCAGACGAATTTCGTGTTGGCGCGGGTCCCGGATGCGGGGGCCTGGTTCGACGCGCTGCGCGCCGACCGGATCCTGGTGAAAAATTTACACGGCGCGCATCCGCTGCTCGAGAATTGCCTTCGCATCACGGTCGGCACGCCGGCCGAGAACGACGCGCTGATGGCATCGCTCCGACGACTTCAATGACCGACATGTCCAAGCCGCGCACCGCCCGGGTCGAGCGCAAGACTGCCGAAACCGCGATCACGGTCGAAGTGAACCTCGACGGCGCGGGCCGAGCCGTCCTCGCGACCGGCGTTCCGTTCCTCGACCACATGCTGGACCAGCTCGCGCGCCACGCGCAGGTCGATCTCGACGTCGCGGCGAAGGGCGATCTCCATATCGACGCCCATCACACGGTCGAGGACATCGGCATCACGCTGGGGCAGGCAGTCCGGCAGGCGCTGGGCGACAAGGCCGGAATCGCCCGCTACGGGCACGCCTACGTTCCGCTCGACGAGGCGCTTTCGCGCGTCGTCATCGACCTCTCGGGCCGGCCGGGCCTCGAATTCCACGTGCCCTTCACCCGCGCGATGATCGGCAGCTTCGACGTCGACCTCGCGCACGAATTCTTCCAGGGATTCGTCAATCACGCGCAAGTCACGCTGCATGTGGACAATCTTCGCGGCGCCAACGCGCATCATCAGGCCGAGACGGTGTTCAAGGCCTTCGCCCGCGCGCTGCGGATGGCCGTGGCGCACGATCCGCGCGCCGCAGGCGCCATTCCATCGACCAAAGGGGCGCTCTAGCTTTTCAGCTATCAGCTAGCAGCTGTCAGCTATCAGCTATCAGCAACGGCGCGCTGGACCGTCGATCTTGCACAACATGATTTTGCTGAAAGCCGATCGCTGACAGCTGATCGCTGATGACCGACATCGCCGTCGTCGACTACGGAATGGGCAACCTGCGCTCGGTGGCCAAGGCACTCGTGCACGTCGCGCCCGACCGCAGCGTGATAGTAAGCGCCGACCCGAGGACGATCGGGGAGGCGGACCGCGTCGTGCTGCCCGGCCAGAGCGCGATGCCGGACTGCATGCGCAGCCTCGACGCCGCCGGACTGCGCGACGCCGTGATGGACGCCGCGGCCAGCCGTCCCTTCCTCGGCATCTGCCTTGGATTGCAGATGCTGTTCGATGCGAGCGAAGAAGGGCCTACCGCCGGGCTCGGCATCCTGCGCGGAGAGGTCGTGCGGTTCCGTGACGCGGCGATGACGGCGCCGGATGGCGCGCGGCTCAAGGTTCCGCATATGGGATGGAGCCCCGTCGACCAGGCGCGTGGCCATCCGCTCTGGCGCGGCATTCCCGACGCGAGCCGGTTCTACTTCGCGCACAGTTTCCATCCGGACCCGGCCGACCCGGACGTCATCGCGGGCACGGCCGACTATCCGGCGCCGTTTACTTGCGCCATCGCCCGGGCTAATATCTTCGCGACGCAATTCCATCCGGAAAAAAGCGACCGCGTCGGACTCCAGCTGCTCGCCAATTTCGTCGCCTGGGACGGACGCAGCTGATCGCTCGTCCCGCGCGCATCCTTCCCCCCGCAGACCCCCGCGCCGATCACGCGCTAAGCCCATCCACTTCGCCGGATTCCTCCGAGCTTCCCATGCAAATCATTCCCGCGATCGACATCAAGGACGGACACTGCGTTCGCCTGAGGCAGGGGGAGATGCATTCGGCGACCGTGTTCTCCGAGGACCCCGCCGCGATGGCGCAGCACTGGCTGGAGCAGGGCGCGCAGCGGCTGCACCTCGTGGACCTCAACGGCGCGGTGGCAGGCGTGCCGAAGAACGAGCTCGCGATCCGCGAGATCACGAGCGTGATCGGCGAGGAGATCCCGGTGCAGCTGGGCGGTGGCATCCGCGATCTCGACACGATCGAGCGTTACCTCGACGACGGCATCACCTACGTGATCATCGGTACCGCCGCGGTGAAGAACCCGGGTTTCCTGCACGACGCCTGCTATGCGTTCCCCGGCCATATCATCGTCGGACTCGACGCGCGCGACGGCAAGGTCGCGACCGACGGCTGGTCGAAGATGACCGGGCATGACGTCGTCGATCTCGCCAAGAAATTCCAGGACTACGGCGTCGAGGCGATCATCTACACCGACATCGGGCGCGACGGCATGCTTACGGGGATCAACGTCGAGGCGACGGTGCGGCTCGCGCGCGAGCTCAAGATTCCCGTGATCGCGTCGGGCGGCATCGCCTCCATCGCCGACATCGAGGCGCTGCTGCCTTTCGAAAAGGAAGGCATCGTCGGCGCGATCGCCGGCCGCGCGCTCTACGAAGGCAGGCTGGTGTTCAAGGATGCGCTCAAGGCGGCGAAAGGCGGCGCCGGTTGAGCTTCAGCTGAGAGCCGAAATGGGCCTCGCCAAGCGCATCATTCCCTGCCTCGACATCGCCGAAGGGCGCGTCGTGAAGGGTGTGAACTTCGTCAACCTGCGCGACGCCGGGGATCCGGTCGAGGTCGCGCGCCGCTACGACGACGAGGGCGCCGACGAGCTCGCGTTCCTCGACATCCGGGCGAGCATCGAGACGCGCGGGCTGCTCTACGAGATGATCGAGGCGGTCGCCGATCAGGTGTTCATTCCGCTGACCGTCGGCGGCGGCGTCAATTCGGTCGACGACATCCGCGCGCTGCTCAATGCGGGCGCCGACAAGGTCAGCATCAACACGGCCGGCGTCCGCAATCCGGCACTGTTCGAGGCGGCATCGGCGCGCTACGGCGCGCAGTGCATCGTCGCCGCGATCGACGCCAAGCAGTCGGGGCCGGAAGCCTGGGAGGTCTTCACGCACGGCGGCCGCACGCCGACCGGCCTCAACGCGGTCGAATGGGCGCGCGAAGCGGTCGCCCGCGGCGCTGGCGAGATCCTCCTCACCAGCATGGATCGCGACGGCGCGCGCACGGGATTCGACCTCGCGCTCACGCGCGCGATCGTCGACGCGGTCGAGGTCCCGGTGATCGCGTCCGGCGGCGTCGGGTCGCTGCAGGACCTGGTCGACGGCGTCACCGTCGGCGGCGCGGATGCCGTGCTCGCCGCCTCGATCTTTCATTACGGTGAGTTCACCATACAGCAGGCCAAGGCGGCGATGGCCGCCGCGGGCATCGAGATGCGGACGTAGCGGCGGCGCCGCGAGCGATCGGGAGGATTCCGGACATGAGCGCATGGATCGAAGAGGTGAAGTGGCAGGATGACGGCTTCGTTCCCGCGATCGCGCAGGAAGTCGGAACGGCGAAGGTGCTGACACTCGCCTGGATGAACCGCGAAGCGCTGGAAGCGACAGCGCGCACCGGCGAAGTGCATTACTGGTCGCGCACGAGGAACAAGCTCTGGCGCAAGGGCGAGCAATCGGGCCATGTCCAGCTCGTGCAGGAGATCCGTCTCGATTGCGATAACGACGTGATCCTCGTCATCGTCGAGCAGGTGGGCGGCATCGCGTGCCATACGGGACGCGAGCACTGCTTCTTCCAGCGCCTGGAAGACGACCACTGGGAGCCGGTCGAGCCGGTGCTGAAGGATCCGCAGGTCATCTATGGCCCCGGCTGAAAAGGTCGAGCCCGCCGGCACCGGGGACGTGCTCGACCGGCTCGCGGCCACCATCGCGGCGCGCCGGGGAGCCGATCCCGCGAGCTCGTATGTCGCGGCGCTCCTCGCGAAAGGCGACGATGCGATCCTGAAGAAGATCGGCGAGGAGGCGACCGAGACGGTCATGGCCGCGAAGGACGGTGATAAACTTCGCATCACCGCCGAGGTGGCGGACCTCTGGTTCCACTGCCTCGTGCTGCTCGCGCAGCATGGTCTTTCCCCCGCCGATGTCCGCGCCGAGCTCGCGCGGCGTGAAGGCACATCGGGAATCGCCGAAAAAGCGGCGCGCAAGGTCTGACGTCGGCGCGGCCGACGACGGCACGCAAAGGCAGGCAGGGCGAAGGCAGCGGGCGGCGGCGCGGCGCTCCGTCGGCGTGCCGCAGCGCCACATGTGGAGAGCGAACGTGCAGGACTGCATCTTCTGCAAGATCGTGCGGGGCGAAATTCCGGCCCGGAAGGTCTACGAGGACGACGACGTGCTGGCGTTCCACGACATCCATCCGCAGGCGCCCGTGCACTTCATGGTCATTCCCAAACGGCACATCGGCTCGCTTTCCGACGTGACGCAGGACGATGCGGGCGTGCTGGGCAAGATCATGACGCTCGCCGGCCGCCTCGCCAGCGAGCAGGGATCGCCCGACGGCTTCCGGACCATCATCAACACCGGCAGGATCGGGCGCCAGGACGTGATGCACGTCCACCTGCACATTCTTGGCGGCACGGTGCCGCTGGGCCGCATGCTGCCGAGCAGCTGAACGACATCAGGAGAGCGACATGGGTGGACTTAGCATCTGGCACTGGCTGATCGTACTGCTCGTCGTCGTGCTCATCTTCGGCACCAAGAAGCTGCGCAACATCGGGCAGGACCTGGGCGGCGCCGTGAAGGGCTTCAAGGAAGGCATGAAGGGCGCCGAGACCGAAGCCGATGCCGCAAAGACGGCGGAGGCGCCTCCCGGCCAGATCGGCGGGACGACGATCGAAGGCGAGGTCAAGAAGGAAAAGACGTCGTAGGGCGATGCGTCCGGCGTCGGGCGCGGCGGCGCGGCATGCCTCCCGCCGATTGCTACTCGCCCCACGCTCGCCGGGACAGGCCCTTGCATGTTCGACATCGGCTTCTCTGAAATCGTCGTCATCGCGGTCGTCGCGCTGATCGTCATCGGCCCCGAGCGGCTGCCCAAGACCGCCAAGACGCTCGGCCTCCTGTTCGGCCGCCTCCAGCGTTACGTCTCGGACGTCAAGGCCGACATCAACCGCGAGCTCGAGCTCGAGGAGCTTCGCAATCTGAAACAAGACGTGCAATCCGCCGCGAGGGACATCGAGACCACGATGAGCAATGCGGCGCGCGATGTCGAGTCCGGCACGCGCAAGCTCGAGTCGGAGCTCAACGCCGTGCCCGAGACGGCGGCGGCCACGCCGGGCGGCGAGGTGGCCGCACCGGCGCCCGCCGCCACGCCCTCCGCTGCCGCACCCCCCGACACCGCGACGCCAAGCGCGCCCGACGCCGCTGCGGCGACGCGCCAGGCGTCGCTTCCGGGATTCGAGCGTGGCTGATCCGCGCGGCGCTGCGGGCCCTCGCCGATGAAGAGCGATCCGGCACCGGAGGGCGTGCAGGAAACGTTCATCTCGCATCTCATCGAGCTGCGCTCGCGGCTGATGCGCTCGATCATCGCCGTCATCGTGGTGCTGCTGGCGCTCGTCCCGTTCGCCAAGAACATCTACGCCGTGCTTGCCGCGCCGCTCATACGGGTGCTGCCGGCGGGCGCGACGATGATCGCGACCGACGTCACCGGCACGTTCCTCGTCCCGCTCAAGGTGACTCTGATGACGGCGTTCGTCGTCGCGCTGCCCTATGTGCTCTGGCAGATGTGGGCGTTCATCGCCCCCGGGCTCTACCAGCACGAGCGCAAGCTGGCGCTGCCCGTGCTGGTGTCGAGCTTCATCTTCTTCCTGGTCGGAATGGCGTTCGCCTATTTCGTGGTGTTCCCGGTGGCCTTCGGATTCTTCGCCGGCTACGCGCCGGCCGGCGTGACGATGATGACCGACATCGATAAATATCTGTCGTTCGTGCTGACGATGTTCATCGCCTTCGGCATCACGTTCGAGACGCCGGTGATCGTGATCGTGCTGGTGCGCTTCGGCGTCGTCAGCCTGGAGAAGCTCCGGAGCATCCGGCCCTACATGATCGTCGGCGCGTTCATCGTCGGCGCGATCTTCACGCCACCCGACATCGTGTCGCAGCTCCTGCTCGCCGTGCCGCTGTGGCTGCTCTTCGAGCTGGGGCTCTTTGTCGCGCGGTTCGTCAAGCGCCCGGCGTCACGGGAAGAGGAGGCCGCGCGCGACGCGGCGGCGGCCAAGTAGCGTACCCCTGGCTTATCGCCATCCCTTGAAACAGGTGCAGATGGCACCTGATCGGTGTGGCAATGATGACCGCCTTCGGTCCAAAAGCAGCCGTCGGCAACCTGCTGCTCTCGGTCAGAAGTAGAGATCCGCGAGCCCCGATAATTCGCGGTTGAGGGTGTGCGCAGCAATTTCGCAGAGACAGCCTATGAAGATCGTGAAAGCTGAAGTCATCGTCACGAGTCCGGATCGCAATTTTGTGTCCCTCAAGATCACTACCGACGAGGGCCACACCGGGCTGGGAGATGCCACGCTCAACGGGCGTGAGCTTGCGGTGGTCAGTTACCTCAAGGATCACGTGGCGCCCTTGCTCATCGGCAAGGATCCCCACCGGATTGAAGACACCTGGCAGTTCCTGTACCGCAGCGCGTATTGGCGCCGCGGTCCGGTCACGATGGCCGCCATTGCCGCGGTTGACGTTGCGCTGTGGGACATCAAGGCCAAGGCGGCGAACATGCCGCTCTACCAGCTCCTCGGCGGAGCGAGCCGTACCGGATGCCTGGCCTACGGCCACGCCAGCGGCAAGGACCTGCCAGAGCTCTTCGACTCGGTGCGGCGACATCTGGAGCAGGGCTACCGCGCCATCCGGATTCAAACGGGCGTGCCGGGCCTCAGGGCGATCTACGGTGTCGCATCGAATGTGGTCGCGTCGGGCAATGTGGGGAAGCGCTACGATCATGAACCCGCGCAGCGCGCCCCGCAGCCCGCGGAGGAGGATTGGGACACACGCGCCTATCTGCGGCACATCCCCGGCGTATTCGAGGCCGTGCGTGCCGAATTCGGTCCCGAGATTCCACTCCTACACGACGGACATCACCGGATGACGCCAATTCAGGCGGCGCGACTCGGCAAATCGCTGGAGCCGTATGACCTGTTCTGGCTGGAAGATTGCACGCCCGCGGAAAACCAGGAGGCGTTGCGGCTGGTGCGTCGACACACGATCACGCCGCTGGCGATCGGAGAGGTCTTCAACACGGTCTGGGACTACCAGACCCTTGTTCAAGAGCAGCTTATCGATTACGTGCGCAGCGCAGTCACTCACACCGGAGGGATCTCTCCGATGAAGAAGATCATGGACTTCGCCGCCCAGTATCAGATCAAATCCGGAATCCACGGACCCACCGATATATCGCCGATCGGCATGGCCGCGGCCCTTCACCTCGGATTAGCCATACACAACTTCGGCATTCAGGAATACATGCAGCATGGCGAGGCGACCAACCGGGTATTTGAGCAGTCCTTCACTTTCAAGGATGGGTTGCTCCACCCTGGAGAGCGCCCCGGCCTCGGCGTGGAACTCAACGTCGATGAAGCGGGGAAGTACCCCTACCAGACGGCTTACTTACCGTTCAACCGCCTGAGCGACGGAACCGTTCACGACTGGTAGTAGGCTCAGCCGACTGTCCGGCTCGTTCTGGACGCGATGCCGCGCGTCCAGGACATCAGGCTGAGTAGGCAACGCTTGACCATCGTGGCAGCCTTTCCAGGCACAGCCCGCATTCTCTGTTGGCGAGCCTCGCTCTGGCGGTGGAGTCGCTCGATCTTCTCCAGCATCTCCGGGGTCAGGGGCATGGACGACCGGAGAGCGGCGCGTCCGTCGTAGGACCTCAGGGCGCCAGCGTGAAAGCGGAACCATGAGCCCGCGTAGGCGAGCGCTATACAGCCGTCGCGGAATTCCGCTACGTAACACTCGCGGTTTCTTTCGTATAGGGCGACCGAGTGCCCGGCACCCAGAGTGATCATGTAACCATTGATCGAAGGCGCAGTGCGCATTTGGGTTTCAGCGTTCATGAATGACCTCCGTGTTTGTGATGCCGGCGCAGGCGATCTTCGTTGAGAGCAGCCACGAAGTCCTCTAACTACCCAAAGATTTCGCCAAGACGTTGCACACTAGCGGCGACCCTAGCCACTAGTTCTGTCAGGGTCTGCCCACGTCGATGGACGGCCGCGGCATGAAGGGCTTCGATCCGCATGCCGAGTTCGGACGAAATCGGTATGGCTGACTCCAGTGCCATCCGGCGCAGGGAGTGTGAATTGGCAAGGTTGCCGCAGTTAAAGCGAAACCATGTGTTCGCATCGACGAGCACCCCCTGACCGTCGACGAAGTCGGCAACCCATATGACGCCGTCGCGCAGGTAGATCGCGACGGCGTGATGCTCGCCCAACCGCAGCATCTGGCCCTGGAGCTTGTGGGGCGAGTGAAGGTTAAGGTGGGTTTCCATTGGGCATTGCCTCGTAACGTGGGTTAGTCGATCCAATGTCGGCGGCTGCCAATGAACCCGAGTGGACGCAGCCGCTTGTCAAGTGCGCTTCGCGGTGTCCGCACGATCGATGTGTGATCGTTAGCGCGCATACGGCTGTCCGGCGTCAAGCGGCGAGCCCGGATGGACTCCATTACTCATCGTGGGCCGCTCGTGGCACGCGGGTGAGGTTGGTATTGCGATCGAGCCACGCGGAGTAAGCGCTCCGAAGCAGGGGTACGACGTGCCACAGATTCATCGGCAGCAGGCAGGTGTGGAGGAGCAAGACCGGAACGACGTGAGCGGCGTGCCCATAGCTGATGAATGCGATGTTGCTGGCGATCGCGACGAGGCGGAGCGAAAGCATGTCGCGCATCCCAAAGGTCGTGAGCACCAGGCCCGAAGCGAGAAATCCAAGAAGATCTTGATCACTCATATCCACCTCCGCTGCTGCATAGTGAGTCACCATTGCGCTGCACGCCTGCTTTGCTATCCTGTGCCCGCGGTAGGAATCTTCGGCGCGTAGCGCGGATGAAGTCATAAAGAAACCCTAAAACTTCAAATGAATCGCGATCGGCGGTGCCCGCACCGCGATACCTGGTTCGCGTGGGGCGGCACCCAAGCCAAGGCTCGCGCGACTGGCGCTTGGGGAGCCCGTTGAGATGGGTACCCACTACAAGATCGGTCCGCTGCAACTCGACCCTGACGCCCAAGTGCTGACGCAGGAGGGCGCGGCCGTGGCGCTCGGCGCGCGAGCGGTCGCGGTGCTAACGGTGCTGGTGAGCCGTGCCAACGAATACGTGCAAAAGTCGGCCATCCTGGATGCGGCCTGGCCGGGCCTGGTGGTCGAGGAAGCCAATCTGGCGGTGCAGATCTCGGCGATTCGGCGCGCACTCGCTCGAGTCGGCGGCGGGGACTGGATCGAAACGTTGGCGCGCCGCGGCTACCGCTTCGTCGGGCCGGTTGCGGAAATTGCAGGCCGGTCAGTGGCTCCGGCGCCAGCCGACCACAGGCGAACCAACTTGCCGGAGTTGCTGACCTCGTTCATAGGACGCGAGCGGGAACTGGCCGAAATCAAGCAGCTATTGCCCGGGACCCGGTTACTGACGCTGACGGGGACCGGGGGCATCGGCAAGACGCGTCTGGCGTTGCAGGCAGCCGCCGAGGTGCGCGATGCCTATCGGGACGGGATCTGGTTCGTTGACTTGGCTCCGCTGGCCGATCCGGCCCTGGTGCCTAGCGCGCTCGCACAGGCGCTGCAGGTGAAGGAGGCGCCCGCGCAGTCGCTGCTGGACGCGCTATGCAACCACCTGCGCGCGCGGGAGACCTTGCTCATCATCGACAACTGCGAGCACGTGCTGGGCGGCTGCGCGCGTTTGATCGCGGCGCTGCTGCGCGAGACGACGCAGGTGACTGTGATCGCGACGAGTCGGGAGCCGCTGCATCTGTCCGGGGAACGCGCCTATCCGGTGGGTGCGCTGCCACTGGCCGATCCCGAAGCCGACCCTCAGAGCATCGCCCGGTCCGATGCGGTGCAGCTGTTCGTGGAGCGCGCGCGTCAGCAGCACCCGCACCTTGATCTGCAGGAGGAGAGGGCACGGGCAGTGGCCGAGATCTGCATGCGACTCGATGGAATCCCGCTGGCGCTGGAACTGGCGGCGGCGCGGGTCGGGGTGCTGCCGGTGGAGCAGATCGTGCGATTGCTCGACCAGCGCTTCCGGCTGTTGACGAGTGGCAGCCACGAGCTGCCGCGACACCAGACGCTGCGCGCGATGATCGATTGGAGCTACGAGCTGCTGGACGGGGCGGAGAGGGCCCTGTTCGCGCGGCTGTCGGTATTCGCCGGTGGCTGGACGCTCGAAGCCGCGAGTGAGGTGGGCAGCGGCGAATCGATCGCCAAGGACGATGTAGTCTATGTGTTGATCCGGCTCATCGAGCAATCGCTCGTGGTCGCAGACGACGATGGCGATCGCTACCGAATGCTTGAGACCGTGCGGGAATACGCTAAGGAGAAGTTGGAGGAATCCGCGATCGGCGACGCGGAACGAGAACCGTGGCGCGACCGTCACCTTGCGTATTTCCTCGCGTTAGCGGAAGAGGCAGAGCCGAAGCTGAACGGGGCGCAGCAGCGGACCTGGCTCGAGCGCCTGGAGAGGGAACACGACAACCTGCGATCGGCCCTCGCCTGGGCTGCCGCAGGCGGCGACGCTGTGAGCGGGATGCGACTGGCGAGCGCCTGTTGGCGGTTCTGGTTTATACGTGGGTATGCTCGCGAAGGCCTCAGCTGGCTGTCCGGAATACTCGCGGTCGTGCCCGCTCGACAGGCTACGGCGCACCGCGCGAAGGCACTCGCCTCAGCCGCCACAATGGCGAGGGCGATGTCCGACTTTTCGAAGGCAAGGACACTGTACGAAGAAGCCCTATCGATCTACCGAGAGCTGGACGTCCAGCGCGGCGTTGCCGCTGCGCTGGGCAACCTCGCGATGGTGTCCGGCGACCAGGGCGACTACTCGGCGGCGATTGCCCGGCACGTGGAGAGCCTGGCGATCTGGCGCGAGTTGGGTGACCAAGGAGGCATCGCGAGGACGCTGTTGGCGCTAGGGGAAGTCGTCTACGCGCAGGGCGACGAACGGGCCGCCGAGTCGTTGTACGAGCAGAGTCTGGCGATCGAGCGCGAACTAGGCGACCAGCGGGGCATCGCCGTCATATTGAATAATCTGGGGATGGTGGCGTACTACCGGAATGACTATTCGGCCGCCCGATCGCTGCATGAGGAGGCCTTGGTCATCCGTCGGGAGATCGGCGAGAGAGGGGGAATCGCCCACTCGTTGGCCAATCTGGGCACGGTTGCCTATGAGCAGGGCGACTATCCGTCGTCCAGGGCGCTTCTGACAGACAGTCTTGCGATCCGGCGAGAATTGGCTGACCGGTTGGGCATAGCGGAGTCTCTGGAAGCACTCGCCGGTCTCGCGTTCGCCTTGCGCCGACCCGGACCGGGTGCCCGCCTCTGCGGCCAGGCGGCGCGACTGCGAGAGGAGATCGGCTCTCCCCTTGCGCCTTGGGAACGCTCTCGTTATGACCGTCAGATTGCTTCAGGGCGTGCCTCTATCGGCAACGACGCCTTCGACTTGGCTTGGCAGGAGGGCCATGCGATGACGCTGGAGCAACTGATAGAACTCGCGTTGGAGAGCACGGGCGAGTCACCCATGAAGGACCTATCAGCGCCTCCAAGCACACCGGAGTCCACGGCGAGCGACAGCAGATCCTGAGCGCGCTCTTTCGTCATTGGCCGCTTTTGGCGGTCACGCAATGTGACCGCTTCTGCCCGAACGCCCCATTGTTGAGACCGGATTGAGCGGCCGGGTTCGCGGCGAAGCGACCAGTCGGCTTGGGTTGGGCCAGGACCGAGAAAGCAAGCAGACGTTCCATCCGTCCCAGGAACGGACATCGGAAACCAAAACAGATCGGGGTGGTTACGGCGCCGCGCTATGCCAATGAAAGGCGATGGTTGGTGCAGCGACAGATTGCCCTAGGGATTGGTAGCCCGCGGCCGCTTGCCGACCGTGACGTCGACCTCCAGCGCCTTGCGGTCGCGCCACAGCTTTACGTGGGCGGGCGTTCCGGGAGGCAGCTCGGCGATCCGCGACAGCATGACCTGCGTGTCGACGGTCGGCTTGCCGTCGATGTCGACGACGATGTCCTTGACCTGCATGCCGGCACGGTCGGCCGGCCCGTTCTTCACGAGCCCGCGAATTACCACTCCGCCCGTGCCGTCGTAGGCGAGCGCCTTGGCGATCTCCTCGCTCACGTCCTGCGGCTCGACGCCGAACCAGCCGCGCGTCACTTCGCCGTTCTCGATGATCTGCTCCAGCACCGTGCGCGCGATCGACACGGGGATCGCGAAGCCGATGCCGAGCGAGCCGCCGGATTGCGAGAAGATCGTGCTGTTGATGCCGATGAGGTTGCCCGAGGCATCGATCAGCGCGCCGCCGGAATTGCCGGGGTTGATCGCAGCGTCGGTCTGGATGAAATCCTCGAAGCGGTTGATGCCGAGGTGATTGCGCCCGAGCGCGCTGACGATGCCCGACGTCACCGAATTGCCGAAGCCGAACGGATTGCCGATCGCGAGCACCGCGTCGCCGACCTGCACGTGCTCGATCGATCCCAGCGTGATCGCCGGGCAGGCCGGCCGCATCGGCCTTCAGCACGGCGAGGTCGGATTCCGGATCGGAGCCGCGGATCTTCGCCTTCAGGCGGCGGCCGTCCTGCAGCACGAGCTCGATGTCGTCGGCGCCGTCGACGACGTGCTGGTTGGTGAGCACGTAACCGTCGGGCGAGACGATCACGCCCGAGCCGAGGCTCGTCTGCCGCTGCCGCGGCATTCGCTCGGCGAAGTCCGGAAAGTACCGGCGCAGCGTGTCGTCGTCGACCAGCGGATTGCGCTGACGCATCTCCTTGCTGGTGTAGATCGCGACCACCGCGGGCATCGCGCGCTTGGCGGCCTCGGCGAACGTCGAGCCCTTCTGCGGCGCCGTCGGCGTGACGATCTCCTGCAGCAGGACTGTCGCGCCGCCTTGCGGCGTCACGCGCGGCAGCAGGTCGGGCCGCAGCGTCGCCACGACGAACAGCGCCGCGAGGCAAACGGTGGAGGCCTGCGCGAACAGCAGCCAGATTCTTCGCAGCACGGGGTCTTTGCGGCGGGAAGGGAACGGCAATTATAGTCAGTGGGACGCGGCGCCGACCGACCACGCGTACGCCGGCATGCTGCGCCTGTGGGATGGTCGTGCGATTGCGCCGTTTGGCGCCGTCCCGGAACGGCGCCCCTTGTCGCGTGGGGACCGCGTGCGCCGCGTCCGCGTCGATTACTCGAAAACGCGTGCCGCCGGGATCGGTTGACCGCGGGTCGCGGAATCGCGTTTCACGGTGATGCGGGCTCGATTCTTGCGCCGCGGCGCGCCGCCGGCCCGGCGTCGGAGCGCGCCGCCATCCCGCTGATCTCGCTCGGCTTTTCCCGTTTTTCCGGAGGAAAAGCTTCCGGCGAGCGGCCCCAATCCCTTATAATCGACAGGTTTGCGAAGGTCGTATGAATCTACCGATCAGAACCCCGGGGCGCAGCGACATGGCGGATGGCAGTGTGGACAAGGGCAAGCGCCGCTTCCTGATCGGCGCGACGAGCGTCGTCGGCGGAATCGGTGGCGTGGCGGCGGCGACGCCGTTCGTGATGGCGCTGTTTCCCAGCGAGCGCGCCAAGGCGGCCGGTGCCCCGGTCGAGGTGGAAATCGGCAAGATCGAGCCCGGCCAGCAGATCACCGTCGAATGGCGCGGCAAGGTCGTCTGGCTCGTCAACCGCACGGCGGCGATGCTGGAAACGCTGCCCAAGCTCGACAGCAGACTCGCCGATCCGAAATCGGAGATGCCGCAGCAGCCGGCATACTGCAAGAACGAGACGCGCTCGATCAAGCCCGAGATGTGGGTCGCCGTCGGAATCTGCACGCACCTCGGCTGCTCGCCGACATTTCGGCCCGAGCCGGCGCCCGCGGATCTCGGCCCCGAATGGCTCGGCGGCTACTTCTGCCCGTGCCACCAGTCGAAGTTCGACTTGGCCGGCCGCGTCTACAAGGGCGTGCCGGCGCCGACCAATCTCGTCATCCCGCCGCACAAGTACCTGACCGAGACCAGGATCCTCATCGGCGTCGGCGAAGACGGCAAGTCGGCGTGAGCGGAGCGCGGCCATGGAAAAA
Organism: uncultured beta proteobacterium; assembly: GCA_963846855.1. Classification (GTDB taxonomy): domain Bacteria; phylum Pseudomonadota; class Gammaproteobacteria; order Burkholderiales; family Casimicrobiaceae; genus CAIWHR01. Next base: position 61,328 of record CAWJXK010000001.1, read on the forward strand.
ATCCTGAACTGGATCGACGCGCGCTTCCCGCTGACGGCCCTCTGGGAATCGCAGTGGGGCAAGTACGTCGCGCCGAAGAACTTCAACTTCTGGTACTACTTCGGCTCGCTGGCGGCGTTCGTGCTGGTGATCCAGATCGTGACGGGCATCTTCCTCACGATGAGCTACAAGGCCGACGCGGCGAAGGCGTTCGAGTCGGTCGAGTACATCATGCGCGACGTCTCGTGGGGGTGGCTGATCCGCTACATGCACTCCACCGGCGCGTCCATGTTCTTCGTCGTCGTCTATTTGCACATGTTCCGCGGGCTCATGTACGGCAGCTACAGGAAGCCGCGCGAGCTCACCTGGATCTTCGGCTGCCTCATCTACCTCTGCCTCATGGGCGAGGCGTTCTTCGGCTACCTCCTTCCCGTGGGGACAGATGTCGTACTGGGGCGCGCAGGTGATCGTCAATCTGTTCTCCGCGGTGCCGTTCATCGGCGAGGACTTGAGCATCTGGATCCGGGGCGACTACACGATCTCCGACATCACGCTGAACCGCTTCTTCGCGTTCCACGTGATCGCGATGCCGCTGGTGCTGCTGGGGCTCGTCGCCGCGCATCTCATGGCGCTGCACGAGACCGGCTCGAACAACCCGGACGGCATCGAGATCAAGCAGCAGCCGAAGGATCCCGCGACCGGATTGCCGCTCGACGGCATCTACTCGCACCCGTACTACACGGTGAAGGATATGGTCGGCGTCGTCGCCTTCCTGGTGGTGTTCTCGATCATCGTTTTCTTCATTCCCGACATGGGCGGCTATTTCCTCGAGGCCAACAACTTCATCCCGGCCGATCCACTGAAGACGCCCGAGCACATCGCGCCGGTCTGGTACTTCACGCCGTACTACGCGATGCTGCGCGCCGTGCCGTCGTTCCTCGGCAGCCAGGTCTGGGGCGTCATCGTGATGGGCATCGCCGTGCTGATCTTCTTCTTCATGCCATGGCTCGATAAGAGCCCGGTGAAATCGATCCGCTACCGCGGCTCGCTGTACAAGGGCGCACTGGCGGCATTCGTCGTCTCGTTCCTGATCCTGGGCTACCTCGGCGTCGTGCCGGTGACCGTCTGGGGTCAGTTCGCCGACGGATTCCCGATGTACGCGGCCGACCGCGCGACCGTCGTCGCGCGGGTGCTCACCATCGTCTACTTCCTCTTCTTCGCCCTGATGCCGTGGTACACGGCGATCGACAAGACGAAACCGGTCCCGGAAAGGGTGACGGGATGAAGCGCGCCTTCGCTGTCCTCCTCGGGATGCTCCTCTTCTCCGGTGCGGCCATGGCGTCGGGCGGCGCCGGCCTGCGCATGGACCCCGCGCCGGTCAACCGCCTCGACGACGCATCGCTGCAGCGCGGCGCGCGCACGTTCGTCAACTACTGCCTCAATTGCCACAGCGCGAAGTACATGCGCTACAACCGGCTGACCGACCTCGGCATCGACCTTCCGATGGTGCAGGACAACCTCATCTTCACCGGCAAGTTCGATCCGAAGGCGGCGAAACTCGAGTGGCTGCCGACCAAGGTCGGCGACACGATGACGATCGCGATGCAACCGGCCGACGCGAAGGAATGGCTGAAGATCGTGCCGCCCGATCTGACGGTCGAGGCCCGCGTGCGCGGCACCGACTGGCTGTACAACTATTTTCTCGCCTTCTACCGCGACGATTCGGCCGCGAGCGGCTGGAACAACCTCGTGTTTCCCAACGTCGGCATGCCGCACGTGCTGTGGCAGTCGGGCGGCGTCAACCGTCTCGTCAGCACCGAATACGACGATCACGAGAAGGCGCAGGCCGCCGCGATCGGCGCCAAGAGCCTCGTGCTGCTGGCGCCCGCGAAGAACAACAAGTACGTGGTCGAGACGCTCGAGGTGGAGACGCCCGGAACGCTTTCGCCGGCCGAATACCAGCAGATGGTGAGCGACCTCGTCAATTTCCTGGACTACATGGCGGAGCCGGCCAAGAACAAGCGCATCCGCCTCGGGCTCGTCGTGCTCCTCTACCTCGGCGTGCTGTTCTTCTTTGCCTACTGGCTCAAACACGAATACTGGAAGGACGTCCACTAGCGACGATCGTAAAGCTGTTGCAAAGCTGCTGCGCGGGCCGGCTGCGTCGTTGTGTCCTCGCTCGGCCCTCGCTGTACGTCCCAGTACTATCTCGGGCCTCGCTGCGGGCCGCCTGGCATCCGGCCCGCTCGCGACGCTTTGCATTGCCCCAATAGCCGCTAGTGCGTGGTGGACGTTCGGGAGTTCGCTTCCGTTCTATTCACACCCGGATTGACGCTTTCATTTGGAACGACCCGCCACCGCGCGAGGAGAAAACAATCATGATGACGCTCTACTCAGGCACGACCGATCCCTTCAGCCAGCGCTGCCGCATCGTGCTGCACGAGAAGGGAATGGACTTCCAGATCATCGACGTCGACCTCGACCACAAGCCCGAGGACCTCGCGGTGATGAACCCGTACAACCAGGTGCCGGTGCTGGTCGAGCGGGACCTCGTGCTGCACGAGTCGAACATCATCAACGAGTACATCGACGAGCGCTTCCCCCACCCGCAGCTCATGCCCGCCGACCCAGTGATGCGCGCTCGCGCGCGGCTGTTCCTGCACCGATTCGAGAAGGAGCTCTTCATCCACATCGACGCGCTCGAAGGCAACAACCAGAAGCAGATCGAGCGGGCGCGCAACCTCGTTCGCGACAGCCTGCTGCAGATCGCGCCGGTATTCGCCAAGCACAAGCACATGCTGGGCGAGGAGTACTCGATGCTCGACGTCGCGATCACGCCGCTCCTGTGGCGGCTCGACTACTACGGCGTGCAGATGCCCAAGCAGGCGGCGCCGCTGATGAAGTATGCCGAACGGCTGTTCGCGCGCCCGGCATTCTCCGAAGCACTGACCTCCGCCGAGCGCGGGATGCGCAAGTAGCGGGGCCGGGCAAGGCTTGACCCGCGGCCCGCGGCGCGTAAACTTTCGATCCGATGTCCGAACAGTCCGCCAAGCCGTACCTGGTCCGCGCCATCTGCGAATGGTGCGCGGACAACGGCTTGACGCCGTACCTCGCGGTGAAGGTGAACGCGCAGACGCGCGTGCCCGCCGCGTTCGTCAAGAACGGCGAGATCGTGCTCAACATCAGCACGTCGGCGACGCGCAAGCTCACGATCGACAACGACTTGGTGCAGTTCTCGGCGCGCTTCTCCGGATCGTCGCAGGAAGTCGCCGTGCCGATGAGCGCCGTCTCCGGAATCTTCGCCAAGGAGACGGGCTACGGCTTCGCGTTCACCCTCGCGCAGGATCCCGCCGCGTCCCTCGCCTCGGCATCCGCGCCGCTGCCCGACATCGATGCGGCGCTGGAGGCCGACGTCAAGGACGCCAAGGCCGCGAAGGACGACGGCCCCGGGCGTCCGCGCCCGTCGCACCTACAGGTCATCAAGTAGACTGCGAGTTTCGCGGTCCGGCGCGCCGCTCGCGCGCGCTACAATTTCGCCGGGCCGGCATAGCTCAGTTGGTAGAGCAGCGGTTTTGTAAACCGTTGGTCGTGGGTTCGATTCCTACTGCCGGCACCACGAAACCCCTCAGGATCGGCCAGCATCGGCCGACAGGTAGTCATACCGGCGCGATCACGAGTTCTGCTGGAGCAGTGTCGGTCCATCGTGGCGGGACTGAGATCGATCGGTACAGGCTCATTTCCCGGCCGGGGCGCCAAATTGCGCACGTTGTCCCGACCACCGTGCGGCGAGCTTCAACTTTGGAGTCGGCTATGCAAAACTGCATTCACGACAATCCGGCACGCCTCTCCAGCTTCCCATCGACGTAGGAGGAGTCATGCGACTGCTCGCTCTCTCAGTGCTGTTGTGCTCCACCGCAGCCTTTGCTGGCCTCAAGGAAGGCTACGAGGCGCTGAGCAAGAAGGACTACGTTACCGCCGCCAACGAATATCGTCCGCTGGCAGAACGCGGCGACCCCGAAGCCCAATATCGAATCGGACGGATGTATGAGTTCGGAAACGGGTATCCGCAGGACAAGGCGCAGGGCATCGCGTGGATCCGCAAGGCAGCGGCGCAAGGCCATGCCGACGCCGAACAGGAGTTGGGGGTTATCTACGCGACCGGCGATGGCGTAAAGCAAGACAACGCGCAAGCCGTCGTGTGGTTCAGAAAAGCGGCCGAGCATGGCGAAGCGACGGCGCAGTACAACCTGGGACTGTTGTATGCCAGGGGCCAGGGTGTAGCGAAGGACTATGCGCAGGCATTCGATTGGTGGCGCAAGTCCGCGGCCCAGGGCAATGCAGACGCGCAGTTGAAGCTGGCCGTCGTCTACCATACCGGCCAGGGCGCGACCAAAGATGACGTTTTCGCACTCGCCAATGCCACGATCGCCGCGCGCAATGGCGACAAGGAGAACATCGACTACCGGAACGAAATCGCGAAGTCGCTCACGCCGGAACAAAGGCGCCGTGCCACCGCATTGGCCGACGCCTGGAAAGTCGGTCAGCCGATGCCGGGAAGTGCTGCCACGCCGGGCTCGGCGTCGAGCGCAACCGCAGCGGCCGCCGCTGCGCCGGTGAAGACGCGGTGTTCGGCGACGGGGTCGATGGGTGGCGAGAGGTTCACGGCCACGAATTGCGTGGCGTCGCTGTACGGCGATCAGCACAGCGTGGCGATCTGGTTCAACGAAGATGCCATCACGCCGCAGGAAGCGGAGAGCTTCCAGACGTCGTCGTTCGCCGGTGGCGACAAGGGCGGCAAGCAGCGCACGATGGCCGTCATCATGTTCTGCCCGGGCGGAGGCAAAGAGGTGGCCTCTGCGGCCGCCGTCAAATCGATCGACCTGAACACCAACCACGCCAGGTCGCCGATGGCGGGCATCCAGCGCGTGGTCCAGGCGCCCAGGGACTTCAAGGTTGAGAAGATGAGCGGAGAAGTGAAGCCCGGAGGCGCGCTGTCGGGCAAGATCGCAGGCAGCCTCGACAAGACGACGTTTGCGTTCGACTTCGAACTGAATTTGCCCACCAGGGATGCGGCAGCAGGGATGAGCTGCGGCAGCTAATGATGCAAGGGTCCGCAACAGGCGCCCGCATCTAGCCCGATCAGGTGGAATCGTCGAAGGAGAAGGATGTGGACGTACGTGCAGCGGTAGCGCACAAGGCGGGTGCATCTCTTGCCATTGAAACCGTGCAGCTCGACGGGCCTCGCGCTGGCGAGGTGCTGGTGGAGATCAAGGCGACCGGACTCTGTCACACCGACGAGTTCACCCGCTCAGGGGCGGACCCCGAGGGATTGTTTCCCGCCATTCTCGGCCACGAGGGTGCCGGCATCGTCGTCGACGTCGGGCCGGGCGTGACGAGCGTAAGGCCGGGCGATCACGTCATTCCGCTCTATACGCCGGAGTGTCGCCAGTGCAAATCGTGCTTGTCGCGCAAGACGAACCTGTGCACCGCGATTCGTGCCACTCAAGGCAAGGGCGTGATGCCCGACGGCACGAGCCGGTTTTCGCTCGATGGGCGGCCTGTGCATCATTACATGGGCTGCTCGACATTCGCGAATTTCACGGTGCTGCCTGAAATTGCCGTCGCGAAGATCCGCGAAGACGCACCCTTCGACAAGGTCTGCTACATCGGTTGCGGCGTCACGACGGGCATCGGCGCCGTCATCAATACGGCAAAGGTCGAGGCCGGCGCCAACGTCGTCGTATTCGGACTTGGCGGGATCGGATTGAACGTGATCCAGGGGGCGCGCATGGTGGGCGCGAACATGATCGTCGGCGTCGACGTCAATCCCTCCCGAGAGGCGCTCGCCCGGAAGTTCGGAATGACGCATTTCGTGAATCCGAAAGAGATGCAGGGCGATCTCGTGGCCTATCTCGTCGAACTCACCGGGGGCGGTGCGGACTACAGCTTCGAATGCGTCGGCAACGTCGACCTGATGCGCCAGGCGCTTGAGTGTTGCCACCGCGGGTGGGGCGTGTCCGTCATCATCGGAGTAGCAGGGGCCGGGCAGGAAATCCGCACGCGGCCATTCCAGCTCGTGACCGGTCGTGTCTGGAAGGGAACCGCCTTCGGCGGCGCGCGCGGCCGTACTGACGTGCCCCGAATCGTCGACTGGTACATGGAAGGAAAGATCAACATCGATGACCTGATCACGCACGTCATCCCGCTCGAAAAGATCAATGATGGCTTCGAACTCATGCATCAGGGCAAGTCGATTCGAACGGTCGTCAGTTATTAGCGTGCGATGACTATCGCCTCCGATCCTTGATTCACGGACCGCACGCTTTGGGTCGAAAGCTGTGCCCGCATAGTCAACAGGCGCACCACGTTGCGCGATGCCATACGTAACGTTGCTGCCTGGCACACGTCAGTGTAAAAGGCTACTGGGCTCGCTTCCCTGGTCACCCGCATGTCGCCGCACCCATGACCGCCGCCAATCCACCGCGGCCGGAGAATTCACGATGATTACCCATTCCTGTGCCGACATCCTTGCGGGCTGCGCGCCGACCGACGCCCCGTCACCCTCAAGGGCTGGGTGCGCACCCGCCGCGATTCCAAGGCCGGCATTTCGTTCGTCCACGTATCCGACGGGTCATGCTTCAACCCGGTGCAGGTCGTGGCGCCCAGCACGCTCTCCAACTACGCCGACGTCGTGCTGCATCTCACGTCGGGCTGCGCCGTCGAGGCCACCGGCAACATCGTGCCGTCGCCGGCCAAGGGGCAGCCGTTCGAGATGCAGGCGAGCGCAATCAACGTGATCGGCTGGGTCGAGGATCCCGATTCGTATCCGATCCAGCCCAAGCCGCACACGCTCGAGTTCCTGCGCGAAGTGGCGCACCTGCGCCCGCGCACCAACGTGATCGGCGCGCTGACGCGCGTCCGGCACACCATCGCGCAGGCCATCCACGGATACTTCAACCAGAATGGCTTCGTCTGGGTCAACACCCCGATCATTACCTCGGCGGATGCCGAGGGCGCGGGCGAGCTCTTCCGCGTGTCGACGCTCGATCTCGCCAACCTGCCGCGCACGCCCGCGGGCAAGGTCGACTTCGGCGCCGATTTCTTCGGCCGCGAGACGTTCCTGACGGTCTCCGGCCAGTTGAACGTCGAGTCGTACTGCATGGCACTGTCCAAGGTGTACACGTTCGGTCCCACGTTCAGAGCCGAGAACTCGAACACCAGCCGCCACTTGGCCGAGTTCTGGATGGTGGAGCCCGAGATCGCCTTCGCCGACCTGGCGGACAATGCGACGCTCGCCGAAGCACTGCTCAAGCACATTTTCCGGACCGTGCTCGCCGAGCGGCCGGCCGACATGGCATTCTTCGAGGAGCGCATCGAAAAAGGCCTGATCGCCAAGCTGCAGGGCATCGTCGACAACGATTTCGCGCGGATGGACTACACCGACGCCATCGGCGTGCTCCAGAAGGCGAAGCAGAAGTTCGAGTTCCCGGTGCAATGGGGCACGGACCTGCAGTCGGAGCACGAGCGCTACCTCGCGGAGACCCATGCGAAGAGGCCCGTGATCCTGATGAACTACCCGAAGGAGATCAAGGCGTTCTACATGCGGCGCAATGATGACGGCAAGACCGTCGCCGCGATGGACGTGCTGGCGCCCGGCATCGGCGAGATCATCGGCGGCAGCCAGCGCGAGGAGCGCCTCGACATGCTCGACGCACGGATGGACGAGGCGGGACTCGACCGGGAGCACTACAGCTGGTACCGCGACCTGCGCCGCTACGGCACCGTGCCGCACGCGGGCTTCGGCCTGGGCTTCGAGCGGACCGTTGCGTACGTGACGGGGCTCGCCAACGTCCGCGACGTGATTCCGTTTCCGCGCACTCCGGGGAACGCGCGGTATTGAGTTGTGTGGGTCGCGGTTTAACGCCTCTCGCTGCTCTGCAAAATGCGAAAGCTCGCCGGCCTTCTGCGTGAGTTGTGACTCTGTGGGCGGCAGCAAACGTCCGCTGGCGGCCAATAGCAGATCATCGACCTCGCCGTCCGAATTTCCCGGGTGTAATCACTCATTTTGATTCTGCTTCGGCGCGAAGCGCGGGCGAGTCCGGGCGCATGCCGGCCCGACGCAGCAAAATCTCGTACCATTGTCGTGACGCGGCATTCTTGGACTGGGCGTTTTCGACCATGCTTCCCACCACAACGTCGGCGCAGCTGCGCCCCACGTTGATCTACGACGGCGATTGTGGAATCTGCAGGCGGTGGGTGACGTATTGGGAGGGACTGACCGGCACGCGCGTTATCTATCGCACCTATCAGGACGCCGCGCAGGACTATCCGAGCATCCCGCTCGACGCCTTCCGCCACGCGATTCAGTTGGTCGATGCAGACGGTCAGGTGTACTCGGGCGCGGCGGCGACCTACCGCGTCCTATGCTACGCACCGGGACGGCGAGGTTGGTGGTGGCTATACACCCACGTACCCGGGTTCGCGCTCGTAGCGGAATCGGCCTACGCGTTCTTCGCGGGTCACCGTGGCCTGTTGAGCCGAGTGACCACGTTGCTTTGGGGCACGGCGCTCGAAGCGGATCGGTACGACGCGGTGAGTTGGGTTTTTCAGCGCGGTCTCGGTCTCCTCTATTTCGCGGCCTTCGCATCGCTGGCGGTGCAGATTCTCGGACTGGTGGGCAGCGCTGGCGTGCTGCCGCTCGAATCCTTCCTGAGAGCGGTGCACGATTACCTCGGCATCGCCGCCTACCGATTAGTGCCGACGCTCTTCTGGCTCGACGCGAGCGACACCGCGCTGGTCGCCGGCACGTTGGTGGGCATGGCACTCGCCCTGCTCGTGGTGGCGGGGATTCTGGTTCGAACGGCGCTTGTCGGACTCTTCGCGCTCTACCTCTCCTACGTCTACGCCGGGCAGATCTTCATGGCGTATCAGTGGGACGCACTGCTTCTCGAGACAGGATTCCTGGCAATCTTTCTCACCGGCGGCTCGCGCATTCTGGTCTGGCTGTACCGCTGGTTGCTCTTCCGCTACCTGTTCATGGCGGGCGCGGCGAAGCTGCTATCGGGAGACCCGACGTGGCGCGGTCTTACCGCCCTGGAGTATCACTTCGAGACCCAGCCGCTGCCGACCCCGCTGGCTCTGTACGCCGACCACCTGCCGAATTGGCTACTGGTCGGCGGGACCGCGGCGACGCTCGTCATCGAGCTCGGCGTCGTGTTCCTCATATTTGCGCCACGCCGTCTGCGCGCGGCATCCGCCTGGTGCATCCTGGGTTTCCAGGTCCTGATCGCACTTACCGGCAACTACAATTTCTTCAATCTGTCGACGATGCTCCTGTGCATCTTTCTGTTCGACGATGCGGCGATTCGAATCGCGCTCCCCGCTCGGCTCGCGGCGCACATTGCCCGGCAAGCTCCGCAACCCGGCCGAATCGCTACAGCGATTGCGGCGGTAATCGCCCTAACGGTAGTGCCTGTCGGAGCAAATCGGGTCTGGCAACTCCTCTCCGGCGCGGCGCTCCCGATGGTGGACACCCTAACCGATGCGATCTCACCGCTGAGGATCGTCAACTCCTATGGACTGTTCGCCGTGATGACGACGACCCGCCCCGAAATCGTCGTTGAAGGTTCGAACGACGGACAGCAATGGCAGGCCTATGAATTTCGCTATAAGCCGGGATCGGTAATGGATCGACCGCGCTGGAGTATTCCTCACCAGCCCCGGCTCGATTGGCAGATGTGGTTCGCCGCGCTGGGCGGTCCTGCGGACGCGCCTTGGTTCGGCAGCTTCCTGCTGCGGCTGCTGGAGAATAGCCCTCCGGTTCTTTCGCTGCTGGCCAAAAACCCCTTCCCCGATCGGCCCCCCAAGTACATTCGGGCGACACTCTACGAGTACCGATTCGCCGATGCGACGACGCACGCGACGAGCGGCCAATGGTGGGTTCGCCGGGAGGTCGGCGGCTATTTCCCGGCGGTGAGTCTCTCGCAGTTCGAGCACTCTAGTGTCGAGCAATAGCGCGCGACGGACGACAATCGGACCCCGAACGTGACGCGACCGCCTTCGCCGGGGATGGATTTCACTTCGAATATAGAGTGGGTTGCGGTGCAGTTGGATCCCAGTCGATCTTCACGGAAACGCCACCGCAAACAATTTCTCCAGCATCGGGGCCGCATTCGGAATCGAGCTTTCCTTCGACTTGAAACAATGCGGTCAGATCGAAGACTTTGCCGGCAGGATAGGTGCCCAGTCTTAGGGTGATCGGTCCGAGATGTTGAGCTTGGGTGTTCCGCGTCAAGCCCTATGCTGTGCCCAAACGTGTCTATGTGAACTGTTTTTTCTCTCGTCTGATGCGTATCAGGGTCTACATAGATTTCATTAAACCTCAGGGCTTCTGTGGACCAGGCTGGATAAGCATTGACCAAAAAATCGATCCGCATCCGCGCCCAAGACAGGCTTGGAGTGGCGTCTTCGAATCGACCGCCAAAACTTACCGCTGGAATTGTGAACTGAGCATACACGTCACGATTTCCGCTGCCTGGCACGGTGTACCGAGTGCTCCATGATGCGGCAGACTGGCCCTTCGACTTGCCGTCCACATAAACCATCACAAAAGGCGCGCCCAATTCGCTCATGGTGGCCCATGCCTGCACGGAATCATGGTTTACCTCGTAATCCACAAAATCCGTCGGTTGCACCGCGGGCGGGACAACATGTGGACTCGGATCCGTTCCTGCAGAGAGCGCTGCTCTGTAGACTCCCGAGTGCGCCTTGTTTGCACGCTGCGTATTGCTGACCGCGTTGCTGGATAGTTTCTGTACGGTCACCAAGGCAGCGGTATTGAAGTCGGTTTGGTTTAGAGAGCTGGCAATGACTCCGGGTTGACTAAGCGAAGCCACTTCGCTGGCGGTCGCAATCCGGAAAGGCAAGTCCGCCGCGTTAGCGGCGGCGACCATGGTCCACGATGAAACAAAGGCCCACAATGCAACAAACGCTGGAAAGGCACGCATTGTTACTGATCCTTTACGGAGTTGAGAACGCCGGGCAGCGGCCGCCGAAGCGGCGTGGAAACGGTCTTTGAGTAAATTTCAAAGCGCTGCAGTTTGCTGCTTGCGGCTGGCAGGTTGCGGCCTTCACCAAGGAGAAAGCAATGCATCAGCACACGCGGGTTAGGATAGGTAGCGGGCTCAGTTACTTTGCCGCACTTGGGTGCGCGTGCTATTGAGTCTGCGCGCACTATGAAATCGACATTGAAGTTGGCACCAGAGGCAAAGCGGCCCACAAATATTGTGTATTGGTCGTTGTCTGAAGCGTAACCCCAGTCGCTTCTGAGGCCCGTATAGGCGCTGCCGTCGTAATCTTCCGGAAAAAAATAGTTTGACGCGGTCGCCCAAACTGGCAACCCATTCACCAACACATCTACTGCAGACCGGCTCTTGGCATATTCCTGACGGACGTACATCGGCTCATTTCCAGAAGGTCCGCCAATGTTGTACGCAGCGCTAACGCCTTGGAGCGATTTGGGCGCGTTAAAGCGAATAAAGAAATCGCGTCCCTCGCTACTTTGGTTCTGCACCTGTACGTGATAGGCCAGCACCGCCGCCGCTGTGCCGGACTGATTTGCGCCTTGGTTGCCGGACTGATAGACCTTTGCCGTCAAAGACTGTCCGGCACGCCCCACATCCACGGCGCCTCGTTCGTAGGTTGCAGATTCATAAACAATGGGGCGCCCTGAGCTGTCGGCTGTACCCTGTGGTGTAGGTATGGACCTTACGACCGGAGAGGGATTGGGGAAAGTCGTGACGCTGTTGCCCGGCCAGGCAATCGGTTGATAAGTCAAACCGATATCGGGCGCGATCTTGGCAGTGGAAACCCGCAGATAACGACAAGCGGCGCCACACCATACGGGAGACTGCGAGCTCTCTGTATTCCAATCCAAGGCACGTCCAACGCCGGCGCCTATCGAAGAGGCATTGATATTGTGCTTGACCGGAGGCGCGGCGTTGATGTCATTCATAACCGCAAAAAGCGCGAAGAACATCAACCATCTTGAAGTGGGCATGATCTCTCCGATAAGGACGAGTATCGAGTTCGACGACAAAAAAACTAACCCTCATTCAGGACATATTAGCCATTGTGACGTAACCGGCCAAATCCGGTCCAGGGCCAGTGAGAATTTCGACCTGGAAGCGAAGGAGAAGGCCCATGGCAAGGAAATCATTCACCCGCTGGGTCAGGCGCGTGCCGGCGGCCGCCAAGCGTGACCGGCGCGCACGTCAGCGGGCGCGCGTCACCCGCGCAATGTGGAAAAACGCCTCCACGGCGACAACCAACCATTCCATCTCCCCGTTCGGGCGCCCGTGTCAACCCGTGATAATCTAATTCGCCAACGCTGGGTGCGGTTGAAATCACTATCCTTCAGAAGGAGCACGCGATGACCGCTCATATCCGCTCGTCGATTCTCGCCGCCTCGCTGCTGATCGTCTGTCTCTCCGGCTGCCAGCCTTCGGTCAATTCGGTCACGGTGACCCCCGGTACCGATGTGAATCTGGTCAATGTGCAGGCGAACATCAGCAGCGCGCCTGCGGCGTCGATGGGAACGCCGGTGATCCGCGTCGCATCGCTCGCGGACAATCCGCCCGTGTTTCACGCGGTCCCCGGCGGCTTCACCCAGAACAACGGCCCCGACCATCGGCTCGACGGACTGGCGCTGCCGCCCGGGACGTTCCGGGTCGAGGTGCAGCAGCCGTACACACCTGTGTTCACCACGACACTGCAAACGGTGTCGAAGTCCCAGGACACGACGGTGACAATCCCGCAAGGCTGCTTTTTCTT
>CAWJXK010000002.1:0-20596 GCA_963846855.1 uncultured beta proteobacterium
TTTCCGCTGGCACGATACAAGGCACACTTGGGCCACGCGGGCATCGGCAATCGGGAACACCGACGCACGAGCTGCAGCGGCTTGGTGGTTGGCGCTCGTCGGTGATGGTCGAACGCTATGCGCATCTCGCGCCAGACCATCTTGCGAAGGCAGCCCAACAGGCTCGATTCGATGTTCGGTGGTTACGATTTGGGCACGAAAGAACACAAAAAAGGGATCGGCAGAAAATGCTGATCCCCTGAAATCATTGGCTCCCCGACCTGGGCTCGAACCAGGGACCTGCGGATTAACAGTCCGTCGCTCTACCAACTGAGCTATCGGGGAACGCGGCCGCTCGAAAAGCGGCAGCCAAGCCTGCCATTTTACATTTTTAGCGCTCCCCGGGTCAACGCGAGGGCCGACCGCGAGCGCCTGACGGCCCCTTTCGCCGCGCAGCGGCAGTGAAGGCGGCCGCCGCGCGCCCAACAGGCTCCCGTTCCTCGAATCGGGCTTCGGCGCCCCTCCGGACCTCAGGCGCGCTTATTGCTTACGGTGATTACGATACGGATTCCAACGTGCAAATCTCCACCTTTTCGCATCGCCGCGAGGGCGGCTGGACGGCCCCGCTCCCCACGGAGCAGGACTCCGCGGGAACGCTCGTCCTCGCCTTCGGCGCGCCCGAATACATCGACAATCCGGCCGCGCTCGCCGAGCTCGCGGCGGCATTCCCGTCGAGCCGCATCGTCGGCTGCTCGAGCGCGGGCGAGATCCACGATCGACTCGTTGCAGACGACACGCTGGTCGTCGCGATCGCCCGGTTCGAACGCACGACGCTCGCCGTCGCGAACAGCGCGGTGTCGGCGATGGGCGATTCGCTGGCCGCCGGTATCCGGCTGGGCGCGCAGCTCGCATCCGGATCTCCGCAACTCGTGCTGGTGTTCTCCGACGGGCTGGCGGTCAACGGTTCGGAGCTCGTGAAGGGGCTTTCGGGCGCGCTTCCAAGAGGAACGATGATCTGCGGAGGGTTGGCGGCCGACGGCGACCGGTTCGAGCGGACGTGGGTGTTGGTCGACGGGCGGGCGCAGAGCGGTTACGTGAGTGCGGTGGCGCTTTCCGGTCCGCTGGTCGTTGGTGCGGGCTCGCAGGGCGGATGGGACACGTTCGGGCCGGAGCGGAAGATCACGCGTTCTCTTGGCAACGTTCTGTTCGAGCTCGACGGCAAGCCCGCGCTGGCACTGTACAAGGACTATCTCGGCGAACTCGCGTCCGGATTGCCGGCGAGCGCGCTGCGCTTTCCGCTTTCGGTGCGCGACGGCCCCGAGTCCGATACGTCGGTCGTGCGCACGATCCTCTCCGTCGACGAGGAAACGCAGTCGCTGACCTTCGCCGGAGACATTCCCGACGGCGGTCGAGCGCGGCTGATGCGCGCGAACAATGACCGCCTCATCGTCGGCGCCATGCGCGCCGCCGTCGACGCCGCGGCGGGCTTAGACGACCGGCCCGCGCTCGCGATCGCGATCAGCTGCGTTGGCCGCCGCCTCGTGCTGGGCGCGCGCACCGAGGAGGAGACCGAAGCGGCGCTGGAGGCGCTGCCGCCGGGCTCGCGCCAGATCGGCTTCTATTCGTACGGCGAGATTTCCTCCGGCGGATTCGCCCAATGCGAAGTCCACAACCAGACCATGACCCTGACCGCCCTCCGTGAAATCCCTGCATAACCTGTTGCGTCGCCAGCTTCACCGACTGGGCCTTGCGCCGGGCCGCACGCCGGAGCCGCCGGTGTGGGACGAGTTCCTGCACCGCGTGAGCCAGACCTACGGCGACGCCGACCAGGAGCGCTATCTGCTCGAGCGCTCGCAGGATCTCGCGTCGCGCGAAATGACGGGCCTCTACGAATCGCTGCAGCGCGAGCACGACACGCTGGAGGCGCGTGTGCGCGAGCGCACCGCGGCGCTGGCCGAGAGCGAGGCGCGCTTTCGCAGCTTCACGTCGCTCGGCTCCGACTGGTACTGGGAGCAGGACGAACAGTTCCGCTTCACCTCGATCAGCGGAAACCTCGAAAACGTCGCGGGGTACAGCGGCAACGAGCATATCGGACTCGCCCGCTGGCAGCTTCCCGGCATGGATCCGCCGGAAGGCGGATGGGACGCGCACCGGGCGCGCCTCGAGGCGCAAGAGACGTTCTACGACGTGGTCTTCCGCCGCAAGAACCGCGACGAGGGATACAGCTATTCGGCGATCAGCGGCGAGCCCGTCTTCGCCGCGGACGGGCGCTTCATCGGCTATCGCGGCATCGGCCGCGACGTGACCAAGCAGAAGCTGACCGAGGAGAGCAACAACCGGCTCGCGCATTACGATACGCTGACGGGCCTCTACAATCGCGCGGCGTTCTTCGAGCGGCTCAATCACGCGCTGTCGCTCGCGCGGCGCCACGGCTGCGTCCTCGCCGTGCTGTTCATCGACCTCGACCGCTTCAAGGACGTCAACGACGCGTTCGGGCACGTGACCGGCGACGAAGTCCTGAAGCTGATGGCGGAGCGCCTGGGCGATACCATCCGCGTCTCCGACACGGCGGCGCGGATCGGCGGCGACGAGTTCATCGTGCTCGCCGAAAACGTCATCCGCGAGTCAGACGTCGGCGACTTCGCGCAGCGTCTGGTTGACGCGCTCGCCGAACCCTTCCCGCTGCACGGCCAGGAATGCCGCCTGTCGGCGAGCGTCGGCATCGCGATGTTCCCGCACGACGGCGTCGACGCCGCCACGCTCCTCAAGAAGGCCGACATCGCGATGTACCGCGCCAAGGATGCCGGGCGCAACAGTCACGCGTTCTTTTCCGAACTGGACACGCCCCCCGCCGAGGACCGCATCGTCATGGGGGCAGGCATCCGGCGCGCACTCGACACCGATCAGCTGCTGCTGCACTACCAGCCGAAGGTGTCGGTGCGCACCGGAGCCATTACGGGTGTCGAGGCGCTCGTTCGCTGGCAGCATCCCGAGCGCGGCCTGCTGCTGCCGGAATCGTTCATTCCGCTCGCCGAGGATTCCGGCCTCATTCGCCACATCGGTCGCTGGGTGCTGAACGAGGCGTGCCAGCAGGCCGTCAAATGGGCGGCCGAGCTGCCACAGCCGATCCGCGTCGCGGTCAACCTGTCGGCGCGCGAATTCAGCGACGAGCGGCTCGTCGTCGAGATCGCCCATGCGCTCGCGCGCACCGAGCTTCCCCCCGGCCTGCTCGAGCTCGAGATCACCGAGAGCATGATGATGGAGAATCCCGAGCGCGCCGCGCAGACGCTGCACGAGATCAAGGAAATGGGCGTCCACGTGTCGATCGACGACTTCGGCACCGGCTACTCGTCGCTGGCACGCCTCAAGAAATTCCCGATCGAGAGCGTGAAGATCGACCGCTCGTTCATTCGCGACATCGCCATCGATTCAGACGACGCTGCCATCGTCGCCGCCGTCATCGCCATGGCGCACGGGCTGCGGCTCAGAGTCGTGGCCGAGGGCGTCGAGACGGCCGACCAGCTGCGCTTCCTGCGCGAGCGCAACTGCGACGAGATCCAGGGATTCTATTTCGCGAGGCCGTCGTCGGCGGTCGACATCATCGCCTTCGCGGAGCGCTTCGGTCCCACGCGGCTCGGCGTCGTTGCCGGCGCCGCCTGAGGATCGCAGGCGCGCGTCGCATCCGCCGACACGCGGCTGCAGTCAGTTCCGGAAGCCGCGCAGGTGCGGCGCCGCGAGCTTCATGTAGTGGACCATCGACCACAGCGTCAGCGCCGCGGCGGCCCACAGCGCGACAGTTCCCAGGATCGGCGTCGATACGTAGGGAATCAGCGGCTCGTTGAGCAGCAGCGCGACGATCGCCGTCATCTGCGCCCCGGTCTTCACCTTGCCGACGAACGCGACGGCGATGCTGTTTCGCTGGCCGAGCTCCGCCATCCACTCGCGCAGCGCGGAGATCGCGATCTCGCGGCCGATGATGATGATGGCAAGGAACGTCTCCGCGCGATCGAGCTGGACGAGCACGATCAGCGCGGCCGCCACCATCAGCTTGTCGGCGACGGGATCGAGGAACGCCCCGAACGCGGTCGTGACGCCCATCCTGCGGGCGAGCCAGCCGTCGAGCCAGTCGGTGATGGCGGCGATCAGGAAGATCGACGCGGACGTCCAGTTCTTCGCGACCGGCGACAGCCACGCGTCGGGCAGGTAGAAGATTCCGACGAACACCGGAATCAGCACGATCCGCAGCCAGGTCAGCAGGATGGGGAGGTTGACGGGCATCGGTCACACCGCGGCGCGTCGACGGATCGCGCGTGGCGCCATGATTCTACCGCGCCTGAAGGGTGACGGCGGGCAGCGGCGGCCGTCAATGCAGGTCGCCGAATATGCGCTCGGCGAGGGCGCGGCTGATTCCCGGCACCCGGGCAAGGTCGTCGACGCTCGCGGCCTGCACGCCCTTGAGCCCGCCGAAGTGCGCGAGCAGCGCCTGGCGCTTACGCGCTCCGACGCCGTCGATGTCCTGCAGCGACGAAGTCGTGCGCGCCTTCGCGCGACGCGCGCGGTGGCCCTGGATCGCGAACCGGTGCGCCTCGTCGCGGATCTGCTGCAGCAAATGCAGTCCCGGATGATCGGGCGGGAGATTCAGCACCTTGGCACGATCCGGAAACACGATGTCCTCTTCGCCCGCCTTGCGCTCGGGACCCTTTGCGATGCCGATGAGGCGGGTGTCGTGCAGCCCCTGCTCGGCGAGCACCTCGCAGGCGATCGCCACCTGCCCCTTGCCGCCGTCGATCACCAGGAGATCCGGCGCGGGAAATTCACCGGCAACGATGCGGGCGCAGCGGCGCGTCAGCGCCTCGCGCATCGCCGCGTAGTCGTCGCCGCCGACCGTGGGCGCGACGTTGAAGCGCCGGTATTCGCCGGTTTTCATCGCGAGCCCGTCGAAGATCACGCACGACGCCACCGCCCGCTCGCCCATCGTGTGCGAAACGTCGAAGCATTCAATGCGCTGCGCCGATGGCGGGAGACCGAGCGCCTCCTGCAGCGCGGCGAGCCGGTCCTCCTGCGTCGCCTTGCGGGCGAGCTTCTGCTTGATCGCGAACACGGCATTCTGCCGCGCCATCGTGAGCCACACCCGCCGCTCGCCGCCCGGATTGTCGGTGATCTGCACGCGCTGGCCGGCCTGCGCCGAGAGGACCTCGGCCAGCGCGGCGTGATCGCCGCCATCGGAGACGATGATCGTCGGTGGCACCGGCCGCTCGACATAGTGTTGCTCGAGAAACGCTTCGACCACCTCGGCGGGCGCGCCGGCGTCGGCATGCTGCGGAAAATACGAGCGGTCGCCAACGTGCCGGCCGCCCCGGATCATGACGACGTTGACGGCAACCTGCCCCGATTCCGATTCGGCGGCGACGACGTCGATGTCGCCGGCGGTCGCGCTTTCCACGAACTGGCGCGACTGCAGCTGCGTGAGGCGGGTGATCTTGTCGCGCAGCCTGGCGGCGCGCTCGAAGGCGAGAGCCGTGCTCGCCTCCGCCATCTGCGTCTGCAGCTGTGCCAGCACCTCGCCGGTCTTGCCCTGCAGGAACAGGACGGCGCTCTGCACGTCCTCGCGATAATCCGATTCGCTGACGAGGCCGACGCACGGCGCGCTGCAACGCGCGATCTGGTGCAGCATGCACGGACGCGAACGATTGGCGAACACGGTGTTCTCGCACGTGCGCAGCTGGAAGACCTTCTGCAGCAGCGCCATGCCCTCCCGCACCGCGCCGGCGCTCGGGAACGGCCCGAAATACCGGTGCTGCCGGTCGAGCCGGCCGCGGTGGAACCGGAGCTGCGGAAACTTTTCGCCGGTCAGCGCGACGTAGGGATAGCTCTTGTCGTCGCGGAACAGGATGTTGTAGCGCGGCTCCTCGGCCTTGATGAGATTGTTCTCCAGCAGCAGCGCCTCGCCTTCGGAGCGCGTGACCGTCGTCTCGACCCTCGCCACCTGCGCGATCATCAGTGCGATCCGCGTCTCGTGCGCGCTCTTCTGGAAGTAGCTCGCGACGCGCTTGCGCAGGTCGCGCGCCTTGCCGACATAGAGCGTCTCGCCATCGGCGCCGAACATCCGGTAGACCCCCGGCCGGTGCGGCAGCGACGCGATCAGCTCGCGCGCGTCGAACGGCGCGGGCTTTTCCGCAGCGGAAGGAGCGTCGCTCATCTGCACCCCGCCGATGTGCGGGCGAAACCCGCGCCCGCAAGATGTGCCGCGACGTCGTCGAACACTGCGCGGAACATTTCCGGGGTGAGCCGGCGCGTATTCGTGTTGTAGCGGCTGCAGTGGTAGCTGTCGAACAGCGCGACGCCGCGCGGGAGCGCGTGGCGCGCGCCGTGCGCGAAGGCAAACGCGGAAGGCCGGAGCCCGAATGCGCGCAATGCCGCGCCATGGGCGATGCGGCCGAGCGCCAGCACCGCGCCGCCCTCGGGAACCCGGGCGAGGTCGGCTTCGAGAAAGCGGTTGCAGCCGGCGATTTCCGCGGGGGTGGGCTTGTTCTGCGGCGGCAGGCATTTCACCGCGTTGGTGATGCGGCAGCCGGTGAGCACGAGGCCGTCGCCCGCCGCCGTCGCTTCGGGGCGCGACGCGAATCCATAGGCGTGAAGCGTCGCATAGAGCAGGATGCCCGCGTAATCCCCGGTGAACGGGCGGCCCGTGGCATTGGCGCCATGCATTCCCGGCGCGAGGCCGACGATGACCAGCGCCGCGTCGGCCGCGCCGAACGGCGCGACCGGCTTGCACCAGTAGCCCGGATGCGCGGCGCGGACGTCGTCGAGGAATCCGGCGAGCCGCGCGCAATCGCGGCAGGACGCGTCATATGCGGCGGCGGCGTTCACTTCTGGCAGAATGGCGAGCGTTGTCGTTGCGGCACGCATCGGGCGCGAATCCTAGCATGCCTCGATGGCCAGTACGACCGCGCCGGCCACGGCGGGTTTCCGCCGGCGGCATGAGCCGCACCACTCCCCCGGGATCTCCATCGCGACGATGCTTTCCGCCGAACCCAAGCTCGAGCTTCGCTCGCGCCTTCCGAGCCGTGCCAACGGCAGGAAGCCGCCGCTGTTGTTCGTGCATGGCGGCTACAGCGACAGCTGGTGCTGGGACGCGTTCTTCCTGCCCTGGTTCGCGCGGCAGGGCTACGCGGCGCACGCCGTCAGCCTACGCGGCCACGGCGGCTCCGCCGGCGCCGAGATGCTTTTCATCGCGGGGCTCGACGATTATGCGGCGGACGTCGAGCGCGCGGTCGCGCAGCTGCCGTCGCCCCCGGTGCTGATCGGGCATTCGATGGGTGCGGCGGTGGTCGAGCGCCTGCTCTCGACGCGCCCGGTGCGCGCCGCGGCGTTGCTCGCCCCCGTACCGCCCGTCGGACTGCTGACGATCGCCGCGAGGCTCGCCACCGAACGGCCCGATTACCTGCTGTCGATGATGCACCTCGACGCGACGAAGCTTTCGCGCCACGTCCTCGACACGTTGCGCCCGTACTATTTCAGCGACGACGTGGCGCCCGAGATTCTCGCCGAGGCTACGCACCATCTGGGCGCGGAGTCGCCGCGCGCGCTGCTCGACCTGTCGCTCCGGCTGCATTGGCAGCTACCCGAGCGAAACGGCGTGCCGGTGCTGGTGTTGGGCGCCGAAGGTGACCGCATCTCGACGGCAGACGATGTCGCGGCCACCGCACGCCACCACGGCGTCGAGGCCGTGATGCTGCCCGGACTCGCACACATGATGATGCTGGAGCGCAAATGGGAATCGCCCGCGCGTGCGCTCGCGCGGTGGGTGTCGGAGCTCTGAGCGTTCCCGGTGGATCAGGCGGGCGCCGCCAGCGGCTTGCGCACGAATTCGAGGAACTGGTCGGTCGGCAGCGGCTGGCTCACCCAGAACCCCTGGAAGCAGTGGCAGCCGCGCGCCTCGAGGAACTCGAGCTGCGCCCGGGTGCCGACCCCCTCGGCGATGACTTTGAGCCCGAGCCCGCGCGCAAGGCCGATGATCGCCTCGGTGATCGCGGCGTCCTGCGCGTCCGTCTCGAGATCGGCGATGAAGGAAATGTCGATCTTGAGCGTGTCGATCGGGAAGTGCTTCAGGTGCGTCAGCGATGAATAGCCGGTGCCGAAGTCATCGATGGCGACGGTGAATCCCTCGTTGCGGAGCTGGTGCAGCACCTTGCGGATTGCGTCGAGGTCGTGCAGCAGGCTGGTCTCGGTCACCTCGAGCTCGATCCATGACGGATCGCAGCCGACGTCGCGCACGATCTCGGAGATCCGCTGAGCAAGGTCCTCGCGGTAGAACTGGCGCGCCGAGAGATTGACCGACACGGTGAGGTCCATCCCCTGCGCGCGCCACGCGACGCATTGCTCCGCCGCGGATTTCAGCACCCATTCGCCGAGCGCGTGGATGAGGCCTGATTCCTCGGCCAGCGGGATGAACACCTGCGGCGGAACGCTGCCGTGCTCGGGGTCGGTCCAGCGGAGCAGCGCCTCGGCGCCGACGACGGCATGGTCGGCGATGCGAACGACCGGCTGGTAGTGCAGCCGCAGCAGGCCGTCCTTCAGCGCGCTGCGGAGCGCGCTCTCCAGCGTGTGCTGCTTCAGGCGCCGCTGCGCGAGATCGGCGTCGAGGAACTGGTAGGTATTGCGGCCGAGCTCCTTCGAGCGGTACATCGCGACGTCGGCGTGCTTCAGGAGCTCCTCGGGATCGTCGGAGTCGTCCGGATAGACGCTGATGCCGATCGACGACGTCACGTAGATGTCGTGCTCCTCGATGCGGAATGGCTGCGCGATCGCGTCGAGCAGCTTCTGCGCGATGCGGCCCAGCACCGACGGATCGTCGAAATCCTCGACGATGACCATGAACTCGTCGCCGCCAAGCCGCGCCAGCAGGTCGGTCTCGCGCAGAGCGGTCGAGAGCTCGCGCGTGACGCCCTTCAAGAGCTCGTCGCCGATCCGGTGGCCGAGCGTGTCGTTGACGTTCTTGAACCGGTCGAGGTCGATGAACAGCACGCCGACGCGGCGCCCGCTGCGCTTCGCCTGCGCAATCGCCTGCGCCAGACGCTCGTGCAGCAGCAGACGATTCGGCAGTCCGGTCAGCGCGTCGCGCGTGGCCATGTACTGCAGCCGCTCCTCCGCCTGAATCCGCGTCGACACGTCCTGCACGAACGACAGGATCGACGCGATCTTGCCGTCGGGATCGAGCAGCGCCGAGTGATACCACTCGCACCAGATCGTGTCGCCGTCCTTGCGATTGTTCCGGGTCAGGCCGGTGGCGCGCGGCTCCTCACCGCTCATCAGCGTCTGCAGGAGCCCGGCGACCGCCTCGCGGTCGGCCTCGTGGACGAGCTGGTTGCCATCGATCGGCATGCCGAGCACTTCGTCGGCGCGCCAGCCGAAGATGTTCTCCGCCTGCGGCGACCAGCGTACGAGACGGAAATCCTTGTCCCATTCGAGCACCGCGAGCGGCGTATTGCTGATGTGCGAGGACAGCATCCAGTTGGCGCGGCGCAGCGCCTCCTCGTTGCGCTTCTGGTCGTGGATGTCGATGTAGGCGGAATAGATGCCGATCACGTTTCCATCGGAATCGCGGTGCGGCGTGTAGTGGACCGACTCCCAGCGCTCGCCGCCGCCCGGCTGCACCATGAGCTGCTCGGTCGAGATCGCCTCGCCGGACAGGGCCCGCGTGAGGAGCGGCTGGATCTGCGCGGTGCGTTCGGCACCGATCACCTCGTCGATGCGCCGGCCGGTCAGTTCCTCGCGGCGCTCGGAGAGCCACTCCTCCTTGTGCCGGTTGATGAAGCGGAAGCGGAATTCGCGGTCGATGTAGGCGACGCGCGCCGGAACGTTGTCCATGATGAGCCGCAGCTCGGCCTCGGACGCGCGCAGCGCCTCCTGCGCCTGCTTTAGCCCATGGATGTCGTTCATCAGCACGAACGCGCCGTGCACCTCGCCCGAGGCGGCGGCGTCGGGCACGACGCGTATCGTCATCCAGCGTTTCACGCCGTTCGCGCCCGGCACAAGCCGGTCGAACGCGGTCGACTCGCCCTCGAGCGCGCGCGTGATCATCGCCTGCGCGCTCTGGTAGATCCCGTGGCCGACCACGTCGCGCAGGCGGAGCTCCGCCACCTGCTCCGGCGCGAGGCCGAAGTACTGGAGGAACGTCCGGTTGACGTAGTGGCAATGCTCGTCGTGGTCGATGTAGGCCACCGGTGCCGGAACGCCGTCCATGATCGCGCGAAGCTGTGATTCGCGCGCCGCGAGGGCGTCCTGCGCTTCCTTCAAGTCGCTGATGTCGTGGCCGACGACGTACTCGCCCTTGGCCGTCCCGTCGTAGTTGAGGTCGGGCACGCAACGCGCGCGGAACCAGCGCTGGCGGCCCATCGCGTCGACCACCGCGCGCTCGTAGGTGATCGCCTCGCTGAACAGCCCCCGCTCGCGGTCCGGCGAGAGCGCCAGCGAATTCTCGGCGCCGAGGACTTCCTCGGGGCGCTTGCCGATGACTTCCTCGCGGACGAGCCCGTAGAGGCGTAGGAACGCCTCGTTGACGAACACGTAACGACGATCCCCGTCGAGGTAGACGACCGGCTCAGGGATGTTGTCGGTGAACAGGCGCAGCTGCTCCTCGCGCGCGGCGAGCGCCTGCTCCGTCTGCTTCAGATCGTGGATGTCGTACTCGGTGCAATACAGACCGCGCACCTTGCCGGTCGAATCGAGGTCGGGCGCGACGCGCCCGTGCATCCAGCGGCGCTCGCCCAGCGCGTTGTTGCCGATGCGCTCGTACTCGACGTTGTCGCCCTGCTGCGCACGCTTCAGGATCGGCCGCAGGAACGCCGCGACGTCGCCCGAGAGCACGTTGTGCGGCGCCTTGCCGTAGATCTCGTCCTGTGCCTTGCACACCCAGTTCGCAAAGGCCTGGTTGACGAATGTGTACTTGAGCGAGCGGTCGAGGTAGGCGATCGGGCCGGGAATGTTGTCGGCGAACAGACGCAGCTGGACTTCCTGCGCCTTCAGCGCGTCGCGAATGCGGACGTCGTCCTCGATGTCGGTCATCACCGCGAAGGCGCCGGCGATCCGGGCGCCGATCTCGCGGTCGGGGAACAGCGTGACGCGCACCCAGCGCAACTCGCCGCTCGCCTTGCGGTCGCGCCGCTCGTAGGCGACGGTCGCGCCCGCGAACGCCCGCTCGATGTAGGCCTGCATCTCGGCCGCCGCCTCACCGGCGAGGACATCGCGCAGCACGCGCCCGAGGAGGTCGTCGGGCGCGACGCCGATCCAGTCGCCGAACGGCTTGTTGGCGAAGCGCACCTTGAGCTGCCGGTCGAAATAGAGGATCGGCGATCCGACGCTGTCGGTGACGAGGCGAAGCCGGTGTTCGCGCTGCCCCGCCTCGAGCTCCAGCCGCTTCAGGTTGTCGACGTCGGAATACGTCGCGAGGTAGCCGCGTACGAAGCCGTTCGCGCTGCGGTCGGGGTAGTAGTCGACGCGGATCCAGATCGTCGGCCGGCCGGGTGCGGCGAGCTGGCGCTCGAAATTCGTGCGCTCGCCGGCGATCGCCGCCTCCACGTAGGCGTGGTAGAGCTGGTACACGTCGCGGCCCACGACTTCGATGACTTCGCGGCCGAGGACGTCCTCCGGGCGCTTGCCGGTCCAGTCGAGGAACGCCTTGTTGACGAAGCGGTAGCGCTGGTTGCGGTCGATGTAGGTGAGCGGCAGCCCGAGCGCGTTGAGCTTGCGCTGCGACAGCGCGAGCAGGACTTCGCGATCGAGGACGTCGCCGATCGTCTGCTGGATCGTCGCGAGCTCGGCGCGGTTCAGCGGTCGCGGGGCGGCCATGTCGGCTCTGGCGAGACGGGCAAACGGTACGGAAATGCCCGCGGCGCCCGTGCCTCGGCGCGGGTGCCGCCAAAGCGGCGCCCGGACGGGGCGAAACGGCCAGCAGATTTATGCACTCTCATCCTGTTGCGGGCAAGCAAGGATCAGGCCTGTGATTGTTCAGATTGTTCATAGTGGCGGCCGGCCCGTCGGGCCGGCCGCCCTTCGACAATAAATGCCGGTTTCGGGCGTCATGGCGGCCTTTTTGCCCTAAAGCGGGCGTTTTCCCATGTGAAGGCTTCGCCGGGATCGACGAAATCCTACGCGCCCTCTATCGACAAGCTACCGCAGCCCCGCGCGGCATGCAAACCGGAATGCGGGCTTCTCCCGGACGAACCGAGCCGATCGGCTAAGATTCCGGCTTTGGACGCCGCCGGCAACGGCCGGGGGCGAAGCCAACTTCCGGACCCCGTCCATGCGTACCCTGCTCGCCGCCCTCCCCTGGCTTCTCGGTCTCATCTTTGCCGGAATGGCACACGCGGGCGAGGTCACGCTGTACGAAGCCGACAATTTCGCGGGCCGGTCGCTGACCGCCACCGACACGGTGTCGAATTTCGCCGCGATCGGCTTCAACGACCGCGTGGCATCGGCTGTCATCGCCCGGGGCATGTGGGAGCTCTGCGCGGACGCCAATTTCCGCGGACGGTGCGTCACGCTCAATCCGGGCCGGTATCCCGACCTCGGGTCGATGGGGCTCGACCGCAACATTTCGTCGGTGCGCGAAATCGGCGCCGCGCCGGAGTACGGAGGCCGCGGTGAACCGTGGGGCGGCGGCGGCAATCGCGGCCAGGTCACCTTGTACGACGGCTTCGGCTTCGCCGGAGAACCGTTCGTGAGCGACGGCATGCAGCCGAACCTGCATGACCAGGGCTTCAACGACCGCGCGCGCTCGATGATTGTGCTGCACGGTCAATGGGAGATCTGCTCCGACGCCTACTACCGCGGTCCCTGCGAAACGTTCGGCCCGGGACGTTACGCGAATCTGGGCGGGCTCGCCGGGCAGGTGAGCTCGCTGCGCCTGGTCGCGATGACGCCGGTCGCACCGCCGCCGCAGCGCGCCGCCCGGGCGATCCTCTACGAAGGGCCCGACCTCACCGGACGCTCGTTCGCCATCGACAATGAAGTCGTCGAGAACTTCGCGCGAACGGGATTCAACGACCGCGCGGCGTCGCTCGTGATCGAGGACGGCTACTGGATCTTCTGCTCGGACGCGAATTTCCAGGGCGAATGCCGGACGTTCGGCCCCGGCGAATACCGAAGGCTCGCGTGGGAGATCGACCGGAAGATTTCCTCCGGTCGCCGCGTGCATGCGACGTATCCGTATTCGCAGAATCCGTCGTGGTCGCGGTAGCCTGACGTGAGCGTCGTCGACGACATCGCCGGATTGCGCCGGATACTCGCCGAATCGCGCGTCATCGCCGTCGTCGGCCTGTCGGCGAGCTGGCATCGCCCGAGCTATTTCGCGGCGAAATACATGCAGGAGCACGGGTATCGGGTGATCCCGGTCAACCCGAACTGCGAGAGCATCCTCGGCGAGACGTGTTATCCGAACATCGAGGCCATTCCCGGCGGCGTCGACATCGTCGACTGCTTCCGCAAGCCCGGCGAGATGCCGGCCCTCGCCCGCGAGGCCGTGGCCAAGGGTGCCAAGGTGCTGTGGATGCAGCTCGGCATCCGCAACGACGAGGCGGCGAAGATCGCCGGTGACGCTGGACTCGAAGTGGTTCAGAACCACTGCGTGAAGATCGAGCACGCGCGGATCATGGGCGGGCTCAACTGGGCCGGCGTCAATACCGGCGTCATCTCCGCGAAGCGGCCGAGCCGGGGCCCGGGTCAATGAGCGCTGCGTTCCCGCGAAACACAAGCCCGCATGCCCGACCATAAATTCGGCTTCGACACGCTGTGTCTGCACGCGGGGCAGATTCCGGACGCAGCGACCGGCGCGCGCGCTCAGCCGATCTACCAGACGACGTCGTTCGTGTTCGACAGCGCCGATCACGCGGCGTCGCTGTTCAACCTGCAGACTTTCGGCAACGTCTACTCGCGTATCTCAAACCCGACCGTCGCGGCGCTCGAAGAGCGCGTCGCGGCGCTGGAAGGCGGGCGCGCGGCGCTCGCCACCGCCACGGGCATGGCGGCGCAGACGGTCGCCCTGCTGACCCTCGCCCGCGCCGGCGATCACATCGTCGCGGCACGCACGCTCTACGGCGGGACCTATTCGCAGCTCGCGGTGACTTTCGCCCAGTTCGGCATCGACGCGACGTTCGTCGACGCCGACGATCCTGCGGCGTTCCGCGCGGCGCTCAAGCCCAATACCAAGGCGGTGTACGCCGAGACGATCGGCAATCCGCAGCTCAACGTCTGCGACATCGCCGCGCTCGCCGAAGTCGCGCACGGCGCCGGCGTGCCGTTCGTCATCGACAACACGCTCGCGTCGCCCCACCTTTGCCGGCCGTTCGAGCATGGCGCCGACATCGTCGTCCACTCGCTCACCAAATACCTCGGCGGGCATGGCACGACGATGGGCGGCATCGTCGTCGAGTCGGGCAAATTTCCCTGGGACAACGGCCACTTCCCGCAGATGACCGAGCCCTCGCGCGGCTACCACGGCGTGCGCTTCTACGAGACCTTCGGTGACTTTGGCTTCACGATGAAGGCGCGGATGGAGACGATGCGCACGCTCGGACCGACGCTCTCGCCGCTGTCGGCGTTCCTGCTGCTGCAAGGCATCGAGACGCTGCATCTGCGGATGCCGCGGCACTCGGAGTCCGCGCTCGCGGTGGCGCAGCATCTGACGCGTCATTCCGCCGTTGACTGGGTCTCCTATCCGGCGTTGTCCGGAGGGCGCTACGAAGCGCTGGCGCGCAAGTACCTGCCGCACGGTGCGGGCGGCATCCTGACCTTCGGCATCAAGGCCGGAAAAATCGGCGGCGCGGCTGCGGGCGTCCGGTTCATCGAGGCGGTCGAGATGCTGTCGCACCTCGCCAACGTGGGCGACGCCAAGACGCTGGTGATCCATCCGGCCTCGACGACGCACCGGCAGCTGTCGGAGGACGAGCAGCGCGCCGCAGGCGTCTCGCCCGAAATGATACGGTTGTCGATCGGGCTCGAAACGCTCGACGATATCCTGTGGGACATCGACCAGGCTTTGGAGAAATCAAAGCAATGAGACGCTACGCCCCCATTCCCTGGCCGGTTGCCGGCCTTCTGATCGCCGCCGCATTGATCGTCCAGGAGGCGCTGCTCAGTTGGCTGGGGGCCAACCCGTCGCTGGCACAGACCGCCTACCGGATGCTGGTGTGGACCGTCGCCGCGAGTTCACTCGCGCTGATCCTGCTGCCGCAGCGGCGTCCTGCGTACTTGCTTGGATTCTTCATCTGCGCGGGGCTGATGGGCTGGGCACTGTGGCTGCAATACGGTCTCGACCTCGAGCCCTGCCCGCTGTGCGTGTTCCAGCGCATCGCCGTGATCAGCACCGGCGTCGTGTTCCTGATCGCGGCAGTCCACAATCCGGGCCGCTTCGGCGCGATGGTCTACGCGGGGCTGACCGTATTCATCTCGGGCATCGGCGCCGCGCTCGCGCTGTGGCACGTCTGGATCCAGGCGCAGCCGAAGGGAAGCGTCGCCGCCTGCGGGATGGGACTCAATTACATGCTGCAGACGCTGCCGCTGTACGAGGTGATCGGCCGTGTGCTGAAGGGCAGCGGCGAATGCGCCGAGCAAGGATGGCTGCTGATGGGGCTCGCGATTCCGTCGTGGACGTTCGTCTTCTTCATTGCGATGATCGCCGCGGCAATCGCGCTCGTCGATCGCGAGTGAGGCCGTCGACGCTGCCAGCAAATTGAGCGGCGGAACGGCGAGCGCGCCGGAGTGACGCGGCATTGAGAGCACACCGCCGGAACGCCGGTCCAATTCGCCGGGCAAAGCGGGAACCAGCGAATTAAGCATCGATCCGGCGCGCTCACCGCGTACCAAGCCTCCTTGCGACCCGCGTCGGAACGACGCTTCAACTCGCCGACCGAAACGGAACCTACTTTGGCGCCATCCGTATCGCGCCGTCGAGGCGGATCACCTCGCCGTTCAGCATCACGTTGCGCACGATCTCGGCGACCAGAGACGCGAACTCGGACGGGCGGCCGAGGCGCGGCGGGAACGGCACCATCTTGCCGAGCGATTCGGCGATCTCCGGCGGGATCTGCCCGACCATCGGCGTCTCGAAAAGACCGGGCGCGATCGTCATGACGCGAATGCCGTTGCGCGAAAGATCACGCGCCATCGGCAGCGTCATCCCGGCCACACCCGCTTTCGACGCGCTGTAGGCCGCCTGTCCGATCTGCCCGTCGAACGCCGCGACCGACGCGGTGTTCACGATCACGCCGCGCTCGCCCTCCTCGTTCGGCGCGTTCTTGGTCATCGCCGCGGCGGCGAGTCGCGTCACGTTGAACGTTCCGATCAGGTTGATGTTGATCACGCGGACGAATCCGGCAAGCGTCGCCGGTCCGTCCTTGCCGACGACCTTCTCGCCGTAGACGATGCCCGCGCAGTTGACGAGTCCGTGCACGGCGCCGAACGCCTCCAGCGCGGCCGCGACGGCAGCCTGAGCACTCGCTTCGTCGGTGACGTCGGTCCGGACGAATTTCACCTTTGCGCCGAGCTCCTTCGCGAGCGCGTTCCCTTCGGCTTCCTTGAGATCGGCGAGGACCGCATTGCTGCCGCTGGCGACGACCATCCGCGCCGTCGCCTCGCCCAGCCCCGACGCGCCGCCGGTCACGATGAACGTGCTGCCTTTCAGCTGCATCGCCTTGCCCTCTATTTGGCCTGCGTCTTGAACATCGTGGTCATCGACGTGACCAGAGTCGCGACGTCCGCGAGGTTCGACGGCACGATCAGCGTGTTGCCGGCCTTCGCGAGATTCGAGAATGCCGCGATGTAGAGCTCCGCGACCTTGAGATTCACCGCGTTGATTCCGCCCTGCGCATTGGTCGCTTCGGCGACCTGGAGGATGGCCCGCGCGTTCGCCTCGGCGATGGCGAGAATCGCCGCCGCATGGCCCTGCGCCTGGTTGATCTCCGACTGCTTCTCGCCTTCGGACTTGGCGATCGCCGCGGCGCGCGCGCCATTTGCGAGATTGATCTGCTCCTGCTGCTTGCCCTCGGAGGTCGCGATGACGGCGCGCTTCTCGCGCTCGGCGGTGATCTGCGCCTGCATCGCGTGCAGGATCTCCTTCGGTGGCGTCAGGTCCTTGATCTCGTAGCGCAGCACCTTGACGCCCCAGTTCCCCGCTGCCTGGTCGAGCGCCGCGACGACAAGCCCGTTGATGTGGTCGCGCTCCTCGAACGTGCGGTCGAGCTCCATCCGGCCGATCACGCTGCGCAGCGTCGTCTGTGCAAGCTGCGTGATCGCCACCATGAAGTTGCTGGATCCGTACGACGCGAGCTTCGGGTCGGTGACCTGGAAATAGAGAATGCCGTCGACCTGCAGCTGCGTGTTGTCCTTGGTGATGCAGATCTGGCTCGGCACGTCGAACGGGATTTCGCGCAGATCGTGCTTGTACGCGACGCGGTCGACGAACGGAATCACGAAATTGAGGCCGGGCGCCAGCACCGCATAGAAGCGTCCGAGCCGCTCGATGACGAGCGCATGCTGCTGCGGCACGACCCGGATCGCCTTGCCGATGATGATGATCGCGACGACGAACAGCGCGACGGTGAACACTGACGAACCGATCCACA
Source organism: uncultured beta proteobacterium (assembly GCA_963846855.1). Classification (GTDB taxonomy): domain Bacteria; phylum Pseudomonadota; class Gammaproteobacteria; order Burkholderiales; family Casimicrobiaceae; genus CAIWHR01. The sequence goes on from CAWJXK010000002.1 coordinate 17,601, forward strand.
TGGTGAGAGCCTCCAGTTGCGCGGCGATCATCGACGCGCCTCAGTCGCTGCGAAATCCGACGTGGTCACCGACGACAGAGAGCAACACTCCAATGAGCCCCCACGCTTGCAGCTTTCGCTGCTGCGCTGCCGCCCAAGAGACGCCGGCGCAAGCAGGGTGAAGCCCAGGCCCGAAGGGCGCGTCTGCGAGCGCCGGCGGTGGCCGACTCGGTGCGACACCATATCAGCACGCCCGCGCGGAGGCCGCGGCAATTCGCGCCTTGGGACGGCCCTGCGGCGTTCATGCCGCGGGCTTCTTGTCGGACAGCACGAGCACGTTCGCGCGCGTCGCGACGATGTACATCGTTTCCGCGCGCACGCCGCCGGGCGTCGCGAGCTCGGCGTCCCACTCGGAGCCGCGGTAGGCGACGCGCAAGGTGCCGTCGGGATTGGTTTGCCGGACCACGACCGCCTGCCCGATGTCGAGCCCGGGCTGCGGCGGCGGCGTGGCGCGCTCGATCCGCCAGCGATGGGCCAGGATCGTGAGGACGACGCCCAGTACGCCCGCGACCGCGAATTGCACCGGACCGCTCGCGCCCAGAAAGGCCGCCACCCCGCCCAGGCCGACCGCGATGCCGACCGCGAGAAGATAGAACGTGCCGGTGAGGAGCTCCGCGCCGATCAGCACGGCGGCCACGATCCACCAGGTCCAGTAATGTTCCATAGCGAAGCGATTCTTCTTGTCGTGACGTTCGCAAGCATACCGTACGGCCGCATCGTTCCGCGATTTTGAAATTGCCGCGGCCGGTCCCATCTGAGTGGAGTCGCCGGGGCGCGCGCGGCGCAAATGGCGCGATTTCGGAAAACACGCGGTTTGCGGTATAATATTTCTTTTTGAATCAAGCGCTTTCGCGCCGATCCCGGCTGGCGATACGAGGTTAGCGATGCCGATCTACGAATACCGTTGCGCATCCTGCGGGCACGAGCTCGAATCGATCCAGAAGCTCTCGGAGGCCCCGCTGCTGAACTGCCCGTCCTGCCATTGCGACGCGCTGGTGAAGCTCATGTCCGCCTCGGGCTTCCAGTTAAAGGGAAGCGGCTGGTACGCGACCGACTTCAAGAGCGGGTCGAAGCCCGCGGCCAAGCCCGGCGCCGACGCGAAAGCAGTTGACGCCAAGCCCGCGGATGCGAAGGCCGACGCGGCGCCGGCGGCGCCGCCGGCGAGCCCGGTCGCGACACCGGCCAAGTCCGACGCGGCCTGACGCGGCGCCGATTCGATGAGGCGCTACCTGATCGCCGGGCTGCTCGTGTGGGTGCCGCTCGGCATCACGATCTGGGTGCTGAACGCGCTCGTGGGAATGCTCGACCAGTCGCTGCTGCTCGTGCCGCCCACGTGGCGGCCCGATGCGCTGCTCGGATTCCACATCCCGGGCCTGGGCGCGCTGCTGTCGTTCGCAATCCTCCTTCTGACCGGCGTCTTCGCCGCGAACTTCTTCGGCGCGCGGCTCATTCACATCTGGGAAGGCGCGATCGGCCGGATCCCGTTCGTCAAATCGATCTACCTGTCGGTGAAGCAGGTCAGCGATACCGTTCTCTCGGACCAGAGCACGGCATTCCGCAAGGCGCTGCTGGTCGAGTTTCCACGGACCGGCTGCTGGACCATCGGATTTCTCACCGGAACGCCGGCCGACGCGGTCAACGATCACCTGACCGGCGAACATGTGAGCGTCTACGTGCCGACGACGCCCAACCCGACGGGCGGATACTTCGTGATGGTGCCGCGGGCGTCCGTGCGCGAGCTCCAGATGTCCGTCGACGAGGCGCTGAAGTACATCAGCTCGATCGGCGTCGTTCGCCGCATCGCCGGCTCCCCGGCCCGCCGGACATGCCGGAGATCGCCGCACCCGCGCCGGGCAAGCTCGTCGCGCATCGGCGAAATTGAACGCCGCGCAACGCGCAAGGCGCGCCGCATGCGGCTCGCGCCGGCGCGTTCGCGGCGGCCTGCCATCGAACCCGATTCCAATTCTAAACAGCCGGAGATTTCCTTGAAGCGCACCGATTATTGCGGACAGGTCGACCGCCGCCACCTTGGTGAGACCGTCACGCTGATGGGCTGGGTCCACCGCCGCCGCGACCACGGCGGCGTGATCTTCGTCGACCTGCGCGATCGCGAGGGGCTGTGCCAGGTCGTTTTCGATCCCGACCGCGCCACGATCTTCGCGATGGCGGAGACGCTGCGCAACGAGTTCGTCCTCGCGGTCCCGGGCCAAGTGCACCAGCGCCCGCAGGGAACGACAACCCCAACCTCGCCACCGGCCAGATCGAAATCTCGCGCACAGCGCCGACATCCTGAATCCCGCTACGCCGCCTTTCCAAATCGAAGACGACAATCTCCCGGAAACGTGCGGCTCGAACACCGCGAGCTCGACCTTCGCCGCCTCGCCGCTGCAGCGAAACCTCATGCTCCGCCATCGCGCGAAGATCCGGCCCGCCGCGACCTCGGCGCGCACGGATTCCTCGAAATCGAGACGCCGTTGCTCACAAGTCCACGCCGGAAGGCGCGCGCGACTTCCTGGTGCCCTCGCGCATCCATCGCGGCGAATTCTACGCCCTGCCGCAGTCGCCGCAGATCTACAAGCAGATGCTGATGATGGCCGGCTTCGACCGGTATTACCAGATCGCACGTGCTTCCGCGACGAAGACCTTCGCGCCGACCGCCAGCCGGAGTTCACGCAGATCGACCTCGAGGCCTCGTTCCTGTCCGAGCTCGAGATCCGCGAGGTGATGGAAGGCCTCGTCCGCACGATGTTCAAGGACGTGCTCGACGTCGAGCTGCCCAAGCCGTTTCCGATCATGACCTACGGCGACGCGATGCGCGACTACGGCTCCGACAAGCCGGACCTTCGCGTGCCGCTCAAGCTCACCGAGCTTACCGATCTCATGAAGACGGTCGATTTCAAGCTGTTCCGCGCGGCCGCCGATCTCCCTAACGGCCGCGTCGCGGCGCTCAACGTGCC
>CAWJXK010000003.1:0-293623 GCA_963846855.1 uncultured beta proteobacterium
ATAGGGTGCCTGACGATGACCTACTTTCGCATGGGTAATCCACACTATCATCGGCGTGCTGCCGTTTCACGGTCCTGTTCGGGATGGGAAGGGGTGGTTCCGGCGGGCTAAGGTCGTCAGGCATTGAAGGTCGGGGCGTGTTCGCACCCGGCAGGAAGAAGTAAAGGATTGGGTTGGTTGCGGCGCAACGCACCGTGGTCAGTGCCCACGGTTATGGGGTCAAGCCGCACGGGCTATTAGTACCGGTTAGCTCAAGGCATTACTGCCCTTCCACACCCGGCCTATCAACGTGGTGGTCTGCCACGACCCTTCAGGGGGATCAAGTCCCCGGGAGATCTCATCTTCAGGCACGTTTCCCGCTTAGATGCTTTCAGCGGTTATCGCTTCCGTACATAGCTACCCGGCGATGCGACTGGCGTCACAACCGGTACACCAGCGGTACGTCCACTCCGGTCCTCTCGTACTAGGAGCAGCCCCCGTCAAATCTCCAGCGCCCACGGCAGATAGGGACCAAACTGTCTCACGACGTTTTGAACCCAGCTCACGTACCACTTTAAATGGCGAACAGCCATACCCTTGGGACCGGCTACAGCCCCAGGATGTGATGAGCCGACATCGAGGTGCCAAACACCGCCGTCGATATGAACTCTTGGGCGGTATCAGCCTGTTATCCCCGGCGTACCTTTTATCCGTTGAGCGATGGCCCTTCCATACAGAACCACCGGATCACTATGTCCTGCTTTCGCACCTGCTCGCCTTGTCAGGCTCGCAGTCAAGCTTCCTTGTGCCATTGCACTATCAGTACGATGTCCGACCGTACCTAGGAAACCTTCGAGCTCCTCCGTTACTCTTTGGGAGGAGACCGCCCCAGTCAAACTGCCTACCATGCACGGTCCCCGATCCAGTTCATGGACCCAGGTTAGAACCGCAACAACACCAGGCTGGTATTTCAACGTTGCCTCCACGCCATCTAGCGACAGCGCTTCAAAGGCTCCCAGCTATCCTACACAAGTCTTGTCACAGTCCAATGCAAAGCTACAGTAAAGGTGCACGGGGTCTTTCCGTCTAGCCGCGGGTAGATTGCATCTTCACAAACACTTCAACTTCGCTGAGTCTCAGGAGGAGACAGTGTGGCCATCGTTACGCCATTCGTGCAGGTCGGAACTTACCCGACAAGGAATTTCGCTACCTTAGGACCGTTATAGTTACGGCCGCCGTTTACCGGGGCTTCAATCAAGAGCTTGCACCCCATCATTTAACCTTCCGGCACCGGGCAGGCGTCACACCCTATACGTCGACTTTCGTCTTTGCAGAGTGCTGTGTTTTTGTTAAACAGTCGCAGCCACCATTTCTCTGCGGCCCCTCTCGGCTCCAGCTGTACGCCTTCACCTACCAGGGGCGCACCTTATCCCGAAGTTACGGTGCTAATTTGCCGAGTTCCTTCTCCTGAGTTCTCTCAAGCGCCTTAGAATATTCATCCTGCCCACCTGTGTCGGTTTGCGGTACGGTCAATTCGAGACTGAAGCTTAGAGGCTTTTCCTGGAAGCAGGGTATCGCGCACTTCAGGCCAGCAAGCCGACCCTACGTCATCACGCCTCGGCTAAGACCCCCGGATTTGCCTAAGGGCCACGCCTACACGCTTAAACCGGGACGTCCAACACCCGGCCGCGCTAACCTTCTCCGTCCCCCCATCGCATCTCGAATCGGTGCAGGAATATTGACCTGCTTCCCATCGGCTACGACTCTCGTCCTCACCTTAGGGGCCGACTCACCCTGCGCCGATGAACGTGGCGCAGGAAACCTTGGGCTTTCGGCGAGCGGGCCTTTCACCCGCTTTATCGCTACTCATGTCAGCATTCGCACTTCCGATGGCTCCAGCAAGCCTCTCGACTCACCTTCACAGCCCTACGGAACGCTCTCCTACCATCCAGGAGTCAGAAGTCAGTTGACAGAAATCAGTAACGGCACGGCATCACCTGGCGCCCGTGCTTTTACTGAGTCCTTGCAGCATCTTGGCGATCTCGATGTACTCATCGCGCCAAGCCTGCCACGTCGACTCGGAGATGTACCCCAAGTCATGACAGTAACGAAGCCACACCCGCATCTCGTCTGCCGAGCCAATCGCCATCGTTAGATAGCGACGCAACTCGAGCTTCGATGCGGAGGATTTCGCGAAGCCTTCCGCCAGATTGGCGCAGATCCCTTTACTGCACCGACGGACCTGGTCCGCCAACGCATATTGCTCGATTTGCGGAAAGCCCAAGCTGGCGCGGTGAATGTCGAGCGACACTCGATACGCACGCTTGAACACTTCCAGCTCCTCGAACCGGATCAACGGCATCGCTTGAGCTTGATACTGTCAACTGTCAACTGAATTCTGACCCCTGAATCCACAGCTTCGGTGCACGGTTTGAGCCCCGTTACATCTTCCGCGCAGGACGACTCGACCAGTGAGCTATTACGCTTTCTTTAAATGATGGCTGCTTCTAAGCCAACATCCTGGCTGTCTGTGCCTTCCCACCTCGTTTCCCACTTAACCGTGTCTTGGGGACCTTAGCTGGCGGTCTGGGTTGTTTCCCTCTCGACACCGGACGTTAGCACCCGATGTCTGTCTCCCCTGCTCGCACTTGCCGGTATTCGGAGTTTGCTATGGCACGGTAAGTCACAATGACCCCCGCCACCATTACAGTGCTCTACCCCCGGCAGTGATACAGGAGGCACTACCTAAATAGTTTTCGGAGAGAACCAGCTATTTCCGGATTTGATTAGCCTTTCACCCCTACCCACAGCTCATCCCCTACCTTTTCAACGGGAGTGGGTTCGGCCCTCCAGTGAGTGTTACCCCACCTTCAGCCTGGCCATGGGTAGATCATCCGGTTTCGGGTCTACGCTATGTGACTCAATCGCCCTGTTCGGACTCGCTTTCGCTGCGCCTCCCCTATTCGGTTAAGCTCGCCACACCACGTAAGTCGCTGACCCATTATACAAAAGGTACGCCGTCACTCCGTCGCTCAATGGCTCCGCCATTGATCTCCTCGTTCAGTTGACAGGTGTCAGTTGACAGCTGCCAGTAACACCACATCGCAGCCACCGCGATTACCGCGTAGCGTGACGTGCCTTTACTGACTACTGTCAACTGACTCCTGACTCCTGAAGGAGGAGCGATGTCACTCCAATTGCAAAGCAATTGAGTGACGGAGCTCCGACTGTTTGTATGCATGCGGTTTCAGGATCTATTTCACTCCCCTCCCGGGGTTCTTTTCGCCTTTCCCTCACGGTACTGGTTCACTATCGGTCGATCACGAGTATTTAGCCTTGGAGGATGGTCCCCCCATCTTCAGACAGGATTTCACGTGTCCCGCCCTACTTCTCTCGCGCCTGGTTCCACAATCGTCTCTTCGGTTACGGGGCTATCACCCACTGCGGCCGGCCTTTCCAGACCATTCTCCTGAGACAACTGCTAAATCGCGACGGCTTCTCCCATTTCGCTCGCCACTACTCTGGGAATCTCGGTTGATTTCTGTTCCTCCGGCTACTGAGATGTTTCAGTTCACCGGGTTCGCTCTACCCTGCCTATGTATTCAGCAGGGAGTGACCCTTGCGGGCCGGGTTTCCCCATTCGGACATCTGCGGATCATCGCTCGTTTGCCAGCTCCCCGCAGCTTTTCGCAGGCTGCCACGTCCTTCATCGCCTGTGATCGCCAAGGCATCCACCACATGCACTTAGTCGCTTGACCCCATAACACTGAGCACTGACATTCGCTCAACATCACGGGCGTTCGCGCCCCCTGCCCATCCCGAACTCACAGGACGTACAGGGACAATACAATCCAACCCAGTCTCACCCTTCCAGCCAGACCAAAGCTCGCGCCCAAGCCTGCCCTTCCGAGCAAGACCTTTACTTCTTCCCAATTGTTAAAGAACAACCGATATTCAGGTCTGGCTAAAAACCAGAGCTAAACGCCTCACGCTTAGCTTTGATCTCTGCGCATTGGTGGAGCTGGACGGGATCGAACCGACGACCCCCCTGCTTGCAAAGCAGGTGCTCTCCTGTTCAGTGGTCAGCAGTCAGTTGACAGGAGTCAGTCACTTCAAATTCCAACCTGGTGGAGCTGGACGGGATCGAACCGACGACCCCCTGCTTGCAAAGCAGGTGCTCTCCCAACTGAGCTACAGCCCCGATTCAGTCTGTCAACTGACTACTGTCAGCTGACACCTGAACCTGGTGGGTCTGGATGGATTCGAACCATCGACCCCCGCCTTATCAAGACGGTGCTCTAACCAACTGAGCTACAGGCCCGGTTTTCAGTTGACAGGAGTCAGTTGACAGTTGGCAGTAACTGCGCGCGTAGCCAGTACTTCGCGCGTCGACTTTCCACGCTTTTACTGCCAACTGCCAACTGGCAACTGGCTCCTGACTGCAGCCGATAGGTTGTGGGTACTTGAACATCACGGTGGGAGTAGCAGGGTCGATCGACCGGGGCCATTACTGACTCCTGTCAACTGACGCCTGACTCCTGTTTCCGAGAAAGGAGGTGATCCAGCCGCACCTTCCGATACGGCTACCTTGTTACGACTTCACCCCAGTCACGAAACGCACCGTGGCAACCGCCCCCCTTGCGGTTAGGCTAGCTGCTTCTGGTACATCCCGCTCCCATGGTGTGACGGGCGGTGTGTACAAGACCCGGGAACGTATTCACCGCGACATGCTGATCCGCGATTACTAGCGATTCCGACTTCATGCAGTCGAGTTGCAGACTGCAATCCGGACTACGAACGGCTTTCTGGGATTGGCTCCCCCTCGCGGGTTGGCAACCCTCTGTACCGCCCATTGTATGACGTGTGAAGCCCTACCCATAAGGGCCATGAGGACTTGACGTCATCCCCACCTTCCTCCGGTTTGTCACCGGCAGTCTCCCTAGAGTGCCCTTGCGTAGCAACTAGGGACAAGGGTTGCGCTCGTTGCGGGACTTAACCCAACATCTCACGACACGAGCTGACGACAGCCATGCAGCACCTGTGTTCCGATTCCCTTTCGGGCACCCCCACCTCTCAGCAGGGTTCCGGACATGTCAAGGGTAGGTAAGGTTGTTCGCGTTGCATCGAATTAATCCACATCATCCACCGCTTGTGCGGGTCCCCGTCAATTCCTTTGAGTTTTAACCTTGCGGCCGTACTCCCCAGGCGGTCAACTTCTCGCGTTAGCTACGGTACCCAGGAATCGCTTCCCGAACACCCAGTTGACATCGTTTAGGGCGTGGACTACCAGGGTATCTAATCCTGTTTGCTCCCCACGCTTTCGTGCCTGAGCGTCAGTCTCAGCCCAGGGGGCTGCCTTCGCCATCGGTGTTCCTCCACATCTCTACGCATTTCACTGCTACACGTGGAATTCCACCCCCCTCTGCCAGACTCCAGCTCGCCAGTCTCAAATGCCGTTCCCAGGTTAAGCCCGGGGCTTTCACATCTGACTTAACGAACCGCCTGCGCACGCTTTACGCCCAGTAATTCCGATTAACGCTCGCACCCTACGTATTACCGCGGCTGCTGGCACGTAGTTAGCCGGTGCTTATTCTTCCAGTACCGTCAAGAACCCCCCTTATTAGGAGAAGCCTTTTCTTCCCGGACAAAAGAGCTTTACAACCCGAAGGCCTTCTTCACTCACGCGGCATGGCTGGATCAGGGTTGCCCCCATTGTCCAAAATTCCCCACTGCTGCCTCCCGTAGGAGTCTGGGCCGTGTCTCAGTCCCAGTGTGGCTGATCATCCTCTCAGACCAGCTACCGATCGTCGCCTTGGTAAGCCTTTACCCCACCAACTAGCTAATCGGACATCGGCCGCTCCCATAGCGTGAGGCCCTTGCAGGTCCCCCACTTTCCTCCGTAGAGCATATGCGGTATTAGCGCCGGTTTCCCGGCGTTGTCCCCCACTACGGGATACGTTCCGATGCATTACTCACCCGTTCGCCGCTCGCCGCCAGGGTTGCCCCCGCGCTGCCGCTCGACTTGCATGTGTAAAGCATGCCGCCAGCGTTCAATCTGAGCCAGGATCAAACTCTTCACTTGAGAAAAAGTTCGATCTCTATCAAAGTCACTCAATCGACGTTGGCCCCATCTCAATCCCCTCAGTTTCCCAACAGGATCAAGACAAGACTCGCGCCTCCATCCCTTGCGAAACGAAGGCGTCTTTGCGTCGTGTGAGCACCTATATGTCTCTACACCCCAAGTCAGCATCACTCGCGTGACACCACCCCAGAGCGCCATGACATCCAAGCACCCACACCTATCGGTTGCAAATTTTTAAGGAACAGGCCTCGCGCTGCCCGGAATCTCGTCAAACGGCAGGATCGGGAAAAGCAGAGGCAAAGAGGCGCGATTATACCGCGAATACGGTCGAGGTCAACGACCAATGCCAGACGGGGGATTCCGGCGTGCCCGGAGCGCTCAGCCAGGCGACCCGCGAAGGGCCGTCGGACGCCTGAAGGACGTCGGCGACGGCCACTCTTCAGTAGAATGCTGCGAGCCCCGGCGCAAATCGCTCCAGAAATCGCGGCAACGGCCCGTGTTGGCGGTTCGAACCGCTGATTTCGAGGCAACCGCCGCGCCACCCGCCCGAGCCGCAGGTACGCTGACGGCCATCGTACTGTCATCGTTTCACCCTTCCCACCGCCATCGTGCCGACAACAGAAGACTCGACCGCGACGCGCGTCCAGCCCGACCCGACCCCTCCGGCCGTATCGTCGAGCGACGCCGCGATGCCCGGTCAAGTCGAGCGCGCTGCCTTCCAAAGCGTACGGATCGCCCTCGTCTTTGGAATCGGGCTGCTCCTTTGCGTGATCGGATATCTGAGCGCCGCGGTGCCCGGCGCCTGGTTCCCTGCCGCGGAGACCCGATCTTGGGCGGCGAAGGATCTCGTGATCGTGCGCGGATCCGGCAGCCTCGTCGGCGACGAACTCGTCGTCACCGCGCCCGATGCCACGGGAACGACAATCGTCTCGCTCAACGCGCAGTTCCGGTCGAGCCGATACCCCGCGATCGCATGGATCGGCGCCGACTTTCCCGATCAGGCGAGAGTCACGATGCTCTGGAACAGCGATTACCTCCCGGGCAAGGTGAACGTCGCGCCGGTCGACGTCGAGTCGGGCCGCCTGCGTCCGGTGCAAGTCCAGGGCACGCGCCGCTGGGTGGGGAACATCACGGGGCTGGCACTCACCGTGCAGGGCCCGCTGCCGGCGCCGTTGCGAATTCGCGGCGTCGTGGCAAAACCGATGGGCGCGTTCGGAACGCTGCGCGACCGTGCCGGCGAATGGCTTGCATTCGAGAGCTGGACCGGAACGTCGATCAACGGCGTCGTCGGTGGCGCCGATGTCCAGGATCTGCCGCTCCCGCTCTTGCTCGCCGCTGCCGTGGCCCTCGCGAGCGCGCTCGCATACACCCTCGTGCGATGGCAGCCGCGCGCGCTCGGCGTCGGCGTTGCCGCCACGATCGCGGGATCCTTCCTGCTCGCGTGGTTCGCACTCGACGCGCGCTGGACCTGGAATCTCGCGCGGCAGGTCGCCGAGACCGCGACCCGCTATGCCGGCAAGGATACGCATGAAAAGGGCCTTGCCGCCGAGGACGGCGCACTTTACGCGTTCATCGAAAAGGCGCGTGCCGTGATGCCGCAGACGCCGGCCCGTGTCTTCGTGCTCGCCGACGTGCCCTATTTTCGCGGCCGTGCCGCGTATCACCTCTATCCGCACGACGCGTACGCCGACGTGCTTGGCGCGGCACCCGCGCCGCCGACGGCGATGCGACCCGGCGACTGGGTGTTCGTATGGCAGCGCCCAGGCATTCAATATGACCCGGCACAGCACAAGCTCCGCTGGGACGCGCGCGGGTCGGTATCGGCCGAGGCCAAGCTCCTCGGCGACGGCGCCGCGCTGTTCGTCGTCCGGTAGGCGAGCATGGCTATCGTCGGCCTTCTCGTCTCGGCCGCGCTCCCGTGGATCCTCGGAATCGCGCTGCTCGCCGCGCTTCACGGACGCGAGCGCTGCGAGACTCCGGGCACCATCGCCTGGATTTGCGGCGCAGGGTGGTTCGCCGGAATCTTCGTCGTCACGCTCTGGCTGCGCGCATTGTCGCTGCTGCATGTGAGGTTCGGCGTTCTGACCGTCGCGATTCCGGTCGCCGTCGCGGCATTCACGCTCGCCGCGATCGCATGGCGGCGCCACGGCACGAGCCTCCTGCCGGTCGCACGCGTGGCAATCGGCACGCTCGTGGCAAAGAATCGCTCGGGCTGGCGCCGGGCCGCATGGCTCGGTCTCGTGTCGTGGATCGTCCTGCGCCTTGCACTCCTGCTGCTCGAAGTCGTGTGGCGTCCGATGTTTCCGTGGGATGCGTGGACAGCATGGGCGACCAAAGCTCGAGTCTGGTTCGAGCTGGGCGCGCTCGCTCCGTTTGTGGAAGGCGCCGCATGGCTCGCCGGCAACGGCGCGTACACGGATTCGGCGCCCGGCTTTCCGGCCACGGTGCCGCTATTTCAGGTCTGGACGGCGACGTTGCTCGGGCACTGGGATGACGCGCTCGTCAATCTTCCGTGGTGGTGTTGCGGCGTCGCCCTGGCAATGGCGGCCTATGGATTCCTCGTTGCGCGCCGCCTGCCGGCCATCGCGGCGCTCGTCGGCACCTGGCTCATCGTTTCGCTGCCGATTCTCGACGTCCACATCGCCCTCGCCGGGTACGCCGACTTTCCGCTGAGTGCCTACCTCGCGCTGGCGGTGCTGGCGTCCCTGCGCGCGATCGACCGCCGCGAACCGGACGACGTCGCGCTCGCCGCGCTGTGCCTTGTCGCCGTGCCGCTCATCAAGCCGGCCGGCATCCTGTGGCTCGCAATCCTCGCCCCGGGCCTCGCCGCCGCGGCATTCCCCGCGTGGGGCCGGCGCATCGGCGTGGCGTGCCTCGTTGCCGCCGTTGGCGTGGTCACGGTCGGAGTCCGTTCCGGACTGCTGACCGCGAGCCCCACGGGCTTCGAGCCGGCGCTAAAGTCGCTGGTCGATGCCTGGTTCGTGTTCGCGAACTGGAATCTGCTGTGGTTCGGCGCCATTGCCACCGCGTTTCTGTGCCACCGTCATCTGCTTTCGGTTCGACTCGCGCCGCTTTCGCTGATCGTCGCGGCGGGTATAGTCTTCACGGGCTTTGCCTACTTCGTTCCCGGCGCGTGGCTCACGCGAGCCGACGAGACCAGCATCAATCGGATGGCGCTGCACATCGCGCCAATGGTGGCGATCTGGATGGTCATGCTGTTCTGCGAGTGGGGAGGCATTCGCCGGGAATCCGCGAGGCGCACGATCCCGGCCACCGATGTCGGCGGCGGGTTCTTTTCAATTCGAGACGATTCCGGAGGCCGCCAGCGCCGACCCGATCGTCCGCGAGGCGCTGCTGCGGCATCAGCGCGGCGACCTCGACGGCGCCGAGGAAAAATATCGCGCCGCACTCGAGATCGCCCCCGGGCACATTCATGCCAGCCACTACCTCGGCGTCGTGCTCTACCAGCGGCGAAGGCTGGACGAGGCGATCCCGCTGCTCGAGCGATCGGCGCAGGCGGTGCCAGGCGAACCCGAATTCCAGAACAATCTCGGCCTCGTGCTCGCGGCGGCCGATCGCAACGACGAAGCGATTGACGCGTTCCGGAATGCGCTCCGCCTCTCGCCCGATCACGCGGTCGCATGGAACAACCTCGGTCTCACGCTTTATGCGGCGTGCAACGTGCCTGACGCCATCGCCGCCTATCGCGAAGCACTCGTGCGCCAGCCCAATTTCGCGGAAGCGCACTGGAATCTCGCGCTGGCGCTGCTCGCGAACGGGGAACATGCCGAGGGCTGGCAGGAGTACGAATGGCGCCTTCGCATCGCCGCCCTGGGGGCAGGCGAGCGCGAAACGCCGGGATTGCTGTGGGACGGCGCGATCCGGCAGGGCCTCACGTTGCTGGTCACGACCGAGCAGGGCATGGGCGACGCGCTCCTGTTCGCCCGGTACGTGCGGCCACTCGCCGAACGGGGCGTTCGTGTCGTCCTGCTGTCGCCACCGCCGTTGGTGAAGCTGCTCGCGACGGCGCCCGGCGTCGCCGCCGTCGTCGGCGCCGATCAGAAGTTGCCCGCCTACGACGCCCACGTGCCGCTGATGTCACTGCCGCGCCTTCTCGGCATCAGTCCGGATGGCGGACCGGCGGCCATTCCCTACCTTCGCGCGGATCGCGTCCTCCGCGCCGACGCGGCGATCGCGCTCGCTCCCTTCGCCGCGGCACTCAAGATCGGGCTTGCCTGGTCGGGCAATCCGCAGAATTCGAACGACCACCGGCGTTCGATTCCGCTCGCGCAGCTGGCGCCGCTGCTGCGCCTGCCGGGCACCGCATGGTTCTCTCTGCAGCGCGCCATGGATGAACGTGACATCGACGCGGTCCCGGCGACGGCGATTCGGCGTCTCCCGATGCGCGAGGACTTCGACGGTGCGGCGGCGCTGATCGACGAGCTCGATCTGATCGTGAGCGTCGACACGAGTCTCGCCCACCTCGCGGGAGCGCTCGGGCGTCCCGTGTGGGTGGCATTGGCGTTCGCGCCGGACTGGCGCTGGCATCCGCTCGACGGCGATAACATCTGGTATCCAACCGCACGGCAGTTCCGTCAGCGCGCGCCCGGCGGCTGGGATACGGTCGTTGCGCAAATTGGCGATGCGCTCGCTGACCTGCAGCGTGCGCGCGACGATTCCGCGCGGCAGCCCTAGCGATGTCTCACAGTGGCGCTCAGTCGAGGCCGGTGTTTTCCGAATAAAATGAGGTCGGATACCATGCTGGAGCGTTCGGCGGAACACTGATGGAAACCCTGACTGAGCTCTATGCCGCCCATTCCGGCAAGGTGAGCGACAAGTGGCAGCTCTACCTTCGCGTCTACGAAGAGCTCTTCTCCGGCCGGAGAGCGGATGCCTGTCGCCTGCTGGAGATAGGCATTCAGAACGGCGGGTCCCTCGCGCTCTGGGCGAAGTACTTCCCGAACGCAGAGCACATCGTTGGCTGCGACATCGATCCCGCTTGCAAGGCTCTAGCCTATGACGATGCACGGATCCGCATCGTCGCCGCCGATGCCAATTCGCCGGAGGCCATGAACCAGATCGATTCCATCAGCAATGCGTTCGACATTGTCATCGACGATGGCTCGCACGTTCCCCGCGACGTGATCGCCTCGTTCCTGAACTATTTCCCACGCCTTTCGCCTGGCGGACTGTACGTCGCCGAAGACCTGCACTGCGACTATCTCGCAAGCCACGACGGCGGAATTCTTGAGCCGCACACCGCTACCAACTTTTTCGTTTGCCTCGTGAAGTTGATGAGCCGGACGTATTGGCGAGATCAACTGTCTCCGAAGGACTTCGCGAAGCCGTTCTTCGGCGGCGGTCCGCTGCCGCGCTTTGTGAAGGAAGATTGGATCGAATCGATCACGTTTCTCGATTCGTTGGTGGTGGTGCGACGCGCGTTGACTCCGGGAGGATCCCGTCTGGGAAACAGGGTAATCGTCGGCGATGCGGCGATCGTGTGTCCGGATATCCTCCGAATCCGCCGGGACCTCGAACGGAAGGTTCGTTGACGCGGTCGTTCGCCCTCGAAAGATGCACGATCCATCGAACGAGCCGGATGGTCTGGCAGTGCTCAACGCAGCGTTCAAGGCTTGGCAGCGCGGGGACGCGGCAACGGCCGAATCGCAATGCCGGCAGGCAATCGCGCTTGGTCAGGACGATGCGCGAGCGTGGACGCTGCTCGGGAGCGCTCTGCGGGAGCGCGATCCGGCCGCCGCAGAAGCGGCATTGCGCCGCGCCGTCGAGCTCGATCCGCGGTTTCCGGACGCGCATTTTCAGACGGGCAACCTGCATCGCCTGCGCGGTGAGTTCGACGCCGCAGTCGAATCCTACCGGCACGCTCTGGCCCTGGCGTCCTCGAACGCGAACGTAATGAACAACCTCGCGCTCGCCCTCGACGGAAGGGGAGACCGCGAGGCTGCAATCGGGGTCTGGCGGGATGCGCTGCGCCACACGACCCGGCCACCGGCAATCCGAAGCCAATCTTGCCCATGCGCTCGCGCGCGCCGGACGCCATCGCGAGGCATCCATTATTTGCGCGGAGCATCTGCGTCGGTTTCCCGACGCCGAAGCGAGCATGTGGGCCCAGCAGGGTATTTGCCTGTATCGCCTGGGAGATCACCCGGGCTCGAATTCATGCTTCGAACGATCCCTCGCCCTCGCACCCAACGACACGTCGATACTGGTGAACATCGCATCGACGCTGAGCGAGGCGCATGACTTCGCCGGCGCCGAGGCAATATTTTCACGCGTCGTGTCGAGGAAGCCCCGCAATCTGTATGCGTCGACGATGCTGGCGCACTGCCGGCAGCACCTTTGCATGTGGACGGGACTCACCGCGCTGCACGAAGCGATCCTGGGCGAAATCGATCGGCGCGAAGCGGCCAATGCTCTCGCCAATCCGTTCGCGACACTCGCCATGCCGCTGCCTGCGGCGACGCAGCTTCGAATTGCGCGCAAATGGACCCAGTCGCAAGTCAAGACGGAGGCCACCACCGTGAACGCGCCGTGTCGGAAACCGACGCCGGGCGCGCGGCTGCGCATTGGCTATGTGTCTTCCGATTTTCGAACCCATGCGGTCGCATCCCTGCTGGTCGAAGTATGGGAGAGGCACGACCGCACGCGGATCGAGACGTTCGCCTATTCGATCGGACCGCCCGAATCAACGCCGCTGCGGCAGCGCATCGAAGCCGCATTCGACCACTTCTGCGACTGCGCCGACGAGCCCGTCGGCAAGACCGCCGAGCGCATCCGGAGCGACGGCATCGACGTGCTGATCGATCTCAACGGCCATACAACCCTGTGCCGTCCGCAGATCTTCGCCCTGCGACCGGCACGGGTGCAGATCCAGTGGCTCGGGTTTCTCGGCAGCATGGGTGCCGATTTCATCGATTACGTTCTCACCGACCGTATTGCGACGCCCCCCGACGCGCAGGTCAATTTCACGGAGCGGTTCCTCTACCTTGAAAATTGCTATTGCCCGAGCGACACCCGACGCGAGGTTTCGCCGGGGACGCAGGTGCGAGCGGCAAGCGGGCTTCCGCCGGAGGGTTTCGTCTTCTGCTGCTTCAACAACGTGTACAAGATTCTCCCGAACGTATTCGATGTGTGGATGCGGCTGCTCCATGCAATCCCGGAAAGCGTGCTATGGCTCACGACCGGCGATCCGGCGGTCTGCGCCAATCTCCGGCTCGAGGCCGCGCATCGCGAGATCGAAGGGTCGCGCCTGGTGTTCGCCCCGGCAGTTCCGCTTCCCGAACACCTTGCGCGGCACGCGCTGGCGGACCTGTTTCTCGACACGACGCCCTATAACGCAGGCACGACCGCGAACGACGCGCTGTTGATGGGGTTGCCGGTGCTGACAACGCTGGGGGCGACCATGGCGAGTCGCGTCGCGGCGAGTCAGCTGACAGCGATCGGGCTGCCGGAACTCATAGCGGCAGACCTGGCGGCGTACGAGGGCACGGCGCTCAGGCTCGCAGGGCATCCTGACGAGTTATCCGCGCTGCGCGCGCGCCTGTCGGCCAACCGCAGCACGCACCCGCTGTTCGACATGACCCGATTCACCCTCAACCTCGAGGCGTTGCTCGCGCGTGTCGCGGCCGCCTGAACCGCGCGCGTTGCCGCGTACCGCGCTCACCGATCAACGGCAGACACCAGGCTCTCCAGAGCGTCGGCGAGTGCCCCGACCGGCGCGCGATCGCCGAACACACGGCCACTCTCGTCGTTGATCCGCGCGCGCAGCGATGCCCGCCACGGCGCGTCCCCCGCAAGGCGCGCGGCGATGCGAACGTAATCCTTCGCGTCGGCGGCAATGAGCTCGTCGAGGCCCATTCGCGAAAGCATCGCGGCGCTTTGCCGGCCGCGCATGAACCGCCCCGGCAACGTCACGATCGGAAGACCGGCCGCGAGCGCATCGAGGCTCGTGTTGCCGCCGGACCAGCGCTGGGTGTCGAGCATCGCGTCGCACACCGCGTTGACGCGCAGGAAATCGTCATGCCCGCATTGACGCAGGAAGACGACCCGATCGTCCACGCTGAGCCCCTCGCGTGCGAACGCGACGGAAAGCCGCGCCCTGAATTTCTCGGTGAGCTTCGGATGCCGGCCTTCGAACAGCACGAGCTGCGCGGCCGGGACGGTCTCGAGCACGCAGGCGAACAGTGCGTCGTTGTCGGGATGGATCTTGAACAGCGATTGCGGGCACAGCAGCAGCGGAATGCCTTCGCGGAGACCCATGTGCTTCCGCGACGCGTCGCCCGGCACCACGGGCCTCGCATAGTCGGTGCCGATTCCCGGCAGGCGCACGAGCCGTTCGCTGTAGTGCGCGTCGCCGTCCGGGGGCTCCATCTCGCCGCATGTGAAATACGCATCGATCGTCGCGTGCCCGGTGGTCACCGGGTGACCCCATCCGGCGCATTGCACCGGCGCGAGACGCAGCGCGGCGAGCGCGAAAGACGTGACGTCCATCCCAAGTTCCGGGTAGACGAGGATGTCGAGCGCGTCAGCGCGGATCGAGGCGGCGATGGCGGATGGCATCATCGCCGCGCCCGGAAACGTGCGCACGCGATCAACGTGGTCGGCAAGCCCGGACAGGTAAGGCGTCAGGTCGCGCCGCAGGTGATAGACGAATATCTCGAAGCGCGAGCGGTCGAGCCCCGTGATCCAGCTCCGGAAATAGAGTCCCGCGGTTCCATCGCTGAAGAACGCGGACGCGAAGCCGATGCGGATGCGATGACCGGTCGTCGACTTGCGCGGTGGCGCGCGCCACTCCGGCCCCGTCGCATCGATCGCCCGGGCGGCGAGCGCGGCAAAGCGCTGCTGCAGCTCGCGATCGTCCTCCCCCTGATAGGCGAGCAGGAAGTTGGTCCAGCGCAGGTCGTCGATGACCTCGACGGCGCTGCGTCCGCGCACGCGCGCCGCAATATCGGTCTCGAGACGGGCAATGCCTTCGCCGTAGGCCGCGCGCGCGGTCGCGGGCTCCTTGCCGTCGGCATACACCATGGGGAGCGTCAGCGCCTCGCCGAACGCGAGCCGCAGCGACTGTGGCCGAATCCTGAGGCCTGCGCGATACGCCTCGCGGGCGGCATCGACGTCGCCGCGCTCGGCGAAAACGCCTCCCAGCTGCAGCAGCACGATCGCGTCGTCCGGCGAAGCGCGCGCCGCGCGGGTATAGCCATCGATGGCCGCATCGAGGTTGCCGCGCTGCCGCTCGAGATGCGCGATCGACTGCATCGTCGCCGGATCCGGTTTGAGGGCGAGCGCACGCGCATAGGCGTCGCGCGCGCCGGCGTCGTCGCCGATGTCGAGCAGCATCGCGCCGAGGTTGTTCCATGCCAGCGCATAGTCCGGCTTCGCCTCGACCGCCCGCCGCGTCGCCGCGACGGCCTCCACGAAGCGTCCCGTCGTGCGCAGCGCGTTGCCGAGATTGCTCCACGCACGCGCGTATTTCGGATCGATGGTCACGGCGCTCCTGAACGCTTCGACGGCCCCCTGCATGTCGCCAGTGTCGATCAGCAGGATGCCGAGCGTGTTCTGCGCGCGCGCGTCGCGCGCCTCGATGGCCAGCGCGGCGCGGACGTCCTCGATCGCCTGTTTCATCTCCCGCATCGCCTCGCGCGCCTGTGATCGCATCAGCAGCGCGTGCCGACATTCGCCGCGCGTGGCGCCGGCGCGCGCCAGTATCGCGGACATCAGCGCGGCCGCCGCCGCGGGATTGCCCGCGCCGATCAACGTCTCCGCCTGCGCAAAGCGCGGATCGGGCTTCCCCGCGTCAGCCATCGGCCCGCGCTCCGGCGCTCGCCAGTGCCTCCGGCGCGCGCATTGCAAGAGCTTCGACATACGCGCGCTCGAGCGCCCGCGTGTGGCCAACGCGGTCGGTGAGCGCGGAGCGGGCGATGCCGGCCCGGATGCGCTCGCGCACGTCGCGCATGAATTCAGCGTCGTTCGCAAGGCGGGCCGCGATGTCGACGTACTCGCGGCCGCTTTGCGCGACCGTCTCGGTGACGCCGAGGTTCGCCAGGATCGAATACGCGGTGCGCTCGCCGTGCCGCTTGCCGAGCAGCGTCACGACCGGGACGCCGGCGTCGAGCGGCTCCAGCACCCCGTTGACCCCGCCATAGGGCATGGTGTCGACGACGAAATCGACGATCGCGTAGCGGGCCATGGCCTCTGCTTCGCCCTTCCCCGGCGAAATGAAGAGCAGCCGGTCGGGCGCGATTCCCCCGGCGGCGGTGAGGCGCAGATAGAGCTGGCGCAGCGCGGGATAGAAAGGCGAGAACGCGAGCTTTGCCGCGGGGATTCGCGCCAGCACCTCGCGCCACAGCGCGACGCAGCGGCGCGTCAGCTTGAGCGCGCTCGAAAATGCGCCGATGACGATCGTGTCTTCCGAGATGCCGAGGGTGGCGCGATGATAGGGGTGCTCAACCGCCGCCTCGATGTGGCGATACGGGTACAGACACCCGTCCATCACCAGCAGCGGCTCGATTTGCGTCGCCGCGTTTTCGGGGACATCGGCGAAGCGATCGGTCAGCTTGAAGTCGATCGTCGAGAGGCCGACGGTTCCGGAACTCGCGACATGCGTGATCTGCACGCGCGCCGGCTTGGCGGCGAGGATCCCCGGCTTCGCTCCCATCGTATGCGTCGACAGGTCGACGAGCACGTCGAGATCGTCCTGCGCAATCGCCTCCGCGGCCGCTCGCTCCGCAACGCCCCACAGCGGCGAAAACTTGTGCGCGATGCCGCGAAAGCGCGCAGTCCATTCGTCGTCGACCGGCGAGAGCGAGTAGAAATGGAGCTCGAATCGCTCGCGGTCGTGGTGCTCTACGGCCGACCACACCATCTTTCCCATCACGTGGTTGCGCAGGTCGGCAGACAGATAGCCGATCCGCAACGGGCCGGGCCGCCGCGCCTCGGGTCGCGGCAACGGATCGCCGTAGACGCGCCGCGCCGCGGCGTCGTAGACGTGCGCGAGCTTGAGAATGAGGTCAGGCTCGACGTCCACGTACAGCAGCAGATAGAGGAGTTGCTCCAGCGCGTCGACGAGCTCCACCTCGTCGATCACCACGAAACGGTCGTTGCGCAATCCGTCGATGTAATGCTCGAGCCTGTTGAAATCGGCGAGGTACTGGCAGGCCTCGATCGCCTGCACCGCCACCGGCAGCGCCCTCGGGTGTCGCGCCGCGAACTGCCGGAAATGGGCGATGAATTCGTCGACGTGCGCGCCCGCGATCAACGCCTCGCCGCGATACTTCCACGCGGTGATGTTGCCTGGATCCGCCTTCAGCACCTCGGTGAACGCCTCGGCGGCGCCCTCGTGGACGCCCTGCTTCTGGAACAGCACGCCGAGATTGAAATGCGCCGCCACGAGGTCGGGCCGCAGCGCCAGCGCGCGCTGATACGCGCGGGCGGCCTCGGCGACGTCGTCCGCCATCTGCAGCGCGACGCCATGATGGAAATGTGTTTCGCCGTCGGTCGGCTCGACACGCAATGCGTCGGCGAACGCCGCCGCGGCGCGAATGCCGTCGCGACGCGCGATCGCGGCCTGCCCCAGCGCGCGTAACACGACGGCGTTGCCGGGACTGCGCGCAAGGCCTTCCTCCCCGACCCTTGCCGCGGTCTCGTGCTCATCCAGAGCGGAAGCAGCGCGCATCGCGGCGACGCGGGCGTCGACATATCCGGGAGCGGCGTCGATCGCGGCCGAGAACGACGCCAACGCGCCTTGCAAGTCGCCCGAATCGCGGCGCGCGACTCCCACGAGATGCAGCGCCGGCGCGAACCCGGGCTGTTGCGCCAGCACGCTCTCGTATTGCGCGATCGCGCCGTCGCGATTGCCTTCCTGATGCAGGCGCACCGCGGCGTCCCATTGCCGCGCGATCGACGCGACGTCCGCGGGGCAATCACGCGTGAAGTCGTGCGCGCCACGATCCGCCCGCAGCAATGCGGCGAGCGCCGCGGGATCGGCTGTGACGCGGTCGATCAGCGGGGCCTCGTTCCGGCACCGGAGCGATGCGACCGTGAAACAGGTCCGCGCGGGCCGCCGCGCGAGGAGCGGACCGGTCATCGCCGTCATGCCGACGAGGTCGACGATGACATCGGGGTCGCGCGCAGCAACGATTCGCGCCGCCGCGGCGTCCGGATTCGCCGGCAGCGCGAGGCCCGTCGAATTGTCGATCGCGGGCGGCGACGCCGCGCCGATGGTCGCGAAGACGACGTCGAATTCGGCGTCGGGGAGCGCACGAATAGCGGCAAGGTCGGCGTCGCTCGCGCCGTCATCGGCCACGAGTACGACGACGCGCCAACGCGTACCTGCCGTGCGCACCGGCCAGAGCAGCGGCACCGGGGCGGCAAACGTCGCCGCGCAAAGCTGCGCGTAAATGCCCGCCAGCGTGCGCGCCGCCACGGCGTCGAACGAAGCGACCGCGTACGCGGCGCGGCGCAGCAGCTCGTGATCCTCCGGCGCATGGTTTCGCGCGCAGGCGATCGCGACGAGCCGCGCGCGGATCGCGGGATCGGCGCCCGCATTGCGGGCGACATGCTCGAGCGCCAGCACGAGCAATCGCGGCACGGCGCTGCCGAGCGCGTCCGGTGACGAGGCGATGCGATCGAGGAGCGCGTCGCGCGCGGCACTGGCCGGCGCATGCTCGAGTGCCAGTGCCAGTGGCCCTGCGAGCGTCGGGATCGCGAGCAGCGACGGCTCGCGCACGATCAACGCGTCGATGGCCCGTGCCGGCGCGGGATCCGCGGGTTCTCCCGTCAGCAGCGCACCTGTTCCGAGGATGAGCGCAGCGCGCGCGTCCTTCGGCATGAGCACCTGCACGCGCGCGGCGGCGGCGATCGCGCCCGGGGTATCGCCCAGCGCGAGCAGCGCCTCGGCGACGGCCTGCAGCGGCGCCGCATGATTGGGAACGATCCGTGTCGCCTCGCGCCACGCGGCGAGGGCCTCGGGCAGCCGGCCCAGCTGCCATTGCGCTTCGCCCGTCGCGAAGTGCGGATCGGATGCGCGGATGTCCAGCCGGGCGGCGCGATGAAAACAGAGGATCGCGTCGATCGGCCGGCCTTCGCGCTGGTGCGCGCGGCCGCGGTCCATCCATTGCTCGTATTCGGGCGTGGACATCAGCGAACGTCGACGCGACGGTTGACGGCCCGCCGCACCATGACCTCTTTCCGCACGCTCAACGCGGAGGCAGCAATCGTGCGCGGGCGGCGGCCGCGACGCGCTCCCGCATCGCGCGGATGCCGGCCCGCGTCGCCGTCCGCGAGGGAGAGCGCGAACGCACGAGAGGAATGGAGTTCGTCGGACATCGGCAATGCGGGAAATCGGGTGCGCCAGCGCGGCCCGCGGACGGACGGCAGGCCTCGAATCGTGCGCCGCCAACGCGAAAGTCCGCATTTTATCGGATACCGGCTCGCCCGGGCGCGCCGCGCCGGGGCAAGTGCGCCCATGACGCGCGATCGGCATGCGCGGCCATAGTAAACTTGCAGCATTCACGGAACCGACGCAATGAACGCCCCCGACCTCCTCCGCCAGGCGCACGCGCGCCGCTGGTTCTATGAATTCGACCTGCCCGACGGCACGACGACGCCGTCGTACCTCCCGGCGGGCGTCGCGCAGATCCACACGACGCGCCTCGCGATGCTCTGGAAGGCACTCGCCCCGCTCGCGGCGGCTGGATGGAACCGGCTCTCGGTGGTCGACGTCGCCTGCCACCAGGGGTACTTCTCGACGCACGTCGCGCGCAAGGGTTGCCGCGAGGTCGTCGCGGTCGACGCTCGCAGCGAGCACGTCGCCGACACGACGCTGATGGCCGGCGTGTACGGGCTTTCCAACCTGCGCGCCGTCGAAGGCGACATCGCAACGCTCGACGCGCACGCGCTCGGCACGTTCGACGTCGTGCTGATGCTGGGGCTCCTCTATCACGTCGAGAATCCCGTCGGCGCGCTTCGATTGGCGCGAGCGCTCGCAAGGCGCGCCTGCGTGATCGAGACGCAGGTGACGCCGAACATGACCGGCGTCGTCGACTGGGGCGCTTGCACGTTCCAGCGCCAGATGGTCGGCAGCTTCGCGCTGATCGACGAGACCGACGAGACGCACGCACCGGAGGCCTCGACGACCGGCATCTGCCTCTGCCCCAGCTACGAGGCGCTGGTGTTCGTGCTGCACAAGGTCGGGTTCACGCGCGTCGAGCGCATCGCGCCGCCCGAAGGCGCGTACGAGCAGCTCGCGAGCGGCAAGCGCGTGATGGTCGTCGCGCACGTCGACTGATCGCGCGCGGGGGCCGCAGTCGTCCACTCGGGACCGGCGGCAACGCGAATCAGGTGACGAGCTGATGCGCGTACGGCCACATGTGCCACGCGGCCGTATCGCGCTCGATCAGGCGCTCGAGGTGCGCGGCGAGCGCGATCGCCATCTCCATCGGATCCGTATAGACCTTCGCCGGCGCGATGCCAAGCCACCGCCTGCCGGTCGCGCGATCGGGACCGGCTGCGAACGTGACGACGGGGATTCCTCGCGCACAGGCCTGCGCGATCAGTCCGCGCGGCATCAGCAGCATCCGGCCGCGAAACGGCACCGCGATCTTCGAGCGCCCGGGCGGCAACGGCACGTCGCACAGCGCGACGATGCTCCCGCCGCGCTCCCACGCCGCGGCGATCTTGTCCGTCGCCCCGCCGGTATAGATCGCCGGCGCATGCGGCGGCGCGCTCGGTCGCGCGAATGCGCAGCCGCCCGTAGCGGCGGCGCCACGCGTCGGCGCCCGGCGCGTCGTCCTCGAGCGCACGGGCAAGGAAATGCGCTGGATGCCCTGACCGCGCGAGATGACGGAGCGCCCACAATCCCGCGCCCCAGTGACACGTGACGGCGAGGATCGGGCCGGTCGCCGGCCATGCGCCCTCGATCGAGACGTTCGCGTCGATCCAGCCCGCACGCCGCGTCGACGCGATGAAGAGATCCGCATGATCGACGAGCTGCACGAGGCGCCAAGCGCGCCGCCAGCGAATCTCGTTCGGCGGCCGACCGCCGTCCTCGGGCAGATGCGTGCCGCTCAAGCCGCGCGCGTTGATCCACGCCTCCTCTTCGGCCGGAAAGCGCACGCGATCGCTGTTTGCGATCTTCTCCAGCAGCGCGAAGCCCGCCTGCGCCGGCAGCGTCGCGGCCAGCGCGGGCCATTGCCAATGCGTTTGGGCAGTGCTCATGGGCGAACGACGCCACGGGCACGCAACAACGGATGCGTCCTAAGGATCGGCGGCGTCATGATGCTCATTGCCATTGATGCGGCAGCCGCACGAATCCCATTTCGCGCGACTCGCCCGTCACGACCAGCGGCACCTCGCGCGTGTCGAAGACGCGCAGGCCCTCGGGATCGGCGCGCGAACGCGCGCACGAAATACTTCCCCGGCAGCAGCGCGAGCCCGGGCAGCGCCAGCGAGAAGGCGAAACGGTCGGAGGCAACGGAGCGCGGCGTGACGCCATCCATGTCGGTGCCCACGCCGTAGACGGGCGTCCCGTCGGCGCGCACGATCCCGATCAGCACGACCGGCGCGCGGCCGTCCGGCGAGAACGCTTCGCCGTTGACCGTCAGCTGGTCGCCCTGCGCGATCGATGCCGACGGTGCGAGCACCAGCTCGCGAATCGTGTAGAGGCCCGCGGTGCGGGCCGCCTGTTCCGCCACCGGCGCTGCCTTCCGCCCCGCCTTCTCCTCGTGATAGGCGAGGTAGGCGGGCACGACGTCGGCGATCGGGCCGTAGCGCTCGGTGCGGCCATCCTTCAGCCACAGCGCGGCGCGGCAGAGCTTCTGCACGTGGTACATGCTGTGGGAGCACAGCAGCAGCGTGCCTCCGCCGGCGAGATAGCGCTCCATCCAGGTGACGCACTTCTTCTGGAAGGATTCGTCGCCGACCGCGAGCACCTCGTCGGTGATGAGGATGTCCGGCGCGAGCGTCGACGCGATCGCGAAGCCGAGCCGCACGACCATCCCCGACGAGTAGCTCTTGATCGGATCGTTGATGTGCTCGCCGATGTCGGCGAACGCGACGATCGCCTCGCGCTTCGCGGCGATCTCGTCGGACGAGAGCCCGAGCAGCGCGGCCGCGAGGTCGATGTTAGCGAGGCCCGTATAGTCGGGATGGAAGCCCGAGCCCAGCTCGAGCAGCGCGCCCACGCGGCCGTTCACCGCGATGCGGCCTCTCGTCGGCGCGACGACGCCCGCGACGATCTTGAGCAGCGTCGACTTGCCGGCGCCGTTCTCGCCGATCACGCCCAGCGACTCGCCGCGCGCGAGCTCGAAATCGACCGCGTCGAGCGCGCGGAACACGTGCGCCGCGGGCCGCCCGCGCAGGAGGTCCCACACGAGCTTCAGCCGCCCGCCGCGCGAGTCGACCTTCGCATAATCCTTGCCGACGCCGGCGGCCGCGAGCAGGACGCTCACGACGCGGCTCCTGCGCGCGGCCGCTGCCGGACGGCGATCAAACGAAGTCCTCGAACCAGGGGGAGAGCCGCACGGAACATCCAGCGTCCCAGGGCGAAGATCGCGACGGCGATCGCGAGCGCCGCCGCGTCACCCCACTGCGGCGCAAGATTTCCGTCGAGCAGGCCGTCGCGCAGGCGCGTGACGACCCAGCCGAACGGATTCGCCGAGACGTAGCCGCGCAGCGTCTCCGGCACCGCGGACAGCGGATACAGGATCGGCGTCAGATACATGAGGATCATCAGGAGCGGCGCCAGCACGTGCTCGACGTCGCGCACGAACACCTGCAGCGACGCGAGCGCGAGCCCGATGCCGGTGACGGCGAGCGCGAGCACGAGCCAGACCGGGATCGCGACGACGAGCCCCTCGAAATGCACGGGCTCGCCGGCCAGCGCCAGCACGACCAGTACCGCGAGGTATCCGGCGAACTGCAGCGCGAGCGTTGCCGCGACCGACGCGTACACGGCGAGCTCGTTCGGGAAGGCGACCTTGCGGATCAGCCCGGCGTATTGAGGGAGCGACACCGTCGCACGCTGCAGCCCTTCCTGGGCGGCCAGCCACGGCCACAGCGCGACCGCGACGAACGCGACGAAGCTCTGCCCGCCGAAGCCCGTCGCGTGGAAGACGCTCGTGAAGACGAACCAGTAGACGCCGAGGAGCGCGAGCGGGTGCAGCAGCGCCCATGCGAGCCCGGTGATGCTGCCGAGGTAGCGGGTGGTGAGCTCGCGCCGGAAGAAATTGCCGAAGAGCGCGCGGTCGCGCCGCGCGGCACCGCGCGGCGGCCCCGGCCGCAGCGCTGCGGGCGTGGCGGCGGCGCCGGCAGGATCAGGGGGCGACGTCATCCTTGAAGAATATCAAGAACGACGCCCGCACGGTCCCGTCAGTTCTTTGCGCCGGCGGGCGTGCGCAGCGCTTCGATCGCCGGCTCGTTCACGACCGCCTTCTTTCCGCCGCCGAGCTGCGCCAGCGCCGCGTCGCGCGCATGGATGACGTACTCGTCCTTCATCAGCTCGATAATTGACTTCCGCGCGTCCTCGTAGCTCTGCGTCGACGCCGGGATCCGCTGGTTGACGCGGACGATCGTCCAGTTCTTCGACGTGCGCACCGGCGGATTCACTTCGCCCACCTTGGCGGTTCCGAACACCAGCGCGACAAGCTCGGGATCGACGTCGGCGCGCGCGAGCGGGCCCTTGTTGCCGCGCAGCCTGCCGACGGCGGCGTTGTCGGCGAACTGCTCGACGAGATCGCCGATGTCGGCGCCGGCCTTGATCTTCGCGTACGCGTCGTCGGCCCGCGCCTTGGCGATGTCGGGCGCACCGTCGAAACGGAAGCTGAGCTGCGAGATCATCACCGTCTCCGGCTTCGTGTACTTCGCCTTGTTGACGAGGTAGGCTTCGCGCGCCGCGGCTTCGAGGCTCGGCAGCTTGGCGTCGAACTCGCTCCGGGCGGCCGCCTCGACGTCGTTGACGTAGGTCTGGGCGAGGATCTTGTCCTGCTCGAGCTCGATGCGCCGGGCGAGCGTCGGATCCTTGTCGAGGCCCTTCGCCCTGGCGGTGTCCGCGAGCTCCAGCGTCATCATCATCCGGTCGAGCAGCTCGCGCACGCGCTTCAGGCTGGAAAGGAATGGCGCGCGGTCCTTCTCCGGGATGCGCAGCATTTCGGCGTCGAAATCCGACTTGCGGATCGCAACGTTGCCGCGCTGGACAAGGATCGGGTCGAGAACGACGCTGTCCGCCGCCGAGAGCAGGCGCGGCGAGGATCAGCGCGGCGGCGAGAAGGGCCGCGACGCATTGGAGGGAAAGGCGCGGGAGCGCTTGGAACGTCATGTTTCGGCTTCCTCAGGATTGTAAGTTCGGATTGTCGCAGATGGGCCGCGCGATCTGCGCCGAAACGCGGAGCGCGATCCCGCAAAAACGAAGCCCCGCGGCGCGGGGCTTCGGTGAGACGGCCGGGGTCAGGTCGAGGTCACGAGCCGTTCGGCTTCCAGAACTCGATGACGAAGTTGCAGGGATCTGCAGTCTTGCACGTGTCGCCCTGCGGCGGAGTCTTCGTCGGATTCTGCATCACGATGTTCACGTACCAGGTTTCGCCCGGCATCATCGGGATGTAGCCGCTGCTGTTCGGCCCCACGGTGAAGTAGAAGTTCGGGTCGAGCTGGTACCCGGTGAACGTCGTGCCGTCGCCCTGCGTACCCCACAGGCACGGCGTCTTCGAAACGGTGACGAGCCGATAGACGGGCCCGCTACCGTATTCGTGAACGTCGATGCGGCCGATATTGGAGCTTTGCGGCGCACCCGCCGGCACCTGGATCACGCCGACGACCGCCATGCCCGAGTGCTCGGACAGCCAAGGGGTATGGCCGGTGAGGAGCGTGTTGCCGCTGTCGACGACCCACGGGATCTGCATCGTCGTCGTGGTGCTCGTGACGCCCGCCCCATGAGGCGGCCCCTGTGCCGTCGCTTTGCAGTCGATCGCGCTCGACGTGCCGTTGACGGTAACCGTCGCAGTCGGCGAAGGCGACGCGGAGCCGCTGCCGTTGCTCACGTTGGCCGTGTAGGTGCAGGACAGGCTCGACGTCAGCGTGTTCGCCGGGATGTTGTCGGTTTGCGTCGCGGTGCTGCTCATTGCGCTCGTGCCGCCGCAATTGCCGGACCGCGTCCATGCATAAGTCGTCAACGGCGCACCGCCCGCGCACGTCACGACCAGTGCGGTGATCGCACCACCAGTGCTGCCCAACTGCTGGCTCGACGGGGTGATCGCGCAGCCTTGCGGCGGGCCGGTGACCGAGAACCATGTGACGTTGAATCCTGCGGATTGCGGCACCGGTGGCCGGATGCATTCGTTCCGGTGACCGTATAGTCTTGCAGGCCCGTCGTAGCTTCGTTCGCCGGGCAGCTCGCGGTCGTGCCGCCGGCGCAAGCTGCCGCCCGTCCACGAATAGGAGGTCGCAGCCGGGCTGCAATTGGCGGTCAGATTGTCGACGACGCCGGTCGTGCCGTTGGCGTTGCCGGAAATCGTGCAGGACGGGGGGCCGGAGCCGCCGCCGCCGCAGGTCAGCGTGCTGGATTGCGGGTCCCAAGCTCGGGCTGGAACAGCCGGCAATTGTCACCCCTTGCGCGGCCCCCGGGAGAGCGGCAAGCACGCCGAAGGCGGCCGCGAAGGCCAGCACATTCAATGACTTCGTCATAACTTTCTCCCTGCAGGGCCCGGCGACCACGCGGGCGGCAGAATCGTCTTGCAATATCTATACCAAAAAAACCCGCCGACGACTTGTCAAAATTATATCCAAAAACAGGGACTTTGACAAATCACTTAATGTTATTAGCCGGACCATCCGTCGGCCAAACACCGACGGCCGACAGGCGGGTTGGCCTATTGCAATCGTCCGCGCCTTGGGTGGCGCCTTTTGCTACGCCCGCACTGCGCGATTGGATGCAGCATCCGCCGATTTGGTTCCCGACCGCTTGATCTCGCGCAGATCACGCTGCCATCGTGGCAACCCCACATCGGCCGAACGCCTTCGCACGAGAGAAGACGCGGGAAGGAAAACAGAGCCGGACTCGAATTTCGTGAATTTGGGTTGACGGCCGAGGCGCGAAACCTGGCCGCGATCCGGAAATTCGAGTCGGGTCCCAGGAAAAAAAGAAGGGCGGGAACGAATCCCGCCCTTCGAGCTTGCTTCGCAGGTGCGACTTAGTTGTTGGTCGCCTTGTGCTTGTAGCTTCCGCCGTAGGCGGACTGGGTGATCGACCCAGGCGCGCACTGGCGCGCCCTGCGATGCGCAGGGCAGGTTGCCGTTGAAGAACGTCGCGGTCGCGAAACCAATGACCGGCAGGCCGTTGTACGTGTTGGCACCCGAAACCATTTGATGGTACGGAGTGGGCAACATCAGCACGGGCCGTCAGGTCGAGGAGCGCCCAGCCGTTCTGGAACGTGCCGACGTCGATATTCGCGCTGACCGGCGACGCGAACACGTTCGACTTGTTGAACGTCACGACGTTGGCTTCGTAGCACAGCGAGGACGCGGGATTGCCCGGCGGCGGCGGCGAGAAGCCTCCCGTCGGAGCCGACGGCGTCTTCTCTTCGCGATCCCAGAAGGCGATGCCGACCTCGTCGCAGGACTTGCCGTCGAAGTTGCTCTGGAACGGCGGGATTGCCCGAGCCAGGCGCGCCACCGATGACGTAGAAGCGCTTCGTCGGATACGTCACGATCCAGTCCGTCCCCGAAACCGTAGCGGTGTCGAGGATGTACTCGTTCATGATCGAGTCGTGCATCAGCGAGGCCGAGACCGCGTCGATGTTCGAACCCCACCCTGAGGTGATGACCGCGCCGCCCTTGAACGTTTCCGACGTCAGGACGTTGCCGCTGCCCAGGTTCGGAGTGATCGAGGTCGTCGTGCTCCACAGCGAGCCGGCGGTTTCCCAGTCTTCGATCGCCGTCGGATCGGTCGCCGTCTCGGCGGTCGCCGCGACGTTGATGATCGTCAGCGAGCCGAACAGGCCACCATTGCCCGTCGTGTAGTCGGTGCCGCCAGCGGCGATGCCCGAGCACGTCGGCGTGCCAGCCGAGCCCTTCGAGTGGGTGACGGCGGACCACGTGGCGGTCGCGTCGACGATGTTGGCCATCTCGATGATTTCGACATAGCCTTCACGCGTGCGGTCGAGCGAGGTGTCCGCGCCGTCCGCGAGCTTGCCCGTGTACGCGTAGTTCAGGAACGCCGACTGGTGCCGCCGCCGACCTTCGCGATCGCAGGAGTCGTGCAGGAAACGTCGCCCGTCACGATGCCGGCGCCGTCGGCCGTCGGAACGACGCCCGTCGTCCACACGTCATGCGCGGACAGGTACAAGTTGAAGTCGAGCACTTCGCGGGAGTCGAGCGACTCGAGGAAGCGGACCTTGACTGCCTTCGCCGACGCCGTCGAGTTGACGACGGAGATCAGCGTGTTGTACGTCGAGCCGGCGAACGTGCCCGTGGTGCGGGTGCGCGCGGTGTAATACGGATAGATCAGGACCTGGCCCAATCCATCCGGATTGACGTGGACCGCTTCCGCGGTGCCCACCGCGCCCAGCGCGCCAAGACCGGCAATGGCGGCATACAGCGACTTTTTGTTGAAGGTATTCATGGTTGGTGATGACTCCTGTATGTGCGAATGCGATTCAAAGTGATCACTTCAAAACCGACAGCGGAAAGATCTTATTACAGCTTGCGACTCTTGTCCAAACGATTTCGTTTCCTGCCCCAAATCCCCCTGTGGAAATTTTGCAACGGCCCCCGGTTCTTATCAATTCTTCCAGGTATACCAATATTGTCCGTTGTCGAGCACCCAGGTTTCCTGGAGCGGCGACTGCAGCCCCGCCATCATCCGGTGATCGAAGGTGACCATCACCCCGACCCGGCAGGTTTCCGCATCGCAATCGACGCTCGTAATCTCGGCTTTCCTGAACCCCGACCCCCTTGCCTGCTGCTTGTACGTTGCGATGCTCAAGAGCTGCCGCGACGCCGGGGAGAAGAACGTGTACGCGGTATCCATGTCGCCCTTGATCAGGGCCGCCCATCTCGCGTTCACGCGCTCCGTCACCGCGGCGCGCTTTGCCTCGGGGGAGGACTCCTTCGTGACCCCGCCCATCCCCGCGCATCCTGCCGCCACCGTGATGGCCAGCATGACCGCCGCGATCGAAGTTACGCGCTCGCGCAACGCGAGCACTGCGGCCCCACTCAAGCGCTCACCCAAGCATTGCCAAATCATCTGGATTGCCCTGAATTAATTTCTGCGCGTCCGTGCGTTGGAACGAGGACCGCATGCCTTGTTGCCAACCACGCCCAAATGCCCGGCCGCGCGGCAATCCTCGACCCAAGCCTAACCAAAGCCTCTCCGAGCGTCAATCGCGGTTTTTGGGATTTCTTTGGTCTAAATTTTCCGTTGTAGGACAGCAACATGGTTTTGTCGTGGTTTGGCGACGTTTTCCTGTCGCCGGATGGAGACGGTCGACAAAAATATGCTTTATTTTCCGGTAGTTGCCGGGTTATTTTGAGGTGGAGGCGACGGTGGCGAAAATGGGACATTCGTCGTCGGCGGACTGACTTTCTCCGGCACCGGTCCCAGGAGGTTCGGCGTCGAGGTCGCGCGCTGGAAGACTTCGGGGAACGTGTCGTCGATCTTCTCCATCCTGTGACGGAGATCTTCGACGATACCGCGCAGGTCGATCTCGGTCTCGACCACGCGCGGCGTGATGAAGAAGATGAGTTCGTTGCGGTTGTTGACGAGGTTCTGGGTGCCGAACAGGCCGCCCAGCACCGGGATCCGCGACAGCAGAGGCAGGCCGTTCGACGTGTTCGCCTTGGTCTCCTGGATGAGCCCGCCCATCACCATCGTCTGGCCGGACTGCACGCCGACGTTGGTCTGCACCGAGCGCGTGTTGATCGGGGGCGCCTGGTCGGGCGCGGCGGGAACGCCCGGATCGCTCACCTCGGCGTTGACCTCGAGCGCGACAAGCCCCCCTGCATTGATGTGCGGCGTGACCTGCAGCAGCACGCCGGTGTCGATGTACGACGCCGCCGTCGTGACCACATTCGACACGCCGCCGACGACGCTCTGCTGATTGATCGGGATCTGGGTGCCGGCCTTGATCGTCGCCTTCTGGTTGTCCAGCGCCGCGAGGTGTGGATTCGCGATCACCTTGGTGTCGCCGTACTGGTCGAGCAGGTGCAGCGCCGCTTGCACGCCACCGGGGAAATTCGAGTTGTTGATGATGTAGTAGAAGCCCTGCGCGATCGCGAGCCCCGGATTGACCGCGGCGGTGGCGGCCGCGGCGATCGGGAGCGCCGGATTGAAGGGCGTCGAGACGGTGACGTTGCCGCCCGAGCCGCGGCCTGACGGCGCACCGCCCTTGAACAGCCACTCGACGCCGAACTTGAGGTCGTCGGTCAGCGTGACCGACGCGATCGTCACCTCGATCGCGACCTGGCGCGACGGCACGTCGAGCTTCTTCAGCGCGGTCTCGATCACCGCGTACTCGGGCGGCGTCGCGACGACGAGCAGCTGGTTGTTGTCCTTGTCGGCGACCACCTGGATGTTGCGGATGATGCCGAGGCCCTCGCCGCCCACGCCAGCAGCCCCGCGCACCGCGCGCCGGTGGCGGCCGCGCCCGTTGCCGCCGGCGGGTTCATGTTGGTCGTCTGGACCTGAATCGGCTGAAGGCCGGGCTGCGTCGACTGCGCGACGAACCCGGGGGGGCTGACGATCGTCCCCTGGGTAGTGCCGGGTGCCAGCGTCGGCGCGGGCGTCGCCGCCTGCGCCTGCACGCGGCCGGTGAACGCCTGGGTGAGCAGCGGCCCCAGCTTCTCCGCGCGCTGGTTCTGCATGCTGTAGACGAACAGCCGCGGGCCGTCCCCGCCGCCGCCGGCGTCCAGGCGCGCGATCCATTTCTTCGCCTCGTCGAGATATGCCGGCTGCGGCGTGATCACGAGGAGCGCGTTGAGCCGCTCGATCGGGATGATGCGCAGGATGCCGGTGAGCGGGCTCGTCGCCTTGTCGCCAATCACCTTGTCGAGCTCCTGGCCGACGACCTTGACGTCGGCGTTCTGCAGCGTGAACAGGCCGACCGACATGCCTTCCATCCAGTTCACGTCGAACATCGCCACCGTTTCCATCAGATGTCGGAGCTCGTTCTCGGTGCCCGACAGGATGATCAGGTTGCGCAGGTCGTCCGGGCGCGCGGCGGCGGCGTCCTTCGCGAACGGCTCGATGATGCGCATCATCTCGCGCACGCCGACGTAGCGCAGCGGCACGATCTGCACCGAAAAGCCGGGCGGCAGCGCGCGCTGCGAATTGCCGAGCTGCGGCGTCGTGTTGCCGCGAACGACGTTCGCGGCGGGGACGATCTTGTAGATCCCCTCCTCCTTGATCATCGCGGCGCCGTTCGCACGAAGCAGCATTTCGAGCGTTGCCGGCAGCGCCTCGCGCGGGATGCCCGACGAGGTGCGCAGCGTCACGGTTCCGCCGACGGTGCCCTCGATGCTGTAATTGACGTTGAGGATGTCGCCCAGGATGTTGCGGATCACCTCGCGGATGTCGGCGCCTTCGAAGTTGAGGACCACCCCGCCGCCGGCAACGGGCCCGGCCGCCGCTCCGGGCGGCATGCCGCCGCCCGGCTGCTGCCCCTTCACGAGCACGCCGGTGCCCTTGAAGATCTTCGCCTTCTCGGCTTCGGTGGGCAGCCCCGACTGGAGCGCGCGCTGCGCGGCATCCGCCATCGCCGGCGACAACCCCTGCGTTGACTTGTAGGGCGTCGACCGCGTCATAAGCCCGGGCTCGAACGTCTCGGGCGCCGGCTCCTTCGAGGCGCACGCCGCGAGCGTCAGCGCGAGCGCCAGCGCGGAGGCGGCCAGGAGATATCGGTGGGTCGTCATTGTTTTTGTCCATTGGCCGCGTCCCCTGCGCCGCCACGAGGCGCGGCGCAATCGGGCGGATTTCGAGGAAAGCGGCGCGTCATTATCGCAGCAGGTTTCGAGCGGTCTCATTTCGGCTTGCGGCGGCCACCGACCGGAGTCTGTTCCTGGAGGGCCTTGCCGACCGCGGCCCAGCCGGGGTCCGGGGCGGCGGCTGCCGGCGCGGCGACGGTTGGGGCCAGCACGGACGGCGCCGCGGCAGCCTGACCCGCGGCCGCGGCGCGAGCCGCGGCGCGGCGACGCGCGAGCTCGACGGATTCGTTCACGGGAGCGCCGGCGGCCGTCGGCACCGCTGCCGACGGCATCGGCACCGGCATCGGCGCGCCGGCGGGCGTCATCCTCGAAGCGACCGCCGCCGGCGTCTGCCTGGGGTTGGTCGCGACCTTCAGCGTGATCTCCTCGGCCTCGTCGCCCAGCGTCAGCCGGACGCGATCGGGCCTGACCTCCGCGACCGTCATCCCGTTGACCTGCTCGCCCTGCTTGACGCGGCGCTGCTTGCCGGACGACGCTTCCTTCAGATAGGCCGTATTGTTGCCGTCCACGATGAGCGTGCCGGCGAGCGTGAATTGCCCGCGCTGCATCCGGCCCGCGCCCTTGTCGGCGGCGAGCGTCGGCGCCGGCCGCCGCGTCGGATTGAACAGCGTCCGCTGCACGGTCTCGGTGTGCGCGGCGACGCCCCCGTCGATCGCGTATTCCGGCAGCAGCGCCGTCACCACGGGCTTGGGCTCGATCGGCGTCTCGGCGGGAGGCTGCGGATTCATGCCGCGACCGAGCTGCGTCTCGAGCACGATCGCGACGGCGATCAGCGCGAGCGGCGCCAGCCACCACAGCGCGTGGCGGATCCTCTGCGCGCGGTCGTTCGCTTGCGCGCTCACTTCTTCTCGGCCTTCTCGGGTTCGGCGAACGCGTAGCCGGCGATCTCCATCTGCACGCTCACCTCGGGCTCCTGGCCCGCCGCAGGCTTGAAGCCGCGAAACGCGTTGAGCGGCCGGATCGAGATGTTCTCGATCACGAGATACGGCGGCTGCGACTCCAGCGCACCCAGGATCTTCTGCAGATTCGGCGTCGTGGCGAAGAACTGCGTCGACACGGCGATGCGGCGGAAGCGGCCCTCGTCCTGCGGCGGCTGGTACTGGCTGGTCGTCGGGCGCCCGCCATTGCCCTCGATGGCCGCGCGCACGAGCTCGGAAAGCTCGGCGCCGGCAAGATTGGGCGCGGTGTTCTTGAGGAAGAAGCGGCGGCCGTTCTTGGCCTTCATCATGTCGAGCGCCTTGCGATACTCGGGCGCGGCCGCGGCGATCGTTCTGTAGCGTGCCAGCCGCTCGGTCAACGAATCGATCGCGTCGTCGTAGTGCTTGTGCATGAGCAGGATCGGGCCCAGCAGCAACGCAAGCGTGACCAGCGCCGCAAGCGCCAGCAGCGTGAGCGCGAGCGTGCGCTGCCGCTCGACGGGAAGGCGGGCGATCGCGGCGTTGACGTTCACATTGCCTCCCCGCTCGACGGCGCTCTTTGCACCGGCGGTGATTCCGGCGGAATGGCCATCTGCGACGCCGGCGGCGGCGGTCCGAATTTCGCGGTTGCCGGATCGTTCGACGGCACGACAGGCGACGCAGGAGGCGGTCCCGGACGTGCAGCCGGCGCGTTCGTCGCAGCGGCTGGAGTCGCCGGCGCGGCTGCCGCCGACGATGGCGCAGACGTTGGCGCTGAGGATGGCGACGATGGCGCCGACGATCCCGCCGTGCTGGCGGCCGTCGTTCCGGGCGCCGGCGCTGTCGCGGCGGGTGTGGCCGTGCCCGGCGCGGCCGGCGCGGCAGCGTCGGATCCCGGAGCCGGTCCAGCGGCGGGCGCCGGTGCGATGTCAACCGGGGCGGCCGGCGCCGCGGGCGCCGACGTCGCGATCTCGATTTGTGCCGGCGGCGGCAGCGGCTTC
Organism: uncultured beta proteobacterium; assembly: GCA_963846855.1. Classification (GTDB taxonomy): domain Bacteria; phylum Pseudomonadota; class Gammaproteobacteria; order Burkholderiales; family Casimicrobiaceae; genus CAIWHR01. The sequence goes on from CAWJXK010000003.1 coordinate 32,943, forward strand.
ACGCGCGCGGCGAAATCGAAAATCTCGCCCGGCCCGGGCTGGATCTTCATCGTCGGCGAGCGTGGCGCCGCGTCGACGAATTCGTGCGAATCCTCGAGCAGCGTGACGAGCTGACCCGCGTTCGCGCTCTCGCCTTTCAGCATCATCTCGCGGTACGGCTCCTTGCCCTTGGTCGCGCTCTTCACCTCGAATTGCGTGATCCAGGTGTCGTCGGGCATGAGCTTGGTGACGTCCTCGATCACCTGGACTGCGTTCGGATACGCGTACTTCTTGCCGAGCGCGAAATTGTAATCCGCGGCCTGCTGTTCGAGCTCCGCGCGAAGCTTGCTCGACGCCTCCGCCTGCACACGCGCCTCGCCGGTGACCTGCAGCAGCGCCATCGTGTACGCGCGCTTCTGCCACAGCGGCAGCACGATCGCGACGAGCGCAAGGAGCGCGATCAGCGCAAGCGGAACCCACAGCTGCCAGCGACGCCACAGCGATAGATCCGGGCGCGCGTCGGCGGCAAGGAGATCGAGCTTCGTGCCCGGGCGTGTCGCAGGACCCTGCGCATCGGTGATCTCCGGCGTGACCGCGACGACGCTTGCGCCGATGCTCTCCGCCTGCTTCACGGCCTGGTCGACGACGGTGCGGCGCGCGGCCGCCCAGTCGACGCGGATCTCCTTCTTCACCGGATCGCGCGCGACGACCGTCGCGTCGAAGTAGAGCTCGTCGGGCTTGAATGGCGTGTGCCGGTCGAGGTCGTAGGCAAGCGTCTGCTCGAGATCGCGCTCCACCGCGGCGGGCATCGTGAATTGCTTGCGCAGGATCTCGCCGCGCGGCAGCGACACGATGACCCTGGGTGCGGCGCCCGCGCCGTTGTATGGCGCACGCGGCAGCTGCTCGATCGCGGCGCGCCCGGCGTCGCGCATCAATGCGGCGTCGCCCCCGCGCGGTACCCGCGCCGCCTCGGCGAATTGCATGCTGCCGTCGCGCAGCACGAGAGTCCATACGACGATCGCATCGGGTTCGAACGCCAGCACCGGGCGCAGGCGCCGTCGCGCCATCGCCGCCGCGAGCGCGCGCGGCGCGAGTGGCGCGAGTTGATCCGCCCACCAGCGCCAGAACGCGGGGAGGCCGAATCGATGCGCAGCCGCGCGCATCCGTCGCGAAAGGTCAACGCTTGCCTGTTCCATATTGATCGGGGGCGGCGGTTGATTCGGCGGTGCCCGCTGGGGCGGGCAATCGCGCACCCTCCTGCCAGAGCAGCGCGATCAGGGGCCGTTGCGGGTCGGACGACGGTCGCAGCACCGCTTCGCGGACGAAGGTTACACCATCGGGGAGCGCAGCTTCGGCGCGGATGCGCCAGATGGGCACGGCCGCCGAGCTGAGACCCTGCGCCTGCGGCAGCAGCGGAATCGGCAGCTTGTTGGCGATGGCATCGGCGCGCTCGGTGATGAACATGTCGATCTGCTCAGGGGTCGTCCCCGGAATGCAGAGCAGCACGTCGCGCGGAGCCGTCGCGAGATTGACGCCCGGCTGGCGCGAGTAGACGGTCAGACTGTCCGCGAGGCGCGCGACAAGCCCCGGCGTCATCGTGAGTACCCGCTGCAGCTCGCCCACCGTGGTGAACGGACCGTTGGCCGGCACGTACTTCTTGCCGGCCGCGGCATACTCGTTGATCTCCGCGCCGTTGGGGCGGACGAGATCGTCCGGGTCGCGCCAGTCCTCGATCTTCTCGGCCATCGCCTGGGCTGCGCTGGCGTCCTGTTCGCCGATGTTCTGGAGGAGACCCTTCAGCAGCGGCTCGGTCGCCATGTTGATGTCGATGCGCGCGGCCTCGTCGACGGCGGTCGCGGTGATGGTCGCGTCGCCGTCCGTCCACGTGTGGACCTGGCCGTCCGGCATCCAGACGTCGGGGGATGTGCGCGGGCGCCCCAGCTCGAAAGCGACGCGCTCGATGGCGCCGTCCGCGGTCGCGCGCGCCTGCGCGACCGACAGCGCGTTGCGCGCCGAGAGCGCCTCCGAATGCATGCTGAACGCGAAGCCGCTGGCGATCACCGTGAGCATCACCGTGAGCCAGAGCGCCGCGACGAGCGCGATGCCGTCTTCGCGCATCAGCTCACTCCCATGCAGCGGCCGCGCAACGGGTCGTAGGTGGTGCAGCCGGCTTCGGGGGCGCGACGCGGCTCGACCACGAGGGCGGGCCATGCGGGACCCTGTTTCGGCTGCACTTCGATCTTGACGAGGAGCGGCAATTTCTGGGTGTCGTCCCACCGGTCGCGCCACGACGGCGCATCCGACTCGACGGCACCCGGGTCGCGGCCGAAATAGGTGATCTTGAGCTCGGAAATGCCGTCGGCGAGCACCGAATGCTCGACGTCCTGGAATTCGGGATTTTGCGTCGCCTGCGGATCGGGCAGCAGCCGCTCGACGACGAGCTGCGTCTTGTCGTCGACGCGTGCGAGTGCCAGTCGGAAGTACAGCACGCCGCCTTCGGCAACGCGCGTGGGGAGCGACGCGGTGTAGCGCAACTCGTCACGCTCGCCCGAGAACAGCAGCGGAAAGTCAGTGGCCTTGCGCAGCCGCAGCGGATATTCCGCGGTCAGCTCCTCGCGCAGGAATTCGTGCGTCTGACGCATCTCGGACACCTGCGCCGCCTTCGCCTCGCCACCGTCCCACGAGCGTCCGGCGAGCGAGAGCGCGCCGTAGATCACGCTCGACATCAGCGCGAGCAGCACCAGCGCCGCGATCAGCTCGATCAGCGTGAAGCCCGCGGAGCGGCGGCGGGACATCATTGCAGCGTGTCCTTCCTGCCTATGCGCGTCGTCGCGAGTTCCAGCGTGCGCGTGCCGCCGGTCGGCGCGGGAAATTCGACGTCGACGCTGACGCGATAGAGGCGCGTCGCGATCGACCGCGCCATCTGCTCGACCTCGGGCGGGACACCGGGCGGCGTGTACGCGGCGACCTTGGCCGTCCAGTGGACGCGGCCGTCGTCGGCCGTGCCGTCGCGCGTGGTCTCGCGCAATGGCCGCACCGAAGCGGTTTCCGCGAGCACGCTCTCGGCGATCAGCACCGCGCGACTGTAATCCTCCGCAGCGGACACGTTCGCGAGCGCAGCCGAGAAGAGCTTGAACAGCGTCGCGGCGACGAGCGTCAGGATCACGAACGCGACCAGCACCTCGAGCAGCGAGAAGCCTGCGACGCGGCGAGAAGTCATTGATGTGACGTTCGCGCGGGCCGAAACGGTCCGGCAACCGTAGCGAGCGCAGCCAGGACGAGGCGCGCGGACGCGAGGGACCGGAACGTACACGGAGGTACGTGAGGATCCCGAGTGGACGAGTAACGAAGTCATGGCAAGCGCAGCAGGTTGACGGGCCGTTTTCAGTCGAGGATGGCGACGCGGCCGGTCAGCCAGTCGACGTCGACCTCGTATTTGCGCTCGCCGGCGAACACCGTCACGCGCCCGCCGTTCGAGCCGCCGTCCGGGAAGAACCGAATTGCGCCGATCTTGTCGCTCACGAGATCGCTCTGCGCCGTGAAGAGCTTGACGCCAACGCCGCGCGGCAGCGGGCGCACGCGATCGTCGCCGTCGACGGAGAAGCTCTGGTGCTCGAGGTCGAGCATGAGACGCGCTTCCTGTCGCTTCGCCACCGCTTCGCTCCGCGCATAGCGAAGGCCGGCGGCGACCTGTCGCGCGGCGCTGCGGAGCTCAGTGGTCGACGGACCGTCCAGCATCCGCGGGATCACCATTGCCGAGATGAGCGCGAGGATCGAGAGCACGATGAGAAGCTCGATCAGCGTGAATCCGGACGCGCGAATTCCGCCGCTCTCGCCGCGGGGCGCGCCGACTCCCGGCAGGGCAGCGTTCCGGTTCAAAGCTTCGAGCTGGACAGGTCCGCGTTCGGACCCTCGCCGCCTTCCTTGCCGTCGGCGCCGAGCGAGACGATCTCGTAGGGCGCGTTCTGCGCGGGCGAGACGTACTTGTACTCGTTGCCCCAGGGGTCCTTGGGCACCGTTCCCTTCTTCCAGTAGGGCCCGTTCCAGTTGGTCACTCCCGACGGCGCCGTGATGAGTGCCTGCATGCCTTCCTGCGTCGTCGGGAAACGGCCGACCTCGAGCTTGTACAGGTCGAGCGTCTGACTGATCTGGCCCATCTCGATCTTGGCGGCGTCCGCCTTGGCTTTCTCGCCGCGGCCGAGATAGTTGCCCGCGACCACGCTCATGATCACCGCGAGCAGCACCAGCACCACGAGGATTTCGATGAGCGTCATGCCGCGTGCCGGCTTGCGCGTCCGCGTCCGATTCCGGTCATCCATTGCGTATCTCCCTCTTCGTTGACTTGTCGCTCGAGCGTCCGCGCTCGCACGGCCCTGCCGCCGCGCTCACTGGACGAGGTCGGTCATGCTCATCACCCCGACGAGGATGGAGAGCACGATTCCGAGGATCAGCACGGCGAGCGACAGGATCAGCGCCGGCTCCAGCACCGCGAGGAACCGCTTGATCGAAATCGCGACTTCGCGATCGTAGATGTCGGCGACCCGCCCGAGCATTTCCTCCAGCCGCCCCGACTCCTCGCCCACCAGAATCATCTGCACGGCGAGCTTCGGATAGAGGCCGGTGTCGGCGAGCGGCCGGCCGAAGCCCTTGCCTTCGCGAAGGCGCGCGATGACGCCGTCGAGCGAATTGGCGAGCACGCTGTTGCCGAGCGTTTCCTTGACGATGCCTAGCCCCGACAGCAGCGTCACGCCGTTGGCGAGCAGCGTCGACAGCGTGCGCGCGAAGCGTGCGACCTCGACCTTGGTGACGACGTCGCCGACGAGCGGCCAGCGCAGGAAGCGCGCGTCCCAGGCGCCCTTCACGACGGGATTCTTGAGCCGCCGGCGCATCCAGGTGACGAAGAGGAACACCGCCGCCGCGATCGCCCACCACCACCGGCGCAAGCCGGTGCCGATCAGAATCACGATCTGCGTCGACAGCGGCAACGCCTTGCCGGCCTGCGTGAAGGTCTGCTGGAACTGCGGGACGACGTAGGCGAGGATCAGCATCAGCGACGCGACCGCGACGCCGATCAGGATCGTCGGATAGATGAGCGCGGTGATCACGCTCTCGCGGAGCTCCTTGTTGCGCTCCATCGTGTCGGCGAGGCGCGTCATCACGTTGCCGAGCGCGCCGCCGGCCTCTCCGGCGCGGACGATGTTGACGTAGAAGCGCGAGAACACGTCGCGCCGGGCGTCGAGCGCCTGCGACAGCGCCTTGCCGCCGCGCACGTCGTCGCGGATTCCCTGCAGCAGCACCGCGACCGGCGGTGTGGGCGACAGGCCGATCAGCGTTTCCAGCGCGCGGTCGAGCGGCAGCCCCGCCCGAAGCAGCATCGCGAGCTCGCGCGTGATCGTCATCACGTTGTCGCCGCTCACTGTCTTGCGCACGAACCAGCGTCGCTTCTCGCCCGGCGACGCGGCACGCGCGCCCGCCCGCGGCCCGGCGGAGGCGCCGGTGGCTGCCATCACCTGCATCGGCATCAGCCCCTGGTCGCGCAGGCGGCCGACGATCTCCGCCTCGTTCGCGGCGTCGAGCTCGCCGATCGCGACGTCGCCCGCGGTGTTGACGGCCCGGTAGCGGAAGACGGCCATCTCGCTAGCGCTCCGGCAACTCGCTGTTGCCCGCGCTCCAGACCGTGAGCGGGCTCCAGAACGACGGGCCCTCGTTGCCGACCGGCCCGACGTCGCAGCCGCCGCACACCGACATCGCGGCCCGGTTCTCGCGCATCGCGTTCTGCATGGCCCGACGCGGCTCGCCGTTGAGAATCTCGCTGTACTTCTGCGTCATGAGATTGCCGAACACGCCCGCCTGCGGATGCATGCAGCACGGGACGACGGTGCCGTCCGCGTCGACGTAGAGGAGGTTGATCTCGCCGAACCAGGGATGCGACGCGTACTCGCTCGAATCGGCGAGGAACACGCAAGGCCCTTTGGGCGCGCGAATCAGGCGGCCAGTGCGGTTTTCCTTCGCCTCCGGCAGCGCCATCCAGCGGCGAAACTCGGGCGTCCAGCCGCGCGGCTTCAGGAGCTCCTCCCAGCGGCGCGCGTTCTCGCGCGTCTCGATCACCGAGCGCGTGGCGAGCTGCATCGCCGGCGCGTAGCGGTCGCGCAGCTTCGCTGCACGCTCGAGGAACTCGAGCAGCTTCTCCCATTGCGACGGCGGGCGCAGCCGCTCGTAGGATTCGGGCGATGCGTCGCCGTCGCAGCTGACGACGAGGCGGTTGACGATCTCCTGCTTCAGCATTTCCTCGAAGTCGTCCCAGTCGACCCATTGCGCGTTGGTGCTGATCTCGACGATCGACGCGCGCCAGCGCTGCTTCGGAATCTCGGCAACGATCGCGGCGAGGTTTCTGTGCAGCAACGGCTCGCCGAAGTTGAACAGCCGCAGCGTGTGGATGCGCTCGACGTCGATGTTGCCGAGACAGCGCGCGAAATCGGCGACCTCGATCCGCTTGATTTTGGGCAGGAGCGTCGAGTTCGGGCATCCCACACAGCGCAGCTGGCAGCCGTGGACGATGTCGAAATGCAGGGAGAAGATGTTCCGGGGGCGGGCGTCGTTCATGGCAGGCGGGCGCTCGCTACTTCTCGCGGGTGACGCGCAGCACTTCCTCGAAGGTGGTGACGCCGTTGACCGCCTTGCGCAGGCCGTCCTCGTACATCGTCAGCATCCCCTCTGCCACCGCCGCGTTGCGCAGGTCGGCCGCGGTCGCATGCCGCATGACGAGGCTTCGCATGGGATCGGTGATCGGCAGCATCTCCATGATGCTGATCCGTCCCGTGTAGCCGGTCTGTGCGCACTGCGGGCAGCCTTTCGCGTGGAAGAGAGTGATCTCGCTGCCATGCGCGAACCGCGCGAGGCCGAGCTCCTCGACGACTTCGGGCAGCGCCTTGTATGGCTCCTTGCAGTGCGCGCACAACGTGCGCACGAGCCGCTGGGCCAGGATGCCGATGACCGTCGAGGTCAGCAGATAGTCTTCGACACCCATGTCGAGCAATCGGTTCATTGTCGACGCGGCGTCGTTCGTGTGGACGGTCGAGAGCACGAGGTGGCCGGTGAGCGCGGACTGCACCGCGATCTCCGCGGTCTCGAGGTCGCGGATCTCGCCGATCATGATCACGTCCGGGTCCTGGCGCACGATCGAGCGCAGCGCGTTCGCGAACGTGAGGTCGATCTGCGGCTTCACCTGGATCTGGTTGATCCCCGGCATCTGATACTCGACCGGGTCCTCCACCGTGAGGATCTTCACGTCCGGCTGGTTCAGCTTCTCGAGCGCGGTATAGAGCGTCGTCGTCTTGCCCGAGCCGGTCGGCCCGGTGACGAGCAGGATCCCGTGCGGCTCCATCAGCACGTCGAGGAATCGCTGCAGAATGTCGTCCTCGAAGCCGAGCCTCTTGAAATCGAGCGCGACGCCGCCCTTGTCGAGAATCCGCATCACCACCGACTCGCCGTGCATCGTCGGCACGGTCGACACGCGGAGATCGATCTCCTTGCCCTGTACGCGCAGGCGGATGCGGCCGTCCTGCGGCAGGCGCCGCTCGGCGATGTCGAGGTTCGCCATGATCTTCACGCGCGAGATCACCGCGGCGGAGAAGCGCCGCGGCGGAGACTCGACCTCGTGCAGCACGCCGTCGATGCGGTAACGGACGGCGAGCCGGTTCTCGAACGGCTCGATGTGGATGTCGGACGCGCGCGCATCGAGTGCGTTGGTGATGATGAGCGAGACGAGACGGATGACCGGCGCCTCCGCGGCGAGGTCCTTCAATTGCTGGACGTCGGCGTCGAACGAGAGATCGTCGCCGCGCTGCTCGACGTCGCCGCCGATGATCTGGCCGACGGCGGAACGGTTTGTGCCGTACAGCCGCTCGAGCGCGGCCTCGAGCTCGCTGGGGATCGCCACCCGCGGCTTCACGTCGCGGCCGGTGAACATGCGAAACGCGCCGATCGTGTATTCGTCGGTGGGATCGGCCATCGCGAGGGCAAGCTCGTGCTCATCCTCGGTGAGCGGCAGCGCGTGCGCTTCGAGCAGGAAGCGCGTCGAGATGCGCTCCTCGAGAATCGGGAACTCCGGGTAGCCTGCGGCATCGACCAGCGGCAATCCGAGCTGGAACGCGAGGGCCTCGGTGACGTCGCGCTGTGCAGTGAGCCCGAGCGTGACGAGCAGCGTGCCGAGCTTCTCGCCGCTGTCCTGCTGGATTCGCAAAGCGCGCTCGAGCCCCGCCGCATCGAGCTTGCCGCGCTCGATCAGGATCTCGCCGATGCGTTTTCTTGCCGCCGTATTCATCGGATCAGCCCATGCATCGTTGGACAAAAAAAGAGCGTTCGATCATAGCACAGCAAGGCTGTGCAGAACTCTCATCAGTCTAAAAAAATCAATGTGTTGCGCGCGATTCTTCCCGCAATCTGTCGTCATCCCACGACGACGCAGTGGCAAACTGTCGCCGTCTCCCGACGACTTTGCCGCGGTTCGAATCCGAGAGCGCGATGCGCTGGAACCCGCTTCCCTTTCCAGCGATCGGCATCTCTGACATGCATTCGACGGATTAGGTTCGCTGGGCGCGCCCGTCGCCGTCATCCGCTCGCGATCGCGGACGCGTTTCCGACGGGCTCCTATTCCTGCTGCCAGTCGCTGCAATCCCAGCCCAGCATCCGCTCGAGCGCGCGGATTTCGAACTCGAATGTCGACTGCAGGAACTGCTTCGACGCGGAATCGATTGCGCCCATGTAGGGATGCGAATAGACCTCGCGCGGCTCCATCGCCGGAAACGGCTCGATACCCAGAAATTCCGCGACGCGGGAGAGGGCCTGCGCGGGCCGCAGGCGAAGGTCTTCGCTCTTCAGGACGAGCGTCTGGGTTTCGGGAAAGTAGCGCCACACGCGGCGCAATTGCTGCGAATAGAATCCGCGGTCGGCATAGGAGAACCACGGATGCTGCAGCGGCAGGAATTCACGGCAGCGCGCGCGCTCTGTGCGCAGGGCTTCGAGGAAAGGCAACGGATCGCGCCCCTTGTTCCGCTGCATGTTCCAGTGCGAGAAGGCGCGCGTGACCGGATTGCGCAGGACGAATATCCACTTCATCGCGGGGTTGTAGCGCCAGATCCGCGTGGGCGCGGGGTCCCAGTACATGTAGATCGGCGTCGCGTCGCATAGCAGGTGCTCGCGCCCGACCGGCGCGAACTTCTCGTGGTAACGGGCGTGGCTCTCCACGGGGCCGGCGAACATGTTCTCGGTGTCGAAGTAGTGCACTTCCTTCGTGCCGGGGATGCAGACCTCGGGGTGGTCGTACATGTAGGACGCGAGCGCCGTGGTGCCGCCCTTCTGGGTGCCTGCGATCACGCATCCGACGCGCTCGCCTTCCAGCCTGCGCACGGCTCCGGCGGCGGCACGCGTGCCGGTGGCGTAGGCAGAGAGATCCTTGCGTCCTTCGTACATGGGAAGGGGGCGTGGCGAGGCCGATCCAGCGTCCTAGTTGAGCGCGCGAAACACGTGCGCCGCGCAGCGCAGTGTTTCCTCGATGTCGTTCGCGGAATGAGCCGCCGAGACGAATCCCGCCTCGAACGCCGACGGCGCGAGGTAGATGCCCGCGTCGAGCATCGCGTGGAAGAATTTGCCGAATCGGGACGTGTCGGATGCCATCACCGCGTCGTAGGTACCGGGAATCGAGCGCGTGAAATAGAGCCCGAACATCCCGCCGACCGACTGCGTGACGAACGAAACGCCGGTGCGCGCCGCCGCGGTGGCGAGCCCGTCGGTCAGCGATTTCGTGCGCGCCGCGAGCGCTTCGTAGAATCCCGGCGCCGAGATCGCCTTCAGTGTCGCGAGCCCCGCCGCGACCGCCACCGGATTGCCGGAAAGCGTCCCGGCCTGGTAGACGGGCCCGAGCGGCGCGATCTTCTCCATGATCGCGCGCTTGCCGCCGAAGGCGCCCACCGGCATCCCGCCGCCGATCACCTTGCCCAGCGTCGTGAGATCCGGCGTGACGCCGGTCAATCCCTGCACGCCGCGCGGATGCACGCGGAATCCGGTCATGACCTCGTCGAAGATCAGCACCGCACCGTGCTTGTTGCAGACCGCGCGCAGCCCGGGAAGGAAGCCGGCGCGCGGCATGATGAGGTTCATGTTGCCGGCGATCGGCTCGACGATGATGCACGCGATGTCGGCGCCTTTCCGCGCGAACAGGGCCTCGACGGCAGCGATGTCGTTGTAGGGGAGGACGATCGTCTCGTTGGCGATCGCCGGCGGCACGCCCGCCGACGACGGCTGACCGAACGTCAGCGCCCCGGATCCCGCCTTCACGAGCAGGCTGTCGCCGTGCCCGTGATAGCAGCCTTCGAACTTCACGATCTTGCTGCGGCCCGTGAATCCGCGCGCGAGGCGCAGCGCCGACATCGTCGCCTCCGTTCCGGACGACACGAGGCGCACCATTTCGATCGACGGCAGCAGCCGGCACAGCGTTTCCGCCATGTCGATCTCGAGCTCGGTGGGCGCGCCGAACGACAGTCCGTTCGGCGCCGTCTCCACCACGGCGCGCACGACGTCGGGATGCGCGTGCCCGAGAATCGCGGGGCCCCATGAGCCGACGTAGTCGATGTAACGCTTGCCGTCGGCATCCCACACGTAGGGCCCTTCGCCGCGGACGAGAAAACGCGGCGTGCCGCCGACCGAGCGGAACGCCCGCACCGGCGAATTGACGCCGGCCGGGATTGTGCGTTGCGCACGGGCGAAGAGGTCGTCGTTGCGGCTCATAGCGAAGGTCCTGGATCGACGGCAGAGTGGAAACGGCGAAATGCCGGATGGTGCCAGCGCATGTGGCGGGGCCGGAGGCTCAAAGCGGCTCGTAGATCCTGGCGAGGGCGCGCGCCGCGGACTCGACGTCCGGCGCGCAGAAAAGTGCGGAGATCACCGCGACCGCGTCGGCGCCGGCGACGCGCAGCGCATTCGCGTTGGTCGCGTCGATGCCGCCGATGGCGACGACCGGCACGCGCAGCGCGCGGGCGCGCTCGAGCAAGGCGATGTCCGCCTTGCGCGCGGCAGGCTTGACCGCGGACGCGAAGAAGCTTCCGAACGCGACGTAATCGGCGCCCGCCGCGACCGCGGCCTCGGCGCGCGCGAAGTCGTCGTAGCAGGACACTCCGACGATGCGGTCGGGGCCGACGCACGCCCGGGCGGCGGCGACATCACTGTCGTCGCTGCCGATGTGCACGCCGTCGGCGTCCATTTCCGCGGCGAGCGCGGCGTCGTCGTTGACGATGTAGAGCGCGCCGCGGATCGCGTGCACGCGCGCGAGCGCGGCGGCCTGCGCGCGACGCAGGCCCTGATCCGCGGTCTTGTTGCGATACTGGACCGCCGCGGCGCCGCCGGAGATCGCCGCGCCAACCGAGGCGACGAGCGACGCGGTGTCGGCGACGTCCGGGGTCACCGCATAGAGCCCGAAGAGGCGCGCGGCGCGAGCGCGGCGCCGGATGCCGGCGTCGTCAGTGGCGGTGGCTTGCATCGGAAACGCGCGGCGCGTCGGGCTCGCCGGCCGGCGCATCCGCTTCGTCGCGCGCCCAGAACAAGCGATCGGGCAGGAACTGCCCCATGCCGGGCCGGTAGGCCTTCTTCAGCGCCTGCCAGGTGTATTCCTGCGCCTCGCGCACCGCCTCGGGAAGCTCGAGGCCATTGGCGAGCATCGCCGCGATCGCCGAGGACAGCGTGCATCCGGAGCCGTGGTAGCTGCCGGGCAGTCGCGGCCACGAGTCCGTGCGCACGAGGCCCTTCTTCGAGTACAGCGTGTTGACGACCTCGGGCGTGGCTTCGTGCGTGCCGGTGATGAGCACGTGCGACGCGCCCAACTCGATCAGGCGCGCGGCGCAGCTCGCGAGCGACGTGTCGTCGTCGTCGCTGGTCTCCGAGAGCCTGCGCGCCTCGATGCTGTTCGGCGTCAGGATCGTCGCGTGCGGCAGCAGGAGCTCGCGCATCGCGTGCGCCATCTCTTCGGTCGCGAGCTCGTCGCCGCGGCCGGAGGCCAATACCGGATCGAGGACGAGCGGCACGTCAGGATAATCCGAGATGATCTCGGCAATCGCCGCGATGTTCTCGACGCTTCCCAGCACACCGATCTTGAACGCGTCGACGGGCATGTCCTCGAGCAGGCAGCGCGCCTGGTCCGCGACCCATTCGGCGTCGAGCGCCTGCAGTCCCTCCACACCCAGCGTGTCCTGCACGGTGATCGCGGTGACCACCGACAGCGGATGCGTGCCCATGCTGGCGAGGGTGAGAATGTCGGCCTGCAGGCCCGCGCCGCCGGAAGGATCGGACGCCGCGAACGTGAGCACGATGGGCGGAAAGGCGGGTTCGGTGACGTCAGGCATGGGGATTCGAGGCGCGCCGCGTCGATCGATCGGAGTGCCTCGCGCGACGAGCGTGGCGCTTGCTAGAATTGGGCGATTTTACTCCAACGGCCCTTCCCCCCGATGAAAAAATACATGTGCCTCATTTGCGGCTGGATCTACGACGAGGCTGCGGGCGCGCCCGACGAGGGCATCGCGCCCGGTACGAAGTGGGAAGACGTTCCTCCGAACTGGAGTTGCCCCGAATGCGGCGCGCGCAAGGAGGATTTCGAGATGGTGGAGTTCTAGGAGCTTGTCATGCGAATTCTGCATACGATGCTGCGCGTGGGCGATCTCGCGCGGTCGATCGAGTTCTACACCCGGGTGATGGGCATGCGGCTGCTGCGCACGACCGACCGGCCCGAGCAGAAATACACGCTGGCGTTCGTCGGCTATGACGACGAGCAGGACGGCGCGGTGCTGGAGCTCACCTACAACTACGGCGTCGACAAATACGATCTCGGCGCGGGCTACGGGCACGTCGCCGTCGAGGTCGAAGACGCCGCCGCGACATGCGCGGCCGCGCGCGCGAAGGGCGGCACCGTGACGCGCGAGGCGGGGCCCGTCAAGGGCGGCACGACGGTGATCGCATTCCTGCAGGATCCGGACGGCTACAAGATCGAGCTGATCGAGCGACCCCGCGGTTAGCGTGCAGGCGTTGCTCAGTGCAGCACGCGGTGTTCCGGCGGCTCGGCGCTGACGTTGGCGCCCGGCCACTCGTCGTCGGTCCGGACGGCTTCCCCGTCATAGTCGTTGCCGGTTTCGCCTTCCCAGTCGTACCGAACGCGCGGCGGCACGTCGATGTTGCGCAGCCAGACCGCCATCGCCGCGCCAACCAGCGCCGCGGCGAGGTGCGTCTCCCACGACATGCCGGCCTGGATCGGCGTGACGCCCCAGGCGAGCGCGCCATACATGAACGCGACCAGCATCGACGCGGCGATCGCGCGCCGGTCGTGGCGGATGAGGCCGGCCACGAAGACGTAGGCGACGAGTCCGTAGACGAGCCCGCTCGCGCCGATGTGAACGCCGCCGCCTTTCGCGAAGAGCCATACCGCGAGGCCCGGAACGATGTACACGACGGGCAGAACGCGGAGCGAGGACTTCGGGTAGAGATAGAGCATTGCCGTGCCGACGACGACGAGCGGAATCGAGTTGTCGAGCAAGTGCTTGAACCCGCCATGCAAGAGCGGTGCCGCGAGAATTCCGATGAGTCCGTGCCAATCGCGCGGGCGCACGCCGAACTGCTCGAGGTCGAGCCCCTGCCCCAGCAACAGGATCATCCACAGCAGCGCGACGAATCCCAGCGAGAGCCTGACGGCAAGACCGAAATTCTCGTGCGAGCGGCGGGAGCTCGTGAACGCGGGATCGGGCAGGTGAATTTCCATCGGTCCGGGCAATATCGGTCCGAAGCGTGCGCAAATCAAGCGGGCACGCCGGAAACGAGGATTCGGCGGCCGAATGGTGCGTATTTCGCCGCATGCGCCCGGCTAGAATACGCGGATGGACGACGCGGCCACGCAATCGCGCATCGCCGTGCTCGCCGGAGTCACGGGCCTCGTCGGACGGGCGCTGCTGCCGATGCTGCTGCAGGAGCCGCTCTACCGAAGAGTGCATGCGCTGCTGCGTCGTGTCGTTCCCGAGATCGAGCCTGGGGACAAACTCGAAGTCCACCGCGTCGACCTGGCGAACCTGCCCGCGAGCTTCCCCGCGGCGGACGACGTATACATCGCTCTCGGCACGACGATCAAGGCGGCCGGTTCGCAGGCGGCGTTTCGCCAGGTGGATTTCGACTTCGTCGTGAACACCGCGCGCGCCGCCCGGGTTGCCGGCGCGCGGCGGCTGGCAGTCGTGTCGGCGCTCGGCGCCGACGCGGGCTCACGCGTGTTCTACAACCGCGTGAAAGGCGAAATGCAGGAAGCGGTTGCGATGCTCGGCTACGATTCGGTCGTCATCGCGCAACCGTCGCTGCTGCTGGGCGACCGGTCGGCGCTCGGGCAACCGGCACGGGCCGGCGAGCGGTGGGCGCAGCGGCTGCTGGGGCCCGCGCGCGTGCTGGTGCCGAAGGCCATGCGGCCGATCGAGGCGGACGTCGTCGCGGCTGCGATGGTGGCCGCGATGCGCGATCCGAAACCCGGGATCCGGTTGCTGAAATCGGGGGACATGCAGGCGCGCGACCGGCATTGACGCGTGTGGGCGACAACGACGGCGCAAAGGCCGTCGGCAGCGCAGGCAACCGCGCACCTCGCTTCCGGTCCAACCCGCGATCCTTCCATCCTGAACCCATCCAATGAGCGAAAAGCGCAGAGTGGCTGTCCTCGGGCTCTACCGGTCCGGGTCCACGGCGACGGCCGGCGTCCTCCATCATCTCGGCGTCGGAATGGGCGAGCCCTACTTCCTGGATTACTACGAGCCGCTGCTGCTCTCGCGAAAGCTCCGGCTGTGGTGGCGCGAACCGCATCTGGAGGAAATGATGCCGCGCGAAGCACGCGTGCGAAGGCTGTCCGACTGGATCATCGGACAGGAGCAGAAGGGAGCGCCGTGGGTCGGCGCGAAGCATCCGCTCCTGTCGGTGCGCGGAGAAGATCTCCTGGAAGCATGGGGGCCTGACGTGCGGTTCATCTGGACGCATCGCCCGGTCGAGCAGTCGATCGACTCCCTGCTGCGGCTTCGCTGGTGGACGCCGGCACAGTGCGAATCGATACAGCGGCGGTTGTGGGACGAGCTCCATCGCTTTTTTTCGGCGCAGCCGCATCTTCGCGTGGATTTCGCCGACATGATCGCCGATCCGGCGCGCGAGATCGCCCGGGTGATCGAATTCCTCGAGATCACACCAGACGCCGCGTACATCCGTGCCGCGGTCGACTCGGTCCGCTACGAAAAAACGGCCGGATGACCCGCGGTCCCTCGCCCGGCAAATCCTGACAGCCGGCGCGCCAAGCCGATCCGCACTCGCGGGCGACGCGATTCCCACCCGGAGCGCGATGGCCAAGCGCAAAGGCGATCAGAGCACCCGATACCCGGCGCCACGACCGTGCGGCGGCGCATCATGCCGGAGGCTCGGCCGATGTCCAAATTGACGCCCAGCCGTGATACGCTGCCGCGCGATGTCCCTCGGGGGGCGCATCCGTCGTTGGTCACCGAAATCGAGCGCGACTCCCGCGTGGTGTCCTCTCGGCCGCATGGCGAAAGGTGAACCCTTGGTCCCGTCCCGCGAATCCCGCCTGACCCCGCCCGCCCCGCACCATTCCCGTCCGCGCTCAGGCGTCCCGGCCCTTCGATGCCCATGAGCAGCATTGCGCATATCGCGGCTGCACCCGCCACGCTCGACGAGGACGCGTGGGACGATCTCCTCAACTACATCGAGGAGCGCCGGGTCATCCCGATCATCGGACCCGAGCTTCTCAAGGTCGACACCGAGACCGGGCCGCGGCTCCTCAACGACTGGATCGCCGATCGGCTCGCCGCCAAGCTCGGCGTCGACACCGCCAAGCTGCCGCAGCCGTACGTGCTGAACGACGTCGTCTGCTGGTACCTCTCGTCCCACGGCCGCCGCGAGGAGGCCTACACCCGCATTCGCAGCATTCTGCGCGACGCCAATTTCACGCCGCCGCTGGCGCTGCGCCAGCTCGCGCAGATCACCGACTTCGACCTCTTCGTCACGACGACCTTCGACGGGCTCCTCGAGCAGGCCATCAACGCCGAGCGGTTCCAGGGCGCGCAATCGACCGAAGTCATCGCCTACTCGCCCAACCGGGTCGCCGACCTTCCGTCGGAACGCGACCGGCTGCAGCGCCCGGTGGTCTATCACCTGCTGGGACGTTTGTCGGCATCGCCGACGTACGTGATCTCCGACGAGGACACGCTGGAATTCATCTGCGCCCTGCAAAGCGAGCACCTGACGCCGGAGAAGCTCTTCCACGAGCTCGAGCACAACCACATCCTGCTCATCGGCAGCAGCTTCACCAACTGGCTCGCGCGTCTCTTCCTGCGCATGGCCAAGCGCCATCGCCTCTCCGATCCGCGCGACGTCGGCGAGGTGCTGGCCGACAGCCATTCGGTCGGCGACGGCCGGCTGATGGGATTCCTGCAGCAGGTCAGCGTGCGCACGCGCGTCTACAGCGGCGCGGAGAAGTTCGTCGACGAGCTGCATCGCCGCTGGACGACGCGGCGGGGTCCCGGCGAAGTGATCCCGCTCGGCGCCTCCGCGCAGCGCTTCCTCCCCCCCGAGCGCGAGATGCCGGAGAACGCCGTCTTCATCAGCTACGCGCGGGACGACCTGCCGGCGGTGCAGCGCCTCAAGGCCGGCCTCGACGCGGCGGGGGTGACGACGTGGTTCGACCTCGAGCGGCTCGAAGGCGGCGACGACTACGACCGCAAGATCCAGCACAACATCTCCCGCTGCGCGTATTTCATCCCCGTCGTCTCGGCGACCACCGAGCGCCGCATCGAGGGCTATTTCCGCCGCGAATGGAGTTATGCGATCGACCGCGCGCGCAACATGGCGGACGGCTCCGTGTTCATCCTTCCCGTGTGCATCGACGACACCGACGGCGCGCGGGCGAGCGTCCCCGACAAGTTCAAATCCGTCCATTTCACGCGATTGCCGGGCGGCGAAGTCACGCCGGAGTTCGCGCGCCGCATGAGCGAATTCCTGTCGTCGCGCAAGCCGTGAGCCGCGCGCCGGACCGCATCACGGCAGGAACGCCCGCATGAGCCCCGACACCTCGCCCGGATCCCCGACCGTCGCCGCGCAGGTGACGGTCGACGCCCAGCATCCCTGGCTCGGCCTCGCGTCGTTCACCGAGGAAACCCGCGGCTATTTCTACGGCCGCGAGGACGAAGTCGCCGAGCTCGCACGCCGCGTCCAGCGCAAGCTGCTCACGATCCTGTTCGGCCAGTCCGGGCTCGGCAAGACTTCGATCCTGCGCGCCGGCATCGTTCCGCGGCTGCGGCCGGAAGGCTATTGCCCGGTCTACGTGCGGATCGACTACTCGCCCGAGTCGCCGCCACCCTCCGAGCAGATCAAGCAGGCGATCTTCCGTGAGACGCAGGCGTCCGGTCAATGGACGCAATCCGGCTCCGCCGTCAGCGGTGAGTCGCTGTGGGAATTCCTGCACCACCGCGACGACGTGCTGCGCGACGCGTCGGGCAAGACGCTCATCCCTCTGCTGATCTTCGACCAGTTCGAGGAGATCTTCACTCTGGCGCAAAGCGACGATTTCGGCCGCCAGCGCGCCGCACAGTTCCTGGACGACCTCGCCGACCTCGTCGAGAACCGCGCGCCCAGGGAGCTCGAGGAGCGCATCGAGCGTGACGACGCGGCGGCGGAAAAATTCGACTTCGCGCGTGCCGACTACCGGATCCTGATCGCGCTGCGCGAGGACTATCTCGCCCACCTCGAAGGGCTCAAGGCCAAGATGCCCTCGATCACCCAGAACCGGATGCGGCTCGCCCGGATGACCGGCGCGCAGGCGCTCGCCGCGGTGATGAATCCGGGCGGCAAGCTCGTCTCCGAGGAAGTCGCGGCGTCAATCGTTCGCTTCGTCGCCGGCGGCGCGGAGCTCGCCAACGCCGAAGTCGAGCCGTCGCTGCTCTCGCTCATCTGCCGCGAGCTCAACAACGCGAGGATTGCGCAGGGCCGCGACGAGATTTCCGCCGACCTGCTCGCCGGATCGCGCGACACCATCCTTACCGAGTTCTACGAGCGTGCACTGGCCGACCAGCCCGCCGGCGTGCGGCAGGTGATCGAGGACAACCTGCTCACCGAATCGGGATACCGCGAGAGCCTCGCCGAGGAACGCCTCGTCAAGCTGTTTGCCGCGGCCGGCGCGCCACCTGACACGCTGGCCACGCTCGTCAACCGTCGGCTCCTGCGCATCGAGGAGCGGCTCGACGTGCGCCGCGTCGAGCTCACGCACGACGTGCTGTGCGGCGTCGTCAAGGCGAGCCGCGACCTGCGCCTCGAGCGCCTCGCGCGCGACGAGGCGGAGCGCAAGCTCGAAGCGCAGCGCGAGCGCGAACGTGCCACCCGCGCCGCGTTGGTGCGTACGCGCAAGATCGCGATCGTGTGTGCCGTGCTCTCAGTGCTGGCGCTGGCCGGTGCCGTGTTCGGCTTCGTCGCGATGAAGCACGCGCAGGACGCCGAAGCCAAGGCCGATGCGACCCGGCACATGGCCCAGCAGGCGCGCAGCGAGGCGGAGAAGCTCATCGTCTATCTGCTCGACGATTTCTACCTCGAGCTCGAGCCGGTCGGCCGGCTCGACATCGTCGCCGCGCTGTCCAAGCGCGCGCTCGATTACTACGCGGCGCTCCCGCCGGAGCTTCGCACGGGCGAGACCGAGCGCAACCGCGCGCTGGCGCTCGCGCGCTATGGTGCGGTGCTGCGCACGCAAGCCAAGCTCGACGAGAGCGGCAAGGCGTTATCCGAGTCCGTGGATGTCCTCGGCAAGTTGCGCAAGGCAGGCGACGAATCGGAGACGACGACCGTCGGCCTCGGTTTCGCCCTGATGTCCCAGGCCCGTGTGCAGGACAGCCTCAACAAGCGCGCAGAGGCGCGCCAGCTCGCGCAGCAGGCGGTCGAGATGCTGAAACCTTTGATGGCGGGGCCGGCCCCTTCGATTCCGCTCCGCAGAGCCTATGGTCTTGCGCTGGTCTACCAGGGCTTCTCGCAATTGAACGGCAACGAAGAGGAAGCCGCCGTCAAGACACTGGAAGAGGCGCGCGAGACCTATCGCAGCATCGATGGCCTGAAGCTGGGCGACCTGCCCTCGGCGGTCGCCTACGCCGAGGCCTCCGCATGGGAAGTGGCCGCGCTGCAATCCCTGGGCCGTCAGAGCGACGCCAGGCGCGTGGGCGAGGACGCAATTCGCGTGGCGGGTCAGGTGCTTGAGATTCGTCCGGGCCACATGTCGGCACTTCGGGCGCGAGCGCTGACCGCCGATGGACTGTCCGGCGCCGAGGTCGACGATGGGCACATTCATAAGTCCCTGGAATTGGCCCGGCAAGCGGCCCTTGACTGGGAAGCCATGCTGAAGCTCGATCCGACGAACCAGATTGCCTGGAACAATCTGGCGAGCAGCCGGATGGGCATCGCGTTCAATCTGTGGGTCTCGGGTCGAATCCGCGAAAGTGAGGCGGAGTGGCGCGCCGCGTTGAGCGTGGAGAAACAAGCCACGACGGCGGTGCGCACGGCCCTCCCGCTGGCGCTGTCCGCCGGTTACCTCGCGATGCTCGAAGCCAATTCGGGCAATTCGCAGGCCGCGGAGGCGGCGCTCGCGGACAACCGGCGCCTCGCGGGAGTCGCGACCGGGAACCTCCCGCCCGATTCCTCGGTCCGCTCGAGCATCCACGAGTTCCTCACCTATTACGGCTATCCGTCCTCGGGATTGGGCTATGGCGGTTATGCGCCGGCGTTTGCCGCGGGCGACTTTGCCGCCTTGCGTGATATGGCCCGAGCCTCGGTGCGACGCCTCGCGGCGCTGAAACCGCCCACCGCCGAACAGGAGTTGCGCAGAAATCAGATGCTCATCGTCGCGTACCGCACCATGGCATACGCGTCTTATGGGCTGCGGGACTATTCGACGGCGGAAGGCGAAATCCGGCAGGCGCTGGAGATTCGTCCCAGCCTTCCGAAGCGCACGCTGCAGGACGAGCGCGACATCGGCGACGAGAACATGCTCGCGGCGATGATCGCTGCGCGGCAGGGCAAGGAGGCCGAGGCGCAGAAGATCATCGAGCCGGTGCTGAAGCTCCATCGGGAGCTCAATGCGCGGAGCGACAACGAAGACCAGTTGCAGCGCATCGAATTCGCCCGCGCGCTCTATGTCTCCGCACTGGCGGGTTCCAGCCAGAAGGCGGCTCAGCTTGCGGAGGCCGCCGCGATCCTCGACCGACTGCCGCCCGAATTGCGCCGGCTGATCACCACGACGTGGCTGCGTGACGCGATCAGCGAGGAACAAAGGCGTCAGCGATAACCGGTTGCCCGCGCAGCGGTCACAATTTCTCCGGCCGCGCCGTCCCGGCCCGACCCCTCAGAGCGAATCGATGGAGCGCGACCCGGCAGGCCCGGCCCCCCGCGCTCCGGTGACACACTTGCACAGCCTCCTCAACGAGCCGGCCGGCAACGCGTCCGGCGAAGCCTGCGCGCGCATCCGCAATTATCTCGCCCAGGGCGCGCCGTGGGACGCTTGCGATGCGTTTCGCGCGGCCGTCGTCGCGCATTCGACGGATTCCGAGCTCCTTTATTGCGGCGCGCTCGCGCACGCCCGCTCCGGCGCCGCCCACGAAGCGCATGCGCTGCTCGATCGCGCGCAATCCGCCGCGCCGATGACCCCGCAGCTGCAGGCCGACGTGCTGAGCCTGCGTGGACGGCTGTGGAAAGACCTGCTGCACCGAAATCCCGACGCCCCCGACGCCGCAGCGATCGCGCAGCGCGCCCGCGACGAGTACGCGGCCGCCTGGTCGTTGCAGCACGATCCCTATCCGGGCGTCAACGCGGCGGCGCTCGCGCTGCTGTCAGGCGATCGTGCCGCCGCAACCGGACTCGCGCGCGAAATCAGCGAGCGCTTGACGACACAGGGCGCACTGAGTAACGCGTGGGATCACGCGACGGCGGGCGAGGCGGCGCTGCTGCAAGGACGCACCGACGAAGCGCGCCGACACTACGCGGAGGCGCATGCGCTGGCAGGAAGCGACGCGGGCACCGTCGCGACGATGCGACGGCAACTGCTGCTGCTCGCGCGCGCGCTGCCCGACGCCGAGGCCGTGCTCGCGGTCGTACCGGCGGCCGTCGTCGTCGCGTTCACCGGACACATGATCGATACGCCCGACCGCGTCCCGCCACGCTTTCCCGCTTCGCTGGCACCCGCGGTCGAGCGTGCCGTGCGCGAATGGATCGCGAAGCTCAATCAACCCGTGTTCTACGGCTCGGCAGCGTGCGGTGCCGACCTGATCGTCATCGAGGCGGCGCTGGCCGCCGGCGCGGAAGTGAACGTCGTCCTTCCGTTCGAGCGGCAGGACTTCAACCGCACCAGTGTGATCAACGGAGGCGAAGAGTGGCTCGCGCGATTCGACGCGGCGCTCTCGCGCGCGACGCGGATCATCGCGGCGACCGAGGAGCGCCATCTGGGCGACGACGTGCTGTTCGAGCACGCCGCGCGGTTGGTCGAAGGCCTCACCGTGTTGCGAGCAGCGCAACTGGAGGCGTCGCCGCGCCTGCTCTGTGTCATCGATGCGGCAGCGGCCGGGCAGGTCGGCGGAACGCGCTCGGTGTTCGAGCGCTGGACGCGCAGCATTGGTGCGCCCGACGTCATCGATCTCGCCGCGCTCCGCGCGAAGGCGCCGGTCGGTGCGATCGACGGACGAGATGCACCGCGACGCAAGCGCGAAGGCCCCTCGGCAGCCGAAGCGATCGGCGCAACGCGGCCGCCGCGCATGCTGAAGACGCTCGTGTTCGCCGACTTCGCGGGATACAGCCGGGTGCAGGACATCAACGCGGCGCGCTTTCAGGGCGAGTTCTGGGTGATCGCCGCGCGTCAGATCGCGGCCTCCGCGGTGAAGCCCGTCTTCGCCAACACCTGGGGCGATGGACTCTTCGTGGTGTTCGACAACGCGTCCGACGGCGCCGCGTTCGCGCTGGGCCTGTCCGAAGACATGCAGGCGGCGGACTGGGTCGCGCTCGGCCTGCCCGCAACGAGCCAGATCCGGATCTGCCTGCATGCCGGGCCCGTGTTTCGCGCTTTCGATCCGGTGATCGGCCGCGACAACTATTTCGGCGCGACCGTAACGCGCGCCGCACGCATCGAACCGATCACGCCGCCCGGCACCGTATTCGCAAGTGAGGCGTTCGCGGCGACGCTCGCCGCGTCCGGCCGGAGCGAATTCGTGCCGGAATACGTGGGCCGGGTCGGTCTCGCCAAGGGGTACGGCGAGTCGCGCGTCTACCGGCTGTCGCGCCGCTAGCGCGAGCGCGCGGACGCGGCGGGCATCGTCCTCAACCCATGCGCAGCAGCTCGCGGATGTCGTGCAGGAAGACATGCGAGCCCTGGCCGTAACCGACGAAAAGCCGCAAGCGGCCCTTCCGGTCGAACACGAACGTGCCGGCGCTGTGATCCATCGAATAGGTTTGCGGCGTCGGACCCGGTTGCTTCTGGTAGACGATCTTGAATTCCTTCGCCGTGCGCGCGGTGGCCTCGGCATCGCCGTAGAGTCCGACGAACGACGGGTCGAAGGTCGGGACGTAGTGCGCGAGGAGGTCCGCCGTGTCGCGCTCCGGGTCGATCGTCACGAACAGCACCTGGACGTTCTTCGCGTCGGGACCGAGCTGCTTCATGACTTCGGCGAGCTCGGAGAGCGTGGTCGGGCAAACATCCGGACATTGGGTGTAGCCGAAGAACAGCACGACGACCTTGCCGCGGTAATCGGCGAGCGTCCGCGGCCTGCCGGTGTGGTCGGTCAGCGCGAAGTCGCGCCCGAACTTCGTGCCCGTGACGTCCGACGACAGGAAACTGGGCGAATCATCGAAGCCGCAACCCACGGCGAGCGCGCACGCCGTCACGAGGGCGAAACGACGGAGGAAGAAGATCATCGCAGGAAGCATAGCGCTGCGTCCGACCGGCAAGCGCCGGCGCGCGGTCGACTCACAGATAGTGGTCGACCAGCAGCGCCATGAAGAGCGCCGCGAGATAGGTGATCGAATACTTGAAGGTCGCCCGCGCCAGCTCGACGCTGTAATCGCGGTAGAGCTGCACCGCATAGACCAGGAAGAGCCCGCCCAGCGCGAGTGCCGCCGCGAGGTAGAGGAAGCCGCTCATCCGTATCGCGAACGGCAGCAGTGACACGGCGACGAGCGCGACCGTGTAGAGCACGATCATGAGACGCGTATAGCGCGGGCCGTGAGTGATGGGCAGCATCGGCAGCCCCGCCTTCGCGTAGTCCTGCGCCCGGTACAGCGCCAGCGACCAGAAGTGCGGCGGCGTCCATACGAATATGATGAGGAAGAGCAGAAGCGCCTCGGGCGCGACGTCGTTGGTGACCGCGGCCCAGCCCAGCACGGGAGGCATCGCCCCGGACGCGCCGCCGATCACGATGTTCTGCGGCGTCGCCGGCTTCAGCAGCACGGTGTAGACGATCGCGTAGCCGACGAAGGTCGCGAGCGTCAGCCACATCGTCAGCGGGTTGACGAATCGGTAGAGCACCCAGAGTCCCGTGCCGCCGACGATGCATGCGAAGATCAGCGTCGGCATCGACGTCAATTCGCCGGCGGGCAGCGGCCGGCGGCGCGTGCGCGCCATCAGGCCGTCGATCTTCTGCTCGACGAGGCAGTTGATCGCCGCGGCGGCGCCGGCGACGAGCGCAATGCCGAGCGTCCCGAACACGACCGGACCCGCGGGCGGAATGCCCGGCACTGCGAGGAACATGCCGATGACGGCGACGAAGACGATGAGCGACACCACTCTCGGCTTGGTCAGCGCGAGAAAGTGCCGCAGGCGGACTTCGGTGAGCGCGAGGGCGGTCATGGCATCTTTGCGCAGGCGGACATCGGAGGGTTTCCGGCGCTGCGGCGCCCCGGAGCGGGGGATTTTATCACCGCCGTGGCCGCAAGTTCACCCGATTCGCGAGGCGCGCAACAGGCGTTCGAGGTCGCGGGCGAGCCCCTTGATATCGGGATCCTCGGGATAGCGGAGCACGAGATTGCCGAGCGGGTCGACGATGAAGATGCCCGCGGGTCCGCCCGGCAACGCCGCCAGCACCGCGGGCGCGACCCGAGCCACGACGAGCCCGGGATGCGCCGCCAGGAGCTCCTGCCCCGGTGGCGCGCCGTCGGCCACGAGAAGGATGCGGATGACCCGCTCCTGCTCGCCGCCCTGCATCGTGCGCGCCTGCCGCGTCGCATAGAGCCCGCGCGCGCAGACCGCCTCGCACGCTCCCGCGCTGCCGATCACGACGGCCCAGCGGCCATGGAGGTCGGCGAGCGCGAACGGCGCCCCTTCCGGCGTCACGCCCGCGATCGCGGGGGCCGGTCCGGCGGGGAGCAGCGTGCCGTGGTTGGCCGTGGGTTCCCGCGGGAAGAAGTAATAGATCGTGTAGGACGCAACGATCGGCGCCATGCACACTGCGGCAATGAGCAGCAGCGTACGGTGCGCACGGCGTGGGGCGCGCCCGTCCTGCGCCGGCGGCGGAAGCGCATCAGCCATCGTGTTCTTTCGTCCGCCGAAGATGGAAGTACAGCCACAGCGCCGCGGCGAGTCCCGCAAATGCATACCACTGCATCATGTAGATTCGGTGCTTCTCGACGCCGGAATCGGGCGCGGGCCAATCGCGGACAAGGAGGTCAGGACCGTTGGTATCGGTCTGCTCGATCACCACCGGCAGTACCGCGATGCCCGAAGCCGCCGCGAAACGCGCGAGGTCGAGATTCTGCCAAACCGGCTCCGGCCCGGACTCGCCCTTCAATTCGAGATATCCGCTCGCGGGAAGCGCGATACGCCCGACGATGCGTATCGCGCCTTCCGGCGGCGGCGCCGCGGGCAGGTCGCTGCGCGACGCACCCTGCGCGATCCAGCCGCGGTCGACCAGCACGGTGCGACCGTCGGCAAGCGTCAGCGGCGTGACGACGTCGTATCCGACCCGCCCGTCGTGCACCTTGTTGTCGATGAGGATCTGGCGCTTCCCCTCGAACGTTCCCATCGCGTGCACGCGGCGATAGCGCAACCCCGTCCAGTCGGATTGGGTCGCCAGCTCGGCAAGCTCGAGCGGAGGGGACTGCGCCGCCGCATCCTGCTGCGCGCGCTGCGCCTCCTTCTCCTGCATGCGTCCCTGCTGCCAGTGCCCTGCGGCGACGAAGAGGGCGACGCCGGCGATCGTCGCGAGCGTCGGCAGCATGCGCAGCAACAACGGCCGGAACGAAGCGGGCTCTGGGGAATTCGTCGCGTTTGGCATCGAACGTGAGCATCCTCTACACTGACGTATGAAGATCATCGTCGTTGCCGCGCTGATCGCGGTCGTCGTCAGCCTGGGATCGGCGCTCTACTATCTCTATCGCGACAAGGGCGAGGGCACGCGGATGGTCCGGATGCTCGCGATCCGGGTCGCGCTCTCGTTCGGCCTCGTCGCATTCCTCGTGATTTCCTATTACATGGGCTGGATCGGCACGCAGGGGCTGCGGTAGCGAAGGTATCCAGAACTCCGCCGCCCCGCCTCGGCCTCCACATCGGTCGAGGTTCGCCTGCGTTGCGTTGTCGGCCTCCAGCGTCGACTCGCGTTTGCTCCGATCCCCTGCGCGCTTCGCGCTCGGGGCCGCTCGCGCCTCGGCCTCCACATCGGTCGAGGTTCGCCTGCGTTGCGTTGTCGGCCTCCAGCGTCGACTCGCGTTTGCTCCGATCCCCTGCGCGCTTCGCGCTCGGGGCCCCTCGTCGCCGCTCGCGCCTCGGCCTCCACATCGGTCGAGGTTCGTCTGCGTTGCGTTGTCGGCCTCCAGCGTCGACTCGCGTTTGCTCCGATCCCCTGCGCGCTTCGCGCTCGGGGCCCCTCGTCGCCGCTCGCGCCTCGGCCTCCACATCGGTCGAGGTTCGTCTGCGTTGCGTTGTCGGCCTCCAGCGTCGACTCGCGTTTGCTCCGATCCCCTGCGCGCTTCGCGCTCGGGGCCCCTCGTCGCCGCTCGCGCCGCTACAGCCAGTAGACGAGGATGAAGAGCATCAGCCAGACGACGTCGACGAAGTGCCAGTACCATGCCGCGGCCTCGAACCCGAAATGATGCTTGGGCGTGAAGTGGCCGCGCATGATCCGCACCAGCATCACGGTCAGCATGATCGCGCCGATCGTGACATGCGCCCCGTGGAACCCCGTCAGCATGAAGAACGTCGAGCCGTAGACGCCGGTCGAGAGCTTGAGGTTGAGCTCGGTGTAGGCATGGTGATACTCGTATCCCTGGAAGAAAAGGAACGTGAACCCCAGGGCGATCGTCGCGAACAGCCACAGCTTGAGCGGGCCGCGATTGCCGGCCTTCAGCGCGTGATGCGCCATCGTGATCGTGAAGCCCGATGACAGGAGGATGATCGTGTTGAGGAGCGGGATGCCCATCGCGCCCATGGGCGTGAACTGCTCCTTGATGTATGGGCCGACGGTCGGCCAGCCGGACGTGTAGTCGGGCCAGAGCAGCTTCGATCCGAGGCTGCCGAGATCGGGAACCGACTGGTTGCGGACGTAGAAGAGCGCGCCGAAGAATGCCGCGAAGAACATCACCTCGGAGAAAATGAACCAGCTCATGCTCCAGCGGAACGAGAGGTCGACCCGGTGGTTGTACTTGTGCCCCTCGGACTCGCCGATCACCGTGCCGAACCAGCCGAACAGCATCACGAGCAGGATGCCGAACCCGGTCGCGGCGAGCCACGGACCGGCCGGATGGCTGTTGACCCACAGCGCGGCGCCGAAGGCGAGGAACAGCAGCGCGAGCGAGCCGGTGATCGGCCAGTGCGACGGCTGCGGGACGAAGTAATGCGGCTTGGCGCCGGGATCTGCTGCGCTCATCGGGAGAAACCTCTTTCGCGTGGGGCCGGCGCCGTTCCGTGGCGCCCGTCGCCAGGGTTATGTCTTGCCCGCACCTTCGACCTCGAAGAACGTGTACGAGAGCGTGATCGTCGCGACGTCGCGGGGCAGCTTCGGGTCGACGACGAACACCACCGGCATCTGCCGCCGCTCGCCCGCCTGCAGCGTCTGCCTGGCGAAGCAGAAACATTCGAGCTTCTGGAAATACTGCGCGGCGTCGGGAGGGACGTAGCTCGGGATCGCCTGTCCCGTCATCGGCCGGTCGGTGGTGTTGGCGATCTCGAACATCGCCTGCCGGACCTCGCCCGGATGCACGCCGATGATCGGCTCGAGCGGCCGGAACGTCCACGGCAGCTTGCGCACGTTCGAATCGAATTCGATGCGCACGGTGCGCGTCGCGTCGACCTGGGTGCTGCGGACGTCGTCGGCGCGGTCGATGTTGCGCAGGCCCGTCGCCTCGCAGATCCTCTCGTAGAACGGCACGAGCGCGTAGCCGAATCCGAACATCGCGACGGCGACCACGCCGAGCTTCAACAGGAGCGTCCGGTTGGACCGGCGCCTCTCGTCGTGCATTCCGCCTGGCGTGACTGCGCTCATCTGCGCGGCCCCGGCGCCGGTTGAGACGAATCAAAATCGTCCTGCGGACGAGCGCCGCCGCCCGGGAATTCGCGCTGCGAGCACCGACCCTTGCCACCCTCGGTCGCGCGGAGATTTCTTCCGATCGCGACGACCAGAAACAGTAGCACCGCAGCCCCCATGACACTGATGCCGGTCGTCGGTCCGCCCATGAAACGCGCGGCAATGATGCCGAAGAAGAACACGCACGCCACCGACACGAGGACGATCGCCACGCGCCTGTTGGCAGACTTGCGCCGCGCCGTTTCCGCGATGTCGATCTTGTCCACGCTCATCCCATTCGCTCGAGCGGCCCTCGGGGCCGCCCGGTTCACTTGATCAACGGCGGCGTTTCCCATGTGTGGTACGGCGCCGGCGAGGGCACGGTCCACTCGAGCGTGTCGGCGCCATCCCACGGTTTGGCGGGCGCCTTCGCGCCCTTCCCCATCACGCATTTCAGCACCGCCCAAAGAAAGATGAGCTGCGTCGCCCCGAACCAGAACGCGCCGATCGACGCGATCATGTTCCAGTCAGCGAACTGCTGCGCGTAATCGGGAATCCGTCTCGGCATGCCCGCGAGGCCGAGGAAATGCATCGGAAAGAATGTGACGTTGAACGAGAGCATCGACGACCAGAAATGGAGCTTGCCGAGCCGCTCGTCGTACATCGTGCCCGTCCATTTCGGGATCCAGTAGTACACGCCGCCGAAGAACGCGAACAGGCTGCCGGCCACCATCACGTAGTGGAAATGGGCGACGACGTAGTACGTGTCCTGCATCTGGACGTCGACCGGCATGATGGAGAGGACGAGTCCGGTGAAACCGCCCAGCGTGAACAGGAAGAGGAATCCGATCGCGAACAGCATCGGCGTCTCGAAGGAGAGCGAGCCCCGCCACATCGTCGCGACCCAGTTGAAGACCTTCACTCCGGTCGGCACCGCAATCAGCATCGTCGCGTACATGTAGAACAGGATCCCGGCCGCGGGTAGCCCGGTCGTGAACATGTGGTGCGCCCAGACGACGAACGAAAGTATCGCGATGCCGGCGACCGCGTACACCATCGACGCATAGCCGAACAGCGGCTTGCGCGAGAACGTCGGGATGATCTGCGAGATGATGCCGAACGCGGGCAGGATGATGATGTAGACCTCGGGATGCCCGAAGAACCAGAACACGTGCTGGAACAGCACCGGGTCGCCGCCGCCCGCCGCGTTGAAGAAGCTCGTGCCGAAATGACGGTCGGTGAGCAGCATCGTCACCGCACCTGCGAGCACCGGCATCACGGCGATCAGCAGGTACGCGGTGATGAGCCACGTCCAGCAGAAAAGCGGCATCCGCATCAGCGTCAGGCCCGGCGCGCGCATGTTGAGGATCGTCGTGATGATGTTGATCGAGCCCATGATCGACGACGCGCCCATGATGTGGATCGCGAAGATCGCGAAGTCCATCCCCATGCCCTGCTGGACCGTCAGCGGCGGATAGAGCGTCCAGCCAGCGCCGACCGCGCCGCCGGGAACGAACAGCGACGTGACGAGCAGGATCGCCGCCGGCGGGAGCAGCCAGAAGCTCCAGTTGTTCATCCGCGCGAACGCCATGTCCGGCGCGCCGATCATCAGCGGGATCTGCCAGTTGGCGAACCCGACCGCCGCCGGCATGATCGCGCCGAACACCATGATGAGCCCGTGCAGCGACGTCATCTGGTTGAATCGCTCCGGGTCGAGGATCTGCAGCCCCGGTTCGAACAGCTCGGCGCGGATCAACATCGCCATCGTCCCGCCCACGAGGAACATCACGAACGAGAACCACAGGTACATCGTGCCGATGTCCTTGTGATTGGTCGTCGTGATCCAGCGCATGATCCCGGTCGGGTGGTGCGCGTGTTCGTCGTGCGTGTGGCCGTAGTCGGGCGCGAGTTCGTGCGAAGCGCTGCTCATTGCCTGCTCCTGGACATTTCGTCGAATTCCCGGGCCTTGGATGCGTCAGTGTCGCGCCCGTCGTGGCGGGTGCACCGGCGCGCCGTCATGACCGCCCCGCCTTGACATCGGACGGTTGCACCGCTTCTCCCGTCTTGTTCCCCCAGCTGTTGCGCGTGTACGTGATCACGGCAGCGAGATCGATGTCGGAAAGCTGTTTCCACGCGACCATCGCCGTCTGCTTGCCGTCGCGCTCGACGCCGTTCAGCACCGTCTTGATCTGGACTTCCTTCGGTCCGTTGACGACCCGGGACCCGTCGAGCGCCGGGAAGGACCCGGGAACGCCCTTGCCGGTCGGCTGGTGGCACGCGGCGCAATTGGCGGTGTAGACCTTCTCGCCCCGCGAAACAAGCTCGGCGATGTTCCAGACCTTGTTCGGATCGTCGGCCGCCAACCTGAACTTCGTCTTCTGCGCGTCAACCCACTTTGCGTAGTCCTCCTTCGACTTCACTTCGACGACGATCGGCATGAAGCCGTGCTCCTTGCCACAGAGCTCCGCGCACTGGCCGCGATAGATGCCGATCTTCTCGGCCCTGAACCAGCTGTCGCGGACGAAGCCGGGGATCGCGTCCTGCTTCACGCCGAACGCCGGCACCCACCATGCGTGGATGACGTCGCCCGCGGTGATGAGGACGCGCACCTTCGCGTTGACGGGGACCACCATCGGGTTGTCGACCTCGAGCAGATAGTGCTCGCCCTTGGTCTCCCTGTTCTCGATCTGCGCCAGGGGCGTCGAGAGATTCGAATAGAAGCTGAATCCCTCGTCGAGATAATCGTAGTTCCATTTCCACTGGTACCCGGTGACCTTGACGGTCAGGTCCGGCGCCGAGGTGTCCTTCATCGCCAGGATGGTCTTGGTCGCAGGGAACGCCATGAACAGCAGGATCAGGAACGGGATGACCGTCCAGATGATCTCGACCAGCGCATTCTCGTGGAACGGGTGTGCTTGGTGGCCCAGCGATTTCCGGTGCCTGAAAATCGAATAGAACATCACGCCGAAGACGCCGACGAAGATGACGACGCAGACCCAGAAGATGAACGAATGCAGGTCGAACATCTGCCGCGCGATCGGCGTCACCGGCGGCTGCAGGTTCCAGTCCGGCATGGCCAGCGCGGCACCCGGCGCGGCGAGTGCCGCCGCCAGGCCCACTCCCATGAGCCGGTGGCCCGGCTTCGTCTCATTGCGCTGCATGCTTACCTCGATTGCGTCGTTCAGTCGTCTTGAAATGCATCGCCCGCGCCGGCTCGACCGCGTCGCGGTCCGCCCGGACACAAGATCACGGGGCACCGTCCGGCGACGATCGTGTCGTGTGCTCAGACGGAAATGGCGCCAGCGCGCCGCGACTGTTGGTCGGTCGGCGCGCCATCAGCACTCTTCGCGCGGGATTGCTGGAAACGGCGCCGGATTCTAGCACGGATGCAGCGTATCCGCGCGAGCCGTGGGGTGATGTCAGTTCACGCGTCCGCAGAGCGTGCGCACGGACGTCGCGCCCGCTGCCGAGCCGTCTGCGAAGCTCCCGGTTGGCGCTCGCGAAGGTCGTGCGACATGGTCCTAATGCGGCATCGGCACCAGCGCTGTCGCGGGCAGCGGCTGTCTCGCCGGCGCCGGATGTTCCGCCGTCGCGGCGGGCGGCGGTCCGAAGAAGATTTCCCTGGTGAGGAACGTGTAGCCCCCTTCGATCGCGCCGATGCCCATGAGTACCATCAGCACGAGTGGCGGGACCAGAATGACATACACCATGGCGAGCCGCTCCCACAGCATGTGCATGAAGACGGCGACGATCAGCCCCGCCTTCAGCAACATGAACGTGAGGATCAGGAACCACCGCATGTAGCCCTGAAAACCGAAGTAATCGACACAATACGAGGCGGCGGAAAGGACGAACAGCAATCCCCAGATCTTGAAATAGATGCCGAGCGGATGCTGTTGCCCTACCTCGTGATGCGTCGCCCCGGCCGCGGCGTGCGGCTGCCCCGCGGCGGGATGATGCTGTCCCTCTGCATGTGCCATGGCTACCCTACCAGAGATAGAAGACTGCGAAGATGAACACCCACACCAGATCGACGAAGTGCCAGTACAGACCCATGGTCTCCACGATCTCGTAGTTGCCCTTCCTGCCGGTCAGGAAGCCCGGCCTCTGCTTGTCGAGGTCTCCGCGCAGCACTTTGATCGCGACGATGATGAGGAAGATCACGCCGATCGACACGTGCGTGCCGTGGAAGCCGGTGATCATGAAGAAGCTCGCCCCGAACTGCGCGGCGCCCATGGGATTGCCCCAGGGACGTATCCCCTCATGCACGATCAACTTGGTCCATTCGAAGGCCTGCATCCCGACGAATGTCGCGCCCAATGCCGCGGTGAGCAGCAAGAAGACAAATGTCTTGACGCGATCTTTTCGATAGCCGAAGTTCACGGCCAGGACCATCGTCCCGCTGCTGCTGATCAGCACGAACGTCATGATGGCAATCAGGAGGAGCGGGACTTCCGTGCCGCCGATCGACAGGCCGAAGACCTCGCTCGGATTGGGCCAGGGCGCCGTCGTCGAGATCCGCACCGTCATGTACGAGATCAGGAACGAGCTGAAGATGAACGTGTCGCTCAGCAGGAAGATCCACATCATCGCCTTGCCCCAGGGGACGTTCTTGAACGCCCGCTGGTCCGAAGACCAGTCGGCGACAATCCCCTGAAGGCCTGGGGCCAGCGCTTCCGCCGTACCCGTCGACACCGGTTGGTTCATTTGGATCGATCCCCTCTAGTCGTGCGTATGCAACAGGACAGCGAACAAGACCACCCAGACGCCGAGCAGATAATGCCAGTACACCGTGCACAGCTGGATGCTCAGGCGAATCGCCTCCGCCTCGGCGCCGCGCAGCACCCGGGCGGTGGCCCTCACCTGGACCCACAGGCCGCCGAGGAGATGCAATCCATGCACGGCGGTGAGAAGGAAGAAGAACGAATAGGCGGGATTGGCGGCGAGAAAATACCCCGCGGCGTCCATCTGTTGCCACGCCCAACCCTGTCCGATGAGAAAACCGAATGTCAGCGCACCCGCGGCGATCATCCCGCGCTTCACGCGCTCCGGCTCGCTTCGGCTCGCGGCGACGAGCGTCCACTGCATCGCGACGCTGGCGAGGACCAGCACTGCGGTATTCGCCCAGAGCACCCTCGGCAAGGGCAGCCTGACCCAGTCGGTGCCCACCATGCGCATGTGATACGCGCTGATCAGCAGCGCGAACAGCGAGGTGGCGACCGCGAGAAAAACACCGAGGCCCACCTTCACCGGAGGCAGTGAAAGCGCGCCGTCGGCGTGCAGGTTGTCGCCCGCGCGCTGCTCGACCCAGGGCGTGACGTTGACCGTCTGCCGCGACCAGCCACCAGACGACGACGGCCATGATGCCGCCCAGGAAGATCAACGCGTAGGTCACGAATGCGCGCCCCCGGCGGGTTGCGGGTTGGCGGCGGTGAATGCCTGCGCGCCAAGATCGCCCGCATCGGGAGTCTTCTCGAGGCCCTTGGTGCTCTTGCCCGGCGGCTGGTTCTGCGGGATGAAGTCCTCGGCCGCGCCGGGCACGCTGTAGTCATAGGCCCAGCGGTAGACCACCGGCAGCGTCGGACCGAAGTTGCCGTGCTTCGGTGGCGTGTCGGCGGTCTGCCATTCCAGCGTCGTGGCACGCCACGGATTCGGGCCGGACGGCTTGCCCTTGAAATAGCTCCAGATCAGGTTGTAGATGAACACGACCTGAACGACGCCGACGATGAGCGCGGCGATCGTGATCGCGACGTTCAGCTGCTGCGCCGACTCCGGCATGAAGACCGTGGTTCCCATCGCGTAATACCGCCGCGGCACGCCCAGGAAGCCCAGGTAGTGCATCGGGTAGTAGATCGCATACGTGCCGAGGAACGTGACCCAGAAATGAAACCTGCCCAGGGTGTCGTTCAGCATCCGTCCCGTGATCTTGGGGTACCAGTGGTAGATCGCGCCGAACACGACCAGGATCGGGGACACCGCCATCACCATGTGGAAGTGAGCGACCACGAACATGGTGCCGGACAGCGGGATGTCCACCGGCACGTTGCCGAGGAACAGGCCCGTCAGCCCGCCGTTGATGAACGTGAAGATGAAGCCGATCGCAAACAGCATCGGGACGGTGAAATGGATGTCGCCCTTCCACAGTGTCAGCACCCAGTTGTAGACCTTGAGCGCCGTGGGAACCGCGATGATAAGCGTGGTCGTGGCGAAGAAGAATCCGAAGTACGGATTCATTCCGCTGACGTACATGTGGTGCGCCCACACGATGAAGCTCAACCCGCCGATCGCGAGGATCGCCCAGACCATCATCCGATAGCCGAAGATGTTCTTCCGCGCGTTGACGCTGATGAGGTCGGAGACGATGCCGAAGGCCG
Source organism: uncultured beta proteobacterium (assembly GCA_963846855.1). Taxonomy (GTDB): domain Bacteria; phylum Pseudomonadota; class Gammaproteobacteria; order Burkholderiales; family Casimicrobiaceae; genus CAIWHR01. The sequence goes on from CAWJXK010000003.1 coordinate 66,868, forward strand.
GCAGCGCGACGATGTAGACCTCGGGATGCCCGAAGAACCAGAACAGGTGCTGGAACAGGATCGGGCTGCCCCCGTTGTAAGCGAGGTGCTCGCCCTTCGAGACGAGGGCCGGCATGAAGAAGCTCGTTCCGAGCGTGAGGTCGAGCGTCATCATGATCGCGCTGACGAACAATGCCGGGAATGCCAGCAGCGCCAGGATGGTGGCCATGAAGATGCCCCACACCGTCAGGGGCAGCCGCATCAGCGTCATGCCGCGCGTGCGCGCCTGCAGCACGGTCACCACGTAGTTCAGCCCGCCCATCGTGAAGCCGATGATGAAGAACGCGAGCGAGACGAGCATCAGGATGATGCCCCAGTTCGCCCCGGGCGTGCCCGGGAGAATGGCCTGCGGCGGATACAGCGTCCAGCCGGCGCCGGTGGACCCGCCCGGCACGAAGAAGCTCGCCATCAGCAGCAGCACGGCGAACAGATACACCCAGTAGCTCACCATGTTGACGTAGGGGAAGACCATGTCGCGCGCGCCCACCATCAGGGGAATGAGGTAGTTGCCGAATCCCCCGAGGAACAGCGCGGTGAGCAGGTAGATCACCATGATCATTCCGTGCATGGTGACGTACTGAAGGTACGTGGCCGGAGTGATGAACGAGAAGACATGGGGGAAGCCGAGCTGCAGCCGCATGATTCCCGACAGCACCAGCGCCACCAGACCTACCGCGATCGCCGTGATCCCGTACTGGACGGCGATGACCTTGGCGTCCTGGCTCCAGATGTATTTCCCGATGAAGGTCTTCGGATGGTAGAGCTCCGGCTCCTCGACTTCGGCCGGCCGAACGAAGTCCGACTCGTCATGCGCAACATAGGTCATCGGTGGTTCCTCTTCGCCAATTCGTCAACCCGGACGATTCGTCCGCGTCTCACTTCAAGGTATTGATGTAGGCAACGAGATCGTTGATCTGACGCTCGTCGGTCAGGATCGCGCCAAGGGCCGCCATCTGCGGACCGTACGCATCATTCGGTTGGGTGCCGCGCGCGCCTTGCTGGAAATTCTTGAGTTGCGTGACGAGATACCAGTCACTCATGCCGTTGAGCCGCGGGGCGTTGGTGGCCTGCGCCCCGCGTCCGTCGGCGCCGTGGCACGCGGCGCAGGTTTCATAGAGCTTCTCGCCGTTGCTCGCATTGGGAGGCACCGTGTGCGGCGCCGGGGTATCCGGCAACGTGCGGATATAGGCGACGACGTTGTCGATCGCGGTGTCGTCCGCGAGCGTCGCCGCCATCGGCGCCATCACCTTGCCGAAGGCGTCCTTCGCGGACGTCCCCCGCGCGCCGCTCTTGAAATTGTGCAATTCGCGCTTCAGGTACCAGTCCGCCTGGCCCGCGATCTTCGGCGCGTTCAGCGCAGGGTTGCCTTCGCCCTGCGCGCCATGACAGGCGGTGCACACCGCGAAGAGCGCCCGCCCGGCCGTCGCGTCGCCGGGCGGACGGTCCACGGTTTGCGCATACGTCGGATAGCTCGCGAGCCACGTCTTCCACGCCGACTCGTCCTCGACGACGACCTTGCCGCGCATCGCGTAATGCGCAATGCCGCACAGCTGTTCGCAGAAGACGTCGAAATGGCCTTCCCGCGTCGGCGTGAACCAGACGTAGGTCACCAGTCCCGGCACCATGTTCATCTTGGCGCGGAACTGGGGCACCGTGAAGTCGTGCAGGACGTCGATCGAGCGGAGCTCCGCCTTGACCGACTTGCCCATGGGCAGATGCAGCTCGGGGCTCGCAATCAGGACATCGTCCTTTCCGTTAGGGTCGTCCGGATTGATGCCGAACGGGTTCGCGTCGCTGACGAAGCGGGCGTCGACGGTGCCGAGCACGCCATCCGCGCCCGGGAAGCGATAGTTGAAATTCCACTGCCGGCCCACGACCTCGAACACGGCCGCGTCCTTGGGCACGTCGATGAACTTCCCCCATGCGAGCAGGCCGGGGGCCAGCAACGCGGCGACTCCGAGCGCGGTCGCCAGGATGAGTGCGCCTTCCAGCTTCTTGTTCTCGGGCTCGTAGTGCGCCGTGTTTCCCTTTCGGTTGCGGTAGCGCACCACGCAGTACGCCATGAACAGGTTGACGGTGACGAAGACGAATCCGGTGACCCAGAACGTGAGCGTCACGGTGTCGTCGATGTTGCCCCAATTGGACGCGATCGGCGTGAAGTACCACGGACTGAGGTAGTGAAACAGGACGGAGCCCACGACCAGCAAGACTATTGCGATTGCCATAAGCATAGTGGTAGCCCCGTTGTACCGATCGAACTATCGCTGCGCACGCGACATGTCGTGTACTTCAAAAAACGCCTGCCGTCCACATCCTGGCCGCAGCGATGCCCCCGCTGCCCGCGGGAGTCTCGCGCGGATCGATGTCTGAATGTGCCGGCGGACGGCGGGACCGTCACCCATTGGCGGTCCGTGACCCCTGCCATCGCGCGACGGGCCGCAGCTCTAGTCCTTTTGCAGCGCTCGTTCATGGCCGCTGCCAGCGTGGTGCCTGCGTCTGATCGGCTTGAACGGATTGATGAAATGCGTGTTGACGGCGACGAGCTCCGCTTCCGGGTGGTGGTTTCGCATCAGCGCCCTGACGGCCGCTCCTTGCTCTTTCCGCACATAGATCAGGATCAGATACTTTCCCGCCTCGATATCGTGGTGGAACTTGCGCAGCTTCTTGTTCTCGGTGGCGATGCCCGTCAGGCCGCCTTCCCATGCTCCGAACATCGTCGCCACGACGACGATCAGGACAAGCACGATGCGGGGGACGTCGGGGCCGAAGGGTTCAAGGAAATGCAGCAATGCGGCGCCGACGAGCCCGGCGACGAACCCGATCCCCGCGCCGATGAAGCCATCGCGGACAATATCGAGCGTCTCGAGGTAATTGCTGGAGTGGATCTGCTGTTGCCGCAGGCCTGATTCGTCCTTGCTGACGACGTGAATGAAGAAATCCTTCACGCCGCCGGCATGCAGGTCGTCGGTCACCGCGTGCGTGCTCTGCAGCGTCGGCGCGAGGTAATAGAGGCAATTCATCAGTTCCTCCGGTTTCGACGCGGCCCTTGCCGGCTCTTCGTTCCGTCGAAGTCAGTCAACCGCCCATACTGCGAGTGCGTCCTGCGAATGCGGCGCCGCAAGATCCCGGCGCCAGATCGCCGCCGAGTCTCTCACAACCGTTCGAAGCTGTCAGGGGGTGAACCGACAAATTCGAAAATCGCCTGCCCATTTGCCACCCCTGACTCGATGACCGCCGAGCGCCTGCAGGCGACGGCGGCCGGAGATTCGTGGCAAAAATGTAACAGCCCTTGCCCATCAAGTCCATTTTCGGGGGCTCCCCAAAACGTAGCAGCCGCGCCCGCGCCGCAGCAATTCCGTCGCTCGGCAATCCGCCACGCGGGGCATCATCCTGCGCAGCCAAACCCGAGCAGCCGCAGCGAGGCGCCGTCCGCTACGAGAGGCGCCCCGCCGTGGGCCCACGGGTAATCGGCGACGAGCGGCGCCGGCAGCGTCGCGGCCAGCGTGGCGACGCTCTCGTCCGCGGCATCCATGCCGGGATCGATCCGGTTCGCGATCCATCCGGCAAGCACGAGGCCGCGGGCGCTGATCGCGAGCGCCGAAAGCCGCGCGTGATTGAGGCAGCCGAGCCGCACGCCGACCACCAGCAGCACGGGCAACGCGAGCGCGCGGGCGATGTCCAGCATGTCGAGACGGACATCGAGCGGGACTAGCGCTCCGCCGGCACCCTCGACGATGATCGCATCCGCCCGCTCCGCGAGACGCGCGTACGCGGCCGAAATCGCAGCGAGCTCGATGACGACGCCCTCCCGCGCGGCGGCAACATGCGGCGCCACGCCGGCCTCCAGCGCATACGGGTTCACGTCCGAGAGCGGTGCCGTCACGTTGGCCGCGGCGCGAAGGGCGGCGACATCGCCGTTCATTCCTGCGCCGCGGTCCATGCCCGCGGCGACCGGCTTCATTCCCGCCGCGCGAAGGCCCTGCGCCGCCAGCCCGCGCAGCAAGGCCGCGGCGATGCGCGTCTTGCCGACGCCGGTGTCGGTCCCCGTGACGAAAAGTCCCTGTGCCACTTATGCGCCCTCGCCTGCGGCATTCGCCGCTGCGCCAACCTCCGCCGCCGGGGCTCGTGGTGCTCGAACGCGCATCCGGGATGGCACCTCGCCGCTCATGTTCCGCGCCTGCGCTCGAGCCTCACGATCGCGTGGCCCTCCGCGGTGCGCGTCGGCGCCGCCTTCCACGCGTGCCCGTAGATGACCTCGAAGGTCGCCGACACGCGCCCCTGCGGCCCGGGGCCGCGCGACGCGTCGAGCGTCGCCAGCGCGCGCTGCCAGCGCCTTCGTCCCATCAGCCCGCGCGCGCGGCCGCGCGCCGCGTTGGTCGCGCCGATCGCCTTCAGGTCGCGCAGCATGGCGAGCGCGTCGGGATAAGTGAGGGTCATGTATTCCATCTGCATCACCGGATCGGCGAAGCCCTTCGCCACGAGAATGTCGCCGATGTCGTGCATGTCGACGAAGCGCCCGACGTGCGGTCGTGCGTCGACGCCGGCGAACGCGACGCGGAGCTCCTTCAGCGTGTCGGGCCCGAATGTCGTGAACGTGAAGAGGCCGCCGACGGCGAGCACGCGATGGCATTCGGCGATCGCCATGGGCAGGTCGTCGATCCATTGCAGCGTCGCGTTGCTCCAGACCAGGTCGAACGCGGCGGATACGAACGGCATCGCAGCGAGATCGCCGCAGACGAAGCCGGGCAGCCCGCCCCCCTGCGCGCGCAGCGGCGCGAGCAGCCGGCCTAGCGCCGAGGAGCCGGCGCGCGAGCGGGCGCGGGCGACGTCCAGCATCGGTTGCGCGAGGTCGAGCGCGACGCGGCGCGCCTTCGGGTACCGCGCCGCGAGCTCGGCAAGCGCATCGCCGGTCCCGCAGCCCGCATCGAGGACCGCCCGCGGCGCGAGCCGCACGACGTCGAGCCGCCCGGCCATGCGCGCGCCGATCTCCTTCTGCAGCACCGCAGCGCCGTCGTAGGTCGCCGCCGCGCGCGCGAAGGCCCGGCGCACGGCTCGCGTCTCCGGCGACAGCGCATCCGAAGGCGCGTGCTCACCGGCCATCGACGAAGGACTCCACGGCGCCGAAGAACGTGTCCGGATGCGACAGGAACGGCGCGTGCGCCGCACCCTCGATGCAGACGAAGCGCGCGTTCGGCAGGCTCGAAGCCAGCCAGCGGCCCGCGCCGGGCGGCGTCAGCAGGTCGCGCCCGCCCGAGATCACGAGCGCGGGTTGCGCGACGGCCGCCGCGTCGGCGCGCAGGTCAGCAGTCGCCATGAGGTCGAGGCCCTCCGTCAGCATCTGCGGCGACGGCAGGCCGCGCGCGAAGAGGTCGTGCCGCAGCACCGCGAGCGCCGCGCGCCCGTGCTCGCTGCCATGCACCTGCAACGCGAGAAAGCGCTGGACCGTGAGCTTCCAGGCGACGCGAAGCTCGTCGCCGAAGCGGCGCAGCGTCCCTGCCGCCATCGCGTGGGGCCAATCGGGGCCGGCAACGAAGCGCGGCGTCGTGCACACCAGAACGAGACCTGCGATGCGCGCGGGCCGCAGCCGCGCCCAGCGCAGCGCGACCTGTCCGCCGAGCGACCAGCCGAGCACGGTGAGCGCCGGCGCGTCCGGGAACGCCGCGTCGAGCAGGTCCACGATTGCATCGAGCGTGAACGGCGACAGCGGCGCGCTGTGGCCATGTCCCGGCAGGTCGACGGCGTGCACCCGATGACGCTGCGCCAGTCGCGGGACGAGCGGTCCCCACGCGCCAGCGTGCAGCGCCCAGCCGTGCAGCAGCACGATCGGCGGTCCCGCGCCGGCGGACTCGATCGACAGTGCGGCGCTCATCCGGGCCGGTCATTCGAATGGAGCGATGCGAGGTCGGCGAGCGCGTCGACGAGCGCGTCGACGTCGGCGATCGAATGGGCCGCACAGAGCGAGACACGAAGGCGTGCGGTCCCCGCGGGGACGGTCGGCGGCCGGATCGCCGGCACCCAGAAGCCGCGCCGGAACAACGCGTCGGCGAGCGCGACCGTCGCGGCGTTGCCGCCGATCACGAGCGGCTGGATCGGCGTTGATGAATCGAGAAGCGTCCACGGCAACGCCCGCGCCCGCTCGCGCCAGCGGGTGATGAGGCGCGCGAGATGCGCGCGGCGCGCCGCGTCGTCGCGGATGATCGCGAGGGCCGCGCGCGTCGCCTCCGCCAATAGCGCGGGCGCTGCGGTGGTGTAGACATAGGATCGCGACGTCTGCAGCAGCGTTTCGACGACCGCCGGATGGGCGACGACGAACGCGCCGGCCACGCCCGCCGCCTTGCCGAGCGTTCCCATCACGACGATGCGTTCCGAGCGCAGGCCGAAATGCGCGAGCGTGCCGCGCCCCTCGCCCAGCACGCCGAAGCCGTGTGCGTCGTCGACGACGAGCCACGCGTCGAATTCCTCGGCGAGCGAAAGCAGCGCGGGCAGCGGCGCGAGATCGCCGTCCATGCTGAACACGGCATCGGTCGCGATCAGGCGTCCGGAAGCCGCGGTCGCGCGCAGCCGCGCGCGCAACGCGGCCGCGTCGGCATGCGCGTAACGGACGAATCGCGCCCGCGACAGCAGCGCCCCGTCGTTGAGGCAGGCGTGATTGAGGCGATCGGCGAACACCGCATCGCCGCGTCCCGCGAGCGCGGTGAGGATCGCGAGATTGGCAAGATATCCGGACGAAAACGTGAGCGCGCGCACGTTCTCGTTCGGCCGGGCGAACCCCGCGAGCTCGGCTTCGAGCGCGTCGTGCGCCGCCGTGTGGCCGCAGACGAGGTGCGATGCGCCCGCCCCGACGCCCCAGCGGGCTGCCGCGTCGCGCGCCGCCGCGATGACCGCCGGATGGCTCGCAAGGCCGAGGTAATCATTGCTCGCGAACGCGACGACCTCGCGGCCGGCGACGATCACCCGCGCGCCCTGCGGCGACGCAACCGGGCGCCGCGTGCGCACGAGTCCGGCGGCAGCGCGCGCGGCCTCGGCGCGCAGCAGCTTCGCAATCAGTGCGGATTCGGACATGTCACACGGTCGACAACACGGATGCAACGTTCGCCGGGAAATTCGGAGCGCTCGCGACAGGCGTCGCCGTGATCGCGGTCATTCAGCGCTGACGCCGCAGCGCGACCGGGACCGGCTCCGCCCGCTTGACGACGCCGCGTCGCGACCGGCGCGGGCATTCGCGCAGCGCGGGGTCCGCACCCTGGATTCAGTCTGCCGTGGCGAGCCCGAGCTTCGCGAACAGCGCCTGGTCCGCATCGGCTTCCGGATTGCCGGTCGTGAGCAGGCGATCGCCGTAGAACACCGAATTCGCGCCGGCGAGAAAGCACAGCGCCTGCACGGCTTCGCCCAGCTCCCTGCGCCCGGCCGAGAGCCGGACCATCGCCTTCGGCATCGTGAGGCGCGCCACCGCGATCGTGCGGACGAATTCGAGCGGGTCGAGCGCCGCCGCGCCGGCAAGGCGGTCGTGCAGCGGCGTGCCCTCGACCTGGACCAGATGATTGATCGGCACCGACTCCGGGTAAGGATCGAGGTTGGCGAGCTGCGCGACGAGGCCCGCGCGCTCGCGCCGCGACTCGCCCATCCCGACGATCCCGCCGCAGCACACCTTGACGCCCGCGTCGCGCACCCGGACCAGCGTGTCAAGGCGGTCGGCGTAGTCACGCGTGGTGATCACGTCGCCGTAGAACTCCGGCGCGGTGTCGAGGTTGTGGTTGTAATAGTCGAGCCCCGCCGCCTTGAGCGCCTGCGCCTGCCCGTCCCTCAGCATGCCGAGCGTGCAGCAGGTCTCGAGGCCGAGCGCCTTGACCGCGCGCACCATGTCGAGCACCGGCGCGAGGTCGCGCTCCTTCGGACCGCGCCACGCGGCGCCCATGCAGAAACGCGACGCGCCGCGTGCCTTCGCCTCGGTCGCGGCGGCGATGACGGCCGGCAGTTCCGCGAGCGGCGATTCCCCGACGGTCGTGTGGTAGCGCTTCGCCTGCGGGCAATAGCCGCAATCCTCGGGACATCCGCCCGTCTTGATCGACATCAGCGTCGACAGCTGGACGCGGTTCGGCGCGTGATGCTCGCGATGCGTCTGTTGCGCACGAAAGAGAAGCTCCGGAAACGGCAACGCATAGAGCGAGAGCACGGCATCGACGCTCCATCGCTCGCCGGCCGGCGCTTCCGCGCGGGTCCGCGCGTGCGGAAGCGCATCGAGGGCGATCGTACCTTCGGCCGATGGCATTGCGCGCTGGATCCCGTTAGTTTGAGGGCTCGTCGCATCGCGCAAGCGGACTCGCGACTGCGACTACAATCGAGGCCGAGTGTCGAGGCACATCCCGATGTTGTCAATTCGATTGGCGAAAGCATTTGACAGCGATGCCTGGCGCGGCGCGCTCGCCCGTGCGCGAACCGGCGCGCGTGCCGCGCTGCCCCAGCGCTGCGCACTCTGCGTCGCCCCTGCCGGCGGCACGCTGCTGTGCGCGGCATGCTCGGACGCCTTGCCGAGGCTCGCGTCGGCGTGCCCGGTGTGCGCGCTGCCGGCCGCGGACGCTGTGCCGTGTGGCGCCTGCCTCGCGCATTCTCCGCCGTTTGCGGCGACGATCGCCGCGTACGCCTACGCATTCCCGGTCGACCGACTGCTGCAGCAACTCAAATACGGCGGACATCTGGCGCTCGCGGACTGGGCGGGTGTCGTGCTTGCGCAGGCGGCAGAGCGTGCCCTCGCCACGCGTGCGCCGTCGGAGCGGCCGGACCGCATCGTCGCGCTCCCGCTCGCCTCGGCGCGCCAGCGCGAGCGCGGATTCAATCAGGCACAGGAGATCGCGGCGCGCGTATCGCGCCAGCTGCGACTGCCCATCGCACGCGCATTGACGCGCATCGCCGGCGGACCACCGCAGGCAGCGCTGTCATGGTCCGAGCGCGCTGCCAATGTTCGCGGCGCCTTCGCGGCCCGCGCGGACGTGCACGGCGCGCGCATCGCGCTCGTCGACGACGTGATGACCACCGGGGCGACGCTCGCCGAGGCTGCACGGACGCTCGCCCGCGCCGGTGCTGCGCGCGTCGAATGCTGGGTCGTCGCGCGAACGCTGCGCACGGGGGGCGGGTGAGCGATGCCGCCGCGCCGGGACCGGCGCTGCCATTTTCCGTCGTGCTCGTGCATCCGGAGATTCCGCCCAACACGGGCAACGTGATCCGGCTCACCGCGAACACCGCAACCGAGCTTCACCTGGTCGAGCCGCTCGGCTTCCGGATGGACGACCGCGAGCTGAGGCGCGCCGGTCTCGATTACCACGAATACGCGCGTGTCGTCGTGCATCGCGATTTCGCCGCGTGCCGCAGCACGCTCGGGTCGCCGCCGGCGCGACGATGGTGGGCATTCACCACCGAGGCATCGCGCTCGGTCTACGACGCGCGTTTTCTGCAGGGCGACGTGCTGGTGTTCGGCTGCGAGACGAGCGGACTGCCGCACGACGTGATCGCGACGTTCAGCGCCGACGCGCGGCTGCGGATCCCGATGCGTCCCGACGTGCGCAGCCTCAATCTATCGAACGCGGTGGCGGTCGCCGTCTACGAGGCCTGGCGGCAGACCGGGCTCGCCGGCGCCGTCTAGGAACCTCTGAACAAGTCGCGCGCAATTTCGACGGGGACTATTCGGGATGAAGTCCGCAAACCGCCGTGTGCGGGCCGCGGGGAATGCCGAGCGGTGTCAATGGCTTTCCGGACGCGGCTCGCGCTTCAGCAGCGCCTCGACGGCGGCGTGCGGCGGCAATCCGCCGCGCAGCACGCGCCAGACCGCCTCGCAGATCGGCATGTCGATGCGGTGGTGGGCGGCGAGCCGATGCAGGGCCTCGGCCGCGCCCACGCCCTCAGCCACATGGCCCAGCTCGGCCAGCGCCGCGTCGACGGTCAGGCCGCGCGCGAGCGCGAGCCCGACCCGCCGGTTGCGTGACAGGTCGCCGGTGCAGGTCAGCACGAGATCGCCGAGGCCCGCGAGGCCCATCAGTGTCTCGCGCCGCCCGCCGAGCGCTTCGGCGAGGCGGCTCGTCTCGGCGAGGCCGCGCGTGATGAGCGCGGCGCGCGCGTTGGTGCCGAAGCCGAGGCCGTCGCTGGCGCCGGCGGCGATCGCGAGTACGTTCTTCACCGCGCCGCCGACCTCGACGCCCGCGATGTCGTCACTCTCGTAGGCGCGCAGCGTGTCCGCGCGGAGCAGCCGGGCGACGCGCGTCGCGAGCGCGGCATCCGTCGCCGCGACGGCCACGGCGGTCGGAAGTCCACGCGCGACCTCCTCCGCAAAGCTCGGCCCCGAAACGATACCCACCGGCGCGGGCCAGCGAGGCGCGATCACCTGATGCGCGAGCGCCGCGCCGGCGGGAAAATCCGCGGACGCCGGAACGGCCAGGATCCCCTTCGACAGCCACATCAGCGGCGTCTTTGCGCCCAGCGCCGCGAGCCGCGCGACAACATCGGACAGGCCCGCGACTGGCGTGGCGACGATGAGCAGGTCCGCCCCCGAGACGTCGTCGAGCGCGGCGGTGACGCGCAGCGCGTCGGGAAAGCCGATACCCGGCAGGTAGCGCTCGTTGGATCGCGCGGCCTTGATGATGCCTGCCTGCGCCGCGTCGCGCGCCCAGAGCGTGGCGGCAATGTCGACGCGGCGGGCGAGATGCGCGGCGAGCGCGGTGCCCCACGCGCCGGCGCCGAGCACCGCGATCGACGTCTTCATCGAGCGGGCTTCATGCTCCGCCCGCACGGGAATCGCGGCGGCGCGCAAGCGTGCATCGGATCAGAGCCCGAACACCTGCGTGATCCGCACGAATCCCGACTGTCCGTCGGGATGTTTCGCCTTGACCCAGCCCGGCGCCGCCGCGCTCGCGGGGGAGGTTACTGGCTCGGCGAGCTCGAGCAGCACCCCCGGCTCGGCACGAAAGACGAGCGCCGCCTTGTCATCGGCGCTGGCGCGCACTTCGGCAGCCGGCGGACGCGCGATCAGCATGCGCCGCTCGGCGAGGCCCTTCTTCTCCACCCAGCCGAACGTGCCGTCAACGTCTTTCACCTTGACCCAGCCTTCGACCGGCACGAGCACCTCAAGCGGCGTGCCGCGCCCGAGGATGTAGAGCGGCTTCCCCTTCAGCGAAGGCGCGTCGTAGAGCACGACGGCCGGATCGGCGACCGAGCGGAACTCGGCGGCGGTCGCTCCCGTACTGGCGGCGACAACCAGTGCGGCCGCGAAGAAGCGCCGCATGGAGTCTCGCGGCGCGTACGCGCCGATGGGAGCGCGTCGGCCGGCGCACGCAGCTGCCCCCGTTGCCGCGCGGAGCGCCATCGCCGGATCGTCAGTTGACGGCGGCGGTCGCCGGCGCCTGCGCTGACGCCTGCGCGAGCTGCTGCTGATAGAGCGCCTCGAAGTTGATCGGCGCGAGGTGCACCGGCGGAAATCCGGCCTTGGTCACCGCGTCGGCGAGCGTCTCGCGGATGTACGGGAACAGCACATTCGGGCAGTTGACCGCCATCACCGGTTGCAGGTGCTCCGCCGGAATGTTCTTGATCGTGAAGACGCCGGCCTGCGAGGCCTCGATGAGGAAGAGCGTCTTGTCGCCGGCCTTCGCCGTCATGGTCACCGTCAACACACATTCGTAAGTGTCGTCGTCGATCTTGTCGCCGCGGGTGCGCAGGCCGATCTCGACCTGCGGCGGCTCGGTCAGCCGGAAGGACTGCGGCGATCCCGGATTCTCGAGCGACAGGTCCTTCACGTAGATCTTCTCGATCGCGAATGCGGGCGCGTCCGGGGGAGCGAGGTCGAGCGGTGTATCGGCCATGATGCGGTCCTTCGAAAGGGGTCAAACACATAATTTTACTCCAGCGCGACGTCGCACGCGAGGCGCGCGCCGGAACCTTCAGCCGGCGCCGGCGAGCAATGCTCCGAGCCGGCCGGCGCGATCGAGCGCGACCAGCTCTTCGTAGCCGCCCACGTGGAAATCGCCGATGAAGATCTGCGGGACGGAGCGGCGGCCCGTCCGTTCCATCATCGCGACGCGCAGCGCCGGCTCGAGATCGACGCGGATCTTTTCGATCCGGTCGACCCCTTTCGCCGCGAGGAACCGCTCGGCGCGAGTGCAGTAGCCGCACATCGCGGTCGTGTACATCGTGATCGTCGGAGCGACACCATTCATAGCGCCCCCACGCTTGCGGCCTCATTGGACAATTCGGCCGCTGCGCTGCCCCCCGAGGGGGAGCAATTCGCGTCTTGGGTCGGCCCTGCGACGCTCATCTCAATTCACTTCTCAACCGGCAGCCCGTCCTTCTTCCAGCCGAATATCCCGCCCTGAAGGCTGTAGATGTCCTTGAACCCCGCGCGCGCCAGCGCCTTGGCCGCCGAGGCGCTGCGCCGGCCGCTCTCGCAGTACGCGACCACGGGGCGCGCCGTCAGCTTGGCGAGCTCGCCCGAGCGCGAATCGAGCTGCGAGAGCGGGATGTGGATGGCGTTGGGCAGGTGCCCGCCGGTGTATTCCTTCGCCTCGCGCACGTCGAGCAAGACCGCATCGCTGCGATTGACGAGCCGCGTCGCCTCGGCGTTGCCGACATCCTTCACGGGCGAGAAGCGGCGCTGGACGATCGGCAGCAGCAGCATCGCGCCTGAAATCGCCATCACGGCGACGAGCATCCAGTTTTCGATTACGAAGGCCATGCGTTTCCGATTCTAGGTGCCTGTCGGGCCGATTTCGCGTGCGCGACGGAGGCGGATTGGGCGGACAAAGGTAAAATGATAACGCAGCGGGCTTTCCGCCCGCCTTCGCGGCGGGTGGCCGCCACGCCAATCGCTCCGATGCCCCCTTCGTCTCCTGTCTCCGTGCGCCCGGTCGTGCTGCTGATCCTCGACGGATTCGGCTGCCGCGAGGCGACGCCGGACAACGCAATCGCCCGCGCGCGAAAGCCGAACTGGGACCGGCTGCTTGCCACGTGCCCGCACACGTCGATCGACGCCTCCGAGCTCGCGGTCGGCCTGCCGGACGGACAGATGGGCAATTCCGAGGTCGGCCATCTCAATATGGGTGCGGGACGCGTCGTTTACCAGGACCTCACGCGGATCGACCTCGCCATCAGGTCGGGCGAGTTCGCCGCCAATCCGGTGCTTCGCGACGCGGCGGCGACCGCGGCCGTGACCGGCAATGCGCTGCACATCCTCGGACTGCTCTCGCCCGGCGGCGTGCACAGCCACGAGCGCCACATCGCGGCGATGGTGGAGCTCGCCGCGGCGCAGGGCGTGCCCCGCATTTTCGTCCACGCGTTCCTCGACGGGCGCGACACGCCCCCGCAAAGCGCGCTGGCGTCGCTCGTGGCGCTCGCCGCGGTTTGCGCCCGCCATCCGGGCGCCCGCATCGCCTCGATCGTCGGGCGGTATTACGCGATGGACCGCGACAAGCGCTGGGACCGCGTGCGCACGGCGTACGAGCTCCTCGTCGACGGAAGCGCCGCGCACACGGCGACGTCCGCCGAGGCCGGACTCGCGGCCGCCTATGCGCGTGGCGAGAACGACGAATTCGTCGCCGCCACCGCGATCGCGGGCGCCGACGGGAGGCCGGCGACGATGCGCGACGGCGACACCGTCGTGTTCATGAATTTTCGCGCCGACCGGGCGCGCGAGATCACGCGTGCACTGACCGACCCCACCTTCGACGGCTTCGCCCGCACGCGCGTGCCGAAGCTCGCGCGCTACGCCTGCCTCACGAGCTACGGCGACGAGTTTTCGGCGCTGCCGGTCGCCTTCGCGCCCCAGTCGGTGGGCAACGGCTTCGGGGAGTACTTGGCCAACCGGGGACTGCGGCAGCTCCGCATCGCGGAAACCGAGAAATACGCGCACGTCACCTACTTCTTCAGCGGCGGCACCGAGACGCCCTATCCGGGAGAAGACCGGATCCTGGTCCCGTCGCCCAAGGTCGCCACCTACGATCTCAAGCCCGAAATGAGCGCCGGTGAGGTCACCGACCGCCTGGTGGAGGCCATTGCCGGCGGCAAGTACGACGCGATCGTGTGCAACTACGCGAACGGCGACATGGTCGGCCACACAGGCAATCTGGAGGCCGCGACCGTCGCCATCGAAACGCTCGATCTTTGCATCGGGCGCGTCGTCGACGCGACGCGCAAGGCGGGTGGCGAAGTGCTGATCACCGCCGATCACGGCAACGCCGAGCAGATGTTCGATGCGCAGACCGGACAGCCGCATACAGCGCACACGCTGAACCTCGTCCCTTGCGTCTATGTCGGCCGCCGGGCACGGCTGGCCGATCGGGGCGCGCTGTCCGACATCGCCCCGACCTTGCTGGCCATGCTCGGGTTGCCGCCGCCCGCTGAGATGACAGGCCACTCGCTCATCCGATTTTCCTGAATTCCGCCGTTAGTGGCCGCTCACTCGCGGCACCGCGGGGCACCCCAGACCGCGCGGGGAGCGTCGCCCGCCGACCACGACGCATCCGCGACGTGAATTCGTGCGTATCGCCGTCACGAAGGCGGAACTAACAAAGCAACGGGGTGCCTTATCGAGGCTTGGTGAAGGGAGGGCGGTTGCGAGGGCCCGCGAATCGCCCACCGCTGGTCGCGCGAAGCGCGGCGCCGGTCGGAAGTTCCTGCGCCGCCGTGATCGATCGCAGAAGGCCGATCTCCCTGTCGAACCCTCGATCCTGGCGTCCACGAAGCGCGCCGACCTTAAGGCGTGACATCCCCCGGGGAGCGGTATACTTTGGCGACAGATGGCCATGAGGGCCAGGGCGACGCGCGCCGAGGGGTGCGTGAGTGCGCGAAGCAGGCAAAGGACACATGACATGAGCAACTGGAAGAAAGCAGGATTGATCGGGCTGGGAGCCATGCTGGGCCTCCTGCTTTCACTCAATTTCTCCGCGATCGCGCAGCGCGACGTGCGGACGCCGATCCCCTACGAGGACCTGCAGCTCCTCTCGGCGGTGTTCGGCAAGATCAAGTCGGACTACGTCGAGCCGGTCAGCGACGACAAACTGATCAAGGAGGCGATCAACGGGATGGTCCACGGGCTCGACCCGCATTCCGACTTCCTCGACGCCGAAGCGTTCAAGGACCTGCAGATCTCGACGCAGGGCAAGTTCGGCGGCCTCGGGATCGAGGTCGGCGTCGAGGACGGCGTCGTCCGCGTCGTGTCGCCGATCGAGGATACGCCCGCGTTCCGCGCCGGCATCAAGACCGGCGACCTCATCGTCAAAATCGACGATCTCGCCACCCGCGGCATCCCGCTCACCAAGGCCGTCGAGAAGATGCGCGGCAAGCCGGGCACGGTGGTCGTGCTGACGGTCGTGCGCAAGGACGTCGAGGTGCCCCTCACGTTCAGCCTCACGCGCGAGGAAATCAACATCAAGAGCGTCCGCGCGAAGACGATCGAGCCCGGCATCGGATACATCCGCGTGCGCCAGTTCCAGGACCGCACCGCCGAGGATCTCGCCAAGGCGCTGAAGGACATGTACAAGACGGGCGACCTGACCGGCCTCGTGCTCGACCTGCGCAGCGATCCGGGCGGCCTGCTGAACCAGGCGGTCGCCGTGTCGGCCGCGTTCCTGCCGAAGGACGTTCTCGTCGTCTACACCGACGGGCGGACGCCCGAAGCGAAGATGCGCCTCTCGGCGCGCCGGGAGGACTACTCGCGCCGCGGCGAGGATGTCTTCAGGGACCTTCCGCCGGGCGTCAAGAAGGTGCCTATGGTCGTGCTGGTCGACGGCGGCACGGCGTCGGCCTCCGAAATCGTCGCCGGCGCGCTGCAGGATCACAAGCGCGCGACCGTCATGGGCGCGCAGACGTTCGGCAAGGGCTCGGTGCAGACGATCCTTCCGCTCGGCAACAACGCGGGCCTGAAGCTCACCACGGCGCGCTACTTCACGCCGTCGGGGCGCTCGATCCAGGCGAAGGGCATCGAACCCGACATCGCGGTCGACGACGGCCGCGACGCACGCATCAAGGAAGCGAACCTCGAGAACCATCTCGAGCAGAACAAGGTGGTGGCGACGGCGCCGCCGGGCGCCTCGGTGAACGTGCAGACGCCGGTCGCGGCGAAGTCCGGCGCCAAGGATGCCGCCAAGGTCGGTGTCGCGGAGGCCGCGTTCCCGCGCTTCGAATTCGGCGCGGCCGACGACTTCCAGCTCACGCAGGCGATCAACCACCTCAAAGGGGAGCCCGTGATGGCGTCCTCGAAATCGATCTCGGCGCAGGCGAAGCCCCAGTAGGCAATCGACGCATCGTCGACGCGCGACGCCCGGCAATCGCCGGGCGTTTCGTTATGGCGGCTAAGGAACCTCTGAACAAGTCCCGCGCGGTTGCGCTGCAGTGCCAAATGCGGATGCATGCCTCATTTGGCAAATGAGGCATCCCATCCCGAAAACTCCGCGTCGCAATCGCATGCGACTTGTTCAGAGGTACCCTAAGTAACCCTCCAAGGTTCCCTGACATGAACGACGACGAGCTGCTCCGCTACAGCCGCCACATCCTTCTTCCGGAGCTCGGGATCGAGGCGCAGGAGAAGTTCGCGGCCGCGCACGCGCTTGTCGTCGGGGCCGGCGGACTCGGCACGCCGGCGGCGCAGTTTCTCGCCGCGGCCGGCGTCGGCACGATCACGCTGTGCGACCCCGATGCCGTCGACCTCACGAACCTGCAGCGGCAGATTCTGTTCGCGACGGCGGACGTTGGAATGCCGAAAGTCGCCGCGGCAAAGGCGCGTCTTGGCGCGATCAATCCCCAGGTGCGCGTCGAGACCATCGCCGCGCGCGTCGGACCGGACGAGCTCGCACCGCTCGTGCAAGCCGCCGACGTCGTCCTCGACTGCAGCGACAATTTCGTGACGCGCCACGCGGTGAATCGCGCCTGCGTCGCCGCGCGGCGTCCCCTCGTGTCCGGCGCCGCGATCCGTTTCGACGGGCAGATCGCCGTGTTCGATCCGCGCGGTCCGGAGAATCCCTGCTACCACTGCCTGTTCGGCGAAGGCGAGGAGCTCGAAGAGACGCGTTGCGCCATCATGGGCGTCTTTGCGCCGCTCACCGGCATCGTGGGCGCGACGCAGGCCGCGGAGGCGTTGAAGCTGATCGCGGGCGTCGGCGAATCGCTCGCCGGCCGCCTGTTGCTGCTCGACGCGCAAACGATGCGGTGGCGAGAGCTTCGCGTGACGCGCGATCCGGAATGCCCGGTGTGCGGCGGATGACACCCGCGCTTCGCTCGAGCGGGCTCGCCTGCGCGGCGCTCCTCGTTCTCGTCGCCGCGTACGTCGCGCCGCTGCCGGCGCGCGCCGCCCCGCCCTCGGGCGAACCGACGCTTGCCGCCACCGAGTGGAAAGCGATCGAGCGGGTGATCCGCGAGCAGCTGAGCGCGCTCAAGACCGGCGATGGAGCGAAAGCCTTCTCGTATGCCTCGCCCGGCATCCGCGCCCAGTTCGAAACGCCTGCGAATTTCCTCGACATGGCGCGGACGAGCTACGGTGCGCTAACCGCCGCACGCTACACGGAATTTCTCGAAGGTGCCGTCATCGAAGGCCGCGTGATCCAGCCGCTGCGCCTGGTCGCGCCGGACAACGCCGTGCTGGTGGCGCTCTACACGATGGAGAAGCAGAAGGATGGGCGCTGGAAGATCGCCGGCTGCGTGCTGGCGCCAACGAGCGTGCGAGCGGCCTGACTGTCCAGACTTCAACCGAACAGGAACTTGCGCTGCAGCTCCCAGCCTTCCTGGGGCGCTCGCTTGAATCCGCTCTTCGCGAAGAGCTGCCAGCGGCCGAGGACGTACGCGACCAGCACGCCCGCCTCGGCGTTGGGATCGCCCGGCCACGCGCCGGCGGCCTGCGCGATGCGCAGCGCCTGCCGCAACGCCGCCTCGATCCGGTCGTAGAGCTGGTTCATCCGCGCCTGCAGCCGCTCGTCCTCGTTGACGAGCGCGTCGCCGATCAGCACGCGCGTCATGCCGGGGTTCTTTTCCGCGAATCCGAGGAGCACTTCGACGATCTGCTGCGCCTGCGCGGCGCCGTCGGGGGTGTCGGCGGCGATCTTGTTGATCAGCGTGAAGAGCGTCGTTTCGATGAACTCGATCAGCCCCTCGAACATCTGCGCCTTGCTCGCGAAATGGCGATACAGCGCCGCCTCGGACACGTCGAGCTTCGCCGCCAGCGCCGCGGTGGTCACCTTCTCGCCGCGCGGGCTCTCGAGCATCGCCGCGAGCTTCTGCAGGATCTGCAGGCGGCGTTCGCCGGGTTTGGCGCTCACGACGGATCCCCGTCGGCGTCGCAACGCGCCATTCCGGATTTCGGACCCGCGCTCATGCGGTCTGACGCGCTTGGGTGGAGGGACGGGCGCGCGGGTGGACCGGCGCGGTGTCGTCGGCGCGGATCATTGTGCCCACGCCTTCGTTGGTCAGCACCTCGAGCAGCAGCGCGTGCTCGACGCGGCCGTCGATGATATGCGAGCTCGCCACGCCGTTCTTCACCGCGTCGAGCGCGGACCCGATCTTGGGCAGCATCCCGCCCGAAATCGTGCCGTCGGCGAACAGCGCGTCAATCTCGCGCGCGGTGAGCCCGGTCAGCAGCGTGCCGTGCTTGTCGAGGACGCCCACGGTATTGGTCATCAGCACGAGCTTCTCCGCCTTCAGCGTCTCGGCGAGCTTGCCGGCGACGAGGTCGGCGTTGATGTTGTAGGCCTCGCCGTCCTCGCCGACGCCGATCGGCGCGATGACGGGGATGAAGTCGCGCGAATCGAGCAGCTGGATGATCTCGGGGTCGATGCGCTCGATCTCGCCGACCTGGCCGATGTCGACGAGCTCGTCGTGCTTGGTCTCGCTCTTGAGGAGCATCTTCCGCGCGTGGATGAACGCGCCGTCCTGGCCGGTCAGCCCGACCGCCTTGCCGCCGTGCTGGTTGATGAGCCCGACGATCTCCTGGTTGAGCTCGCCCAGGACCATCTCGACGACGTTCATCACGCTGGCATCGGTGACCCGCATCCCCTGCCGGAACTCGCTCTGGATGCCCATCTTCTTGAGAAGGTCACCGATCTGCGGACCGCCGCCGTGGACGATGACAGGATTCATCCCGACGAGCTTCAGCATCACGACGTCGCGCGCGAACCCCGCCTTGAGCGCTGGCTCGGTCATGGCGTTGCCGCCGTACTTGATGATGATCGTCTTGTCGTGGAAACGCTGGATGTAAGGCAGCGCCTCGGCGAGGATTTGCGCCTTCAGGGCGGCGTTGACGGCGTCGATCGGCATGGCGGGAGGCGGGCCGTGGTGGGAGACGGCGCGGGATTTTCGTCGGATTGTACCGGAAGCCGCGCGCGGCGAAATCCCGCGCAGCACCGCCCGCCGGAGCGCCGCCGGCAAGTGAGCCCTGACTGAAGCGCGATGCGGAACGACGATTCGGAAGCACCCGTGCGCGAAATTTTGCTATCGTTGGCGACGATGCCGACTTTCCGCGCCGCGCTCGTCCGCCGGTTTGCGCACCGCCGATGCGTGACGCGCCGCGCGGCGCCGTGCGGCGTCGCCCGCTGCGGAGCGAGGGCCTGATGCGCCTCGCGATCATCCGGCAGCGTTATTCGCCCGGCGGCGCGATCGAGAGCCGGCTGGAAGCGGCGCTCGCGGCGCTGCTCGAGCGCAATGTCGCGATTTCGCTCTATACGCGGTCCTGGGACGAGCCGCGGCTGCAGCTCATCGAGACCGTCCTCTGCAATCCGGGCTACCTCGGCAGCCTCTGGCGCGAATGGAGCTTCGCGCGCGCCGTGTGCCGGGCCATCGGCAGCGCGAAGGTCGACCTGGTCGAAGCGCACGATCGCGTGCGCTGCTGCGACGTGTATCGCGCCTGGGATGGCGTTTACGCGAGCTGGCTCGCGCAGCGCTACAAGGGCGCGTCCTGGTTCACCACCCTGCGCCAACGCCTGTCGCCGACGCATCAATACGTGCTGCGCGCCGAAAGGCGGCTGTTCACGAGCCCGTGGCTGCAGGCGGTGATCTGCCCGTCGAAGATGGTGAAGAACGAGATTCGCGACCGCTTCGGCGTGCCCGCCGCGAAGCTGCACGTCATCTACAACTCAGTCGACACGCAGGTGCTGCATCCGGGGCTTCGATCCGAGCGCGCGAAAGTGCTGGAGCGGCACGGGATCGGCGCCGATGCGACGATCTTTCTCCTGGCCTGCACGGGGTACGAGCACAGCGGGGCCGGCGATGCCATCGAAGCGCTGGCCGAACTGCCCGCGCCGGCGCATCTCGTCATCGCCGGGCGTGCGCGACACGCGGAGCGGTACAAGACGCTGGCGCGGGAGTTCGGCGTGGCCGACCGGATCACCGTCGCCGATCCCGAGCTCGACCTGCGGGCGTACTACGGCGCCGCCGATGCCTTCGCGCTGCCGACGCTCTACGACCCCGCGCCCGACTCGACGCTCGAGGCGATGGCGTGCGGGCTTCCCGTCGTGACCAGCACGAAATCCGGCGCCGCCGAGCTGCTGCTCGAGCACGACGCTGGCTTCGTATGCCCGGCGGGCGACGTCGCCGGGCTCGCCGCGCAGATGCGATCGCTGCTCTCGCGGGAAACGCGCGAGCGGCTCGGCGCCAACGCGCGCAAGGCCGCGCTGCCGCTTTCGCCTGCGGCGATCACGCTGCAGCTCGTGCTCCTCTACCGCGATCTTCTCGCAGCGACGGTCACCGCGCGGGGCCAGGGGAAATCCGCGCCGAAGGCGCCGGACGGCACGCCCTCCGCTCCCCCTTCGTCGCCGCCGTCTGCTCCGCGCTCCACCGCCGCGAGCGGCGACGCCAATGCCTCGGCGGTCACGCCCGGAGCCGGGGTTGCCACTGCGGAGCCGGCGCCGAGCATGGCGGGCGCGGCGGATGGCGCGACGAGTGAGGACGTGCGCCCCGCGCTACCCGAGGCAGACGCGCCGGGCAGCGAAAAACTCTAAATCCGTTAACGCCGTCGCGGCACGCGCAACGGCACCGGAACGACGGCCTCGCCGTCCGCGGACTCGGCGGGGATCGGCTGCACCGGTGCTCCAGCCGTCGGCGCATAGTCCGGGATCCACGCCTTCAGCCGCGCCCGGACCTCCGCGTCGTCCGCGGCGCGATCGCGCTCGCACCACGCGACCATCTGGCCGATCGCATCGCGGTTCGCTTCCCGCGCCTGCGCGATGCGCAGCTTCGGATGCGTCGTCGGCAACGTCGTCTCGCCGAGGGCGAGCGGCTCCTCGAACAGCTTCTCGCCCGGCCGCAGCCCGGTGAACAGCACGGGAACGCGGTCGGGATCGGCGCCCGAGAGCCGGATCATGTCGCGGGCGAGGTCGACGATGCGCACCGGATCGCCCATGTCGAGCACGAGGATCTCGCCGCCCTTCCCCTGCAGTCCCGCCTGCAGCAGCAGCTGCGTCGCCTCGGACAGCGACATGAAATAGCGCGTGATGTCCGGATGCGTGACAGTCACCGGGCCGCCCCGCGCGATCTGCTCCGAAAAGCGCGGGATGACGCTTCCGGCGCTGCCGAACACGTTGCCGAAGCGCACGAGCACGAATTGCGTCGCTCCGCCGTGCATGGTCTGGCAGGCGATCTCGGCGAGCCGCTTGGAGGCGCCCATTACGTTGGTCGGGTTCACTGCCTTGTCGGTCGACACGAGCACGAATTTCTCGACGCGTGCGGCCGCGGCGGCGCGGGCGAGCACCCACGTGCCATAGGCATTGTTGCGCACCGCCTGCCACGCGTTGGTCTCCTCCATCAGCGGAACGTGCTTGTATGCGGCGGCGTGGAAGATCACGCTGGGGCGCTCGCGCCTGAACACCTCGTCCACCAGCGCGATGTGCTTGACGTCGCCGACGACCGCCGCGAGCGGAAGCTGCGGAAACGCGTCGACCAGCGCGGTCCTGATTTCGTAGAGCGAGGCCTCGGAAAGGTCGAACAGCACGATCTTCGCCGGGCGGAAGCGCGCGATCTGCCGAGCGAGCTCGGCGCCGATCGACCCGCCCGCCCCTGTGACCATGATGACGCGATTGCCGAGCCATTCGCCGAGGCCCGCGCTGTCCAGCACCACCGGGTCGCGGCCCAGCAGGTCGTCGAGCTCGATGTTGCGGATCGTCGTGAGCGCCGAACGGCCGCTGATGAGGTCGTCGTACGAAGGGACGGTGAGCGCCTCGAGGCCGTTCGCCGCGCAGATCTCGGCGACGCGGCGGCGCACGCCGTGAGCGGCGGACGGGAGCGCGATGATCACCTTGCGCACCCCATACTTGCGCGCCCACTTGGGCAGCGACGCGATCGGCCCGCAGACGTTCACGTTGTAGAGCAGCCGCCCGTGCTTGGTCGTGTCGTCGTCGAGCAGCCCGACGACGCGCCAGTGGCGGCTTCGCGCGAGCTCCGTGGTCAGACGCTCGCCCGCATCCCCGGCGCCAACGACGAGCACGGGCTCGCCGAGCGCGGCGAACGGGCTGTACAGCCGATGCTCCTTCCAGAGGCGAAACGCGAAGCGGTCGCCCGCCATCAGGAAGATCAGCGCCACGGGATAGAAGATAAGCACGCTGCGCGGAACGATCGCATGCAGCTGCAGCATCACGAGCGCGAGGGGAATCAGCAGCGCGCCGACGCTGGCGGCGATGACGATGCGCTTAAGGTCGAGCAGGCTCGCGAAGCGCCACAGGCCGCGATAGAGACCGAACCCGACGAAAAGCGCAGCCTGCAGCGGGACGATCCACGCCAGCGTCGACAGGATGTCGGGAACGAGCGGGCTCACGTCGAAGTTGAAGCGGAGCCAGTACACGGCCGTCCACGCCAGCGCGACCGCGCAGACGTCGTGGGCGAAGGCGAGCCAGGCTCGCCAATTGCGAAGTTGCATCATGGTGAGGCGTCGGTGAATCGACTCCAATGATAATCAATGCCGGCGAAAATGGCGGCCAGCAATACGATCCACGCGAATAGCGCGGCCCAGCCAATCCCGGGCCGGAGCAGCAGCACGCCGAGCGCCGTCAGTCCGGCCGCGGCGGACAATGCGCCGTAGAACGCCAGCGTCCCGCGATGGCCGGCGCCCAGCCGGTTGAGGCGCTGGTAGTAGTGCGACCGGTGCGGCTCGCTCACCCTTTCGCCGCGGAAGAATCGCCACACCAGCGTCACCGTGGCGTCGGCGATGAGCGGCAGGAACACGAGCAGCGGAAACCACGCGGGCCAGCGTCCCCACCATACACCCGCGATACCGAAAACTCCGGCCAGGAACCCGAGCGGCACCGACCCGACGTCCCCCATGAACGTCCGTGCGGGCGGGGCGTTGACCAGGAGGAACGGCAGGATGGCGCCGCAGAGCGCGAAGAAATCGCCGGGCGCGCCGCCGGCGAGCGCCGTGGCAGCGCCGCAGGCCGCGAATCCGCACATTGCCGCCGTCGCGGCGAGTCCGTCGCTGCCGTCCATGAAATTGAACAGGTTCGCCGACCAGACGATTGCGAGCGCGAGCGCGCCGACGAGGATGCCGCCACCGTCGCCGGCGTCCATGCCGGACGCGACGATGGCAAACGACACGGCGAGAGCTGCCGCGACGTGCGCGACGAGCCTGGCCGGCGCCGGGACGCCTCGCCAGTCGTCGACGAGCGATACCAGCGTGATCGCCGCGAAAGCTGGCATCCATGCCTGTCCGCCCGGCACCACCGACGGCGAAAGGAGCGCGGCGGGGACGAAGCCCGCCCAGATCGCGAGCCCGCCCACGCGCGGGGTCGGCCGATCGTGCAGCGACCGCGCGTTGGGGGCGGCATGCGGCAGACGGGCCGAGACGCGCAAAAGGATGCCGACCGCGATGGTCGCGACGATCATTGACAGAATCGTTGCGGGAATCGTCGAAAGTGCCGGCAGGTAGGTCATCGCAGGAGCAAGGCTGGGGTCGGAGGGGTTCGCGCCGGCGAAGGTATCACGGGCCCGCGGGCCGCCGGAGGCCGCAAAAACCATTCAAAACCGGCCTGCAATGGCGTGCCTGCCCGCTTTTCCCGAGATTTTTAAGTTTTCCACGGCCGATCATGACGTTAGCGATGGTTTTTCAAGCGAAAGTCCGAGGGGTCCGCCACCCCCGCCGCGACGCGTAGACTCATTCTTGTCGCGTTTTAACAACAGGGCCGCGGTGCCCCGCCGGTCATCCGGACTTTACCTTGCCACAGGCTCCGCCCCTTTGGCACAATGAATCCGGCTTCTCGATTTATCGCTGAGAAGGTTAGATGGCAAAGGCACGAGGACGTCGTTTCCTTGCCAAATTTTTCCGTTAGAGGAGAGACTTCATGAACAAAAAGCTCGTCGCCCTCGCTGTCGCCGGTGCGTGTGCCTTGCCGCTGACCGCGCAGGCGCAAACCGCGAACGTGACCCTGTACGGTCGCCTCAACATGGACGCGGAAGTCATCATCAACGCAAAGCAGGACACCTCCACCAGGACTCAAGACATCAAGGGGAATTACTATCGAGTGAGTTCGAACTCGTCGCGCGTCGGTGTGCGCGGTGACGAAAACCTGGGTGGCGGCCTGCATGCGATCTTCCAGGTCGAGGAGCGCTTCGATGCGTCGAACTCGTCCAACGTGACGACGGGCGGCGACACCTATGCCGGTCTGCAAGGCGGCTGGGGCACGTTGAAGGTCGGCTACTTCCTGACCCCGTACGACGACATCGGCGGTATCCATGGCTCGGTGCCGACGCTGATCACCGGCATCCTGGGCTCGTCCGCGGTCTGGTCGAACACGGGCTATATCGGCAATTCGATCAACACCGGCGCGTTCGACGACCGCGCCGGCAACTCGATCGAATACACGACGGCGAGCATCAAGGGCTTCACGGGCAACTTCCTGGTCGCGGGTCGCGACACCGGCGGCAACGACGGTGGCGACATCAACGAGGCGCGCCGTCACGCGTCGGTCTTCTCGGCGAGCGGCCTGTACTCCAACGGCCCGTTCAAGGCCGGGATCGCGTATGAACAGCACAACAAGCTGCGCGCCGGCCTGCCGGCCACCGTCGCGTGTCCGAACTGCCAGACGAGCCTGACGGATCAGGGCATCACGGCAGCGCTGAGCTATCAGTGGGGCGCGGTCAAGCTTGCAGGCGTGTATGAAGGGCTCAAGTACGACATCGCGCAAGGCGGCGACCTGAAGCGCAACATGTGGGGCGTCAGCATGACCGCCAACTGGGGTCCGGGACAGTTCTATGCCGCGTACTGGGGCGGCGGGAAGGGCACCGGATCGGCACAGTGCACGACTGCTTTGGGCGTCACGACCTGCCCGCGCGTTGGCGCCGTCACGATGGGTGACGAGACCAAGGTCAACATGTACGAGTTCAGCTACACGTATCCGCTGTCGAAGCGCACGCTGCTGTACGCTGGCTATGTCATGATCGACAACCAGAAGAACGCGGGCTACAACTTCCACGTGAACCAGATCGCGGGTGTCTGCACGGGCAACGGTGCGGCTTGTGGCGATTCCGCCCGCCCGCAAGGCCTCGCGCTGGGTCTCGTCGAGTTCTGGTAGGATACCCGGCAACACGTTTCGCAACTGAAGTTCAAAGTGATCATACGGGCGCCTTCGGGCGCCCGTTTTTTTGCCCATGCGGCACCGGCGCTGCGGGCGCGAGATTTCCGATATGATTTCGCCATGCTCGACCCGCTCGTCATCGGCTTCGACCGTGCGCTTCGCACCCTCGCGGGTCTCGCGACCACGCAGCGGCCCGTTCCCGGAGCCGGCATCGCCACCGCGGAGCTCTCGCCCGGGGAGGCACGGCATGCCGCCGGGCTGATGCGGGTCAACCACACGGGCGAGGTCTGCGCGCAGGCGCTCTACAGCGCGCAGGCGCTGGTCGCGCGCGATGCCTCGGTGAAGCGACAGTTCGCGCAGGCGGCACGCGAGGAGGAGGAGCATCTCGCGTGGACGCAGGCGAGGCTCGCCGAGCTCGACGACCGCACGTCGCTGCTCAATCCGCTGTGGTACGCAGGCGCGCTGGCGATCGGCGTCGCCGCCGGGCTCGCCAGCGATCGCATCAATCTGGGTTTCGTCGTCGAGACCGAGCGCCAGGTGGAGGAGCACCTGACGACGCACATGGACCGCCTGCCGGCCGCGGATGCGAGAAGCCGCGCGATCGTCGAGCAGATGCGCGATGACGAGGCACGCCACGGCGCGATGGCGATGGCCGCCGGAGCGGCCGACCTCCCGTTTCCGATCCGGCTGATGATGCGCGCGGCGGCGGACGTGATGCGAACCGTTGCCTATCGAATCTGAAATCGCCGCCAAAACTGCCGCGCGCTCCGTTTGCTTTGCAGTTCCGGCCGCCGCTTCGCGGCTTGACCTTCGCGTTCCTCGAAGCTTGCTCCGCAACGGGCCGCTGCGCGAGATTGTCGGATTTGCTGGGGGCCGTCATTTGACAAATGAGGCACTCCGGGCTGCTCGCGACGCCCTGGAGACGGTTTCTACGCCGTAGTAACTCGCGCGGCCTTCCATGCGCGCAATGCCTTGATCCGCGCCTTCCGCACCGCGGCGGCGATCGCATCCCGGCCCGCCTTGCGCTGCGTTCGCGGCTTTGCCGCGCCACGAGCGATTGCCGCGGCATCGACACCTTTCGCGACCACGAGCGCGGCGCGCAGGTAAGCGCCCGGCGAATAGTCGCCGCCGGCTCCGGCAAGCGACAGCGCGGCGGATTCGCACGCGTCGATCAGCGTGTCGAGCCGCTCGGGCCTGCGCAATGCGTCGGCCGCATTGAGCAGGTCGAGCAGCGCCGCCGGCGTGAGCAGGCCGGCCCGATCCACGCTGCGGTGCCAGCGCGCGGCGAGACGCGCGGCGTCGCGGCATTCGAGCGGCACCTTGAGCCGCGCCGACATCGCCTCCGCGAGCCGCACGCAGCGCGCTTCATGTCCGCGCACGACCGGCGCGCGCTTGCGCGGCCCGGCGGGAACGTCGAGGTCCCGCGCCACGACCGCGTAGCGAACCGGCAGCGCGACGCCCTTCGCCGCGGCATGGTCGAGCGCGGCGGCCATGCGCATTCCCGCGGATCCGGTCTGTCTGCGTGAGGCCATTCGCCGCGCACCGAACAGCGCGTCGACTTCGGGGAGCAGCTGCGCCAGGGCGCCGCAATCACGCAGCACCGCGAAGAGGCGCGACGGCGTCCGCTCCATCAAGCCGCGAGCGAGTTCCTGCCAGACGCGTTCCGGCGAGAGCGACAGGAGCTCGCCGCCGACCGCGATGTCGCGCATCAGCGCGAGCGTCTCCGGCGCGACCTCGAATCCGAAGCGCGCCGCGAACCGGGCCACTCGCAGCACACGCAACGGATCCTCGGCAAACGCCGGCGACACGTGCCGCAGAATCCCGGCGCGAAGGTCGGCGGCACCGCCGAACGGATCGATCAGCGTTCCGTCCTCGGCACGCGCCATCGCATTGACCGTGAGGTCGCGTCGTCCGAGGTCGTCCTCGAGCGTCACATCGGGCGAGACGAAGAATTCGAAGCCGCGATAGCCACGCCCGTGCTTGCGCTCCGTGCGCGCGAGCGCGTATTCCTCGTGTGTATCC
This sequence comes from uncultured beta proteobacterium, assembly GCA_963846855.1. Classification (GTDB taxonomy): domain Bacteria; phylum Pseudomonadota; class Gammaproteobacteria; order Burkholderiales; family Casimicrobiaceae; genus CAIWHR01. The sequence continues at coordinate 94,443 of CAWJXK010000003.1, forward strand.
GGATGCAGGAACACCGGAAAATCCCGACCGACGGGCCGAAAGCCGGAGGCAATGAGCCATTCCGGCGTTGCGCCGACCACGACCCAGTCGCGGTCGGCGTCCGGCCGGCCGATGAGCTCGTCGCGGACCGAGCCGCCGACGCGGTAGATCCTCACCCCACGGGATGGTGTCGGACGGCTCATGCGCGCACGTTAGCGGTCCCGCGCGCCGTTCGCAATGCGGCCGCCTCGTCCCGCTGGCGGCGCCGCGTGCATCGGGGTCTCAACGCCCGCCGTGGGCGCGGATCTTGTCGAAACGGCTCCGGATCGCCTCGGGCGCGAGCCACCCGGGAGCAAGCGCCTCGATCGCCACGGGGACGATTTCGAATTCCTCGGGGAACGCGCATCCGCAGACGCTGTCGCGCTGCATCGACAGCAGGTTGTCGCGGCTCATCGGCGTCCCCGGAAGCCGCTCCAGCACGCCCGCCTGCAGGCGGCCGAGGGTGGGACCGAGCGCCGCGATCGGCCGCACATGCCCCGTCACCTCTCCGACATAGCGGACGAGCTCGCGCAGCGTATAGATCTTCGGGCCGCACAGCCGGTACTTCTTTCCGATCGTCGCGTCGTCGACGAGCGCGCGGGCGAAGCAATGCGCGACGTCGCCGACGTAGACCGGCTGGAACTTCACGTTCGCGCCCGGCAGCGGCATCACCGGAAAAAGGCGCAGGAGCGTCGCGAACCGGTTCAGGAAATCGTCCTCTCGGCCGAAGATCACCGACGGCTCGAAAATCGTCCAGTCGAGCTCGGACGTCGCGACGGCCGCCTCGGCCTCGCCTTTGCTCGCGAGATAGCGGCTCGGCCCCGCAGGATCGGCGTTGAGCGCGCTCATCTGCAAGAGCCGGGGCACGCCGGCCGCCCGGCATGCGGCGATGAGGCTCCGCGTGATCCCGACGTGGATGTCGGCGAATGACTGCGTGCGCGACTCGTTCAGGATTCCGACAAGATTGATCACCGCCGCCGCGCCGGCCGCGAGCGCGGCGACCGCCGCCGCGTCGCGGACGTCGGTCTCGAATACCTCGACGGTCGGCAGAAGGAACAAGTCCCGCGCGACCGCGCGCCGGCGAGTCGGAACGACGACGCGGTACCCGCTGTCGACGAGCGTGGCGACGATGTGGCGGCCGACGAAGCCGGTTCCCCCGACGACCACGACAGCGGGGAGAGGCATCGTCAGCGCGCGGGAACTGCCGCCGAAAGCGTGTCGTCGTCGATCGCCGTTCCTCGCGGCGGCACGGTGCCGAGCCGGGTGCGCAAGGGGATGTAGGGCTGGCTCAAGAACTGCGCATAGACCATCGTGTTGGCGAGGACCTTCTTCACGTAGTCGCGAGTCTCGTTGAGCGGAATCGATTCGACCCAGATCGCGCCCTCGAGCGGGGCGCCGTTGCGCCATGCCTGCGCGCGATTGGGTCCCGCATTATACGCGGCGGCCGCGAGCGCCGGCTGGCGCGCGAGACGCTCCAGCCAGTACTTGAAGTAGAACGCGCCGAATTGCGTGTTGACGCCGACGTCGGCGATCTGCGCCGTCCGGTAGTCGGACCGGCCCATCTGCTTCGCGACCCAGCGCGCCGTCGCGGGCATGAGCTGCATCAGCCCGACCGCGCCGGCGGAGGACACGATGTCGGGCACGAAGCGCGATTCCTGGCGGGCGAGACCGAACAACAGCGCCTCGTCGACCGACTGCTCGCGCGCCGCCGCCGTGAAATGCTCGCGGAACGGCATCAGATAGCGCATCGCGTAATCATGCTTCACCGAGGTGCGCTCTGCCGTATTGATGGCGCGATCGTAGAGGCCCGCCTGCCGTGCATATTCCGCGGCGACGTGCAGCGTCTCGTCGTCCTGCCCGCGCACGATGTAGCTCCATTCACGCACCGAGTCCAGCCGCATGTCGAGCTCGACGAGCTTGACCACGCGCTTCACGTCGGGGCGCGCGCCGAACGCGGCGAGCACGGCCGCCGTCGGCGGCGCCATCGCCGTGGATGTCGGCTCCACGCGCCGTCCCAGCGCCTCGGCCGACAGGACTCCGTAGAAATGCGGCTCGCCGGCGAGCGTCGCGTAGATAGCGTCCGCTTCCGCGGTGTTCCCGGCCGCGGCGAGCGAGCGCGCTTTCCAGTAGCGCCACGCCGGCTCCTGCGCCTGCGCCGCCGGCATCGCATCGATGGCCGGGGAAACCTCGGTCCACGTGCCGGCCCGCAACGCCGCGCGCACGCGCCAGGCGCGCTGGACCTCGGAAAGCACCGCGCCCTCGGCCTCGCGATACCACTCGCTCGCTCTCGGATCGAGCTGACGCGCCGCGTGATAGGCGATGCGCGCGTTGCCGTAGAGGCGGTCGGCCTCGGGCAGCCGGCCGCGCTGCTTCTCCCAGGCCGCACGCACGCCCGCGGCGTCGGTGCGCGCCGCGCGCTCGAGCGCGTAGAGCGCCAGCTCGCGCCCGCCGCGCTGCTTCCACCGGAAATCTCCCTTGGCGAGCGTGCGCGCCGGATCGCGCTCCGTCCGCAAGAGCTCCGCCCCGGTCATCCGATCGTCCGGCGCGAGATCGATCGCGAGCGTCTGCGCGAGGCGCACGTTTCCGGCCTCGGTGGCGAGCCGAAACCGCGCGATCCGATCCGCGGGCGTGATGTCGCCGCGCGTGATCAGCGCCGCGAACAGCGGCTCGCACGCCTCCGGCGTGGTCTGGCCCGTCGCATACAGCGTCTTCGCCGACTCGAGCGCCGACTCGCCGTCCCGCTGCCGGCGCATCTGGATCGCGTAGCACGTGAGCTCCAGGTCCTCGCCCGCCTGCGGCGGATACAAAGCGGCAAACGCGGTCCACTGACCGTGCTTGCCGAGCGATTTCAGCCATTCGACGCGCAACCGGTCGGCGAGCGGCGTGTTCGGCCAGCGCGCGAAATACGCCCGGATCTCGTCGTCGCCGGCGCTGTCGAGCCGGGCCTTCAATTCCCAGTATTCGACGTAAGGCTGGAGCGGGTAGCCGGAGAACTTGCCGACCATCGCGTCGAGCCTCGCCCGCTCGCCATGCTCGTAGGCCGTGCGCGCGGCCACGAAATCGGCGTCGGATGCCGCAAAGGGCGCCGGCGGCTCCGCCCCGCAAAAGGTCGAGAACAGCATCGATGATGCGGCGAAAAACGGCAAAAATCGGGTCATGACGATCATTGTCGGCGACAGGTGTGCCCTCGGGCAAGTCCGGCATCGCGCCGACACGCCGCGAAACGCTGTGACCCGGCGGGGCGAACGTCGGTTCGGGTGCTAAAATTCCGTGCAAACAATGCCGTGCGCCCCGGCGATGCGCGAGATGCGCGCGGCGCGCGGAGCCGATCGGAGGGAGAACCGATGCCACAACGCAAGAGTGCGCCGCAGGTGGGAATCGTGATGGGAAGCGACAGCGACTGGGACATCATGCGCCACACGGCCGCCCAGCTGGACGCCTTTGGAATCGCGTACGAGGCGCGCGTCATGTCGGCGCACCGCATGCCGGACGACACGTTCGAGTACGCCGAAGATGCGCTTCCGCGCGGGCTGCGCTGCATCATCGCCGGTGCCGGCGGCGCCGCGCACCTGGCGGGGATCATCGCGGCGAAGACGACCGTGCCGGTACTCGGCGTTCCGGTGCCATCCAAATACCTGCGCGGCGAGGATTCGCTCTACTCGATCGTGCAGATGCCGAAGGGCATTCCGGTCGCCACGTTTGCGATCGGCGAGGCCGGCGCCGCGAATGCCGGTCTGTTCGCCGCGGCGCTGATCGCTGCGACCGATCCCGGCGTCGCCAAGAAGCTCGCCGCATTCCGGGTGAAGCAAACCGCCGCCGCGCGCGCGATGCGGGTCCCGCCCGAGGGCGGCAAGCCGCAGAACTGATAATCGTCGTCGCCGTCGGGCCAAAGGGGGAAAGGCGCCGGGTTCGGTCCTCCACGGAAATTGAGCCTGGCCGCATTGCCTCGCTTCGTCACTTCCCGCGTTTCGCCTGCGCAGCCGATTTTTCTGCGGGGGTGTCGCGCGCCGCTCCAATCGGCAGTCCCGCGATCCTCGCGTATTCCGGATCGTCGAAACGGCACCCGGCCGCCGCGAATTCCGCGGCCATCTGCGTCGCATCCGCGCCCCAGAAAAGCTCGTTGCCGAGCGCGAGCGTCGGAACGCCGAATACGCCGCGCGCAATCGCCTCGTCCGTGTTCCGGCGCAACTCGTCCTTGACCGCGGGCATCGCGATGCGCTCGCTCGCGTCGGGCATCCCCAGCGCCGCCGTGAGCTCCGCCCACTCGATCGGGAGGTCGGGGAGCCGGCCGTCGCGCCAGACGAAGCGGAAGATGCTGTGCACCGCCTCGGGCGACGAATCGCACGCGACGGCGAGCCGCAGCAGCGGCAGCGGATTGAAGGGATGCTCCGGCGGGAACTTGAGCGGAATGGCGAGCCGCCGTGCCTGCCAAAGGCAGAAGCGGTAGGTGAACGTCCGCTTGGCGGCGATCTCAGCCGGGCCTTTCTGCCCATGCGCGCCGAGCAGGCCGGCGAACAGGACCGGCTTGTACCGAATCGAGATCCGCGGCGCAAGCGAAGCGAGCTGCTCGCTCTGCAGATAGGAGAACGGCGAAACGAAATCGAAATACCAGTCGGCGATCATCGCTCAACGGCCTCGGCGCGGCGAGCGCATCAGGACGCCTTGGTCGAGCGCGCGCGACGCGCCGGGAGCGCCGCCCACACCGCGAGCTTCGCCGCATCGTCGAGGACGCTCCACGCGGCGATCTCGTCCAGCGTGCGAAAGCACCCCGTGCACACATTCGCGACCGGATCGAGGACACAGACGCTGATGCACGGCGACGCGACGCCCTTGCCGGCGTGCCGCACACGCTTTCCGGAACCTTGGCTCAAGATCCCCCCACGCTTGCGGCCTCTTTGGCCAATTCGGCCGCTGCGCTGCCCTCTGACGCAGCGCAATTCCAAGCGGCCTCTTTGCACGCGTGAGGCATCCGGGGCCGCTGCGCGTCGGCCGCCGCCCGCGCTCGCGGACGCGCCCTTCGGGCCTGGGCTTCGCCCCGCTCGCGCAGGTGTCCTTGGGACGGCCCGGCGGCGCTCATGGTCCCCCCACGCTTGCGGCTTGCGCCGCTGCGCTGCCCCCGAAGGGGGCGCAATTCGCGCCTTGGGACGGCCCGGCGGCGCTCATGGTCCCCCCACGCTTGCGGCTTGCGCCGCTGCGCTGCCCCCGAAGGGGGCGCAATTCGCGCCTTGGGACGGCCCGGCGGCGCTCATGCCGATGGCGGCAGCGGTAATTTCGCCGCCAGCGCGCGGGCGACGCGCGACACGGGCGGGCGGCCGAGGAAATCCGAGATGAACTGTCCGGCGGCGCGCAGCGTCGTGAGGTCGACGCCGGTGTCGATGCCCATGCCGTCGAGCAGATAGACGACGTCCTCGCTCGCGACGTTCCCCGTGGCGCCTTTCGCATACGGACATCCGCCGAGCCCCGCGACCGAGCAGTCGAACGTCGCGACGCCCATTTCGAGCGACACATAGAGATTCGTGAGTGCCTGTCCATACGTGTCGTGGAAGTGACCGGCGAGCGCCGACACCGGCACGCGCTTCGCGACCGCCGCGATGAGCGCCCGCGTGCGGCCCGCGGTGCCGGTGCCGATGGTGTCGCCCAGCGACACTTCGTAGGATCCCGCCTCCCACAGCGCCGCGGCAACTTCCGAGACCTGCTCCGGATCGACGTCGCCTTCGTACGGGCAGCCCAGCACGCACGAGATGTAGCCGCGCACGCGCACGCCGTTTGCTTTGGCCGCGGCGTAGATGGGTCGCGCGCGCTCGAGGCTTTCCGCAATCGAGCAGTTGATGTTTTTTCGCGAGAACGATTCCGTTGCCGCGACAAACACGGCGACTTCGTCCGCCCCCGCGGCAAGCGCCGCCTCGAAGCCCCTGAGATTCGGCGTCAGCACCGGGTAGCGGACTCCCGGCTTTCGACGGATACGCGCCATCACGTCGGCCGCGTCCCCCATCTGCGGCACCCATTTCGGCGACACGAACGCGGTCGCCTCGATGGCCGCGAAACCGGCGTCGGTCAGCTTGTCGATCAGCGCGACCTTGACGTCGGTGGGCACGCTCGCGGACTCGTTCTGCAGGCCATCGCGCGGCCCGACCTCGACCAGCCGTACGCTTGCGGGCATTCCCATCAGTAGCCTCGCTCCCGATCGAAGAGCCCCGTCACCGCCTCGCCGCGCTCGAGGCAGCCGATCTTCGCCGCAATCTGCGCAACCGCGTCCTTCGGAACGGTCAGCCCGGAGACGTGGGGTGTGACCACAACACCCGGATGGCCCCAGAAAGGATGATCCGGTGGCAGCGGCTCGTCCGCGAACACGTCGAGCGTCGCGCCGGAAAGCTTGCCGCTGTCGAGCAGCGCCAGAAGGTCGCCATCCACCATCGTGCGCCCGCGGCCGACGTTGACGACGTGAGCGCCGTCGGCGAGTCGATCGAGCGCGGCCGCATCGATGAGACCCGTGGTCGCCGGCGTGAGCGGCAAGGCGTTCACCAGGAAATCCAGGCCAGCGAGGAAGGCATCGAGCCGGTCGCGGCCAGCGAAGCAATCGACGCCATCGATGCATCGTTGCGTCGTCGCATAGCCGCGCACCGCGAACCCCTGCGCGGCGAGCGCCGAGGCGATCGCGCCGCCGATGACGCCGAGGCCCAGTACGCCGGCGCGCACATCGCCCGGCGCGCGTTCGCGCTGCGGGTCCCAGCGTGATTCGCGCTGCTGCCGCGCGTACATGTCCATCCGCTGCGTCAATCGGAGTGCCGCCGCGAGAACGAAGCGGGACATCGGCTCCGCCATTCCCGCGTCCTCAAGGCGGACTACCGGCACGCCACGGGGCAGGTTCGGCAGCCGCAACAGATGGCCGACACCGGCGCTCGCGGTGAACACCGCCTTCGGCGACGGCTGCACGTCGAAGACGGCGCGGCAAGGCTCCGCAAGCACCACGTAGTCGGCCGGAGGCTCAGGACCCTGCACAGGCATGACCGGGCTCGCGCCGCGACACGTGCGCATCCGGAAGCGCGGCTCGGAAGAGGTCCATCCAAGGCTGCGCTTCGGCGGCGGAAAGTGTGACGACGACGTGCATGGAGAAAGGGCGGGGAAAGTCTACGCCGCGTCGACATCGACGAGATCGGCGCCCTCGCCGACGCGCTCGCCGGCGCGAAAGTTGACGGCGCGGACGACACCCTCGGCCGGCGCGACGATCGTGTGCTCCATCTTCATCGCTTCGAGGATCACCAGCGGCGCCCCCTTCGCCACGCGGTCGCCGACCTTGACCATCACGGCAATCACCGTTCCCGACATCGGCGCGATCAGGTGTCCGCCGCGCGCCTCTTCCTCGCCGGCATGCGCGAGCGGGTCGACGAGCCGCAGGCGCCGGTGTGCGCCGCCGATGAACACGTGACGCATTTCCCCCAGCGGGACAACGGTGGCCGTGTGCTCGCCGCTGCCGCTGACGATCGCGAGCCGCCCGTCTCGCTCGGACCAGCGCGCCGTCACCGGACCGGAAGGAAGGTCCGCGCGCCAGCTCTCGCCGTCGCGGCGCAATGAAATGTCGTACGTCGCGTCGCCCTCTGCGAACCGGAGCGCGATCGCGTGGGAAGTGCTGCCGAGCCACCACGGATCGACGACACTCCACGGCGAGTGCGGATCGCTCGTGCTTCGCGCGGAAGCCTCCCGCTGCCGGATCATCGCGCCGACCTCGGCAAGCGCCGCCGCCAGGAGCGCTGACTCCGGCAACGGCGTGGTCGGCGGGAACAATTCCGCGCGGTTTCGCTCGATGAGGCCGGTGTCGACGCGGCCCGACGCGAAGGCGTCGTGCGCGACGATCCGTTGCAGCAGCGCGATGTTGGTCGCCACGCCGGCGATCTCGTATTCTGCCAGCGCCTCGGACATGAGGCGCAGCGCCGACGCGCGATCTTCACCGTGCACGATGAGCTTGGCGATCATCGGGTCGTAGTACGGCGATATCGCGTCGCCCGCGCGCACGCCCGTGTCGACGCGCACCGATGCGCTCGCGGCCGGCGCGCGCAGATGGGCGAGCGTGCCGATCGAGGGCAGGAACCCGCGCTCCGGATCTTCCGCGTAGATTCGCGCCTCGAGGGCATGTCCGTCGATCGCAAGCTCGTCCTGCCTCTTCGGCAGCGGCTCTCCGGCGGCGACGCGCAGCTGCCATTCGACGAGATCGAGGCCCGTAATCATCTCGGTCACTGGATGCTCGACCTGGAGGCGCGTGTTCATCTCCATGAAGTAGAACGCCCCGTCGCGCGCGAACGTGTCGGCGGCGATGAACTCGACGGTTCCCGCGCCGACATAGCCGATTGCGCGCGCGGCGGCAAGCGCCGCCTCACCCATCGCGCGGCGATGCTCCGCCTTCATCCCCGGCGCCGGCGCTTCCTCGAGCACCTTCTGGTGACGGCGCTGCACCGAGCAGTCGCGCTCGAAGAGATACACGACATTGCCCTGCGTGTCCGCGAACACCTGGATCTCGATGTGACGCGGCGCCGTCAGGTATTTTTCGACCAGCACGCGCGCGTCACCGAACGAAGACTTCGCCTCGCGCTGCGCGGACGCGTGCGCCGCCGCGAATTCACCGGCGGCGTTGACGACCTTCATCCCCTTGCCGCCGCCTCCCGCGGTCGCCTTGATCAGCACCGGGTAACCAATCTTCCCGGCCTCCTTCGCCAGCAGCTTCGCATCCTGGTCGTCGCCGTGATAGCCCGGCACCAGCGGAACCTTCGCGGCCTCCATGATCCGCTTCGCCGCGGACTTCGAGCCCATCGCGGCGATCGCGGCGGGCGGCGGTCCGATGAAGACGACGCCGGCGCGCCCGCACGCGGTGGCGAAGGTCTCGTTCTCGGACAGGAACCCGTAGCCCGGATGAATCGCCTTCGCGCCGGACTTCTTCGCGATCGCGAGGATCGCATTGCCGTCGAGATAGCTCTCGCGCGGCGGCGGCGGTCCGAGACGGAACGCCTCGTCGCAGGCGGCGACGTGCAGCGCCTGCGCATCGGCGTCGGAATACACGGCGACGGTGCGGATGCCCATCCGCCGGGCGGTGCGCGCGACGCGGCAGGCGATCTCGCCGCGATTCGCGATCAGGATCTTGTCAAACATCGGTCAGCGGTCCCGGCGCGGGCGGCGGGCTTCCGGCACGCTTTCCGAACGCGCCGCGGATGAACCGCCAGAGTTTCGGTATGAGCCACGCCATCAGCGCGACAAGGCACGCGAGCACGACGAGCGCCGCGAGCGGATGCACGAATGCGAGCCACAGGAGCGTTCCGACCGTGAGCTCCTCGCCGAACGACGCGGCCCAGTTCGAGAACGGCTCGGGCGAGGTGTTGATGAGCGCGCGGCTCCCGGATTTCGCGAGGTGGCTGCCGGCAGCGAGCGATCCGCCCAGGATGGCCGCCGCCAGCGTCGCGGCCGCCGAAGAGTCGCCGAACACGCTCGCCGCGAGCGCGGCGCCCGCCGGGATCCGGATGAACGTATGCACGACATCCCAGGCCGAGTCGAAAATCGGAATCTTGTCCGCGAAGAATTCGACGCAGAACATGAATCCCGAGGCAGCCAGCACCCAGGGATGCGCCAGCACGACGAGTCCGCCCGGCAGCTCGACCCAGTGAAGATAGCCGAGCCCACCGACGATGAAGAGCACCGCGTAGAGGCGGACACCGCTCGCCCAGCCGAGCACCGCGGCAAGCGCGATCAGCTGCCACGTGTCGAATGGCGCGAGGCCCGTCGCCAAATTCATTCCTCGTCCAGTCCCTGCGAAATCCACGCGGGCCGGCGCTTGCCGAGGAACGCAGCGACGCCTTCGCGGCCTTCGGGGGATTTGCGGATCCGCGCGATGCGCGCCGCCGTGTCGGCACTCACGGCATCGTCGATCGGCCGGTGCGCGATCGCGCGGAGCAGCGCCTTCGATTCCGCCTGCGCGTGCGGGCCGGCGACGATGAGCGCGCCCAGCAATTCATTGATCCGCTCGTCGAGCAGCTCGATCGGGACGAGGTCGTGCACGAGCCCGATCCGGTAAGCCTCGGCCGCCTCGAAGCGCTCGGCAGTGAGGAAATAGCGCCGCGCCGCGCGCGCGCCGATCGCCTCGACGACGTAGGGGCCGATCGTCGCGGGAATGAGCCCGAGCTTCGCCTCGGTCAGCGCAAACGTGGCCTGTTGCGCGGCGATTGCGATGTCGCAGCACGCGACGAGCCCGACACCGCCGCCGTACGCAGCGCCGTGAATCCGCGCGATCGTCGGCTTGGGCAGCCCGTAGAGGGTCTTCAGCAGCGTCGCCAGCGCCATCGCGTCGGCGAGGTTCTCCTTCTCGCCGAAGCCCGCCATCCGCTTCATCCAGTTGAGATCGGCGCCGGCGCAGAAACTCTTGCCGTGCCCCAGCAGGACGACCACGCGCACCCGATCATCGCGCTCCAGTGCGACGAGCGCATGGGTCAATTCGGCGATCGCCGTCTCGTCGAACGCGTTGTGCACTTCGGGCCGCGCCAGCGCGAGGAGCGCGACGCCGTTCCTGATCTCGAGGGTCAGCGTCTTGTAGGCAGACGCCGCGCGTCGCGTCAACTGCGGTTTGCGCGTGGCCCCGCTTGTCTTGACCGCCTTGGGATCTTTCGATTTCATGCGTTGCCTCACATCCGGAACACGCCGAACTTCGTGGCCTCGATCGGCCGATTGAGCGACGCCGAGATCGCGAGCCCCAGCACGCGCCGCGTATCCGCCGGGTCGATGACGCCGTCGTCCCACAGACGGGCGCTCGCGTAATACGGGTGGCCTTCGCGCTCGTATTGCTCGCGGATCGGCGCCCGGAAAGCCTCCTCGTCGGCCGCGCTCCACGATCCGCCCTTCGCCTCGATCGCGTCGCGCCGCACCGTCGCCAGCACCGTCGCCGCCTGCTCGCCGCCCATCACCGAGATGCGCGCGTTCGGCCACATCCACAGGAACCGCGGGCCGAAGGCCCGCCCGCACATGCCGTAGTTGCCGGCGCCGTAGCTGCCGCCGATGATCACGGTGAATTTGGGCACTTGCGCGCACGCAACCGCCGTCACCATCTTGGCGCCGTCCCGCGCGATCCCGCCTGCCTCGTACTTCTTCCCGACCATGAATCCGGTGATGTTCTGCAGGAAGACGAGCGGCACGCGGCGCTGCGCGCAGAGCTCGATGAAGTGTGCGCCTTTGAGCGCGGACTCCGAGAACAGGATGCCGTTGTTCGCGACGATCCCCGTTGGATAGCCGTGGATGCGGGCGAACCCGGTGACGAGCGTCGTGCCGTAGCGAGCCTTGAACTCGTCGAGTTCGCTGCCGTCGACGATCCGCGCGATCACCTCGCGGACATCGTAGGGCTTGCGGATGTCGGCGTTGATGACGCCGTAGATCTCCTCCGGCGCGAACCTCGGCGGAATTGGCTCCGCGATCTCCATCTCGATTCGCTTCGGCCGGTTGAGGTTACCGACGATCCGGCGCGCGATGGCCAGCGCATGGCGGTCGTCCTGCGCGAAATGGTCGGCCACACCCGACACTCGCGTGTGGACGTCGGCGCCGCCCAGCTCCTCCGCCGTCACGATCTCGCCCGTCGCCGCCTTCACGAGCGGCGGCCCGCCGAGGAAGATCGTTCCCTGGTCCTTGACGATGATCGACTCGTCCGACATCGCCGGTACATAAGCGCCGCCGGCGGTGCACGATCCCATCACGACGGCGATCTGCGGAATCCCCTGCGCCGACATCGTCGCCTGGTTGTAGAAAATGCGGCCGAAATGCTCGCGGTCGGGAAACACCTCGACCTGGTTCGGCAGGTTGGCCCCACCCGAGTCGACGAGGTAGATGCACGGCAGGTTGTTCTCGCGCGCGATCTCCTGCGCGCGCAGATGCTTCTTCACGGTCAGCGGAAAGTATGTCCCGCCCTTGACCGTCGCGTCGTTGCAGACGATCACGCATTCGCGGCCTTCGACCCGCCCGATCCCGGTGATGATGCCCGCGGCGGCGATCGTGTCGTCGTACATGCCGTACGCCGCGAGCTGGGAGAACTCGAGAAACGGCGTGCCCGCGTCGATCAGCGCGCGCACCCGATCGCGCGGAAGCAGCTTGCCGCGGGCGGCATGCTTCGCCCGGGGTTCCGCGCCGCCGCCTTGCTCGACCTCCGCGACCTTGGCCCTGAGGTCGGCGACCAGCGCCGCCATCGCGTCGTGATTCTTCGCGAAGATCTCGTCGCGCGGGTCGATCCGGGTGTCGATGACGGCCATGGTCTGCGTCCGTTCCGTGGGCTCAGGTTCGTTGCGCGAGCGCGAGCCGCACCGCCAGCGCGACGAACAGCGCGCCGACCGCGCCGGAGAGCCATCGTCTCGCCGCAATGCTCGTGCGCGCTCCGCGTCCGGCACGCGCAGCAAGCCAGCCCACGGACACGTTGACGAACAGGCTATTGAAGTTGAACACGCAACCCAGCGCGATGAAGGCCAGCGTCTTCGAAGGCGCCGACGCATCGATGAACTGCGGCAGGAATGCGAGGAAGAAGAGCGCGACCTTCGGATTGAAGACGTTGATGACGAAGGCCTCGCGAAAGATCCGGGTAGCGGGCGCCGCGGCCGGCGGATTCGCCGCCCGCTGCGTGGCGCCGGACGCGAGGGCCGCGTCGATGAGACGGATCCCCGCATACAGCAGATAGGCAGCGCCGCACCACTTCACCACGCTGAATGCCGCGGCGGACGTCGCGAGCAGCGCCGACAATCCCGCTGCCGCCGCGAGCGTGTGCACGACGCATCCCGCGGTGATCCCCATCGTCGCGGCGAGACCCGCGGTGAAGCCGCCGTTCGCGCCGCGCGCGACGATGTAGGCCATGTCCGGTCCCGGCGTGAGGTTGAGCATGAGCCCTGCCGCCACGAACAGCGCGAAGTCGTGAATGCCCATCAGCGACGGCTCCCGGCCGTGCCGCCGCGATCGCGATCCCGAGAGTTGCCGCGCACGGTCACGTCAGCCGGCGCCGGGGCGCGGATGCCCCGGCATCAATTGGTAGGGATGCACCCAGCGCGGCTCGGAGCGGATGCGATCGAGCCAGCGGCCGATCGACGGATACTCCGCCCAGTCGACGCCGATCTCCTCCGGCCAGAACAGGTAGCCGCACGCCGACAGGTCGGCGATCGTGAGCCGGCCGGAGACGAGATAGGGGTGGTTTTCGAGATGAGTGTCGAGGACCTTCCATGCGCCCTCCGCCCGCACGCGGAACACTTTCATCACCGCGGGGTCCGGATCCTTGGTGAACGTGCGCATGAAGCGGTACGTCGCCGTGTAGCTCGTCAGCTTGTGGTTGTCCCAGAGCAGCCAGCGCAGGATCTCGCGGCGCTCGTCGGCATTGGCAGCACCGAACGCGCCGGCGCTCTCGGCGACATAGTCGAGTATCACGCCGGATTGCGTGAGCATCCGGCCGCGATGCTCGAGCACCGGCACTTCGCCCATCACGTTGACGGCGCGATATTCGGGCGTGCGCGTCTCGCCGTTGAAGTAATCGACGAACCGGGGCTCCCAGTCCGCGCCCGCGAGCTCGAGCGCGAGCGCCGGCTTGTACGCGTTCCCGGATTGGGCGAAGCAGTGCAGCGTGTATTCGGCCATTGTTCTCAGGATCCGGCGCGGCGGAAGTGCGCGCCCGGCGGCATCGGTCGCCAATCGACGCCGCGGCCGCGTTTCGCCGCCAGCGCCTCGACCCGGCGCGCCGCGAGGCAGCCGCAAGGTGACGAAAAATCGACGTGGAACTCGATCGGCGCGGGCATGAGGCGTTCCGGCTTCCGTCAGTCGACGAGCGCGCGGCCGATGACGAGCCGCTGGATTTCGCTGGTGCCCTCGTAGATCTGGCACACGCGGACGTCGCGATAATAGCGCTCGACCGGAAAGTCGGTCACATAGCCCGCGCCGCCGTGGATCTGGATCGCATCCGAGCACACGCGCTCGGCCATTTCCGAGGCGAAGAGCTTCGCCATCGACGCTTCCTTGAGGCACGGCAGGCCCGCGTCGCGCAACGAGGCGACGTGCCAGACCATCTGCCGCGCGACCTCGATCTGCGTCGCCATGTCGGCCAGCTTGAAATTGACCGCCTGATGCTAGGCGATCGGCTTGCCGAACGCGGTGCGCTCGACGGCGTAGCGCAGCGCCGCCTCGAACGCCGCGCGTGCGATGCCCACCGCCTGCGCGCCGATGCCCATGCGCCCGCCTTCGAGGTTCGCGAGCGCGATCCGGTAGCCCTCGCCCGGCCGGCCGAGGAGATTGGCCGCCGGCACCTTGCAATCCTCGAACACGATCTGCGCGGTGTCCGACGCGCGCTGCCCGAGCTTGTCGTCCACGCGCGCGACGACGTAGCCGGGCGTCTTCGTGTCGACGATGAACGCGGTTATCCCGCGCTTGCCCGCCGCCTTGTCGGTCACCGCGAACACGATGGCGACGTCGGCGTTCTTGCCCGTCGTGATGAACTGCTTGACGCCGTTCAGCACCCAGTGGCCGCCGCTCTCGACGGCACGGGTGGCGATCGCGCCGGCGTCCGACCCCGTCTGCGGCTCGGTGAGGCAGAAGCAGCCGAGCTTCTCGCCGCGCGCGAGCGCGGGCAGCCACTGCGCCTTCTGCGCGTCGGTCCCGAAGGCGTTGATCGGGCCGCAGACCACGGAATTCTGCACACCGACGACCGTGGACGTCGACGCGTCACCGGCGGCGATTTCCTCCAGCGCGACGGCGAGCGAGACGTAGTCGAGCCCGGCGCCGCCCCACCGGTCGGGAATCACGACGCCGAGCGCGCCCAACGCGCCCAGCGCCGCGATCTCGTCGCGCGGAAAGTGATGCTCGCGGTCCCAGCGCGCCGCATTCGGCGCGAGCCGATCGGCGGCGAAGGCGCGCACGGTGTCGCGGATGAGCTGCTGCGTGTCGTTGAGCAACATGCGGTCAGCGCCGTGAGTCGAGCATGAGCTTGACGGCGATCGCGCCGAAGACGCCGCCCAGGACCCAGCGCTGCACGGCGAGCCAGACCGGCCTCGCGGCGAGCCAGTCCGCCGCGCGCGCCGCGGCCAGCACGAACATGAGGTCGCACGTCGCGTCGATCGCGATCTGCAGCGCCGCGAGAATCAGCGATTGCGCGAGCACGCTGCCGCGCGCCGGGTCGACGAACTGCGGAAAGAGCGCGAGGTAGAAGAGCGCGACCTTCGGATTGAGGATGCTGGTCAGGATCCCGGTGCGGAAGAGCGTCGCGGGCGCCACCGGCGGCAGGTCGCGCCGCGCGAACAACCCGCCATTGCCGTGCGGACGGATGCTGTCCCACGCAAGCCAGAGCAGATACGCAGCGCCGGCGTAGCGGAGCACGTCGTAGAGCACCGGAATCGCAACGAACACGGCGGTGATCCCGACCGCTGCGCCGATCGCGTAGAACAGGAACCCCGTCGTCGTCCCGGCGAGCGATATGAGACCGGCCGCGCGGCCCTGGCAAAGCGTGCGCGAGATGAGATAGAGCAGGTTCGGGCCCGGCGTCAGCGCCAGGAGCACGCAGGCGAGCGAGAACAGCGCGAGGCTGTCCTGCGGAATCATCGCCGGCCTCCGGCGCAGCACGGGCCGCGCGGCAAAGGACCCGGAAGCAGATTCACCACGAAATCCTCCTGTTGCGGTCGATGGACAAGTCGCGCGGCGGCGTTCATTCCGCCACGGCGTAACCGAGCACTGCCATGAGCGGCCCGGCTCCCTGCTCGACGGCGATCCGGTCGGCCGCGCTCATTTCGCGCCGCCACACGCCGACCCGCTCGGTCTGCCGCGGCTTCGCGAGATTGACGTGGATCGACGTGCGATCCTCCCGCGAGACGAGCCGCCCGCTCACGTGCATCCGCCCTTTGAGGCGAGCGATGCGCGCCGCGCCCTGTGCGCTGAAATCGAGCATCGCCTTCGTGTACGCGATGCCGAGGAAATCGCACAGCCGCGGCAGCGTCGCCTCGGGGCGCAGCACGAGGTCCTCGTAGCGCGTTTCGACGTAGTGTGGCACAGCGGCGCCCGCCTGCCGGCCGGCGTCGACGTGGTACCGCCAGGCCTGTCCCAGCACCCGGAAATCCTGGCTCGGCGCGAACCACGTGCGCCGCCACGAGAGCGCAGTGTCCCTCGGATCGCGAATCACGTGGATGAAATGCGCCTCCGGCAGCAATGCGGCGATCTCGCGCATCACGAAGATGTTGTCCGGCGTCTTCTCGCCGGAGCGCGGCTTCCCCTGACTTTCCGCGTACATCCGGTAGAACGCGCGCGTTCCCGCGCCGGCCGAAAACGGCGACAGCGCGGCGATGCGCGCGGCAAAGGCGCCGCGATCGAGGCCGAAGTCCGACCAGTTCGAAACCGGCGTTCGGTCCGCCGTCACGACGTCGACGAAGCGGCGACGCTGCGCCTCCATATCGCCGGAAAGCGTCACGACGTGCTTCAGGAACGCGGTCTCCGGCGGAAACGCGATGTCCGGATGGCTGTCCAGCATCACGGCGAGGAGCGAGGTCCCCGAGCGCGGGCAGCCGACGACGATCGGGAACGCAAGCCTCGCGCCGCCTTCGGCGACCGGCGCATGCGCCGTGGGCGCGGCCGTTGCGTCCTGCGCCGGCGCCACTAGACGAGCTCCACCGCCATCGCCGTTGCTTCGCCGCCACCGATGCACAGCGCGGCGACGCCGCGCTTCCTGCCGTGCTTGCGCAGCGCGCCGATCAGCGTGACGAGGATGCGCGCGCCCGAAGCGCCGATCGGGTGCCCCAGCGCGCACGCGCCGCCGTGGACGTTGACATTCTCGTGCGCGATGCCGTGATCGTGCATCGCCGCCATCGTCACGACGGCAAACGCCTCGTTGATCTCGAAAAGATCGACGCTCTTCGTCGTCCAGCCGGTCTTCGCATAGAGCTTCTCGATCGCGCCGACCGGCGCCGTCGTGAACCAGCCCGGCTCCTGCGCATGCGTCGCGTGGCCGACGATGATGGCGAGCGGCACGAGCCCGCGCTTCTCGGCGGTCGAGCGGCGCATCAGCACCAGCGCCGCGGCGCCGTCGGAGATGGAGCTCGAATTGGCCGCCGTGACGGTCCCGTCCTTGCGGAAGGCGGGCTTCAGCGTCGGGATCTTCGCGGGCGCGGCCTTCGCCGGCTGCTCGTCGTGATCGATGACGACATCGCCCTTCTTGCCGGCGACGGTGACCGGGGCGATCTCCCAGGCGAACGTGCCGTCGTTGTTGGCGGCGAGCGCGCGCGACAGCGACGCCAGCGCGAACGCGTCCTGCGCCTCTCGGGTAAAGCTGAACTTCGCCGCGCAGTCCTCGGCGAACGTGCCCATCAGACGCCCCTTGTCGTAGGCGTCCTCGAGGCCGTCCAGGAACATGTGGTCGTAGACCGTCTGGTGTCCCATCCGGTAACCCGAGCGCGCCTTCGGCATCAGATACGGCGCGTTGGACATCGATTCCATGCCGCCTGCGACCATGATCTCGTTCGTCCCGGCGGCGATGAGGTCGTGCGCAAGCATCGCCGCCTTCATTGCCGAGCCGCACATCTTGTTGACCGTCGTGCAGCCCGTCGACAGCGGAAGGCCCGCCTTGAGCGAGGCCTGCCGCGCGGGGGCCTGCCCCTGTCCTGCCGGCAGCACGTTGCCCATGATGACTTCCTCGATGTCGGCGGGCTTCAATCCCGCGCGCTCGACGGCCGCGCGGATCGCGACGGCGCCAAGCTCGCTCGCAGCGAGCGTTGCGAAATCGCCCATAAAACCGCCCATCGGCGTCCGCGCCGCGCCGACGATGACAATCGGATCGTTCAACATGATTCGCTTCCTTCCTCGATGACTTCAGGCGCCGGTCGCGGCGGCCCGCGCGACGCGGCGCGGCCTTGGCTGAAGCTCGCCGCCGCAATTGGGGCAGATGCCGCGCATCGCGTCGGCGCACGTCGCGCAGAACGTGCATTCGAAGCTGCAGATGCGCGCGTTTGCGGCATCCGCCGGCAGCGGCGCCGCGCATTTCTCGCACGAGGGCTTCAGCGCGAGCGCCATGTCATTTGCTCTCGTTGAAGAGCTCTCGGCCGATCAGCATGCGCCGGATTTCCGACGTGCCGGCGCCGATCTCGTAGAGCTTCGCGTCGCGCCAGAGCCGGCCCGAAGCGTACTCGTTGACGTAGCCATTGCCGCCGAGCGCCTGGATCGCCTCGCCCGCCATCCACGTCGCCCGCTCCGAAGCGAAGAGGATCGCGCCCGCGGCGTCCTTGCGCGTCGTCTCGCCACGGTCGCAGGCAGCGCCCACCGCGTAGACGTAGGCGCGCGCCGCGTTCATCGTCGTGTACATGTCGGCGAGCTTGCCCTGCATCAGCTGGAACTCGCCGATCGGCTGGCCGAACTGCGAGCGCTCGTGGACGTAGGGAAGCACGACGTCGAGGCACGCAACCATGATGCCGAGCGGACCGCCGGCCAGCACGGCGCGCTCGTAGTCGAGGCCGCTCATCAGGATATTGACGCCGTGCCCCTCGGCGCCCATCACGTTCGCGGCCGGAACCTCGCAGTCCTCGAACACGAGCTCGCAGGTGTTCGAGCCACGCATGCCGAGCTTGTCCAGCTTCTGCGCGGTGGTGAAGCCCTTCATCCCCTTCTCGACGATGAACGCGCTGATCCCGCGCGGTCCGGCGTCGGCGTCGGTCTTCGCGTAGACGATCAGCGTGTCGGCGTCGGGGCCGTTGGTGATCCACATCTTGCTGCCATTGAGCACGTACCGGTCGCCGCGCCGGTCGGCGCGAAGCCGCATCGACACGACATCGGACCCTGCGCCCGGCTCGCTCATCGCGAGCGCGCCGACGTGCTCGCCGGAGACGAGCTTCGGCAGGTACTTCCGCTTCTGCGCTTCGCTCGCGTTGCGCCGGATCTGGTTGACGCAGAGATTCGAGTGCGCGCCGTAGGAGAGCCCGACGGCAGCCGAGGCGCGGCTCACCTCCTCCATCGCGACGATGTGGGCGAGATAGCCCATCGCCGTTCCGCCGTACGCTTCCTCGACCGTGATCCCGAGGAGGCCGAGGTCACCCATCTTGCGCCAGAGATCGGCGGGAAACAGGTTGGCCCGGTCGATCTCGGCGGCGCGCGGCGCGATCTCGTCGGCGGCGAAGGCCGCTACGGCGGCTCGCAGCATGTCGACCGTCTCGCCGAGGTGGAAGTCCAGTGTCGGGTAGCTCAGCATCTGTGGCACCCCTTGCCCGTCGTTCCGCTCACGCGTCGGCCTTGCCGTGCATCACCATCAGCGTCTGCTGCATGATCGCGATCAGCGCGCGCGCGCCGCCGTTTTCCGCATACACTTCGCCGCGCGTGATCGCGAGCGTCTTCCCTGGCTTCACGACGAATCCCTCGGCCACGATGCGCTCGCCCTGCGCCGGATTCATCAGATTGAGCTTGTACTCGACGGTCAGCACCGAGGCGCCGGCCGGAAACAGCGTCAACCCCGCGTAGCCGCCCGCAGTGTCGACGATCGCGGCGACCACACCCGCATGAACGTACCCGTGCTGCTGCGCAATCTCGGGCCGCGGCGCGAGCGCGATCGTGCAGTAGCCCGGCGCCACGTCAAGCAACTCGGCGCCGAGCGTGCGCATCGCGCCCTGCCGCGCGAAGCTCGCGCGGACGCGGCCGGCATAGTCCGGATCTTTCGGCTGCCAGGGCACGGCGGCCGCGGGGCGGGGTGACGAGAGGTCGGGCACGGCGAGTCCGGCGCGGCAGTGTCGAAAATGGGGATGGAAACTCTACGTGCCGTTTACGTAAACGTCAACCTTGGCCGGTGCAGGGCGAATGCCGGATCAGCGTCTGCCCGGCGCGCGCAACGCCCGCGGCGCCGGCGCCCCGTCCGGCGAGAGGCGCCGGCGGCAGTCGCGCTCCAGCACGGCGATCTCGGCCAGGACCGCGTCGATGTCCTCCCGCTGCTGCAGCAGCATGGCGCGCCGTTCGGCGAGCATGGGAAGGAACTTGGCGAGCTGCGTTCGCTCGCTTCCCGTCGCCGCGTAGAGATCGAACAATTCGCGGATTTCCGACAGCGAGAGCCCGAGGCGCTTGCCGCGCAGAATCAGCTTGATGCGCGTGCGCTCGCGCTCGCCGTAGACGCGGGTTTGACCGCGCCGCAGCGGCGCGAGCAGCCCCTCGTCCTCGTAGAAGCGGATGGCGCGGGTCGTCAGAGCGAACTCCTGGGCCAGTGCGGAGATCGAGAAGGTCGGCCCGCTTCGCTCGACGCCGCGCCGGCTGCCGGAGGACGAGTTCTGGCCCCGTTTGGCGTGGGCGGGCGGTGCGTTCGCGACGGGCATCGGGCGTCGAGCAGGAAGGGAAATTCGAAGCGGAAACTGCAGTACGTCAAGATACCATAACGCCTTGACAGCCTTCGTCACATCGTCGATTATGTTGCGTTGCACAACGCGCGTTCGCCGCGTCGTGTGAATTCCGTTTTTGCCTGCGCTTGCGCCACCCCGATGACCGCCGCGATGCCCGCCGTGCTCGACTACCCTTTCGCCGGCCCCCCGGCGCCCGGGGAAACGATCGCGGTCGCGCCACGCCTCGCATGGCTGCGCATGCCGTTGCCGTTCGCGCTCGACCACATCAATCTCTGGCTGCAGGACGATGGCGACGGCTGCACGCTCGTCGACTGCGGCTTCGGGGACTCGGTGACGCGCGAGCTGTGGCAGCGGCATTTCGCCACAACGCTCGCGGGCAAGCCCATCCGGCGCATCGTCGCGACGCATTGCCATCCCGATCATCTCGGGAACGCCGCGTGGCTCGCGGGCCGCTTCGGCGCGCCGGTGGCGATGACCCACGCGGAATTCCTGACGGCCCACGCCATTGCCGGCGAACACAGCGGCCACGCGGTCGCCGCGACGATCGAGCTCTTTCGCCGGCACGGCATGACGAGCGAGCACATGACGGCGTTCGCGGCGCGCGGCAACCGGTACCGCCGCGGCGTTCCGGAGCTGCCGCAGACGTTCGATCGGCTGCTCGACGGCGACCTCGTCGTCGCGGGGGGCGCGTCGTGGCGGATCCTCGAGGGCCATGGCCATTCGCCCGAGCACGCGTCGCTCCACTCGTCCGAGGGCGCGCTGCTGATCTCGGGCGACATGCTGCTGCCGAAGATCAGCACCAACGTCGCCGTCTGGGCGGTGGATCCGGATGGCAATCCGCTGGCGCGATTTCTCGATTCGCTCGCGTCGTTCGAGAGCCTTCCGCCGGACACACTCGTGCTGCCGTCGCACGGACTGCCGTTTCGCGGCATCGCCGTTCGCGTCGCGCAGCTCCGTGCGCACCACGACGCGCGCCTCGCCGAGCTCGCCGCGGCGGTCGCCGCGGCGGCAGCGCCGCTGTCGGCGGCGGATCTCGTCCCGGTGCTGTTCCGGCGCGAGCTCGACCTGCAGCAGCGCTTCTTCGCGATGGGCGAGGCCATCGCGCACCTCAATTTTCTCTGGCACGCGCACCGGCTCGACCGGCGCGTGGCCGCAGACGGCGCGATCCGCTTCGCGCCGCCGCATCACTGAACGCATTTCACCTCAAGGGAGAGCAGCAATGTCCGCCACCGCCAAGACTGTCAGTGCCGCCGCGAGTCCGGCGCCAGGCTACGATCCGGTCGCACTGGCCGAGTCGCTCGCCGCAGCCGCCGAGAAGAGCGCGAAGCTGATGGGCGATTTCGCGACCCGTCACGCGGGCGGCGGCGGCTCGATGCTGTCCGACGAGCTCGGCATCGGCAAGGCATTCATGGAGCTCGCCGCGAAGATGCTCGCCAATCCCTATCGGATGGCCGAATCGCAGATGAACCTGTGGTGGCGCTACATGAACCTGTGGCAGTCGTCGACGATGCGGATGCTGGGTGCGCCCGCCGACCCGGTGGCGGAGCCGGCGAAGGGTGACAAGCGGTTCAAGCACGAGGACTGGGAGCAGCACTTCCTGTTCGACTACGTGAAGCAGGGCTACCTCATCACCGCGCACTGGCTGCACGACGCCGTCGCCAACGTCGAGGGTCTCGACGACGGGACGAGGAAGAAGGTCGATTTCTTCACGCGCCAGTACATCGATGCGCTCGCGCCGTCGAATTTCGCGCTGACGAACCCGGAGGTGTTCCGCGAGACGATCACGAGCGGCGGCCAGAATCTCGTGCGGGGGCTGCACAACCTGCTGGACGACATCGAGCGCGGCAACGGCCAGCTCAAGATCTCGATGACCGACACCAAGGCGTTCGAGCTCGGCGTCAACATCGCGACGACGCCGGGCAAGATCGTCTACCAGAACGAGCTGATGCAGCTGATCCAGTACGAGCCCTCGACAGCCAGGGTGCACAAGCGGCCCCTCCTGATCATGCCGCCCTGGATCAACAAGTACTACATCCTCGACCTGCGTGAGAAGAACTCGATGGTGAAATGGGCGGTGGACCAGGGCATCACGACGTTCGTGATGTCGTGGGTCAACCCCGACGCCCTGCTCGCGCACAAGGATTTCCAGGACTACCTGGTCGAGGGGCCGCTCGCAGCGCTCGACGCCATCGAGAAGGCGACCGGCGAAACGGAGGTCAACGCGCTCGGGTACTGCCTGGGCGGCACGCTGCTCGCCGCGACGCTCGCCTACATGGCCGCGAAGAAGGACAAGCGCATCGTCAGCGCGACGTTCATGGCCGCGCTGGTCGACTTCGTCCGCACCGGCGAGCTCGAGGTGTTCATCGACGAGGCGCAGGTCGCGTCACTCGAGAAGAAAATGAACGAGCGCGGCTATCTCGAAGGCAGCGAAATGGCGAACACGTTCAACATGTTGCGCTCCAACGACCTGATCTGGTCGTTCGTCATCAACAACTACCTGCTCGGACGCGACCCGTTCCCGTTCGACCTCCTGCACTGGAACGTCGATTCGACGCGGATGCCGGCGACGATGCACAGCTTCTACCTGCGCAACATGTACATGAAGAACCTGCTGAAGAAGCCCGGCGGAATCAAGCTCGCCGGCGTTCCGATCGACCTCGCGAAGATCACGGTGCCGACGTATTTCGCGTCCGCGATCGAGGACCACATCGCGCCGTGGAAGGCGACCTATTCCAGCCCGAAGCTGATGCGAGGCAAGTCGCGTTTCGTGTTGTCGGGATCGGGTCACATCGCCGGCATGGTCAACCCGCCGTCGGCGAACAAATATTGCTACTGGACCGGCGAGAAGCTGCCCGACGCGCCGGACGACTGGTTCGCGAGCGCGAAGCAGCATCCGGGCTCGTGGTGGAACGACTGGAGCGCGTGGCTCAAGCCGCACCTCGGCAAGGAGGTTCCCGCGCGCATTCCCGGCAAGGGCAAGCTCAAGGTGATCGAGGCGTCGCCGGGAAGCTACGCGCGCGTGCGCGCCGATCCGGCGTGAAATGCGTCGACGCATTTGCTATAGTTTCCGGATCGATCCGTCACGGAGCTTCGCCATGACCCTTCCCGTTGCCCGCGCCTTCGTTTTCTCCGCCGCGCTCGCGCTCGGCGCCGTCGCGACCAGCGCCATCGCGCAGACCACGTGCGCCAACGACTGCGGCGTGGTCCGGACCGTCAAATACGTCGAGCAGAAGGGCCAGAGCAGCGGCGTCGGGATGGTCGCGGGCGGTGTCCTCGGCGGCGTCATCGGCCATCAGATCGGCGGCGGACGCGGCAATACCGTCGCGACGATCGCGGGCGCGGCCGGCGGCGCCTACGTCGGCAACGAGGTCGAGAAGAAGAAGAACACGACCGGTTACTGGGCGGTGACGATCAAGATGGACGCCGGCAACGTCCGCACGTTCACCTACAGCAACCAGCCGACGGTCCATGAGAACGACCGCGTGAAGCTGGTCGACGGCGGGAAGCGACTCGCGCTGCTCGCGAACTAGCTTTCCTTCCGCCTTCAGGCATCAAAACGCCGGGAATCCCCGGCGTTTTGCATTCCGGCGCCGATCATTTCGGAGCGCCAGGCGTGACGCTCGTTCCGGCGGGCGCCGGCGCCTCCTTGGTCTCCTTCGCATGCTGCGCCGGAGCGGCGCGGCCCTCGGCCTGCGCGGGCACGACACCCTGCGGCTGCGGCGGCGGTGTCTGCACCTGCCTGGGCGCCTGGGGAGCGACGGCGCGCGGCGGCAGCACGGGAGCCGCGGCGCTCGGTGCCGGCAGGGACCGCGGCACCGGAACGCTGCGCGCGGGCTCGATCCTCGACGCCGGCATCGGCACGCCAGCGCCTGACGACGACTGCGGGACCGGAACGCTGCGCGCCGGCGGAATCGGCACGCCGGCATTGACCCCCGGTTGCGCCTGAGGCGCCGGGACCGAGCGCACGGGCTCGGTTCGCGTCGTCAAGCGTCCATCCGGCAAGACGGCGGGCGCGTTGGGATTCGCGCCGGCGTCTCGCGACGGCACGACGGGCGCGGGAACGACGGCGGCACGCCCTGGGCTCACCGGAACGCCATTTCCCGCGTGAGCCGGCGCAATCGGAACGGCCGGGTTGGCGGGAATTCGCGCGCGCGAATCCTGCGGCTGCGGCGGCACACCCGTTTGCGCGCGCGCCGGAAGGGCTCCGGGCGCGACGCCCATGCGTCCCGCTGGCGAAGCGGGCCGAAGCGTGGATGCCGGGGCCGGCAATGCGCGTGCACCAGGACGCGCCGCGGCAATGTCGGTCGGCCCCATACGCATGGAAGGTGCATCGGCCAGCAGCGGCGCCGCGCTCACCGCACGTGGCGGTAGCGCGATGCGGTTCGGCGCCACCGGCTTCCTCTGCGCGAACGTCGCCCCGGGCACTGCGCTGATCGCGCCCGGGACGTTGGCATTGACATGGCTCTGCTCCGGACCGGTGCGGCGTTGCGCGTAAGGAACCACGACGGCATACGGCCGGTTGTAACGATTCCAGCAGCGCTCACCGCATCCCCGCCACGAAGGTCGGTAGGGCTCGCGCCAGCCCAGCGGAACCCAGCCATACACGGGTCCGCCATTCCCGAGCGACGCACCCCAATCCGTTCCTCCGTACCAGGCGACGAGCGCCGGGGCCCACGCGGGATGCGCCGGCACGCGTCCGGGACACCAGCCCCAGCGCCGCCCGAACCAGACCCAGCGCCCATAATGGAACGGCGCGTAACCCCACGGCGCGGCGTCGACCCACGTGTTGCCGAATCCGCCGACGTTCGTCCAATAGCCGTCGCTATAGGGCGCCCATCCCGGGGCGACCCCTGCCGGGAACCAGACGCTTCCGTACTCGGGATAGCTCTCCCAGCTGCCGAAATGATCGAGCTCGGCGTATCCCACCATTTCAGGCGAGACATATTCCGCGGCGGTGCCGCCCTCGTAATACCGGTCGCGATTGCCGCTCCACGCGTCGAACGCATCGCGCGCGATCGCATTTCTGACTTCGGGGGAAGGTTCGGCGCCGGCGAGATACACCGACTGCCCCGGCAGCGCCTGCAAGACCCCGCCCGCATAGGTGACCTGCGCCTCACCTTCGCGCACCGACACCGTCGTCATCGCGCGGTCGGGCGGAACGTCGATCCGGTAGAGCCCCGGTCGCATGAGCTGCAACTGGGCATTCGGCGTGTCGATGCGCGCCGACTCGCCCGCGCCGAGTGAGCGCACGCGCACGGCGAGCCTGCCCTGCGCGATGAACAGCGCGAGCTGCCGCTCGTCCAGCCGCGACACGTTGAGATTGGTGTCTCCGCCCAGCCGGAACTGGCCGCCGCCGTAATCGACTTCGGCGCGGCCGTCGCCACCCACCCAGAGGTTGTCGCCCGTCGTGACCGGATAATTGACCCCGACGGGAATCCATTCGTTTGCGCGATCTTCCGGCGCGAGAAAGATGTCGCCGGAGGATTCGGCGATGCGTCCCACGCGAGTCGGCAATTCGTCGTCCGACTGCGCATACGCCGGAATTGCGGTCGCGATCAGCAGCATCGCCAATGCCGCGACGCACGGCAGTCGGCGAAGACCATCGATCCGGCAGAATGCGAATCCTTCCACGCGATCTCCTCGTTTGGCCAAGAACGGCCCGCGCCGCTCGCCGGTTGACCTCCCCGTGCCGAACAGTCCCGCGACCGGCGCATTCCACGCCCGCGGAACCATTTTCCCGTAAAATGCACCGTTGTTTCGGCTCTCGCGGGCGGACCGGTCCGCGAGCCCCGACACCACGTGAGGAGAATCGAATGTCAAAGTTCAAACACTCTCTGCTCGCCGGCGCCATCATGCTCGCCGTCTCGGCGCCCGCCGTCGCGCAATTCACCGGTGCCTTTTTCTTCGGCGACAGCCTTTCCGACGAGGGCTCCTACAAGCCGGTGCTGCCGCCGGGCACGGGATTGTTCACGACGAACCCGGGTCCGCTGTGGCCGTCGGTTCTGGCGAACGTGTACGGGTTCAACGCCACGCCGGCGAACCAGGGCGGCAACGACTACGCGTACGGCGGGGCACGCGTAACCGAATTGCCCGGCTATCCGCCGAACAGTCAGCCGGTCAGCGCGGCGGTGCCGATCTCCATGCAAGTCACCCAGTTTCTCACCAAGGGCGCGCCCGACCCGCATGCGTTGTACTCGATTCAGGGCGGCGCGAACGACATCTTCACCCAACTCCTGCTGCTTCAGACCGGACAAGAGGACCAGGCGCACCTTCAGGCCAATGTCGTGCTGGCCGCGACACAGTTCGTGCAGCAGGTCGCGAGACTCAATGCGGCCGGTGCGCAATACATTCTGGTCTCGAACGTTCCCGACATCGGCAAGACGCCCGACGGCCTCGCCTCGGGTTCCGGACCGCTCATCACGCAGGTCGTGGACCTCTACAACAGCACCGTTCTGGCAGGACTCAACGCCGCAAATCTCAACGTGATCCGGTTGAATACATACGGACTGTTGAACGAGGTTGTCGCAACCCCCGCCGCGTTTGGATTCACCAACGCCACGGCTCGTGCCTGCGGCGCGACGCCATCGCTCCTCTGCACCGCCGCAAATCTGGTCGCACCGACCGCCGCGCAGACCTACGTGTTCGCCGACGGCGTGCATCCGACGACGGGGATGGGCGCGATCGTCGCGCAATACACCGAATCGGTGCTCGCCGCGCCGCAGCAGGTCGCGGTGCTGGCCGAAACGCCGCTCGACGTCGAGCAGGCGAACTGGCGGGTGCTGGACGGCCGGATGGCCTCCGCGATCAACGCATCGCGCCCGACCAACAAGATCGAGGCCTGGGCCGCGTACGACTACGCGAACCCCGACTACTCGAGCGGGTTCTACAACGGCAGCGCCGATCTCAACACGGTCTCGATCGGCGGCGACATGAAGCTCTCCGATCGGCTGCTCTTCGGCCTGCAGTTCGGCTACACGCAGGACAAGGGCAACCTCAGCTCGGCCGACTACAAGCTCAACGACTACATGGGGACGATGTATCTCGGCTACGGCGAGGACAACTGGTACGTCGGCGCGACGCTGGGCGCCGGCAACCTCGATTACACGAGCATCACGCGCACGATCCAGCTCGGCGCGCAGACGCGCACCGAAACGGGATCCGCCAACGGGTACCAGACGGTCGCCCGCGTGCTCGGCGGATACTGGTTCAGGTACGACAACAACTGGGTGCACGGTCCCTGGGTGAAAGTCACCTACGACGACGTCGTCGTCCATTCATTCCAGGAAAACGGGGCGGCGAGCACGACGATGGCGTTCGATCAGCAGGAGCGCAAGCAGCTCCTGACGAGCCTCGGCTGGCAGGTCTCGGGCAACGTCAACGGCATCCGCCCGTTCGGTCGCGTGTCGTGGGAATACGACTCGAAGGCGGACGAGCGCAGCGTCTCGGCGAGCGTCGTCGGAATGGGCGGAAGCTTCTCGCTGCCCGCCTACCAGCCGGACAGCAGCTGGGCGCTGTTCAATTTCGGCGCGAGCACCGACGTCGGCAAGGTCGCGGTCTACCTGTACGGAACCGCCTCCGCGGGAAAGAGCGACGGCGACTACTGGGGGGCGACCCTGGGCGTTCGCGCGCCGTTCTAGAGCACGCACGTCGCAGCGATCCGGGGCCGCGAGTTCGCGGCCCCGTTTCATTTCCGGCGTCGTTTGCGAGCGACGCGCTCAGCCGGCGCGGCGCGGCTTGCGCGGCGCCCGCGCGAACACCGCGTCGTACAGCGGGCGCGGCAGGCAGCGCAGCACGCCGCCCGCGAGCGCCATCTGCCACGGCAGCACGTAGAAGCGCCGGCGCCGCTCGACTGCGCGCGCGATGAGGCGCGCCGCCTTTTCCGGACGCATCAGGAACGGCATCGGATACGGATTGTGCGCGGTCATCGGCGTCGCGATGTAGCCGGGGCAGACGGTGACGACCGCAATCCCGCTGCCGCGCAGCTCCACGCGAAGGCTCTCGAGATAGGTGATCGCCGCGGCCTTCGACGCGCTGTAAGCGCCCGACCCCGGAAGCCCGCGGAATCCGGCGACGCTCGCGATTCCTGCAAGTGTTCCGCTGCGGCGCTCCCGCATCGGCGCCAGAAACGCGTGAAACGTGTGCACGATGCCGAGCACGTTGGTGTCGAACACCGCGGCGAAATCGTCGAGGTCCTCGCGCTCACCCGTGACAGTGCCGCGCGAGACCCCAGCATTGGCGATGACGACGTCGGGCGGCCCGAAGCGCGCCACGAAATCGGCCGCGGCATGTTCGAGCGCGGAACGGTCGCGGACGTCGCCCGCATAGATCGCGACGTTCTCCCGCGGAAGCGCCGCGGCGAGCGCGGAGAGCGCCGTTTCGCGCCGCGCGAACAATCCCAGCGTCGCCCCGGCGGCAGCGTAGTGGCGCGCGAGCGCGGCACCGATTCCGCTGTTGGCGCCGGTGATGAAGACGTTCGCGGAGGGCATCGCAGCGC
This sequence comes from uncultured beta proteobacterium, assembly GCA_963846855.1. Lineage (GTDB taxonomy): Bacteria > Pseudomonadota > Gammaproteobacteria > Burkholderiales > Casimicrobiaceae > CAIWHR01. The sequence goes on from CAWJXK010000003.1 coordinate 123,282, forward strand.
TCGCCGACGCAGACGTCAAAAAGCCTGCGCGCCGCGTGCCGGGGCGTCAGCTCTTGGTGCGCTCGGCGCGCGCCTTCACGATCACCGCGTCGATCACCGGCAGCATGCCGGCGTTCGATCCGGTCGTCTCGCCGCTCACCAGATACTTGCCATCGACGATGATGAGCGGAACCGATTGCACGTTGTAGGCCTGCGCCTGCGAGCGGCCACGATTCACCTTGCCGGCGATCGCGAACGAGTTGTACATGTCCTCGACCTTCTTGCGATCCAGTCCCTTGCTTTGCGCCCAGTCGAAGAACGCCTTCTCCTGCCACGCCGGCAGGCCGTTCTTGTGGATCGCGACAAAGAGCTCCGGCGAAAGCCGCGGGTCCTCGCCCAGCGCCTCGAGCGTGTAGTACTCCTTGGCCATGGGTATCCAGCGATCCTGGAACGTCACCGGAACACGCCGCAGCTGAACGTCGGGGGGTGCGGTCTTGAGCCAGGCTTGCAGAATGGGCTCGAAGTCGCCGCAGTGCGGACATCCGTACGAGAAGAACTCGAGCACCTCGATCTTCTTACCCGTCTCGACCGGCTGGGGCGTCGTCAGGCGCAGATACTGCCTGCCCTCCTGCGGCGCCTGCGCCGGCGCCGCGACCGCGACGACCAATGCCGCGAGCGGCAGCAGGAGCTTCATCCAGGTGCGAATGCGATTCATCGTTGGTGCCTCCATCTGCGTTTGTCGAAGTGCGATGCGGAGCGGTCGTCGATTGGTCCATCGGCGCATCGCGGAGTTCCGCGGGCGCCGCGCCGCCCGTCATCTCAATACTTGATCACGGCGGCGTCGAAGCCGCGCTTGCCGAGTTCGCTCTTGATCCGGGTGAGCTCATCCGTGTTGTCGAAGGGGCCGAGCCTCACGCGATACCGCGTTCCCTTGTCGGCGACCGCCGCCGATTGCACGACCGCCTCCCACCCGGCCATCGCAAGGCGCGCCTTCAGGTCCTCGGCATCGGATTCGTTCGCGAACGATCCGGTCTGCAGCCAGAATCGGTCGGTCGCCTTCGCGACACGCACCGTAGTTTCGGGCGCGCTGCGCGCTTCCTGCTTCGGGGCCTTCTCCGCCTTGTCGGGCGGAGCGGCGGCGCGCTCGACGGTCGCCTTGTCCTGCGTCGGCCGCTCCGGAGCCCTGCCCTGCACCTTGGGCTCTTCGGCGCCCGGCAGGATCTTGTAGAAATCGAAGCGCGACTTGTCGGACGCGGTCGAATCCGGCTTGCCCGATTTCGTGAGATCCCTCGCGGGCTCGCGCGACGCCGGCGTCGCCTGATACGGATTTCCGGACTTCATCACATAGAAGGCGACCGCGGCGGCAAGACCCAAGCCCACCACGATCCCGATGAACACGCCGATGAGCGTCCCGCCTGCCCCGGACCGCCGCAACGGTCTCGCGCGTGTCGGCGCGGCATTCCTGCGAGCGGGGATTCGTGGGGAGGTCATCGGTAGCTGGAAGCGGTGCGTGAATCGGTCTTACATCTGTTCCGGCGCCGACAGGCCGAGTACGGCGAGCCCGTTGCGCAATGCCTGGCCCACGGCGGAAACGAGCGCGAGGCGGGCCTTGCGCAGGCGCGGGTCGTCGACGAGGAAACGTTCCGCATTATAGTAACTATGGAACTCCGCGGCCAAATCCTTGAGATAGAAGATCACGAGATGCGGAGCGAGGTCGCGCGCCCCCAGCGCAAGCTCGCCCGGGAGGTCCGCGAGCCGGCGCAGCAGCGCGTCCTCGTAGGGACTCTCGAGCGGCGTGAGGTCGGCCTCAGCCGACTCGGCGACGCCGCGCGCGATCGAGAGGCCGGCCTGCCGCATCACCGACGCGACGCGCGCGTGGGCGTACTGCACGTAGTAGACCGGGTTCTCCTCGGACTGCGAGCGGGCGAGATCGATGTCGAACGTGAATTCCGCCTCGGCCTTGCGCGACACCAGGAAGAACCGCACCGCGTCGGCGCCGGCTTCGTCGATCAGATCGCGCAGCGTCACATAGCTCCCGGCGCGCTTGGAGATCTTGATCTCCTCACCGCCCTTCATCACCGTGACCATCTTGTGTATCACGTAATCGGGATAGCCGGGCGGAATGCCCATGTCCATCGCTTGCAATCCGGCGCGCACACGCATCACGGTGCCGTGATGGTCCGAGCCCTGCACGTTGATCGCCTGTGCGAACCCGCGCTCCCACTTGGTAACGTGATAGGCGACGTCCGGCACGAAATACGTGTAGCCGCCGTCGGACTTGCGCATCACGCGGTCCTTGTCGTCGCCGTAGTCGGTCGTCTTGAGCCACAGCGCGCCTTCCTGTTCGTACGTTCGGCCCGATGCGGCGAGGCGCGCCACCGTCGCGTCGACCCTGCCGTCCGAATAGAGCGAGCTCTCGAGATAGTAGTTGTCGAAGCGGACGCCGAATGCCATGAGGTCGGCATCCTGCTCCTTGCGCAGCTCCGCGACCGCGAAGTGGCGTATCACCTCGATGTCGCCAAGGTCGTGCCCGACCTCGTCGAGAAAACGCTGCGCAAGCTCGCGAATATATTCGCCGCGGTAGCCGTCCTCCGGAAACGTCGCGTGTTCCCCGAGGAGCTCCTGCGCCCTCGTGCGCACCGATACGGCGAGATTCTGGATCTGGGCGCCGGCGTCGTTGTAGTAATACTCGCGCGTCACGTCGGCACCCTGCCATTGCAGCAGATTGGCGATCGCGTCGCCCAGCGCCGCCTGCCTGCCGTGGCCGACGTGAAGCGGGCCGGTCGGATTGGCGGACACGTACTCGACCATCACGCGCTCGCCGCGCCGCGAATCGCTCCTGCCGTAGCGGTCGCGCTCAGCGAGGATCCGGGGCACCACCGCCTGCCGCGCCGCGGGCGTGAGAAAGATGTTGATGAATCCGGCCCCTGCGATCTCGGTTCGCGCGACGAGCTCGGATGGAGAAAGAGCGGCCGTCAGCGCCTGCGCGAACTCGCGCGGGTTTTTCCGCATGGCCTTCGCATGCTGGAGCGCGACGTTGGTCGCGTAATCGCCATGCGCTGAAAGCTTCGGGCGGTCGACCACGATCGGCGCGGCTTTCTGCTCGGGCGCGATCGCGGCAAGGCCCTGCGCGAGCCAGGCTTCGAGGCGGGTGCGAACGTCGGTCATCGAGGAAGATGAGATGGGTGCGCAAGGTGGGCAACGAAACCGCGAACCGGCCGTCGCATCACGCGACGCGCAAGTTCGCGGTCAGCGCGAATTATAGCCTGCGTCTGCAGACGGCCCGTCCCGGCAGCGCCGCGCCCAACGCGATCCGTTCGCAGTGGCGCTCGCGGTACCGTCATGCGAAACCCAGCGGATCGACGTCGAGCGACCAGCGGACCTGGCGCCCGGGGATCGCGGCGATCGCGCGCCGCCAGTGCGGCAGGAAGCGCTGTAACGCGCCGCGATCCTCGCTCTGCGCGACGACCTGTGCCCGCTCGACGCCTGCGCGTCGTGGCATCGCCGCAGGCACCGGCGGAAACACCTCGACCGCGCGATGCGCTGCGCGCGCCAACGCGCGGCCCGCCTCGTGCGCCGCGGCAAGGAATGCGTCGATCGCCGCGCGCCGGGGCGCTTCCGCGGCCAGGAGCGCAAGGTGAGTGAACGGCGGCAATCCTGCGGCGCGCCGCTCGGCGAACAGCGTCGCTGCGAACCGCTCGTAATCCTGTGCGGCAAGCGCACGATAGACGGCGTGCGCCGCGAAGTCGGTCTGCACGATGACCTCGCCCGGCAGCGCCGCGCGGCCCGCGCGCCCCGCGACCTGGAAGAGCAGCGCGGCAAGGCGCTCCGTCGCGCGGAAATCCGCGCTGAAGAGCGCGTTGTCGGCGCCGACGACGCCGACCAGCGTCAGGCGCGGGAAATCGTGGCCCTTCGCCAGCATCTGGGTTCCGACGAGGATGTCGAGCGCGCCCGCTTCGACCTGCTCCCTGAAGCCGGCGAACGCGCCCTTTCTCTGCGTGCTGTCGCGGTCGATGCGGGCGATCCTCGCGGCAGGAAATCGGTCCGTCAGCGCGCGCTCGAGCCGCTGCGTGCCGTGTCCGAGCGGCAGGAGATCGACGTTGCCGCAGTCGGGGCATGCGCGGGGCAGTCGCTCCGCGTGGCCGCAGTGATGACAGCGCAGCAGACGGTCTTCGCGATGCACGACGAGTCGCGCGGTGCAACGCTGGCACGCGGCCTGCCAGCCGCAGCCTGCGCACAGGAGCGATGGCGCGAAGCCGCGGCGATTGACGAAGAGCAGCGACTGCTCGCCGCGCGCAAGCCGCGCCTCGATGGCGGCGACGAGCGGCGCGCTGATCCCCTCGATCGTGCCCGGAGCCTTGTCGGACACGAAATGACAGGAGGGCAGGCGCGCCGGCGCGATCGCGCGCTCGGTCAGCCGCAGCCAGCGGTACCGTCCGCGCTCGGCCTGCAGCAGGGACTCGAGCGACGGCGTCGCGCTGCCCAGCACCACGGCCGCGCCGCGCTGCCGCGCGCGCCAGATCGCGACGTCGCGGCCGTGATAGCGGACGCCCTCCTGCTGCTTGAACGACGGGTCATGCTCCTCGTCGACGACGACGAGGCCGAGCCGAGGCATCGGCGCGAACACCGCGAGCCGAGTTCCCAGCACGAGGTCGGCCTCGCCCGACGCGGCGAGCCGCCAGTTGCGGCGGCGCTCTCCGGCCGCGAGCCGGCTGTGCAGCGTGACGGCGCGCTTGCCGGGCAGCGCGTCGGCGATGCGCTGTGCGAGCTGCGGCGTGAGGTTGATCTCCGGCACCAGCAGCAGCGCCTGCCTGCCCGCTGCGATGCACGCGCGCGCCGCCTCGAGATAGACGTCGGTCTTGCCACTGCCCGTTACGCCCTGCAGCAGGAACGGCGCAAACGTGCCCTGCGCGGCCACGATCGCGTCGACCACCCTCCGCTGTTCCGTGTTGAGCACGACGGGATCCGAAAGCGGAACGGGCGCGGAGCGCGCCTCGGCGACGAAATCCGCATCGCGCCAGCCGCGAACCATGCGCCGCAACGGTGCGGACAGCGCAGCCACTTCGCCCGCCTCCAGCACGCCGCCGGGCGCGTCTTTCCAGCGCACGAACAGCCGGCCCGCCTGCGACTCGCGGGCGAGCGAGCCTTCGAGCGCGTCGCGGCCCGATTCGGTGATGCGCAGCGCAGTCGTCAGTGCGGCGCTCGACCGCTCGGCGGATGCGCCGGCACCAATGGGCGGAAGCGCTTGCGCGAGCACGAGCCCGATCGGCTCCTGGTAATAGCCCGCGACGAAACGCGCCAGCTCGAGAACATCCGCGGGCATCGCTGGAATATCCGAAAGCACTTCGCCGATCGGGTGCAGGCGGTCCGGCGCCACGTCCGACGTCGTACCGATATCGACCACGATCCCGACAAGCGACCGGCGGGCGAGGCGCACGCGCACGACTGCGCCCACGGATGCGGCGATGCCGGCGGGGACCCAGTAATCGAAGGTGCCTTCCGCCGCAACCGGAAGCGCGATGCGTGCGACGGTCATGGCCGCGGCGGCGGCGAAATCGGCTGGGGCCCCATGTTGTAGTCTTCGAAATGCTTAGCGCCCGTCGCAGCAACGACCGCCAAGTCCTTGTTTTTTGGAGTGCCGGAAAAATGCCACCGGAATGCTGTGCATAACTCTGTGCGTAAGTGAGTGTGCGCCCTTTTGTGCGCTGCCGGACCCTTCGGCCCGGAATCCGACGGCCTGTGGGGCATCAATTATTTGTCTTTACAAGTCAATAATTTACGAAAGTCTTCCTAGGAGAGCGAAGCGGTTCCCGTTTCCCCGTGCAAAACGCGCGGGGTTTGTGCATAAGTGGCCGTCGAAACGCTCGAATGCATCGTTTGTCAATACCCTGCAAACGCAGCACTGGCGCGGGTTTGCCGCATATTCCCGAGCGAGACCACGCGCAGATCAAGCAGCGGCGCGGCCCTTGCGTGATTCGCCGTGAACGGCCTCCACGAGCGCGCCGACATTTTCCGGCGGCGTCGTCGGAAGGATGCCATGTCCCAGGTTGAAAACGTGTCCGGGCGATGGGCCCGCCGCGCGAACCACGGCAATGGCCTCGCGCCGCACCGTGTCGGGATCGGTGAGCAGGACCATCGGATCGAGATTGCCCTGCAGCGCCACGCGCGCGCCCACCGTGCGCCGGGCCTGCGCGAGATCGGCGGTCCAGTCGAGCCCGATCGCCGACGCGCCGCATTGCGCGAGCGCGTCGAGCCACTGCGAGCCGCCCTTGGTGAAGACGATCGTCGGCACACGGCGCCCATCCGGCGCCGGACGCAGCGCGGCGAGCACGGCGCTCATCGACGCGAGCGAAAACGCGTTGTACGCGGGCGTCGACAGCAATCCGCCCCAGGTGTCGAAGATCATCACCGCATCAGCGCCGGCGGCGATCTGCTCGTTGAGATACGCGGCGACCGCTTCCGCGTTGACGCTCACGAGCCGCTGCAGCAGATCGGGCCGGCCGAACGCCATCCGGCGCACGTTGCCGAAGTCGGCGCTGCCGCGCCCTTCGATCATGTAGCACGCGAGCGTGAACGGGCTTCCCGAGAAGCCCAGCAGCGGCACGCGGCTCTTCAGCGCACGCTTGATCTCGGCGACCGCGTCGAAAACGTACCGCAGGTCCGCCATGTCGGGCACGCGCAGCCGCGCGATCGACGCCTCGTCCGCCGCCGTGCGCGCGAAGCGCGGCCCTTCGCCTTCGGCAAAGCTCAGTCCGAGCCCCATCGCGTCGGGCACTGTGAGAATGTCGGAGAACAGGATCGCCGCGTCGAGCGGAAAGCGCTCGAGCGGCTGCAGCGTCACTTCGGTGGCGAGCGACGGTGTCTGCGCAAGCTTGAGGAAGCTGCCGGCCTTCGCGCGCGTCGCGTTGTACTCGGGGAGATAACGGCCCGCCTGGCGCATCAGCCAGACCGGCGTATGCGATGTCGGCTCGCGCCGCAGCGCACGCAGCAGCGTGTCATTCTCGAATGTCGGCATCGTTGAGATTGTGGGAAGGGATTACGCGGTAGGCCACGACCGCCGGCGGCACAGCACGTGAATCGGAGGGCCGGGATCAGGCCGCAAGCGCGCGGCCGGTGAGACGTTCGAGGACCGCAAGCGGCGAGCACTCGGGATTGCGCAGCGCCGTGATCGGCAGGTGGATCGTCTGCTCGAGCATGTACTGACCCGACACTGCCGCATGCATGACCTGATCGGAATAGCAGATCCACGTGGTTCCGGGAGCGAATGGAACGACTTCCTGCGCGCATTGGCGCTGATAGGCGAGATCGGCCTTCGCCCGGTCGTGGAGCGCGAGCATCAGATGGTCGTAAGGCGTGCGCCGCCCTTTGGTGACGAACAGCGCTCGGAGCACCGCGGCGGACCCGGGCAGCTCACGGCGGATCCCTGGTAAGAACGTCTTCGCCATCGACTCGAAGGGCTCGCCCACGCGCCACACGCGCGGCTCGGCCGGATTGAGGTTGGTGAAAATGCGCAGGATGCGCTCGCCGCCGTTGGGCCGTGACGGAAAGGCATCCACGTGCAGCCGCGAGTCGTCCTTGCGCCACGAGACGTCGCGACCGACGGCGGGCTGCGGCCGGTAGCTCGTCCTCGCCCGCGTGAGGAAGCTCGCATACGCCGGGAAGAGCGCCGCCACAAGTCCCGTCGCCTGCGTCGCGAAGCGGGCGATCATCGCGCGGAGCTCCGCGCGATCCGCTTGCGTGCCGTGCGCGCCCTTGAGCGACGCGCCGTCGAGGCTGATGTTCTTCGAGCGGCCGTCCGACCACGTTGGTGCGAGGAAGCGGCGCTCGGCATCCGACAGCGTGAACGCGAGTCGCGGGAGCGCGAGCACGTGTCCCTCCTCGAGGCTTCGCGTGAGATCAGCCTGGGTGTCCGCACCGAGCGCCGGTCGCCAGTCGGCGATGTCCAGCGTGACGATCGTCGACATCAGCGCGGCAGGTCCGTCTTGCCCATGAGGAAGAGGTCGACGCTCCGCGCGCATTGCCGGCCTTCGCGAATGGCCCAGACGACGAGCGATTGCCCCCGTCTCGTGTCGCCGGCCGCGAAGACCTTGGCCGCCGACGTCCGATAGTCGTTCGTGTCCGCCCTGACGTTGCTGCGCGCGTCCTGAGTGACGCCCAGCTCGTCGAAGAGCCCACCGGACTGCGGGCCGACGAACCCCATCGCGAGCAGCACGAGATCAGCCTTGAGCTCGAATTCGCTGCTCGGCATCTCGACCATCTTCGCCTTGCCGTCGGCGTCCGTCTGCCACTCGACGCGCGCGGCGACGAGCTTCTCGACCTTGCCGCCGCGGCCCTCGAAGCGCTTGGTCGCGACCGACCAGTCGCGCGAGCAGCCTTCCTCGTGCGACGAGGACGTGCGCAGCTTCACCGGCCAGTACGGCCACACGAGCGGCTTGTCCTCGCACTCCGGCGGCTGCGGCAGGAGCTCGAACTGCGTGACCGACAACGCACCCTGACGGTTGGAGGTGCCGACGCAGTCGGATCCGGTGTCGCCGCCGCCGATCACGACGACGCGCTTGCCGGTCGCGACGATCTGCGCCTTCACCGCGTCGCCGGCGACGACCTTGTTCTGCTGCGGCAGGAAATCCATCGCGAAATGCACGCCGGCGAGCTCGCGTCCCGGCACGGGAAGGTCGCGCGGCGCCTCGGCCCCGCCGGCGAGCACGATCGCGTCGAACTCGGACAAGAGCTTCGCGCCGCGCACGTCCTTGCCGACGTGCACGCTCGGGCGGAACTCGACACCCTCGATCGACATCTGCGCCATGCGCCGGTCGATCAGGTGCTTTTCCATCTTGAAATCGGGAATCCCGTACCGAAGGAGCCCGCCAATCCGGTCCGACTTCTCGAAGACCACGACCTCGTGCCCGGCGCGCGCGAGCTGCTGCGCGCAGGCGAGCCCGGCGGGACCCGAGCCCACCACTGCGACGCGGCGTCCGGTTTTCTCCAGCGGGGGCTGCGCGACGACCCAGCCCTCCTCCCAGCCTTTGTCGATGATGAAATGCTCGATCGACTTGATCCCGACCGGATCGTTGTTGATGTTGAGCGTGCACGCCGCCTCGCAGGGCGCCGGGCAGACGCGTCCGGTGAACTCCGGAAAATTGTTGGTCGTGTGCAGCACGTCGAGCGCCGTCTTCCAATCCTTGCGATAGACGAGATCGTTCCAGTCCGGGATAACGTTGCTGATCGGGCAGCCGCTCTGGCAGAACGGAATGCCGCAGTCCATGCACCGCGCGCCCTGCTTCGACGCGTCCTCGTCGGCCAGCGCGAGCACGAACTCGCGGTAGGATTTCACGCGCTCGGCGACCGGCAGCGCCGCTTCCTGGATGCGCTGCAGCTCGATGAAACCCGTGATCTTGCCCATTTACGCGGCCTCGCGCTGTTTGGGCTTCGCGCCGGGCTTGGACGAAGCCTGCTTCGCGTGCATCTCGGTGAGCGCCCGCCGGTACTCGTGCGGGAACACCTTGACGAAGCGGCCGCGCGCGGCTTCCCAGTCGTCGAGGATCGCGAGGGCCCGCGTACTGCCGGTGAAGCGGAGGTGTCGCTCGATCTCGCCGCGGAGCAGCGCCTCGTCCGAGCGCGCGGCGTGCCGCAGGCAGCCCTTGCCTGCGTTGGCCTGTGCCTTTTCGTCGACTTCCTGCTCCGCCTCCGCCCGCACGGGCTCCAGCGCCACCATCGCCGTGTTGCAGCGCGACGCGAACGAGCCATCGGCGTCGTAGACGTAGGCGATCCCGCCGCTCATCCCTGCGGCGAAATTGCGCCCGGTGCGTCCGAGCACGACGACGGTCCCGCCCGTCATGTATTCGCAGCCATGGTCGCCGGTGCCCTCGACCACGGCGCTCGCACCCGAGTTGCGAACACAGAAGCGCTCGCCGGCCACGCCGCGGAAATAGGCTTCGCCGGCGATCGCGCCGTACATCACCGTGTTGCCGATGACGATGTTGTCCTCCGGCTTCGCGGGGCAGGACGGATCCGGATAGACGACGATGCGCCCGCCTGACAGTCCCTTGCCGACGTAATCGTTGGTGGCGCCCTGCAGCTCGAACGTGATGCCATGCGCGAGGAACGCGCCGAAGCTCTGGCCCGCGATGCCGTCGAACGTCACGTGGATGGTGTCGTCGGGCAGGCCCGCGTGACCATAGACTCGCGCGATCGAGCCGGAGAGCATCGCCCCGACCGAGCGATGCGCGTTGCGGATGCGGTAGGCGAGGCGCACGGCGTCCTTGCGCTCGAGCGCCGGCGCCGCGGCCGCGATCAGCGTGTGGTCGAGCGCGCCGGCGAGGCCGTGATTCTGCTCCTCGCACTGATAGCGCGCGACGTCCGCCGGCATCGCCGGCTGATGGAAGACCCGCGTGAAATCGAGGCCCTTGGCCTTCCAGTGCTCGATGCCGCGCCGCATGTCGAGCAGGTCCGAGCGGCCGATGAGCTCCGAGAACTTGCGCAGCCCGAGCTTCGCCATCAGCTCGCGGACTTCCTCGGCGACGAAGAAGAAATAGTTGATGACGTGCTCGGGCTGTCCGGTGAATCGCTTGCGGAGCTCCGGGTCCTGCGTCGCGATGCCGACCGGGCATGTGTTGAGATGGCACTTGCGCATCATGATGCAGCCCTGCGCGACGAGCGGTGCGGTCGAGAAGCCGAATTCGTCGGCCCCCAGCATCGCGCCGACGACCACATCACGGCCGGTCTTGATCTGGCCGTCGACCTGCACGGCGATGCGTCCGCGCAGGCGGTTCAGAACGAGCGTCTGCTGCGTCTCGGCGAGGCCCAGCTCCCACGGCGTTCCGGCGTGCTTGATCGACGATACCGGCGAGGCGCCGGTGCCGCCATCGTGCCCGGCGATCGTCACGTGATCGGCCTTCGCCTTGGCCACACCCGCCGCGACCGTGCCCACTCCCACCTCGGAAACGAGCTTGACCGAGATCGACGCTTTCGGGTTCGCGTTCTTGAGATCGTGGATCAACTGCGCGAGATCCTCGATCGAATAGATGTCGTGATGCGGCGCCGGCGAGATGAGGCCGACTCCCGGCACCGCGAAGCGCAGCGTCGCGATGTATTCGGACACCTTGTGCCCCGGCAGCTGCCCGCCTTCACCCGGCTTCGCCCCCTGCGCCATCTTGATTTGCAGCTGGTCGGCGTTCATCAGGTACTCGGCGGTGACGCCGAAGCGCGCGGACGCCACCTGCTTGATCTTCGAGCGCAGCGAATCGCCTTCCTTGAGCGCGACGTCGACCACCGCCGCCGGAATCCGCGACTGCAACGACTCGCCGGCCTTGATCAGCGGATACCGGCGCGCGTCCTCGCCGCCCTCGCCGGTGTTCGACTTGCCTCCGATGCGGTTCATCGCGACAGCGAGCGTGGTGTGCGCCTCGGTCGAGATCGACCCGAGACTCATGGCGCCCGTGGCGAAGCGCTTGACGATCTCCGCGGCGGGCTCGACTTCGTCGAGCGGCAGCGGCACCGGCGCGTACTTCATCTCGAAGAGGCCGCGCAGCGTCAGCATGCGGCGCGTCTGATCGTTGATCAGCGCCGCGTAATCCTTGTAGGTCGCATAGCTTCCGGCGCGTGCCGCGTGCTGCAGCTTCGCGATGGAATCCGGCGTCCACATGTGCTCCTCGCCGCGGACGCGGTACTGGTATTCGCCGCCCGCATCGAGCGCGCCCTCGAGCAGCGCGTCATGCCCGAACGCGGCGGCATGAAGCCGTGCCGCCTCCTCGGCGACCTCGAACAGGCCGATGCCCTCGATGTTGCTCGCGGTGCCGGTGAAATACTTGTCGAGGAACTCGCGGGTCAGACCGACCGCCTCGAAAATCTGCGCGCCGCAGTAGGACTGGTAGGTGGAGATGCCCATCTTCGACATCACCTTGTAGAGGCCTTTGTTGATCGCCTTGATGTACCGGTACTCGGCGTCGCGCGGTGAGGATCCGGCGACGAGCGCCGGCAATGCGGCGAGCGACTCGAGCGCGAGATACGGATGGATGGCCTCGGCGCCGTAGCCCGCGAGCAGCGCGAAATGGTGCACCTCGCGCGCCGAGCCCGTCTCGACGACGAGGCCGGTGCTGGTGCGCAGGCCCTTGCGGACGAGATGCTGGTGCACGGCGGCCGTCGCGAGCAGCGCGGGGATCGGCAGCAGGTCCGCCGACACCTTGCGGTCGGAAACGATGAGGATGTTGTAGCCGAGGTGGATCGCGTCCTCTGCCTCCGCGCACAGCGACGCGAGCGCCGCCTCCATGCCGTTGCCGCCCCATTCCGACGGATAGCAGATGTCGAGCTCGTAGGACTTGAACGCGCCGCCGGTGAAGAGCGCGATGTGGCGGATCTTCTCGATCCCGTCGGCGGTGAGCAGCGGATGCTGCGCCTCGAGGCGCATCGGTGGATTCGTCTCGTCGATGCCGAGCAGGTTCGGCCGCGGACCGATGAACGTGACGAGCGACATCACGAGCTCCTCGCGGATCGGATCGATCGGCGGATTGGTCACCTGCGCGAAGAGCTGCTTGAAATAGTTGTAGAAGACCTTCGGCCGGTCCGACAGCACCGGCAGCGCCGCGTCGTTGCCCATCGACCCGGTCGGCTCCTCGCCGTCGCGCGCCATCGGCGCGAGGATGATCCTCACGTCCTCCTGCGTGTAGCCGAAGGCCTGCTGGCGGTCGAGCAGGGGAACGGCCGGCGGCGGCGGCGACGCGGGCTCCGGCAGCGCGTCGAGCGCGATCCGCGATCGGCGGATCCAGTCGCGGTACGGCTCGCGCGGTGGCGAGCGAGCGCTTCAGTTCGTCGTCGTCGATGATGCGGCCCTGCTCGGTGTCGACCAGCAGCATCTTGCCGGGCTGCAGCCGCCATTTCTTCACGATCTTGCGCTCGGGGATGTCGAGCACGCCGACTTCCGACGCCATCACGACGTAATCGTCGTCGGTGACGATGAAGCGCGCGGGCCGCAGGCCGTTGCGGTCGAGCGTCGCGCCGATCTGGCGGCCGTCGGTGAACGCCATCGCGGCGGGGCCGTCCCACGGCTCCATCAGCGCCGCGTGATATTCGTAGAACGCGCGCCGGTCCTCGTCCATCAGCGGGTTGCCGGCCCACGCTTCCGGGATCATCAGCATCATCGCGTGCGCCAGCGGATAGCCGCCCATCACGAGCAGCTCGATCGCGTTGTCGAACGACGCCGAGTCCGACTGGCCGTCGTAGATGAGCGGCCAGATCTTGTCGAGATCGGCGCCGAGCACGGCGCTCGCGATGCCGTGCTGGCGGGCGCGGATCCAGTTCACGTTGCCGCGCAGCGTGTTGATCTCGCCGTTGTGGCACACGAGCCGGAACGGATGCGCGAGGTCCCACGTCGGGAACGTGTTCGTCGAGAAGCGCTGGTGCACCATCGCGAGCGCCGACACCATGCGCTCGTCCTTGAGGTCGAGGAAATACTCGCCGACCTGGTGCGCGAGGAGCATTCCCTTGTAGACCAGCGTCCGCGACGACATCGACGGGACGTAGAACTCCTTGCCGTGGCGCAGCTTCAGCGCCTGGATCGCGTGCCCGGACTTCTTGCGGATGATGTAGAGCTTGCGCTCGAGCGCGTCCTGGTCCATATCGTTGGACCCGCGCGCGATGAAGACCTGCCGGATGATCGGCTCGACTTCCTTGGTGCGCGACGACAGCCCGCTGTTGTCGGTCGGAACGTCGCGCCAGCCGAGGAGGATCTGACCCTCGCCGCTGACCGCGCGCTCGATCTCCTGCTCGCACGCCATGCGTGACGCGGGCTCCTTGGGCAGGAACACCATGCCCGACGCCATACTGGCCGACCGCGGGCAAGCGTCAGCCCCTGCGCCCCGCAGGCCTTGCGCAGGAACATGTCCGGCAGCTGGATCAGGATGCCGGCGCCATCGCCCTGCAGCGGATCGGCGCCGGTCGCGCCGCGATGCGAGAGGTTCCTGAGGATCGCGAGCGCCTGCGTGACGATCGCATGCGTCTTCTGGCCCTTGATGTGCGCGATGAACCCGAGGCCGCACGCATCGTGCTCGTTCGCGGGGTCGTAAAGACCCTGCGCGGCACGGCACGGCATCTCTCTGCCCCGCGAAACCCTGATTCACGATGACCTCACCTCGAGCCTTGGAAGGCGACCGGGGCGCACAAAGGGCGCCCAGGACCCGATTTTGCCAAACGCAGGCGAAACCTATGAATATTATCTACGATGTTGCAATGCGGCAAGATGTCCCCGGTCATATATGGGCTGGAGCGCAACACTACCCGCCCGGCGGTCATTTGGATGGGAGCAAAATACTTGCGCCATGGGGAGTCTTAGGCTTTAATCTGAACAAACGCGGCTAGATGCTTGTTGCAACATCCAAAACGGGACGATCCAGCGCGCTCTTTAGGACAACATCATCAGGATTTCGACATGACCCCAAACCGCCTGTTCCGCACATGGCTGCGCCCGTTTGCCGGACTTACCGCGCTCGCCGCCATGCTCGCGCTTTCCGCCTGCGGAGGCGGCAGCGGCGCGCCGAACAATCCGTACGGAGACGGGACGGTGCTCCCGGGTCCGCTGACGGTCCTGCCGGCGATCGCCACCGCGTACTCGGGCAATCCGACAACGTTGACCGTAACCGGCGGCACCCCCCCGTACAGCGCGTTCTCGTCCAACTCCGCGGTTCTCCCGGTGTCGCAGGCCGTCTCGGGGCAGACCATTCTGCTGCTGCCCGCCAATGTCGGGGCGGATACAGGCGTCCAGATTTCGGTGCAGGACAGCCTCGGCGTCACGGCCATCGCGTCGGTGACCGTCAGTCCGGCGCCACTGCTGCCCAATCTCATCACGGTGACGCCCAACGGGGATTGCGCCGGATCGAACAACCTTTGCTCGGGTGGAACCGGGACGGCAACGGTGGTCGTGACCGCCCCGGGCGGAGGCGGCATTGCGGGACGGCAGGTCCGCTTCGACGTCGTGTCCGGCAGCTACGCGCTGCAGTCGGCGAACCCGTCGTTCCCGCTTGTCACGTCGCTGACTGTGGTGACCGACGCCAACGGCACCGCGACCGCCGGCATCGTCGTCAACGTCAACGCCGTGACCCAGATCGCGACGATCCGCGCCACCGACGTCACCACCGGCAACCAGGTCACCGGCAACTTCACGATCCAGCAGCTGGTCGACGGATCGGCCATCCTGTCCGTCATTCCGAATGGCAACACGACCATCACCGGGCCCACGACGACAAGCTGCTCGAGCGGCGCCGACGTTTCCTTCTACGTCTTCGGCGGCACGCCTCCGTACAAGATCGCCGTTCCGTTCCCGGGGGACGTGTCGTTGCTCGGCTCGCCCGTATTCACCAACGGCGGGCACTTCGACGTCATCACGAACGGCGCCTGCTTCACGAACATGCCCTTCGTGATCACCGATGCCACCGGGCGCACGATCCCCGCAGGATCGTCGCCAACCCTGTCGAACGTCGTGGGAACCACGGCGCCACCGCCGCCATCGCCGCTCGTCATCAGCCCGACGACGCACCAACCCAGATCGGGTGCGCCGGCAAGACATTCCCGTTCACCCTGCTGGGCGGCACGCCGCCGTATAGCGCGACGATACGCTGGCGCCGGTGCCGGTACCCGCGGTCACGCCGATACTGAACAGCCCGGTGACCACGGCGGGCGGGACGCTCAACGTGCAGTTCCCGGCAGCGCCCCGGTTCCGCCGGGAACGGTCGGCACGGTGACGATCCTGGATGCGAGCTCGCCGCAGCAGACGACCTCCGCAACGATCACTTGCAACTGAACGCGGCAAGCCGCTTCACGCGAGAAATTCGAAACGGCGCCCTCGGGCGCCGTTTTTTTCGTGCTCGGGCGAGCGGCGTCAGGGTAGGACCGCCGCTAGGTCGAGGCTGGGAACTTCGCTCGTGACATGCGCGTCGCCAATGCCGCGCAACAGCACGAACCGGATCGCGCCCGCGGCGACCTTCTTGTCGCGGCCCATCAATTCAAGATAGCGATCGGCGCCGAGCGGCTCGCCCTCGATCGGCAGACGCGCGCGCCGCAGGACTTCGCGAAGCCGCGAAGCCTCGGCTTCCTGCAGCATTCCCAGCCGGACGGACAACCGGGCCGCCATCACCATCCCCGCCGCGACCGCTTCGCCATGCAGCCAACGGCCGTATCCCGCGCCGGCTTCGATCGCGTGACCGAAGGTGTGGCCGAAGTTGAGCAGCGCCCGGACGCCCGATTCGCGCTCGTCCGCCGCGACGACGTCCGCCTTGATCGCGCAGCTCCTCTCGATCGCGTGCGCGAGCGCCTGCGGCTCGCGCGCCAGAAGCCGGTCCATGTTCTGTTCGAGCCACTCGAAGAATGATCGGTCGCGGATCGCGCCGTACTTCACGACTTCGGCAAGCCCGGCATTGAGCTCGCGCTCGGGCAGCGTGCGAAGACAGTCCGGATCGATCAGCACCGCAAGAGGCTGGTGGAAGGCGCCGATCAGGTTCTTGCCGAGCGGATGGTTGACGCCGGTCTTGCCGCCCACCGACGAATCGACCTGCGCGAGTAGCGTGGTCGGCACCTGGACCAGGGGGACGCCGCGCAGGTAGGTCGCGGCAGCGAATCCCGCGATGTCGCCCACGACGCCGCCGCCGAGGGCAATCACGGTCGTCGTTCGCTCGGCGCGAAGCTCGATCAGCCGGGTGATGACGGCGTCGAGTGTGTGCAGCGTCTTGCGGCTCTCGCCGTCGGGGACAAGGATATCGTCACTGGCGATTCCGGCCGCGGAAAGGCTTTCCTGCAACGTCTGCAGCCAGCTCGCCGCCACGACGGGATTGCTGACGATGACCGCTTGCGGCGCGGGCAGGATCGGCGCGAGCAGACGGCCCGCATCACGGATGAGTCCGGCGCCGACATGGATCGGATAGCTTCGCGCGCCGAGGCCGACGCAGAGTGTGCGCATCGGCGTCACGCCTGCGCCGAGTCGCGCATGCCGGGGGCGAACTCGGCCGCGAACCGGGCGATCGCCTCGCGATCGGAATGGACCACGTGCCCGGCGATCTCGCGGTAGAGGGAGTCACGCTGCGCGTAGAGCTCGCGGAGCCTGGCGAGCGGGTCGGGTGCGTTGAGCAGTGGACGATCGCGGCTGCGGCGCGTGCGCTCGCGCAGCGTGTCGGGCTCGGCGTGGAGATAGACAATGGTTCCGTTCGCCTTCAGCCG
This sequence comes from uncultured beta proteobacterium, assembly GCA_963846855.1. Lineage (GTDB taxonomy): Bacteria > Pseudomonadota > Gammaproteobacteria > Burkholderiales > Casimicrobiaceae > CAIWHR01. The sequence continues at coordinate 140,457 of CAWJXK010000003.1, forward strand.
CTCCCGGTTCACCGGTCGTATCACGACACCTCCGCCGGTGCCGAGGACGATTCCCGTGCGCAGGACGATTTCGGCCAGCATCGCTTCCTCGCGGTCGCGGAACGCCGCCTCACCTTCGATCTCGAATATCGTCGGGATCGTAACGCCGAGCCGGCGCTCGAGCTCCGCGTCGGCGTCGACGAACGTGAGGCCGAGCCGCCGCGCGAGTTGCCGGCCGAGCGTCGACTTGCCCGCGCCGGGCAGCCCGACAAGAAAGAGATTGTTGCGGAGTAGCTGCACCGCAGCATTGTAGAGGATCGGAATGGGACCGACGAGCGCGGCGGCGCCGTGCGCGACGCGATGCCGCGACTGAATTGAATCGTCAGCAGCCGAACCGCCGCCGCATCCGCGGCGGCGGTCGCGTCACTTGACGCTGGTCAGCGAGTCCTTGATGACCCGCGGCGTGAGGAAGATCAGCAGTTCCGTCTTTTCGGTCGTGCGGCTCGTCTGCTTGAACAGATAGCCGATCACCGGTATTTCGCCCAGGAACGGCACGCTGTTGATCGTGTTGTTCGACGTCTCTTCGTAGATGCCGCCGATGACCGCGGTGTCGCCGTTGTTGACGGTGATCTGCGTGGTCACGTTCTTGGTGTCGATCGACGGCACAAATCCGCCGTTGCCGGTCGGCACGAACTGGCCGACCGAGTCCTTGTGGATCTCGACGCCCATCGTGATCCGGTTGTCCGGCGTGATCTGCGGCGTGACGAGAAGGCTCAGCACCGCCTTCTTGAAGGTCACCGTCGCCGGATTGTTCGCCGTTCCCGGCGTCACCACCGGCACTTCGGTGCCCTGCTCGATCTGCGCCTTCTGGTTGTCGGCGGTCACGACGCGCGGGCTCGAGACGACCTTGCCCCGGTTGTCGGCCTCGAGCGCGGACAGCTCGAGATTGATCAGGTTGCCGCTGCCGAGGTTGATCAGGGTCAGGGCGATCTGGCCGGCCGGGTTGATCACCGGCAGATTGACGTTGAGCTGCGGCGAATCGGAGTAGCCGGCGGTGGCGATGCCGGAGGCGAGCTCGAACGGCGTCTGCGTTCTCGTTTCGCGCGTGCAGGTGGGTGGCGTGGTCGCCGTCCCGCCCGTGCAGGTCACGACCGGCTGCGTGCTGAGCGTGCCGCCCTGGCCGCCGGCATAGCGCTTGTTGTTGAACGTGAAGCCGGTCTGCACGCCGAAGCGGACGCCGAGCTGCCGGCTGAAGTTATCGTTGGCGTTGACGATACGCGCCTCGATCATCACCTGCCGGTTCGGGATGTCGATCTGGCGAATGATCTTGCGCAGCTCCTCCAGACGGCTCGCCGTGTCCTGCACGAAAAGGATGTTCGTTCGCGGATCGACCATGGCGACGCCGCGCTTCGAGATGAACGAACCCTGCCCGCCGGTCGTCGCAGTCTGCCCGGCGCCGAGGCCGAACTGCTGCTGCTTGTTGGTGCTGATCAGGTTCAGCAGGTCGTTCGCCTTGATGTAATTGAGCTGGAACGACTCCGAGATCAGCGGCTCGAGATCGCTGATCGCCTGCGCGTTCTCGAGGTACTGCCGCTCCTTGAGCGCGATCTCCTCGCGCGGCGCGATGAGCACGACATTGCCGTTCTTGCGCATGTCGAGGCCCTTCGTCTGCATGATGATGTCGAGCGCCTGATCCCAGGGAATGTCCTTGAGCCGCAGCGTGAGGCTGCCCGTGACGGTGTCGCTGGTGATGATGTTGAGCCCGGTGAAGTCCGCGATCACCTGCAGCACCGCGCGCACTTCGACATTCTGGAAGTTGAGCGACAGCTTCTCGCCCTTGTAGCCCTGGCGCGTCCCCTGCGTCAGCTTGTTCGGGTCGTCCTGGATCGGCTTCACCTCGAGGATGAACCGGTTGTTGGTCTGGTAGGCGGCGTGCTCCCACAGTCCCTTGGGCTCGATCACCATCCGCGTGTTCGGACCCTGCTTGAACGTGTCGACGGCGACCACGGGCGTGCCGAAGTCCTGCACGTCGAGCCGGCGCTCGAGATTGCGCGGCAGCGAGGTCTTCACGAAGTCGACGATCAGCGACTTGCCCTGCTGGCGGATGTCGATCCCGGTCGAGTTGTCCGACAGGTCGACGACGATCCGGCCCTCGCCGTTGACGCCGCGACGGAAGTCGACGTCGCGCAGCGAATGCTCGACGTCGCCGGGCTGCGATTCGGCGAACCGCTGGACGGTCTGCGTCGTCGCCTCGAGCTGGCCGCCCTGGTCGAAGAGCGTGACCAGCACGGCGTTGCCCTCGACGTTGGTCTGGAACGTCTGCGGCCGGTTGAGGTTGAACACGACACGGGTCCGGTTCGCGACCTGGATCACGTTGAGACTGCGCAGCGCCGGGTCGTCGATGGTGCGCTGCGTCGCGCCGAGGCCGTTCAGCGTGTCGAGGAAGTCGAGCGCGATGCGCGGCGGGCTGGCGATCGCGAAGCCGGCCGGCGGATTGGCCGGCGGCGCGGACAGCACGAACTTGACGATCGTGTTGCCCGAAGTCCCCTTGGAGACGGTCATCGACTGGATCGTGTTCGCTTCCTGCGCGAAGGCGGCGCCGGATGCCAGCAGCGCGAGACCCGCGAGGAATGCCGCGAGGATGCCGCGGGTACGCCGGGTCCCGATCACCGGGGTGTCACACCAAACGAACGCGCTCATGATCCTCGCTCCTATTTCTTATCGGACTGGATGAGCTGCAGCGTGCTCGAGCGCTCGGTCCAGTCTCCCGCCCCGTCCTGCACGAGTTCGCGCAGGCGAATTTCTCCATCGGTAACGTTGGTGACGATGCCGAAGTTCTGTCCGACGTAACCGCCCTGGCGAACCTGGTAGAGGTCCCGGTCCGGCGTTCGCACCAGCGCGTACATCGTCCTTCCGCGCTCGAGCGTCCCCACCATGTTGAGCGATTCCAGCGGGTACGCCTCGAGCGGCTCGCGACGCCGATTGAGATCGGGTGCGAGCTTGCTGCCGCCCTTGGTGGGCTCGATCTTGCGGGGCTTGAACGGGTCGGGGAGGTCGAACGCGTTGTAGGCGAACGGCTCGTACGGCTTCATCTGCGGAAGCGGGTCGAGCTTGCCTTTGGCGCCCTTGCCCTGCTCGGCCATCCAGTCGCGCAAATCCTTGTAGCCTTCTCCGCCGCAGCCGGCGAGAAGAAGGCAGACAGCCGCCGCAAGCGTCAGCCAGTACCTCATTTTTTGGCCTTGTCCTTCGCCTCGCGTGCCGCCCGGCGCTGTTTCGCGACTTCCTCCTCGTCGAGGTAGCGGAAGGTCTTTGCCTGGGCCTCCATGCTGAGCACGCCCTTGTCGTTGTGGATCACGACATCGTTCAAGGTGACGATCCGCGGCAGTTGCGCGACATCGCTCGCGAACGCGCCCATGTCATGATAATTGCCGGTGATCCTGATGTTGATCGGCAGCTCGGCATAGAACTCGGCGACCTTTTCCTGCGACGCCGGCCGGAAGAGGTCGAACTGCAGTCCGCGCCCCAGGCCCGCCTGGTTGATATCAGTGAGCAGCGCGTCCATCTCCGACTTGTTCGGAAGCTGCTTGAGGAGCGCGCCAAACGAATCCTCGATTTCATGGAGCTGCTGGACGTAGAGGTCGAAGTTCACCGCCTTCGCCTTCTTGGTCGCGTACTGCTCGCGCAGCGACGTCTCTTCCACGCGCGCTTTTTCCAGCGCGTCGTACTGGTCCTTCCAGTCGAGGAACGCGCCGCCGATCAGGATGACGATGACGATCACCAGCGAAAATGGCGAGTTTGGGCGCGAGCGGCCAGTTGCCGACGTCGCGGAATCGCAAACGGCGAAGGTCGTCGAGGGTCGTCATGCCTTGGCCGCCTTGGGTGCCTATCGCCGGCGCCGGACGGACGTCACCGGGCGGCGTCTCGCGCTTCAGCTGGAAGCTCAGCGTGAACTCGTTGACGCGCGGCTCCTGCCCGCCCTGCCGCGCCATCGGATTCGCGACGGACTTGATCTCGACGAGCTCGGGCTGCGTGAGCCACGGCGAGGTCTCGATGTTGCGCATCAGCGTCGAGACCCGGGCGTTCGACTGCGCGTAGCCGACCACCGTAACCTTGGTTCCCTGCTGCCGCAGCGAGTGCAGGTAGACGCCGTCGGGCAGCTGCCGGACCATCTGATCGAGCAGGTGCACCGCCTCGGTCCGGTTGGTCTGGAGCATTTCCACGACCTGTTTGCGCGCCAGCAGCGCCTGCGTCTGCTCGCGGAGCCTGTCGATCTCCTTGATCTGCTCGTCGAGCTTGGCGATCTCGGTCTTCAGAAGCTTGTTGGCGCCCTGCTGATGCTCGATCTGGCTCGACAGCAGCACGTGACCGAGGCCGACGACGGACAGCGCCAGCAGGGCAAGCCCCACGGCGATGGAAACGAACTGCCGTTGGCGTGCCTGCCGCTTCTGCTCGCGGTGAGGCAGCAGATTGATGCGGATCATTCGAAGCTCCGCAGCGCGAGACCCGTGGCAATCAGCAGCAGCGGCGCGTCCTGCGCCAGCTGCCGCGGGCGGATCCGGTCGGACGCCGCCATGCCGCCGAAGGGGTTCGCGACGACGGTGGCCACTCCGGCGCGCTTGGCCACGAGCTCGTCCAGCCCGGGCAGCAGCGCTCCGCCGCCCGCCAGGACGACGTGGTCGACCTGGCTGTAGGAGGTGGATGTGAAGAAGAATTGGAGCGCGCGCGTGATCTCGAGCGCCAGCGTCTCCATGAAGGGCTGCAGCACGTCGGCGTCGTAGTTCTCCGGAAGGCCCTGGTTCTTCTTCGCCGATTCAGCCTCCTCCGGCGAAAGGTTGAACGCACGCTGTATGTCGTGGGTCAACTGGTTGCCGCCAAAGGCCTGATCCCGGGAGAACAGGAACTGATCGTTTCGCAGAACGTAGAAATGGGTGACGTGGGCGCCGATGTCGACCAGGGCGATGTTCTGATCGCGGCCGCTCACGGGAAGGGTCGGCGCGATCAGCCTGAAGGCCTCCTGGGTCGCATAGGACTCGACGTCCATGACCAGCGGCTTCAGGCCGGCGGCCTCGGCGATGGCGACGCGGTCCTCGACCTTTTCCTTGCGCGAGGCCGCGATCAGGATCTCGACCTCGTCGGGATTGTTGGGCGCCGGCCCCAGGACCTGGAAGTCGAGGTTGACCTCGTCCAGCGCGAAGGGGATGTATTGGTTCGCCTCGGCCTCGACGGCGAGCTCGAGCTCCTCCTCCTTCTGGCCGGAGGGGACGATGATCTTCTTGGTGATCACCATCGCCGCCGGCAGCGCCAGCGCGACCTTGCGGTTGTGGCTGCCGAGGCGCTTGTGCGCCCGCCGCAGCGCCTCGCTCACCTGGTCGAGGTTGGCGATGTTGCCGTCGGTGACGACGTCCTTGGGCAGGTTCTCGACGGCGTACCGCTCCAGGCGGTAGGCTCCGTTGCCGGCGTCCGCAAGCTCGACGAGCTTGATCGAGGTCGAGCTGATGTCGACCCCGACCAGGGACGGCGATTTTGTCCGAAAAACGTCAAGTGCCGAATTTAGGGTTTCTATGAGCATGGCGAACGTCGGCGCAATGCTGACAATCTACATTAAAGGTTGGCAGCAAGTATGAATCTTGTCAAATTGTTTGCCGGGCCGGGATTGCTTTGTTGTATGCCCGCCTATAATTCCCGGCTCCTTCCGCTCCGATAGGCAAGTTTTATTCCTCCATGCTAAACCGCTGGCTTCTCTACGTGGGGTCCGTCCTGCTTGGGCTGGCGGTCGTTGGCGGTCTCCTCGGCGCCTTCGTGCTGGCGCTCCTTTATCCGACCCTCCCCTCGCTCGAAAGCCTGACCGACTACCAGCCCAAGATACCCCTCCGGATCGTTTCGGCCGAAGGCGACCTCCTGGGGGAATTCGGGGAGGAGCGGCGCGCCCTCGTGGCGATCGGCGAGGTCCCCGATATCATGAAAAAGGCCATCCTGGCCGCGGAGGACGAGCGTTTCTTCAGCCATGGCGGGGTCGACTACTTCAGCGTCCTGCGGGCGGCGCTCTCCAACGTGTCGACGGGCACGCAGCAGGGCGCGGGGACGATAACGATGCAGGTCGCGCGGAATTTCTTCCTGACGCGCGAAAAGACGCTCACTCGCAAGCTCCGGGAAGTCCTCCTCGCCTGGAAGATCGAGGCGAATCTCAGCAAGGACGAGATCCTCGAGCTCTATATCAATCAGATCTTCCTGGGCCAGCGCGCCTATGGCTTCGGCGCCGCGGCGCAGATCTACTTCGGAAAGCCACTCAGGGACGTTACGCCGGCCGAGGCGGCGATGCTGGCCGGCCTGCCGAAGGCGCCATCGGCCTACAACCCGGTGAGCAACCCCAAACGGGCGAAGGTCCGCCAACTCTATGTATTGCGTCGGATGCACGAGCTGCGCTTCCTCGACGACGCCCAGTACCGCGATGCCCAGATCGCGCCGCTCAATGTCCGCCAGGGCGTGCGCGACGCGGTGCCGACCCATGCCGAATACGCGGCCGAAATGGCGCGGCAGGTCGTATTCGAGCGGTTCGGAGAAGAGGCCTATACGCGGGGGCTGACCGTCTACACGACCATCCGACGGGCCGACCAGGAGTCCGCCTATGCGGCCGTCCGGAAGGGGGTGATCGACTACGACCGCCGGCATGGGTACCGCGGCCCCGAGTCCTTCATCTCGCTGCCCGACGACGCGGTCGACCGCGAGGCCGCGCTGGAAAGGGTGTTCCAGGAGACCTCCGACAGCGATGGCATCGTTCCGGCCGTGGTCGAGGAGGCCTCCCCTTCGGAAGTCAAGGCGGTCCTGGCCGACGGCGAGGTCGTTTCGATCCAGGGCGACGGTCTCAAGTTCGCCGCCCGCTCGCTCGGCGACAAGGCAGCGGCTGCGACGAGGATCCGGCCGGGGGCGGTGATCCGCGCGATGCGCGACGAGAAGGGCCGCTGGGGTATCGCGCAGATGCCCCAGGTCGAAAGTGCATTCGTGTCGATGCGCCCCGCCGACGGCGCGCTGCTCTCGCTCGTCGGCGGCTTCGACTTCGACCGCAACAAGTTCAACCACGTGACCCAGGCCTGGCGCCAGCCCGGATCCGCGTTCAAGCCCTTCATCTATTCGGCGGCCCTCGAGAAAGGGTTCACGCCTGCGACCGTCGTCAACGATGCGCCCTTTTTCGTTCCTGCGGAAAAGACGGGCGGCGAGGATTGGGAGCCGAAGAACTACGACGGCAAGTTCGAGGGGCCGATGCGCGTGCGCACCGCGCTCGCGAAGTCGAAGAATCTCGTCATGGTACGGGTGATGCAGGCGATCGGGCCGCGCTATGCGCAGGACTACATCGCGCGCTTCGGGTTCGACCCGAAGCTGCACCCGCCGTACTTGACCATGGCACTGGGCGCCGGAGCGGCGACGCCGCTGCAGATGGTCGACGCCTACGCCGTGTTCGCGAACGGCGGCTACCGGGTGACGCCGTATCTCATCACCCGGGTTCTCGACGCCAGGGGCAACGTGCTCTCCGAGGTCGCGCCGCCCGTGCCGGACGACGAGCGCGACCGCGCCATCGACCCGCGCAATGCCTGGATCATGACGTCGCTAATGAAGGACGTCATCAGGTACGGCACGGGAGCCCGCGCGATGTCGCTCAACCGGACCGATCTCGCCGGAAAGACCGGCACCACCAACGAGAACGTCGATGCCTGGTTCTGCGGTTTCGACGCGGCGATGGTGGGCGTTTCGTGGATCGGCTACGACCAGCCGAAGACGCTCGGCACCAATGAGACCGGCGCCGTGGCCGCGCTGCCGATCTGGATCTCGTTCATGGCGAAGGCCTTGAAAGGGGCGCCGGAGTCCAACTTGCCGATGCCCGAGGGTGTCGTCGCGATCAAGATCAACGTCGACACGGGTCTGCGCGACGACACGAGCGCACTCACCGAGTTCTTCTACAGCGAATTTCCGCCGCGAGCACGCGACGACAGCCTTTCGCCGACCGGGCAGTCCGGCAAGGACATTCGCGAGCAGCTCTTCTGACGCGAATGGACCGCAACCGCGACGGTGGGCGCGACCGGGGCCGCGGCGGCGGCGCCGCCCGGGCTTCGCAGGACCGCGCCCGCATCGCGCAGGTCGCCGCCCGGCTCATCGCCGAGCACGGGCTCACCGACTGGTCGGCGGCCAAGCGCAAGGCGGCGCGGCAGCTGATGCTTCCCGAGTCGGCAGCGCTGCCCTCGAACGAGGAGCTCACCGAGGCGCTGCAATCCCACCATGCGCTGTTCGACGCGGCCGCGCACCAAGTGAGCCTGCGCGCGCAGCGTGCCGAGGCACTCGTGTGGATGAGACGGCTGGCCGCCTGGAGTCCGCTGCTTGTCGGCGGCGTTGCCGCCGGATGGGCGACCCGGCACAGCGACGTCCGGCTGGAGCTCGTCGCCGACGATCCGAAGCCCGTCGAGATCGCGCTCGCCAGCGGCGGCGTCCGTTATGTGGCATTGCCCCCGCGTGCCGATGCCGACGACGCGGGTTCCGCGCATCTGCTGCTCGAGTCGCCGCGCGCGAGTGTGCGGCTCACCATCGTCTCGGCGCAGCAGCGGCGCAACCGCCCGCGGCGCACCGACCTGCCCAGGCTCGACGCGGCAGCGGTCGCCGCGTTGCTCGATTCCGCGTAGTCCCCCGTCAGCGCGCGTCCTCGGCGAGCCATTCCGCCGCGACGATCGCGAAATAGGTGAGGATCGCGTCGGCGCCCGCACGCTTGAACGCGGTGAGCGATTCCAGCACGCACGGGCGCAGGTCGATCCATCCGTTGGCGCCCGCGGCCTTCAGCATCGCGTATTCGCCCGACACCTGATACACCGCCGTCGGCGCGCCGAACGTGTCCTTCACGCGGCGCACGATGTCGAGATACGGCATGCCCGGCTTCACCATGACCATGTCGGCGCCCTCGTCGAGGTCGAGCCGCACCTCCCACAGGGCTTCGTCGCTGTTCGCCGGGTCGATCTGGTAGGTGTACTTGTTGCCGGCTCCCAGGTTGCCCGACGAGCCGACCGCATCGCGAAAAGGCCCGTAGAACGAGGACGCGTACTTGGCCGAATACGCGAGAATGCGCGTGTGGATCGCGCCGGCGCCGTCGAGCGCCGCGCGAATCGCGCCGATGCGCCCGTCCATCATGTCGGAGGGCGCGACGATGTCGACCCCCGCGCCAGCGTGGCAGAGCGACTGCTTCACGAGCGCCGCCACGGTCTCGTCGTTCATCACGTATCCGTTCGAATCGATGAGGCCGTCCTGGCCATGACTCGTGTACGGGTCGAGGGCGACGTCCGTGATCACGCCGAGGTCCGGGAACCGCTCCTTGAGCGCGCGCACGGCGCGCGGCACGAGGCCCTCGGCGCGCCACGCCTCGGCGGCGTCGAGACTCTTCTGCTCGGCGGGAATTACCGGGAACAACGCGAGCGCGGGAATGCCGAGCTTCACGCAGCGCTCGGCGTCGCGGAACAGGAGGTCGAGGCTCTTGCGCGATATCCCCGGGAGCGAGGCGACGGGTTCCTCGCGGCGCTGGCCGTCCAGGACGAACACCGGATAGATGAGGTCGTCCGAGGTGAGCCGATGCTCCCGCATCAGCCGGCGCGAGAAATCGTCGCGCCGCATCCGCCGCATCCGCGTCGCGGGATACCGCCCGGAAAAATCGAATCCCATGTCGGAACCTGCCTCGTTGGCTCGATATCGAATGGCGCGTCATCGTAACGGCGCCGCCAGGCCACTGCAAACCCTGCGCTGCCGGCATTCGATCGGCGCGATGTCACGCCGACTTTACCCCTGATCACGTCAGGGATGCATGACAAAAATTGTCGGGAACTCCGCCGCGGAGCGGCGGTCTATTTTCGCAGACGGCAACGTCTCCCGCTTTCCTCCCTGAGCGGGTGCCCTCGTAGCGATCTATCCTACGCAGGGCGTTTTGGGCCCCGCGGCACTCCCCTTGATCGCGGGGCCTTTTCTTTGGTGTCGCCGTACTTGCGTTCCGGACGCGCGGGTGTTGGCGCGCCGAGTTGCAGCCAGTCGCAGATCGTCGTCTCGGCGCCTTGGATGCCGATGCGCCGGGTCGCCGAGAACGGCACGACCGTGAATTGTGCCGCGTGCAGCGGAAACGTCCGCGAGATTCCGGCGAGGATCGCGGCCTCGGCCGTGCGCTGCGCCGATGCCGTCAGCTTGTCCATTTTCGTTGCGAGCAGCAGCACCGGACGCACGGACGGCAGGAACGACGACAGCAGCTGCACGTCGAGATCGGAAATCCCGTGTCGGGCGTCGACGATCAGGATGAGCCCGACGAGGGGCTGCCGCGTGGCGACATACCGGCCGAGAAAGTCCTGCCAGTGGCGCTTCAGGTCCTGCGGAACGGCCGCGTACCCGTAACCGGGAAGATCGGCGATCAACGCGCCCGAGACCAGGCGAAAGAAGTTTATCTGCTGCGTGCGCCCCGGCATCTTGCTGGTGAACGCGAGCCGGGTGCGGTTCGCCAGCGCATTGATCGCGCTCGACTTTCCGGCATTCGAGCGCCCCGCGAACGCGATCTCCGGCGGTCCGGGCGCGGGCAACTGATCTTCGTTGGCGACCGAGAGGACGAACTCGGCGTTCTGCAGCGGATGCATCAGGTGGCGACGTGGTGCGCGGCGCGCAGTGACGGGACGGCTTTGGCCGGGGCGGGTGAATCCGCTACAATGCGTCGGTTTTGCACCATGAATCGGCCGTTGGCAGGACCCCGGATCAATCAAATCCCCGGGGAGCCGTCGGTCGCACGTCCAGGAGTTACCTGCATGAAACGTCTGATGCTGCTGGCCGCGGTCATTGGCGCGTGGCCCGTGGCGATTGCGCATGCCGCCGGAGAAGCGCCTGCGAAACCGGATCTCGCCAAGGCGAAATCGATCGTGACGCAGGTGTGCTCGGCGTGCCACGGGACCGACGGAAACAGCGCGACGCCCGTGAATCCATCGCTTGCTGGACAGCCGGCCCAGTATATCACTCTGCAATTGAGCCATTTCAAGACGGGAATCCGCACCAATCCGGTGATGCAGGGGATGGCCGCCGCGCTGACGCCGGAGGACATGGCGGCGCTCGGCGTCTACTTCTCGCAGCAGAAGCCGAAGCTTCAATCGGCGAAGGACGCCGCGCTCGTGCGTGCGGGGCAACAGATCTATCGCGGCGGGGACGCCGCGACCGGGGTGCCGGCGTGCGCCGCGTGCCACGGCCCGGCCGGCGCCGGCGTGCCCAGGAATTATCCGCGCCTCGCGGGCCAATATTCCGAATACGCGTACGCTCAGCTCAAGGCATTCAAGGCGCGCGAGCGCGGCGCCGACAAGGAAGGCAAGGACGTCAACGGCAGCATCATGGTCGCGATCGCGGCGAAGCTGTCCGACGCGCAGATGAAGGCAGTCGCCGAGTACACCTCCGGACTGCGCTGAGCATGTCGTCGCAGCCCGCGCGGGCGTTCGCCATCGCGCCGCTGCCGTCTGAACCGCCGCGAGGCTCGCGCTACGCGTCGCTCGCGCCACAGCGCGCCAGCGCATCACGCCAGTCCGGCAGCGCGAACCCGAACGTCGCTTCGAATTTCGCCGTGGCGAGCACGCCGTACGGCGGGCGGCGCGCCGGAAGCGGGTATTCGGCGGTCGTGATCGGCACCACGCGCGGTCTCCCCGCATCGCCTACGATCGCGCGCGCGAAGTCGTGCCAGCTCGCCTCCCCCGTCGAGCTCAGGTGGTAGAGCCCGGCGCGCTCCGCCAACGGCGCCATTCCGCCAGCCACGACACGTGCCGTCGCTTCGGCGAGCGCGCGGCTCCAGTTCGGCACGCCGCGCTGATCGGAGACGATGCGCAATTCGTCGCGCTCGCCGGCCAGGCGCCGGATCGTCAGCAGGAAGTTCTTACCGCGCAACCCGTAGACCCAGCTCGTGCGGAACACGATCGCGTGGGCGCCGACGGCGGCGATGGCGCGCTCGCCCTCGAGCTTCGTCGCGCCGTAGACGTTGAGCGGCCCGGTCGGCGCATCTTCTGGATAGGGCGTCGTGCGCGCGCCGTCGAAGACGTAATCCGTCGAGAAGTGGACGAGGACGGCGCCGAGGCGCCGCGCCTCCTCGGCGAGCACGCCGGGCGCCACCGCATTCACGGCGTGCGCCTGCGCGGGCTCCTCCTCCGCGCGATCGACCGCCGTGTACGCGCCGGCATTGACGACAAGCTTGGGTTTTGCGCCGCGCATGGCGGCGACGATCGCGTCGGCGCTCGCGAGATCGAGCGTGGCGCGATCCGTCGCGACAACGTCTCCGAGCGGCGCCAGCAGATGAACGAGCTCGAAGCCGACCTGGCCGGCGGCGCCGGTCACGAGGATCGTCGGGCGTTGCATGCGGATGCCGGGTTACTCCGCTACGGGTACGTTTCCGCCGCGGCAAACGGCGTTCCCGCGGCGTCCTTCGCGTTGACGACCGGTGCGCCGGCGAGCGGCCACGCAAGCCCGAGCGCCGGGTCGTCCCAGCGCAGCGTTCGTTCGTGCTCGGGAAACCAGTAGTCGGTCGTCTTGTAGAGAAAGTCGGCCGATTCGGAGACGACGTAGAATCCGTGCGCGTACCCGGGCGGCACCCAGAGGATGCGCTGGTTGTCCTCCGACAGCGTGATGCCGACCGAGCGTCCGAAATTCGGCGACGAGCGCCGCATGTCGACGGCGACGTCGTAGACCTCGCCCTTCACGCAGCGCACGAGCTTTCCCTGCGGATGGTGGATCTGGTAGTGCAGGCCGCGCAGCACGCCCCGCCGCGACCGCGAATGGTTGTCCTGCACGAATGTCGCGTCGAGCCCGGCGTCCGCGAATGCGCGCGCGTTCCAGGTCTCGCAGAAATGCCCGCGGGAATCCTCGAACACCCGCGGCTCGATAAGCACGACGTCCGGCAGGAGGGTCGGGGAGACCCTCATTGGAAGCCGACGGTCGGCTCGCGCAGCATCGCCAGCAGATATTGGCCGTATCCGTTCTTCGCCATCGCCATCGCGAGCCGCTCGACCGCGGCCGCGTCGATGTAGCCCAGCCGGTACGCGATTTCCTCGGGACAGGCGATCTTGAGCCCCTGGCGTCGCTCGATCGTCTCGATGTACTGCGCCGCCTCGAGCAGCGACTCGTGCGTCCCGGTGTCGAGCCAGGCCATCCCGCGTCCCATCACCTCGCAGTGCAGGCTTCCAGCTTCAAGATACCTTCGGTTGACGTCGGTGATCTCGAGCTCGCCGCGCGCGGAGGGCTTGAGCGCCGCCGCAATGTCGAGCACCTTGCTGTCGTAGAAGTACAGGCCGGTGACCGCGTAGCGCGACTTCGGATGCACGGGCTTCTCCTCGAGCGAAATCACCCGCCCGGAGGCGTCGAGCTCGGCGACGCCGTAGCGCTGCGGATCGGCGACCGGGTAGGCGAACACCGTCGCTCCCGACGCGCGCGCATAGGCGCGCTTGAGCTGTTGCGAGAGGTCATGGCCGTAGAAGATGTTGTCGCCCAGCACCAGCACGGACGGATCGGATCCGACGAACGCGCGGCCGATGATGAACGCCTGCGCGAGGCCCTCGGGCGCCGGCTGCACGGCGTAGGACAGTGACAGGCCCCAGCGGCTGCCGTCACCCATGAGCTGCGCAAAGCGCGGCGTGTCCTCAGGGGTTGAGATGAGCAGGATGTCGCGCACGCCCGCCAGCATCAGCGTCGACAGCGGGTAGTAGATCATCGGCTTGTCGTACACCGGCAGCAATTGCTTCGAGACGACCTGCGTCACCGGGTAGAGCCGCGTGCCGGACCCGCCGGCGAGGATGATCCCCTTGCGTTTCATCGCGCCCCTCATGCGCCTGGTTTCAAGCGGCCGGCGCTCACGCGGCGCTCGCCGCGTAATTGAGCGAGATCCACTTCTTGTATTCGCCGCTCGTCACTCCCGCGAGCCAGCCCGGATGGTCGAGATACCACCGCACCGTGCGCCGCATGCCGGATTCGAACGACTCCGCGGGGCGAAAGCCGAGCTCGCGCCATATCTTCGCCGCGTCGATCGCATAGCGGCGATCGTGCCCCGGCCGGTCCTGCACGTGCGTGATCAGCGATGCGTAGTCCCGGCCCGGCCGCACTTCGGCGAGGAGGCGGCAGACGATCCGGACGACCTCGAGGTTGGGCACCTCGGCGCCGCCGCCCACGTTGTACGTCTCGCCGACGCGACCCTGCGCGAGCACCGCGCGCAGCGCCGTGCAGTGATCGCCGACGTAGAGCCAGTCGCGAACGTTGGCGCCATCGCCGTACACGGGCAACGGTTTTCCCGCGAGCGCGTTGACGATCATCAGCGGGATCAGCTTCTCGGGGAACTGGCGCGGCCCGTAGTTGTTCGAGCAGTTCGTCGTCACCGCCGGCAGCCCGTACGTGTGGCAATAGGCGCGCACGAGATGATCGGAGGCCGCCTTCGACGCGGAGTACGGGCTGTTCGGCGCGTAGGGGGTCGTCTCGGAGAACGCCGGGTCGTCCGGGCCGAGCGAGCCGTAGACCTCGTCGGTCGACACATGAAGAAAACGGAATTCGGCCTTTTCCTTCGGCGGCAGTGCGGTCCACCATCCGCGCACCGTATCGAGCAACGCGAAAGTCGCGACCACGTTCGTCTCGATGAACGCCGCCGGCCCGTGGATCGACCGGTCGACGTGCGTCTCGGCGGCGAAATTGAGCACCGCGCGCGGCCGGTGCTGCGCGAGAAGCGCCTCGGTCAGCGGTCGGTCGCCGATGTCGCCGTGCACGAAGATGTGGCGCGCATCGCCCTCGAGCGCCGTGAGGTTGCCGAGATTGCCGGCATACGTGAGCTTGTCGAGGTTGACCACCGCCTCGCCGCCCGCCCCGAGCCAGTCGAGGATGAAGTTGGCGCCGATGAAGCCGGCTCCGCCGGTGACGAGGATCATGAGGGTCGGGGGCCGCGCCTGCTCGCTGCGGCAGGCTGACGCGATTTTATCATCCGCCCGCGCGGATCTCAGGCGTCCGGCTTCGCATGGTAATCGAGATACCAGGCAACGAAGCGGGGAAGGCCTTCGGCAAGCGGGGTCCGCGGCGCGAATCCGGTGAGCGCGGCGAGGCGAGCGATCGACGCATAGGTCGCTTCCACGTCGCCCGGTTGCATCGGCACGTATTCCTTGATCGCGGTTCTTCCCAGCACGCGCTCGAGCAATTCGATGAACGTGGTGAGCGGCACCGCCTCGTGATTGCCGATGTTGTAGATCGCATACGGCGCGCCATCCGCGTCGGCGGCTGGCGGCAGGTCGAGCACGCGCACGACGCCTTCGGCGATGTCGTCGATGTAGGTGAAGTCGCGCCGCATCCGACCCTCGTTGAAGATGCGGATCGGCTGCCCGGCGAGAATGGCGCGCGTGAACAGCATGGGCGCCATGTCGGGACGCCCCCAGGGTCCGTAGACAGTGAAGAAGCGCAGGCCGGTCATCGGAACGCCGTACAGGTGCGAATAGCTGTGCGCGATCAGCTCGTTCGCCTTCTTCGTCGCCGCATACAGGCTGACCGGATGATCGACCTGCTGGTCTTCCGAGAACGGAAGCGCGTGACTCGCCCCGTACACGCTCGAGCTCGACGCGAACACGAGATGCGCGATACGCGCGTGGCGGCAGCCTTCGACGACATGGCCGAACGCCATCAGGTTGTTCGCGAAATACGCCTCGGGGTCGACGAGAGAGTGGCGCACGCCGGGCTGCGCCGCCAGGTGGACGACCTCCGCGAAGCCGCCGCCGCGAAAGAGCCGCGCGGTCGCCGCGGCGTCGACGAGATCGAGGCGCTCGAACCGGAACGCGTCGCGGCGGGAAAGGCGCGCGAGCCGCGCCTTCTTCAGCGCGACGTCATAGTAAGGGTCGAGGTTGTCGACGCCGGTCACCGCGCAGCCCGCGGCGAGCAGGCGCTCGGCGACGTGCATGCCGATGAACCCCGCGGCTCCGGTGACGAGCACGCGGCGCGCCGGGCTCACTGCCGCGGCCCCGCGGCGAGCGCGCGCAGCTTGGCGTATTTCATGAAGCTCGCGAACGCGCCGATCGCGATGTGAACGAACCCGGCGACGCCGTCGAGAAAGCCGAGCCGAAGCACGTAGAAGCGGAAGAACCGGGCGAGCGGCGAGACGACGAGGCGGAGCGCGCCCGCGCGCTCGCCGCGGGCGTACATGGCTTCTGCCTGCAGCGTCGTGTAGCGGTTCTGCTTCGCGATGTACGCGTCGAGCGATTCCGCCGACGCGTGCAGGAGGTCGCCGCCAAGGCGCGCCACCGGGCCGTCGACCAGAACATGCTCGTGCACGGGATCCGCGCTCCAGCGTGCGCGGCGCCGGTCGAACAGGCGGACGTTCCAGTCCGGGTAGCCTTCGCCGTGTGCGAGCCAGCGACCGAGAAAGCGATTGCGCCGCGCCATCGCATATGCGCCCGCCCCCGGCGCCGCGACCGCGACGGCGATCGTCGCGGCGAGCGCCGGCGTCACGCGCTCGTCGGCGTCGAGGCAGAGTACCCAATCGTGAGTCGCGGCGGTGACGGCGAATGCCTTCTGCGCGCCGAACCCCGGCCATTCGCGCTCGATGACGCGCGCGCCGCAGCGGCGGGCGATTTCCACGGTATCATCGCGGCTGCCGGAATCGACGACGACGATCTCGCTCGCGAACGCCGCCGACGCGAGGCAGTCCGCGAGCATGGCGGCGGCATCACGCGTGATCACACAAAGGCTCAAGGGGAGCGTCCCGGACATGCGCCTGACGATCGCGGAGCGAATCGCTCCGCGCACAATGGGATGGCGCGCATTCTACGGGGTTTCGCCGAATGCAGGGCCCCGCGGCGAAATGCCGCCGCTCGCGCCGCCTCGATGATGTCCTGCTCGCGCGGGCGTCCGTCGACGGGCATTGCCCTGTCATCTTGCGCGCGAAGGCCGCACGGGTGAGCTCCCTTCTGGTCGTCCGTCCCTCGTCGCTGGGTGACATCGTTCACGCACTGGCACTGGTCGCCGACGTGCGGCGGCACCGGCCGGAAATCGCCGTCGACTGGGTCGCCGAGGAGGCGTTCGCCGAAATTGTCGCGCTCGATCCGGATGTGCGGCGGGTGATCCCGGTCGCGCTGCGGCGCTGGCGCCGCGCGCCCGCCTCGCCATCGGCGTGGCGCGAGATGGCGGCGTTTCGGCGCGCATTGCGCCGCGATGACTACGCCGCCGTGCTCGACCTGCAGGAGCAGGTGAAGGGCGCGCTGCTCGCGAAGTCCGCGCGCGGGATCAAGCACGGTCCGGACCGACAAAGCATTCGCGAACCGATCGCGACCCTGGCGCACGACGTGCATCATCGCATCGATCCCGCGCAGCACCTCATCGACCGCTGCCGCCAGCTCGCCGCCGCCGCGCTCGGGTATCAGGTCGACGGCCCGCCGCGATTTCGCTTCGACGTGCCGCCGCTTGAGGCCGGGCTCGCCCCGGCCGATCGGCCCTATGTGGTCGTGCTGCACGCGACCAGCCGGGCGAGCAAGCTCTGGCCGGAAGCGCACTGGCGCCAATTGCTGGCGGACCTCGCGCACGCCGGTTTCGCGACGCTGCTGCCCTGGGGCAGCCCCGCCGAGCGCGCGCGAAGCGATCGTCTCGCGGCGGGCATCCCGGCAGCAAGCGTTCCGCCGACGTTGGCGCTGACGACGCTGGCGAGCCTGCTCGCCCGAGCCGAGCTCGTCGTCGGCGTCGACACGGGTCTCGTGCATCTAGCGGCGGCGCTGGGGACGCCGACGATCGCCCTGTTCGTCGCGACCGATCCGGCGCTCGCCGGCGTTGCGCGCACGGGAGCGCATGCGCGCGATCTGGGTGGCGACACCGGAGGCCCGCCGGTCGCCGCCGTGCTCGAGGCCGCGAGCGCTCTCTTGCGCGACGCGCCGCATTGCTGACTTGCCGGGAGCCACGAATTCGCCTCGTCTACACATTGCTGTGGTATCTCGTGCTACCGCTCCTGCCGCTGCGGCTCGCGTGGCGCGCCCGCAAGGAGCCGGGTTACGCGCAGCACGTCGGCGAGCGCTTCGGCCGCTATCCGGACGGACCTCACGAAGGCATCGTGCTGTGGATTCACGCGGTCTCGCTGGGAGAAACGCGCGCGGCCGCGCCGCTGATCGAGCGCATGCTGCAGGAGTTTCCGGAGTCGACGCTGCTCCTCACGCACATGACGGCGACCGGCCGTGCCGCCGGACACGCGATGTTCGGCGAGCGCGTCGTGCAGGCGTGGCTTCCATACGATCTGCCGTTCGCCGTGCGCGGATTCCTGGCGCGGTTCCGGCCGCGCGCCGGCATCATCATGGAAACAGAGCTCTGGCCCAATCTCGTCGCCGCGATGCGCGCCGCCGGCATTCCGCTGTTCCTCGTCAACGCCCGGCTGTCGGCGCGATCGGCGCGAGGCTACGCACGCGCACCGGGGCTCGTGCGCCCGATGCTGGCGGCGCTGTCGGGCGTCGCCGCGCAGGCGGGCGCCGATGCGCACCGACTCGCCGCGCTGGGCGCACCGTCGCCGATCGTGACCGGCAACCTCAAGTTCGACGTGGCGGTTCCCGACGCTGCGATCGCGCGCGGTCGCGAGCTGCGCGCCCGATTCGGCGACGGCCGCCCGGTGCTCGTCGCCGGCTGCACGCGTGACGGCGAGGAAGCGATGCTGCTCGATGCGCTCGCGCAATCGCCGCTGCCGGACAATGCGCTGGTGGTCATCGTGCCGCGCCACCCGCAGCGTTTCGCCACCGTTGCGGAGCTCTTCGCCCGGCGCGGCGTGCCGTTCGCGCGGCGCAGCGACAATGCGCCGGTCGCGGCCGACGTGGGCGTCGTGCTCGGCGACTCGATGGGAGAAATGCCGGCGTACTACGCGGCCGCAGACGTCGTGTTCGTCGGCGGCGGCCTCGCTGCCGCTCGGCGGGCACAATCTCATCGAAGCGATCGCCGCGGGCAAGCCGACGCTCGTCGGACCGCACATGTTCAACTTCGCCGAAGCGACGGCCAACGCGCTCGCCGCGGGCGCGGCGGTCGAGGTCGCCGACGCGAACGCGCTGGTCACGACCGCGGCGTCACTGCTGCGCGACCCGGCGCGGCGCGCTTCGATGCAGGCGGCCGCTCTCGCCTTTCACGCGGCGCACAGCGGCGCCGCCGACCGTCTGTGGGCGTGGCTCGCGCCGCAGCTCGAGGCGGCCGTGCGCCGTCCGCTTAGGAACCTCTGAGCAAGTCGCGCGCGGTTGCGCTGCAGCGCCAAATGCGGATGCATGAGCGCGACGAAGGTCGTAGTCCATTCTACGATGCCGAGGAGCGCGGCAAAGCAGGCGCCGCATTTGGCAGCAGCCCGAAGGGACGGGGTTTTTCGGGCGGTCTGCTTTGTCGCGAGGCTCGCTAAGGGGGCCGGCCATTAGCTTCGCCTCGCTTCGCGCATCCCATCCCGAAAATTCCCCGTCGCAACCGCGCGCGACTTGCTCAGAGGTTCCTTAGCCGCGCAGCTGGCGGTTGATGTCCTCGAGGTCTTTCTCCTCGAGCGTGCCCACGGCGGCCTTGAGCCTCAGCATGCCGGTCAGGTAGTTGAAATACGCCTGCGCGAGATCGCGGCGGGTCGAGTAGACGTTCTGCTGCACCTGGAGCACATCGAGGAACGTGCGAATGCCGACTTCCTGGCCCAGCACGTTCGACTGGTAGGCCGACTCCGCCGACACCAGCGCCTGTTCGAATGCCTTGACCGACGCGACCGAGCTCGTGACTCCAGTGAAGCCCGTCTGCGCCAGTGTGAACGCCGTGCGCTTCGCGAACTCGAGATCCTGCCGCGCCTTGTCCTGCAGCGAATAGGCCTGCCGCACCTTGGAGTCGATGAGGCCGCCCTGATAGATCGGGATCGCCACCTGGACGCCGACGATGCCGGTGGTCGACCAGTTGGACACGCCGAAGTTGATCGCGGCTCCGCCGAAGTTGGTCCAGCCGTAGCTCGCGATGAGGTCGAGCGTCGGATAGTGACCGGCTTTCGCGAGATCGATCGCCAGCGTGGCGATGTCGAAATTCTTCTGCGAGACGCGCACGTTGAGATTGTCCGTGAGCGAGCGGTCGACCCAGTAATCGAGCCGGTTCGGATCGGGCGGAACGGGAACGAGCCCCGGTCCCACCTTCTTGAGCTCCTTGGGGAAGCGACCGATGATCGCGCGCAGCGCCGTCACCTTGTTGTCGTAGTCGGCCTGCGTCTGGATTTCCTGTGCGACGATGTTGTCGAATTTCGCCTGCGCCTCGTTGGTGTCGGTGATCGTCGCGACCCCGACTTCGAAATTGCGCTTCGCCTGCGCAAGCGCTTCGGACACGGCCTTCTTCTGGCTTTGCGCGAGCTCGATGTTGTACTGGGCGAGCAGCACGTCGAAATACGCGACGGCGACGCGCACGATGAGGTCCTGCTTCGCCAGTTCGAGCACGAAGTTCGACTGCGTGACCTGTTCCTTCGACTGGTCGTAGGCGACGAGATTCTGATAGCGGAACAGCGGCTGCGACGCGGAGGCGAGGGCGTCGTTCTGATTGTATCGGCGCGTCAGGTCCTGCTTCGGATCCGTGTTGATGGACGCCTGGTAGCGCTGAGCCGTCGCGTCACCGGTCACCGTGACGGTCGGCAGGAGTCCCGCGCGCGCCTGCGGCACGAGCTCCTGTGTTGCCTCCCAGTTGGCCTGCGCCGACGCGAGCGCCGGGTCGTTACGCACCGCGTCGCGATAGATCTGCAGCAGATCCTCTCCGAGCGCCGCGCCGGACTGCAGCGCGAGCCCGAAGGCAGCGGGCACCACAACGCCGAGCAGGCGCCGTTTCATCATCGATATCTGCATCATCCGTTCACCACGTTATTTTCTTGGAAAGCTCGAGTTCGCCCCGTCCACGCGCCGCAATTCGCGCAACGGGAGCGCGCCGGCGCACTGCCGGCCGCCCGGTCAACGCCGGAGAGGCCATGGAATTCCCCCGCCGCCCGATGCGTCCGGCCGTCCGTTGTCGCGCGACTCAAAATTCGAAGCGCGCCGGCGCCGCCGCGTTTCGCAGCGGATCGATCACGGTCTCGAACAGGTTCTCCGACGTCACGTCGCCCGGCGCGACCCAGCGAACGAGCTGCGCCGTCATCACCGGCCGCTCGCCGACGACCGCGAACAGGCGCCCGCCGGGCTTCAAGTGGTTGATGAATTCGCCTGGCAGCAACGGCGTCGAACCGGTGAGGACGATGGCGTCGTACCTGGAATCGCCCCACCCGCGCGCGCCGTCTCCGACCGCGAGCTCTACTCGGGCGATCCCGGCGCGCATCAGCTTCGACTTGGCCTCCCGCGTGAAGCGCGGCACGATCTCGACGCTCGTCACATGCGTGCCCTGGCTTGCCATCAGCGCAGTCAGGTAGCCGCTCCCGGTACCGATCTCGAGCACGCGCTCGCCGCGCAGGAGCTGCAGCTCCTGAATCACGCGCGCCTCGAGCTTCGGGGTCCACATCTTCTCACCCTCGCCGAGCGGAATCTCGAGATCGGCGAACGCGAGGTCGCGATGGGCGGCCGGAACGAAATCCTCGCGGCGCACCGAGAACAGCAGGTCGAGCACATCCTGGTCGAGCACCTCCCAGGTGCGAATCTGCTGCTCGACCATGTTGAAGCGCGCCTGCTCGATATCCATGAGGGGTGCCCGGCGTGACGCCGGGGCGCGGGCCGATCCATCGATCGGCTCGTCCGGCGTCGTTGACTCGCGGAACATTATCTCACGATCGATCGGCGAGTCCGACGCACCGGGCCCGGTCAATCCGCCTGTCCCGGAACGCCGCGCGCCGCTTCATCGTGGGCGGCGTGCGCCGCTGCGCGCGCGGCGCGCCGCGCCTTCTGCCACTCGCCGAAACGGTCGAGATACGTGTAGAGGACCGGAATCACGACCAGCGTGAGCAGCGTCGACGTGATGACGCCGCCGATGATCGCGCGGCCCATCGGCGCCTGCGTCTCGCCGCCCTCGCCGAGTCCGAGTGCCAGCGGCGTCATCCCGGCGATCATCGCCGCGGTCGTCATCATGATCGGCCGCAGCCGGACCTGCCCCGCCTGCAGCAGCGCGTCGTGCAGGCTCGCGCCGCCGCGCCGCGCGCGGTTGGCGAAGTCGACGAGCAGGATGCCGTTCTTGGTCACGAGCCCCATCAGCATGATGAAGCCGATCATGGAGAAGAGGTTGAGGGTGGTGCCGGTCAGGAGCAACGCGAGGAACACGCCGATCAGCGCCAGCGGCAGCGACATCATGATCGCGACCGGCTGCGTGAAGCTCGCGAACTGCGACGCGAGGATCAGGTAGATGAAGATGACCGCGAGCCCCAGCGCGGCCAGCGCGGCCTGGAACGACTCGGCCTGGTCCTTCGCCTGCCCGCCCACGTCGAACCGGTATCCGGGCGGCAGCTTGAACTCCTTCATGGCCTTCGCCACATCCGAGTTCACGTCGCCTGACGGGCGGCCCTCGGCGTTCGCATACAGCGCGACGCGCCGCTGCAGCTCCTGCCGCTTGATGATCTGCGGGCTCGTCGACGGGACGATCTCGGCGACCTGCCGCAGCGGCACCATCCGCGCCTCGCCGTCGGGACCCTTCTTGTTGGTCGTGAGGAACAGATTGCCGATGTCCGAGGAAAGCTGGCGGCCGTCCTTCGGCAGCTGCACGTTGACCTCGTAATTGTTGCCGTCGGGTGCCAGCCAGTAGCTCACCGTGTCTCCGGCCAAGAGCGGCCGCATCGTCGCGCCGACCTGCTGCACGGTGATGCCGAGGTCGGCGGCGACGTCGTTGTTGAGACGGATCGACAGCGCCGGGTTCCTGGCCTTTTCCGAGATCTCGAGGTCCGCGATGCCCGGGATCTTCGCGACCTTCTCCGCAAACTCGCCGATCAGCTTCGTCATCGTCTCCGGATCGGGCCCCAACAGGTTGACCCAGACCGGCCGGTCGAATCCGAAGGCCGGCTCGATGCCCGGGATCGGCTTCAACGCCGCCCTGATCGAGCGCTCGACTTCCTTTTGCGAGCGCGACCGCTCCCCGCGATCGACCAGCTTCAGGTTGACGCGCGCGTAATTGCGGCCATCGTCGGTGCCGATCGTGGTCATCGTCAGCGCGATCTCGGGAAACGACTTCAGCAGCGCCTCGACCTGCCGCACCTTGGAATCGGTCTGCTCGAGGCTCGAGCCCACGGGCGTGTTGAGCCGGAGCGAGAGGAAGCCCTGGTCCGCCTCCGGCACGAACTCGGTGCCAACGAAGCCGGCGATCGGCAGGCTCAGCGCGAACGCCAGGAAGGCGATCCACAGCACGATCCCGCGATTGGAGATCGTCGCCCAGCGCGGCTTGAGACAGCGCCAGTCGAGGTGGCGAATCGCGCCCCAGACGCCAATGGCCGGGATGAAGATGCGCCGCGTCTCGGGCTTGAGCGCCCATTCGAGGATGCGGCCGTAGATGGCATGCAGCCACTCGACGCCGCGCTCGAAGCGGTCCATGAAGCGACCGAGCCATGGCGCCCTCCTGAAGCGTGAGCCGGGCGGGTCGCGCCACACCGACGAGAGCATCGGGTCGAGCGTGAAGCTCACGAACAGCGACACCAGCACGGCGACCGCCACGGTGACGCCGAACTGGAAGAAGAAGCGGCCGATGATGCCGCTCATGAACGCGATGGGAACGAACACGGCGACGATCGCGAACGTCGTCGCCATCACGGCGAGGCCGATCTCGTCGGTCGCCTCCTGCGCGGCCGTCACGTGGTCCTTGCCCATGCCGAGGTGGCGGACGATGTTCTCGCGCACCACGATGGCGTCGTCGATGAGGAGCCCGATGCACAGCGACAGGGCCATCAGCGTCAGGAAATTGAGCGAGAATCCGAACGCGTAGATCGCGATGAACGTCGCGATGACCGCGATCGGAAGCGTGAGCCCGGTGATGACCGTGCTGCGCCAGCTGTGCAGGAACAGGAACACGATCAGCACGGTGAGCAGCGCGCCCTCGATGATCGTCTGCTTCACGCGGTTGACGCTCGCCTCGACGTCGTCGGCGCCGGACTGGGTGACGCGCAGCTCGACGTCCGCGGGCAGGCGCGGCTTCAGCGTGGCGATGGCCTCCTTGATGCCGCGGCCGGTGTCGACGATGTTGCCGTCCTGCGCCTTCTGCAGGTCGAGCGTGATCGCCGGGCGGCCGTTGATGCGCGCGATCGAATCCTGATCCTTCTCGCCGTCGACGATGTCGGCCACCTGCGACAGGTAGATCGGCGCCCCGCCCTGCTGCGCGACGATGATGCGCGCGAACTGCATCGGGTCCTTGATCTTGCCCTCGACGCGGACGATCGAGTCGCTGACCCCGCGTGTGATCCGGCCTGCGGGGACGTCCTGGTTGGCGGCGCGGATCGCATTGGCGACCTGGTCGACGCTGATGCCGAGCGAGTTCAGCGCCTGCGGCTTGATCTGCACGAGAATCTGCCGCGTCACGCGGCCGTTCACGTCGATGCGGGCGACGCCGGGCACGTTCTCCAGCGCCTTGACGATCGTCTGGTCGGTGAGCGAGGTGAGATCGCGCAGGCTGGCGGTCGGCGACATCACGGCGAGCGAGACCACCGGCTGCTGGTTATCCTGGTCGACCCGCAGCACGAGCGGATCCTTCACGTCCCTGGCGAAGCCCGGGCGGATCGCCGCGATCTTGTCGCGGACGTCCTGCATCGCCCGGTTCATGTCGGTGGACATGCGAAATTCCGCGAACACGTCGCTGCGCCCGTCGTACGTGTTCGATCGCATCATCGAGACCCCGGAAACGGTATTGATCGCGTATTCGATCGGCTTCGTGACGTCGGTCTCGACGACTTCGGGTGACGCACCGGGATAGAACGTCCGCACAAACACGAACGGCAGGCTTACGTCGGGCATCTGCTCGGTGCGCAGCCGGTTGTAGGCGAAGATCCCGAGCACCGCGATGCCGACCATGAACATGGTGGCGAAGACCGGATTGCGGATCGAGATGCGGGTAATCCACATGGCAGTGTTCCCTGGATCAGGCTTGAGCTTTTACGAAGGGCGCGAAGCCGGGTCCGTCAGGCAGGCTTCGCCGGAGAGCTCGACTCGGCCTTGACCAGCGCCGGCGCGCCTTCCTTGAGGTTGTCGAACTTGCTTCCGAGGATCGGGAGGTCCGCGGGCAGCGCCGTCTTCAGCTCCACGCGGCCGGCATTCTCGTCGCGCCGCCCCAGCATCACGTTGCGGCGGACGAGCTTCCCTGAATCGATCGCCCAGACGTAGGCCTGGCCGGCGTCGGTGCGGATCGCCGAGAGCGGCAGCGTCGGCGTCGGCGCCTGCGCCGCGATCGCGACGCGGCCGGTCGCGAACATGCCGCCGCGCAGGACTTCCCGCTGATTCGGAATGCCGACGTAGACCAGAAACGCGCGAGTCCCCGGCTCGGTCGACGGGTTGATGCGCTGGACCTTCCCCTCAAAGCGCTCGTCCCCGAATCCGTCGATCGTGAGCTCGACCTTCATCCCGATGCTGAGCTCGGGGACGTCGACCGCAGGCACCATCGCCTGCAGCTCGAGGGCCTTGAGGTCCACGATCGTGACGAGCGGCGAGTCGAACGCGACCTTCTCGCCCGGCTGGACGTGCCGCTTGGCGACGACGCCGGAAAGCGGCGAGGTCGCGACGGCGTCACGCAACGCGTTTCGCGCGAGCTGCACCTGCGCCTCGGCCGATTTCACCGTCCCCTGCGAGACGTGGTAGCTCGATTCCGAGTTATCGAAGGCGTTCTGCGAGATGAAATTCTGCTTGAGCAGCGCCCGATTGGTCGCCCGCGTCTTTTCCGCGAGTCCAAGTTGCGCCTTCGCCGACTCCATCGCGCCGATGCTCGCCGCGAGCTTCGCCTCGAGGTCGGCTGTGTCGATCCGGGCGAGCACCTGGCCCGCCTGCACCGTCTCGCCTTCGCGCACGGTGATCTGCCGGACGTCGCCGGAAACCTTGGCCTTCACCGTCGCCTGGTTGAGCGGCTGCAGCGTGCCCGACACGGGCAGCCAGCGCGCAAGCGGCATCGCTTCGACATGCGCCACATCGGCGTTGGTGAACTCGAGTGTCACTGCCGGCTCGGTTCCCGGCGCGCCGTTCGCACCCTTCTTCGCCGCCCGCATCGCCATGCTGGCGCCCACCGCGCCCACGATGCAGAGAATCAACAGGCCGACGAACACGCCACGCCGCTTCAGTCGAATTGCCATGCTTGCCCCCTCGCGACAGCGTCCGCGGTCGCGGCGCCCCAATACGTTCGTGACCGGTCCGGGTTGTCCGGTCCGGCCCGCCAGAATGCTCGTCCGGATTGGATGCGCGCAACCGGCGGCGCGGATTCAAAAAAGTGGCGTAGTTTAGGCGGGCCCGCGCGCAAGCGCAAAGCCCGGTGCGACGGATCGCGCCCTGCGACGACGGGCTGCGCCCGGGCGGTCCCGGACGGTATGCGCCCGCACGTTGCGCCACACGTTCGATTGACACGGAATTGCCAGTGGCGAATAATTGTCTGTTGCCCTTTTGGCCAACCCATATTCCCGGGAGGAATTAGATGAACAGCAAGCAAAGACTCGGGCTCACCGTCGTCGCCGCAGCGGTTTTCGCGCTCTACGGATGCGGCAAGGAAGAGCCCAAGAAGGCAGAAGCCCCCAAGGCCGCGGCCGAGGACGTCACGGTCGTCAAGATTGGCGTAGCAGGCCCGCTGACCGGTGGAATTGCCCACCTCGGCAAGGATGACGAGAACGGCGCCCATCTCGCGATCGACGAGGCCAACGCGAAGAAGATCAAGATCGGCGGCAAGACGGTCAAGTTCGAAATGATGAGCGAGGACGACCAGGCCGACCCGAAGATGGGCCCGACGATCGCCCAGAAATTCGTCGACGCCAAGGTCGCCGGCGTGGTCGGCCACCTGAATTCGGGCGTGACGATCCCGGCGTCGGCCGTCTACAACCAGGCCGGCATTCCGATGATCTCCGGCTCGGCGACGAACCCCAAGCTGACCGAGCAGGGCTTCAAGGTCGTGTTCCGCACGGTCGGGCGTGACGACCAGCAGGGTCCCGCGATCGCCGCCTACATGGCCAACGAGCTCAAGGTCAAGAAGGTCGCGATCGCCGATGACGCGACCGCGTACGGCGAAGGCCTCGCCAACGAAGTCGAGAAGACGTTGAAGGCCGCCGGCGTGCAGGTCGTGGCGCGCGAGAAGACCAACGACAAGGCGACCGACTTCAAGGCGATCCTGACCAAGATGAAGGGCAAGAATCCGGACGCCATCTTCTACGGCGGCATGGACGCGACGGGCGGCCCGATGATCAAGCAGGCCCGCGAGCTCGGCGTCAAGGCGACGTTCGCGTTCGGTGACGGCGCGTGCACGAGCGAGATGACCAAGCTCGGCGGCGCGGCGTCCGAAGGCATGTACTGCTCGCAGGCCGGCATCCCGACGCAGATGGCATCGAAGGCGTTCCAGGACGCGTTCAAGGCGAAGTACGGCGACGTGAAGCAATACGCGCCGTTCTTCTACGACGCCGCGAACCTCGAGATCGCCGCGATGCAGAAGGCCGATTCCACCGATCCGGCGAAGTACCTGCCGATGCTGGCGTCGATTTCGTACGACGGCGCGACGGGTCACATCGAGTTCGATGCCAAGGGCGACCGGAAGGACGCCGAAATGACGATCTTCCAGCTGCGCAACGGCAACGTCGTGCCGGTCGCGATCGTCAAGGCCGGCAAGACGACCAAGGTCGAAATGCCGGCAGAGGCTCCGGCCGCGGCGGCGCCTGCAATGGCTCCGGCAGCACCGGCCATGGCTCCGGCGGCCCCGGCGAAGGAAGCACCGAAGAAGTAAGCGCGTCTCGCACGACCGCAGAAACGGCGTCCTTCGGGACGCCGTTTTTGCGTCTGTCGCGCCCGATGCGATGACAGGGGATTGCCGGCATCGGCCTTGTCCCCGCACAATGCCCCCGGCGCGACACGGAATCGGCCGCCTCGCTTCTTCCGGCCTGCCGCGCGACCTCGCCTCCGATCTTCGATTCCCATCCCCGACGCGTGGACACCTTCCTGCAGCAGATGGTCAATGGACTCACGCTCGGCAGCGTCTACGCGGTGGTCGCGCTCGGCTACACGATGGTGTACGGGATCGTCCAGCTCATCAACTTCGCCCATGGTGAGGTCGTGATGATCGGCGCGATGACCTCGCTCTCGGTGATCATCGCGCTGACCGGCGCGCACGCCGGGCTGCCGCCGATCGCGATCCTCGCGATCGGGATTCTCGTTGCCGTGCCCGTGTGCATGGGCGTCGGATACACGCTGGAACGCGTCGCCTACCGCCCGCTGCGCAATGCGCCGCGCCTGGCGCCGCTGATCACGGCAATCGGGCTGTCGATTGTCCTGCAGCACCTGGCAATGATCATCTGGAGCCGCAATCCGCTCGCGTTTCCCCAGATCATTCCGGTGGTGCCGTATTCGCTGACCGGCACCGCGAACGGAGCGACGATCACCAACGTGCAGATCGTGATCATCGTCACGTCGGCGCTGATGATGGCCGGCCTGCTCGCGCTCGTGTACAGGACCAAGCTCGGCATCGCGATGCGGGCGACGTCGCAGAACCAGGCAGTCGCGGGGCTGATGGGCATCAACATCAACACGGTGATCTCGGTGACGTTCGTCATCGGCGCGGCGCTCGGCGCGGTCGCCGGGGTGATGGTGGGGACCTACTACGGCATTGCGCAGTACCAGATGGGCTTCGTCCTCGGCCTCAAGGCTTTCTCGGCCGCGGTGCTGGGCGGGATCGGCAACCTCGCCGGCGCGATGCTGGGCGGCATCCTGCTCGGCGTCATCGAGGCGCTGGGCGCAGGTTATGTCGGCGATCTCACCAATCTCTGCCAGCTGTCCGGCTGGTCGACCGCGATCGCCGAGCGCTGCGTCGACGATCCGAATCTCACGCTCTTCGGCAGCAACTATCAGGACGTGTTCGCATTCGTCGTCCTCATCACCGTGCTCATCTTCCGTCCGTCGGGGTTGCTCGGCGAGCGCGTTTCGGATCGCGCCTGAGGCGTCCCGGTGCACGCGCTCCTCGACCGGAAGAAGCATCCGCGTGCCGCCTGGATCGGCATCGCGCTGATCGCGACGGCGCTCGTGCTCCTGCCGTTCGCGCTGGCGCACGTCGGCACCTTCTGGGTGCGCATCACCAACAGCGCGATCCTGTTCGCGCTGCTGGCGCTCGGCCTCAACATCGTCGTCGGTTTCGCCGGTCTTCTCGACCTCGGCTACATCGCGTTCTACGCGGTCGGCGCCTATGTCTACGCGCTGCTCGCGTCGCCGCACTTCAACCTGCATCTGCCGTTCTGGGTCGTCCTGCCGCTCGGCGCGGGAGTGGCGTGCCTCTTCGGCGTGCTGCTGGGCGCGCCGACGCTGAAGCTGCGCGGCGACTACCTAGCGATCGTCACACTTGGATTCGGCGAGATCGTCCGAATCTTCCTCAACAACCTGTCGCAGCCAGTCAACATCACCAACGGCCCGCAGGGAATCTACCTGATCGACCCGTTCCGGATCGGCAGCTTCAGCTTCGCGCAGGAACAGACGATAGGCGGCCTCACGTTCAGCGGGCCGATCAAGTACTACTACCTGCTGATCGTGATCCTGCTCGCCATCATCGTCATCAATCTTCGGCTTCAGGATTCGCGAATCGGCCGCGCATGGGAGGCGATCCGCGAGGACGAGATCGCGGCGCGCGCGATGGGGATCAACACGCGGAACCTAAAGCTGCTCGCCTTCGCAATGGGCGCGTCGTTCGGCGGCGTCTCGGGCGGGATCTTCTCGGCGATACAGGGCTTCATCAGCCCGGAGAGCTTCGTGCTGGTCGAATCGGTGATGGTGCTGTCGATGGTCGTCCTGGGCGGCATGGGCAACATCTGGGGCGTGATCCTCGGCGCGGTGCTTTTGTCGTTTGTCCCCGAGGTGCTGCGTTACACGGTCCAGCCGGTGCAGGAGCAGCTGTTCGGCCGGATGCTGATCGAGCCCGAAGTGATCCGGATGCTGCTGTTCGGTCTCGCGCTCGTGCTGATGATGCTGTTCCGGCCCGCCGGCATCCTGCCGTCGGCGCTGCGCAAGCGCGAGCTCGAGACGACGAGAACGCAATGAGCGAGCGGGGCAAAGCCCGGGACGTCTGCGCGAGCAGGGCGAAGCCCAGGCCCGAAGGGCGCGTCTGCGAGCGCGGGCGGCGCTCGACGCGCGGACCTGTCGCGTATCTCGACCTTTCAAGGAGGGGGCACCGAAGGGCGCGTCCGCGAGCGATCGCGGGAGGCCGACGACTCGGAACATCGCAAGGCGCAGAGCGCGCGGAGGCCGAGCAATGAGCGAGCGTCACCTCTCGCTGCTCGTGGCAAAAGGGATCAGCAAGCGGTTCGGCGGCGTGCACGCGCTGGCCGACGTGAGCTTCGACATCCGGCACGGCGAAATCTACGGTCTCATCGGGCCCAACGGCGCGGGCAAGACGAGCCTCTTCAACGTGCTGACCGGGATCTACCGGCAGGATGCCGGCGAATTCGTGTTTGACGGCGAGCCGATGGCCGATCTGAAGCCGCACGAAGTTGCCGCGCGCGGCATCGCGCGAACGTTCCAGAACATCCGCCTGTTCGCGAACCTGTCGGCGCTGGAGAACGTGATGATCGGGCGCCACGTGCGCACCGGCGCGAACGTGCTCGGCGCGATCTTCCGCGATGCGAAGACGCGAACGGAGGAGAAGGGGATCACCAAGCGCGCCTACGAGCTGCTCGACTACGTCGGCGTCGCGAAGCGCGCCAACACGCTCGCGCGCCACCTCGCGTACGGCGACCAGCGCCGGCTCGAGATCGCGCGCGCGCTCGCCACCGAGCCCAAGCTCCTCGCCCTGGACGAGCCGGCGGCCGGCATGAACGCGACGGAAACCACAGCGCTCCGGGGACTCCTGGACGATATCCGCCGCGACGGCACGACCATTCTTCTGATCGAGCACGACATGAAGCTCGTGATGAGCGTCTGCGATCGCGTGCTGGTGCTCGACTACGGAAAGAAGATCGCCGAGGGCCTGGCGGCGGACGTGCAGAAGGACGCGAAGGTGATCGCCGCCTACCTTGGCGGCGAAGTCACGCTCAACTTGAAGGGCGCGGCATGAGAGCGCGGGGCGAAGCCCAGGCCCGAAGGGCGCGTCCGCGCGCGATTGCCGGCGACCGACACTGCGATGCATCGAGTCGCAGCGACCGTGCGGAGGCCGCGGCATGAGCAGCGCCGACGGCTCCGCGCCGATCCTCGCGCTGCACAAGCTCGAGGTCGCCTATGGCGGCATCCAGGCGATCAAGGGAATCGACCTCACGATCGGCCACGGCGAGCTCGTCTGCCTCATCGGGGCGAACGGCGCCGGCAAGACGACCACGCTGAAGGGCATCTCCGGCCTGCAGCCGGTGAAGAGCGGCACGATCCACTACAAGGGCGAGAGCATCGCGGGAAGGCCTCCGTTCGAGCTCGTGCGCCGCGGGCTTGCGATGGTGCCCGAAGGCCGCGGCGTGTTCGGCGCTCTGACCGTCGACGAGAATCTGGCGATGGGCGCCTACGTGCGCAGCGACAAGGCCGAGATCCGGCGCGAGATCGAGCGCGCGTTCGAGCTCTTTCCGCGGCTCAAGGAGCGCCGTGGCCAGACCGCGGGAACGCTTTCCGGCGGCGAGCAGCAGATGCTGGCCATCTCGCGCGCGCTGATGTCCAAGCCGACGCTGCTGCTGCTCGACGAGCCGTCGATGGGGCTCGCGCCGCTGATGGTGCAGAAGGTGTTCGAGACCGTGATGACCGTGTCGCGCGAGGGCGTGACCATCCTGCTCGTCGAGCAGAACGCGCGGCTCGCGCTGGAGGTCTCGGACCGGGGCTACGTGATGGAGTCGGGCGTCATCACTCTGTCGGGCGATGCGAAGTCGCTGCTGCACGACCCCGCCGTGCGCGCCGCCTACCTCGGCGAATCCGAGTAGGCGCCGCGCTTCCGGCGCCTTTCGTCCCGGCAATGAGCGACACGCCGCCCGAGGCCGTCCCGCCCCAATCATCCGTCGCGCATCTTTCGCCCCGCGCGGTTCCCGCGGGCCATGCGCTCCTCTGGTACGAGGATGCGCTGCGCCTGTTCAAGCGTGCCCCGGGCACCTGGATCGCGCTCGCGTTCATCACGGTCGCGACGGAGTTCCTGCTGAGATCGATCCCGGTCGGGGGTGCGATGCTGAGCGAGCTCATCACGCCGGTGATTGCCTGCGGCCTCGTCTACGCCGCGGCTGCGACCGACCGCGGCGAGGCGCCCTCGCTCTGGTTTGCGGTCGCCGCGCTTCGCATCTCCGCGGGCGCGGTCACAGCCGTCATCGCCTGCAGCGTGATCCCGTCGCTGCTGCAGGCCCTGTTCGCGTGGTGGCTCGCAGGCGTCAACATGTTCGGCGCGGAGGCTTCGGTCGCGGAGTTGGCGCCAGTCACGCTGATGGGGATCTATGCGATCGGAATCCTGGTCGCGCTTCCGTTCACGTTCGTGCCGTTTCACGTGCTGCTCGAGGGCGTCCCGCCCGGCGCCGCATTCGCGGCGAGCTGGAAAGGCTTCGCCGGCAATGCGCTCCCGCTGCTCGCCTACGCGGCGGCGTCGCTCGTGCTGCTCGCATTCTGCATGCTGACGATGGGCCTCGGTCTGATGCTGGCGCTGCCGCTCTGGGCCGCGTCGGGCTACGCCGCGTGGAAGGAAGTGTTCTGCGTGCGCGCCACCACCGACTGACCGGCGAGGCCTACGCGGTCGGCCTCAGCGTGAAGCCTGCGACCTGCTCCAGCTCCGATTCGACGACCTCGACGCCGGTGACCTGCGCCGCCGGAGGACCGCGCCGGCACCAGTCGATGATCGCCGCCACCGCATCCGCATCCCCTTGCACGAGAGCCTCGACCGTCCCGTCGCGACGATTGCGCACCCAGCCCGAAACGCGATGCCGCTCCGCGGCGTCCTGCGCGGCGTAGCGATAGCCGACTCCCTGCACGCGGCCTCTCACGACGAGCCGCCGCGCGATCATCGCGTCGTCGCGCGCCGCCGCGCGAAGAGCAACAGCGCCACGACCGTCTTGGCATCGGTGATCTCGCCGCGGTCGAGTGCCGCCAGCATTTCGTCGGCTCCGAGCACCACGACCTCGAGAAACTCGCCCGCGTCGAGCTTCGCGCCGACGTGCGTCAATCCCTCGGCGAGGAAGATCTCGATCCTTTCATTCGTGTAGGAGATGAGCGTGTGGATCGTCGCGAGTTGCGTCCACGTCGTCGCGGTGTAGCCCGCCTCCTCGATCAGCTCGCGCTGCGCCGTCGCGAGGCCGGTCTCCCCGGGATCGAGCTTTCCGGCGGGGAATTCGATGAACACGCGGTCGAGCGGATAGCGATATTGGCGCACGACGACGAGGCGTCCGTCCGGCAGCACCGGCACCATCAGCACCGCACCCGGGTGGACGACGTGCTCGCGCGTCGCGAGCGTGCCGTCGGGCAGGCGCACCGTATCGCGGCGGACGTGGAGCAGCTTGCCGTCGAAAACAGGCTCGGACGACACGCGCGTCTCGATCAGATGCGAGTCGTCGCGCTTCGGCGTACTCATCAAGTCCAATCCTTGGCGACGAGGAAATCGGTGTAGAGGCGCGCCTCCGGCGAGCCCGGCTCGGGCCGCCAGTCGTAGCGCCACTTCACCACTGGCGGCAGCGACATGAGGATCGCTTCGGTGCGGCCGTTCGACTGCAATCCGAACAGCGTGCCCCGATCCCACACGAGGTTGAACTCGACGTAGCGTCCGCGCCGATAGGCCTGGAAATCGCGCTCGCGCTCGCCGTAGGACGCGTCCTTGCGCCGTTCCACGATCGGCGCGTAGGCCGGGAGGAAATGGTCGCCCACGCTCCTCATCAGCGCGAAGCAGCGCTCGAACCCGCCGTCGTTGAGATCGTCGAAGAAAATTCCGCCTATGCCGCGAGGCTCGTTGCGGTGCTTCAGGAAGAAATACTCGTCGCACCATTTCTTGTATTTCGCGTGCACGCCATCGCCGAAGGGCGTCAACGCGTCGCGGCAGGCGCCGTGAAAATGTGCGGCGTCCTCGGCAAATCCATAATACGGCGTCAGGTCCATCCCGCCGCCGAACCACCAGACGTCTGCCGCCGATTCCGGGGCCATGGCTTTGTCAGCGCCTTCACCGGCGCCTCGCCGTACCTCAACGTACTGTCTCGACGCCGGCTCGGCGCTTTCGCGCCCTGACCCCGGACTCGACGGCATCCGCCCATCGCCCACCGGCGCGTGCGCGACGAACATCCGTACGTTGAGGTGCACGGTGGGCGCGTATGGATTGCGCGGGTGCAGCACGAGCGAAACGCCCTGTGCTTCCCACGCCCTTCCCTCGATTCCCGGGTGCGCCGCCGTCGCCGCCGGGGGCAAGCAGGCGCCGGTGACGGCCGAGAAATTGACGCCGCCGCGCTCGAACACGTTGCCGTCCTCGATGATCCGAGCGATGCCGCCGCCACCCTCGGCGCGCGTCCATGCGTCGCGGCGGAACGGCTTGCCGTCGATCGCTTCGAGCCGCGCGACGATGCGTTCCTGCAGTTCGACGAAATAGGTTCGGGCGGCGCTGGTGTTCATCGCGATCCGTTGGACGACAAGGGCTCCGGGACGCGAATTGTCCCGCGTGCGATCAGTGGCCGCAATGGCCGCGGCGGCGGCGCGCGACCGAGGTCAGGCCCCGCGCGGCGCGAGCGCACGATGACCGATGTCGCCGCGGAATTGCATGCCATCAAAGCGGATCTCGCCGATCGCCGCGTAGGCTGCGCGCTGCGCCTGTCGCACCGAATCGCCGAGCGCGGTCACGCAGAGCACGCGACCGCCGCTGACGACGATGCGCTCGCCCTCCTGCGCCGTGCCCGCGTGGAACACCTTGCAATCCGGATGCGTCGCCTCGGTGATTCGCGCGAGGCCTTCGATCGCGTCGCCTTTGCGCGGGTGGTCGGGATAGCCGTGCGCCGCCAACACCACGCCGAGCGCCGTACGCCGGTCCCATTCGGCCTCGACCTCATCGAGCCGCGCGTCGCAGGCAGCCAGCGCCAGTTCCACGAGATCGGATTTGAGCCGGACCATGATCGGCTGCGTCTCCGGATCGCCGAGGCGGCAGTTGAATTCGAGCACCCTGGGCGTGCCCGTCGCGTCGATCATCACGCCCGCGTACAGGAATCCCGTGTACGGGATGCCGTCGGCCGCCATCCCGGCGACGGTCGGCAGGATCACTTCGCGCATGATCCGCGCGTGCAGCATCGGTGTGACGACCGGCGCCGGCGAATACGCGCCCATGCCACCCGTGTTGGGCCCTTCGTCGTCGTCGCGCAGGCGTTTGTGGTCCTGCGACGAGGCGAGGGCCAGAACGTTGCGCCCGTCGACCATCACGATGAAGCTCGCTTCCTCGCCCGCAAGGAAATCCTCGACGACGACGCGCGCGCCAGCCTCGCCCATCGAGTTGCCGACGAGCATCGCGTCGATCGCGGCCTGCGCCTCGGCCACGCTCGCCGCGACGACCACACCCTTGCCGGCGGCAAGCCCATCCGCCTTGACGACGATCGGCGCGCCGCGCTCGGCGACGTAGGCCTGCGCCGCGGCCGCCTCGGTGAATGTCCGGTGCTGCGCGGTGGGGATGCCGTGCCGCGCCATGAACGCCTTCGCGTAGTCCTTCGAGCTCTCGAGCTGCGCGGCGGCCCGGGTCGGCCCGAAGATGCGCAGCCCCGCGGCGCGAAATGCGTCGACCACACCCGCGGCGAGCGGACCTTCGGGCCCGACGATCGTCAGCGCGATCGACTCAGCCGCCGCGAATTCGACCAGCTTCGCGACATCGGTGATGGAAACGTTGGTCAGCGAGGGCTCGAGCGCGGTGCCCGCATTGCCAGGCGCGACGAAGACTTTGCCGACCCGCTGCGACTGCGCGAGCTTCCAGGCGATCGCGTGCTCGCGGCCGCCGCCACCGACAACGAGGACATTCAACTGGGGAACCCGTCTTCAATCGATTCCGATCGAGCCGAAGATGTACAGGATGCTGCCGTGGTTGATCCCGCCGTTCAGGGTCGGGATGAACGTCGTGATCAGCGTCGCCTTCTGGTAGCGCAGCGAGAAGAGCGGAAGGATGGCGGGGAAAGGGATGCCGTTGGCGATATCCGGCCGCTGCACCAGCATCACCGTGTAGCCAAGCCCCGGCTGCACGCTGTCGCGCTCGCGCCAGAAGTAGTTCCAGCCGTAGCCGATCTGGTATTCCGGCTCGCTGTGCGAATCGTTGAAGACGAGGAAGAAGACGTTCTCGGTGACGTGGTCGTCGCTCTCGCGGGTGCGCGACCAGCCCCCGCCCCAGGCATTCTGGTTTTCCTGCGCGCGCGCTTCGGGCGTCCAGGTCGCCGGAATGTGCCAGGCAAATCCCGAGACGATGATCTCGTTCCTGCCGTCGCTGTAGGTGTCGACGACGTGGCGGCACGCCATGTTGACCCAATCCCACATGTCGTCGCACGCCGCCGCCGCAGGAAGCGCGGCGAGCGGTCCCAGCATGCCGGCCGCGGCCAGCTGAATCACCCGATGACGTATGCGCATTCGTTCCGCCGCTCAGTGTCGAAAGTGCCGTGTGCCCGTGAAGACCATCGCGATGCCGCGCTCGTCGGCGGCGGCGATCACCTCGTCGTCGCGAACGCTGCCCCCCGGCTGGATCACGGCGACGGCGCCGTTGTCGGCGACCACGTCGAGGCCATCGCGGAACGGAAAGAACGCGTCGGACGCGGCGACCGACCCGGCGAGCGACAGGTTCGCGCTCTTCGCCTTCATCGCCGCGATCCGGGTCGAGTCGACACGGCTCATCTGTCCCGCTCCCACGCCGAGGGTCTGGCCGTCGCGACAGAACACGATCGCGTTGGACTTCACGAATCGTGCGACCCGCCAGGCGAACAGCAGGTCCGTGAGCTCGGAGGGCGCCGGCGACTTGCGCGTCACCACCTTGAGCGCGTCCGTGCTGACGCCGTCGGTGTCGGCGGTCTGCACCAGCAGGCCGCCGCCGACTCGCTTGAAGTCGAGCTGGGGAGGCGGCGGCGCCGACGGCAGCGCGATTTCGAGCACGCGCACGTTCTTCTTCTGCGCGATGGCGGCGAGCGCATCCTTGGTGTACGCCGGCGCGATCAGCACTTCCAGGAATTGCGCGGCGACCGCCTCGACCGTCGCGGCGTTCACCGCGCAGTTGAACGCGATGATGCCGCCGAACGCCGAGACGGGATCCGTGGCGAGCGCCTTACGGTATGCCGCGAGCGGTCCGTCGGCGACGGCCACCCCGCAGGGATTCGCGTGCTTGACGATCACGCACGCCGGCCCGTCGAACGCCTTCGCGCATTCCCATGCCGCGTCGCTGTCGCCGATGTTGTTGTAGGAGAGCTCCTTGCCCTGCAGCTGCCGGTAGGTGGCGATCGTTCCGGCAGCGGGTTCGACATCGCGGTAGAACGCCGCCGCCTGATGTGGGTTCTCGCCGTAGCGCAGATCCTGCACCTTGGCCACCTGCAGGTTGAACGCGTCGGGGAAGGCAGCGGCGGCGCCATCCGCGCTGCGCGCGGTGAGCCAGTTCGAAATGGCGCCGTCGTAGGACGCCGTGTGGGTGAACGCCTTTCGCGCGAGCGAGAAGCGGGTGGCGGTCGACAACGCCTTGCCGGTCGCGAGCTCGGCGAGGAGCGCCGGGTAATCGGCCGGGTCGACGACGACGCCGACGTGCTGCCAGTTCTTCGCCGCGGCGCGCACGAGCGTCGGGCCGCCGATGTCGATGTTCTCGATCGCGTCGTCCAGCGTGCACCCGGGCCGGGCCACCGTCGCCCGGAAGGGATAGAGGTTGACGACGACGAGGTCAATCGGCGGGATCGAATGCTTTTCCAGCGCCGCGACGTGCGCCGGCACGTCGCGACGTGCAAGGATGCCGCCGTGAACCTTCGGATGCAGCGTCTTCACCCGCCCGTCCAGCATTTCGGGAAATCCGGTGTAGTCGCCGACCTCGGTCACCGGCAATCCGGCGTCGGCGAGCGCCTTCGCGGTGCCTCCCGTCGACAGCAACCGGATGCCGAGGCGCGCGAGACCGCGGGCGAATTCGACGACACCCGTCTTGTCGGACACGGACAACAGCGCCTGCGTGCAAGGATGGGGCATCGACGTCGGGAAGGCTCGGGAAGATCTAATCGTGGCGGCCGGGCGCGGCCGCGCGAGCACGAGCGCACGGTTCCGGGCCCGGATGCGGGCAGGCGCAAACGGGCACGGGTCCGGCCTTCAGCGAATGTCGTACTTGGAAAGCTTGGTGCGCAGCGTATTCCGGTTCATGCCGAGCATGTCGGCCGCCTGCGTCTGGTTGCCGCCCACGCGCTCCATCACCGACGCGATGAGCGATCGCTCGACGTTGCCGATCACCATGTCGTAGATGCCGTGCGGCGGCTCGCCGTCGAGCTTGCGGAAGTATTCGTCGAGCGATTTCTCGACGACCTTGCCGATTTCGTTGTTGCCGTTGATGCGAAGTGTCTTTCTCACGCGGCCAGGGCCTCCCCGCCCCGAAGCGATGCCTCGATGTCCCGGCCGAACGAATGCCGCGCGTCCACGACCGTCGCCGCCTGCGGGCGATAGTCGAGGCGCTCCGAGCATCCGGCCAGCGCGTCAAAGAAATCCTGTACCGCGGAAAGCTGCGCCGCCGCCGTCTCCGTCATGTTGACCGCATGGCGGAACGCGTCGGCCCCGGCGAGATCGCGGGTGTACCAGTGCAAATGCTTGCGCGCGATGCGCACGCCCGCCGCCTCGCCATGGAACGCGTAGTGGTCGTCGAGATGGCGGAGAATCTCCGCGCGCGCCTCGGCGACCGTCGGCGGTGCGAGAAGCTCGCCGTGGTCGAGGTAGTGGCGGATCTCGAGGAAGATCCACGGCCGACCCTGCGCGGCGCGGCCGATCATCAGCGCGTCGGCGCCGGTGTAGTCGAGCACCTGCCGGGCCTGCTGCGGCGAGCCGATGTCGCCGTTCGCGATGACGGGAATGCCCACGGCGGCCTTGACCGCGCGGATCGTGTCGTACTCGACCGGGCCGACGAAGGCGCAGGCCCGCGTCCGTCCGTGCACCGCCAGCGCGGCGATGCCGGCGTCCTCGGCGATGCGCGCGATGCGCAACGCGTTGCGCTGCCGCGGGTCGGTGCCGGTGCGGATCTTGAGCGTCACCGGCACGTCGACTGCGCGCACGACCGCGGACACGATCGCCGCGACCAGCGCCTCGTTCGCGAGGAGCGCGGAGCCGGCGGCGGCGTTGCAGACCTTCTTCGCCGGGCAGCCCATGTTGATGTCGATGATCTGCGCGCCGCGACCGACGTTGTAGCGCGCCGCCTCGGCCAGCATGGCCGGATCCGCGCCGGCGATCTGCACTGCGATTGGCTCGACCTCGCCGCGATGGTCGATGCGGCGCTGCGATTTTTCTGTGGCCCACAGCCGCGGGTTCGACGCCACCATTTCCGACACCGCGTAACCCGCGCCCATCCGCTTCGCCAGCTGGCGGAACGGCCGGTCGGTCACGCCGGCCATCGGCGCCACCACGAGATTGTTGGCAATGGTAAGAGGACCGATACGCACGGCTGGTCGATCAGATTTCGCGGCTGGGGGAAAACGAACAGGGAGTCAAATTATAACCGCTCTGGCGCGGAAGAGAGCAATGCTTGCGCTCGTCGAACGCACGCGCCGACGCGTCGATCGCGATGGCACGAATCTTGGATGGACGGCGCCGGACCGGACGGCGTGCGGACGTCAGCGCAGTCCGAACATCATCGCGCGCGAGAACGCACGCTTCACCGGGGGAACGGCGTCGAGAAGAGTGAGCGCCAACCCCCGCGGCCAGCGAAGCAATGCGACATCGCGGCCGAAGATCTCGACCAGGCCGTGCGTGAACGCGATGCCGGCCATCCGGTCGATCCGGCGGCTGCCCGCATACCGATCGAGCATCGCGCGGCTGCCGATATCGTCGCGCGGCGAGTCGAGAATCGCCAGCGCGAGACCGTAGGCATCGCGCAATCCGACGTTGAACCCCTGCGCCGCGACCGGATGCAGCGTCTGCGCGGCGTTGCCGAGTGCCACGCAGCGCGAGCGCGCCGTTGTCCACGCGAAATCCAGCACGAGCGGAAACGTGCGGCGCTCCGAAACGCTCACAAGGCGCGGCGCGCGCGAACCAAGTTGGTGCGCGAGGTCATGGAGAAATCCCGCGTCGTCCTGCGTCAGCCGCGATTCCGCGAGCTCGGGAGGCGTCGTCCAGACGAGGCCGTAGTGCTCACCCTCGGGAAGCAGGGCGATGGGGCCGGCCGGCGCGAATCGCTCCCAGGCCACACCCTCCGGCTTCGGATTGGCGCCGACCTTCGCGACCAACGCCACCTGTCCGTAATCGTGTCGCCGTCGCGTCGCGTCGGCGAGGACCCCACCCGAACCGTCGGCGACGGCGACAAGGCGCGCGAGCAGCGGCTGCCCGTCGCCTACGAGATCGACCGCCGCATACGCCGGTGTGCCGCCGACCGACTTCGCGGAGACGTCGTGACGAACCGCGATGCACGCGTGCGCAAGCGCGGCGTCGAGCGCCGCCTGCAGCGCGCGATAGCTTGCGACGTATCCCAGCGCAGGCAGATCGACGTCGACGGCGCGCAATCGCGTCATGCCGAAGCCGCCCGATTGCGAGACGTCGATTTCGGTGATGGGCGTGACGCCGCCGGAGGTCGCGGCGAGTTCGGACCAGACGCCCTGGCGCTCGAGGATCAGCCGCGCGCCGTGCGACAACGCAAGCGACCGGTCGCCGCGCTGCGATTGGCCCTTGGCGCGCGTATCGAGCACGACGACGTCGAGGTCGGACTCGCGCAGCGCGAGCGCCAGCGTCGCGCCGACGGGACCGGCGCCGACGATCACGACATCATGCATCCCGGCCTTCGGCAAACGGCGTTCGGAATCGCGCCTAACGGACGCACGCGGCCTCGACGTCGGCCACGGACTTCGGCGAGCCGTGCGTCAGGTTCTCGTGGCCCGTCGCGGTCACGAGCACGTCGTCCTCGATCCGCACGCCGATGTCCCAGAACGCCTCGGGCACATCGTCGGAGCGGCGGATGTACGTGCCGGGCTCGACCGTCAGCACCATGCCTGGCACGAGCTTCTGCGATGCGCCGTTCACCTGGTAGAGGCCCGCGTCGTGCACGTCGAGGCCGAGCCAGTGTCCGGCGCGGTGCATGTAGAACTGCTTGAAGCTTCCGCTCTCCATCACCTCGTCGAACGTGCCTTCGAGAAGCCCGAGGTCGAGGTAGCCCTGCGCGAGGACGCGCTCGGCGGCCTTGTGATAGTCGTGGAATTCGACGCCGGGCTTCACGGCGTCGAGACAGGCCTGCTGCGCCGCGAGCACCAGCTCGTAGACGTCCTTCTGCGGTCCGGAGAAACGCCCATTCACCGGGAAGGTCCGCGTGATGTCGGAGGCGTAGCTCTGAAATTCGCAGCCGGCGTCGATCAGCAGCAGGTCGCCGTCCTGCAGCTGGCGGTTGTTGTCGCGATAGTGCAGCACGCAGGCGTTGGGCCCGCCGGCGACGATCGACGGATACGCGACCGCCTGCGCGCCGCCGTGCAGGAATTCGTGCGCGAGCTCGGCTTCGACCTGGTACTCGTACCAGCCCGGCCGCGTTGCGGCCATCGCCCGCCGGTGCGCGCGCGACGAGATCTCGGCGGCGCGGCGCATCAGCACGAGCTCGTTCGCGTCCTTCACGAGCCGCAGCATGTCGAGCGGCTTCCTGACGTCGATGATTTCCTCGGGGGCCGCGACGCCGGTGCGCGCGCGGCTGCGCACTTCGTTGAGGAGGTCGGTCACCCGCTTATCCCACGCCGGGAAGAGGCCCAGCGGCGTGTAGAGCGCGGGCTGGTCCGACGCGAGATCGGGCAGAACCTTGTCGAGATCGGCGATCGGATGCGCCTCGTCGAATCCGAAGATTTCGCGCGCGGCGTCCGGACCGTAGCGAAAGCCGTCCCAGATCTCGCGCTCCATGTTCTTGTCGCGGCAGAAGAGGATCTGGCGATCGCCGTCCTTTCCGGCCACGAGCACGACCACCGCCTCGGGCTCGTTGAAGCCCGACACATAGTAGAAATAGCTGTCGTGGCGATACGGATAGAGCGAGTCGCGATTGCGCGCGAATTCCGGCGCCGTCGGAATGAGCGCCAGGCCGCCGCCGGTTTGCGCGCGCATCTGCGCGAGAAGCGCGGCGCGGCGGTCGCGATGGATCTGGTGGGCGTTTTTCATGGGTCTGCGAGTGGATGCGGCAAGGTCGGCAATTATAGAGGCTAAGGAACCTCTGAATAAGTCCCGCACGGTTGCGACGGGGAATTTTCGGGTTGGGATGCGCGAAGCGAGGCGAAGCTAATGGCCGGCCCCTTAGCGAGCCTCGCGACAATGCAGACCGCCCGAAAAGCCCCGTCCCTTCGGGCTGCTGCTAAATGCGGCGCCTGCTTTGCCGCGCGCCTTGGCATCGTAGTGTGGACTACGACCTTCGTCGCGCCTCATTTGCCAACTGAGGCAGTCATCCGCATTGGCGCTGCAGCGCAACCGCGTGGGACTTATTCAGAGGTTCCCGGCATCGACGACGCACGGCAACGGCGATTTCCGTTGAGTTACCATCGGAAAATGCCGCCCGCCTCCCCAGTGGCCCCCGATCCCGACGCGCCTCGCGGCAGCGCGCTGCACGAGGCGAAGATCGCGGCGCGGCGCAGCCTGATGGCGGCGCGCGATGCGATGCCGGCGGATGCGCGAGCCGCGGCGTCGACCGCGATCACGGCGCGCATCGCGGCGCTGCCGACGTTCACCGCTGCGCGGACCGTGCTGCTGACGCTCTCCTTCCGCAGCGAGTGGAACACGCTGCCGCTGATCGAACTCGCGCTTGCGGACGGCAAGACGGTCGCGGCGCCACGGGTGAACAGCGCCACCCGGATGCTCAACCTCCACGCGCTCGTCGATCCGCCGCGCGACCTCGTCGCCGGGGCGTTCGGAATTCCCGAGCCCGACCCGCGCGCAGTTCCCGTCGCGCCCGAAATCGTCGACTGGGTGCTGGTGCCGGGCATCGCCTTCGACCGGTCGGGCCGGCGCCTGGGATACGGCGGGGGCTACTACGATCGCCTGCTGCCGCTGCTCACCCGCGCGACCCGCGTCGCCGGCGCGTTCGACCTGCAGCTGGTGGATCGCGTGCCCGCCGCGCCGCATGACCTTGCCGTGGACGTCATCGTCACCGAGTCGCAGACACTCGTCGTCGCCCCCGACCGCGCCGCGCCGCGTTGAGCGGCACCGCGCGGACGGACGCGTGGGTCCCTTTTCGCGGATTCCCGGACGCGCGCCGAGAGTCAAAGCACCTCATCAGCCTCGAGTCGGCAAATCGATTGTGCTAAAAGTGTGTACTCACACACACGGAGGCGCTGACAAATCGGGCCTCTGAAACTCCCGATGGACCTGGATTCAATTTTTGGAAATTGATTCCATTCAGTGGTAAACTCGCGCCCGGTCTCGTGGCAGGGTCGTGCGGATTGCGCGCATGAGCGCGTTCGGATCGCGACGCCTACAATCCTATTCCCGAAAAAAAACCGGCCGGGCGACGCGCGCAAACGGTGTGTGATTTGGAGGAAGGCATGGACACGATTCCCGACCACGACCCGCAGGAAACCCGGGAATGGCTCGACGCCCTCGAGGGCGTTCTTGCGAACGAAGGGCCGGATCGCGCGCACTTCCTGATCGAGCAGTTGATCGACAAGGCGCGCCGCAACGGCGCTTACCTGCCGTTCTCGGCGAACACCGCCTACATCAACACGATCCGGGCCGACAAGCAGGTGCGCCTGCCGGGCGACTTCAACATCGAGCAGAGAATCCGCCACTACGTTCGCTGGAACGCGATGGCGATGGTCGTGCGCGCGAACAAGGACACCAACGTCGGCGGCCACATCGCGAGCTTCGCGTCGGCAGCGATGCTCTACGACATCGGATTCAACCATTTCTGGCGCGCGCCCTCCGAAACGCACGGCGGCGATCTCGTTCTCGTGCAGGGTCACTCGGCGCCCGGCGTGTACGCGCGCGCCTTCATGCTGGGCCGGCTCACCGCCGAGCAGATGGACAACTACCGGCAGGAAGTCGACGGCAAGGGGATCGCGTCGTACCCGCATCCCTGGCTGATGCCGGACTTCTGGCAGTTCCCGACGGTGTCGATGGGCCTGGGGCCGCTGATGGCGATCTACCAGGCGCGCTTCATGAAGTATCTGCAGGACCGTGGCCTGGCGCAGACCGAGGGCCGCAAGGTCTGGGCGTTCATGGGCGACGGCGAGATGGACGAGCCCGAATCGATGGGCGCGATCGGCATGGCCGCCCGCGAGAATCTCGACAACCTGATCTTCGTCGTCAACTGCAATCTGCAGCGCCTCGACGGCCCGGTGCGCGGCAACGGCAAGATCATCCAGGAGCTCGAGAGCGATTTTCGCGGCGCCGGCTGGAACGTCATCAAGGTCGT
Source organism: uncultured beta proteobacterium (assembly GCA_963846855.1). GTDB lineage: Bacteria > Pseudomonadota > Gammaproteobacteria > Burkholderiales > Casimicrobiaceae > CAIWHR01. Next base: position 184,995 of record CAWJXK010000003.1, read on the forward strand.
CTGGGGCCGGCACTGGGATCCGCTGCTCGCGCGCGACAAGAAGGGCATCCTGATGCGCCGGATGATGGACTGCGTCGACGGCGAGTACCAGACGTTCAAGTCGAAGGACGGCGCGTACGTCCGCGAGCATTTCTTCAATACGCCGGAGCTGAAGGAGCTCGTCGCCGATTACTCGGACGAGGATATCTGGATGCTGAACCGAGGCGGGCACGACCCGTTCAAGGTCTACAACGCGTTCCATGCCGCGGTGAACCACACCGGCCAGCCGACCGTGATCCTCGCCAAGACGATCAAGGGCTACGGAATGGGCGAGTCGGGCGAGGCGCAGAACATCACGCACCAGCAGAAGAAAATGTCGGGCGAGTCGATCCGCCGCTTCCGCGACCGCTTCCACCTGCCCGTCCCCGATGACAAGCTGGACGAGGTGCCGTACCTCACGTTTGCCAAGGGCTCGCCCGAGTTCGAATACATGGAGACGCGCCGCATGGAACTCGGCGGCTACCTGCCGGCGCGCCGGCAGAAGGCCGCCGCGCTGGCGGTGCCGGAGCTCGCCGCGTTCGAGCGGTTCCTCAAGAGCACCGAGGACCGCGAGATCTCGACGACGATGACCTTCGTGCAGGTCCTGCAGCTCCTCGTGCGCGACAAGACGCTCGGCAAGCACATCGTGCCGATCGTTCCCGACGAGTCGCGGACGTTCGGGATGGAGGGCATGTTCCGCCAGCTCGGCATCTGGAATCAGCAGGGCCAGCTCTACACGCCGGAGGACTCCGCCCAGCTCATGTTCTACAAGGAGTCGAAGAACGGTCAGATCCTGCAGGAGGGCATCAACGAGGCCGGCGGCATGTGCGACTGGATGGCGGCGGCGACGTCGTACTCGACGCACGGCGTGCCGATGATCCCGTTCTACATCTTCTACTCGATGTTCGGATTCCAGCGCGTCGGCGATCTCGCGTGGGCCGCCGGCGACATGCGCTGCCGCGGCTTCCTGCTGGGCGGCACCGCGGGGCGCACGACGCTGAACGGCGAGGGCCTGCAGCACGAGGACGGACACTCGCACATGATCTCGGCGACGATCCCGAACTGCATTTCCTACGACCCGACGTTCGGCTACGAGGTCGCAGTGATCGTCCAGGACGGCCTGCGGCGGATGTACGCGGAGCAGCAGGATGTCTATTACTACCTGACGGTGATGAACGAGAACTACGCGCAGCCGGCGATGCCGGAGGGCGCGGCGCCTGACATCATCAAGGGGATGTACCTGTTCCGCGCCGGCGAGAAGAAGTCGAAGGCACCGCGCGTCCAGCTGCTGGGCTCGGGAACGATCTTCCGCGAGGTAGTCGCAGCCGCCGACCTCCTGAAGAACGACTGGGGCGTCGAGGCGGACCTCTGGAGCTGCCCCAGCTTCACCGAGCTCGCGCGCGACTGCATGCAGGTGACGCGCGAGGCCATGCTGAATCCGACCGCGAAGCCCAAGGAGGCACACGCGGAATCATGTCTCAAGGGTACGACCGGTCCGGTGATCGCGGCGACCGACTACATGCGCGCCTTCGCCGACCAGATCCGCGCGTGCGTCGGACGCCGGTACGTCGTGCTCGGCACCGATGGCTTCGGCCGCTCGGACACGCGCGAGAAACTGCGCCGCTTCTTCGAGGTCGACCGCTACTACGTGACGGTCGCCGCGCTGAAGGCGCTCGCCGACGACGGCACGCTGCCGGCATCGAAGGCCGCCGAGGCGATGAAGAAATACGGCATCGACCCGGCGAAGCCGGCGCCGTGGACCGTCTAGGCGTGGAGCGACACGCATGAGCACGATCGAAGTCAAGGTTCCCGACATCGGCGACTTCAAGGACGTCCCGGTCATCGAGGTGTTCGTGAAGCCCGGCGACATCGTCGCCGCCGAGGATTCGCTCGTCACGCTCGAATCCGACAAGGCGACGATGGACGTTCCCGCGCCAACCGCAGGGACGGTCAAGGAAATGAAATTGAAGGTTGGCGACAAGGTGGCCGAGGGCACGCTGATCCTCACGCTCGAGGCCACGGACGCCGCGGCGAAGCCGAGCGCGCCGACCACCGCTGGCGCGCCGTCGCCGGGACCGGCATCCGCACCTCAATCCACGACGGCACCCAGCGCGACACCCGCCGCACCGCCGACCGAACCCACAGCTTCCGCCGCAGCGACCACTGCCTCGCCCGCCGCACCGGCCCCTGCGGCGCCCGCCGCTTCACCAGCCGCGCCGGTCGACAGCGAGGCCTTCAAGGCGGCGCACGCATCGCCGTCGGTGCGCAAATTCGCGCGCGAGTTGGGCGTCGACCTCGCGCGCGTGACGGGCACCGGCCCGAACGGCAGGATTCAGCAGGAGGACGTGCAGAATTTCGTCAAGCAGGCGATGAGCGGCGCGGCCGGGGGTGGCGGCGTCAGTGCCGGCGGGGAGCTCAACCTCCTGCCGTGGCCGAAGGTCGATTTCGCGAAATTCGGCAGCTTCGAGACGCGGCCGCTGTCGCGCATCAAGAAGATTTCCGGCGCGAATCTCGCGCGGAACTGGGTGATGATCCCGCACGTCACGCAGTTCGACGAAGCCGACACCACCGAACTCGAGGCCTTCCGCGTCGCGCTCAACAAGGAAAACGAGAAGGCCGGGATCAAGGTGACGATGCTCGCGTTCCTGATCAAGGCGAGCGTGGCCGCGCTCAAGAAATTCCCGGATTTCAATTCGTCCATCGATGGCGATAATCTGATCGTCAAACAATATTTCCACATCGGCTTCGCCGCCGACACGCCGAATGGGCTCGTCGTCCCGGTGATCCGCAACGCCGACCAGAAGGGCGTCCTCGCGATCGCGAAGGAAATGGGCGAGCTCTCCGCGAAGGCGCGCGAAGGCAAGCTCGGGCCGGCGGAAATGCAAGGCGGATGTTTCTCGATTTCATCGCTGGGCGGCATCGGCGGCACCGCGTTCACGCCGATCATCAACGCGCCGGAAGTCGCGATCCTCGGCGTATCGAAATCGCAGATGAAGCCGGTGTGGAACGGCAAGGAATTCGCGCCGCGACTGATGCTGCCGATCTCGCTGTCCTACGACCACCGCGTCATCGACGGCGCCTCGGCGGCGCGCTTCGCCGCATATCTCTGCGCGCTGCTCGCCGACATGCGCCGCGTGATGCTATGAACGAGATCATGAGCGCCGCCGGGCCGTCCCAAGGCGCGAATTGCTCCCCCCCGGGGGGCAGCGCAGCGGCGACAGCCGCAAGCGTGGGGGCACTATAAATGGCGACGATCGACATCAAGGTTCCCGACATAGGGGACTTCAAGGACATCCCGGTCATCGAGGTCTTCGTGAAGCCGGGCGACACGGTCGCTGCCGAGGATTCGCTCGTCACGCTCGAGTCGGACAAGGCGACGATGGACGTTCCCGCACCGGCCGCGGGCACGATCAAGGAAATGAAACTGAAAGTGGGCGACAAGGTCAGCGAAGGCACGCTGATTGCGGTGCTCGAATCGGCCGCCGCCGCTCCCGCTTCCCCGTCGCCGGCCGCGAGCGGGAAAGACAGCGTCGCGGCGAGCGTGCCTGCGAAGCGCGGTCCGACGTCCGCGCCCCCCGCTTCGCCTTCGCCCGCCACTGCACCTTCATCCGCTGCCGCGCCGATTCCCGGCGCCGCAACCTACACCGGCAAGGTCGACGTCGAGTGCCAGATGCTCGTGCTTGGTTCGGGACCGGGCGGCTACAGCGCCGCGTTCCGCGCGGCAGACCTCGGGATGAAGACCGTGCTGGTCGAGCGTTACGCGCAGCTGGGCGGCGTGTGCCTCAACGTCGGCTGCATTCCGTCGAAGGCGCTGCTGCACATCGCCGCGGTGATGGACGAGGCGAAGGCGCTCTCCGATCACGGTATCGCGTTCGCCTCGCCGCAGGTGGATCTCGACAAGCTGCGAGGCTGGAAGAACAAGGTCGTCGGCAAGCTCACCGGCGGCCTCACCGTCATGGCAAAGTCGCGCAAGGTCGAGGTCGTTCGCGGCGTCGGCCAGTTTCTCGATTCGCATCACGTCGAGGTCGAGGCGACCGAAGGCGCCGGCCAGGCAAAGTCCGGCGCGAAGAGAGTCGTGAAGTTCGCGCAGGCGATCATCGCCGCCGGCTCGCAAGTGGTGCGGCTGCCGTTCATTCCCGACGATCCGCGCGTGCTTGACTCGACCGGCGCGCTCGAGCTCGCGTCGATCCCCAAGCGGATGCTGGTGATCGGCGGCGGCATCATCGGCCTCGAGATGGGCACCGTCTATTCGACGCTCGGCACGCGGCTCGACGTCGTCGAGATGCTTCCCGGACTCATGCCCGGCGCCGACCGCGATCTCGTACGCGTCTGGGAGAAGTTCAACAAGCCCCGCTTCGACCGCGTCATGCTGTCGACGAAGACCACCGCCGTCGAGGCAAAACCGGATGCGCTGTGGGTGACCTTCGAAGGACCGAACGCGCCCAAGGAACCGCAGCCGTACGACGCGGTGCTGATGAGCGTCGGCCGCTCGCCCAATGGCAGGAAGATCGGCGCCGAGAAGGCCGGCGTCGCGGTCACCGACCGCGGTTTCATCCCGGTGGACGGCCAGATGCGCACGAACGTGCCGCACATCTTCGCGATCGGCGACATCGTCGGCCAGCCAATGCTTGCGCACAAGGCGACGCACGAAGGCCACGTCGCCGCGGAAGCCGCGGCCGGCGAGAAGAGTTACTTCGACGCGCGCGTGATCCCGTCGGTCGCCTACACCGATCCCGAGATCGCGTGGGTCGGCGTCACCGAGGACGAAGCGAAGGAAAAAGGCATCAAGATCGAGAAGGCACTCTTCCCATGGGTGGCCTCGGGACGCGCGATCGCCAACGGCCGCGACGAAGGCCACACCAAGCTGCTGTTCGACGCGACGACGCACCGGATCGTCGGCGGCGGCATCGTCGGCACGCACGCCGGGGACCTCATCTCCGAACTCGCGCTCGCGATCGAAATGGGCGCCGACGCGGTCGACATCGGGCGCACCATTCATCCGCACCCGACGCTCTCCGAATCGGTCGGCCTCGCGGCCGAGGCATTCGAGGGCGTTTGCACCGATCTGCCGCCGGCGCGGAAGAAGTAATCATTTCCTGCACCGAAACATCGACGCCCGGCCCGCGTGCCGGGCGTCGCGTTTTCTCAGCGCGTAAAATGACGGGCTACGGAGGAGCGGCACCATGACCCAGGACGAGATGAAGCAGGCAGTTGCCCGCGAGGCGATCAAGTACGTGCAGGACGACGAGATCATCGGCGTCGGATCAGGCTCGACGGCGAACTTCTTCATCGACGAGCTCGCCAGGATCAAGCACAGGATCAAGGGCGCGGTGTCGAGCTCGGCCAAGTCGACCGAGCGCCTCAAGGCTCACGGCATCTACGTCGAGGACCTCAACAACGTGTCCGACGTCCCGGTGTACGTGGACGGCGCCGACGAGGTGACCGAGCACGGCGCGATGATCAAGGGCGGCGGCGGCGCGCTGACGCGAGAGAAGATCGTCGCCGCCGTTGCGCGCAAGTTCGTCTGCATCGTCGATGCGACGAAGCTCGTTCCGGTGCTGGGCAAGTTTCCGCTGCCGGTTGAGGTCATTCCCATGGCGCGAAGCTACGTCGCACGCCAGCTCGTGCTGTTGCGCGGTCAGCCGGCGTGGCGGATGGGGTTCACGACCGACAACGGCAACGTGATCCTCGACGTGCACGGGCTCACGCTGACCAATCCTGTGGAGATGGAAGCGAAGATCCGCGCGATCGCGGGTGTGGTCACCGTCGGGCTTTTCGCGCAGCGCGGCGCCAATGTGATCCTGCTCGGCAGCGAATCAGGCGTGAAGACGATCAAGGTCTGAGCCGCCGCCGCGCTGCCGCCGCCCAGCGTTGGCGCTAGAATGTGCGCATGTCCAATCTCCTGATCCCGGGCCTCGGCACCTTTGCCGACCTCGCCGCGTACATGCACGGCGTCGGCGAGGCCGCGCGCGCGGCGTCGCGCGAACTCGCCCGCGCGAGCACGCAAGCGAGAAACGACGCGCTCGTCGCGATGGCGGCGGCGATCCGCCGCGACAGCGCGACACTGCTCGCCGCGAACGCCGAGGACGTCGCCGCGGCAAAGGCGGGCGGCAGCGACGCCGCGTTTATCGACCGGCTCGCATTGACGCCGGCGCTGGTCGGCGCGATGGCCGACGGCCTCGACGCCATCGCCGCGCTGCCCGATCCTATCGGCGAGATCAGCGAGCTTCGCTACCGGCCTTCCGGCATCCAGGTGGGGCGGATGCGCGTGCCGCTCGGCGTCGTCGGCATCATCTACGAGTCGCGGCCGAACGTGACCGCGGATGCCGCCGGGCTGTGCCTCAAGGCCGGCAATGCGACGATCCTGCGCGGCGGATCCGAAGCGCTGCGCAGCAATCAGGCGATTGCCGCCTGCCTCTACGAAGCGCTCGCCGCGGCCGGATTGCCGCAGACCGGTGTCCAGGTGGTCGCAACCACGGACCGCGCGGCCGTCGGCCACCTCATCGCCGACGAGAAGCATGTCGACGTGATCATTCCGCGCGGCGGCAAGAGCCTCATCGAGCGCATCGCCCGCGAGGCGAAGGTCCCGGTGATCAAGCACCTCGACGGCGTGTGCCACGTGTATGTCGACGCCGAGGCCGACGTCGGGATGGCGGTGCGCATCGCCGACAATGCGAAGACGCAGCGCTATTCGCCGTGCAACACGATGGAGACGCTGCTGGTGCACGCCGGAATCGCCGGGCGCGTGCTCCCGCCGCTGGCGGCGATCTACGCGGAGAAAGGCGTCGAGCTGCGCGGTTGCGAGCGCTCGCGCGCGTTGGTGCCGGCGATGAAGCCCGCCACCGAGAACGATTGGTACACCGAATACCTGGCGCCGATCCTGTCGGTGCGAATCGTCGACGATCTCGACACCGCCATCGCGCACATCGCCAAGTACGGGTCGCAGCACACCGACGCCATCGTCACCGGCAACTACGCGGCGGCGATGCGCTTCCTGCGCGAGGTCGACTCGAGCTCGGTCATCGTCAACGCATCGACGCGCTTTGCCGACGGTTACGAGTTCGGTCTCGGCGCCGAGATCGGCATCTCGACGAACAAGCTGCATGCGCGCGGGCCGGTCGGGCTCGAAGGACTCACCAGCCGGAAATGGGTGGTGCTGGGGTCCGGCCAGATCCGCGAGACGTAAGACGGGAACCGGAACGCCGATCGTGGCCGTTCCGGCCATCGTGCCGATGCGTGTGCCGCCGTGAATCGTCTTCGCTGACCTCGTACCATGTCCTCGTCGGTTTCCGTTTCCATCGCGACAAACACGGTGATCGCCGCCGCCAAGGGGTTCGGCTGGGTCGTCACCGGATCGCCGACGTTTTTCGCGGAGACGGTCCATTCGCTCGCCGACGTCGGCAACCAGGTGCTGCTCAAGATCGGCGAGGTGCGCGGCCGCGCCGGCCCGACCCGCGAGCATCCATTCGGCCGCGGCCAGGAGAAGTTCTTCTGGGCGCTGGTCTCCGCGGTAAGCGTGTTCTTCATCGGCTGCGGCATCAATGTCTACCACGGGATTCACGCACTGATCGACCCGCTGGAGGTCCAGCCGTTCTCGCCGCTGGTGGTGGGGCTCCTGCTGTTTGCGCTCGCACTCGAATCATGGACATTCGTGATCGCCTGGAAGGAGATCGGCGGCGCGCGCGGCCTCGCGGAGAACCGCAACAACGTCACCGTGCTCGCCGTGTTGGTCGAGGACGGCGTCGCGCTGTTCGGCATCCTGCTGACGCTGCTGGTCGCCAGCGTGTCGTACGTCGCGGGCCCGCACCCCGAGTTCGACGCGGGAGTGTCCATCGTCGTCGGCGTGCTGCTGGGCGTGATGGCGCTCTTCCTGGCGGCGCTCAATCGCCGGCTCCTGATCGACAGCTCCGACACGGCACTCGACCGCGCTGTCGAGTCGTGGCTCGGCCAGAAGGATGTCCGCGCCGAGGTGCAATCGCTCATCGTCGACGACGATCGCGCAGTCGTGTTCGTGCGCGCGCTGCATGAAGTGCGGGATTCGCATGCGCTCGGCGAGGCGCTTCGGGCGCATGCGCGCGACGCGCTCCGCAAGACGGTCGACGCCGTCTACTGGCAATTCCGCGCGATGAACGCGACGCCGTCCGAGGTGCTGGAGTTCTGGTTCGGCGAATTGCCGCATCGCAGCCGCGCCATCTGGTTCACCAAGGATTCCGCCTTCGACGCGGCGATCCGCGCGCGCTTCGGCGAGGCCGTCGAGGCCGCGCTCTCCGGCGCGTTCGCGGAATGGTCGGCCACGCGCGCACGGCGCGCTGGCGCGGGTGATCCTGCTCGACCAGTTCACCCGCAACATCTTTCGCGACACGCCGCGCGCGTTCGAAGGCGACGCGCTCGCGCGCCCGGTCGCCGCCGCGGTGGTGGACGCCGGGCAGGATCGCGCGCTCGACCGATACGAGCGGCAGTTTCTCTATCTGCCGTTCGAGCACAGCGAGTCCATGGCCGACCAGGTCCGGTCGATCGAGTTGTTCAGCGCGCTCGCGCAGGCCACCGGCGACGATTCCCTGCTGCCCTGGGCCACGCGACATGCGGACATCGTCCGCCGCTTCGGCCGGTTCCCGCACCGGAACGAGATCCTCGGACGCGCGTCGACGTCGGAAGAGATCGCATTCCTGAAGGAGCCCGGGTCGCGGTTCTGACGAAGCGGGCGCCCTACGGGGCCGGTACAATCGACCGAAGCGAGGCTGCCGCCGGGGCCATGACCCGACCGGGCCGCGTCCACAGACGACGCAAGCGCGCACACCAATCGGCATTCTTGAATGGACAATGCCTCGCACGGCGCACTCGGCATTCTCGGGGGAACGTTCGACCCGATCCATTACGGGCACCTCGAGCTCGCGCGCGACGTGCGGGCGGCGCTGCCGTTCGCCGCGCTGAATCTCGTCCCCGCCGGCGCTCCGCCGCATCGCGAGCCGCCGGTCGCGTCGGCAGAGCATCGCCTTGCCATGACGAGGCTCGGCGTAGGGGATTATCCGGAACTCGGCGTCGACGACCGCGAGATCACGCGGCCCGGCCCCAGTTACACGGTCGAGACGCTGGAAGCGCTGCGTGCCGAGTCGCCCTCGCGGCCGCTCGCACTCATTGTCGGCGCCGATGCGCTGGCCGGATTGCCGCAATGGCACCGCTGGCGCGAGCTGTTCGACCTTGCGCACATCATCGCCGTCCTACGGCCCGGCAGCGCGTTGACCGATGCGTTCCCGCCGGAGCTCGCGCGCGAATGGCAGCGCCGGCATACGGGGGATTCGCAGGCGCTGTCGCGCCGGCCCGCCGGATCGATCATCGTCCAGCCGATCACCGCGCATCCGATTTCGGCGTCCTCGATTCGCACGGCGCTCGCGCGCGGACCCGAAGGCGCCGCCGCCGTGGCCGGTTTGCTTCCGCCCAAGGTTTTGGCCTATATTGAACATAACCAACTCTACAGATCACCTCCGGATGCGCCTTAACAAGCTGCAAAAGACCGCCGTCACCGCTCTCGAAGACATCAAAGCGCGCGATATCGCCGTCCTCGACGTCCGCAAGCTCACCAGTCTCTGCGACACCCTTGTGATCGCCAGCGCCGAGTCCAACCGGCAGGTGAAGGCGCTCGCCAATCACGTCCGCGACAAGCTCAAGTCGGGGGGCGCGACGATCATCGGCGTCGAAGGCGAGGACACCGGCGAGTGGGTGCTGGTCGACGCCGGCGACATCATCGTTCACATCATGCAGCCCGCGGTGCGCGCCTACTACAACCTCGAGGAGCTGTGGGCGCCCGCGAAATCCCGGCTCGCCCGCCCGCGGGCCCCGCAGCGCAAGGCGGCGTGAACCGCCGGCGGTGCCGGATCGCCACCGCCCCCGATGAAGCTTCGCATCGTCGCGTTGGGGCACCGGATGCCGGCGTGGGTCGATGCGGGATTCGATGACTACGCGCGCCGGATGCCGCGCGATCTTCCGCTGGAGCTCGTCGCGCTGAAGCCCGAGACACGGAGCGAGGGCAAGCCGGTAGCGGCGCTTCTCGCCGCCGAAGCCAGACGGATTGGCGCCGCCTGCAAGGACTCCCGCGTCATCGCGCTCGACGAGCACGGTCGCGCATGGACGACCCGGGAGCTCGCCGCGCAGCTCGCGCAATGGCGCAGCGACGCGCGCGACGTCGCGTTCGTGATCGGCAGCGCGGATGGCCTCGACGACTCGGTCAAGCGCGGAGCTGCGCAGACCGTCGCGCTGTCGGCGCTCACGCTTCCGCACGGCCTCGTCCGCGTGATGGTCGCCGAGCAGCTCTACCGCGCGGCGAGCCTGCTGTCGGGACACCCGTATCATCGCAATTAAGGACCGCTAGATGAGCGCACCGTCGATCTACCTCGCCTCGAAGAGCTCGCGCCGTGAGGCGCTGCTCACCCAGCTCGGCATCGAATTCGCGCCGCTCCTGATGCGCGAGGCCGCGGGACGCGATCGCGACGTCGTCGAGGAGGTGCAGGACGGCGAGCCGCCGCTTCACTATGTCGAGCGCATCGCCCGCACGAAGGCGCTGGTCGGCGCGCAGCGGATGCGAAAGCGCGAGCTCCCGCCGCGGCCCGTGCTCGGCGCCGACACCGAGGTCGTGCTCGATGGCGTCGTCTTCGGCAAGCCGCGTGACGCCGCGGACGCGACGCGCATGCTGCTGGCGCTGTCGGGGCGCACGCACGAAGTGCTGACCGCGATCGCGGTCTGCTGGAACGACGAGATCAACGCCGAGATTTCGACGTCGTCGGTGACCTTCGCCGACATCGCGCGCGCGGACATCGATCATTACGTCGCCACGGGCGAGTCGCTCGGCAAGGCCGGCGCCTATGCGGTGCAGGGCCGCGCCGCGGCGTTCGTGCGCCGCATCGACGGCAGCTATTCCGGCGTGATGGGATTGCCGCTCTACGAGACGGCCGCCCTGCTCGCCCGGATCGGCTTCCCCGTGCTATAAAGTCGGCAACCCAATCGCTGCCGACCCCTTTCGTCGGGAACTTCCCGGCTGCACGCGTCGGCGCTCCAGAAGGATTCCGACCTTGGACCCCACCGCCCGCGAATGTCACATGAAATCCTTATCAACGTAACGCCCCAGGAAACCCGCGTCGCGATGCTCGGCGAGGGCGTCGTGCAGGAGCTGCACATCGAGCGCGTCAGCGCTCGCGGGCTCGTCGGCAACATCTACCTGGGAAAGGTCGCGCGCGTTCTGCCGGGAATGCAGAGCGCGTTCGTCGAGATCGGTCTCGAGCGTGCGGCGTTCCTCCACGTCGCCGACATCTGGGAGCACCGCCAGAACGGCCACGGCGGCAGCGAAATCCGGCCCATCGAGAGGATCCTGCACGAGGGCCAGGCGCTGCTCGTGCAGGTGATCAAGGACCCGATCGGCACCAAGGGCGCGCGGCTGTCCACGCAGGTGAGCCTCGCCGGCCGGCTGCTCGTCTATCTTCCGCAGGATTCGCACATCGGCATCTCGCAGCGGATCGAGGACGAGGCGGAGCGCGAGAGCCTGCGCGAGAAGCTGCAGCTGCTCCTGCCCGACGGCCTGATCGGGGGCTTCATCATCCGCACGATGGCGGAAACCGCGACCGGGCGCGAGATGGAGAACGACATCGGGTACCTGACCAAGCTGTGGGGCGACCTCAACGCCCGCGCCGGCGCGGTCGCGGCGCCCGTGCTCCTCTACCAGGACCTCAACCTCGCGCAACGCGTGCTGCGCGACATGGCCACCGAAGAGACGTTGCGTGTGGTCGTCGACTCGCGCGAGACGTTCGTGCGGATGCGCGAATGGGCCGCCGAGTACACGCCCGCGCTCACCGAGCGGATCCAGCATCACTCGGGCGAGCGCCCGCTGTTCGACCTCTACAGCGTCGAGGACGAGATCGAGAAGGCGCTGGCGCGCCGCGTCGATCTCAAGTCCGGCGGCTACCTGATCGTCGACCAGACCGAGGCAATGACGACGATCGACGTCAACACCGGCGGCTTCGTCGGCGGACGCAGCTTCGACGACACGATCTTCAAGACCAACCTCGAGGCGGCGCAGGTGATCGCGCGGCAGCTGCGGTTGCGCAACCTCGGCGGCATCATCATCCTCGATTTCATCGACATGGAAAACGTCGATCATCGCAACGCGGTGCTGGTCGAGCTCAATCGCGCTCTGGAGCCCGACCGGACCCGGCTCTCGGTGAACGGCTTCACCCAGCTCGGGCTGGTCGAGATGACGCGCAAGCGCACGCGCGAATCGCTCGCCCACGTGCTGTGCGAGGCATGCCCGACCTGTCGCGGACGCGGCCAGCTGAAGACCGCGCAGACGATCTGCTACGAGATCCTGCGCGAGATCGTGCGCGAGTCGAAACAGTTCAACGCGCGCGAATTCCGCATCCTCGCCGCGCAGCCGGTGATCGACCTCTTCCTCGACGAGGAGTCGCAGTCGCTGGCGCAGCTCGGCGACTTCATCGGCAAGCCGATCTCGCTGCAGGTCGAGTCGATCTACACGCAGGAGCAGTACGACATCGTCCTGATCTAGAGGCCGGCGCCGGACGCGCCTTCGTCAAAATGTTCGCGCGCCTCAAGGATTTCACCGCGCGGCTGTTCCGCCGGAAGCCGCCGGAGCCGGGCAGCTTTGTCGCGGGCGCCAAGTTCGCGTTTTCCGGATTCCTCCGCACACTGCCGTGGATCTGGCCGCGCCGCGAATACCTGCTCTACGTTCCCGCCGGATGGTCGTGGTGGAAGCGTGCGCCGCTCGTCGTCTTCTGCCACGGGTGCCGGCAGACGCCCGAGGAGTTCGCTCAGGGAACGCGCATCGCGGCGCTGGCGGATGCTCGCGGCTGGCTCGTGCTCCTGCCGCGGCAGAAGGATTCGGCGAACGCGTGGCGCTGCTGGAACTGGTTCGACGGCGCAACCGCCGGCGGCGCCGGTGAGGCGGCGATCGTCGCGGCGATGATCCGCTCGGTGCGGCGCCGCTATCGCGCCGATCGGCATCGCGTCGTCGTCGCCGGAATGTCGGCGGGCGGCGCGCTCGCCGCGGCGCTCGGCGTGCGGCATCCGGACATCGTTCATGCCGTCGCGATCCACTCGGGCCTTGCCTGCGGCGCCGCGAAGTCGGCGTTCACCGCGATCGGCGTGATGCAGCACGGCCCCGAGGCCGACGTCGAGGCCATCGCAACCGAGGCCGCGCACGCGGCGGGGACCGACCTGCCGGTTCCTCTGCTCGCGATCCAGGGCGAGAGCGATCCCGTCGTCGCCGGCGTCAACGCGGTGATGCTCGTCCGCCAATATCTTCGCCTCAACGGCCATCCTTCGGTGGACGCGCCCGGGCTGTCGCCGCGATCGCCGCCAGCCGCGGACGCCGAGCGCACCGACGCGACGCCGGGTGCGCGATCCAGCACGATCCGCGAATGGCGCATCGGCGAGCGGCTCATCGTGCGCCACGTCGCGATCGACGGCCTCGGCCACGCCTGGAGCGGCGGCGACGATGCACTGCCATTCAACGACGCGCAGGGGCCGGACGCCACGTCGCTCGTGGGGAATTTCCTGCGCGACGCATTGCCGTAACATTCCAATCCGGACGATTCGCCTGGAGCCCCGATGCCTGCGACCGCGATGAACCATTTCACGATCCTGACCGACGATGTCCCCGCGACGATCGAGTTCTACGGCGACCTGCTGGGACTCCTGCCCGGCCCGCGCCCGCCGTTCACGTTTCCCGGCGCATGGCTGTACGCCGGCGATCAGCCGATCCTTCACGTCGTCGGCGGAAAGACGCGCGGGGAGCTCCTGCCCGGTGTCATCGACCACATGGCGTTCTCGGCGACGGGCCTTGGCGACACGCTGGCCAGGCTCGAGCGGCGCGGCATCGCGCACGACTGCCGGCGCTTGGCCGGCGCGACGATGTGGCAGCTCTTCTTCCACGACCCGAACGGCGCGCGGGTCGAGCTCGACTTCGCGGGCGACGAACCCGATCCGCGCGGATGAGCCGGCTCACGGTCGAGCCCGACCACCTCGTCGTCGCCGCACTGACGCTCGCTGCGGGCTGCGACTGGGTCGAGACCAACCTCGGCGTGCGGCCGCAGCCCGGAGGGAAACACGTGCCGATGGGGACGCACAATGCGCTCCTCGGGCTCGGTCCTCGCTTCTACGTCGAAGTGATCGCCGTCGATCCGGACGGCGCGACTCCATCGCGCCCGCGCTGGTTCGATCTCGACGAGCCGCGTATGAAGGCGGCGCTGGCCGAAGGGCCGCATCTCGCGCACTGGGTCGCGCGCACGAACGACATCGACGCCGCGGTCGCGCGCCTTCCGGGCCTCGGCACGATCACGTCGATGGCGCGCGGCGATTTCAGCTGGCGCATCACGATCCCCGATGACGGGCACCGGCCGGGGCGCGGGCTCGTGCCGACGCTGATCCAGTGGAGCGACGCGCGACATCCGTCCGATCGGCTGCCGGATGCCGGATTGCGTCTCGCGGCGATCGCCGGCGAGCACGCGCTGCCGGAGACCATCCGCGCGGAAATCGCCGCGCTCGGACTCGCCGACACGATGAAAGTCACCTACGCCAAATCGCCGCGGCTCGCCGCGATGATCCGCACGCCGCGCGGCACCGCCATTCTATAGGAGCCTGTCGGGCCTGATTTCACGTATGCGTTGCCGGGCCAAAAAGCGATGGATGCGCGGCGCGAGGTGCAGCGAATATCGTGAATCTTCGCAAGCCGAGCAACAAAGCAGACGCGCTTTTCGGCGGCAACCCGAAGGGACGGGGCGCTTTGGGCGCATTTCTGCGTTGCTCGCCCTCGGCATATTCCCGATATGCTCCCGGTCTCGCGCCTTGACCTGCGCCCAAACCGCCTCCGTCGCGTGCGCGAAACCAGGCCCGACAGGCTCCTAGGGGGTACGCCATGCCGTTCCTCGAACAGGCCGCCATCTTCCTCGCCACCGCGGTGCTCATCGTGCCGCTGTTCCGCCGGCTGCAGCTGGGAGCCGTGCTGGGCTATCTCGCGGCAGGGGCGCTCATCGGTCCGTGGGGCCTCGGCGTGGTGCCACACGCACAGGCAACGCTGAGCTTTGCCGAGCTCGGCGTCGTGCTGCTGCTGTTCCTCGTCGGCCTCGAGCTCGAGCCCTCGCGACTTTGGGCGCTGCGCCATCCGGTGTTCGGACTGGGCGGCGCACAAGTGGTCGTCACCGGCGTCGTCGTGACCCTCGTCGCGCACGCGCTCGGGCTCGCGTGGCCTGCCGCAACAATCGTTGGATCCGGCCTCGCGATGTCGTCGACGGCAATCGTCCTCGCATGGCTCGGCGAGCGCGCCCAGCTCTCCACTCCCTCCGGGCAGCGCGCGTTCGCGATCCTGCTCTTCCAGGATGTCGCGGTGATTCCGCTGATCGCGCTCCTGCCGCTGCTCGCTCCCGACCGCAGCGGCGCCGCCAGTGGCTGGCTGCTCGCGGTCAAGGGCGTGGCGGCGATCCTCGTCGTCATCGTCAGCAGCCGTCTGCTGATCCGCCCCGCCCTGAGGCTGATCGCGCGTTTCGGCGGCCGCGAGGTGTTCACCGCAGCGGCGCTCCTCGTCGTCGCGGGGGCGGCGCTGCTGATGGAGGCCATCGGCCTGTCGATGTCGCTCGGCGCGTTCCTCGCCGGCGTGCTCCTCGCCGATTCGGAATTCCGCCACGAGCTCGAAGCCGACGTCGAGCCGTTCAAGGGCCTGCTGATGGGGCTCTTCTTCATGGCCGTCGGGATGAGCGCGAACCTCTCGCTGTTCGCGGCGCAGCCGCTCGTCGTGCTGGGCGTCGCGGTCGGTCTCATGGCGCTGAAGGCGGCGCTGATGTTCGCGATCGCGCGCATCGGAGGAAGCGACAACGAGGACGCGCAGCGCATCGCCGTCTGGCTCGCGGGCGGCGGCGAATTCGCGTTCGTGCTGTTCACCGCCGCGCAGGGGCACGGCATCCTCGCCGACTCGACCGCGCAGTTCTTGATCCTCGCAGTGACGGTCTCGATGCTGCTCTCGCCGCTGACGTTCGTCGCGCACGAGCGCGCGTTGGTGCGCTGGCAGGAGCGCAAGAAGGCGCCGGAGTTCGACGTCATCGACGGCACCGGAAACCCGGTGATCATCGCCGGCTACGGACGTTACGGGCAGATCGTCTCGCGCGTCCTGCGCATGGCCGGCATCCGGTTCACCGCGATCGAGCTCGACTACCAGCAGGTCGATTTCGTCCGCAAGTTCGGCAACAAGGTGTACTACGGCGACGCGTCGCGGCTCGAGATGCTGGAATCGGCCCGCGCGCGCGACGCCAAGCTCTTCGTCCTCGCGATCGACGACGTCGAGGCGTCGATCAAGACCGCCGCTGTCGTGCGCAAGCACTTTCCCGATCTCCCCATCCTCGCCCGTGCGCGCAATCGCGTGCACCTCTACCGCCTGCGCGACCTCGACGTCGAGGCGATCGAGCGCGAGACGTTCCAGTCGAGCCTCGTGACCGCGCGACAGGCCCTGGAGATATCCGGCATGGACCCGACTCAGGCGGCGCGCGCCGTCGAGCTGTTCCGCAGGCACGACGTCGGCCTGCTCGACGTCCAGTACGCCGTTCGTCAGGACGAGCAGCAGTTCATCCAGACGACGGCCCAGGCCGCGGCGCAGCTGCAGGAGCTCTTCGAGGCCGACCTTCGCGACTCCGAAGCTCCGACGCCGCGGCAGCGCCGCGCATGACGATGAAGCTCAAGCGCATCGGCGACGGAATCGAGGTTACCGACAATCCCGCGCCACTCTGGCTGTTCTACGCGATGTTCGTGCTGGGCGGCGTCACCGCCGTGTCGCTGACGCTGGCGGAATCGGCGTCGACGCCGCAGGCGGCCGTCGGGATACTGATCGGACTCGGGAACATCGCGGGCGGCCTGTACATGATCGCGCGCGAACCGGCGTCCCGCGTCGAGATCGATCCGGCGTCCGGCAACGTGCGCGTCATCCGATGGGGCATCCGCGGCAGACGAGCCACCCTTCTGAGGCTCGCGGACCTCTCTGGCGCGGATGTCGAGACGACGGAGCATACGGACGGCGGAGTGGTCTTCCGGCCACGCCTTCGTTTCGGCGCAGCGCGCGACGTCCCGGTATCGTTCTTCTGGTACCAGCGCGAGAATCCAAGCCGGGAGATCGCTGAGCAGCTGCGCGCCTATTCCACGAATCCCGACCGCGGTGCCTGATCGACGCGCTCGACGCGCGTAATTCGCATCGATAGAAACGCGATCGACGCTTCGCTCGCCCGACTCCGTTCCGGATCAGGCCAGCGCGCCGCGGGCCGCGACCGGCCAAAGACATTCGACGCGGCTGCCGCGCACGCCGACGATCCAGTCGTAGAGATTCACGGTCGGATCGCAGTGGCCGGGAATGAGCCACACACGATCGCCAGGCACCGGGGGTATCGCCTCCGCCGCGACCGCGAGCACGCCATGCTCGTCGGAGGCCTTCACGTACTCCAATCCCTGCGCGCCGTACACGAGCGGCGGCCCTGAATCGAACGCGAATGCCTTCAACCCCGCGTCGACGATCGCGCGATCGCGCGCAGGCGCGCTCATCACCGCCGCCAGCACGTAGAGGCTCTGCTCGAAGTTGTGCTCGTCGGGCGCTAGCGCATTGCGGTGATAGTCGGCGTCCATGAAGATGTACGAGCCGGGCTGGATCTCCGTGTAGACGCCGCTGTCGCGCTCGTTCTGCCACGTTCCGGTCCCGGCGCCGGTGACGGTGCGGCATTCGACACCGCCCGCCTCGATCATCGCCTTCGTCTCGCGCGCGAACGCGACCGCCCGCGCGATCGCCGCCTTGCGCTCGGCCGGGGCGCGCATGTGCTGCGCGGCGCCGTGGTATGCGTGGATTCCGCGAAACGCGAGGCCGGGCGTGCGCGCGATCGCCTGCGCGATCGCCACCGCGGGCGCGCCGGGCGCGACGCCGCAGCGCTGCGCGCCGACGTCGATCTCGACCAGCACGTCGAGCGTCGCTCCGGCCGAGCGCGCGGCGGCGCCAAGATGCAGCACGCAGGCCGCGTCGTCGGCGAGCACCCCGATCCTCGCCCGCTGCGCGAGCCGCGCGAGACGCTCCTGCTTCACCCTCCCGACGATTTCATTGGTGACCAGCACGTCGCCGATGCCGGCCGCGACGAAGGCCTCCGCCTCGCCGACCTTCTGACAGCAGATGCCGACGGCGTCGCGCTCCTGCTGCAGCAGCGCGATGTCCGGGCACTTGTGCGATTTGGCGTGCGGGCGAAGCGCGATGCCCGCGCCACGCGCCGCGTTCGCCATCAGGTCGAGATTGCGCTCGAGCGGATCGAGGTCGACGACGAGCGCGGGCGTGTCGATGTCGTCGACGGAATCACCGACTCGGGCGGGAGGGCTTTGCATCCGCGCTATGTTACCGCGCACCCGCCCGCCGGAGCGCGCCGTTACTTCGGACCCGAGCCCTCCAGCGCCGCGAGCTGGCCGTAGACGACCTGGGCGATCTTGAGCAGCTGGCCGCGATCGACGTTGCCCGAGATCGCGTAGCCGCAATCGTCGTCGATCCAGTAGAAGACGCCGACGCCATTCGCGAAGGAGTAGCGGAATGCGGTCTCGCCGCTTCCACCCGACGCCGTGCCGAGCACCGACGATTGCTTGCGCACCTGCAGCGACAGTCGCTGGTGATCCGCATTCTCGTACATGAAGAGCGCGGTCGGCTGCTCGTTGCCCGCGACGAGCCGGCCGCCGACGAGCGCGAAGCCGACGTCGTTGAGGTTCGGCGCGTAGACCGGGAATCCCAGCCGCTTGGTGAGCCAGGTCACGAGGCCTTTTTCCTCGCTCGCCCACACCTCGACGGGCCGCCGCACGTCGGCCGCGTACAACGCATGCGTCAGCGCGGCCTGCCGCGCGAAGGTCGTCGGCGTGCCGGCGCGCTCGAGAAGCGCGTCGCGCGCCATCCAGCCCACCGAGATGCCGACGATGAGCACCGCCGCGGCCGCGAGCGAAGGAACGATCATCCGGCGCAGCGCGCCGCCGCGCCGTGGCGGCGGTGCGGCCGCCGCGACGAGACGCTCCGGAATCGGCTCGGCGAGCACCGGGTCGAGCGCGTCGCGCAAGGCCGCGTTCTGCTCGCGGATCTCGGCGACCCGCAGCGCGAGCTCGGGTGCCCGCGCGAGCTCGGCTTCGAACTCCGGCACGCGATGGGCGGCAAGCTGGCCGTCGGCATACGCCTGGAAATCGGCGTCGTTGAAGTGTTCGGGGTTGGCGGATGTCATCGCAATCTCATTTGATGATCCGAAGCGGACTCGTCGGCTCGGCCACGAGGCGGCGCAGCTTTTCGCGAGCGCGCGAGAGTCGTGACATCACCGTGCCGATCGGGACTGACAGGACCACGGCGATCTCCTCGTAGCGAAGCTCCTCGACCGCCGCCAGCACGAGGACCTCGCGCTGCTCGACCGGCAGCCGTTCCATCTGCCTGATCACTTCCAGCAGCAGCACGCGCTCCTGCTGGTTCGGCCGCACCGGCACCTGCCAGGCCGTGCCCGTCGTGTCGTCGTCGAGCGACGCGGTCGCGGCGTCGCGGCGGATCGTCGCCAGCTGATTGATATGAAGGTTGTGCATCACGGTGAACAGCCACGCGCGAAGATCGGTGCCGGCTTGCCAGAGCCGCCGCTTTTCCCATGCGCGCGCCAGCGTGTCCTGCACGAGGTCGTCCGCTTTCGCGGCGTCGCCGACCAGCACGCGGGCATAGCGTCGAAGCCGCGGGATGGCCGCGAGGAGCTCCGGATGCGGGAGCGGCGGCGCGGCGGGTGTCGAGGTAGCCATCATGCTTCGCACAGGGCAGGCAATTGCTCCCGCCGCGCGCGCTCGATGATCATGTCGGGGCGCCCGTCATTCCGTCGCCCGGAACCACACGCCGCCGTCATCGTGACCGGACTTGTCCCCGGGCTTCGTGTCCTTCACGTACGTGTAGACCGGGCGACCCTTGTACGCCCACTGCATCCTGCCGTCGTCCCTCGTGAAGAGCGTCCAGTTGCCCGACCCCTGCGCGCCAGCGCCCGCGAGGAACGGCGGCCATGCGAAGGCGCACGTGCCATTGCACTCGCTCTTGCCGCTGCCCGGAACATCCTTGGCGTACGTGTAGAGCGTCATCCCGTTGGGGTCGGTGAGGGTGCCGTCGGAGACCTTGCCAGGCACCGGCGACACGGACGGCGTCATCGACTGGCAGGCCGCCAATGCCAATGCAGCGAGCACCGCGACGGGCCAGCGCATCGTCCTGATCATCGGTTTCTCCCTGCGTTCGATGGTGCGCGCGAAAGAGCCAACAGCGCCGTCGCGCCGTTATTCCGCGGCCCGCCTTGTCCGCATCGGTCGAACGCCCCGGTGCGCCCATCAGCGCCGAGCCGTCACGGGCCACCGCGAACGCATCGACGGCGTCCCGTTACGGTAATTCGGCCGACGGCATTCTGGCAAGGATGATGCCGATCTTGCGCGAAAGCCCCGGCGCCCCGGGGTTGCGCTCGTAGAAACGCGGATTGGGCGCCATCGCCGCGAGCCGCGCGGATTGCTCGGACGAAAGCTGCGCTGCCCCGACGCCGAAGTACCGGCGCGCCGCCGCTTCCGCGCCGAACACGCCCTCGCCCCACTCGATCACGTTGAGGTAGAGCTCGAAGATCCGCTGCTTCGAAAGCATCGCCTCCAGCATGACCGTGATCGCCGCCTCCTCTCCCTTGCGCCAGTAGCTCTTCTGCGGTGTCAGGAACAGGTTCTTCGCGAGCTGCTGCGTGATCGTCGAGCCGCCGGCGACGATGCGGCCGCGCTTCTGGTTCTTCTCCAGCGCGAGCGCGATGCCGTCCCAGTCGAAGCCTTCGTGATCGACGAACCTCGCGTCCTCGGCGGCGATCATCGCGCGCTTGAGTGACATCGCGATCCGTGGGTACGGAACGAATTCGTAGCGCAGCGCGACGCTCTTGCGCGTGGCCCGCGCCTCGTCGGCGCGCTGCGCCATGAACGACGTCTCGCGCGGCGCGTGGCCCGAATACCACGCGATGTGCAGCGCGATCCAGACGGCCCACAGCACGACGATCGCGAGGAGCGCCGCGACGACGATACCGAATGCCCTGATGGCCTTGCCGGCAGCGGTCGAGGCGCGGGCCATCGCAGCGCCGGCTAGTCTGCGCGCGGATGTCCGCGCAGCATTTCGAACATCGACGCCGTGTCCGGCCGTACGCCGCGCCAGATCAGGAAGCTCTCCGCCGCCTGCTCGATCAGCATGCCGAGGCCGTCCGCGGCACGGGCGGCGCCGCTCTCGCGCGCAAACCGCACGAACGGCGTCGGCGCGTCGGCGCGGGCGTAGACGAGGTCGTAGGCAAAGCTTGCCGCGGCGAATATCGACGCGGGACATGGCGGAGGACCCGGCTCCTCGTCGCGCATGCCGAAGCTCGTCGCATTGATCACCACGTCGAACCTCGCGCCGTCGAGATCCCTCGGCGCGACTGCCGTGATCGGGCCCAGCCGCGCAAAATCGGCGGCGAGCGCCGCCGCCTTCATTGTCGTGCGGTTGGCGAGGACGACCGCGGCCGGCGCGGCGGCGAGAATCGGCCCGAGGATGCCGTGCGCGGCGCCGCCCGCGCCCAGCACCGCCACGCGCCGGCCGGCGAGGGCGACGCCGCGATTCTCGACGAGATCGTGGACGAGCCCGGCCCCGTCGGTGTTGTCGGCGTGCCAGTGGTCGCCGACGCGCTTCAACGTGTTCACCGCCTTGGCGAGGCGCGCCCGCTCGCTGCATTCCGTCGCGAGCGCGAACGCCTCGACCTTGAACGGCACCGTGACGTTGAGACCCTTGCCTCCGGCGCGGGCGAACGCGTCGACAGTGGCCGCGAAGCCGTCCCGCGGCGCCAGCAGGCGTTCGTAGGTCATCGCCTGGTTCGTGCGGCGCGCGAATTCCGCGTGGATCAGGGGCGACTTCGAATGCGCAACCGGGTTGCCGACGATGGCGTAGCGATCTGTCATCCGGTCCCGCCTACTCGCTGCGAAGCGTGTCGCCCTTGGTGAACGTCCAGGTCCGTGTGATGTGAAGGATGTCGGTGTCGCGTCTGATGTCCGGCGGAAACGCCGCATAGGGCGCCGCCATCTCGACGATCTTGACCGCGGCGGCGTCGAGCACACGATGCCCCGACGAACGATTGACCTCGACGCTCTCGATGTTGCCGTCCGAGCGGATCGAGACGGTGAGGATCAGGCCGCCGTAGAGCTTCTGCTCGCGCGCGGCTTCCGGATAATTGAGGTTGCCGATCCGCTCCACCTTGAGCCGCCAGTCCTCGACGTAGCGGGCGAACCGATACTCCTCCGCCCGCGCACCGATGAATTTCCGCTTGGGGCGCTTCTGGTAGGCATCCATGTCCTTCGCGATCTGCGCCTCGAGCCGCATCACCTCGAGCGTGCGCTGCGCCATCTCGGCGGCGGTCGGCACGTCGTCCGTCGGCGGCGCGTCGACCGGCTTCGGCACGGCCGCGGGCGTGGGCGAGCTCCGGAGTTGAGTGAGGAGCTCCTGCGTCTGCCGCTCGAGCGCGATGGTCTGCTGGGTCGCGACCGAGAGATCATTGCTGGGCTCGTCCTTCGGCATGACGGGCAGCGGCGTCTTCGCCCGGCGGTCGGCATCCGTGTTGCCGCCGCCGTCGAGATGGGCCTGCGCGAGGATGTCCGCCTTGGTCGGCTTGGTGGGCGACTTCGCGTTGACGAGCGCGACCTCGAGCATCGGCCCGCGATCGAACATGTTGGAGAGGTCGATCGCCTTGAACCTGATCGCGAGCACGACCGCATGGATCGCGATCGAGATGCACAGCGTCCAGACGACGATCCGCCGGTCACGCTCGCCGATGTCCCAGTGCACCATCGGCAGCGGCGCCGCCGTCGCGGCAGCATCGCCGCGGGATTGCACCAGCAGGTCGGGGGCAATCGATACGACCGGTGCGGCGGACCCCGGGGCCTTCGGTGCCGCGCGCTTGCGCGTGCGGGTCGCGGTCGAGGTCTTGGGCGGCTTCCTTGCCGCGGTCGTGACAGGCGCGGCCGCGGGCTTCGCCAGCGCGTCGCGCGGAGCGGTCGTCTTGCGGACTTTCGGCGCACGTGCGGCCGGCGGCGGCGCCGCGGAATCCGGCACAAGCTGCGGGGGCGCAATGGGCTTCGGCGAGGCGGGACGGCGCGGCAATTCGTGCCTGACGCGTTATGTCAATGTCGTATTGTAGCTTGGGCCGATTCGGCCCGCTCCGCGGCTGGGGTCATCGCTGCGCCGGGCCGGCGTAGCGGCATTCGAGCGTCGCCGCGAGGAGGTCGATGCGGCCGATGGCGACGCGGACGGGATCGCCCGGCGCCTGCGGCGGCAGGTCCGCCAGTTTGACGACCAGCGGGAGCCGGTGGAGGCGGACCAGGTTCTCCCGAATCACCGAGCCAGAAGTCTCCTCGACCTTCTCCTGCAGCAGCCAGCGCAGGCACCAGTAGTGCTCCATCCGGTCCTGGAACTCGGCGTAGCCCGAATATGTCGCCTCGAAATCGGCGAGGATGGCGAATAGCTCGGCATCATTGTCGGCGTAGGGTGGCTTCGCGCCGGCGAGCACGGCGACGAGCTGGCGCTGGTTGACGAGATCGCAGTAGCGGCGCAGCGGCGAGCTCGCCCATAGATAATGCGAGAGCCCCAGTCCCTGGTGCTCGGCAGGCCGGGTGCTCATCTTCACCTTGCCGTTCGCCTGCGTGCGGTACAGTCCCGCGGCGCGCGCGTCGGCGAGCACCTTCCCCCAGGTACTGTTGACGAAGATCATGAGCTCGGACACGAGCTTGTCGAGCGGGCTGCCGCGCGGGCGCGGTCGAATGGTGACCCGGCCTTCCGCGGACGCGTTCCAGTCGACGTCGAAGTTGTAATCGATGCGGGTGAAGTCGGCCTTGCCGCGCGCGGCGAACAGCGCCTGCGCGAATTGCCAGAGCGCGCGAAGCTCGGGCGTCCACTCGGGATCGGTTGGCGAAGGCAATTCGTTCGCGAACGCTTCGCCCAGTGTGTCGAGCGAGAGGTTCGCGGCGATCGGAACGCTCTCCATGCGCGTCTCGTGCCTGACGAGCGACCCGTCCGGGCGCAGCTCGGCGTAGAGCGACAGCGCCGGTACCGACCGTCCTGCGCCGAGCGTGAACGCCGCGATGACCTCGTCGGGCAGCATCGTGATCTTGCGGCCGGGCATGTAGACGGTCGAAAGCCGGCTGCGGGCGAGCCCGTCGAGCGGCGCGCCGCGCGGAATCGAAAGCGCGGGTGCCGCGATGTGGATCCCGATCTCGCGGTTGCCGCTCGCGAGCTCGCGCACCGAGAACGCGTCGTCGATCTCGGTCGTCGTCGCGTCGTCGATCGAGAAGGCGCGGATCGGCGCCTGCGGAAGCGACGCGGACGCGGGCAGCGCGCCCCACGGCGCAAATGCCGTCCCCTGCGGAAACGCCTGCGCGAGAAACGCGTCGAAATGGTATTCGTGCGACGACGGAATCGCGCCGCAGCGCGCCAGCAGCGCCAGCGGATTGGTCTGCTGCGCGTCGCACGCTGCCATCAGCGCCTTCCACTCCAGCGATGCCTTGTCGGGCTTGTGCAGCAGCATCGGGAGCTTCGCGCGGAGCGCGTCGGGGAGGTGGTTCGCGGCGAGGTCGTCGCACCACGTCGCGACTTCGGCCGCCTCGCGCTTCTTGCGCTCGACCGACGCCAGCGCGGCCTTCAGCGCGTCGGGAGGCGCCTTGCGGTAGCGTCCCTTGCCTCGCTTGTAGAAATACATCGGCGCCGTCGCCAGCGTGAGCGCCACGGCGGCCGCTTCGGGCGCCGCCGGAGCGCGTCCGAAATATTCCTTCGCAAGCTCGTCGAATCCGAATTCGTCCTCGGATGACACTTCCCAGAGAAAATTCGGATCGAGCTCGCCCGCGAGCTGCTGCGCGTCGGCGTTGAGCGCCGCCGGCGACGGCTCGGCAAAGCGCAGCAGCACGGCCGACGCCTTGATCTTGAGGCGCTTGCCGGAGGCCGCCTCGACCTGCAGCGACGTGTCGTTGTCGGCGAGGACGGTGCCGGCCTTGAGCTGGCCGTCGTCCTCGAAAAAGACGTGCATGGGGGGTCACTCGCGGTGCGGCCGCAGGGCGGCCGTTCGGGGCCCGGATTATAGCCTGCCGATGCGGTAGACTTCGCGTCCCCGACGACGCAGCGCGTTCGACATGGACACCGACAAGATGGACTACCTGCCACTGGGCGACAGCGGACTTCGCGTTTCGCCGCTGTGCCTCGGCACGATGATGTTCGGCGATCGCACCGACGCCGCGGAAGCTCAGCGGATCGTCGACGCGGCATTCGATGCCGGCGTCAACTTCATCGACACTGCCGACGCCTATTCGACCGGGACCTCCGAGAAGATCGTCGGCGCCGCGATAAAGGCGAACCGGCAGCGCTGGATCCTGGCGACGAAGGTCGGCAACGTCATGACCGCAAAGCCGCACGACGGCGGGCTCTCGCGACGCTGGGTGCTGCGGGCCTGCGACGACAGCCTCGCGCGCCTTTCGACCGATTACATCGACGTCTATTATCTGCACAAGGACGATCCCGACACGCCGATCGCGGAGACGGTCGGCGTGATCGGCGATCTCATCCGCGGCGGCAAGATCCGCTATTTCGGCGTGTCGAACTATCGCGGCTGGCGCATCGCCGAAGTCGTCGCCGAATGCGAGGCGCAGGGCGTTCCCCTGCCCGTCGTCTGCCAGCCGTACTACAACCTGCTCAACCGGCAGCCGGAGGTCGAGATCCTGCCCGCCTGCGACCACTACGGGCTCGGCGTCGCGCCGTACTCGCCGATCGCGCGCGGCGTGCTGACCGGGAAATACGCTTCCAATGCGCTGCCCGAGGGATCGCGCGCGCAACGCCGCGACGCGCGGATGATGGAGACCGAGTTCCGGGAGGAATCACTGAGAATCGCACAGACGCTGAAGGCGCACGCGCAGAAGACGGGCCGCACGCTGACCCAGTTCGCGCTCGCGTGGCTGTGGGCCAACGAGATCGTGACGTCGGTAATCGCGGGGCCGCGCACGACCGAACAATGGAACGACTACGTCGCAGCGCTCGGCACGCGCTGGAGCGATGACGACGAGGCGCTGGTCGATTCGCTGGTCAAGCCCGGCCACGCGTCGACGCACGGCTACAACGACCCGCAGTACCCGTTCTTCGGAAGAATCACAGCCTAGTTGTTCGCGATGCCGTGCGGGACGTGTCCCGCCGCGACATGCAAGAGCGCCGAGTCGACGTGCGTGCGCTGGTCGTCGAAGAAGATGTCGGCGCGGAACGCGCGCAGGAACTCGCCCTTGTCGAGCCCGCCGAGGAACAGCGCCTCGTCGATCCGGATGTTCCATGCGCGGAGCGTGCGGATCACGCGCTCGTGCGCCGGGGCGCTGCGCGCCGTGACGAGCGCGGTGCGGATCGGGCCGGCGTCCTCGGGAAAATCGGCCTGGATTCGATGCAGTCCGGCGAGGAAATCCTTGAACGGCCCGCCGGACAGCGGCTCCTTCGCCGAATCCGATTCGCTCTGAGAGAACGCCGCCAAGCCCTGCTCCTGAAACACGCGCTCGGCTTCGTCGGAGAACAGCACCGCGTCGCCGTCGAAGGCGATGCGCAGCTCCTCGGTTTCGTTCGCGCCGACCGCGCTCGGGAAGATCGTCGCCGCAGCGTGGCCTTCCTCGAGCGCGCGGCGGACGTCGCCCTGATCGGCGGAGAGAAAGAGATGAGCGCCGAACGCGGGCACGTAGCGCGAGGTTGCCTCGCCCTTGGTGAAGACCGCGCGCGTGATGTCGAGGCCGTAGTGCTTGATCGCGTTGAATACGCGGAGCCCCGTGTCGGCCGAATTGCGCGACAGCAGGATCACCTCGACGTACTGCTTGTCGGGGCGGTTGAGGCGCAGCAGCTTCTTCACGAGCACGAAGGCCGGGCCCGGCGCGAGCAGCTCGTCCTCGTGCTCGACCTGATAGCGGTGGTACGCGGCCACACCCGCCTCGGTGTAGACCCGGTGGCTCTCGGCAAGGTCGAACAGCGCCCGCGACGAGATCGCGACGACGAGCTTGTCCGCGAGCGTGGGCTTCGCCATGCGCGAAGTATACTGCCGGCGCGCCGCGAGGCGCCGTGCGGTCGCGGCGCGCCTCGCCTTCGCGTTACGCTGCGCGCTTCAGGCCATCGCCGATCTCGGCGAACACCGCGCGGACTTCCTCCACCGCCCAGTCGATTGCGCTGCGCTCGATGTTGAGCGGCGGCGCGAAGCGTATGACCGTGCCGTGCGTGTCCTTCGAGAGAATTCCGCGAGCGAGCAGGCGGTCGACGACCGCACGCGCCGTGATGCGCTCGCGGTCCACCTCGATCCCGATGAAAAGCCCCTTGCCGCGGACGTCCTTGATGAGCGGGCTCTTGATCGTCGCGAGCCGCGCGAGCAGATGCGCGCCCTCGATCGCCGACCGCTCGACCAGCTTCTCGTCATGGATGACGTCGAGCGCCGTCAGCGCAACCGCAGCCGCCAGCGGGTTCCCGCCGAACGTGCTGCCATGATCGCCGGGCGCGAACACGCGCATCACCGCGTCGGTCGCGACGAACGCGGAAATGGGAAGCAGCCCTCCCCCCAGCGCCTTGCCGAGGATCACGCCGTCGGGGCGCACGCCGTCATGTTCGCAGGCGAGGAATTTTCCGGTGCGGCCGAGGCCGGTCTGGATCTCGTCGCAGACGAGGAGCACGTTGCGCTCGCGACAGATGCGCGCGCATTGCGCGAGATAGCCGGCCGGCGGCACGATGATCCCGCCCTCGCCCTGGATCGGCTCGACCAGGAACGCCGCGGTGTTGGGACCGATCGCGCGGGCGAGCGCAGCCGCGTCGCCATAGGGAATGGCCTTGAACCCCGGCGCGAACGGGCCGAAACCGTCGCGGTATTGCGGCTCGGACGAAAACCCGACGATGGTGATCGAGCGGCCGTGAAAATTGCTGCGGCAGACGATGACCTCGGCCTTGTCCGCGGGGATGCCCTTGACCTGGTAGCCCCACTTGCGCACGGTCTTCAGCGCCGTCTCGACTGCCTCGGCGCCACCACTCGACGGAATCACGCGATCGAGCCCGGTCAGGTGCGCGAGGCGCTCGAAGAGGCGCGGCAGGATCGGGTTATGGAACGCGCGCGACGTGACCGCGAGCTTTTGCGCCTGCTCGATCAGCGTGGCGACGATGCGCGGGTGCGCGTGGCCGCAGCTGACCGCCGAGTAGGCGCTCATCATGTCGAGGTAGCGTTTGCCGTGCTCGTCCCACAGCCACGAGCCCTCGCCCCGCGTCAGCACGACGGGCAGGGGATCGTAATTCGGGGCCGCGTAGCGGCGCTCGAGCGCAATCGAGGGGTCCACGCCGGCGACGCCGGAAGCCGGCGCGACGCCGGCAGCGAAACGCATATCCATTGCCGATGCTCCTTGTGAGAGTCGGGCCCGGAGCAGTTGCCGAAGCGGGCCTCGAAGTCCGACGCCCGGCTCGTGGCCGGCGTCGGACCGGTTTTCCGGATCAACGGAAAAAGGCGCGATTATGCCGCCAAATCATGGGCCTAGTCTACCCCGGATCGTCCGCTGGGGCGAGCTGCGGTGCAGCAAGGGGGCCGACGGCCTCGCCGCGGGCCTTCAAGGTCCTACCTGGCGGTCGACGTGCAGTTGCCGACACGCGTCCCGGAGTACTCCATCGATATCTCCATCGGCTGGCCCTCCATCTTGCCGGCCATTCGCATCGTCCCCTGGTAACCGCTGCCGCCCGTCGTCGATTCGCCGGTCGCCACGTAATCATCCTTCCCCTTCTTGCACTCCATCCGGTAGGTGAACTTGTTGCCGACACGCTTGGTGTCGACGACCGTGCAGCCGTCGTTCTTCGGAATGGTTCCGGCGTCGTTGCCCTTCTCGACGCAGACGCGGCGCGTCTGCGGCGGCATCGCCATCGGCATCCCGGGCATTACCATCTTCGAAGTGACGTCCCACAGCTCGTCCTTGCCCTGCGGGTCGGCCTTGCCCCCGACCTGGGCCGCTGCCGATCCGCAGGCGAGCGTCGCGAAGGTGACCACGAGGATGGCGCGCGCCACCGGCGCAACAGCGAAAGGCCTTCTGTTCATGTCTTCTCCCTGGCTGCCGTCGCAGGATGCGCGGTCAGCATCAATTCTAGCCGGACCTTGACCGTACGTGCGACGCGCCTCACGCGCCGGCGCACCCCGCGAACCGCAACACTGCCGGAATCTCGTCCGCGAAATCAGTCCAGCCGTGATCGCCGCCGCCGAGGACAAACTGCCATGCGCCGGCGTAGTACTCGATGGCGTCGCGCCACGGAAGCACCTCGTCGCCCGAGCGCAGCAGCAGCAGGTAGCGTTCGGGCCGGGTGATGTGCGGCACACGCAGCGATCGCAACGCTTCAAAATGCGCATCGGTCACTTCGAACGCTTCGCCGCTGTGGAGATTCGTCTGCGTTCCGGCGTGGGGCCGGAGATCGTCCCAGGGGCGTATCGTCGGATTGATGACGGCCGCGCGCGCGCCGAAACGCTCGGCGAGATGCGTCGCGTAGAAGCCGCCGAGCGAGCTGCCGATCAGCGTCAACTGGCGTACGGGATCGCACCCCGCCAGCATGCGCACAACCCACGCGGCAACGCTCTCGACCGCCGCGGCAGGATCGAACGGAAGATCGGGGATGTGCAGGACCGGGCGCGCGGTCTCGGGCAGCGCTTCGACCGCGCGCACGAAAAGCTGCGCCTTCACGCTGCGCGACGACGAGCGGAATCCGTGCAGGTAGACCAGCGTGTGAGTCGCCGTCACCCGGCGAGCGCGTCCAGCAGCTTTTCGTGGATTCCGCCGAAGCCGCCATTGCTCATCACGAGCACGCGATCGCCGGAGCGCGCCTCGCCGGCCACCGCTCCGACGAGCGCGTCGATATCGTCGTGTACGGCCGCCTTGAGACCGAGCGGCGCCAGTGTCGCCGCCGCGTCCCAGCCGAGATTGGAGGCGTAGCAATAGATTCGATCCGCTCCGGCGAGGCTCGCGGACAGCGCGCCTTTCATCACGCCGCGCTTCATCGTCTGCGAGCGGGGCTCCAGGACGGCGAGGATGCGCCCGCCGCTTCCCGAGCGGCGCAGCCCGTCGATCGTGGTCGCGATCGCCGTCGGATGGTGCGCGAAGTCGTCGTAGACCGCGATGCCGCGCACCGCGCCGCGCAATTCGAGCCTGCGGCGCACGCCACGGAACTCCTGCAGCGCCGCGAGGCCGACGTCGACCGGAACCCCCGCGTGCCGCGCCGCCGCGAGGGCCGCGAGCGCGTTGAGCCGATTGTGGCGGCCGAGCTGCGGCGCGTCGGCCGGCCAGCGCACGATCCCTTGCGGCGCGCTGCCGTGGGTGACCTTCCCGTCGACCGCGATCCGCCAGGCTGGCGTCATCACGCCCTCGGGGGAAGCGAGCTCCGCACCGGAGAAATATTCGATCTCGGACCAGCATCCGCGCGCCATGACGCGCGCCAGCGCCGTGTCCTCGCCATTGACGATGATCCGGCCCGAGCGCGGCACCGTCCGCACCAGATGCTGGAACTGCGTCTCGATCGCCGCGAGGTCGGCAAAGATGTCGGCGTGGTCGTATTCGAGATTGTTGAGAATCAGCGTGCGCGGATGGTAATGAACGAACTTCGAGCGCTTGTCGAAGAACGCGGTGTCGTATTCGTCGGCCTCGATCACGAAGAAGGCGCTGTCGGTGGGGCGCGCCGACACGCCGAAGTTGAGCGGCACGCCGCCGATCACGAAGCCGGGAGCCAAACCCGTGCGCTCGAGAATCCACGCGAGCATCGCCGCCGCCGTTGTCTTGCCGTGCGTGCCGGCCACCGCGAGCACCCACTTGTCCTTGAGCACGTTCTCGTAGAGCCATTGCGGGCCCGAGATGTACGGGCGCCCGGAGTCGAGAATCGCCTCCATCAGCGGATTGCCGCGCGTGATCACGTTGCCGATCACGAATACGTCGGCGTCCTTCGCGACGCCGTCCTGTTGCGCCGGATCGTACCCTTCGACGAGGTCGATGCCGAGCGCCGCCAGCTGCGTGCTCATCGGCGGGTAGACATCGGCGTCGCAGCCCGTCACCGTGTGGCCGCCGGCACGCGCGATCGCGGCGAGCCCGCCCATGAACGTGCCGCAGATGCCGAGGATGTGGAGGTGCATGTCAGCCTTGCCGGAGCGCGGCGCGCCGCCGCAATCGGCATTATCGCCGAGCGGCGGACTTTCGTTGGCCCCGCGCCGACGGACGCACCGTCAGCCGAAGGCGGCGCGGACGCGCTCGCGCGTGAATGGCACCGTGCGAAGGCGTATGCCGGCGGCGTCGAAGACGGCGTTCCCGAGCGCGGCGGGCACCGGCGTCGATGCCGCCTCGCCAGCGCCGAGCGGCGGATCGTTCGGCCGGCTGACGAGGTCGATGCGGATGTCCGGGGCATCGGGAAACGCGAGGATCGGATAGCTCGCCCAGTGGACGCTCGTTACGCGCGAACGGTCGAACTGCACTTCCTCCAGCAGCGTGCGCGACAGCGTCTGCAGGATGTTGCCTTCGATCTGCTCGCGCAGCGCCTCCGGGTTGATCACGAGCCCGCAATCGTGCGCGCAGGCGGCGCGCCGCACGCGGATCGCTCCCGACGAGCGCTCGACCTCGGCCTCCATCGCGATCGCGACGTACGTCTCGTTGTTCTTGTAATGCACGTACGCAATGCCGCGCCCCGCTCCGCCCGGTCCGGGCGACGGCCGCGGCTGCCATCCGAGCAGCGCGGCGGCGCGGCGCACGACCTCGGCGCCGCGCGGGTCGGCGATGCCCGCCAGGCGGAATTCGACGGGATCGCGCCCCGCCGCATGCGCGAGCTCGTCGGTGAAGCTCTCGACCGCGAACAGGTTGCCGATCTTTCCTGGCGCGCGGATGTTCGACGGCCGCAGCGGCGAGCTCGCGAGCCAGTGCACGATCACTTCCTGGTTCGGCACGGCGACGAGCGGATTGCCGTTCTGGCTGATGAGGCCCGTCGAGATGCCCGGCGTCTGCGCGATGCCCGCGGCCTCGAGCCCGAGCAGCGGCATGTTCGGGAGATTGGCCGTCGCCTTGGGCAGCCACATCTCGGTGCGCCAGGCGGCGATGCGACCGTCGCCGTCGAGGCGCGCTTCGAGCGAGAGCATCTGCGGCGGGCCTTTCGGGTCCCAGCCGAGCTCATCCTCGCGCGACCACTGGACGCGCACGGGACGCGCGAGCTCCCGCGACAGGAGCGCCGCGTCGGCGGCCGCGTCATCGTGCCCGTTCATCCCGTAGCAGCCGGATCCGTCGACGTAGATCACGCGCACCGCGTCGCGCGGCAGGCCAAGCGCGCGGGCGATCGTCTCGCGGAACTTGTGCGTCGCCTGCGACGCGGACCAGATCGTCGCCTTGCCGTCGCGCACGTCGGCGACCGCGCAGGACGGCCCCATCGACGCATGCGACTGGATCGGCCAGAAATATTCCGCGGAAAGCTTCTTCCCGGGCGCAGCCAACGCCGCCTTGGCGTCGCCGATCCGCACCAGCGTCTCGTCCTTTTCGAACGGCCCCGCGCGAAGCCAGTCGCGCACGCCCGCGGTGCCCACGAGCGGCGCGCTTTCCGACCAGCGCACCTTCAATCTCCGCGTCGCGGCGACGACGTCCCATTCGTCGGCGCCGACGACGGCGACAAGGTCATTGACGCGCACGACACTGACGCCGGGAATCGCGTGGATCGACGCCAGGTCGACGCTGATGAGTCTCGCGCCGACCGATCCCGGCCGGATCACGCGAGCGTGCAGCATTCCGGGGACGGTCAGGTCGTGGACATAGGGGTGCGTTCCGGCGACCTTGCCCGGAACATCGGGCCGAGCGATCGACTTGCCGACGACGCGATAAACCGACGGGTCGCGCAACGGCGCCTTCGAATCGACCTTCAGCGCGAATGAGCGGCCTTGCAGCAGTTCGGCATAGCCGATGGCGGCGCTGCCGTCGCTCGCCAGGACTTGTCCGTCGACCGTGACCAGATCGGCCGCTCGACGCTGCATGCGCTCGGCGGCGAGCGCGATGAGCGCCTCGCGCGCGGTCGCCGCCGCCCGACGGATCTCGACACCGCCGCGCACGATGCCGGAGCTGCCGCCGGTCGGCCCCTGATCCGGCGTGAGCGCGGTGTCGCCTTCGATCAGCGCGATTCGTGAGACGTCGAGCGAGAGCTCCTCCGCGGCCATCTGCGGAATCGCGATGCGCAGCCCCTGTCCCAGGTCGACCTTGCCGCTGTAGATCGTCACCGAGCCGTCGGCGTTCACTGCGACGAATCCGTCGACTTCGCTGGTCGCGAGCGTCTTGCCGAGTGTCGCGTCCCCGTGCGCGGAGCGCTGCGCGGACGCAACGGCGGGCAGCGAGAACGAGACCACGAGCGCCGCGCCCGTCTGCAGGAATTCTCGGCGGGAGATGCGCCTCATGCCGTCGTCTTTCCGGTCGCGCGCAGCACCGCCTTGAGGATTCGCTGATGCGCGCCGCAGCGGCAGAGGTTGCCCGCGAGAGCGACGCGTATGTCGTCCTCGGAGGCGTCGGGATGCCGGGTGAGCAGCGCCGTCGCCGTCATCACCATGCCGGCGATGCAATAGCCGCATTGCGCCGCCTGCAGATCGATGAAGGCTTGCTGGAGCGACGACGGATTCGCGGGCGTGCCGAGCCCCTCGACGGTGACAATCGCATGGCCCGCGGCCTTCTTCACCGGGACGAGACAGGAGCGCTGCGCCTCCCCGTCGATCGTGACCGTGCACGCGCCGCACTGGCCGACGCCGCAGCCGTACTTCGCGCCGGTCAGCACGAGGCGGTTGCGCAGCACGTAGAGCAGCGGCTCGTCGGGGTCGCGCACGGTGACCTTGCGGGGCGCACCGTTGACGCGGAGCTCGTAGCTTGGAATGGCGGGCCTCCGTTTCCCGGCGATGTGTCGCGGCGTCGCGGCACCCGCCCGAAAATCATCGCACTCGATGCGCTCGCCGTAAAGCGCGGTGCCGCGCGTCGGGCGGCCGCGGCGATTCAGGCGGTCGACGGCGGCGGTGCGAGAGAGGTCAGGCCGGCGCCGCGCGTGGCAGCGTGACGACGATTTCGACACCGGCGGCGTCGGCGCGGTTCTCGGCGCGCACCGTTCCGCCGTGGAACTCGGCGACCAGTCGGACGATGTAGAGCCCGAGGCCGAGATGCGGCGTAGCACCGCCGGTCTGCGGTCGCACCGAGACCATCGAGTCGAACAGGCGGTCGCGCATGCCTTCGGGGAGCGACGGACCATCGTTGCGGACGACGAGCCGCACCGCGTCGTGCGTTTCCTCGAGCCGGATCGCGACGGGCGTTCCGGGCGCGCCGAATTCGTCCGCGTTCGCGACGAGCTTGTCCAGCATCTGCGCGATGAGGTCGGGCGCGCCGTCGAGAGTGTATTCGCCCGACGGCACCACGAGATCGAACGGGCGCGCCGGGTACGCGCTGCGGTAGCCTTCCACGCAGGCCGCGACGAGCTTGCCGAGATCGACTCGCGTGCGCTCGGCGTCGGCGAGGCTGCCTTCGAGCCTTGTCGCCTCGGTCATCCGCGTGAGGATCGCCGCCAGCCGGTTGATGCCTTCGTGCGCGCGCTCGATGTACACGCGCGCCGTTGCCGGCACGTCCTGCAGATTCAGGTTGTCGAGCGACGAGCGCACCACCGCCACCGGCGTGCGCAGCTCGTGCGAGAGCCGGCTCGCCATGTTCTCCTGGTAGCTCGCATAACGCGCGAGCCGCGAGAGCACCGCCGACAGGCTGCGCGAGAGGTCGCCGATCTCGTCGCCCGCGCGCGACTCGGCCAGCGCTCCCTTGACGCGACCGTGCGCGTCGATCGCCGCCTCCGCGTCGTCGCGCAGCCGCCGGATTCGCCATGTCAGCACGGACGCGAATGCGGTCAGCACGAGCGAGCCGGCGAGCAGGGCGACGAGGACGATGTTGAACAGCCGCTCGAACGCGCGGTTGCGCTCCGCCAGCACGGCGTTCGTCGACTCCTCGACGATCACCGCGCCGCGCACCTGATCGCCGACCCACACCGGCTGCGCCGCCGCGACGATTTGCGCGCGGCCGTCCGGCGTCGGCCGGCGATCGATCGTCAGCAGGCCCGCGAGAGCGCCGGTGACTTCGCGCGACTGCCCCAGCGCTTCCTCGGTGCGGTCGTCGCCGAAATTCTCGGCGGGCTGTTGCAGGACGCGGAGATAGATCGGACGCAGCACGGCCCTTTCGATCGAGCGCCATACCCGCGCGAGTCCGGTCGGGTCGGGCTCGGGTGCAGGCGCAGCCTGATTGAGCGAGCCCGAGCGCGCGAGGACGCGAAGGTCGCGGTCGATCACCCAGATGCGCGCCGGCGTGCGCGAAATCCCGTGCAGGATCTGCGCGATTTCAGCGACCGCCGCCGGATGCGGCGACCCCACCGGCGACACGCCCACCGTCCCGTTGCCGCGCTCGCTGGAGAGCGACTCGAGCGGCAGTGGCGTGAGGTCGAACAGGCGCGGCCGGTCGTGCAGCGCGGCGGCGAGCGCCTGCGCGGTGCCCGCGAGCGCCTGCTCCTGCGCGTCGCGAAGGAATCGCTCGAGCTCGCGCACGTATTCGTAGCCGAGGAACGGCATCACCAGAAAGACGGTGAGCGCGAGAAAGAGCTGAGCGCGTATGCCGAGGGCGATCCGCATGGGGTTGGGCGATGCGGGCGGCGCGGATCGCGTCGTGGCAAAGAGCGCCGATCAGCCTTCCGCTTCCACGTTCCAGCGGTAGCCCATCCCGTACACCGTGTCGATCCGGTCGAACTCGGGGTCGAGTGCTGCGAACTTGCGCCGGATGCGCTTGATGTGCGAAGTGATCGTGCTGTCGTCGACGAAGATGCTCGCCTCGCGCATCAGGCTGTCGCGATCCTTGACGTGGCCGGGAAACCGCGCCAGCGCGTGCACCATCCAGAACTCGGTCAATGTGAGGTCGACGCGCTTGCCGTCCCAGTGCGCGGTGAGGCGCTTCATGTCGAGCGTGAGCCGGCCGCGCGACTGCACGTCCTCGGTCGCGGCCGGCGTCGCGATCAAATCGCTGCGACGAAACAGCGCCGCGATGCGCGCGCAAAGATGCGGCAGGCTGACGTCCTTGGTGAGATAGTCGTCGGCGCCCAGTCGCAGGCCGACGACGATGTCGAAGTCCGAATCGCGCGCCGAGAGGAAGAGGATCGGCACCGTCGGCGACAGCGTACGAAGCTCGCGGCAAAGCGTGAATCCGCCGTCGACGTCGTCGGAGAGCCCGATATCGATCAGCGCGAGATCCGGCAGGCGCGTGCGGAAGGCGGCGAGGGCGTCGGCCCGGTTGGCGTATGCGGCCACGTCGTAGCCCTGCTTGCGCAGCACGTCGGTGTAGTTGGCACGGATGGCCGGCTCGTCCTCGACGACGGCAATGCGGCGGGTCATTTCGATGTGGTCACGGACGCGAGGGCGATGGGCCGACTATAGCGCAGCCGGCGCGCAGCGCCGGGCGTCCGGGCGGCGCCTGCCATCTTCTTGCCACAATTGATCGCCGCGGCGCCAGATTTCGCGCCCCGCG
This sequence comes from uncultured beta proteobacterium, assembly GCA_963846855.1. GTDB lineage: Bacteria > Pseudomonadota > Gammaproteobacteria > Burkholderiales > Casimicrobiaceae > CAIWHR01. The sequence goes on from CAWJXK010000003.1 coordinate 221,646, forward strand.
GCGCCGCACCGGCGGATTCCAATCGAGTCACGATCCCGTCGTCCCGACAAAGCGCCCGGCGCGGCGCAAGCGGGGGCCGACGGGGCGATCGGTCACGGAGACTGAAATGAACCTCGACAACGGCACCCGCGGCGCGACGACTCCCTGGCGCGGTCGCGCGCACTATCGCGATCTTGGCCGGCTGCTCTTCGAAGCGGTCGCGGCCGGGTTGATCGGCAGCCTCGCGCTGGCCCTCGCCGTGCTGATCGCGACGACGACCGCTCGGGCGACCGAACTCGAGACCGTCCCGCACGCGAGCCCGGAGGTCCCCGCGACGATCACTACCGGAGTCCGGCCATGAGCGCCGCCGGGCCGTCCCAAGGCGCGAATTGCTCCCCCTCCGGGGGCAGCGAACGAAGTGAGCGTGGGGGCCGTTCAAGCGCCGCCGGGCCGTCCCAAGGCGCTCGCCCCCTTTGGGGGGAAGGCGCGCAGCGCCATCGGGGGGAATCGTCATGAGCGCCGCCGACCGGGGAGGACCTTTCGGCCGCAACGGAACCGAATCCCGCAACTGGATGCGCGCGGGGGCTCCCGGGATCGCCTTCCGGTTCCGTCCGGCCGAGTCTTCCCCAGTCGGCCTGCACGTCGCGTCGGAACGGCATCGCCGGTCGCGGCAACGCGTCGCCGCCGTCTGGATCGTGGTGGTGCTCGCGACGCTGGGACTTGCAGTGTCGAGCGGCAAACTGCACAGCGACAGCTTCGATGCCGCGCGCGCAAAGCCTGCCGCGGCAACGGTCACGACGCTGGCCGCGGCGAGCGTCACGGGCGCACACGCACGGCTCGATCCTTCGACCATTGCAAGACTGCTCGTGCCCGATCGGCAGATCGACGTCGCCCTGCCGAGACAGGCCAGCCGGCACGAGCGCAGCGCGGGAGCGGGGCAGCCGGGCAACGTCGTCGTGACGGCCAGTCGCGATGCGAGCCTTCGCTTCCTGCGCCGCGTCGAGGTCGGCGACGCCGTCATCGTCGAATCGCGCCACGGCGAGCGATTCCGTTATCGGGTGCGCGACGTGCGCATCGCCGATCGCGACGACCTCGGCGCCGTCGCGGCGCCGACGGAACCGACGCTGACGCTCATCACGTCGTATCCGTTCAATGCGCCGGAGTCGGCGGCCACGCTGCGCTACGTGGTCGTCGCGACGGTCGAACGCGGCATCGTGTGACCAGGCACTATGGGGAAGGCGCAAATCGCCATTGGAGGGAACTGAGCGCCGCCGGGCCGTCGCCGCGTGGGCTGGGCCGCCCCAAGGACGCCGGTCGCCCCTCGGGGGGAAGCGAGCTGGTCGAGCTCGGGGGGACATTCCCGCGCTCGCCCCCTTTGGGGGGAGGGCGCGAAGCGCCATCGGGGGGGAACCGTCATGCGGTGAACGATAGCGTGAGCCCCGAAAGTCCGAGCGCGCCGTAATCCGAGCGCCAGGTTTCGCCCGGCGCGACCGGCCACGCGTCGGTGACCGTGCCGGTGGTGACGATCTCTCCCGCCGCGAGCGCCGGGAATTGCGGCTGCAGAGCGAGGACGCGGGCGAGATGGACGAGCGCGAGCGCCGGGCTGTCGAGCACGTTCGCGCCGACACCGCGATCGACGAGCGCATCGCCACGGCGCAACTCCAGCTCGAACACCGGAAGGCGTCGCGCGATTTCTGCACGGCTCCGCGCTGTCACCGCAACTCGCGGGCCGACGACGAGCGCGCCGTGGAGCCCGAGCGCCGCCGTGCAATCGGGCGCCGCGAATTTCCAGCCGGGGAAATGACTTTGCACGATCTCGAATCCCGGCGCGATCCACTCGACTGAATTCATTGCGCCCTGCGCATCCGCCGACGGAGACAGCGGGCCCGAGAGTCCGAACACGACCTCAGGCTCGATGCGCGGCTGCACGAACGGCGCGAGCGACAGCGTCGCGCATCCGTCCGGCGCCTGATGAATCGTGCGGTCCCACACGTGCGCCCACATCGGCTGGTAGACGCCGTAGCGGGCCCAGATCGTGCGATTGGTGAATCCGATCTTGCGTCCGACCGGACGCCAGCCCTGCCCCCTCCGCCGGCGCTCGATCTCGTCCAGCACCGCGTAGCCGGCGGCGACGTCGAACCCCGGATCCTCCGCCGTGATCGGGGCAATCGTGGAAGTCTGGTCCCACGCGATGACCAGCCGGTCCGCGATCGCCGCCGTTCGTGACGAAACGGTCAACGCCTGCGCTCCATCGACTGCAGCGCCGCGACGCCGGCCGCCCACAGCGCCACCGAAATGACCATCGCAATCATCGCCGCGACGATCGCGCCGCCGGCGCCGTCCCATTCCAGCACGGTCACGATCGACCAGGCGGCGACGCCGCCGACCGCGCCACACGCGAGGATCGCCAGCAGCTTGCCGGCGAGCGCGCCGCGCTGGCGGTAATGCTCGGGAATTTTTCGGGTCATCGTGGATTTGCTCGTGAGTTGATCGTAACGCGTCCTCCGCGCGCCGCCAAACTTCGCGTCGCCCCGTCATTCGCAGGCCAAAGGTATCATTCCGCACCGTCGGCCGTCCGGTTCGGGCGGCAACGATGCCAATCTGAGGGAGTTGCCTCGCCGATGACCTTGCGTCAATTCGCTGTTGCGGCCCTCGCCGCGGTCGCCGCCTGCGCGGCGGCACTCGCGCCGATTGCCCGCGCGGCGGACATGAGCAAGACGCTGCGCGTCGAGTTCCGCGTCGCCGAGTCTGGCTTCGATCCGCAGGCCATCTTCGACAACTATTCGTCGCTGGTCGTCGACGCGATCTTCGATCCGCTGTACACCTACGATTACTTCGCGCGGCCGGTGCGGCTCGCGCCGCGCACTGCGGACGGGCTGCCGCAGATCAGCGACGGTGGCCGCACCTACACGCTGAAGGTGCGGCCCGGCATCTACTTCGCCGACGACCCGGCGTTCAAGGGCAAAAAGCGCGAGCTCGTCGCCGAGGACTACGTCTACACGATCAAGCGGATGTTCGACCCGAAGATCCGCTCGTACTGGGTCTATCTCTTCGAGAACCATCTGCTCGGCCTCGACGCACCGCTCGCCCGTGCGCGGAAGTCCGGAACCTTCGACTACGACGAGAAGATCGAAGGCCTGCAGGCGCTGGACCGTTACACGCTGCGCGTGAAATTCAAGGAGCCCGACTGGAACTTCCAGCATTGGCTGACGACGGCGCAATTCGCCGCCGTCGCGCGCGAAATCGTGGACGCCTACAAGGACGAAACCAATCGCGTCATGGAGCACCCGGTCGGGACCGGTGCGTATCGCCTCGTTTCATGGACGCGCGCACAGAGGATCGTGCTCGAAGCGAATCCCGGGTATCGCGACGATCGCTACCCCGCGCCGCCCGCCGGCAGCCCGCGGAAGGATCTGGACATCGCCAAGGATTACGCGGGACGCGCGATGCCGTTCGTCGGCCGCATCGAGATCAGCATCCTCGAGGAGGCGCAGCCGCGGCTCCTGTCGTTCGAGCAGGGCGACCTCGATTTTCTCGAAGTGCCCTACTCGCTCGCGGGCAAGGTGCTCGACGGGCCGCAATTGCTGCCCGCCTACGCAAAGCGCGGCGTCACGCTGCATCGGCAGGTGGAACCCACGATCTCGTTCTATTTCTTCAATCTGGACAACCCCGTGGTCGGCGGATACGCGCCCGCGCAGGTCGCGCTCCGTCGCGCGATCTCGTTGGGATTCGACCGCGCGGCCGCGGTGAAGACCCTGCTGTACGGGCAGGCGCTGCCGGCGACGCAGCCCGTGCCGCCGCCCATTCCCGGCTACGACCCCTCGTTCACGCCCACGCTCTACGATCCGGCGGCGGCCCGCGCCCTGCTCGACCGGTTCGGATTCAAGGACAAGGACCGCGACGGTTATCGCAAGGCCCCGGATGGCAAGCCGCTGACCATCGTGCGCGCGTCGACACCGGATTCCATGGCACGTGCCGAAGACGAGCTGTGGAAGCGCTGCATGGACGCGATCGGCATCCGCATGGTCGATTACAAGCAGAAATGGCCCGAACTCAACAAGATGTCCGAGGCCGGCCAGCTGATGATGTGGGGCCTGTCGTGGATCGCGTCGACGCCGGACGCCGACACGTTCTACTCGACGCTCTATTCGAAGAACATCGGCACGCTGAACGACGCCCGTTTCCGGCTGCCCGAGTACGACCGGCTCTACGAGGCCGCGGTTCGCCTTCCCGACGGGCCGGAGCGCAATGCCGCCTATCGCAGGATGACGAAGCTCGTCGTCGCCTATGCGCCGTGGCTGCTGCGCTCGTATCCGTACGACAACGTGCTCGCGCAGCGGTGGGTGCGCGGCTTCATCCAGCACCCGTTCCTGCGCAGCCAGTGGCGCTTCTACGACGTCGTGGCGCACTGACCCATTCGCGCCTCAGCGCTTCGGGTGGATGACGGGCTTTGGCAGTGGAGGGACTTCGGCGGCGATTTCCGGTGCCCGCGTCGAGAGGCCCGCGAGCAGCGTGTCGAGCCCGAGCGCGAAGGTCCTGTCCCAATGCTCCGCCTTCGCGTATGCCGCGGCGGCGGCGAGATGCGGACATTCGCGCGCGATGAATTCGTCCGAGACGGGCTCCGCCGCGGACGGTCCGCGCGCGTAGCCTGCCGTCTCGTCGAGCGCAGCGCCGGTGACGTAATAGCTGAAGTTGCGGAAAAAACGCGTTGCCGCTTCGGTGTCCGGGACCATCTCGGCGACGATCCGAAGCACGCGCTCGATCAGGCGGACCCCGGTCGGCGTGTTGAGGCGATGCACGGCAATCAGCGGAAAGAGCTTCGGATAACGGTGCGCCATCGCGCGATAGGCGTAGGCCGCATCGCGCAGGCGCTCCATCGGCGGCAGGTCGGACGGCGGCGGCACGATGCTCCCGATCGCCGCGTCGACGAGCGCGTCGAGGAGGTGCCGCTTGCTCGGAAAGTGATGGTAGATGCTCATCGCTTCGCAGCCCAGCGCCTCGCCAAGCTTGCGCGTCGAGAGTCCGGAGAGACCGTCGGCGGCAACGATCTCCAGCGCCGCCGCGACGATGCGCTCGGGGCGAAGCAGCGGGCCGTCGCGCCGGGCCGCGGGGGCGTAACGCGACTCCTCGCCGCCGGAGGGCGACCCGGACGCCTCCGTCCTTGCCGCGCGAAGGGTTCGTGGGCCAGAATCGCCCGAAATCTTGCGCCCGGACTTGGTCATCCCTTGCAATCTTACGCCGTAAGGGTATATTCGCGCAACAGGCTTACATTGTAAGTTCCACCGTGCAACCCCGGAGAACGCCATGGACCCTGTCGACATCATCGGGCTGCTCGTTCCTGTGACGTATTTCGTGTTCCTCGTCACCGAAAAACTCTGGCCGGCCCGCGAGTTTCCGCCGCGCAAGGGCTGGCAGTGGATCGGCGTCGGTTTCCTCGTCCTGATCATGACGATCTCGACCGTCGTGCCGTTGCTCATCCCGGAGCGCTGGATCGCGGCGCACCGGTGGATCGACGCGACCGGGCTCGGCGTCGTCGGCGGAACGGTCGTCGGGTTCGTGGTGCTGGAGGGCGTCATCTACGCCTGGCACCGCACCGCGCACAACGTCGGTTTTCTGTGGCGCGGCTTCCACCAGATGCATCACAGTCCGCGACGGATCGACATCGCCGGCTCGCTCGTCTTTCACCCGCTCGAGATGGTGGTGCAGGTGCTGCTGCAGCTCGCCGCGACCGTGATCGTCCTCGGCATCGACCCGCTGGCTGCGGCGCTCGTCGGTTATCTTGTTGCCTTCTGCAGCCTCTTCCAGCACTGGAACGTGCGCACGCCGCAATGGCTGGGCTACCTCATCCAGCGGCCGGAATCGCATTGCGTGCACCACCGGCTGGGCGTGCATTACTACAACTACGCGGACTTCCCGCCGTGGGACATCCTGTTCGGAACGTTCCGCAATCCGGCCAAGTACATGGGCGAGTGCGGCTTCGAGGCCGGTGCCGACCTCAAGCTGGGGTCGATTCTCGCGTTCGCCGATGTCAATGCTCCGAAGTATGGCGCCGGCAATCTGGGAGTTAAGCCACACGCCGTTCCGGCGAAAGCCTGACAGGGCAGGCGCAGGCGTCTCGCAAACAATGGACTCGACTCGTCGGATGGCCGATGCCCTTGCGGAAGATGAATCGCCTCCGATCGAACAGTTAGTCGATTGGTCCAGCGGAATTCCACAACACAAGAATTCCATCGACCGGCTTTCCATGTTCAAGACGAGACGCTATGGGTCGTGACTCGGTGATCTCGAATTGATTGGCCGCCGCGAGGCGATTCAGATATTCGAGTGAGTGGGCATACCGGCCCGATGGGTTCAGTCGATAATCCTCGGCGCTCGCCGCCGCCGACCCGCTTACCGAGCCCGGCAACAGCGCTTCGACCGAGAAACCGAACAGTCCGCCCGGGCGCAGGATTCTGCTGACCTCGCGCGACGATCTCCTCCAGCCGTCCCAGATAGACGAACACGTCTGCCGCAAGCACGAGGTCGTAACTGGTGGGCTTCTCGTTTCGAACCATGGCCAGCAGTTCGGATTGCTCGAGCCGCTGATAGACGCCCCGCGCCCTCGCCTTTGCCAGCATGTTGGCGGACAGATCGACGCCGACGAGATTTCGCGCGTACGGCGCGATCGAAGTCCCGACGAGGCCGGTGCCACATCCAAGGTCGAGCACATCCCACGCGTGAGCCCGGGGGTCCGCAAAATCGCGGACGGCATCGGCCAGATGCTGCGGAACGCTGTAATTGAGCGCCTGCACAAGCTCCGAATCGAACCGCTCCGCATACGCGTCGAACATCGTCTCGACATATCCCTCGGGCGCCCGTTCGGTGTTGTTCCCGGACAGAGCCGCGACGAGATGGCGCACGCCGTGATCCGGCTGCAGCCGCACGATTTCGCCATAGCAGGCGAGCGCCTGCTCACGATCGCCCTGATTCAGCAATGCGTTTCCTAGGTAGAGATGGCCGTCCACATGACCGGGGCGCAGCGCAACGGCGCGTCGAAAACGGCTGACGGCATCCTCTCGTCGGCCCAGGCCTTCCAATGCAAGACCCAGCCCCGAATGCAGGTCCGCGCTGTCCGGGTCGATTGCGAGGGCTTCGGAAAAGCATCTGAGCGATTCATCGAATTTGCGCTGTTTCTGAAGGAGCCAGCCAAGTCGCGCGTGGGCAGTGACATCTCCCGGGGCCAGCGCGATCGCGCGCCGGAACGACGATGCGGCCTCGTCCAGCCGCTGCAGAGCCTGCAACGCGTCTCCCATCGCGAGATGGACTTCGACCGAGTCAGGATGGGTCGCCAATGCCGCGAAATATTCCTCAAGCGCCTCGCCGAGCCTGCCCTCGGATGAATGAATCCGCCCCAGGTTGAGGTGTGCCTCGGGGAAGGCGGGCCGAATCGACACGGCCATCCGATAGCAGGCAATCGCCTTCTCGAAATTGCGTTCCTCGTAATGCAGGTTCCCCCGGTAGAAATGGAGTTCTGCAGATTCGGGGCACGCCAGGAGGCCCGCGTCGGCGACACGCTTCGCGTCGTCAATCCGCCCGTTCTGAAACAGAGCGAGGCACAGATCGCGACTCGCCTCCGCGAAATCCGGTTTCACTCGAAGCGCGGCATCGAGTTCCCGGATCCCGGCGTCGATTCGGCGTTGCGCGATCAGGGCGGTTCCCAGAACGTAATGCGCATCCGCTCGAAGCGGGTCGAGCGATATAGCGGCGTGGAGTTCCGACTCGGCATCGCCGAGCCGCCCCTGCTGGATCAGCGCGGCAGCCAACTTGACGCGCGCTTCCAAATTGCCCGGATAGGTCCTGACGGCGCTCCGAAAGCAGGTCGCCGCCTCGTCCGGCCTGCGCTCGGAAAGACGCGCGTCTCCCTGTCGGGTCAGCGCCGCGCTCCTTGCATGCGCGTCCGCTTCGTCCGACCCTTCGATCGAATGGGAATCAGTCGGCGTCGATTCGCCGGACGTCAATCGCGAGAGTTTCTTCAACCAACGCTGCATCAGCGAGTGCTCGCTTCCCTGTATTGCAGACGATTCTGGAGGCATTCACGGCGCGGATCAAGGCAGCGGACACCCGGGCACCTCCTCGCCGCGGCCGGCAGCCGCCTAGCCATGCCTGTTGCCGCGGCCGGCCGTCGAACCCACGCAATGGGTGCCGATGGCCGCCCGATCCCTCCGCGCCCGACGCGTTCCCTTTGATCCAGATCGCAATCCCGTGCGTGCGAAGCGGGTCGATCCGGCGGATAATTGACGTCCCTTTTCCGGAGGTCGGACCATGAGTGAGCAACGGGAAGTCGTCATTCTGAGTGGAGTGCGCACCGCCATCGGCGATTACGGCGGCAGCCTCAAGGACATCTCGCCGAGCGAGCTCGCCGCGCGCGTCGTCAAGGAGGCCGTGAGCCGCGCCAAGATCGATCCGAAGACGGTCGGCCAATGCGTTATCGGCCATGTCATCCACACCGAGCCGAAGGACATGTACATCTCGCGGCTCGCGTGCGTGAACGGCGGGCTGCCGCACGACGTGGGCGCGTTCACCGTCAACCGGCTCTGCGGCAGCGGCATGCAGGCGATCGTCTCCGCGGCGCAGTACATCATGCTCGGCGAGACCGACACCGCGGTCGCCGGCGGCGCGGAGAGCATGAGCCGCGCGGCGTACGCGTCGCTGACGCAGCGCTGGGGCGCACGGATGGGCGACTCGAAGATGATGGACATGATGGTGGGCGCGCTGACCGATCCGTTCGACACCGTGCACATGGGAGTCACCGCCGAGAACGTCGCGTCGAAATGCAGCATCACGCGCGAACAGCAGGACACGTTCGCCGTCGAGAGCCACAAGCGTGCCGCGGCGGCGATCGCCGCCGGCAATTTCAAGACGCAGATCCTGCCGATCGAGCTCAAGAGCAAGAAGGGCACGGTGGTGTTCGAGACCGACGAGCACGTGCGCGCCGACTCCTCGATGGAAGGAATGGCCAAGCTCAAGGCCGTCTTCATCAAGGAAAACGGCAGCGTCACCGCGGGCAACGCTTCCGGAATCAACGACGCCGCAGCGGCCGTCGTGCTGATGGAGAAATCCGCGGCGGCGAAGGCCGGACTGAAGCCGATGGCGCGCCTCGTCTCCTACGGTCATGCCGGCATCGACCCGAAGATCATGGGGCTCGGCCCCGTCACCGCGGTGAAAAACGCTCTCGCGAAGGCAGGATTGAAGCTCTCCGACATCGACGTGATCGAATCGAACGAGGCGTTTGCGGCACAGGCGCTCGGCGTGGCGAAGGAGCTCGGCTTCGACGCCGCGAAGGTCAACCCGAACGGCGGCGCAGTGGGAATGGGTCACCCGATCGGCGCGACCGGCGCGATCTTGACGGTGAAGGCATTGTACGAGCTGCACCGTACCGGCAAGCGTTACGGGCTCATCACGATGTGCATCGGCGGCGGGCAGGGCATCGCCGCGATCATCGAGCGGCTGTAGCGGCGCGAGCGGCGAGCAGTGGCCCGGGCCGAAGGCGCGGGGATGCGAGCATGTGCGAGTCGCGTTCAGAGGGCGACAACGCCACCATTGCCACCCCCAACCGTCAAGGAGGCCGAACCACGCCGCGCCGCGGCAAGGGGATGCGAGCAAACGCGAGTCGACGCATGAGGCCGACAACGCGACCGCCGCGAACTTGAACCGTCGAGGAGGCCGAGCAATCGCGTTCCCGTAACAAGAAGCCCCGCGGACGGTCGCGGGGCTTTTTCTTGGTGCCCGTTTTCACGTCGGAAGTCTGTTGACAATCGTGGGCCGCGGTACTTCAATGGCGTCCTCGAGGAGGATGCCCAATGAATTTCGCGAACTCGTGGACCCGGGCCGCACTTGTCGCAGCGTCGCTTGCGCTGTTCGTTTCGTCAAGCGTCGAGGCTGCCGACGGAAGCGCCAGCGGCACCTTGACCTACAAGAGCAAGGGGGCGCCGATCACCGTCGCGCTGAAATACGTGTGGCTGGTCAAGGGTCCGGACGCCATCGACCCGAAAACGACCATCCGGCATCTGATTTTCTCCGCCACCGACATCGGCGCCAAGGTCGCCGCGTGCAAGACCATGAGTTGCACGGATGCCGACCTCGGGAGCGGCATGACGATCGACCTCGGCTCGGGCCCGCGACTCAACTACTGGGTCTCGCTCAACGATCAACGCGTCCAGTACTCCGGCACGGCGATGCCGGATGCGCTCAAGCTCGCGACGGACACGCCGGGGCGCCTGGCCGGAAAGCTGACCATCGACGACAGCGCCGCAGGTGGGGCGAAGGTCGATGTCGAATTCGACGCGCCGCTGCTGCAGGAGCTGAAGCTCGCGCGATGACGCGAGCGCGCGCCAAGTAGCACCCGCGCGTCGCCGCTGCGCGAGCGGGCAAGTAGAATCGCATCCGGACGCTTCGGGCGATCGACACCGGGCGCCACTCAAGGGAGAACCCAATGCAATTCGTGAAGAAGGTGGTGCCGTTCATCGCAGGATTGGCCGTGCTCACGGGCATCGCGCCCATTGCGGCAGCTGCGAATGACGCCGCGGCCACGATCCGCGCCAACACGGCGGCCTGGGTCAAGGCCTACAACGCGGGCAACGCGGATGCCATCGTCCCGCTGTATGCCGAAGATGCGGTGGTCATGCCGCCCGGGGCAGCGTCGCTCCGCGGTCACGCCGCGATCAAAGAATTCCTCGTGAAGGACATCGCCGGCGCAAAGGCGGCCGGCGTCGCTTCGTCCTCACCGGAAAGGACGACGTCGGCATCTCGGGCGATCTCGCCTGGCACTCCGGCACGTTCTCGGTGACCGACAAGGCCGGCAAGACGGTCGACACGGGCAAGTATCTGGAGGTTTCGCGCAAGAAAGACGGCAAGTGGCACGTCATCCGCGACACGTGGAACTCGGATGCACCGCCCCCGGCTCCGGCCGCAGCGCCAACTCCCGCAGCCGCGCCCGCAGCTCCGAAAAAATAATCGGGAACGCACGCAATTAGCAGGACTCGCGAATGGCCCCGACCGGGGCCATTCGTTGGGGTGGCAACCGTCGGCAATCGCGGAGCGCTACTTCACCCCGGACTTCGCACCCGGCTCGGGGTGAATGTTGTCGACCCAATGCACCTCTTCCGGATTGGGCTCGACGTTGGGCAGATCGAGATTGACGACGACCGGCTCCTGGCCGCTGCGGCAGAGCACGCAGGACAGCGGCTCGTCGTCGCTCGCGTTGATTTCCTGATGCGGGACGAAGGGTGGGATGTAGATGAAGTCCCCCGGCCCCGCCTCGGCCACGAACTCGAGACGATCGCCCCATCTCATCCGCGCGCGCCCGCTGACCACGTAGATCACGCTCTCGACCGGACCGTGATGGTGCGCGCCGGTCTTCGCCTTCGGATGGATCACCACGGTACCCGCCCAGATCTTTTCGGCGCCGGCACGCGCATGCGTGATCGCCGCCGCGCGATTCATTCCCGGCGTCTGCGGCGTGTTGGTGTCGAGCTCACCCGCCTTGACGACGCGAACGCCGCGCAGGCGCCATTTTGATCCGCTGGCGTCGGTCATTTGGCGAGTCCCAGCGTCCTCGCGGAATTCAGGTATTCCTGCGAGCGCTCTTTCATGAACGCGGGCACCATTTCCAGCGCGATGTCGGTGACTTCGAAGCCGCTCTCCTGCATCCGCTTGCGAAGTTCGGGATCCTTGTTGAGCGCGTCCATCATGTCGGAGACCCGCGTCGATTTCGGCACGCCGATGCCGCGGTGGGCGCCGTCGACCCAGTTGAGCCCGAGCTCGCGAAACGAACGATCGTGTAGCCGTCGCCCGGCGCGAACGGGACGACGTACTGGACCGCCTTGTCCGGATAGGCCTGCGCGAGCGTCGAGAATGCGAGCGCGGCCATCGCGGCGGCATGACGAACGGTGTCTCGGGGTCATTGCGATTCCAGGTGAGGATCGGGAGGATGAGCGCGGGCCGGTAGGGAACGAACGGGATTTCACACCTGCCGCGACCGCTCCGCAAGGGGGGTGGCGCCGCTCACCCGCGCAGGGTGCTGTCAAGCCGGGGATTGCGCGAGCCCGCCATGCGCGCATAATTTTGGCGACCGTGCACGACGAGGCGGGCAATCGACGTACCGTTTCGGCCCCGCGCCGCGGCACCTGACAGGAGGATCCCATGAGCAACCGATTGCGCAAGGTGGACTACTTCTACACGATGCTCCCGAATCGCGCCGGACAGGGCGCGAAGATCATGGATGCGCTGGCAAGGGACGGCGTCAACCTGTTGGCGTTCTCCGGATTCCCGAGCGGGAAGGGCGCGCAGCTCGACCTCGTTCCCGAGGATTCGTCCAAGCTCCGCCGCGCCGCGAAGAAGCTCGGCGTCAAATTGAGCAAGAAGAAGAGTGGATTCCTGTACCACGGCGCCGACAAGGTCGGGGCCATGACGAAAATTCTCGACGCGCTCGCGGCGGCGCGCATCAACGTGACGGCGGTCGATGCGGTGACGAGCGGCGGCGGACGCTTCGGCGCGATCTTCTGGGTCAAGCAGAAGGCCGTGGCGAAAGCCTCGAGAGTCCTGCGCGCGCGCTGAAGCCCGTCGCCCGATCGCGCGCGGCAGCGACTGATCCGGATCCGTTCCGGCGCGGGCGCCTGCGCGCGGCGGTCAGCCGAGATTCGGCGCCAGCGAGCGGGCAAGCTCGGCGCGCGCGATGCCGCTGCGGCGCGCGAGATCGTCGAGCTGGTCGGCGCCGATCCGGCCGACGGCGAAGTACGCGGCTTCCGGATGGGCGAGGTAGAACCCCGCGACCGATGCCGCCGGCAGCATCGCACGGTTCTCGGTCAGGCTCATCCCGATCTGCGCCGCCTGCAGCACGTCGAACAGCGGCGCCTTCACGTGATCGTCGGGGCACGCGGGATAGCCCGGCGCAGGGCGGATGCCGCGATACTCCTCGCGGATCAGCGCGACCGAGTCGAGCCGCTCGTCGCGCGCGTACCCCCACAGCTCGCGGCGCACCTTCATGTGCAGCCACTCGGCGAACGCCTCGGCGAGGCGGTCGGCGAGCGCCTTCAGCATGATCGCGCTGTAGTCGTCCTTCTTCGCCTCGAATTCGCCGAGCTTCTTCTCGATGCCGAGGCCCGCCGTCACGGCGAAAACGCCCGCGAAATCGCCGACGCCGGATCCCTTCGGCGCGACGAAGTCGGCAAGGCAGTAATTCGGCTTGCCCGCCGGGCGCTCGCTCTGCTGGCGCAGGTTGAACCACGTCAGCGCGACTTTCGTGCGCGCCGCGTCCGCGTAGAGCTCGATGTCGTCGCCGGTCGAGTTCGCCGGCAGCAGCGCGACGACGCCGCTCGCCGTCAGCCAGCGCCCGTCGACGATCTCCTTCAGCATCGCCTTGCCTTCCGCGAATACCGTGCGCGCCGCCTCACCGACGACGTCGTCGTCGAGGATCGCCGGATACGGACCGGAGAGCTCCCACGCCTGGAAGAACGGCGCCCAGTCGATGTGCTTCGCGATCTCGGCGAGATCGGCGTTCCTGAATTCGCGTCGCCCGATGAACGTCGGCACGGTGGGCGCGTAGTGCTTCCAGTCGGCCTTGAACGCGTTGGCGCGCACGGCGGGCAGCGAAAGCAGCGTCGGCCCCTTCTTCGCCGCGTGCTGCACACGGATCTTCTCGTAGTCGGCGGCGACCTCCGCGACGAACCCCGCGCGATGATCGGTCGACAGCAGGTTGCTCGCAACACCGACCGCTCGCGACGCGTCGGGCACGTAGACGGTGACCCCCGGATAGTGCGGCGCGATTTTCACCGCCGTGTGCACGCGCGAGGTCGTCGCGCCGCCGATGAGAAGCGGCTGCGTCATGCCGAGTCGCTGCATCTCGTGCGCGACGTGCGCCATCTCCTCGAGCGACGGCGTGATGAGGCCGGACAGCCCGACGATGTCGGCGCGGCGCTCGATCGCGGTGTCGAGGATCTTCTGCGACGGGACCATGACGCCGAGGTCGATCACGTCGAAGTTGTTGCACTGAAGCACGACACCGACGATGTTCTTGCCGATGTCGTGGACGTCGCCCTTGACCGTCGCCATCACGATCGTGCCCTTGGGCTTGCCGGCGTCGCCGGAGCGCGCCTTCTCCTCCTCGATGTAAGGGACGAGATGCGAGACGGCCTGCTTCATCACCCGCGCGCTCTTCACGACCTGGGGCAGGAACATCTTGCCCGCGCCGAAGAGATCGCCGACGACGTTCATTCCCGCCATCAGCGGGCCCTCGATCACCTGGATCGGCCGCTCGAAATTCTTCCGCGCCTCCTCGGTGTCCTCGACGATGAAGGTCGCGATGCCGCGCACCAGCGCGTGCGTCAGGCGCTCCTCGACGCTGCCCCCGCGCCAGGCCAGATCCTCGGTGACCACCTTGCCCTGCGCCTTCACCGTTTCGGCGAACGCCACGAGGCGCTCGGTCGCGTCGGGGCGGCGGTTCAACACGACGTCCTCGACGCGCTCGCGCAGCTCGGGCTCGATCTCGTCGTAGACGCCGAGCTGCCCCGCGTTGACGATGCCCATCGTCATGCCGGCGCGGATCGCGTGGTAGAGAAAGACCGTGTGGATCGCCTCGCGCACGCGATCGTTGCCGCGGAACGAGAAGCTCACGTTGGAGACACCGCCCGAGACCTTCGCGTGCGGCAGGTGCGCGCGGATCCACCGCGTCGCGTTGATGAAGTCGACGGCGTAGTTGTTGTGCTCCTCGATGCCCGTCGCGATCGCGAAGATGTTGGGATCGAAGATGATGTCCTCGGGCGGAAAGCCGGCTTCACCCACCATGAGATCGTAGGCGCGCCGGCAGATCTCCACCTTCTTCTCGAACGTGTCGGCCTGGCCGCGCTCGTCGAACGCCATCACCACCGCGGCGGCGCCGTAGCGCCGCACGAGGCGCGCCTGGCGCAGGAACTCGGCCTCGCCTTCCTTGAGCGAGATCGAATTGACGACCGGCTTGCCCTGGACGCACTTCAAGCCCGCCTCGATCACGTCCCATTTGGAGGAATCGATCATCACCGGCACCCGCGCGATGTCGGGTTCGGCGGCGATCAGCGTCAGGAACCGCGCCATTGCCGCCTTCGCGTCGAGCATCGCGTCGTCCATGTTGACGTCGACCACCTGCGCACCGCTGCCGACCTGTTGCCGCGCGACCTCGACCGCGCCGGTGTAATCGCCGGCGAGGATCAGCTTCGCGAACGCGCGCGAGCCCGCGACGTTGGTGCGCTCGCCGACGTTGACGAACAACGAATCGTCGTCGACGTTGAGCGGCTCGAGGCCGGCGAGACGCATTACGCGGGACATGGCTTCGGCATCGCTGTTCGGATTCGCTCTCCCGCGTGCGGGAAAGGATGGAAATGGGGTCGGGACAGGCGAAAACGGCCCGTCGCGCGACCATCGTCCCCGCGCACGGGGGCGAGGCAAGGTCGCGTGGCTACGCCGCCTCCGCCAGGTCCTCGCGCCGCCGCGCGCGCGGCGGAAGACTCTTCACCGCTTCGGCGATCGCGCGGATGTGCGCGGGCGTCGTGCCGCAGCAGCCGCCGACGAGATTGACGAAGCCGCTCTTCGCGAAATCCTCGATCAGCCGCGCCGTCTCGACGGGCGTCTCGTCGTAACCGGTGTCGGACATCGGGTTCGGCAGGCCCGCGTTCGGGTAGCAGGAAACGTAGGTGTCCGCGACCCGCGCCATCTCCTCGATGTACGGTCGCATCAGCGCGGCGCCGAGCGAGCAGTTGATGCCGACCGCGAGCGGGCGGATGTGGCGGACCGAATTCCAGAACGCCTCGGTGGTCTGCCCGGACAGCGTGCGCCCCGACGCATCGGTGATCGTCCCCGACACGACGACGGGAAGCCGCTGCCCCGCACGGGTGAAGAAATCATCCAGCGCGAAGAGCGCCGCCTTGCCGTTCAGCGTATCGAAGATCGTCTCGACCAGGAAGAGATCCACGCCGCCCTCGGCGAGCGCCTCGATCGCTTCGCCATACGCGGCGACGAGCTCGTCGAACGAGACGTTGCGGGCGCCCGGATCGTTGACGTCCGGCGAGATCGACGCGGTGCGGTTGGTCGGCCCGAGCGCGCCTGCGACGAAGCGCGGCCGGTCCGGCGTCTTCGCGGTCCACGCGTCGGCGCATTCGCGTGCGATCCGCGCCGCGGCGACGTTGATCTCGCGCACGCGGTCCTGCAGCCGGTAATCGGCCTGCGCGATCGACGTCGCGTTGAACGTGTTGGTCTCGATGATGTCGGCGCCGGCCTCGAGATAGGCGTCGTGGATCGCGCGGATCACGTCGGGCCGCGTCAGCACCAGCAGATCGTTGTCGCCCTTGAGATCGTGCGAATGGCCGGCGAAGCAGGTGCCGCGGTACTCGGCCTCGCCCAGCCGGTAGCCCTGGATCATCGTGCCGGTCGCCCCGTCGAGGACGAGGATGCGCTTTTCCAGCAGGGCTTCGAGTTGCGCGGTGCGATCCGGTTGCATGGCGGTCTGTTTCCGACGAGTTGACCGGCCGCGGGCGGCGGGCCGGATGGAAATTCTAACATCGCCCCCGGGGGATTCGGCCGACGCCGCCCTTCCCAGCCGGTTATATGGACGTCGCGCAAAGTGATAACGGATGGGCGCCGCCCGTGCTAGATTTGCCGGATGAAGCACCTCAAGCCAAAAGAGGCCTACCAGTTTCTCCAGGAGAATCCGTCCGCGGTGTTCGTCGACTGCCGCAGCGAGATGGAGTTCTACTTCGTCGGTCACCCGACCGGCGCGCAGCACGTCGCCTGGAACGACGGGCCGGACTGGGAGATCAATCCGCATTTCGTCGGTCAGGTGAAGAAGGTGACGAGCATGAACCGCCCGGTGGTGCTGATCTGCCGCAGTGGCCATCGCTCGATCGACGCGGGCATCGCGCTCGAGAACGCGGGCTTCACCGAGGTTTACAACGTCCTCGAAGGATTCGAAGGCCCGCTCGACGAGGAGCATCACCGCGGGACCCACTCCGGATGGCGGATGGAAGGCCTGCCGTGGGAGCAACTCTAGCCGCCTGATCCGCCGCCCCGGGCCGACGCGGGCGCGCGTCGATTTCGGGGCACAATACCGGCGTCGCGACATGATGCCGGTTCCCGATGGCCGCCTACGGCCGAGTCTGCACGCTCTTCTACGACGCCGACAAGCCGCGCGCCTCCGACACCGAAGCCGCTTGGTACGCGCAGCGGCTGCCGCGTGACGCGGGGCCGTCGCTCGAAGTGATGTCGGGCTCCGGCCGGCTGCTGATTCCCTTGATGCGGCTGGGACTCAACGTCCACGGCGTCGACGCGTCGCCGGCGATGCTCGCGAGCTGTGAAGCGCGGCTCGGGGCGGCAGCGCTGACGACGCCGCTGTTCCGGCAGGACGCTGTCACGCTCAACCTGCCTTTTCGCTACGCCGCCGCGTTCGTTGCCGCCGGATCGTTCCAGCTCCTGGTCGACCCGATCGCCGCGCAGAAGGCGCTCGAGCGCATTCGCGCGCACCTCGTCGCTCCCGGCGTGCTGCTGATGGACCTCTACGTCCCCGCCGAAGCCGCGCATCCGCCCGGCGCGCCGGTCGTCCACGTGCAGACCGTCACGCTGCCCGACGGGACGAAGATCGCGCGCCGGTCCGAGACGGCCGTCGACGCCGAGGGCAGGCGTATCGACATCCGGAGCCGCTACGAGCAGCGCCAACGCACGACGGTCATCGCCCGCGAGGACGAGACGCTCGCGCTGACGTGGTACACCGAGGAGGAGATCGTCGCGCTGCTCCGCGACGCGGGGTATCGCGATGTGACCATCGGCCCGCCGGCGCGGCAGGTGGACGACGAGGCGGCGGAGGGCGAAAGGCGATTTTCGGTCAGCGCGTCGGCGTGACCGCGATCGGCCGGTCGAGGGACAGCGACATGTACACCACGCCCGGAAGCGGATTGTCGTAGTAGGGCGCGCAGGCGCTAAACCCCAGCGCGCCGTAGAGAGCGCGCGCGGCTTGCATCCAGTCGAGCGTGTCGAGCTTGAGCTCGGCGTATCCGATCGCGCGCGCGTCGGCGACGAGCCGCTCGGCGAGGCGCTGTCCCCAGCCCGCATTGCGCGCCGCCGGCCGGACGTAGAGCCGTTTCACTTCGCCCACGCTGGCAGCAGCATCGCCATCGACCGCGTCGAGCGGACGCAGCGCAATGCAGCCGAACGCTTCGCCCGGAAGCCCGGCGAGCAGCAGCCGGCCGCGCGGGCGCGCGTAGGCCCCGGGCAGCGTCGCGAGCTCCTCGTCGAAACCCTGGAAGCAGAGGTCGACACCGAGCCACCGCGCGTATTCGACGAACAAGGCGCGAGCCTGCGCCACGTCGTCCGGTGTCGTTGCCTCGTGAATCGTCGCCTGGGCGCTCATCGTGATCGGATCACGCAGCGGCATGCGATTGACTTGCGCCCAAATCCCGCTCAGCCCGCCGGTTTGTCGCAGCTGCCAATTCGCAATTCGCTGCCCGGGTACGCCGACGACAATTCCTTGATCCGGGCGGCCGCGCCGGTCTGCGGATCGCGAACGACCAGCGTCGTCTGAATGACGGTCTGCTGCCGGGGTGCCACCTTGACGCCATTGATGCCGCGTTTCGTCAGTGCCGACTGCTGGGCATTGGCGGCGTCCTCGGTGCGCCACGCGCCGAGGGCGATCGCGAAGCGCTGGGCGCCGCCGTCGACCACGAAGGCGTCGCTGAGCCCGTCCGCCTTCAATTCGTCGAGACGCTTGCCGGCAGCGGCCTTGGTCGGGAATGGCGGAATGAAGGTCCAGAATGCCATCGGCGCGTCGACCTTCTTCTGTGTGACGAGCTTGCCGAGGCCGAGCGGATCGAGGTCGGCGAGCGCTCGCGCGCGGTCGCCGTCGGAGAACGGTCCCCATTCGAGGCAGACGTCGGCGAGCGACGCGGCCTTGGCCGGCCCGAGCGCCGCCACTTCCTGCGGCGTCAGCAGCTTTATCTTGTCCGGCTGGATCTGCTGCGTGATCCGGAAGGTCTCGCCACCGCTCGCGCCGTCGAGGTAGATGAACCCGAGCAGCGTCAGGTTGGCGAGGACGAGGAGGATGACGACGGTTCGCATATGGATTGACAAGCAATTGCCGTGCGCGCCGCAGCGGCGCCGCGCTATTCGAGCGAAATCGGAACCCCCGCGAGCGCCAGCACGCCCTCCAGCACCAGATTATCCACGACCTCGATCGGCGGGTTAAGGTGCGGCGCGATTTCGGGCGCCGCGCCGCCGGCGAGATAGACGCGCACCTGCGCCGGGTTTGTGTCGACCTGCCGGCGCATCTGCTCGACGGCGCCGCATACCGCCTGCATCGCGCCTGTATAGAGCGCGTCGGCCGTGTTGTCGGGAAACTCGCGGAATTCGCCCGGTGGCACGCCGAGCGCGGCAGTGTTCTCGGCGAGCGCGCGCAGCATGAGCCGCATCCCGGGAAGGATGAAGCCGCCGCGAAAAATCCCCTCTGCGTCGAGCGAGTCGATGGTGACGGCGGTGCCGGCGTTGACGACGACGCAGGCCGGAGGAAAGAGGTCGGTCGCGATCGCGCGCTGGCGTGCGGCGCACAGCGACGCCCATCGATCGGAACCGAGCTGCGCCGGACGCGTGTACTGATTGACGACGCCGCAGGCCGTTCCCGCGGCGATGAGCCACTCGGGAACGACGCGCCAGCGCGCGAGCTGCGCCTCGACGCGCACGCGGGCCGCCTCGCCCGCGACGTTCACGCCGACGGCGCGAAGCGGGCGCGACAGGTGGTGCCAGTCGCGCAGCGCCAGCGTTCCGATCTCGTTGTTCGGCGTCACGCCGAGCGTGTGCCATCCGTGCGGACCCGCAAGCCCCCACTTCATCCGGCTGTTGCCGACGTCGAGGGCGAGGATGAGGCTCACGCGGGAAGGATGCGCGACGCGGCGCCGCCGTTCAACCGGGGCAGTGCGCCGGCAGGCGGATTCGCTCCCGCGCGTTTGCCGTGCGCATCAGGCACGCCGCAGTGAAATCTCGCCGGAAAGAAAGCGCGCGCGACGCGGCCCATCGGCCAGCACCAGCGCGCCGCTGGCGTCGACACCCGCGACCTTGCCGTTGACCGCCGCCCCGTCGGGCAGCAGCAGCTCGAACCGGCTTGCCCTGGTACGCGTGCCGGTGCTGCCACTCCGCGGCAAAGGGCGCGAAGCCCTCCTTCGCGTACTGCTCCAGCACGGCGGCGAGCTCGGCGAGGACCGCCGCCAGCACGTGATTGCGGTCGACGCTCTTCATCTTGCGCCCCGCAACCGTGGCGAGGTCGGTCACCGGGACGGCAATGTCGGCACGCGCGGCCTTCGGCAGCCGCACGTTGAGGCCGACGCCGATCACCGTGTTCGACGGCCCCAGCGCGTCGCCGTTCACCTCGATCAGGATGCCGCCGAATTTCATGTGCCGGTGCACGAGATCGTTGGGCCACTTGAGCGCGACGCCGGCGAAGCCCTCGGCTTCGAGCGCACGCGCGACGGCGACTCCGACGGCGAGCGAGAGCCCGGCGAGGAATCCCGCGCCCTGCTCGAAGCGCCATCCCAGCGAGAACGTGATGCTGCCGCCCGCCACAGCGGTCCACGTGCGGCCGCGCCGGCCGCGGCCGGCCGTCTGCCATTCCGCGGCGAGCACCACGCCGTGGATGTCGCGGCGGCCGATGCGGCGCATCAACTCCGAGGAGGTCGAATCGATCTGATCGACGATCTCGAGGGTCAGCGGCGTGCGCGGCGGGCGCGCTGCGACGGCCGTCCTGATCTTCTCGGGGTCGAGGAAATCGGGCGTGCCGAGCAGCCGGTAGCCGCGCCCCTTGATGCGTTCGAGAGCGAGGCCCGCGGACTCGGCATCCTTCAGGACCTGCGAAACGCGGGCGCGCGTGAGCCCCACCGTGTCGGCGAGGTCCTCGCCCGAGTGGAAGTTGCCATCGGCGAGATGGCGCAGCAGCGTGAATCCGAGCGGAGTAAGCACTAACAGACTCGTTATTCCGAAAACCTTGCAACTATGACAGAAAGCGCGCCAAAACGCATCATTTTGTTTGCAATCAGGGACGTGGGGGCGACAGGTCCCGGTGCAAGCACGCAGGAACGCGATGCGCGCACGGCGGGGCGGCGATCCCGGCCCTGCGGCGCGGGGCAGAGGCGGCCGCCGCTACTCCTTCAGCACGCCGCGCCGGATCTGGTCCTGCTCGATGGACTCGAACAGCGCTCGGAAATTGCCCTCGCCAAAGCCTTCGTTGCCTTTGCGCTGGATGATCTCGAAGAAGATCGGCCCGATCACGGTCTTGGTGAAGATCTGCAGCAGCATTTCGCCTTTCGCGGGCGCGCCGTCGAGGAGGATGCGGCCGGCCCGGAGCTGCGCCGTGTCCTCGGAGTGGCCGGGAAGTCGCGTTGCCAGCGCCTCATAGTATGTGTCCGGCGTGTCCTGGAACTCGACGCCGGTGCGGCGCAGCGCGTCGACCGTCCCGTAGATGTCGCCGGTGCCGAGCGCGACGTGCTGGATGCCTTCGCCGCTGTAGGCGACGAGGTATTCCTGGATCTGGCTCTTGTCGTCGGAGCTCTCGTTGACCGGGATGCGGATCTTGCCGCAGGGACTCGTCATCGCCTTGCTCCTGAGGCCGGTCAGCTTGCCCTCGATGTCGAAATAGCGAACCTCGCGGAAATTGAAGAGCCGCGCGTAGAAGCCCGCCCACTCCTCCATCCGGCCGCGGTGGACGTTGTGCGTCAGGTGATCGATGTAGGTCAGTCCCGCGCCCTTCGGATGCGGGTCGACGCCGGGCAAGGGCACGAAGTCGATGTCGTAGATCGAGACGCCGCTGCCGCCGCCCGCGCCCGGATAGCGGTCGACCAGATAGATGAGCGAATCGCCGATGCCCTTGATCGCCGGGATGTTGAGCTCCATCGGCCCGGGATGCGCGTCCACACCCCATGCGCCGGCGTCGACGCACGACTTGAACGCAAGCGCCGCGTCACCCACGCGGAACGCGATCGCGCAGATCGACGGTCCGTGCACCCGCGCGAACGCCTGCGCGAACGAATGCGGCTCGGCATTGACGATGAAGTTGATGTCGCCCTGCCGGTAGAGCAGCACGTTCTTCGAGCGGTGCTTTGCCACGGCGGTGAAGCCCATCTGCTCGAACAGGCGGCCGATGCGCCGCCGGGTCCGGTGCCGCGTATTCGATGAACTCGAATCCGTCGGTGCCGAGCGGGTTTTCCCACAGTGCGTCGGGCCGGGAGGTTGCCATGGCTCTTTCTCGATTCAAAGGGGCGCGAATGGTAGCTGATCAGGCGGCGACGCCGGGTTTCCGGAGTGCGCCGCGGCGTCGAGAATCAGCCGCTCGGCTTCGGCCGTCAGCACGTGCTGCCAGGCGCCCTCGTTGGTCGCGCGCGACCAGCCATTCCGCGGTGTCACGGATCGTCTCGCGCAACGGTCGTGCGGCAAGGCCCGCCGCGTGCGCCTTCCTGCCGTCGATCGACATGAAGCCCGCCGCGTCGGGCTCGCTTGCGGGAAGCCACAGCGGCAACCCGAGCCACGGCGTGACCCCGTGCGCGACCAGTACGTCATCGGTGATTTCCACGGGTTGCGGCGGCTCCTGCGACTCGGCGACCAGCACGTCGACGAGATCGGAGAACGTCCACTGCCCCGCCGGGCTCACCGCGTTGAACGTGCCGCCGCGATCCCGCTCGAGGAGGTCGAGCATCCACGCGGCGAGGTCGCGCGCGTCGATCAGCTGGATCGGTCGGCCGAGCGGCGCCGGAACGACCGCCTGCGCCGCGCGCTCGCCGAGCAGGTGCGGGACGATGAAGCGCGCCACCCAGTAGCCGAACCGGTCGGACGCGTCGCCGGCGCCGACGATGAGTCCGGGCCGGACGATCGTCGCGGCTTCGCCGTACACCATGCTCACCGCGGCTTCGCAGGCCGCCTTCAGCCCGCCGTAATTCGGCACGACATCCTCTGTCGTGGGGTCGGCGAGCGTGGCTACGCGGCCCGTCTCGTCGACGCCCGGCAGGTTCGCGTCGGCGTACACGGACACGGAGGATACGAAAAGATACCGGCCCACGCGATCGGCGAGCAGTGTGGCGGACGCGTCGACGATGCGCGGGACGTAGCCGCTCGTGTCGACCACGGCGTCCCACGTTCCGACGGCGAGCGCGGCCAGGCCCGGCGCGAGGTCGGGATCGCGATTGCCCGCGAGCGGAACGACGTCGCGATTGGCGATGACGGGCAGGTTGCCGCGCGTGAAGGTCGTCACCGTGTGCCCGCGCCGAAGCGCTTCGCCGACGACGTGGCGGCCGAGGAAGCGCGTGCCGCCCAGGACGAGGAGTCTCATTGCGCCAGCAGCGGTCAGCACGCGCTCGTGCAGCGCGGGATCGCCGCAGGCGACGACAGAGCCGCCCTCGTCGCAGGCGCCGCCGCGCCAATCCGTGATCACGCCTCCCGCCGCGCCGACGATCGGGATCAGCGCCTGCACGTCGTAGGCGTGCAGCGACGACTCGATCACGACATCGATCAAACCCATCGCCAGCAGGCAATAGCAGTAGCAGTCGCCGCCCCAGCGGCGCAGGCGCACTTCGCCCGCCACGCGATTGAAGGCGTCCTGCGCCTGCGCGGTCCGGAACATCCCGGGGTCGGTGCCGGCGAGCACCGCGTCGGCAAGGGAAGCGCAGCGGCGCGTCGCGAGCCGCCGCCGCTCGGAGCCGCGCCGCCACCATGCCTCGCCGCCCGCCGTCGCCCCGAACGTCTCGCCGACGAAAGGCTGGTGCGCAACCCCCGCCACCACGCGCTCGCCGTCGTTCAGCGCGATCAGCGTCGCCCAGTGCAGCTGGCCGAGGATGAAGCTGCGCGTGCCGTCGATCGGGTCGATGACCCACGTGTAGTTCGACGTCCCCTTTTTCCAGCCGTGCTCTTCGCCGCGGATGCCGTGATCGGGATACGCGTGCGCGATCCGCTCGCGGATCAGCGCTTCGGCGGCGCGATCGGCGACCGTCACCGGATCGTAGGGCTCGCCGCTCTCGCCCTTGTCGGCGACCTCGAGCGCAACGCGAAAATGCGGCAGGATCGCGGCGCCCGCCGCCGTGGCGAGCTCGCGGGCGAACTCCGCGTAGGCGCCATTCTCGCGCGTATCCATCGGCTTTAGGGCCAGCCCTAGCCGCGCGGAACGATGGTGACGCCGGCGAGCTTCTCCTGCGCCTCGATCAGCGATGCGATGTACTTGTCGCCGAACCCGAGCAGGTTCGCGTTGACGAGGGTCTGGTGGACCGCTTCGCCGACGATCGCGGAGACCGGCAGCGATTCGGCGAGGTGCGTGTAATAGCGAAGATCCTTCATCGCGTTGACCAGCGTGAACTTGAGACCGGTGAGGTCGCCCGACTCCAGCATCTTGCCCGCCATCATCTGGAAGATGCCGGAGTTGACCGCGCCCGCGGAAATGATCTCGTGCAGCCTGCGGATGGAAACGCCGGCCTTCGCGGCGGTCGCAAGTGCCTCGGCTGTCGCAGTCGCGATCGACATCGCCATGAAGTTGTTGATGAGCTTCAGCACGTGCCCGTGGCCCGCAGGGCCGGCGTGGATCACGTTCTCGCAGAAGGCCGAGAGGACGGGCTTCAGCGTCGCGAACGTGGCGTCGTCTGCGCCGACCATGATGTTGAGCCGGCCCTCCTCGGCTTCCTTCGGCGTCCGCGCGAGGGGCGCGTCGACGAAGAGCGCGCGCTTCGCCTCGAAATCCTTGCGGATCTTCGCGGTCGACGCGGGCTCGGCGGTCGACGTGTCGACGAAGATCTGCCCCACGCGCGCCGACGCGAGCAGCCCTTCGGGCGCGTAGACGATTGCCTCGACCTGCGGCGTGCCCGTGACGCACAGGATGACGATGTCGCTTGCGCGAGTGAGCTCGGCGTGCGTCTTCGTCTCGACGGCGCCGGCAGCGAGGATGTCCGCGAGCGGCGCACGATTGCGGTGCGCCGTGACCGTCAGCGGGAATCCCTTGGCGACGAGGTTCTTCGCCATGCCGTGGCCCATGAGGCCCAGTCCGATGAATCCGATGCGCGCCTTCGTGTCCGTGGCCATGCTTGCCTCCATCACGCAAAATGCAAAGCCCGACCGCGGCGGGTCGGGCGCATCGCCGAATTTTACTACCTCGCGGCGGCGGCGCGCGCGACGCCGAGCGCCGCTCAATCGACGGTCGGCGGCGCTTCGACGGCGGCCGCCACGAGCGCGCGCCGGCGCTCGTGCCAGGCGAGCAGGAGACCGCTCGCCGCGATCACGCCGATGCCCGCGAGCGTCAGCGCGTCGGGAAACTGGCCGTAGAAAAGCCATCCCAGCAGCATGGCCCATACCAGCTGGATATAGGTGAACGGCGTCAGGCCGGAGGCTGGCGCTCGCTGGAAGGCGAGGATGAACAGGAAGTGCCCCGCGGTGCCAAGCAGTCCGGTGACGCAGACGAGCGCAATGTCGGTCCACGGCATGCTGGCGCTGTGGTCCAGGAACGGCAATGCCGCGAGCATCAGCAGCGTGCCGCACAGCGCCGGATAGAACAGCGTCACGCGCGGATCGTCGCCGCGCAGGAGGCGGGTGAGAATCTGATATACGGCATAGCAGCCGGCGGCGGCGAGCGCGAACAGCGCCCCGCCGTGCAGGATCGACGCGCCGGGTCGGACGATCAGGATCATTCCGGCGAAGCCGGCGACGACGAACGCCGTGCGCGCGCGCGTCATCCGCTCATGCAGAATCGCGACCGACAGCAGCACGACGAGTATCGGCGTCGTGTAGTTGATCGCCGTGGCGTCGGCGAGCGGCAGGAACCGGAGCGCGTTGACGAAACAGACGGAAGACAGGAGCAGGACCGTTCCGCGCGCGATCTGCATGCCCGGCTGCGCGGTGCGCAACAGGTTCCAGCGCATCGTCGGCGCGAGCCAGAGCACCATCGCCACTTCCTGCATGGCATACCGCGTGAAGACGATCAGCGCGACGGGATAGAGACCCGAGAGATGCTTGGTGGTCGCGTCGAGGAGGGAAAAGCAGCCGACTGCGGCGACGATCAAGCCGATCGCGGCGAGCGGAATGCCCAGTGCTGCGCGCGAGACGGTCAGGGTGCCACCGGCGGGGACGAGGGTCGGGAGCGGGCGGCGACCGAGGTGGAGTCAGGTATTGGAGCGGGTGAAGGGAATCGAACCCTCGTCGTAAGCTTGGGAAGCTTCTGCTCTACCATTGAGCTACACCCGCATCACCTGCATTTGCCACATTCGCTTCCCTTCACCGATGAGCGGGTGAAGGGATTGCTCGGCGATCGCTTCGGGCGATCGCCTCGTCCTCGCCGTCGCGTCGCTCCGGCTCGGACCGCCGCGCCGCAATCTTCGATGCGGCAGCGGCGTCCTGCGCGGCCCTCACATCGCTCGGGCCGCTGGTCGAACCCTCGTCGTAAGCTTGGGAAGCTTCTGCTCTACCATTGAGCTACACCCGCATCACCTGCATTTGCCACATTCGCTTCCCTTCACCGATGAGCGGGTGAAGGGATTGCTCGGCGATCGCTTCGGGCGATCGCCTCGTCCTCGCCTGCGCGGCCCTCACATCGCTCGGGCCGCTGGTCGAACCCTCGTCGTAAGCTTGGGAAGCTTCTGCTCTGCCGTTGAGCTACACCCGCGCGAAGGCCGATTGTAGCGAAAATCCGCCATGCTCGGACTTGCGCCCTGGCGGCGCATCGGGCGGCACCCGCGTCCGCCCTCGACCGATGAGCGCGCCGGTCTTTGCTATCCTGGCCGCTTCGCTCGCGCAAATGAGCGGAGAAGTCGATGCGAAATGCCACGCTTCCCGTCACGCTGATCATCCTGGGGGCCTTGGGGCTTGTCTGGCACTTCGGCTGGATTCCGGATTTCGACGCGCTGACCTCGGTCGGATTCATCGCCGGCGGCGCCCTCGTCCTCGCGATGGACGGCATCACCAAGAGCTCAATCGTGCTCGGGCCGACGCTGATCGCGGTCGGAATCGCGTGGTGGCTGCACGACCAGCAGCATCTGCGGCTGAGCCTCCTCGTCTCGGTGCTGCTGATCGTGATCGGCGCTTTGATGCTCGTCGCGCGGAGCCCGCGCATTCCGGAGCGGCGCCCGCCACGCGAGCCGTCCTGACCGGACCGCCGGTCAGGCTGCTGCGGTGGTGGACCGGAATCAGCCACTGCGGGGTGGTCGCCGCGTCGGCGTTGGCGCAAGGCCCGTCTGTTGCGAATTGTTGCAATGCGGCCCATCGGGGAGGGCCGCAAGTCCTGTCCCGCCACTTCCGGCTGGCGCAGGAACCGTTCGCACTCGTGATAGTCTATTTTTTTGGCGCTCGCATCCGGCGATTCCGTCAGCGCCCCCGCCTCGAAGCGACCCTGTCGCACACCCATGACCCTGTTGCGCAAGCAAGGCATCTGGATCGCGGTTCTTGCCGCCGTCGTCCTCGCCGCCGGAGGCTATGCCGTCCTGCGCGGAATGCCGGGCTCGCGCGCGGCCGACGCGAAAGGGTCGCAATCCGTCCCCGTGACTGTCGCGGCCGTGGTCGCCCGGACCATGCCGGTCAGGCTTTACGCGATCGGCAATGTCGAGCCCTACACGACGGTCGCCGTCCGCGCGCGCGTCGACGGACAACTCGTCGGCGTCCGTTTCAAGGAAGGCGACGAAGTTAAGAAGGGCGCCGTCCTGTTCGAAATCGACGCTCGTCCGTTCCAGGCGAGCCTGCGCCAGGCCGAAGCCAATCTGCTGCGCGACAAGGCGCTGCTGGACCGCGCTGTCGAGCAGGAAAAGCGCTACAAGGACCTGCTCGACAAGAAGTTCATCTCGCCCGACGCGTACGCCCAGAACGTCACGAACACGGCGACCGCCAACGCCACGGTGCGCGCCGACGAGGCCGCGGTCGACAGCGCGAAACTGCAGCTCGAATACTGCACGATCCGCGCGCCGATCACGGGCTACGCCGGCAAGATCATGGTGCAGGAAGGCAACATGGTGAAGACGGCCGACAGCACGCCCCTCGTCACCCTGAACCAGATCATCCCGGTGTTCGTGACCTTTTCCGTCCCCGAGCAGAACGTGAGCGAGTTGCGGCTGTACCTGGCGAAGGGCGACGTCAAGGTGCAGGCGCGCCTGCCCAATTCTACCGTCATGCCGACCGGCGGACGCATCAGCTTCCTCGACAATAGCGCCGACACGACGACCGGGACGATCAAGCTCCGCGCCGAATTTCCCAACGCGGACCGCGCGCTCTGGCCCGGGCAGTTTGCCAACGTCGCGGTCACGCTCTACGAGCAGAAGGACGCCGTCGTCGCGCCGTCCGCGTCGGTGCAGAACGGCCCTTCCGGCCAGTACGTCTACGTCGTCAAGCCGGACCTGACCGTCGAGCTCCGCAACATCAAGGTCGCCCGCGCCGAGGGCGACGACACAGTGGTGGCCAGCGGCCTCGCGCCCGGTGAGCAGGTCGTCACGGTCGGTCAACTGCGACTTTCGCCCGGCGCCAAGGTCACGCTCGGCCGCGCCTCCAGCGCCTCGTGAACATCGCCGCCCTCTTCGTCCGGCGACCGGTCATGACCCTGCTGGTCATGATCGCCATTCTGATCTTCGGGCTGATCGGGTACCGGCTGTTGCCGGTCAATGCGCTTCCCAATGTCGACTTCCCGACGATACAGGTTTCGGCATCCTTGCCAGGGGCGAGTCCAGACACGATGGCTTCCTCGGTGGCCACGCCACTCGAAAAGCAGTTTTCGACCATCGCTGGCATCGACTCGATGACGTCCACTTCGACCAGTGGGAATACGTCGATCACACTGCAATTCGCGCTCGAACGCAATATCGATGCCGCGGCGCAGGACGTGCAGTCGGCGATCTCGGCAGCGGCGCGCTCGCTGCCCTCGGGCATGCCGACACCGCCGATCCTGCGCAAGGTCAATCCCGCCGACTTCTCCATACTATTGCTCGCGCTTACTTCGGAAACACAACCGCTCTCGGTGGTCGACGACTACGGTGAGAACAATCTGGCGCAGCGGATCTCGACGGTCAACGGCGTGGCGCAGGTCCAGGTATTCGGCTCGCAGGCTTACGCGGTGCGTGTCCAGCTCGATCCGAACGCGCTTGCGACGCGAGGGATCGCGCTCACCGACGTCGAGCACGCGATCGGCAACGCCAACGTAAACCTGCCGACGGGGTCGCTCTTTGGTCGCGATCGCGCCACCTCGGTGATGGCTACTGGTCAGCTCGAGAACGCTGCGGCTTACGCGCCGCTGATTGTCGCCTACCGCAACGGCGCGCCGGTGCGGCTCGACCAGCTGGGCCGCGTGTTCGACAGCGTGCAGAACAACAAGATCGCCGCTTGGTACAACGGCACGCGCGGCGTCGTTCTCGGTGTTCAGCGGCAACCGGGCACCAACACCATCGAAGTGGTGGATGGAATCAAAGCGGTATTGCCGGCGTTCCAGGCCCAGCTTCCGCCATCGATCAAGTTGTCGGTGCTCTACGACCGGTCGCAGTCGATCCGCGAATCGGTGCGCGACGTGCAGTTCACGCTCGTTCTCGCATTGGCTTTGGTGGTCGGAGTTATCTTCGTGTTCCTGCGCAGCGCCCGAGCGACGCTGATCCCGAGTCTCGCGCTCCCCATGTCGATCATCGGGACCTTCGCGCTGATGTACGTGTTCGGGTACAACCTTGACAACCTCTCGCTGATGGCCCTCACCTTGTGTGTCGGCTTCGTCGTCGACGACGCGATCGTGATGCTGGAGAACGTGACCCGGCACATGGAGATGGGCAAATCGCGCATGCAGGCGACGCTCGATGGCGCCAAGGAGATCGGGTTCACCATCGTGTCGATGACCCTGTCGTTGGTCGCGGTTTTCATACCGGTGCTGTTCATGGGTGGCATCATCGGCCGGCTGCTGCACGAGTTCGCCGTGACGATCATCGTCGCCGTGCTGCTGTCGGGATTGATATCGCTCACTTTGACGCCGCTGCTCTGCAGCCGAATGCTGAGGCTCGAGCGGGAGGAGGCGCATGGCCGCATCCATGCGTTCGCAGGACAGATGTTCGATTACATGCTGGCGGGATATCGCAAGAGCCTGACTCTCGTGCTCGCCCACCGCCGGCTGGCCATGCTCGGCTTCGGTGCGCTGTTCGTTGCCACAGGCATTCTGTTCATCTACATGCCCAAGGGCTTCCTGCCGAGCGATGACGTAGGGCAGCTGTTCGTATTCACCGAGGCAGCGCAGGATATTTCGTTCGACGCGATGTCCGGGCTCCAGCAACAAATCGCCGAAATCGTGCGCCGTAATCCGCACGTCGAGAGCGTCATGTCGTTCGTCGGAGGCGGCGGCTCGGCCTCCTCGCTCAACAGCGGCAGGATGTTCATTGCCCTCAAGCCGCGCAACGAGCGCCCCTCCGCCGACGCGGTCCTGCAGGAGCTGAGACCGGAGATCGTGACCGTGCCGGGCATCAAGGCATTCGTGCAGAACGTGCCCGCGATCCGCCTCGGTCAACTGACCAAGAGCCTCTACCAATACACGCTGCAGGCGACCGACACGAACGAGTTGTACGAATGGGCGCCCAAGATCGATGCAAAGCTCAAGACTCTGCCCGGCCTCATCGACGTGACGAGCGACCTGCAGATCACGCAACCGCAGGTGACCGTCGCAATCGACCGTAACCGCGCTTCGGCCCTGGGTGTCTCCGCCCAATCGATCGAGAACACACTTTACGATGCCTACGGATCGCGTCAGGTGTCGACGATCTACGCGCCCACCAACCAATACTGGGTCGTCATGGAGCTATTGCCCCGCTTCCAGACCGACCCCTCTGCGCTGTCGATGCTGTACGTGCGATCGGACAGTGGCGCGCTCGTCCCGCTCAACTCGGTGGCATCGCTCAAGCCGACGATCGGCCCGCTGGCGCTCACGCACCTTGGTCAACTTCCGTCGGTGACGATCTCTTTCGATCTGACGCCAGGTGTCGCGCTTTCACAGGCGATCGACGAGATTCAGAGGGCGATGGCCGAGATGCGCCTTCCGCCGACGATAAACGGTACCTTCCAGGGCAACGCCCAAGCGTTCCGTTCGTCGCTCGCCGGCATGGGGGTTTTGCTCGCACTCGCCATCTTCGTCATCTATCTCGTGCTCGGAATCCTCTACGAGAGCTTCATCCACCCGGTCACTATCCTGTCCGGACTACCGACCGCGGCGTTCGGTGCGTTGCTGACGCTCTGGCTTTTTCACATCGATCTCAATATGTACGCGTTCGTCGGCATGATCATGCTGGTCGGCATCGTCAAGAAGAATGCGATCATCATGATCGACTTCGCGATCGAGGCGAGGCGGACCGAGCACAAATCGCCGGAGGATGCGATATTCGAGGCGTGCATGACCCGGTTCCGGCCAATCATGATGACGACCATGGCGGCGCTGATGGGAAGCCTGCCGATCGCACTGGCGCTGGGTGCCGGCGGCGAAGCGCGACGTCCGCTCGGGCTCGCCGTCGTCGGCGGCTTGATCGTCTCGCAGGCGTTGACGCTCTACATCACGCCCGTCGTGTACATCTACTTCGAGCAGCTGATGCAATTGCTGACGTCTCGCCGCGCCGCGCATGCTGGCGTTCCGGAGGCCGCCGACTGACCGTCAAATGAGAAAGGGCGCCGTCCGGCGCCCTAGAAGCTCGTGTGCAATTCCTACTTCGGGTGCGGCACGTAGCGCAGGTAGGGCTTGGGCGCCTTCCATCCTCCCGGAAACCGCGTCTTCGCCTCCTCGTCGGAGACGGACGGAACGATGATGACGTCCTGCCCTGCCTTCCAGTTCACCGGCGTCGCGACCTTGTGCCTCGCGGTTAGCTGCATCGAATCGAGCACGCGCAGCACCTCGTCGAAATTGCGGCCGGTGTCGTCGCCACCGGCCGCGCACGGGCTGCAGAGTATAGATCGCCTGCGCGCTGCGTGATATCTTGCGACCCGCGAAAAAAGCGGCGAAAGCCCCTCGCCATCCCGTCGCGGAATATCGTTATTCCCGCGCCGCCAATGCGGGGAAGTTCGACGTTCGACCCTTTGCCGCGCGACCTCCCTCCGTCTCGTTAGATCTGACCGGCCACCGGAGCAGTCGTTCCGCAGTGTCGCGAGCGCCCGCATTGCGGCATCGCTTGCCGCGGCGCCGCCTTGCCTCGCGCAGGGGTTTGGCGTAACGTCGGGCCGACGCTAGGGGTCCTTCCCGCGATGCGGGAGGGTGAGAACACACCCTTGGTACCTGTACGGACAATGCCGGCGCAGGGAAGCGCGATGTTCCGCCCGCTCCCGTGTCATTCCGGCCGAGGAGCCTCGATGAATGCCACCGACAAGTTCTACGCGCGCGACGCGCACGTAGACGGTGCCGCGGTCGGGCCGTTGCCCAATTCGCGCAAGATTCACGTCGAAGGCGGCCGCCCCGACATCCGCGTGCCGATGCGCGAGATCGCGCAGGGCGACACCGACGCGAGCTTCGGCGCCGAGAAGAACCCGTCGATCGTCGTCTACGACACGTCGGGGCCGTACACGGATCCGGACGCGAACATCGACATTCGCAAGGGCCTTCCCGCGCTGCGCGCGCCATGGATCGCCGAGCGCGGCGACACCATCGAGCTCGAGGCGCTGTCGTCGGCGTACGGCCGCTCGCGGCTTGCCGACGCCGAGCTCGCCGGAATGCGCTTCGACCTCCACCGCAAGCCGCGCCGCGCCTCGGTTGTCAACGGCGTGGGCGCCAATGTCTCGCAAATGCACTACGCGCGGCGCGGCATTGTCACGCCGGAGATGGAATTCGTCGCCATCCGCGAGAACCTGAAGCGCGAGGAGATGCTGGCCGCACTGCCCGCGCTCGTCACGCGGCAGCACCCAGGCCAGAGCTTCGGCGCGGCGGTCCCCGAGGTGATGACCCCCGAATTCGTGCGCAGCGAAGTGGCCCGCGGCCGCGCGATCATTCCGAACAACATCAATCACCCCGAAAGCGAGCCGATGATCATCGGCCGCAATTTCCTCGTCAAGATCAACGCCAACATCGGCAACTCGGCGGTGTCGTCGTCGATCCACGAGGAGGTCGAGAAGATGACCTGGGCGACGCGCTGGGGCGCCGACACGGTGATGGACCTCTCGACCGGCAAGAACATCCACGAGACGCGCGAGTGGATCATCCGCAACTCGCCGGTGCCGATCGGTACCGTGCCGATCTACCAGGCGCTGGAGAAGGTCGACGGCCGCGCCGAGGAGCTCACCTGGGAGATGTTCCGCGACACGCTGATCGAACAGGCCGAACAGGGCGTCGATTACTTCACCATCCACGCCGGCGTGCTGCTGCGCTACATCCCGATGACCGCGAAACGGATGACCGGCATCGTGTCGCGCGGCGGCTCGATTATGGCCAAGTGGTGCCTCGCGCACCACAAGGAAAGCTTCCTCTACACGCACTTCGAGGACATCTGCGCGATCATGAAGGCGTACGACGTCGCGTTCTCGCTGGGCGACGGGCTGCGCCCCGGCTCCGGCTACGACGCCAACGACGAGGCACAGATGGCGGAGCTCGCGACGCTGGGCGAGCTCACGCAGGTCGCGTGGAAGCACGACGTGCAGGTGATGATCGAGGGACCGGGTCACGTGCCGATGCATCTCATCAAGCACAACATGGATGAGCAGCTTCGCCTGTGCGGCGAGGCGCCGTTCTACACGCTGGGGCCGCTCACGACCGACATCGCGCCGGGCTACGACCACATCACCAGCGCGATCGGCGCGGCGATGATTGGCTGGTACGGCACCGCGATGCTCTGCTATGTCACGCCGAAGGAGCACCTCGGGCTCCCGAACAAAGTCGACGTCAAGGACGGCATCATGGCGTACAAGATCGCCGCTCACGCGGCGGATCTCGCCAAGGGCCATCCCGGCGCGCAGATCCGCGACAACGCGCTGTCCAAGGCGCGCTTCGAGTTCCGTTGGGAAGACCAGTTCAACCTCGGGCTCGATCCCGACAAGGCGCGCGAGTTCCACGACGAGACGCTGCCGCAGCACGGCGCCAAGCTCGCGCACTTCTGCTCGATGTGCGGCCCGCATTTCTGCTCGATGAAGATCACGCAGGACGTGCGCGAATACGCGGCGAAGCAGGGGATCGCCGAAGCCGACGCGCTCGCGAAGGGAATGGAGGCGAAAGCGGTCGAGTTCGTGCGCAAGGGCGCCGAAATCTACACCAAGGCGTGAGCGCTTCCTCGATGCCGCTCCCGGAACTCTCTCTGCTCGAGACGCGCGTCCTCGGCGTGCTCGTCGAGAAGCAGCACACCGTCCCCGACGCGTATCCGCTGACGCTCAACGCGCTCACCGCCGGCTGCAACCAGAAGACGAGCCGTGATCCGATCCTGTCGGCGACCGAGGCCGAGGTGCAGGCGACGATCGACCGGCTGATCGGGCTTTCGCTGGTCGTCGAATCGAGCGGCGGGCGCGTGATGCGCTATTCGCACAACGTACAGCGAGTGCTGGCGGTGCCGGCGGAAGCGGTCGCGCTGCTCGCCACGCTGATGCTGCGCGGTCCGCAGACGGCGGCCGAGCTTCGCATCCACAGCGAACGGCTGCACCGCTTTGCCGACACGTCGGCTGCCGATGGCTATCTCAACGAGCTCGCGGCGCGGCCCGCGGGCGCATTGGCGGTCGAACTGGCGCGCGCGCCGGGCGCACGCGAAACGCGCTGGATGCACCTGCTGTCGGGCCCGCCTCCGGCGGCTTCCATTCGCGCAGACGGCGAAGGCACGGCGAACACCGATGTCATCGCCGTGTCCGAGCTCGCCGCGCTGCGCGCCAACGTCGGCCGGCTGCAGGACGACGTCGTGGCGCTGCAGGCAGTGGTCGCGAAGCTCTGCGCCGAGCTCGGCGTCGCGCCACTCTGACGTGTTCTCCTTGCCGACGGCGACAACTCGACAGGGGTATTGACAGGCCGCAGCCAGCGGATTATCTACCGTCTCGTGTCGAGACGCTGCCGGGCGTTCCCGCAGGAACGGCACCGAAGCCGCGGCCCAAGACCATAGGAGGAGACATGGATCGCCGGTCCTTTCTACTCGCTGCCGCAGGCAGCGGGCTCATCACGATCGACTGGCAGCGCGCGCTCGCGGCCGGACTCCCATCCGGCGCGATCGACACCGGGTCGTTGGAAACGCTTCCCGGCAAGATCCCGCTCATCAAGCGGTCGTTCCGGCCGCCGAACTTCGAAACGCCCGTGGAAGCCTTCGACAGCGCGATCACGCCGAACAAGGCGTTCTTCGTTCGCTGGCACCTCTCCGACATCCCGCAGGTCGACGTCGCGAAGTGGCGGCTGAAGGTTGGCGGTCCCGCGGCGACGACCGCCGCAGAATACTCGCTCGACGAGCTGAAGCGCGGCTTCCCCGAAGCCGAGATCGTCGCGGTCAACCAATGCAGCGGAAACCGTCGCGGCCTCTCCGATCCCCATGTGCCCGGCGTCGAATGGGGCTATGGCGCGATGGGCAACGCCCGCTGGAAGGGCGTCCGCCTGCGCGACGTGCTGAACAAGGCCGGGCTGAAGAAGGAGGCGATCGAGATCGCCTTCAACGGGGCGGACGGCCCCGCCAGCCCGGCGACGCCCGATTTTCAGAAAAGCCTCCCGGTGTGGCGGGCACTCGACGAGAACACGCTGCTCGCGTGGGAGATGAACGGCGAGCCGCTGCCGCACCTCAACGGCGCGCCGCTGAGGCTCATCGTTCCCGGCTGGACCGGGACGTACTGGGTGAAGATGCTGACGTCGATCGACGCGCTCGACAAGCCGCTCGTGACGTTCTGGATGAACACCGCCTACCGCGTGCCCAAGGGAAAGTTCGCGTTCGCCGACCGCTTCCTCACGCAGGAAAATGACGCGTCCACGCCGATCACCGAGATGGTCGTCAATTCGCTGATCACCAACATCAAGGACGGGCAGCGCATCGCGGTCGGGCAGGATACCGCCGTGCGCGGCATCGCCTGGGACGCCGGCTACGGGATCCGCGCGGTCGACGTCTCGCCCGACGGCGGGCGCACCTGGTACGGGGCCGAACTGGGACAGGATCTCGGCCGCTTTTCGTTCCGCACGTGGAGCTACGCGTTCCGCCCGGCCAGGGCGGGCGAATACCCGGTCATGGTGCGCGCGACCAATCGCCAGGGCGCTACGCAAACGGCCGAGCTCATCTTCAACCCGCCGGGCTATCACAACAACGTGATGCAGCGGATCGTGCTGAACGCCGCGTGAACAACCTTCGGGAGTGCCTGCGATGAAAGTGAAGATCCTCGTCTGCGCCGCGGCGGCCGCGGTGGTCACGTTCGGTGCGCAAGCCGACGAAGCACAGATCCAGCTGAAGCCCGGGCCTGGGCGCGATCAGGTGATGGGCTATTGCGTGATGTGCCACAGCCTCGACTACGTACAGGCCAATTCGCCGTTCATGACGCGCCAGGTCTGGGAAGCCGAGGTCACGAAGATGGTCAAGGCGTACGGCGCGCAGGTGCCGCCGGAGGACGTGCCGAAGATCGTCGACTACCTGACCGCGAACTACGGCGTCTCCACCGCCCCGAAATAGCGGCGCACAATTGCGGAACGCGCCGCTGCGCGCTCAGGCGGCGACGTCGAGGCGCACCGGGATCCGCCGCCGCCCGCGCGGGCGCGCGTAGCGCTCGAAGCGCCCCGGGAGTGCCGCGTCGCAATGGCGGCACCGGCCGGAGTCAGTGACGCCGTAGCTCAGGATCTCGTGCCAGTCGCGCACGATCACCGGCTTGCCGCAGCCGGGACAGAACGTCGTGCCGCCGGTGCGGTCGTGCACGTTGCCGGTGTAGACGTAATGGAGGCCCTCGGCGATCGCGATGTCGCGCGAGCGCGTGAGGGTCGAAGGCGGTGTCGCGGCAATATCCGTCAGCTTGTAATCGGGATGGAACGCCGTGAAGTGGAGCGGCACGTCCGGGCCCAGCTCGCGCATGACCCACTTGCTCATCGCCTCGATCTCGGCCGGCGAGTCGTTCTTGCCGGGGATCAGCAGCGTCGTGATCTCGAACCAGCAGTCCGTCTCGTGCCTGAGATACACGAGCGTGTCGAGCACAGGGTTGAGGTGCGCACCGCAGAGCTTCACGTAGAACTCGTCGGTGAAGCCCTTGAGGTCGACGTTGGCGGCGTCCATCTTGGCGTAGAACTCGCGCCGCGCCTCGGCGCCGATGTAGCCTGCGGTCACGGCGACCGTCGCGATGCCCCGCTCGCGGCACGCGTCCGCCGTGTCCATCGCGTACTCGGCGAAGATGACCGGATCGTTGTACGTGAAGGCGACGCTGCGGCACTGCGTGCGCTGCGCGGCCTCGGCGATCGCGCGCGGCGACGCCGCATCCATCAGCGTGTCCATCTCGCGTGATTTCGAGATGTCCCAGTTCTGGCAGAACTTGCACGCGAGGTTGCAGCCGGCGGTGCCGAACGAGAACACCGCCGAGCCAGGATAGAAATGATTGAGCGGCTTCTTCTCGATCGGATCGATGCAGAAGCCCGACGAGCGGCCGTAGGTCGTCAGCACCATCGCGTCCCCGGTGCGCTGGCGGACGAAGCAGGCGCCGCGCTGCCCTTCGTGCAGACGGCAGTCGCGCGGACACAGGTCGCACTGGATGCGCCCGTCGTCGAGCTTATGCCACCAGCGTCCCGGATGGTTGCTCATGAGTTCAATGCCGCGGACTGAAACTCGCCCTCGGTCCACTTGGTGACGGCGTAGCGCGAGAAGCGGATCGCCGGATTCCAGAAATCGGCCGGCAATCCCGCCTTGCGCTTCAGCGCGTCGAGGAATCGGCGCGGCTCGTCGAGCGATTCCCAGACCTGCGGCAGGAATGTCGCGCGATGCCGGCCGAATTCGAGCGTCACGCCGTCGATGCCGGGGACCAGCGCGCCGAGCAGCTCGGCCTCGTCGCCCGCGACGATCCGCCGGCTCGCGGACAGCAGCGAGACTTCGACCCGGGTGATGCCGAATTCGGCGGCCTGAAGCGGCGGAAAGCGTGGATCGCGAAAGGCCGCGGCGATCGCGTTGGCATGCACGTCCGCGCGAAGCGGGCGCGTCGCCTCGAGCGAGCCGATGCAGCCGCGCAGCAGCCCCCCCTGGGTCAGCGTGACGAACGTGGCGCCCGGCGCGTCGAGCGCGGCGTGCGCCGATGCGGCGCCGTTCGCCCGCCCTAGCTTTTCGCCGACCGCGCCCCGCGCGATCGAGACGAGCGCCCGCCCCAGCTCGCGGTCAGTCGGCATGATCATGCTCGACGAAGGCGAACGACGCGTAGCCGACGACGCGCGAACGGTCGCCCGCCGTGTCTCCGGAGTTGCGCAGGTCCAGAAGCTGCGCGTCGAGACGGTGCCGCCGCGCGCACGCGAGAAGCGCGTTGATCGGCGTTGCGCCGCAGGCCTCGTCATGATCGAGCGTCGGCGCGAAGGCGAGGATCGTGTCCGCCGAATGGCGGTCGATGCCCTTCGCTTCGGCGTAACGGTGGTAATGCGACAGATCCGAGCTCACGACGATGAGCGTCTCCGGCCCGCCCCAGAGGCGCTCCATCACGTCGGCCACCTCGTCGGCGTCCGCGTCGCCGACAGCGAACGGCACGATGCGGAATTCGTCGATCACGGCCTGCAGGAACGGGAGCTGCACTTCGAGCGAGTGCTCGAGCGCGTGCGCCGCGTCGTTTTCCGAAACCTGCGGCAGCGAAAGCGCGCGGTCCGCGGCCCTGCGGTCGATCTCGACCGGTCCGAACGGCGTCGCGAAGGCGCGGGTCGACGGCAGCGCGAGGCCGCGGAGGGCGATCCGATGCGCGGGGCCGAACATCACGACCCGCCGGATCGTCCGTCGGGCCGGCGCGACCCGGACGTAGGCCGTCGCGGCGATCGACCCGGAATAGACGTACCCGGCGTGCGGAACGATGATGGCCTTGGGGACGGGCGCGCCGGCGCGTGAGCGCGCCGACGCCTGCGTCAGGTGCACGCGGACCTCGTCGAGCAGCGCGGCGCGCGCGCCGGGATAGAACATGCCGGCCACGGCGGCCGGCCGCACGTCGGACATCAGTTTCCCCATCGGATCCGGATTCCACTTCCGCAAGGTTGCGGCGCCGCCGGATCCAGCGCAACCACTACCCCCGCCGCCCGGCCGTTTCACGGGCAGCGTCTTGTTACATGGGGCGGCCCGCGCGGCGTTTCAACCGTGCGCGGCTTTCTGCCGCAGCGGAAGTGAAGCCTAGTCTTCCCCCGCCGGAAGGCGGACGATGTAGCCGCCCGATTTCTCGTCGCGCTCGAGCTCCAGAGTGCCGTCGCGCTGAGCGTCCTCCAGCATCCCGTTGAACGAGCGATACCCATAGTAGGATTCGTTGAAGCCCGGCTTGCGGCGCTTCAGCGCCTGCTTGACCATCGAGCCCCAAATCTTCTCGTCGTCGCCGCGCTCGGTCACGAGCGCCTCGACGGTTTCAATGATGAGATCCTGCGCCTCCTGGCGGCGTTCGTCATCCCCCTTGCGCGCCGGCGCGGATGGGGCACTCTCCATGGCCGCCGAAGGCTTCGCCGCAGCTCTCGCGCCCTGCGCCCGCGCGGGCGTCTTGCGCGCCGCAGGCTTGGCCCGCTCGCGGACAAGGTCATCGTAATAGATGAATTCGTCGCAGTTCGCGATCAGGAGGTCGGACGTCGAATTCTTGACCCCCACGCCGATGACGCCCTTGGCGTTCTCGCGCAGCTTGGACACCAGCGGCGAGAAGTCCGAGTCGCCGCTGATGATCACGAACGTGTCGACGTGCGACTTGGTGTAGCAGAGGTCGAGCGCGTCGACGACCATGCGGATGTCCGCAGAGTTCTTGCCGGACTGCCGAACGTGCGGGATCTCGATCAGCTCGAAGCTCGCCTCGTGCATCGGCGCCTTGAATCCCTTGTAGCGCTCCCAGTCGCAGTACGCCTTCTTGACGACGATGCTGCCCTTCAGCAGCAGGCGCTCCAGCACCTTGCCGATGTCGAATTTATCGTACTTGGCATCGCGCACGCCGAGCGCGATGTTCTCGAAGTCGCAGAACAACGCCATGTTGGTGACTTCCTGCCGCTGTGCCATGGATCCTTTCCTTGCCGCGCTCCAAACCCCGGCCCGCCCGCGAGGCGGGCTTCCGGGCTTGCCGAACTTGTCACAATAGCAGCCTCGGGGAGCGCTGAATACCCGCGGCGCCGCCGGCCGCCCGGCCGCCGAGGCGCACCTGCACGCGCGGCACAAGGCGGCGTAGACTCCGCCGGACATTCTCCGCGCAACGAAAGGACGAGACATGGGACTGCTGGACAGCTTGTTGGGCGGCGTACTGGGCGGCAACCGCGGCGCGGGCGCCAACGCAGACGGCAGCGCGCCGCTGAACCCGATGATGCTGATGGCGCTGCAGTTGCTGCAGCAGAACGGCGGCATCCAGGGACTGCTCGCGAAGTTCCAGCAGGCCGGCTGCGCGGACGAGGTGCAGTCGTGGATTTCCACCGGGAAGAACCTGCCGATCTCGGGAGACGTCCTCGCCAAGGTGCTTGGTCATGGGCAGCTCGGCGAGATCGCGCGCAATCTCGGCATCGACAGTAGCGCCGCCGCGGGCGGGCTCGCGGCAACGCTGCCGCAGGTGGTCGATCAGCTGACGCCGCAGGGATCGATTCCGCACGACGAGAGCGACCTCGTTTCGAAGGCGCTCGCGATCCTCAATCAGCAGAAGCCGGCCTGACGCACGCGCGCCGCCGCGACGTCGCGCTACAATCCGAGGCTGGGAGCATCCGCTTCCGGCCTTCTTCCTGCGCGATTCCTTGGATCAGCCCACCCTTCTCACCGCGCTCTTCCTCGGCATCGTCGAGGGCCTGACCGAATTTCTTCCTGTATCGTCGACCGGGCACCTGATCGTCGCGGGATCGCTCGCCGGCTACACCGGCGAACAGGCGAAGGTGTTCGAGATCGTGATCCAGGCAGGCGCGATTCTCGCCGTATGCTGGGAGTACCGGGCAAGGCTCGTCGCGGTGCTGCGCGGCCTCGCGTCGGAGCCGCGTGCGCAGCGCTTCGCGGTCAACCTCGTCGTGGCGTTCCTTCCCGCGGCCATCGTGGGCCTCGCATTCGGCAAGGCGATCAAGGCGCACCTCTTCGCGCCGGTGCCGGTCGCCTGCGCATTCGTCGCCGGCGCGCTCGTGATCCTCTGGGTCGAGGGGCGGCAGAAGGCATGGCCCGCGGCGGCGCGGATCGGCTCCGTCGACGACATGACGTGGCGGGACGCGTTCAAGGTGGGATGCGCGCAGTGCCTCGCGCTGATCCCGGGAACCTCGCGCTCGGGTGCGACGATCATCGGCGGCATGCTGTTCGGGCTCTCGCGCGTCGCCGCCACCGAGTTCTCGTTCTTCCTCGCGATCCCGACGCTGTTCGCGGCGACCGCGTACTCGCTGTGGAAGGATGCCGCGCTGCTCGAACGCGGCGCGCTGTCCGCCTTCGGCGTCGGCTTCGTCGCGGCGTTCGTCTCCGCGTTCGCCTGCGTGCGCTGGCTGATCCGTTACGTGAGCCATCATGATTTCGTGCCGTTCGCGTGGTATCGCATCGCCTTCGGTGCGCTCATCCTGCTGACGGCCTGGGCCGGCGTCGTCACGTGGGACTAGCCGGCGGCGCGCCGGCGCCTCCCGCGCGCTGGATCGGGCCGGTGTACGCGGCGGTCGGCGTGCTCGGCTTCTCGTTCAAGGCGATCCTGATCAAGCTTGCCTACGCCAAGTATCCGGCGATCGATGCG
Organism: uncultured beta proteobacterium; assembly: GCA_963846855.1. GTDB lineage: Bacteria > Pseudomonadota > Gammaproteobacteria > Burkholderiales > Casimicrobiaceae > CAIWHR01. The sequence continues at coordinate 263,391 of CAWJXK010000003.1, forward strand.
GTGACGCTGCTCGCGCTGCGGATGATCTACTCGGCGCCGTTCTTCGTCGCGATGGCATGGTGGGCGAGTCGCAGCGACGGCGCGCGGCCCTTCACCCGGCGCGACTGGACGAGCCTCGCGTGCGCTCGGGATTCATCGGCTATTACCTCGCGAGCCTCGTCGACTTCATGGGGCTGAAGTACATCAGCGCGGCGCTCGAGCGGCTGGTGCTCTTCCTCTACCCGACGATCGTCGTGCTGCTGTCGGCATGTGGGAAGGCAAGCCGATCACGCGCCGCACGCTGCTGGCGCTTTTGATTTCCTACGCGGGCATCGCGCTCGTCTTCGTGCACGATCTCAATTTCGCCGGCGATCCCGCGGCGCTGCTGACCGGCGGCGCGCTGGTGCTCGCGAGCGCATTCCTCTACGCGGTCTACCTCGTCCGTGCCGCCGACGTGATCGCGCGGATCGGCAGCCTGCGCTTCATTTCGTGGGCGATGCTGGCGTCGACGGTGTTCGTTCTGCTGCAGTTCGCGCTGACACGGCCCGATCGCGTTGCTCGACGTGCCGGCGTCGATCCACTGGATTTCGCTCGCGATGGCGGTGTTCTCGACCGTGCTGCCGACCTGGCTCATCGCCGAATCGATCCGTCGCATCGGATCCAACGCCGCGTCGCTCGTCGGCTCGATCGGTCCCGTGTTCACGATCGGCCTCGGCGCGCTGATCCTCGGCGAGCCGGTGTACGCCATCCAGCTCGTCGGCGCCGCGCTGGTGCTGCTCGGCGTGACGCTGGTCACGCTGCGTCGCGGCCGCCGCGCCGTCGCCGAGGCGGCGGAAACGCCGTAGCCTTCGGCGCCCGCGCCGCTCCGCCGCGCCGCGGCGGCCTGCGCCGCAACGGCCTATAATTTGCCGTTGGGCGCCATCTCGAATTCATCGCCGGCCGGCGGCCAGATTTCGGAGTTGCAACGGATGACGCACGACGTCGATCTCATTGTCAGAAACGGCCTCATGGTCGACGGCACCGGCGCCACGCCGCGTCGCGCCGACGTTGCGGTTTCCGCTGGACGCATCGCCGCCATCGGCGCGATCACGGCGCGTGCGCGCAGCGAGATCGACGCCGACGGAATGATCGTGACGCCGGGCTTCGTCGACATCCACACGCACTACGACGGCCAGGTGACGTGGGAGAATCGGCTCGTGCCGTCGTCGACGCACGGCGTGACCACCGTGGTGACGGGCAACTGCGGCGTCGGCTTCGCCCCGTGCAGACCGGACCAGCACGAGATGCTCATCCGGCTGATGGAAGGCGTCGAGGACATTCCGCATCCGGTGCTGGCGGACGGGTTGCCGTGGAGCTGGGAGACCTACCCGCAGTATCTCGATTTCCTCGCGACACGTTCGTTCGACGCGGACATCTGCAGCTACCTGCCGCATGCGCCGGTCAGGGTCTACGTGATGGGCCAGCGCGGCGCGGATCGCGAGCCTGCGAGCGCCGCGGATCTTGCCGCGATGGCCCGCATCGTGCGCGACGCGGTGGCCGCCGGGGCGATGGGCTTCTCGACGTCGCGCACATTTTTCCACCGGTCGAGCGACGGCAGCTCGACGCCGAGCTTCGAGGCCGCGGAGGAGGAGCTGATGGCGCTTGCGCTGGCCCTCAAGGATTGCGGACGCGGCGCGATGCAGCTCATCACCGATTTCGACGAGCCCGACGCAGTGTTCGCGATGCTGCGCCGGCTGGTCGAGCGCTCCGGCCGGCCGCTGTCGGTCTCGCTGCTGGAAGGCGCCTACGGGCCGATGACCCTGCGCTGGCGCGACATCCTCGACGGCGCCGCCGCGGCCACCGCGGCCGGCCTGCCGATCAAGGCGCAGGTGCTGGGCCGCGCGATCGGCGTGATGCTGGGGCACGAGCTCACGCTCAACACGTTCTACACATGCGAGTCGTATCGCAAGCTCGCGCACCTTCCGTTCGAAGAGCGTGTCCGGGAGCTGCGGCGGCCCGAGACACGGGCCAGGATTCTCGCCGAATCGGCCGATCCCGACCCGCTCATCGTGCTGGGTCGGCTCGCGCGCGAGTTCGACCACATGTTCCTGCTCGGCGATCCGCCCGATTACGAGCAGCCGATGGAGCAGAGCATCGCCGCCCGGGCGCAACGGCTGGGCGTGTCGCCGGAAGCGCTGGCGTACGACCTGATGCTGGAACTCGACGGGCGCAACAACCTCTACGTGACGCTGTGCAACTACGAGGGTGGCTCGCTCGACTCGTCACTGGAAATGATACGGCATCCGGGCGCGGTGCTGGGGCTGGGCGACGGCGGCGCCCATTGCGGAACCATCTGCGACGGCAGCTATCCCACTTTCATGCTGACGCACTGGGTGCGCGATCGGCGGCGCGGCGAGCGATTGCCGCTGCAGCAGGTCGTGAAGATGCTGAGTCACGACACGGCACGGGCCGTCGGTCTTGACGACCGTGGCGTCATCGCGCCGGGCTACAAGGCCGATCTCAACGTCGTCGACATGGATCGGCTCCATCTGCATGCCCCTGAGGTCGCACGCGACCTGCCGAGCGGCGGACGGCGCCTCGTGCAGCGCGCGGAGGGTTACGCCGCGACGATCGTGGGCGGGATCGTCGTGCATCGCGACGGATTGCCGACCGGGGCACTCCCGGGACGCCTCGTTCGCGGGCCGCAGCTCGCCGTTCATTGAGAGCGAATGAATCATCGCCGGCGATGCCGCCGGCGCATCGAGGAGACTGACGATGGCCCCCGACACGATCGACCGCGCGGCTCCCGCGCTCAAGGACCCTTCGCTGTTGCGACAGCTCTGCTACGTTGGCGGCCAGTGGATCGGCGCGGACGACGGAGCGACGCATCCGGTCGTCAACCCGGCGAACGGCAAGCTGGTCGGCACGTCACCGATGTTGGGCGCTGCCGAGACGCGGCGCGCGATCGACGCGGCGAGCGCGGCGTGGCCCGGGTGGCGCGCGAAGACCGCGAAGGAGCGCGGCGCCGTGCTGCGCAAGTGGTTCGAGCTGATGCTGGCCAACGTCGATGACCTCGCGCTGATCCTTACGACCGAGCAGGGGAAGCCGCTCTCCGAATCGAAGGGTGAGGTCACGATCGGCGCATGGTACGTCGAGTGGTTCGCCGAGGAGGCGCGCCGCGTCTACGGCGACGTGATCCCCACGATCGGCAACGACCGGCGGCTCGTCGTCATCAAGGAGCCGGTCGGCGTCTGCGCGGCGATCACACCGTGGAATTTCCCGTCCTCGATGATCACGCGCAAGGTCGCGCCCGCGCTCGCGGCCGGGTGCACCGTCGTCATCAAGCCGGCCGAGGCCACGCCTTTTTCGGCGCTGGTCCTGGCCGAGCTCGCGCATCGAGCGGGCTTTCCGCCCGGCGTGCTCAACGTGGTCACCGGCAATGCGGCGGCGATCGGCGGCGAGATGTGCGCGAATCCGCTGGTGCGCAAGCTCTCGTTCACCGGGTCGACCGAGGTCGGGCGCCTGCTGATGAAGCAGGTCGCGCCGACGATCAAGAAGATCTCGCTCGAGCTCGGCGGCAACGCGCCGTTCATCGTGTTCGACGACGCCGATCTCGACGCCGCCGCCGACGGCGCCATCATCTCCAAGTTCCGCAACGCCGGGCAGACGTGCGTGTGCGCGAACCGCCTGTTCGTCCACGCGAAGGTCTACGATGCGTTCGCCGCGAAGCTCGCGGAGCGCGTGAAGGCGCTGAAGGTCGGTGCGGGCACCGACGCGGGCGTCACGCAGGGACCGCTGATCGACGCGGCGGCGCTCGCCAAGGTCGAGGAGCACGTCGCCGACGCCACGAAGCAGGGGGCTACGGTCGCCCTCGGCGGGCGCCGGCATGCGTTGGGCGGAACGTTCTACGAGCCGACGGTGCTGACCGGCGTCACCGCCGAGATGAAGATCTTCCGCGAGGAGACCTTCGGGCCGGTCGCCCCGCTCATCCGGTTCTCGTCGGACGCCGAAGTCATCGAGCTCGCCAACCGCACCGAGTTCGGTCTCGCGTCGTATTTCTATTCGCGCGACATCGGCCGCATCTGGCGCGTCGCCGAGGCGCTCGAGTACGGGATGGTGGGCGTCAACACCGGGCTCATCACGACCGAGGTCGCGCCGTTCGGCGGCATGAAGCAGTCGGGACTCGGCCGCGAAGGATCGAAATACGGGATCGACGAGTTCGTCGAGGTCAAGTACGTCTGCTTCGGCGGCATCGACCGCTGACGACTGGCGCGAGGCGGCCGTCCCGCGACGCGCCGTGCGGCCATGCCCTAGGAGCCTGTCGGGCTTGGTTTCACGTATGCGTTGCCGGGCTAAAGAGCGATGGATGCGCGGCGCGAGGCGCAGCGAATATCGTGAATCTTCGCAAGCCGAGCAACAAAGCAGACGCGCTTTTCAGACGCGCTTTTTGGCAGCGGCACCCAAATGAGCGAAGGGACGGGGCGCTTTGGGCGCCTCGTTTGCCTCATGCTGCGTTGCTCGCCCTCGGCATATTCCCGATATGCTCTCGGGCTCGCGCCTTGAACTGCGCCCAAACCGCCTCCGTTGCATACGCGAAATCAAGTCCGACAGGCTCCTAACATGCGGGGCGGACGCGCCCCCCTCGCCCTCGCGCGTCCGACTCCCCGCAGCGGTGCCCCGGCCTGCGCGTTCTCTCGGGAACGCTGCGTTTCAGAACGTCGGAGCCGGCGCCTCGTTCCCGGCGGCCGCAAATTTGACGTCGCGTCCGCGGGCACCGACGGGTCCCGCGCAGTCGACCCCTTGCCGACGATGTAGGCAGCGGGCGCCGGCGACGGGGCTTCCGCCACGACGGTCGCCTGCTCCGCAGCGAGCTCGTCCGGCATCACCTTCCCATGACCTGCGTCGAGGGCGATCAGTCCGACCACTGCCGCGAAGGCCATGACCGTCAGGCCGACGTGAAGCGAGGTCAATCCATCCTTGCCACGAAAGTAATTGCGCATTGCGATCTCCTTGCCATCCGGTGGATTCCGCCGCACAAGTGGGAGGCGGCGGACCTGGTCGGCGGCGTCTATCGAAACGGCGACGCCGACGATTGCCAATCTACCGGCGCGCGGGCGCGGCGGAGAGGGAGCATTCGGCACGGGAAATGTCGAGTATTCGCGCAACGCGGGCGCGAAGGCCGCGACGGGGCTACCAGGCGGGCGGCAATTTCTTCCGGATGGTGATCGTGCGCTCGTCGACGCTGAGATAGCCGCCGCCGACGAGGTCCTTCATCAATCGACTGATCATGTCGCGCGACGCGCCGACGCGCTCCGCGATGTCCTGCTGCGTGAGCTTCTCCGGGACCACCTGCGCTCCGTCGACGTCCTTCGCGAGCCCGGTCAAAAGGCGCACGAGGCGGCCGTAGACGTCGGACAGCGCGAGGCTCTTCACGCTCTCGGTCGTGCGGCGCACGCGTCGGATGAGCCGCTCGACCAGGTTCAGCGCGAATTCGGGATGCGCGAGGACGAACTCGCGGAAGTTGGCGCGGCTCACGACGGCGCAGCTCGTGGGCTCCATCGTCATGACCGAAGCCGATCGCGGCTCGCCGTCGAGCGACATCTCGCCCACGTATTCGCCCGGGCCATGGAAATCGATCACGAACTCCTTGCCCGCCTCGTTGCTCGCGAACACCTTCACCTTGCCGGTGAGGACGATGTAGAGCGAGTCGCCGACGTCGCCTTCGTTGATGAGGATCGTGTTCTTCGGAAATTGCCGGACGACGCCCGAGGTCGCGATCGCACGCAGCGTCTCCTGCGTCAGCGGCGCGAGCGGGTCGGCGGGATCCTGGGCGCGGGCGGCGGGCAAGTGCGACCTCCTGGCGGCGGCGACGCGATCATGCTAGCACGGCCGCCAGGGTCATTCGATCTTCCGCTGGTCCTCGATGACCTTGCCGTCGTTCGGCAGCGTGCCGATGCGGTGGACCGCGACTTCGCCGCGAAGCTTCGTGACCTCGCGGAGCGACGCGACGATGGCGCCGGCGTCGGCCGCGCCGTCGTCCGCCTCGACGTGCAGCGTCATCCGGTCGGTGCCGTCCGGGTTGTCGACGACGAGCCGCGCGCGCGCGATTCCCGGATGGCGGCCGACCACCGCCGCGACCTGCGCCGGGTGGACGAACATGCCCTTCACCTTCGTCGTCTGGTCGGCCCGGCCCATCCAGCCCTTGATCCGTGCGTTGGTGCGGCCGCACGCACTCGTGCCGTCGAGGAACGCGGACAGGTCGCCGGTACCGAAGCGGATCAGCGGATAGTCGGCGTTGAAGAGCGTCGTGACGACGACCTCGCCGACTTCGCCGGGCGCGACCGGGTCGCCGGTGCCCGGGCGCACGATCTCGACCAGCACGCCCTCGTCGACGACCAGGCCCTCGCGCGCCGGCGTCTCGTAGGCGATCGATCCGAGGTCGGCGCTCGCATAGGCCTGGTAGGCCGCGATGCCGCGCGCGGCGAGCGCGTCGCGCACCGCCGCCGGAAACGCCTCGCCGGAGACGAGCGCCCGGCGCAGCGACGGGAGCTTGACGCCGAGCTCGTCGGCCTTCTCGACGATCGTCTTCAGGAACGACGGCGTGCCGACATAGCCGTCGGCGCCAAGCTCCGCAATCGCGTGGACCTGCTGCTCGGTCTGCCCGGTGCCGCCGGCGAACACCGTGCAGCCGAGCGCGAGCGCGCCCGTTTCCAGCATCGACCCCGCCGGCGTGAAGTGATAGGAGAAGCAGTTGTGGACGAGCTCGCCGGGGCGAAAGCCCGCCGCGAAGAGCGCGCGCGCGAGCCGCCAGTAGTCGGGCGCGCGCCCCTCGGGCTCGTAGATCGGTCCCGGCGACGCGAACAAGCGCGCCGCCTGGCCGCGCGCGAGCGCCGCGAATCCGCCGAAGGGCCGGCTCGCCTTCTGCAATTCGAGGAGCTCGGACTTGCGCGTGACCGGCAACCGCGCCAGCGCCGCGCGCGACGTGATCGCCGCGGGATCGACGTCCGCGAGAATGCGCGCGAATGCCGGCGCGTTCGCCTTCGCGTGCGCGATCTGCCGCGGCAGCGCCGCGAGCATCGCCCGCTCGCGGATTTCGGGGTCGCGCGTCTCCAGCGTGTCGAAATGTTCAGTCATCCGCTAGCTCCGTGGTTTCGGCCGCATTCCGGTCAACGTAGCGCCATCGCACGAAACTTCGGTTTGGCAGTGTGTTGGGTTCGCGGCGTGGACAACGCTCGGGATCGGCCGTTCAGCGGCGAGCAGGCGCGGTGCAGGGCTAGGCGCGAGCGGACTTTCGGCGGCCGAAGCGCGCGTGAGGCAGTACGGGAGCGTCGAGCGCCGCGCATGACGACAAGCGAAGCCAAGCGACCGAGTAACGCAGCATCGCGGGGCGATCTGCGGCCGCTCACGCGAGCCAGCGCTTGCGGCGGCGGTAGTGCTTGACGTCGCGAAAGCTCTTCCGCCCCGCCGTCGACAGCCCGAGGTAGAACTCCTTCACGTCCTCGTTCTGCGCGAGCTCCGCCGCCGCGCCGTCCATCACGACGCGCCCGTTCTCGAGGATGTAGCCGTAGTCGGCGAAGCGCAGCGCCACCATGGTGTTCTGCTCGGCCAGCAGGAACGACACGCGCTCCTTCGAATTGAGGTCGCGGACGATCTCGAAGATCTCCTCGACGATCTGCGGCGCGAGGCCCATCGACGGCTCGTCCAGCAGGATCATCGACGGCCGCGCCATCAGCGCGCGGCCGACCGCGGTCATCTGCTGCTCGCCGCCGGAGGTGTAGCCGGCGAGGCTCGAGCGCCGCTGCCGCAGTCGCGGAAAATAGTGATAGACGCGCTCGAGGTCGGCCTTGACGTCGGCGCGCGATGCGCGGCTCGTGTAGGCGCCGGTCAGCAGGTTCTCCTCGACCGTGAGGTGCGCGAAGCAGTGCCGGCCCTCCATCACCTGGCACACGCCCATCCGCACGAGCTCGTTGGGCGTGAGCCGGTCGACCCGCGTGCCGCGAAACTCGATCGTGCCCTTGGTGACGTCGCCGCGCTCGGCGCGCAGGAGGTTCGAGATCGACTTCAGCGTCGTCGTCTTGCCGGCGCCGTTGGCGCCGAGCAGCGCCACGATGCGGCCCTCCGGCACCTCGAGCGACACGCCCTTCAGCACGAGGATCACGTGATCGTAGATCACCTCGATGTTGTTCACCGAGAGATACGGCGCGCCGGTCGCGGCGGCGGGTGCTTCGGCGATGGCTTGGGCAGTGGTCATTGCGAGTCGCGATCCGGACTTTGCGCCAGTTCTCCGGTGCTGCGGAACGCCCGCGGCACGCGCGGCGAGGCAACCGCCGCCGCGGCCGCGAAACTCGCGCGGCGCGTCGAGGCGCGCCGCGCGATCCGGGACTATCCTTCCTTCGAGCAGTCGCGCGGCGTGATCTTCTTCTCCACCGCGTATTTGCCGGCGGTCTCCTCGACCATCTTGCGCACCATGTCGCGGTCACCCGCCATGAATGGCGCGACCTGCTTGAAACCGGATCCGGTCCACTCCTGGAACTTCACCATGCCGGACCCTTCGTGGTCGGCGCAGCTCGTCTTGATCGGCGGGAAGAGGCCGGGGGCGCCGAGCTCCTTGAGGCGCGCCTCGGTGATGTTCAGGTGCTCGAGGCCCCAGCGCACCTGCTCGGGCGTCATCACCTTGCCCTTGCCGTACTTCGCCTGCGCGACGCGGATCGCCTCGACGATGATGATCCCGTAGGACAGGCCGCGCATGTACATGACGTTTCCGAGCCGCGACGGGTCCTCGAGATTGCCCTTCTTCGCGCCATAGACCTTGGTCTTGATGTCCTGCATCACCGGGAAGCCCGTTCCCGACGCGGAGAACGCGGCGCTGACGTAGCCCTTGGAGGCGTCGCCGGCCGGCACCACGTCCTCCTCGGACGCCGCCCACCAGACGCCGAGCAGCTTGTCGCGCGGATAGCCGGTCTTGGCAGCCGTCTTGAGCGCGACGGTGCTCATCACGCCATAGGTCCACACGATCACGTAGTCGGGCTTGGCCTGGCGGATCTGCAGCCACTGCGACTCCTGCGTCGTGCCCGGCGGCGCGACGGGGATCTTGAGCGCCTCGAAGCCGAGCTTGGCGGCGAGCGCGTCCAGCACGGGAATCGGCTCCTTGCCATACGCCGACTCGTGGTAGAGGAACGCGATCTTCTTGCCCTTGAGCTTGTCGAGGCCGCCGACCTTCTGGCCGAGATAGGCGATCATCGCCGCCATCTGGTCCCAGTAGGTCGTGCCGATGGGGAACACCCAGTCGTAGATGCGTCCGTCCGCGGAGCTCGCGAGGCCGTACCCGAACGTCGTCATCGGGATCTTGTCCTGCGCGACGCGATCGAAGAGGCCGTAGGCGATGCCGGTCGACAGCGGCTCGACGGTCGTCGCGCCGCCGTTCTTCTTCTTGAGCCGCTCGTAGCACTCCACGCCTTTCGACGCGTTGTACTCGGTCTCGCATTCCTCCCACGTGAGCTTCACGCCGTTGATGCCGCCGGTCATGTTGACCAGCGTGAAATAGTCGATCGCGCCGCCGTAGTAGCCGGAGCCGCCGGCGGCGTACGGCCCCACGCGGTACGACAGGATCGGGAAGAACTGCTCGTTCTGCGCGCTCGCGGCGAAAGCTGCGGTGAATAGCGCGATGCCCAACAGCATCGATTTCATTGACTTCATGGTGCGCCTCCTCACAAATCCAGGTTTGAACAGCCAGTGCCCGTCTTCGCCTCTGCCGGGCGTCCGGGCGGGACTAACGACCATGCCGAATGGTACTCCGTGAGCCATGGGCGCGGCCACGAAGCGCAAATCAGTGCGGGAACGGCCATAGCCGGAGCTTTTCCTTCGCGATCTGCCACAGTCGCGCGAGCCCATGCGGCTCGACGATGAGAAAGAAGATGATGAGCGCCCCGAACACCATGAGCTCGAGGTTCGAAATCGTGCTTTCGGCGATGTGCAGCCCGAGGTTGCTGTCGAGGAAGCGCACGGTGACGCTCAGCAGCACCGGCATCAGGGTGACGAAGGCGCTTCCGAGGAACGCTCCCAGCACCGTTCCCATGCCGCCGATGATGATCATGAACAGGATGCGGAACGATAAGTCGAGGTTGAACGCCTCCGGCTCGACCGTGCCGAGGTAGGCGTAGGCGAACAGCGCTCCCGCGACGCCGCAGTAGAACGAGCTCACCGCGAACGCCAGCAGCTTCGCGCGCATCAGCCGGATGCCGATGACCTCGGCCGCGACGTCCATGTCGCGCACCGCCATCCACGAGCGGCCGGCGTTGCCGCGCGCCATGTTCTTCGCGGCGAGCGCCATCACCGCCACGATCGAGAGCACCAGCAGGTACTTCGCCGTCGGCGTCGTGAAAGCGTAGCCGAAGATGACGATGTGCTGCGCGGTGATCACGCCCGACGAGCTGTAGTTGGTGATCCAGCCGACCTTGGTCAGGAACCACAGGATGAAGAACTGCGCGGCGAGCGTCGCCACCGCGAGATAGAAGCCGCGGATGCGCAGGCTCGGCAGGCCGAACAGGATGCCCACCAGCGCGGCGACCACGCCGCCGCCGGCGAACGCGAGCAGCATCGGAATGCCGGGTATGCGCAGGATGAAGTTGTACGAAGCGAACGCCCCGACCGCCATGAACGCGGCCGTGCCGAGCGAGAGCTGGCCCGCGTAGCCGGTCAGGATGTTGAGGCCGATCGCCGCGAGCGAGAAGATCAGGAACGGGATCAGGATCCCGGTGAAGAGATACGGTGTCGCGATCAGCGGAACGCCACGAAGGCGACAGCAAGGATCAGCGCGACGGCGATGCGATCCTGTCGGATCGGAAAGATCGCCGAGTCCGTCTGATAGGACGTCTTGAACTGGCCGGCTTCGCGGTAGAACATCAGGAACCTTCGTCTTCGGCCGCCATGCTTCGTTGCTCCTCGCTCGCGATCCTCACGTACGTTCGTGTACGTTCCGGTCGCTCGTTCCGGTGCGCCTCGTCTGACGGCCGAATACTCGGTTCCTCTTGCTCCGGTCTTCGGCCGCCATGCTTCGTTGCTCCTCGCTCGCGATCCTCACGTACGCTCGTGTACGCTCCGGTCGCTCGCTCCGGGGCGCCTCGTCTGACGGCCGAATACTCGGTTCCTCATGCTCCGGTCTTCGGCCGCCATGCTTCGCTGTTTCACGACTCAGATGCGGCGGATGATCTTTTCGCCGAACAGACCCTCGGGACGGAACAGCAGGAACGCGAGCGCCAGCACGTACGGGAACCAGCCTTCGATGCCGCCGCCGACATACGGGCCAAGATAGACCTCGGCGAGCTTTTCCGACGCGCCGATGATGAGGCCGCCGACGATCGCGCCGGGCACCGAGTCGAAGCCGCCGAGGATCAGCACCGGCAGCGCCTTCAGCGCGACGAACGTCAGCGCGTACTGCACGCCGTTGCGCGCGCCCCACAGCAGACCCGCGACCAGCGCGACGGCGCCGGCGACGCCCCACACGATCGCCCAGATGTGCTGCAGCGGGATGCCGACGGCGAGCGCCGCCTGGTGATCGTCGGCCACGGCGCGAAGCGCGCGGCCGATTCGCGTGCGGCCGAAGAACAGCGCGAGCAACGTCACCAGCAGCGCTGCGACTCCCGCGGCCACCAGGTCGAACTTCGAGACGTTGATGCCCGCGTGGTCGGTGAGCCACTCGAGCGGCTCGTCCTGGAGGCCGAGTTCGAGGCCGCGCACGTTCGCGCCCCACACCATCTGCGCGAGGCCCTCGATGAAGAAGGTGAGGCCGATCGTCGCCATGAACAGCGTGATCTGCGGCTGGTTGACGAGCGGGCGCAGCACCACGCGCTCGACGACGAGCGCCAGCACGACCATCACCGCCAGCGTCGCCAGCACGGCGAGCATCGGCGCCATCCCGTGCTCCAGCAGCCCGACGTAGGTCAGCGCCGCGAAGAACACCATCGCGCCCTGCGCGAAGTTGAACACGCCGGACGCCTTGTAGATCAGCACGAAGCCGAGCGCGACCAGCGAATACATCACGCCCGACAGCAGCCCGCCGATCAGGACCTCGAAGAAGAATGGCCAGTTGATGTCGAACACGGAAAGCTTCCTGCGGCGCGGTCAGTGGGCGACGCCGAGATAGGCGTCGATCACCGCCTGGTTGCCGCGGATCTCGTCGGGCGTGCCGTCGCCGATCTTCTTGCCGTAGTCGAGCACGACGACGCGGTCGGAGATGTCCATCACCACGCCCATGTCGTGCTCGATCAGCACGATGGTCGTGCCGAACTGCTCGTTGACGTCGAGGACGAAGCGGCACATGTCCTGCTTCTCCTCGACGTTCATGCCGGCCATCGGCTCGTCGAGCAGCAGCATGCGTCGGCTCCGCGGCGAGCGCGCGCGCGAGCTCGACGCGCTTCTGCAGTCCGTACGGCAGCCTGCCCACCGGCGTCCTGCGGATGTGCTGGATCTCGAGGAAGTCGATCACCTCCTCGACGCGGCGCCGGTGTTCGAGCTCCTCGCGCCGCGCGCGGCCGATCCAGATCGCCTGCTCGACGAACGTCGCTTTCATCATCAGGTTGCGGCCGGTCATGATGTTGTCGAGCACCGACATGCCCGCGGAACAGCGCGATGTTCTGGAACGTGCGCGCGATGCCCGCCGCCGCGGCCTCGTGCGAATCCATGCCGTGCCGCTCGTTGCCGCGGTAGGTGATCGTCCCCTGCTGCGGGCGGTAGACGCCGTTGATGACGTTGAGCATCGAGCTCTTGCCGGCGCCGTTCGGCCCGATGATCGCGCGCACCTCGTGCTCGCGGACGTCGAAGCTGACGTCGGACAGCGCGTTCACGCCGCCGAACGCGAGCGAGATGTGCTCGAGCTCCAGGATCACGTCGCCGATGGTGCGCGCGCCGGAGGCCATCGCGTCAGGCGGCCTTCCGCGCCGGTCCGGCCGGAAAGGTCTTCGCGTCGATGATCCGGAGGTCGGCGGCGACGATGCCGCTGCGGCCGTCCTCGAACTTGACCTGCGTCTCGATGTGCTGGACCTCTTTTCCGCCGTACAGCGCGTCGATCAGCACCGCGTATTTCTCGGCGACGAAGCCGCGGCGGACCTTGCGCGTGCGCGTCAGCTCGTCGTCGTCCGGGTCGAGCTCCTTGTGCAGGATGAGGAAGCGGTGCACCTGCGAATCGGCGAGCACGGGATCCTGCGCGAGCTCGGCGTTGACCTGCTCGACGCATTCGCGGATCAGCGCGCGGACCTCGGGCTTGGCGGCGAGGTCGGTGTAGCCGGAATAGGCGATGTTGCGCCGCTCGGCCCAGTTGCCGACCGAGCCCATGTCGATGTTGATGAACGCGCAGACCATGTCGCGCCGGTCGCCGAACGCGACCGCCTCCTTGACGTGCGCGAAGAACTTGAGCTTGTTCTCGATGTAGTTGGGCGCGTACATCGCGCCGCCGGCGAGCCGGCCGACGTCCTTCGCGCGGTCGATGATCTTGAGGTGCCCGCCGGCGTCGAGGATGCCGGCGTCGCCCGTGTGGAAGTAGCCGCTCGCGTCGATCGACTCGGCGGTCGCGTCGGGGCGCTTGTAGTACTCCTTCAGCAGCATCGGGCCGCGCACCAGCACTTCGCCGGAGTCGGCGATCCTGAGCTCGACGCCGGGCGCCGGCAGGCCGACCGTGTCGAGCTTCACGTCGCCGTCGGGCTGCAGGCACACGTAGGCGCAGGTCTCCGTCGATCCGTAGAGCTGCTTCAGGTTGACGCCGATCGAGCGGTAGAAGCGGAAGAGGTCGGGCCCGATCGCAGCACCCGCGGTGTAGGCGACGCGGATGCGGCTCATGCCGAGCACGTTGCGCAGCGGCGCGTAGACAAGCGCGTTGCCGATCGCGTAGAGCAGCCGGTCGCTCGCAGGCACGCTTCGGCCGTCGAGGATCTCCGCGCCGCAGCGGCGCGCGACGGCGGTGAACTTGCGGTAGAGCCAGCGCTTCACCGCGCCGGCGTCCTCCATCCGTATCGTCACCTGGGTGAGCAGGTTCTCGAACACGCGCGGCGGCGCGAAGTAGTAGGTGGGGCCGATCTCGCGCAGGTCGGTCATCACCGTGTCGCCGGATTCGGGGCAGCTGATCGTGAAGCCCGCGACGTACATCTGCGCGAACGAGAAGAGGTGATCGCCGACCCACGCCATCGGCAGGTACGAAAGGATGCTGTCGTCGGCGGTCAGCCGGTCGAATTCGCAGCCGCCCCGCGCGGCGGCGATGAACGCGCCGTGCGTCTGGCACACGCCCTTCGGCTTGCCCGTCGTCCCCGACGTGTAGAGCATGACGGAAATGTCGGCGGGATCGCCGCGCGCGACCTCCTCGTCGTAGAAGCCCGGATGCGCGCGGTCGAACTCGCGGCCCTGCGCCTGCAGGCTCTCGAAGCTCGTGACGCCCTCGTAGTTGCGCAGCCCGCGCGGATCGTCGTAGTAGATGTGCTTCAACGTCGGCACCTGCGGCGCCGCTTCCAGCATCTTGTCGACCTGCTCCTGATCCTCGACGATCGCGTACGCGATCTCGGCGTCGTTCAGCACGTAGACGAACTCGGCGGCGGGCGCATCCTGGTACATGGGGACGGGAATGCCGCCCAGCGCCTGCGCCGCGGCCATCGCCCAGTACAGGCGCGGCCGGTTGTCGCCGATGATCGCGAGGTGCATCCCGCGGCGGAATCCCTGCGCCGCGAGTCCGCAGGCGAGGGCGCGCACCTCGGCCGCCATCTCGCCCCAGGTCCACGTCTGCCAGATGCCGAGGTCCTTCTCGCGGATGGCCGGGTGCGCGCCGCGGACCTGCGCATGATGCGCGAGCAGCCGCGGAAAAGTATCGAGTCCGGTCGGGGCGGAATCCGTTGGCACTGCTTCGTCCTCCTCGCGGCCCGGCGCGCGCGCATTCGGGCTCTTGTCGTGTTCCGCAGCGGCAGCCGCGGCGATTCTAGCAGGGTCCGCGCGCCGAATGCGGGCGTGCCTTCGCGCGCAATCCGCGAGCATAATGGAGGGTTGGGGGAACGGTTGTCATCCGACGGCCAATCTCGGGGTCCGGCGCCGCGGATTCAATCGCGGACCATGCGCCGCGCGGACTTCGCGCGCGAATCCGTGCCCACGGCCGCCACGATCGAACGAACACGCGGCGTTATTGCAGCCGCGGTCGCTTGAGGAAGTCGGCGCGATCGGCGGACTGTACGCGAACGCGCGCCGGTGCCCCTCCGCGCGCCAGCGTCAGCGGAACGGGAACGCCGGCCGCTCCCATTCCCCAGATCCTGCGGAAGAGCTCGGCGAGCTCGCCGACGCGCGTGCCGTCGACGTCGACGATGATGTCGCCAGGCTGAATGCCGGCGCGCTCCGCCGGCCCGCCCGGCGCGATCCCGGTGACGACGAGCCCGTCGGGCGATTGCGCCGTGTACATCCCGAGCCACGGACGGGCGGGTCCCGCGCGCCGGCCGAGCTTCAGAAGGTCGTCGCGCACCGGCGGCAACAGGTCGATCGGCACGAACATGTTGCCCTTGACGACGTCGTCGCCGGACGGCTCCTGCACGTAGAGCGAGCCGATGCCGGCGAGCGTGCCGTCCTCGCCGACCAGCGCGGCGCCGCTCCATTCGGGATGCGGCGGCGTGACGAACATCGCCGCGTCGATGAGGTACTCCCACGGCCCGGCGAACTCGCGCTTCGCGAACACCTCGGCCTTGAGCGCGTGCGCGCGGCCGCCCTGACCGACGACGATCACGCGGTCACCGGCCTCGATGCCCGTGGCCGACCCGCATTCGAGCGGCGGCAGGCCGAGGTTGCCGAGCGGCTGGACCAGGCCGAAGCCGGTGACGAAATCGTACGCGAGCGGATGGCCGGGAATGACCGCGCCGTTGTTGCCCGTGAGCCAGATGGTCTCGGCCTCGGTGATGAGATAGCCGATCGTGAGCACGAGGCCGTCGTCACCGATGACGACGCCATTGCCCGCCCGCTCGGTGCCGAGGATCGGCGCGGTGAAGGCGTCCTCCGGTATCTCCGCGCGCAGCGCCACCACCGAATCGAGCACCGCGTCGAGGTCGAACGCGACGTCGGCGGCCTTCGGCTGCAGATCTCTCGGAAAACCCCAATTCGATTCGGACATGGATCGGTACGCGCGCGCGAGCCGTGTACTCTAATCCTTTCGCTGCACGGGGTCGATGCCGCGCATCGCGGGTCTCGACGCGCTGAATTAGGGTCAACCGAAACGATAACGAGGGCGGGTGCGCGCCGGCTCTCGTGTTTTCACGCGCGGCCGCAGGCCGCAATTCCAGGCTTGCGCGCGATCACTCGACGCCGATGTTCGGCGTCTCGCGCCGGCGCGAGAGGTACCAGGCGACTGCGGCGGGCACCACGAAGATCAGCGCATGGATCGCCACTTCCACGAAGACCGGATGCCCGGTGGCAACCCCCACGCCGAAGTCGGCAACGGCGATCAGCAGCCACGCCCAGATGAAAAGCCACCCGCCGTCGAGCCCGCGCGTGACGCGCCGGGCGTTGACCGCGGCGGCGATCGCATCGAACGCAAAGGCGAGCGCGGCGCCGATCACGATTGCGATGAATGTGCGCATGGGCGGGCTTTCGGGTGAGGTCCGGCGCGCGGGTCCTACCCGTGCCAGCGTCGTTGTTCTGGGAATCCGCTTTCCGACGGCAAGCCGACCGGCTCCTGGACACGCAATCCTGCCGCCGGCGCCGATGCTACTCCTGCGCGTCGGTGCCGCGCAATTCCGTCCGGCGCCTCCTCATTTCCGGGAAGGCGGATCGCGGGGCGCGGTTCGCCTGGGCGCGCGATCGGAATTCGCGGGAAATCGCGACGGGCGTCAAGCCGGCGTCACGGCGCCTTGCAGTCGCACGCGTCGTCGCCCTTGTCGAAGATGATCCGCCACGTGCCGGGGGCCTCCTGCCGCCACACTGACGTGAACGTTCCCGCGAGCTTGCCGGCGGCATCCTTCACCGGCCCGGTGGAAAGCGCGAGCTTTCCCGAATCCTGCACGTCAACGTGTTCCGGAGCCCAGCTGAACGGCGGGTCCTTCTTCTCGAACAGCTTTTTCCACACGGCCGCGACTTCCGCCTTGCCGCGAAGCGTCTTGGGGCCGTTGAAGAACACCGCATCATCCGCGACGAACGACATGAACGCCGTGAAATCGCGATCGGCCATCGTGCGGGCGAACGCGCGCTCGGTGGCGGCGACCTCGGCACGGAGCGCCGCGAGATCGGGCATTGCGTCCGGGCGCGGCGCGGATGTCGAGCATGCCGTCGTCAGCAACGCCGCGGCGATGAGCGCGAGGGAACGGAAGGCGTTCATGCGGAAATGGTAGCGCAATGTGGCCGGTCGCGGTACGGCCCGGCCGCCGGCCGCCGGAAGCCTCACGTCAGTGCGGCGCGGCGACCGCCCTGTTGCATTTTTGCAAACGCGCGTCGGCGTCGGCGCGAAAATTTCTTGTCTCGCCGGGCGTGTCAACGGTAACATTCACTCACTCGTTAAACGAGTGCTCGCCCGCAGGAATGACGAGCCAATCGCCGCTTACGGGAACCGCAACCAGGACCATGACGCGCACGATGCACATCGATTCGATCGCAACCTCGGGCTTCGCCGCCCGCAGGATCGGTTCGCGCGTGCGCCTTGGAATGGGCGGTTGCCTGAATTCCTCGCCGGTGCAAACCGGCGCGGCCGCGACGACGTAGCAGCACCCCGACCGGAAGACATTCCGCCGGGTGAGTCGGCGGAACTGTCGGAAGGTCCGATTCCCCTTCCCTTTCGACAGCCCGCCACCGGTAACGTGGTGATGGCCCTCGTGCGCGACCGCGCGCGGGAGGCACGACGAAAGGAGGACCGCATGACGCAAAACATCTCGTTCGCAACGGCCCGTTCGCCGCGCCGAACTGCACGCGTTCGCACTGACGCGCCGGATCGGGGCGGCCACGCCGTCCCGTCGTCGCGCGCGCTCGCGCGCGATGCCGGCATGCCGGGCTGCGGCCAGGAAAACATGCGATGCCGGGTTTTCACTGGGGGAGGCGATTCGTAACCGGATCGACAACCCTCCCGAGCGAAAGCCCGGTCGCCGACGAAATGCGGCACCGGGCTTTTGCTTTTCCCGGTGCACGCGAAACACAACGACAGCGGGGCACCTGAAATGAGTCGAGCAGACAGGGATTTCGCAAGGCCGTACGGGATCGGCGACTTCGAGCTCGTGCGGGAATCAAGGAACGGAGCGTACTGGCGGGCGGCGGACGGCATGGTGGTCCGCCTCGCGATGCCGGAGCGCGGGCGCGCGCCGGACCGGGAATCCGAAGCGCAGGAAGAGCCGGACGCGCCCGGCAATGCTGGTGGAAGCTGAAGCAGTGGTTGCATTGCGACCGCGCGCAACGGGCGCTCAGGATCTGTCACTGGATCCGGCGCGCTTGGCTCGCATGGCAAGTAGCAAGGATCGCCTTGCGTCTCGTCAGCGGCGTCTAGAAAGGGTTGCGCCAGGGAACGTTGACCTCGGCGACGCCGCGCAAGCGGCGGTTGGACGGCGATTTCTCATGCTGTGCGCGGCATGACTAACCGATTTTGCGGAATCGCCGCCGTGCGCAACGCGCACGGTCTGCAGTCGCAGGGGCCCGGCGGAAACACCCGCCGGGCCATGCGGCGACTGAGTCGTCTCCAAAACTACTGCGCGCGCCGGTCGCTTTGTAGTTCCGGCCGCCGCTTCGCGGCCAAACGCTCGCGTTGTCTGCAGACGTCCTCAGTCATGCGGAGAAACGCGCGAGACGGAAGCTCGACAGATCGAGGCGGGGTTCGCCATCGACGACGATCTGCGCCAGCGCCTCGCCGATCGCGGCGGAGTGCTTGAATCCGTGTCCGGAGCATGGTGACACGATCAGCACCCGCTCGGACGCGGGGTGGCGGTCGATGACAAACCCGAAATCGGGCGTCACCGTATAGAGACATACCGCCGAACGCACGCATCGGCTGTCGAGGCCCGGCAGGAACGGCGCGACGAATCGCTCGCGCATCAAATCGATTTCGGCCTGCGTCACGGTGCGGTCGATCGCCTCGGCGCAGGTCGTTGCGTCATAGTGCTCGGCGCCGATCTTGACGCCGCCGCTCGCGCCATCGATCGCCGGAAAGCCGTAGATGCCTTGTTTCCGGTCCTGCAATTCCCAGATGAAGATCGGGAAATTCTCCGGCAGAAACGGCGTCAGCGGTCCGGCGACGTCGAACCAGAAGAGCATCTGCCGATAAACCGTGAAATGCCGCGAGACTTCGGGCCCCACAAGGCCGGGCAGCCACGCGCCGGCCGTCACGACCAGCCGGTCGGCGCGATAGTCGCCCTTCTCCGTCGTCACCGTGACCGCCCCGTCCGAGATGTCGAACCCGCGGACGATCTCGTCGCGCCGGAGGGTCGCGCCGAGGCGTTGCGCGACGGCGAGATGCGCGGCGACGCAGGCCTCGGGCCGCACGAAGCCCGCGCTCGGCTCGAAATAGCCGTATTCGTCGTCGGCGATGTTGAACGCGGGAAAGCGCCGGCGGATCGCGGGAGCGTCGAGAAGCTCGTGCGCGATCCCGAACCGGCGCGCCGCCCCGACAGTGTTCGCGAAGAAGTTCTCGACGTGATTGATCGAGGTCTTGGTGGCGCTCGAGATCACGAGCCCGCCGTTGCACGTCATGAGGGACGCGCCGGTCTCGCCCTCGAGCTCGCGCCAGAGCTCGTGCGAGCGCAACGCCAGCGGCGTGTACTGCTCGCCCTCGCCGATGGCGAGCCGCGTGATGCGCGTGTCGCCGTGCGTCGACCCGAAGGCGTGCGGCGGGGAGAACCGGTCGATCCCGAGCACGCGGTTGCCGCGCCGCGCGAGATGGCACGCGGTGGCGCTGCCCATCGCGCCCAGGCCGAGCACGATGGTTTCGAATCGATTCATCGTCGAGTCCGCTCGGAGGTCCGCGTCGCCGCCGCGTCAGCGCAGCGCCTGCTCGATGTCGGCGACGAGGTCGTCGACGTGCTCGATCCCGATCGACAGCCGCACGAGATCCGCGGGACAGAGCGTGCCGGGACCCTCGACGCTGGCGCGGTGCTCGGCGAGGCTCTCGACCGATCCCAGCGAGGTCGCCCGCTTGAAGACGCGCAGTTTCGCCGTGAAGGCCTTCGCGGCGTCCTCTCCGGCACGAAGGCGCAGCGACATCATTCCGCCGAACCCGCCGCGCATCTGTGCCGCCGCGACCGCGTGTCCCGGATGCGTCGGCAAGCCCGGGTACAGCACGTGCGAGAGCTTCGGATGCGCATGGAAGTGTCGCGCGATCTCGAGCGCGTTCGCGCTGGCCGCGGCAACGCGAAGGTGCAGCGTGCGCATCCCGCGCAGCAGGAGCGCCGCCTCGAACGGGCCGAGCACCGCGCCGCCGCTTGCCCGGACGTAACGGATCCGCTGCCAGAGCGCATCGTCCGCGCGCGTCGCAAGCGCGCCGGCGATGACGTCGGAATGGCCGTTGAGGTACTTGGTCGCCGAATGCATCACAAGATCGGCACCCTGCTCCAGCGGGCGCGTCAAGAGCGGCGTCGCGACGGTGGAATCGACGGCAACGATGGCGCCGATTTCACGGGCGAGGGCGCACGCCGCGGCGATGTCGGTGATGTCCCACGTCGGGTTCGCCGGCGTCTCGATCCAGATCAGACGTGGCCGGTGCGCGCGGGCGCCGGCAGCGAGTCCGTCGATCGACGCGTTGTCGTAGAACTCGATCGCGAGCCCCCACGGCGACGCGAACTCGACCAGCCATTTGCGCAGCGCCCAGTACATGTTGCGGGGCGCCAGCACGCGATCGCCGGGCGCGAGCGCCTGGAAGACGGCGGCGCTCGCGGCCTGGCCCGAGGCGAACAGGAGCGCGGCCGCCGCGCCCTCGAGCGACGCGAGCAGCGCTTCGGCCGGGTCGTAGCTCGGATTGTCGGCGCGCGAGTACACGCGCCCGCCGGGATACGCGCAATCGGCGCCGCGCTCGTAGGTCGTCGACACGTGAATCGGCGGCACGACATCGCGATAGGGCGCCGCGACCCGTCCCATTCCCTGTGCGGCGAGCGTTTCCGGATGCAGCGGCAGCAAGTCCCTGGTCATGGCGATCGCATCGTGATGGCAGGAGTGCAATATGCCTTCATCGGCGCCCTCCCGCAAACCAGGCGCGCGCCGATGCTAGAGTTCCGCCTGTCACCGCCCGAAGCCCGACTGTCCCCGATGAGCGCGCTCTTCTCCGACAACCCGCTGTGGTTCAACCTCTTCTTCGCCGCCGAGTGGATGGTTCGACTCGCGATGCTGATCATCGTGCCGATGCGGCGCTCGCCCGAGGCGGCCAAGGGATGGCTGTTGCTGATCTTCTTCGAGCCGTCCGTGGGTCTCGCGCTCTACCTGCTGATCGGCCGGCCCACGCTGCCGAAATGGCGTCTCGCGCGGCAGACGGAATTCGACGAGCTCTCGCGCCCGCACTTCGCGCGGCTCGCGAGCGAGCCCAACATCTTCCACCCCGACGTCGGTCCCACCATCAACCGCGCCGTCACGCTCGCCGAGAATCTCGGCGAACTGCCGATCCTCGGTGGCAACGGCGCGGAAATCCTTGCGGTCTACGAGACGACGATCGACCGGATCATCGCCGACATCGACGCGGCGCACGATCACGTGCACCTCCTCTTCTACATCATCGCCGACGACGCGACTTCGCAGCGGGTGGTCGCCGCGCTGCAGCGCGCGGTCCTGCGCGGCGTCAACTGCCGCGTACTTGCCGATTCGTTGGGATCGCGGCCCGATTTCCGCCGCATGCTGCCCGGACTGCGCCGCAAGGGCATCCTCGCCGAGGAGTCGATGCGGCTCGGTTTCCTGGGGCGCACCGGCCGGCTCGACCTGCGCAATCACCGCAAGCTCGTCGTCGTCGACGGCCGCATCGGCTACACCGGGTCGCAGAACCTCGTCGACTCGACGTTCAAGAAGGGACTCGACTACGAGGAGCTCAACGTCCGCCTGACCGGGCCGGTCGTGCTGGAGCTGCAGGCGGTGTTCGCCGAGGACTGGTACACCGAGACCGGCGAATTCCTGGGCGATCCGCGCTATTTTCCCGAGCCGCACGTTGGCGGGGACGTCGCGGCGCAGGTGCTCCCGAGCGGCCCGGGCTATCCGCGCGAGAACAACCAGCGGCTCATCGTGTCGCTGATCCACGCAGCCAGCCGCCGCATCGTGATCACGATGCCCTACCTCATCCCGGACGACGCGCTGATGCAGGCGCTGCAGACCGCCGTGCTGCGCGGCGTCGAGGTGACGCTGGTGGTTCCGCTGCAGATGGATCAGTACCTCGTGTGCCTCGCGCAGCGCTCGTATTACGACGAGCTCCTCGGCTCCGGCATTCAGATCTGCCGCTACGGCAAGCGCTTTCTGCATGCGAAGCACCTGTCGATCGACGGCACGATTGCGTGGATCGGCTCGTCGAACCTCGATATCCGCTCGTTCGCCCTGAACGCAGAAATAATCGTGCTCTGCTACGACGCGCACGTCTGCTCGCGCCTCGCCGTCGAGCAGCGGCGCTACCTCAAGGAAGGCGAGATGCTCGACCTCGCCGCCTGGCGCCAACGCAGGGCGCCCGTCAAATTCGCCGAGAACCTCGCACGCCTGCTGAGTCCGCTTCTCTAGAGGCGCGACGCCGACGGATTTTGCTAGACTCGCAGGCTGGACATCGGAGGCGCGAAAGCGCTTGCGCCCGCGGTTGATGATCGAGGAACGACGTCGATGAAAATCCTGTATTCACCCGCATCGCCCTTCGTGCGCAAATGCCTCGTCGCCGCCCACGAGCTCGGGCTCGACGACCGCATCGAACGCGTCCCGGTCACCGCGCATCCGGTCAACCGGGATCCGTCGATCGTCGCACTCAACCCGCTCGGCAAGGTGCCGACGCTGCTCACCGACGACGGCGCAGCCCTCTACGACAGCCGCGTCATCTGCGAATACCTCAACGCGCAGGGCGACGGCCATCTGATCCCGGGCCGCAGCCCGGAGCGTTGGCAGGTGCTGACCGCGCAATCGCTCGCCGACGGCATCATGGACGCCGCGGTGCTGACGCGCTACGAGACCGCAGTGCGGCCGGAAGCGCTGCGCTGGAGCGAATGGAGCACCGGCCAGCTCGAGAAGGTGACCGCGGCGCTCGCCCTCTTCGAACAGCGCGCGGCGCAGTTCGGAGACCGCGTCGACGTCGGAATCGTCGCGTTCGGCTGCGCGCTGGGCTACCTCGATTTCCGCTTCGCGCATCTCGCGTGGCGCGACCGGCATCCCAATGCCGCCGCCTGGTTCCAGTCGTTCGGCGCGCGCGATTCGATGGTCGCGACCCGGCCGCCCCCCGCCTGATCGGATCGGCAGACTCTTCGCGCCGGCCGCTTCCTTCGTGATACGCTTTTCCGGGACGTCCTCCGTGGCGTCGAATTCCGCTCCTGCACGATGAACCGAAGCGAATTCCTCAGGCTCATCGCCGGCGCCGCGTCGGCGTGCGCCGTCCCGCGAGTCCTCGGCGCGACTCCGCCCGCGAATGAACGAATGCACACCCGCCCGATTCCGTCGACGCGCGAGCCGCTTCCGGTCGTCGGCTGCGGCACGTGGCGCACGTTCGATGTCGGGGGAAGCGCCGCCGACCGCGCCCCGCTGATCGACGTGCTGCAGATCCTGTTCGGGAGCGGCGGATCCGTCATCGACTCGTCGCCGATGTATGGCGCCGCCGAAGGCGTGGTCGGCGACGTTCTGGCGACGATGCACGCGCGCGACAAGGCGTTCATCGCGACCAAAGTCTGGACGACCGGACGCGAATCCGGCATCACGCAGATGAAGCGGTCGATGGAACTGCTGCGCACCGACCGCATCGACCTTCTGCAGGTGCACAACCTGGTCGACTGGCGGACGCAGTTGGCGACGCTCCGCGCATGGAAGAAGGAAGGCCGCATTCGCTACCTCGGCATCACGCACTACACCCCGAGCGCGTATGGCGAGCTCGAGTCGGTGATGCGCGCCGAGACGCCGGATTTCGTCCAACTCGACTACGCGCTCAACGACCGCGCCGCGGAGGAGCGGCTGCTGCCGCTCGCGCAGGATCACGGCATCGCGGTGATCGTCAACCGGCCCTTCGGCGGCGGCGGTCTCCTGGGATCGATGCTGGGCAGGCCGCTGCCCGCGTGGGCCGCCGACATCGGCTGCGAGACCTGGGCGCAGGCGCTCCTCAAGTTCGTGCTCGCGAATCCTGCAGTGACCTGCGTCATTCCCGGCACCGGAAAACCCGAGCACATGAAGGACAACGTGCGCGCAGGATTCGGCAGCTATCCCGACGCCGCGCTCCGCGCAAAGATGCTGGCCGTGCTGCCCGGCTGAGCGCGGTTTCGAAACGTTCTCTGCGCGAACCGCATCGCGGTGTCCCGACGCGCGAGTAAAAGTGTGCGCGTGCAGGCAACAATTCGACAGGAATTTCAATGAAGCCACGCGACGCCGCAGGACCGACCGCTGTCACGGACGATCGGCTGCCCACGATCGCGCCCGAACACTACACCGACGCGCAGCGGAAATCCGCCGACGAGTTCGTCGCCGCGCGCGGCGTGCCGGTGTTCGGCCCCTTCGAGCCGCTGATGCACAGCCCGAAGCTGATGGGCCTCACGCGCGCGATGGGCGATTACCTGCGCTACGACTCGGCGATCGGCAACACGCTCTCCGAGCTCGCCATCCTCGTCACCGCGCGCGAATGGACGCAGGATTACGAATGGCACGTGCACCATCCGGTCGCGCTCGCGGCCGGAATCAGGGCGGAGACCGCCGACGCGATCGCCGAAGGGCGGCGTCCATCCGGCATGAGCGACGACGAGGAAATCGTCTACGACTTCTCAGTCGAGCTGCAGCGGACAAGGCGCGTCTCCGACCGCACGTTCGAGCGCGCCGAAAAGCGCTTCGGCCCGAAGGGCGTCGTCGACCTCACCGGCATCAACGCGTACTACGCGCTTCTGGCGATGCAGCTCAACGTCGCGTGCTACCCGCCGCCGAAGGACGCGAAGCGCCTGCCGCGCCTGTCGCCGTAGTCGTGCCGCATGGTCAGCTGCGCTCGCGCACCGGCATTTCCGCCGCGCCGTTCGCGTCGCGATCGGACAGGCGCGCCCGCGTCTCCTGGGCGCGGCCGAGCGAGAGCGCCAGCACGAGCCAGCCTGCGGCAAGCGGCACCGTCGCCAGCGCAATCGCCGACAGCTCGAGCCCCGCGCCGCGCAGGAGCGAGAACGCCCAGCCGCCCACAGCGTCGGCGCCGCGGAACACGACGATGTCGATCACGTTCTTCGCCTTGTATTTCTCGTCGCGGCGGAGGACGGTGAACAGCACTTCGCGCGCCGGATTCGACAGCGCGAAGTTCGCGGTGCGCTGCAGCGCCTGGAACGCGATGACGACCGCGAGGGCGGGCATCCACGCGAGCACGAGGAAACCCACGCCGAACACCAGCGGCAGGAACGCCGCCGCGCGGCCCACGCCGAGGCGCGCGATGAGCCGTCCCGTCGCGAAGAACTGGACGGCGATCGTCAGGATCCCGACCATGAGATCGATCGTCGCGAAGATCCGTGTCCGCACCGCCGGGTCGTCGGAAGCCGCCGCGACGATGTTCGCCTGCTCGAAGTAGAGAAAGGTCCCGGCGATCGACAGCAGCGCGACCCACAGCGCGATGCCGGCGAGATAGGGCGAGCGCACGATCATCGCGAGGCCGGCGAGCCAGCCGCCGCCGAGTCCTCTGGATTCCTCCGCCTTCGCGACCGCATGCTCGCCCGAATCGGGTGCGCTCGCGCGCTCGCGCGCCGGCGCGGTGGATTCGAGCCGCTTCGCGCAGAGGACGGCGAGCTCCAGCATCAGCGCGGCGACGATCAGCAGATTGACCGGCCCGAGGGGAACGGCGAGAGCGACCGTCACCGCCGGCCCGAGCAGCGCGCCGGCCGATCCCCCCGCGGCGATGAACCCGAACAGGCGCTTCGCCTGCTCGCTCGAATACAGGTCGGCCATGAACGACCAGAACACCGACACCGCGAACAGGTTGAAGACGCTGATCCAGACGAAGAACACGCGCGCGACGTCCGCCCGGGCGCCGCCGAACGTGAGCAGCAGCCAGAAGATCGCGATGTTGACGACGAAGAAATGGTAGACCAGCGGAATGAAGCGGCGGCGCGGCAGCGCTGCGACAACCCAGCCGAACACCGGCACCGCGGCCAGCATGACGACGAAGGTCGCCGTGAACATCCACTGCAGGTTCTTCACGCCGCCGGCGATGCCCATTTCGTCGCGCAGCGGCCGAAGTACGTAATAGCCTGCGAGCAGGCAGAAGAAATAGGCGAACGACCAGCATAGCGCCGCCACTTCCTCCGGGCGCACCGCGACGACCCGGGCGAGCCGGCGCCGGAGCATCTCGCTCTTCATGGCGCGCCGGTCTCCCTGCGAATGTCCTCCGGGCAGCCCGGTGGCGATCGCAGCGGCGCGGCGAAATCGCCCGTGTGCCGCGCACTCACGGCGAACGCCGCGCCGGTTCGGCCGTCACGAGCCCATGCCGAGCGTCTTGCGCAATTCCGCCGCGGTCAGCGCCTTGCCGAAGGCCGGCGTGCCGGGATCGAAGTCCCTCGCCTTCGCGAGCCCGCCCACGACGACCGGCTCGAAGCCCGCGGACACGACGAGGCGCTTCGCGACCTCGAGCGCCGCCGCGTCGTCGCCCGCCAGCGGAATTGCGACCTTGTCCCCGGCGCGATTGGTCTCGCTGCGCAGCGAGTTGAACCCGACCGAGTTGAACGCGCGCACGAGACGCGCGCCGGAAAAATACTCCGCCGACGCGAGCCCGGTGCCCCTGGCCTTCACCGCGTTCGCCATGTCGCCGTCGCGCGACGGGATTGGATTCGACGTGTCGAGGATCACCTTGCCCTTGACGGAGTCGGCGATGTCACGGGCGAGCTGCGGAATCGCACTGTACGGGACCGACACGAGCACGACATCGCCGAACGCCGCCGCCTGCACCGGCGTCCCCGCGCTCGCGAGGGACCCCAGGCGCGCCGCCAGCTCCTTGTCGTGCGCGAGGTCGAGCGACGAGAACATCACCGGGTAGCCGGCCTTCACCCACAGCTCGCCCAGCGTGCCGCCGATCCGGCCGGAGCCGATGACGCCGATCTTGAGGCCCGCATTTGCCGTGTCCGCCGACCGGGCCGGACGCGGCCAGCCGACAACGACGCCGGCGCCCGCAGCGAGCACCAGCCCGAGAAATGCGCGACGGCGAAGCTCGGGGAAATCGTGGGTGTCCATGGCATTCTCCAGGTTTGCTCATCGGGTGTTGCCTGTGCGCTGGTTGGGCAGCGCGGGCGGGAAAATGTTCGGCGCGGCTAGCGGCGGCCGCGCAACAGCCGGATTCTACGATCAACGATCCGAGCATGCGGGATAGCCTCCGCGTGCGAAGCGGGCACCGGGCGCCGACACCCCTACGGGCGTTCCGGAAGTAGTATTCGGGGTCGCGGATCGCGCGCTACGCATCGATCCTTCCATGCCAGACATCATCTCGGTTTCGAAACTCTCCAAGACCTACGCGTCCGGATTCGAGGCGCTGAAGAACATCAACCTCGACATTCGCCGCGGCGAGATCTTCGCGCTGCTCGGCCCGAACGGCGCGGGCAAGACGACGCTGATCAGCACGATCTGCGGCATCGTCCGCGCGACCGCGGGCTCGGTCACCGTCGACGGCCACGATATCGTCCGCGACTATCGCGCTGCCCGAGCGATGATCGGCCTCGTCCCGCAGGAGCTCACCACCGACGCCTTCGAGTCCGTCTGGGGAACGGTGTCGTTCAGCCGCGGCCTCTTCGGCAAGCGGCCCAATTCCGCCCACCTCGAGAAAGTGCTGAAGGACCTGTCGCTGTGGAACCGGAAGGACAGCAAGATCCTCACGCTCTCGGGTGGCATGAAGCGGCGCCTGCTGATCGCCAAGGCGCTGTCGCACGAGCCGCAGATCCTGTTCCTCGACGAGCCGACCGCGGGCGTCGACGTCGAGCTGCGCCAGGACATGTGGAACCTCGTGCGCTCGCTGCGCGACGGCGGCGTGACCGTGATCCTGACGACGCACTACATCGACGAGGCCGAGGAGATGGCCGACCGCGTCGCCGTGATCAACAAGGGCGAGATCATCCTGGTCGAGGACAAGGCCGAGCTCATGCGCAAGCTGGGGCGCAAGCAGCTGACGCTGCAGCTGCAGGAACCGCTCGCCGCAGGTCCCGCCCGCGCTGGCCGACTATCACCTCGAGCTGTCCGCCGACGGAGGCGAGTCTGACCTACACGTACGATGCGCGGGGCGAGCGGCCCGGCATCACGGCGATGCTGGACGAGCTCGACCGCGAGGGCATCCGCTTCAAGGACCTCACCACGACGCAGAGCTCGCTGGAGGACATCTTCGTCAGCCTCGTCCGGGAGGAGCGCATGAACGTCCAGGCGATCCGCGCCATCTACCGCTTCGAGATGGCGCGCACCCGGCGCACGCTGATGCAGAGCATCATCGCGCCGGTGATCTCGACCTCGCTCTACTTCGTCGTCTTCGGCGCCGCGATCGGCTCGCGCATCCAGCAAGTCGGGGGCATCAGCTACGGCGCCTTCATCGTGCCCGGCCTCATCATGCTCTCGCTCCTCACGCAGAGCATCGCCAACGCGTCGTTCGGCATCTACTTTCCGCGATTCACCGGGACCATCTACGAGCTGCTGTCGGCACCGGTGTCCTACCTCGAGATCGTGGTCAGCTACGTCGGCGCGGCGGCGACCAAGTCGGTCGTCCTCGGACTCATCATCCTCGCGACGGCGGGCTTGTTCGTGCCGTTGCAGGTCGTGCACCCGATATGGATGCTGGTGTTCCTCGTGCTGACGGCGGTGACGTTCAGCCTCGTCGGCTTCATCATCGGCATCTGGGCCGACGGCTTCGAGAAGCTGCAGCTCGTGCCGCTGCTGATCGTGACGCCGCTGACCTTTCTCGGCGGCAGTTTCTACTCGATCGACATGCTGCCGCCGTTCTGGCAGAAGGTCACGCTGTTCAATCCGGTGGTCTACCTGATCAGCGGCTTCCGCTGGAGCTTCTACGGCATCGCCGACGTCGACGTCGGCGTGAGCCTCGCGATGACTGCCGCATTCATGGCGATCTCGCTCGCGATCGTCGCCTGGATGTTCAAGACCGGTTATCGGCTGAAATCCTAGAACTACGACACACAGTCACAGATATGGCACAGCAAAAGTTTGACTTGGACACAACGGCTGCTTTTGGACTTCCCAGGATTTAGTGGACAGCCCGGCGTGCCCTAGCAGCCAATTCAAATGCTTCGGGGCTCACTCCGCCGAAATGACTGTGGCGTCGCGTTTGATTGTAGAACGTTTCGATGTAGTCAGAAATATCAGCGGTGGCCAGCTCTCTATTCTTGTAGATTCTCTTTTTGATGCGCTCTTTCTTTAAGCTGCTGAAGAAAGATTCTGCAACCGCGTTGTCCCAGCAATTTCCCCGCCTGCTCATGCTTGGCTCGAGACCGTTCGTTCGGCAGAAGCGCCGCCAATCATCGCTTCCGTACTGCGAGCCTTGATCCGAGTGAATGAGAGTCCGTTTGGGGCGACGGCGACGCACGGCCATCATGACCGCGTCGAGGGCAAGTTCGCGCGCGATCGTTGGCCTGGTGGACCATCCGACTATCTTTCGCGAGAATAGGTCCATCACCACAGCAAGATAGAGCCAGCCCTGCCAGGTTCGAATGTAGGTGATGTCTGTGACCCAAGCGGCATTTGGCTTGGAAACGGTGAAATTCCGCTGGAGCGAGTTGGGTATCAGGGCCGACTGTTTAGTGACGGAGTGCCGCCTGGCCCCATAGCCATACGCTGCTCGAATACCATTGATTCGCATCAGGCGCGCAACACGATGCTTACTACACGTTTCCCCGGCTTCTCGAAGATCAAGAAAGACGCGAGGCGCTCCATAGATGCCGTGGCTCGCCATAAACGAGGCGCGAATAAGGCGCAGCAGCCTTGCATCCTCTTGCGCTCGGTTTGAAACTGGCTCTTTCAGCCACGCGTAGTAGCCGCTACGCGTGACGTTAAGCAGGCGACACATCGTCTTAACGGCGTACTGCTCCTGGTGTAACTCGATGAATTGGTAGAACCGACGGACCTTTCTTGCCGTTTGCGGGCTGGCCATATTCCCTCCCGTGCCCTTGGTAACATGAGATTACCTCGTGTCCACCAAATGCTGGGAAGTCCAT
>CAWJXK010000004.1:0-669229 GCA_963846855.1 uncultured beta proteobacterium
CGCCCGAGCCGATCGCGACAATGCCGAACTCGGGCTCGAGAACGTCACCCGTCCCCGTGATCACGAGCGACGCGGTGCGGTCCGCCACCGCCAGCATCGCCTCCAGCCGCCGCAGGATGCGATCCGCCCTCCAGTCCTTGGCGAGCTCGACGGCCGCCCGCGTAAGGTGCCCCTGGTGCTTGTCGAGCTTGGCCTCGAAGCGCTCGAACAGCGTGAAGGCATCGGCCGTCGCGCCGGCAAACCCAGCCAGCACGCGGTCGTTGTGGATCCGGCGCACCTTGCGCGCGGTCGCCTTGATGACGACGTTGCCCAGCGTGACCTGGCCGTCGCCGCCGAGCGCCACCTCGCCGTCGCGCCGGACCGAGAGAATCGTCGTGCCGTGAAAAGGTTCCATTGGGCCTGTGGGCGCGCGGCGCGCGTCAGTTGTCGCCGTTCCGGGGTAGCCGCGCGCGGAGCACCGCGAGCCTGGGCCGGGCGGGCGGGGCGCGGAAAGCGTTTCCGGGCCCCGCGAAACGCCCGGCCGGGCCCCGTTCTGCCGCTATTCTGGCTTCTTGACGAAGTGCCGGGGCGAAATGCCGATGAGCAGCAACATGGCCCGGATGATCGGCGATGCACCGATGATATGGATGGCTTTTCGCTGCGTCTCGACGCGGGTGATGAGGTTGAGCAGCGCGCCCGCGCAGACGAAATCGACGCGATCGACGGCGGTCATGTCCACCGAGCATACCGGGTGCTGCTGCGCGAACAGCGCGAGCTTCCCCAACTGCGCCGTCGTCGCGCCGGCCATGACGCCGGACCAAATTAGCGTTTCGCCGACGATTTCGGGCTCTTCCGGCGTGGGAGCGGCATCGGCCCCCGGAGCGCGCTTTGCGGCCGGCGGCGACTTCGGGAGGGGCGGGGGCTCCCAGGACGGTGGCGACATCTCGAACGCCACCGCGAATTCAACGGCACGGTCCTCGAAGCGGACCCGGTCGTTCGCCCACTGAAGGAGCTCGAGCGACAGCAGCCAGGCACCCTGGCCTCCATCGATGCCCTTCTTGAGGGCGGCGTCGAGCAGGGGTTGCAGCTTTTCCATTCGCTGCAGCTGCAGCTGGAATTTCTGCCGCCGCGCGTCACCCAGCGCCTGCGCGACCAGGCGCGCGCCTTCATCGTCGAATCCCGTCACCGACATGGCGTCTAGCCGGGTCCCGGCGAGCGACTTCGCCATCGCCTTGCGCAGTCCCTCGAGTTGCGTCGCCGTCGCGGCGGTGAGCTTCCCGGTGAGGCCGATGTATCCGCCCGGAGCGGCGCGCGGCCCGGGCACCGGCGTCGCCGACGCTTCCCACGGCGGCGCCGAGCGCTCGAACTGTACGACGTACTGCAGCGCCAGTTGGTCGAACGTCGTCCGGTCGCCCGCGCGCTGCAGGAGATCGAACAGCGCGAGCCACGCGAGGGGCGAGAGCTTCGCGTCGTGGTCGGTCTTGATGCCTTGGTCGAGAACGATCCGCGCCTTGCCTGCCTGCCCGCTCGCGTAGAGCAGCGCGGCGTTCTCGAGCACCGAGCAGAGGCCGGGATTGGCTTGCCCGACCTCGAATGCCTGCTGCGCGGGCGACCATTCGATCAGGCTTGCGCCGTCGACGGAAATGTCGCCCGCTGGATCCATGCGCGGGCGCGTGTTGCCCGCTTTCTCGGCCGCATTGGCGGCGAGATCCCGTGCGGTGGGTGGGGGCATTGCCCGCGGCAGCACGGCGGAAGGGGCGAATTCCGGCTTTCCGGGTTCGCGCCCTTTCGGCTCGGGTTTTTTCGCAGGTGGTTTCTGGAACAACGCCATCACAATTTCAATCGGTCTTTCGAATCCTCGGACGCGCCGTTCGATTCGCGCGCTCCCGCGTGCCGGCAACGAACGTGCTGCGGAGCGAGGGGGACTGCGATTATCGGCCTGCCCTCCCCGAGGATCAAGCCGACGGCCGAATTGCCACGCGGCGCGATGCCACGGCTTGCTAGAATGGACGCCGCCCGGTCCGTCGGCCGCTCAATCGTGGAGGATGCGCATGAAAAACCCGCTCGACTCGCTTTGGGGAACCGTCATTTCAGGCCTGGTCCTCACCGTTATCCTGTACGAGCTGTTCAAGAACTTTCTCAACTGACGGGGGCGACGACCATGGAAATCATTCCTGCACTGGCGCGCTGGGTGCACTTTCTCGCCGGAATCATGTGGATCGGCCTCCTGTACTACTTCAACTTCGTCCAGGTGGCCGCGCTCAAGGCCGCCACGGCCGACGGGACCAACGCCGGCATCACCAAGCACGTGGCCCCGCTCGCGCTCTTCTACTTTCGCTGGGCCGCGGTGGTGACGTGGCTGGCCGGCGCGGCGCTGCTCGGCGGCAACTTCATGAGCGCCTTCACGCTGTCGAAGGGCTACGCCGGGATCGGCATCGGCGCATGGCTCGGCACCATCATGCTGCTCAACGTGTGGGGGATCATCTGGCCCAACCAGAAGAAGATTCTCGGGATGAAGCCCGCGACGGACGAGGAGAAGAACAAGGCGCGCCGTTTCGCCTTTCTCGCGTCGCGCGCCAACACCATGCTCTCGCTTCCGATGCTGTTCTTCATGGCCACCGGCTGGCATCACCCGTTCTAGCGCGGCGCTTCGCGCCCTTGGGTGCGGCGCTGCGGGCGCGCCGGCAATGAAAAAGGGGATGGAATCGTCCATCCCCTTTTCTCGAGCTTCGGACCACGCCGGACGAGGTCCGGCCTTCAGTCTCGGCCTCCACGTGGCTTGAGATTCGCGACCGTCGCGTTGTCGGCCTCAAGCGTCGACTCGCGTTTGTTCGCATCCCCGTGCCTGCGGCACGGTTCGGCTTCCGCACGACCTGCGTACAATGAAAGGTCGCGTCGTCGGCCTCCGAACGCGATTCGCGTTTGCTCGCATCCCCTTGGCGCTACGCGCCGTGGGGCCCCTGCTCGCCGCTCACGCGTTCCCCCTGCTCACCGCTCGCGCCGCTAATCGCCGTAGAGCTTCTGCACGCGCTCGCGCCGTTCCTGCGCTTCGAGCGACAGGGTCGCAGTGGGTCGGGCGAGCAGGCGCGGAACGCCGATCGGCTCGCCGGTCTCCTCGCAATAGCCGTAGCTGCCGTCGTCGATCAGCTTGATCGACTTCTCGATCTTCTTGAGGAGCTTGCGCTCGCGGTCGCGCGTGCGAAGCTCGAGCGTGTATTCCTCCTCGAGCGTCGCGCGGTCGGAAGGATCAGTGGTGATCTCGCTTTCGCGCAGGTGCTCGCCGGTGTCGTCGGCGTTCTGCAACAGCTGGTCGCGCAGCTCCATCAGGCGCGATCGGAAGAAAGCGAGCTGCGCCTCGTTCATGTAATCCTTGTCCGGCGCCTTCAGCAGGTCCTCCTCCGTGAGGACCTTGGGCTTCTTGACGACGGTTGCGCTCGCGGTTGCCTGCTTTGCTGCCATGCTGACCTCTGTGCCTTTCATCGCGTTGCCGCGCGCTTCGATCCGAGCCGGCGACCGCTTTGGCCGCCCTGTCCTCTCGCTGCGCGTTCACGGCAACTCAGTTTCGTCCCTCAGTTACGTCATTCGCTGCCGCATCAAATCGTTCATTATAGCGGTTCGGCGCCGAACATCGCCATCCTTCCTCCGGCGCGCCGCTCGACGCTCCCGCCGAACCTGCGGTCCCCCGTATAATCTTGAAAAAACAAGGACCTTTCATGACGCCCCCCGCCGGAAACGCCGCGTCCGCCGCGCCCGCGACCCTGTCGCTTGCACGGCCTGACGACTGGCACGTCCACTTGCGGGACGGCCCGGCACTCGCTGCGGTCGCCGGCGCCACCGCGCGCGCCTTCGGACGAGCAATCGTCATGCCTAACCTCATGCCGCCGGTGACCACGACGGACGCGGCGCGCGCCTATCGCGATCGCATCCTGGCCGCCCTGCCGTCCGGCAGCGGATTCCAACCCCTGATGACGCTCTATCTCACCGACCGCACCGATGCCGCCGAGATCGCGCGGGCGAAAGCGTCCGGATTCATCCATGCGGTGAAGTATTACCCGGCCGGCGCCACGACCCACTCGGAGGCCGGCGTCACCGCGCTTGCGCGAACGTTTCCCGCGCTGGCGGCCATGGAGAAGCACGGCGTCGTGCTGTCGGTGCACGGCGAAGTGACCGATCCCGACGTCGACGTCTTCGATCGCGAGCGTGTGTTCATCGAGCGCCATCTCAGCGCAATCGTGCGCGACTTTCCTCAGCTGCGCATCGTGCTGGAGCACGTCACGACGAAGGACGCGGCCGATTTCGTCGGCGCGGCACGGGAAGGCGTCGCCGCGACGATCACGCCGCAGCACCTGCTCTATTCGCGCAATGCGCTGCTCGCGGGGGGCTTGCGGCCCCATCTCTATTGCATGCCGGTGCTCAAGCGCGAATCGCACCGCCAGGCGCTCGTCGCCGCCGCGACGTCGGGATCGCCCAAATTCTTCCTGGGCACCGATTCGGCGCCGCATGCGAAGCACCGCAAGGAGTCATCGTGCTGCGGCGCCGGCTGCTACACCGCCCATGCCGCGCTCGAGCTCTACGCCGAAGCCTTCGAGGATGCCGGAGCGCTCGACCGGCTCGAGGCATTCGCGAGCTTCTTCGGCGCCGACTTCTACCGCCTTCCGCGCAACGGCGGGCGGGTCACGCTTTCGCGCGAGGCGTGGACCGTCCCGGAGGCGTACCCCTTCGCGGATGGCCTGCTCGTGCCGCTTCGCGCCGGCGAGACGCTGCGCTGGCGCATGCTCGAAGCGGGAACCGCGGAGGCCCGGGTGCTATCCTAGTCGTTCGAAGCCAGCCAGACCGTCGCCGCCCGCGTCAGCGAAAGCCGCCGCGGGGGGAGGAAAGTCCGGGCTCCACAGAGCAGGATGCCGGGTAACGCCCGGCCGCTATAAGTCGCCGCTAGCGCGAACGACGAAGGTGAGGAACAGGGCCACAGAGACGAGTCGCCGCGGGTCAAACCGCGGCGGGTGAAACGCGGCAACCTCCATCCGGAGCAACACCAAGTAGGCGGACATTGACGCTGCTCGCCGAGTCCGCGGGTAGGTGGCACGAGCGCAGCGGCAACGCTGCGCCTAGAGGAATGGCGGTCATAGCGCGCCTTACGAACGCGCCGTAACAGAACCCGGCTTATCGGCTGACTTCGGTTTTACATCATGGCGCCCCACGGCGAAATCCGCGGGGCGTCGCCATTTAGTGCCTGCCGTCAGCGAGCGCGGATGGCAACCTGGTAGGCGAGAAGGGCGACGAGTCCGCCGGCGCCGAGCAGGTACGCGGTGATCGTTCGCGACGGGTCGAACGGAAACGCCAGCGTCAGCGCCACCGGTGCGGCCGCGCGGGCGATGAGCTGCGGCCGCGCGAGGCGCCCGAGCAGCGTCCCGAATTCGCGCCTGCCGAAGAGCTCGGCCGGCACCGTTCCGCGCACGATGGTCATCACGCCGTTGCTGACGCCGTAGAGCACCGCGAAGCCCACCGCCGCGGCCTTGAGTCCGTGCAGCTGCGTCAGCAACGCGCAGGCGAGCGCCAGCAGGATGAACGCGAGCGTGCCGACGGTCCGGGCGCGCAGGAGCCGCCCGTGCGAGAACTCGACGACGCGCCCGGCGACCTGCATCGGTCCGATCAGCGCGCCGATCAGCACGGCATCGGCCGCCGAGATTCCCGCCGTCGTCATGAGACCGATGAGGTGCGCCGACACGGCCGACGCGATGAACGCCGCACCGGCGAGCGCGATCGCGAGCCACACGAAGGTTCGCTTCGCGGCCGCGGTGACGCCGGCCTCATCAGGTGCCTCGGGCGGCGGAGCCGGCTCGACGTGGCGCGCGTCGCGCGGTATCGCCGCGAGGTGCAGCGGCAGGCAGACGACGATGTGCAGCACCGCATACACCGCGAATGTCACGCGCCAGCCCGCGGCCTGCGAGAGCCATTGCGACGCCGGCCAGAACACGGTGCTCGCGAAGCCACCGAACAACGTGAGCGCGGTGACGGCGCGGCGGTAATGCACGCCGCTGATGTGGTGGAGCGTCGCGAACGCCGGATCGTAGAGGCACAGCGCCATCGCCACGCCGGCGAGAATCCAGCCGGCACACACGCTCACCGGGCCTTGGGCAAGCGCGAGCACGGTCAGCGCGAGCGCGCCTGCAATCGAGCCGGCCGCGAGCACCTCGCGCGAGCGCCCGGCGTCGATCAGCCGCCCGACCCACGGAGAGGTCGCGCCCGACACGAACAAACCCGCGGAGAAGGCGCCGAAGAGGAGCATGTCGCCGACGCCGAGCTCCGCACGCATCGGCGCGCCGAGCACGGCGATCGTGTAGAAGAGCGTGCCCCACGAGATGATCTGCGCGACGCCGAGCGCGGCGATCCGCGCGCCGAGATGACGCGCGCTCGCAGCGCCTCCATCAGCGGACACGGCGGCGCGCGTCGCGCAGGATCTCGCGCGCCGCGTTGTGTCCCGGCACGCCGGTCACGCCGCCGCCCGGATGCGTTCCCGCGCCGCACAGATACAGCCCGCGCACCGGCGTGCGGTAATCGGCGTGGCCCAGCACCGGGCGCGCGGAAAAGAGCTGATCGAGCGACAGCGCCCCGTGGAAGATGTCGCCGCCGATGAGGCCGAACTCGCGCTCGAGGTCCTGCGGCGTCAGCGCGCGGCGGCCGACGACGCTCGCCGCGAAGTTCGGGGCGTGGCGATTGACGGTCGCGATCATCAGGTCGGCGACTTCGTCGCGCGCGTCGTCCCACGTTCGTCCGGGCTGCACCGTGCCAAGGTCGGGGTGCACGTGCTGGCAGAAGAGGCTTGCGACGTGCATGCCCGCCGGCGCGAGCGACGTGTCGACGACCGACGGAATCAGCACCTCGACGATGGGCTCGCGCGACCATCCTTCGGTCTTCGCATCGAAATACGCGCGCTCCATGTAGCCGAGCGACGGGCCGATCACGATGCCGCTGCCGTGGTGCGCCTCCGCCGTTCGGCCGGGGAGCACGGTGAAATCGGGCAGTTCCGACAGCGCGACGTTCATCCGGAACGTGCCGGACCCGCAGCGGTAGGCGCCAATGCGCGCGCGAAAATCGGCGTCGAGGTGCTCGGGCGCCACGAGCCGCTCGAACAGGAGCTTCGGATTGACGTTGGCGACGACGCGCCGGGCTTCGACCATTTCGCCGCCCTCGAGCAGCACGCCGGCCGCGCGCCCCGCCTTGACGACGACGCGCTCGACCGGCGCGCTCACGCGAAGGGTCACGCCGCGAGCGGCGCATTCCTTCGCCATCGCCTGCGTGATCGCGCCCATGCCGCCGATCGCGTGGCCCCACTGGCCGCGCTGGCCGTTGACCTCGCCGAATACGTGGTGCAGCAGCACGTAGGCGGATCCCGGGGTGTAGGGGCTCGCGAAATTGCCGACGATCGCATCGAAGCCGAACGCCGCCTTGATCGGCGCCGACTCGAACCAGCGGTCGAGCACGTCGCCGGCGCTCTTGGCGAACAGATCGAGCACGTCGCGGCGGCCGGCCAGGTCGAGCGCGCGGAAACGCCGCGCGATCTTCAAGGTGTCGAGCCAGCGCGCGACGTCGGTGAATTTTCCCGGAGCGAGCGAAGGCGGCGTCGCAAAAAGCAGCTCGCGCAGCACGTCGGCGACGCGATCGAGCATCGCGTAGTATGCGGGCAAGGCGTCCGCGTCGCGACGCGAGAACTTCGCGACCTCGGATTGCGTCGCCGCGAGCCCGCCGCCGACCTTGAGGTAGCCGCCCTCGGGCAGCGGCAGGAAATTCGACACCGGGCGCAACACGACCTTGAGCCCGTGCTCCGCGAGACGCAGCTCGCGCACGATGCGCGGATTGAGCAGGCTGACGGTGTAGCTCGCCGTCGAGTTGCGAAACCCGGGGTGGAATTCCTCGGTGACCGCGGCGCCGCCCAGCACGCCGCGCCGCTCGAGCACGCAGACATCCTGGCCCGCGGCGGCGAGGTACGCCGCGCAGACGAGGCCGTTGTGGCCGCCGCCGACGATGACGG
This sequence comes from uncultured beta proteobacterium, assembly GCA_963846855.1. Taxonomy (GTDB): domain Bacteria; phylum Pseudomonadota; class Gammaproteobacteria; order Burkholderiales; family Casimicrobiaceae; genus CAIWHR01. The sequence continues at coordinate 8,009 of CAWJXK010000004.1, forward strand.
CGTCGAAGCGGCGGGAACTTTGCGAGGTCACGGGAGCGTGCCTGGAGTCGGACGGGAACCGGAGCAGCGACAGTCACGCGGCGGCGGCCAGGCCTCGCGGCGGACGCGACGCGGCGGCCGAGTCGTCAGTCCTCGTCGATGCTGATTGCGACCGTCGAGTAGCCGCAGTCGACGTAGGTGATCTCGCCGGTGATGGCGCTCGACAGCTCGGAGAAATAGAACGCGGCGACGTTGCCGACCTCGTCGATCGTGACGCCGCGGCGCAGCGGCGCCGTGCGCTCGAATTTGCTTGCGAGCTTCGAAAAGCCGCCGATCCCGGCCGCAGCGAGCGTCTTGATCGGCCCCGCCGAAATCCCGTTGACGCGGATTCCCTGGGGGCCGAGACAGGCGGCGAGGTAGCGCACGTTCGCCTCGAGACTCGCCTTGGCAAGTCCCATCACGTTGTAGTTCGGCAGCGACCGCACCGCGCCGAGGTAGGTCAGCGTCAGCAGCGACGCCGGCCGGCCCTGCAGCAGAGGCCGCGCGCCCTTGGCAAGCGCGGCGAAGCTGTACGAGCTCACGTCCTGCGCGATCGCGAACGCGGAGCGCGACATGCAGTCGAGGAAATCTCCGGACAGCGCTTCGCGAGGCGCGTAGGCGATCGAGTGCAGCATGCCGTCCAGCCCGCCCCATTCGGACTTGAGCGTGGCGAACAGCGCGTCGATGTCGTCGTCGCGCGTGACGTCGCAGGGAAGCACGGGAATCGCGCCGAATTCGGCGGCGATCTTCGTCACGCGGTCCTTGAGATCGTCGTTGACGTAGGTGAACGCCACCGCTGCGCCCTCGCGCCGGCAGGCCCGCGCGACGCCGTAGGCGATCGAGCGGTTCGACAGGATCCCCGTGATCAGGATCTTCTTGTCTTGCAGGAAGCCCATTTCCATTCTCCCGGCGGGCGCCATGCGCCGCAGATGCCGTTGGCGGATCTCAGAACAGGAACTCGGACGCCTCGTTCAGCACGACGCACGCAATGCGGTTGTTGCGCACGTCGGGTTCCGTGTCGAGCGAGCTCCCGGAACTGTCGTGGACCACGACCGACCGGCCAGAGATGCCGTCGGGCGGATCGATCAGCAGACCGGAAATCGGAATGCTCATGTTGAGCAGCCCGTCGCCGCCCATCGCGCCCTCGTAAGCCTTGACCTCGCCGCCCGGCGGCGCCCAGGGCGGCCCGGCGGAGAATCCATTCCCTGACGAGCAGTTGCCGTTCATGTGGAACACGACGCGATAGATGCCGGGGCCGACGTCGTTGAGGTTGACGATCAGCGTCGCACCGCCTTCGCGACGCGATACCACGATGAAGCCCTTCGCAGAGCTGCCGCCCAGCGCCCGGATCTTCCCGCCGAGTCCCGGACCCCGGCTGAATATCTTGGCATTGATCGTCGCCGCCGTTTCGCAGCCGGAAAGCGCGAAGGCAAGGACCAGCACTGCCGCCGCACGCCGGACGAGCGCAGCGCTCGGGAGCGGCATCAACTGCGCGTGCCGCCGCAAGCGCGTCTCGTGGAGCGCCCGCTCATGAGTTGCGAATGACGCCGCAGGCGACGCGCGCACCCGAATTGCCGGCGGGTGGCGGCTTGAAGTCATCGGCGTCCCTGTGCACGAGCATATCCTTTCCGTGAGCGGTGGATGATAAGCGATCGCGGCACATGCCGCCACCGACTTGCGCACACTTCCGTCGAGATTCTCTCGTGCGGCGTGCTGGTCCGCGCGGCGCGGCGGCGACGGCATCCCGCGCGGTACAATCGCGCGACCGCCATCCCCACGCGGTCGTTCACTCTCTCCGATCGCAGGCCTTCGATGTCGCACATGACTCCCTCCGAGATCGTCTCCGAGCTCGACAAGCACATCGTCGGGCAGCACGACGCGAAGCGCGCGGTGGCGATCGCGCTGCGCAACCGATGGCGGCGGCAGCAGGTGGCCGAGCCGCTGCGCCAGGAGATCACGCCGAAGAACATCCTGATGATCGGACCGACGGGCGTGGGCAAGACGGAGATCGCGCGCCGGCTGGCGCGCCTCGCCGACGCGCCGTTCATCAAGGTCGAGGCGACCAAGTTCACCGAGGTGGGCTACGTCGGCCGCGACGTCGACACGATCATCCGCGACCTGGCCGAGGCGGCGATCAAGCAGGTGCGCGAGGCGGAGACGCGCAAGGTGCGCGATCGCGCCGCCGATGCCGCCGAGGAGCGCGTCCTCGACGTGCTGCTGCCGCCGGCGCGCGAGGTGAGCTTCCACGACATGCAGCCGACCGACACGTCGACCCGGCAGAAATTCCGCAAGATGCTGCGCGAGGGGAAGCTCGACGACAAGGAGATCGAGGTCGAGGTGTCGCTGCTCTCGCCGCAGATGGAGATCATGGCGCCGCCGGGGATGGAGGAGCTCACGAGCCAGATCCAGGGCATGTTCCAGCAGATGGGCGGCGCGCGGCGCAAGGTGAAGAAGATGGCGGTCGCCGAGGCGCTTAAGGCGCTCACCGAAGAGGAGGCCGCGAAGCTCATCAACGACGACGACATCAAGGCGCGCGCGCTCACCGCGGTCGAGCAGAACGGCATCGTGTTCCTGGACGAGATCGACAAGATCGCCAGCCGGCAGGAAATGCAGGGGGCCGACGTCTCCCGCCAGGGCGTCCAGCGCGACCTCCTGCCGCTCGTCGAGGGCACGACGGTGGCGACCAAATACGGAATGGTGCGCACCGACCACATCCTGTTCATCGCGTCCGGCGCGTTCCACTTCTCGAAACCGTCCGATCTCATCCCCGAGCTGCAGGGCCGCTTCCCGATCCGGGTCGAGCTCGCGTCGCTCGCGGTGGCCGATTTCGAGAAGATCCTCACCGCGACCGACGCCTGCCTCGTGCGCCAGTATCAGGCGCTGCTGGAGACCGAGAACGTGCACGTCGACTTTCGCGCCGACGGAGTCCGCCGGCTCGCCGAGATCGCGTTCGCGGTCAACGAGAAGCAGGAGAACATCGGCGCGCGCAGGCTCTATACGGTGATGGAGCGCCTGCTCGACGACGTCTCGTTCAATGCGACGCGGCACACCGGCGAGACGATTCCCATCGACGCCGCCTATGTCGATGCGCGGCTCGCCGGCATCGCGGGCGACGAGAACCTGTCGCAGTTCATCCTCTAGGCCAGCCGCTCGCCGGACGCCAGGCGACGGCCGCGGAACCGATGCTCGAACGGATCGTCGACATCATCGCGCCCGTGTTCTCGATCGTGGCGCTGGGCTGGCTCTACGCGCGGCGGGCGAAGCCCGACATGACGTGGGTCAACCGCATCAGCATGAACGTGCTGGCGCCGGCCCTCATCTTCTCGGCGCTGGCGAGCCGCGAATTCGATGTTGCGACCAACGGGATGCTGATCCTCGGCGGCGTCGGCGTCGTCATCGGATCGGGACTGATCGCATGGCCGTTCGCAAAGCTGCTGCACCAGGATCCCCGCACGTTCGTCCCGCCGATGATGTTCAACAACTGCGGCAACATGGGTCTGCCGCTCGCGGCACTGGCCTTCGCGGCGCCCGGGTTCTCGGCGATGGTCGCGCTGTTCACGATCTCGAACCTGCTGCAGTTCACGCTGGGCGTCTGGATACTCGATCACCGTGCGCGGTTCGGCAGCCTGCTGCGCTCGCCGATGGTCTGGTCGACCGTGCTGGGCTTCGCGTTCGCGCTCGTGCATCCGCCGATCCCGGCGTGGACGACCGTCACGCTGAAGCTCGTCGGCGACGCGCTGATTCCGGTGATGCTGCTCTCGCTCGGCGCGCGGCTGTGCGACGTGCGCTGGACCGACTGGCGCCTCGGCGTCGTCGGCGGCCTCGTGTGCCCGCTCACTGGAATCGCGATGGCGGCGCTCCTCACGCCGCTGCTCGCGCTGTCGCCGCTGCAGCAGGGACTTCTGATCCTGTTCGGATCGCTGCCCCCGGCCGTCCTCAATTTCATGGTGGCCGAGCAGTACGGTCAGGAGCCCGGCAAGGTCGCCTCGATCGTGCTGATCGGCAACGTGATGTCCGTCATCTTCGTTCCGTTCGGTCTCGTGCTGGCGTTGCGCTAGCCATCAGTCGAGCGTGCTGCGGAACGTGCGCAGGCCGATCAGAAGCACGACCGTCATGAACGCGATGATCGGCCACGCCTCGGGCAATGCTTCGACGACACCGTTGCCCTTCAGCAGCACGCCGCGGACGATTCGGAGGAAGTGCGTCAGCGGGAGGACCTCGCCAACGGCCTGCGCCCAGCCCGGCATGCCGCGGAACGGGAACATGAAGCCCGAAAGCAGCATCGACGGCAGGAAGAAGAAGAAGGTCATCTGCATCGCCTGCAGCTGGTTGCGCGCGATCGACGAGAACATGAGCCCGAGCGTCAGGTTGGCGGCAATGAAGATGAATACCGCGACGTAGAGCACCGCGAGGCTGCCCAGCATCGGGACATGGAAGAACAGGCGCGCCAGCGCAAGTACAATCGTCACCTGAACGAGCCCGATCACGATGTACGGCACGATCTTCCCCGTCATCACCTCGAGCGGCGTCGTCGGCGTGGAAAGCAGGTTCTCCATCGTCCCGCGCTCCTGCTCGCGCGTGATCGCGAGTCCGGTCATCAGCACCATCGTCATCGTCAGAATCACGCCGATCAGGCCGGGCACCACGTTGTACTGCGTGACGGCCTCGGGGTTGTAGCGCGGGTGCACCAGCATTTCGAACGCGCCGGGCGTGGCCGCGAGTGGGGCAAGCGGGCCGACGAGATCGTGCGCGAGTGCATTCTGTGTGAGCAGATTCACCGCGGAGATGGCATTGCCAGTGGCGGTCGGGTCGGTAGCATCGGCTTCGATGAGCATTGACGGGCGCTCGCCGCGAACCAGCGCACGGGAGAACCCGGTGGGGATCGTGACGACGAACTGCGCGCCGCCGGTGGCGAGCAGGCGCTCTGCCTCCACTTCGTCCTTCGCCTCGCCCACAAACTGAAAATAATCGCTGTTCTTCAGCGCGCTCTCGATACTGCGCGAGAACTCGCTGCGGTCGAAATCGAGCAGCACGGCAGGCAGGTGCTTCGGGTCCGAGTTGATCGCGAAACCGAACAGCACGAGCTGGATCACCGGGATGCCGACGATCATCCCGAACGTCAGCCGGTCGCGTTTCAACTGGATGAATTCCTTGCCGACGATGGCGAACCAGCGCGAAACGGAGAAGTAGCTGCTCATTGGACCCCCACGCTTGCGGCTAACGCCGCTGCGCTGCCCCCGGAGGGGGAGCAATTCGCGCCTTGGGACGGCCCGGCGGCGCTCATCGCTTCGTCGCCGCGGCGTCCGAACCGGTCGACCCGTCGTCTTGCATTAGGTGGATAAATACGTCCTCGAGGCTCGGCTCGATGCGTCTCCAGTTTCGCCCGGGCTCCGATTTCAAGGGCGCAATGGCTGCATCGAGGCGCGCGGCGTCTGACCCGGTCACGTGCAGCGCCGCGCCGAACGCCGCGACTTGCTCGACCGCAGGCAGCGCGCGAAGGCGAATCGCGAGCTCCGGCAACTGCGGGCCGTCAACCGCCCACGTGACAAGCGGCTGGCTCGCGACGACTTCCTTCGCGGTCCCCTGAATCAGCAATGTGCCGTTGAGGATGTACCCCAACTTGTGGCAGCGCTCCGCTTCGTCCATGTAATGCGTGCTGACGAGGATCGTGATGCCGCGCGCCGCGAACTCGTGCAGGTGGTCCCAGAAATCGCGGCGTGCCTTCGGATCGACACCGGCGGTCGGCTCGTCCAGCAACAGAAGTTGCGGCTCGTGCAAAAGGCACGCGGCGAGTGCCAACCGCTGCTTCCATCCGCCCGACAGCTCACCCGCAAGCTGGTCGGCGCGGTTCGCGAGCCCGAGCTCGCCCAGAGCGTTCTCGACGCGACGGCTGATGTCGTCCATCTGGTACATGCGCGCGACGAAGCGCAGGTTCTCGCGGATCGTCAGGTCCTCCCACAGCGAGAACCGCTGTGTCATGTAGCCCGCGTGGCGCTTGATCTCCTTCGTCTCGCGCAGGATGTCGTAGCCGAGGCAAGTTCCCTCGCCGCTGGTTGGGGTCAAGAGGCCGCACAGCATCCGGATCGACGTGGTCTTGCCGCTGCCGTTGGGCCCGAGGAATCCGAAGATCTCGCCGCGCTTGACCGACAGGACAAGATCCTTCACCACATGATGGCTGCCGAAGCTCTTGTTGAGACCGCGGACGTCGATGACAACATCGGTGGCGGCGGAAGGCGTCATCTGGGCAACGTGACGTCGACCGGCTGGCCGGGGTGGAGCTTCGGCGCATCCGCCGGCGAGGGCTTTGCCTCGACCAGATAGACGAGCTTCGCGCGGTTCTCCTTGGAATACAGCACCGGCGGAGTGAACTCGGCGCGATCGGCGATGAACACGATCGTCGCAGCGATGGGCGCGTCGCAACCGTCGCAAGCAACGCCGACGGTTTGTCCGCGCTTCAATTGGCCGAGCATGGTTTCCGGGACGAAGAAGCGGGCCTTGACGTTGCCCGGCGGCAGCAAGCTAGCCACTGGTGCGCCCGCTTGCACCCAGTCGCCGACGACGTAGTAGGTGTCATTGACGAGCGCGGCCACCGGTGCAGCGATTGCGCGCTGGACGAGACGCCAATCCGCCTGCGCGAGGGCGTCGCGGGCGGCAGCCGCATCGGCCTCGGCGGCACGTATTTCGTCGGCCCGCGCCGGCATCTTGGCAACGGCGACCGAAGCCCGGAATTGCCCGACCTGCGCTTCATCGCGCATCAGCGCAGTCCGCGCGTCGTCCAGCGCCGCCTTGCTCACGAAGCCCTCGGCGAAGAGCTTTTCCTGTCGCTTGAGGTTTGCCGCCGACAGGTCGCGCGCAGCGACCGCCTGGCGCACCTGCTCGGCAATGGTCTCCACTTCGGGCGCCCGTTTCCCGGTCTTCAGATTTTCGAGTCGCGCGTCGGCGGCCATGCGCTGTTGCTCCGCCTGACGGCGCGCAGCGATTTCGTTGTCGCGCTCCAGCGCGAAGAGCGGCGAGCCTGCCGCGACCTGATCGCCTCGCTTGACTGAAAGCTGCTGCAACGCGCCCGCGAACGGCGCAGCGACGCGGACGTATTCTCCTTCGATGTATCCCTGCAGGGGACGCTCGCCTTGCTGCCCGCAGGCGGCGAGCAACCCGGCCGCGACGACGAGCCAAGGACGTCCGGTCAGACAATTCGCCGGGCGCTGCCTTGTTGCACGCGCCGGTGATTGGATTCCCTGCACGATGTTCCTCGCTGTTGACGGCCCGCGAAGCATACCGCGGAGCGCAAAACAAAAGCCAGCCGGGGAGTCTCGTGCGTCCTTCGTTGCGCCTACAGCGTAGCGAGCGCGTCGAGGACGTTCTGCTGCTGCAGAATTTCGGGGAGAAGCAACGGCGGCTTGCCCGGACGATGCAGCACGTAGACGGGCACGCCGTTGCGTCCCAGCGCCGCGAGTGTCCGCGTGATCACCGGATCACGGCGCGTCCAGTCGGCGCGCAGGAGCACGACCCCGGCGCGCGCGAAGCCCGATCGCACCGCCTCGGTGTTGAGCACCAGGCGCTTGTTCACCTGGCAGGTGACGCACCACGCCGCCGTGAAATCGACGAAGACCGGCCGTCCCGCGGCGGTCAGCTCGGCCAGGCGCGCGGGCGTGAACGGCGCCCAGCCGCCCTCCTCCGCGGATGCGGCGACACCCTTCGGATTCGCGCCCTGATCGGCGCCCGCCGCGAACAGCGGCCACGCGATCGCGCCCGCGCCGACGAGCGCCAGAATGCAGGCGAGTCCCCATGGCCGCGCGCCGCCGGTGCGGAAGATGCGCCATGCCCACAGGCCGAAGCCGACGCACAAGAGCGCCGCGAGCAGCCGCACGACGGCGTCGTTGTCGCGCTGCGCGCCCAGCACCCAGGCGAGCCAGATCACCGTCGCGTAGAGCGGAAATGCGAGGATCTGCTTGAAGCGCAGCAGCCAGGGGCCGGAGCGCGGCAGCCGGCGCCGCCATTCCGGAAACCATGCGAGCAGCACGTAAGGAAGCGCCATGCCGACGCCAAGCGCGACGAACACGATCAGGAGCGTCGCCGCCGATCCCCCCATCGCGAATCCCAGCGCGGCGCCCATGAACGGCGCGGTGCACGGCGACGCGATCACGACGGCCAGCACGCCGGAGCCGAAGGCGTCCACCGTGCGGTTCTTCGCGGTCCAGTTCGCGACGTTCGACGGAAACAGCTGGCCGAATTCGAAAACGCCCGACAAGTTGGTCGCCAGCACGAAGAAGAGCACCGCGAGCGCGGCGACGACCGCGGGCGATTGCAGCTGGAAGCCCCAGCCGAGCTCCTCGCCGGCGGCGCGCAGCGCGAACAGCGCGAGCCCCAGCGCGACGAACGTGAGGATGACGCCGCCGGCAAACGCCATCGCCTCGTGGCGCAACGTCGAGCGCGAATCGTGCTGCGTCGCGAATCCGAGCACCTTGAGCGAGAGCACCGGGAACACGCAGGGCATCAGGTTGAGGATGAGGCCGCCGATGAGCGCGGAGGCGAGCGCCAGCGCCAGCGCGAGCCTGTCGTCGCCCGACGCGGGCGCGGCGAGATTGAGCGTCGGCACCGCCGTCTGCGCGGGCCTCGGTCCGGCCGCGAGCGTGCCGGAGAATGCGGTGTCGAGGGTCGCCGCATGAGCGCCCCCGCCGAACCCGCCGGCCGCCGAGATCACGCCGGCAAGACGGTGCGGTGGCGCAACGAACGTGCTCGCCACCGGAAGCATCAGCACATAGTTGTCGCCGTCACGCGCGAGGCGTTGCGCGCCCGAGGGCTCGACAAGATTCTCCTCGTACGGAAAGAATTGCAGGACACCCGGATCCGGCGCGCCCGCGGGCGCGACGAGCTTCAACGCGATCATCTGGCCCGACCCCTGTGCCGTGGCCTTCCATCCCGCGAGCGGCTGCGGCAGGGCAGCGCGCACGGCCGAAATCTTCTGGCCCCATTTCGCGTCAGGCTGCGCGCGCTTCGCGACCGGAAGCACGAGCGTGAGATCGGCGCCGTCGGGAATGCAGGTCTCGCGGCACACGAGCCAGTCGGCGCGCGCCTTGAGCGTGGCGTTCCTCCCCGTGGCGTGCCCCGGCGCGAGCTTGAGCTCCGACAGGTGGAGCACGGTGCCTTCGTAACCGTAGTTCATCAGCGGCCCGACCGGCAGCATCTGCGGCGCCGGCCATTCGATCGGGCCCGCGGTAACGCCTGCCGGAAGCTGCCAGGCGATCGTCGTCGGCAATCCGGAATCGCCCGGATTGCGCCAATAGGTGTGCCAGCCCGGCGCGATCGCGAGGCGCAGCGCGACGGTCAGTGGCTCGCCGGGGACGAGCGCCGTGCGATCGGCGACGAGCTCCGCTTCGACGTGCTCCGTCTTCACCGGCGCGGCGAATACGCTCGCCGCGAACGCGAGCGCGAGCGCCGCCTGCACGATGCGCGGGATTCGACAGGGCGACGGCCGAAGGCGGGAGAGTGAGTTCAAGTGAGGGTTGTCCAGCCGCATTTGCGTCGATGCGACGACCGTTGGCATGTCGTGGCATCGCGAGGCCTCCGGCGGCGAGGCTATAATTCTACCGTCGCAAGGGCGGTTCGCACGCGCCGCCTCGCAATTCGGCACTCCGGCGTGCCGGACCGGCCGACCGGCGGCGCCGATTTCGCGACGGCGAATGCAAAGCTGCCGCTCCCGCCAACACCCCATTCCATGGAAGCATTCCTGGTATCGGCCGGCGTCGTCGCCCTCGGCGAGATCGGCGACAAGACGCAACTGCTCGCGCTGATGCTGGCCGCGCGGTTCAGGAAGCCCCTCCCGATCATCGCGGGCATTCTCGTCGCGACGCTCGCCAACCACGCGCTCGCCGGATACCTCGGCAATCTCGTCCGCTCGCAGCTCCCGCCCGATGTGCTGCGCTGGATCGTCGCGCTCGCCTTCTTCGCTGTCGCCGTGTGGGCGCTCAAGCCCGATACCCTCGACGTCCGAAGAGCCTCCAACGGTGTCGCGCATGGGGGTGTTCGGCGTCACCGTCGTCGCATTCTTTCTTGCGGAGATCGGCGACAAGACTCAGATTGCCACGATGGTGCTTGCCGCGCGCTTCGACGCGCTCGCCGCCGTGATCCTGGGCACGACCTGCGGGATGCTGATCGCCGACATTCCCGTCGTGCTGATCGGCGAGGCCGCCGCGACCGCGATTCCGTTCAAGGCGGTGCGAATCGGCGCGGCGCTGCTGTTCGCCGCACTCGGCGTCTATGCGTTGCTCGGCCCCGGGGTTCCGGGCGGCTAAGACCAAGTCCCTCCACGTGCGCCGGTATAATCGACCGTCTCGCAAACCCCTCACCGCGCGGTCGCGCCGCGGTACCGGAACCCGAATCGCATGAAACCCTATCAGCCCGCCGAGATCGAAACCGCTGCGCAGGCCGCATGGAAGGCCGCCGACGCGTATCGCGCCGTCGAGCGCCCCGATAAGAAGAAGTATTACTGCGTGTCGATGCTGCCCTACCCGTCCGGCAACCTGCACATGGGGCACGTGCGCAACTACACGATCGGCGACATGATGTACCGGTATCTGCGGATGCAGGGGTACAACGTGCTGACGCCGATGGGCTGGGACGCGTTCGGCCTGCCGGCCGAGAACGCGGCGATGAAGAGCGGCGTCCCGCCGGCGAAGTGGACGCACGACAACATCGCCACGATGAAGCGGCAGATGCAGGCGGTCGGGCTCGCGATCGACTGGTCGCGCGAGCTCGTCGACCTGCGATCCCGCGTACTACAAGTGGAACCAGTGGTTCTTCCTGAAGATGCTCGAGAAGGGCATCGCGTACAAGACGACCGGCGTCGTCAACTGGGACCCGGTCGACCAGACGGTGCTTGCGAACGAGCAGGTCATCGACGGCAAGCGGCTGGCGCTCGGGAGCGCCCGTCGAGAAGCGCGAGATCCCGATGTACTACCTGCGGATCACCGACTACGCCGACGAGCTCCTCGACAACCTCGACAAGATGCCCGGATGGCCCGAGCGCGTGCGGGTGATGCAGGCGAACTGGATCGGCAAGAGCCGCGGCGTGCGGTTCGCTTTTCCGCACGACATCCGGAGCACAGAAGGTGAAATGCGCGGCAAGCCGATCGGCGACGGCCGGATGAACGTCTTCACGACGCGCGCCGACACGATCATGGGCGTCACCTTCTGCGCGGTCGCGGCCGAGCACCCGCTCGCGATGCACGCGGCGAAGATCGAGCCCGGCACTCGCCGCGTTCATCGACGAGTGCCGGCGCGGCGGCGTGATCCGAAGCCGACGTCGCGACGATGGAGAAGAAGGGCATGCCGACGGGGCTCTTCGTCACGCATCCGCTGACCGGCGAGAAGGTCGAGGTGTGGGTCGGCAACTACGTGCTGATGGGCTACGGCGACGGCGCGGTGATGGGCGTGCCCGCGCACGACGAGCGCGACTTCGCGTTCGCCAAGAAGTACGGGCTGCCGATCAAGCAGGTCATCGCAATCGACGGCGAGACCTTCTCGACCGACGCGTGGCAGTCGTGGTACGAGGACAAGACGCGCGGACACTGCGTCAACTCCGGCAAGTACGACGGCCTCGCCTACGAAGCGGCGATCGACGCCATCGCCGCCGATCTCGCCGCGAAAGGCCTGGGCGAGAAGAAGATCGACTTACCGGCTGCGCGACTGGGGCATCTCGCGCCAGCGCTACTGGGGCACGCCGATCCCGATCGTCCACTGTCCCGCGTGCGGCGACGTTCCGGTTCCGGAGAAGGACCTGCCCGTCGTGCTGCCGGAGGATTGCGTGCCCGAGGGCAGCCGGCAATCCGCTCGCGAAGCGCGCGGATTTCGTCGACACGACATGCCCGAAATGCGGAGGTCCCGCGCAAGCGCGAGACGGACACGCTGGACACGTTCGTCGACTCGTCGTGGTACTACATGCGCTATGCGTGCTCTCGACGCGCCGACGATGGTCGATGGGCGCAACGACTACTGGAACCCGATGGACCAGTACATCGGCGGCATCGAGCACGCGATCCTGCATCTTCTCTACGCGCGCTTCTGGACCAAGGTGATGCGCGACATGGGGCTCGTCAAGTTCGACGAGCCGTTCACGCGGCTGCTGACGCAGGGCATGCTGCTCAATCACATCTTTTTCCGCCGTACTGCGAAGGGCGGAATCGACTACTTCGCGCCGGCAGACGTCGAAGTCGACGCACGACGCCGAAGGCAAGGTCACCGGCGCGCCGCCTCAAGGCCGACGGGCAGCCTGTCGAGTACGGCGGCATCGGTACGATGTCGAAGTCGAAGATCAACGGCGTCGATCCGCAGGACGATCATCGAGCGATACGGCGCCGACACCGCGCGCCTGTTCGTGATGTTCGCCGCGCTCGCCGGAGGACAGCGCGGAGTGGTCGGATGCCGGCGTCGAAGGCGCGCACCGGTTCCTGCGCCGGCTGTGGACGTTCGCGCAGTCCCGCGCCGAGCGGCTGCGATCGGCGCCGCATGCAATCGACGGAGCGTCCGCGTCCGCGGCGCTCAAGGCGGCGCGGCGCGAGCTCCACGTCACGCTGAAGCAGGCGAACTACGACTACGAGCGCATCCAGTACAACACCGTCGTCTCGGCCGGGATGAAGCTCCTCAACACGCTCGAATCGGTCGCGGACGATTCCACGGCCGGCAGCGCGCTCTTGCGCGAGGGCATGTCGATCCTGCTGCGCGTGCTGTATCCGGTCGTCCCGCACACGACGTGGACGATTTGGAACGACCTCGGATTCGCGGCGCAGCACGGCGACCTGCTCGACGCGCCCTGGCCCGCGGTCGACGCGGCAGCGCTGCTGCAGGACGAGATCGAGCTCGTGCTGCAGATCAACGGCAAGCTGAGCGGAAAGCTCGTCGTGCCGGCTTCCGCCGACCGTGCCGCGATCGAATCGGCGGCGCGTGCGAGCGCGGACGTCGCGAAGCACGCCGCCGGCGCGCCGGTAAAGAAGGTGGTCGTCGTTCCAGGAAGGCTCGTCAATGTCGTCGTCTGACAGTCTCCGAAGCAAGACACTGGATTCCCGCCTGCGCGGGGACGACGAGCCCGCCGGCCGATCGACCTTCGCCCGGCTGCTCGCCGGGCTTGTTCTCTCGGGCGCGCTCGTCGCCTGCGGCTTCCACCTGCGCGGCTACGCGCCACTCAGTTTCTCGACGCTCTACATCAGCGCGCCGGGCAACGCACCGATCCTGACCGAGCTGAAGCGCGCGATCGAAGGCAACGGCGGCACGACGCTCGTCGACAAGGCCGCCGGTGCGCAGGCGGTGCTCGACATCACCGCCGTCGCCGACGACAAGCAGGTGCTGACGCTGACGGGTGGCGGGCGCGTGCAGGAATACGCGCTGTCCAAGCGCGTCAACTTCTCGCTCCACGACGCCGCCGGCAAGGAGCTCATTCCGGCGGCCGAAATCGTGATTCGCCGCAGCTACACGTTCAACGAATCCGAAGTGCTGGCGCGCCTTTCCGAAGAGGAGCGCACCCTCAAGGAAATGCAGTCGGACGCGGTGCAGCAGATCCTGCGCCGGCTGCAGGCGGCAAAGGCGCCGTCCTAGGAGCCTGTCGGACTTGATTTCGCGTATGCGACGGAGGCGGCTTGGGCGCAGTTCAAGGCGCGAGACTGAGAGCATATCGGGAATATGCCGAGGGCGAGCAACGCAGAAATGCGCCCAAGGCGTCCCGTCCCTTCGGGTTGCTGCCAAAAAGCGCGTCTGCTTTGTTGCTCGGCTTGCGAAGATTGACGATATTCGCTGCGCCTCGCGCCGCGCATCCGTCGCTTTTTGGCCCGGCAACGCATACGTGAAACCAAGCCCGACAGGCTCCTAGCCCGCGTCGCCCGCCCGCCGTGGACGTCCGACTCAGTCAGCTTGCCGCGCACCTCGAGCGCGGCCTCGCGCCGGTCTACGTGATCCACGGCGACGAGCCGCTGCTCGCGATCGAGGCGGGCGATGCCGTTCGTGCGGCGGCACGGCGCGCCGGCTGCGACGAGCGCGAGACCTTCTTCGTCGAACCGGGCTTCAAGTGGGACGCGTTCCTCGCCGGGAACGCCAGCGCGAGCCTCTTCGGGGGGCGCAAGCTCATCGATCTCCGGATTCCGTCGGGCAAGCCCGGCGTCGAAGGCGCGCGCGTGCTCGAGGCCTTTGCGGCGCGGTCCAATCCGGACAACCTCCTGCTCGTGACGCTGCCGAAGGTCGATAAGGCGACTCAATCGTCGGCGTGGTTCAAGGCGCTCGCGGACGCCGGCGCCGCGATCGCCGTCTATCCGCTGTCGAGAAGTGAGCTGCCGGGCTGGCTCGAGGCGCGGCTCGCGCGGCAGAAGCAACGTGCATCGCCGGAGACGCTCGCGTTTCTCGCCGACCGGTGCGAGGGCAACCTGCTCGCCGCGCGGCAGGAGATCGAGAAGCTGGGGCTCGCGCTGCCCGAAGGATCGCTCTCGCACGACGACGTCGTGCGCGCGGTCACCGACGTCGCGCGCTTCGACCTCACCGAGCTCTCCGCCGCGTGGCTCGAGGGCGACGCCGCGCGCGCGATCCGGATCCTCGCGTCGCTCGAAGCGGAAGGCGAAGGCGCGCCGCTGCTCGTCTGGCAGGCAGGCGAGGACGTGCACGCGCTCGCCGCAGCTTTGGAGGCGGCGCGATCGGGCTCCGACGTCACCGCCGCGCTGCGTAGCGCGCGCGTCTGGGGCAAGCGCAGCGACGCGATGGCGCTGGCCGCACGGCGGGTTACGCCCGCGCTGGTCGCCCGACTGCTGCGCGATCTCGCGCGCATCGACGGGCTCGCGAAAGGCCTCGGCCGCGGCAACGTATGGGACGAGCTGCGCTCGTTCGCGCTGGCGCTCGCTCTCGCGCCCGAACGACCCGCGCGCGCCGCCTCAGGCCGCTGACCTCCGCGGCGCGTCGAAGCTCACTGCAGATCGCCCCAGGCGGCCTGCATCACGGCAAGCGCGGCGACGCCGGCGGTTTCCGTGCGCAGGATCCGCGGGCCGAGACGCAGCCTGGTGAAGCCGCACGCGGTCGCCGCATCGATCTCGCGGGCCGTGCATCCGCCTTCCGGGCCGACCAGCAGCGCGGGCGGCGCCGCCGGCGCGCCGATCGCGGAAAGCGACGTCATGCCGTCGGGCGTCAGCAGGAAACCCGGACCGGACCACGCAGCCAGCCATTCGCCGATCGAGCGTGCCGGCGCGACGTCCGGAACGCGATTGCGGCCGCACTGCTCGCACGCGGCGACGACCACCTGCCGCCAGTGCGCGAGCCGCTTGTCGGCGCGATCGCCGGACGGCAACGGGGCGCTTCGTTCCATCACGAGCGGCTGGATCGCTGCCACGCCGAGCTCGACGGCCTTGCGGATCGCATAGTCCATGGCATCGTTGGCGGCGACGCCCTGCGCGAGCGTCACGGCGAGCGCCGACTCCCGTTCGACCGGATCGAACCCGTCGATCCGCACCGTCGCGGCACGCCGGTCGGCGGCGACGAGCGTCGCCGCGTACTCGCCGCCCGCGCCCGTGAACAGGGTGAGCGCATCGCCGATCGCGAGCCGCAGGACGCGCGTCGCGTGGTGCGCTGCGGCGTCGGGCAGCTCGACGAGGCGTCCCGCGGCATCCGGCGCGAGGTCGATCGGGGCGAAGAAGCGAGGGACCGTCATCGTGAACAGGCTGGCCGTTCCTAGCCCGGCGGCGCGACGAAATCGTAGTGATAGTCGTCGTTCTCCGCACGAAATCCAATGCGGGCGTAGATCGCGTTGGAGGTCGGATTGGCCACGTCCGTCGTGAGAAACAGCGTGCGCTTGCCGCGGCGCAGCAGGTCGCGCGACAACGCCGCGGTCAGCGTCGTCGCATAGCCGCGATTCCGATGCCCGGGAAGCGTGTAGACAGGCGCGATGCGCGCGATTTCTGGCGCGGCCCCCATGAATCCGGCAATGGCCACCGGACCGCCGTTCTCCCAGACCCACATTTCCTCGCGCGCGATGCGCTTCGGCAGCCACGTCCGCACGCGCTCCGCCGCGTCGGGCATGCCGACCTCGGTGATGAACGCGATCTGCGCATCGATGAGCCACGGCACGTCGGCCTCTCCGGCGACGCGGGAAGATCCGGACGCCGCGGGAACATCGGCGACAGCGGTCAATCGATGCTGGCGCAGGTGCACGCGCAAGGCGTGCACACGTCCGGTCCGCTCGCGCCATCGCCGTGCGAACGCCTGCGCCGGCGCGAGCGCGCCCATGACGCCCTGCAGCTCCGGTGAATCGGTGACGAGATCGTCGGCGAACGCGGCCGCCGCGTCCGCGTCGCTCGCGCCGAGGATCGCCGGTCCCTCGTCGCGCTGAATGGCGACGCCGAAGACGCCGGCGCCGGCGCAGGTCGCGAGGTAGACCCGCTCATCGCCGCGCGGCGGTGTCCGCTTGACGGCATGCGCCCACGATATGAAAACGCTGGCCGAGGCCTCGCCGCGCGTGCGGATGGGCGCCGCGGCGGCGAGAAAGACGTCGGGGTCCGTATGGCGTACGACGTGCAGCATGGAATCGGGCGCGTGGGGCGTGCTACGATTCTGACACAGAACCTGCCTCAAAATGGGGCGAGCGGCCCGAGTGCCTCAGTTGCCGAATGAGGGCCCGCAGCGAGCCCCGAGATAGTACATAGACGTGCAGCGAGGGGCGAGCGAGGACACGACAAAGCAATCGGGTCGCGCAGCCGATTTTGAGACAGGTTCACAGTATGGTTCCGCTCGCCGCGGAGGAGATCATGGTCGAAACCCCAACGCCGCCGGGAACGCCGGGATCCAAGGCCATTCCGTTCGACCTTCCGGGGACCGACGGCCGCCGACATACGCTCGACTCGGTGCGCGGCAGCCGCGGCACGGTCGTGATGTTCATCTGCAACCATTGCCCCTACGTGAAGGCGGTCGCCGAAAAGATCGCGCGCGACATGGACGAGCTCGCCGCCCACGGTGTCGGCAGCGTCGCGGTCATGAGCAACGACACTGCCGACTACCCGGAGGATTCGTTCGCCAACATGAAGGTCTTCGCGCAGCGCAACGGCTTCACGTTTCCCTACGTCATCGACGAGACGCAGGAGATCGCGCGCGCCTACGGCGCCGTCTGCACGCCGGATTTCTTCGGCTACGACCGCAACCTGAGCCTCGTCTACCGCGGCCGCCTCGATTCGTCGGGGCGCTCGTCCGATCCTGACGCGCCGCGCGAGCTGTTTGCGGCGATGACGGCGGTCGCGCGCGGCGCGAAGGCGCCGCAGGTCCAGCACGCGTCGATCGGCTGCTCGATCAAGTGGCGCAAGGACTGACGGCGCGCGACGCCAGCGGCGTGTCCCCGCCGCGCCGGTGATTCGCCGGATCGCGATGCGCAATTTCGGAATCGCGTCCCGTGTTCTTGCGCTCGTGGCGGCGCAGGTCGCCCTCGTTCTGGCCCTGGCCGGATGCGGAGGCGGCGCCGGCGGCGGCGCGTCGGCGCCGCCGGCCACGGCGACGCGGACCTGGATGATGGGCCTCGCCTCGTTTCCACCCCGTCCGCTGGTCGCCGACGTGCTGCGCACGATCGATCTCGCGAGCCAGCGCACCGAGCTTCTCATCATCCATGAGGAACTGCCGTGGACGGACCTCCTCGCGGGAACTCCCGCGGAGACCCTGGTGGAGCGCGACAAGGTCGAGCTCGTCGCCTACGCCCGCGCGCATGGACTGAAGCTCGTCTTCGTATTCGACCTGGACGACGGGCTCGACCGCGCGAAGGAGGCGCCTCAGTTGCGCGCCGCCGGTCGCAGCATCACCGAGCCCGAGGTGCAGCAGGCCTACCGGAGCTACGTGCTCGCGGTCGCGAAGCTCCTGAAGCCGGAATACATCGGTCTCGCAGCGGAAACCAACCTGATCCGCGCCGGCGCCGCTCTACGCGGCGGCGGTCGCGGCCGCGAACGCCGCCGCGCGCGACCTCCGTGCCGCCGGCGTGTCCACGCCTCTCTTCGTCAGCGTGCAGGTCGAGGCCGCCTGGGGCGTGCTGCAGCACGGACCCTATGTCGGCATCGCCCAGGACCTCGCCGATTTTCCGTTCATGCAGCTCGTCGGGCTCTCTTCGAATCCGTACGTCGCCTATGCCGATCCGGCCGACCTCCCGGCCGACTACTACTCGCGCGTCGCCGGCCCGTCCGCGCTGCCCGCGATGGTCGTCGAGGGCGGCTGGACCAGCGCCACGGTGGCGCAGATCCGGTCGTCGCCGGAGACGCAGGCACGCTACGTGACGCGGCACGCGCAGCTATTGGACAGCATCCGCGCCGTGGCCGTGATGCAGCTCGTTTTCGCCGACGCGGACCTCGTCGCGCGGGGCATCGCGCTTCCGCCCAACTTCGAGATCTTCACGAAGCTCGGACTCGCCAACAGCGACTTCTCGGCGAAGCCCGCGCTCGCCGCCTGCGACGCACTGCACGCGCGGGCGCTCGTGCCCGACATGCCGCATTGACTTCGCGGGCGCGTTGCGTGCCGGGCTCGCGACGCCGCTATTCGACGAGTGCGCGGTATGCGTGCCACGTCGCGTGCCCGATCACCGGCACCGCGACCACGAGACCGACGAAGTAGAGCGCGAATCCCGCGCCGACGACGACGACGATGACGAGCCCCCATACGATCATCGCCGGCACGTTCGCACCGAATGCCCGCAGGCTCGTCAGCACCGCGGTGATGCCGTCCGTGCCGCGGTCCATCATCATCGGCACCGACACCACGCTGATCGCGAACACCAGCACCGCGAACGCGGCGCCGACGCAGAAATAGACGGCGAGGAACTCAAGGTTGTCGAGCGAGATGACCTGCGCGAAGAACCCGGAGACGCTTGGCATTTCGCTCGTGTAGAAGAGCGCGAAGACGATGAGCGATGCGCGCGCCCAAATGAGGAGTACCACGGTGAGGACGAGCGCGAAGACGCCGATCGCGCCGGCATTGGGCGCCCAGGCACCGAGCGTGGGCGCGAGCCGCGTGGATTCGCCGCGCTCGCCGCGGCGCGAGAGCGCATAGAGCCCGACGGCGAGAAAAGGCCCCATGAGGAAGAACCCCGTCACCAGCGCCGAAACGTATTCGTAGGCGTGGCGGAACGTGAACGCGATCAGCCATCCCATCGCGGCGAAACAAATGCCGTAGAACGTGCTGGCGAGCGGATTGACGCGAAAATCCACGGCACCCTGCCACAGCCAGCGAAACGGCGCCGCGGCGCTCACCTTGCGAACGCCCGGCGGCGAAACCTGAAGAACTTCCGGCGGCGTGACCATGGAGCCTCCTTTACACGAGAAACGCGCGCAGCGCGTCGAGCACGGCGTCGGGCTCCTCGGCCATCAGCGCATGTCCTGCCTCCGGGAGCTCGACGCCCCGCACATCCGGCAGCGCCGCCTGCACGGCACGCGCATTCCGGGGGGGCGCCATGATGTCGCGCAAGCCGGTGATGACGAGTGCCGGGCAGCGCACCGCGGCAGCGGCGCGCGTCCCGTTCGCGTAGGCCCGGCACGCGTCGAGATCGCACGCGAGCGTTCCCGGCCGGCTGCGCTCGAGAAGTCGCATCGAATTGCCGGTCATCCAGAGCCCGGGCACCGCGTTGCCGCCGAGCGTCCTGCGAGCGCTGAACGACCAGCCGTTGATGAGCGCGTAGGCGGCGTGCTCGTCCCGTCGCACCGCATCGATCAGGTCGTCGCTCACCTCCATCGGCACCGCGACGCCGAGGAGCACGATCCGCTCGATCCGCGCCGGAATGCGCGCCGCGCATTCGAGCGTGGCGAGCGCCCCCATCGAGTGGCCGACCAGCGAGGCGCGGCCGGGCGCCGCGGCGTCGAGAAGCGCCGCGAGCCAGTCGGCGATCGCCTCGACCGAGGACAGCGGATCGCCGCCCGAGCGCCCGTGTCCCGGGAGGTCGACGGCGAGCGCATTGAACCCGTGATGCGCGAAATAGCGCGACTGCAGCGCCCACACGCTGTGATCGCTCGCGGCGCCGTGCACGAACACGACGACCGGCTGCGCCGCGACCAGCGGGCGGGAGCCGGTGTACGCGTAGACCTCGCGGCCCTGCACATCCAGCAGCATTTTGCTAGGCCGCCTTGCCGGCCGCGTGAAGCGCGCGGCTCAGGTCCTCGATCAGGTCGTCGGTGTGCTCGAGCCCGATCGACAGCCGGATCGTGCCTTCCGTGATCCCCGCCTTCTCGAGCTCGGAGGCCGACATCCGGAAATGCGTCGTGCTCGCCGGATGGATGACGAGCGACTTGGCGTCGCCGACGTTCGCGAGATGCGAGAAGATCCTGAGGCTCTCGATGAATTTCCGGCCCTGCGCACGGTTGCCGGCGAGGTTGAAGCTGAACACGGCGCCGCAGCCGCGCGGCAGCAGGCGCTGCGCGAGCGCGTGATCGGGATGGTCCGGGAGCTCCGGATACGCGACCGACCGGACCAGCGGATGCGCAACCAGGAACGCGACGACCTTGCGCGCGTTCTCGACGTGGCGCGCCATCCGCAGCGGCAAGGTCTCGATGCCCTGCAGGATCTGGAACGCGGTGAACGGCGCCATGCACGCGCCGAAGTCGCGCACGCCCTCGCGCCGCGCGCGCAGCAGGAAGGCGGCCGTCGTCGACTCCTCGCTGAACACCATGTCGTGAAAGCCGGCATAGGGCTCGTTCAGCGTCGGGAATTTCGCGCGCGACGCCGCGGCGTGCCAGGCGAACGCTCCGGAATCGACGAGCAGGCCGCCGATGACCACGCCGTGCCCGGAGAGGAACTTGGTCGCCGAATGGAACACGAGGTCGGCCCCGTGCGCGAACGGCTGCATGAGGTACGGCGTGGTGAACGTCGAATCGACGAGCAGCGGCAGGCCGTGGTCGTGCGCGAGCGCCGCCACGCGCGGGACGTCGAGCACGTCGAGCCCCGGGTTGCCCAGCGTCTCGCCGAAGAGAAGGCGCGTCTCCGGGCGGATCGCGGCCTTCCACGCGTCCTGGTCGCGCGGGTCGACGAACGTCGTCGCGATGCCGAAGCGCGGCAGCGTGTAGTCGAGCAGGTTGTGCGAGCCGCCGTAGAGCGCGCGCGACGCGACGATGTGCGACCCGGCGGACAGCAGCGTGACGATCGCGAGATGCAGCGCCGCCTGGCCCGACGCCGTCGCGATCGCGCCGACGCCTCCCTCCAGCGCGGCGATGCGCTCCTCCAGAACCGCGCACGTCGGATTGGAGATGCGCGAATAGACGTGCCCCGCACGCTCCATGTTGAACAGCGCGGCCGCATGGTCACTGTCGGGGAAGACGAACGACGCCGACTGGTAGATCGGCGTCGCGCGGGCGCCGGTCGCGGGATCGGGCACGGCGCCGGCGTGCAGCGAAAGCGTGTCGAAATGCGTGGTCTTCGGCTTGGCCATCGGGGGATCGCGAAGGAGGCGCGTTTGCGGATTCGGCGTATGGTAGCGCAACGCCAGAGGGCGCGATCCGGCCCTCGTAAGTGTTCGCCCTACATCGGCGAGCGCGCGATACACTAAACTGACCGTTTCGCCGCGGGCGTCACCGCGGCCTGTCCCGGAGGTCATCATGCAACGCAAGGCATCCGCCCACTGGCAAGGCAGCACGAAGGAAGGCAGCGGCACGCTTTCGGCGCAGAGCGGCACGCTGCGCGACACGCCCTATTCGTTCAAGGCGCGCTTCGGCGACGGCAAGGGCACGAACCCGGAGGAGCTGATCGCGGCCGCGCACGCCGGCTGCTACACGATGGCGCTGTCGTTCACGCTCAACAACGCCGGCATCACCGCCGACACGATCGACACCGACGCCACGCTGACGATGGACGACGTCGACGGCAAGCCCACCATCACGGCGGTCCATCTCGTCACGCGCGGGAAGGTGCCCGGCATCGACGCTGCGAAATTCACCGAATTTGCCAACGGGGCGAAGGTCGGCTGCGTCGTCTCGCGCGCCCTCGCGCCGTCGATCAAGGTGACGCTCGACGCCGCGCTGGTGGCCTGACGCAGCGCGATCGTGGCCGGCACCCAGGCGCCGCCGCCCAAGGGCCGCGGCGCGACGTTCAATCCGGAAAACCGGTTTCGCCGCGATTCGCGCGTGCCGGTCGACGACGGCTGGGCAGCGCCACCCGCGGAGGACGACGACGTGCTGCCGCCGACGAAGACCGTCGTGCGGATCACGCAGGCGCGCACGATCATCGCGCGGAACGAGTCGCCCGACATCCCGTTCAACCAGTCGATCAATCCGTACCAGGGCTGCGAGCACGGCTGCATCTACTGCTACGCCCGGCCGACGCACGCCTACCTCGATCTGTCGCCGGGCATCGACTTCGAGACCAGGCTCTTCGCGAAGCCCGACGCGGCGGCGCTGCTCAGGAAGGAGCTTGCGAAACCGGGCTATGTCTGCGACCCGATCGCGCTCGGCAGCAACACCGACCCGTACCAGCCCGTCGAGCGCGAGTGGAAGATCACGCGCAGCATCATCGAGGTGCTCTCGGCCTGCGACCATCCGCTGACGATCACGACCAAGGGCGCGCTCATCGAGCGCGACCTCGACCTGCTGGCGCCGATGGCGGCGAAGAATCTCGTCCGCGTCTTCGTCTCGATCGCGATGCTCGACCGGGAGCTTGCGCGAAAGCTCGATCCGCGCGCCGCGGCGCCGCACCGGCGGCTGCAGCTGGTCCGTGCGTTGAGCGAGGCAGGCATCCCGGTCGGCGTCAACGTCGCGCCGGTCATCCCGCAGCTCACCGACCACGAGCTCGAGGCAATCCTGGAAGCCGCCGCGCAAGCCGGCGCGCGCCACGCCGCCTATACGCTGCTCCGACTGCCGCTCGAGGTCGCGCCGCTCTTTCGCGAATGGCTGGACGCACACTATCCGCTGCGCGCCGCGCATGTGATGAGCATCGTCCGGCAGATCCGCGGCGGGCGCGACAACGATCCGCGCTTCGGCGCGCGAATGCACGGCCAGGGCGAGTTCGCGACGCTCATCCGAAACCGGTTCCGGATCGCGTGCGCGAGGCAAGGGCTCAACATCGAGCGCGACCTGCCGCTCGACACGTCGCGCTTCCGTCCGCCGCGCGATTCGGCGCAGCTCGAACTCCTCTAGAGCCGTGTCTCCGTGAACGACGGCATCGTCACGCCCTGCCCCGACCGCGGTGACGAATGCCGTCGCTGACCGAGCGCCTCGCGCACTGCTACACGGGCGCCGTCCACGACGTGCTGCGCTCGCTGGGGCATGATCGTTTCGTGCTGCCGCCGTCGATCAAGTCCATCGCGCCGGGGACGCGGCTCGCGGGCCCCGTGTGGACGGTTTCGGGGCGGATCGATCGCGCGCGCACCCGCGACGAGACGCTGCTCGGGTGGTGCACGCTGCTCGCGAAGGCGCCCTCCGGCCACGTCGTGGTGTGCCAGCCCGGCAACCACGAGATCGCGCTGATGGGCGAGCTCTCCGCCCAGACGCTGCAGGCGCGCGGCGTGCTGGGCTACGTCGTCGACGGCGGATCGCGCGACACCGAGCTCGTGCTCGCGCAGGGTTTCCCTGTGTTCTGCGCGTTTCTCACGCCCGCCGACATCGTCGAGCGCTGGATGCCGGAGCGCTACGGCGAGCCGGTGGTCATCGGCGAGGCGACCATCGCCACCGGCGACTGGCTGCTCGGCGATCGCGACGGCGTGGTCATCATCCCCGGCGCGCTGATCGAGGACGTCGTGACGCGCGCCGAGGCGGTCGTCGCGACCGAGAGCGAGATGCGGCGCGCGCTGATCGGCGGAATGGACCCGGTCGACGCCTACAACAAGTTCGGAAAATTCTGAAGGCCGGTCGTTGCCGGCGTGGGGAGACACGTTGAAGGTCACCATCATCCCGGTCACCGCCTACCAGCAGAACTGCTCGCTCGTCGTCTGCGAGGAGACGGGCAAGGCGGCGCTGGTCGACCCCGGCGGCGAGGTCGACCGGCTGCTCGACGCCGTCGCGGCCTGCGGCGCGACGCTGGAAAAGGTGCTGGTCACGCACGGTCACATCGACCACTGCGGCGGCGCCGCCGAGGTCGCGCAGCGCGCCGGCGTTCCGATCGAGGGCCCGCACCGCGACGACGCGTTCTGGATCGACCAGCTCGCCCGGCAGGCGACATTGTTCGGTGTCGCCGGCGCACGCCCGTTCACGCCGGACCGCTGGCTCGCGGGCGGCGACCGCGTCAGCGTCGGCAATGCGGCATTCGACGTGCATCACTGTCCCGGCCACACGCCGGGCCACGTCGTCTTCGCGAACCGCGCGGCACGATTCGCTTTCGTCGGCGACGTCCTCTTCCACGGCTCGATCGGACGCACCGATTTTCCGCGCGGCGATTTCGACACGCTGATCCGCTCGATCACGCAGGAGCTTTGGCCGCTGGGCGACGACGTCGAGTTCGTTCCCGGGCACGGGCCGTCGTCGACGTTCGGCGAGGAGCGACGCAGCAATGCCTTCGTCGCCGACGCGGCATTGGCAGGACGGGAGATCCCTCGCTGGCGCGGCGGCGTCTGAAAGCCGTCGCCAGACCTGTTGCGCCCCCCGACTGCTTTGTAGCTCCGGCCGCTTCGCTTAACATTCGCTACGCTCATGTTAGCCTTCACTGAAGCTTCCGCTTTCGTGTCCTCGCTCGCCCCTCGCCGAACGTCTGGGTACTGTGGCTTCGGCCGCTCGGCTTCGCCTCGCTTAACTTCTCGCGATGCTCGAAGTTAGCCTCCGCCGCAACAAGCCCCCAAGGGGGCGTGTTGTCTCGGGGCTCGCTGCGGGCCCTCATTGGCAACTAAGGCATTCGGGGCTGCTCGCGACGGTCTTGAGACGGTTTCCCACCCTGAGCCACCCAGACAACCTCTCGCCGAGTCGCAATCGGGAGTCCGCATCACCCCACCCCGCAATGGCGAGATTTGGGTAGACTACCGCTGCCGAACGCGGCCCGTGCCGCCGATGACGAGGAGTTCCGCATGAGCGACTACAACTCGCAGCACAACCGCGCGGTCTGGTTCGACATTCCGGCGACGGACCTCGACCGCGCCGCGGCGTTCTACGCCGCCGTTCTCGGCATCAAGGTGCAGAAGGAGCAGATGCCAGGCGGCGCGTTCTGCGTGCTCGAGCATCACGACGGCAACGGCGGCTGCCTCGTGTCCGGCGAGCCTGACGCGAGCCCGAGCCGCGGAATCCTGCTTTACCTCAATGTCAACGGACGCATCCGCGACGCCGTCGAGCTCGTCGAACGCAAGGGTGGACGCGTGCTGCAGCCGGTGCACGGAATCGGCCCGCACGGATTTCGCGCGATCGTCGTCGACAGCGAAGGCAATCGCGTCGCGCTGCACTCGACGACCGATGCCTGACCGCGCGATGCGCACCTGCGCCGGGCGCATTGCGGCATTGCTGCTGCTCTGCATGACTGCGGGTGGCGCCGCGGCGCAGGCGTCCGCGCCGAAGTCGTCGTGCGGCGGGCCCGAATTTCATCAATTCGATTTCTGGATCGGCGACTGGGATGTCCACGACGCGAACGGCAAGCCGGTCGGTCGCAACCGCATTGCCGCCGTGCAGAAGGGCTGCGCGCTGACCGAGCAATGGGAAGGCAGGGGCGGGGTCACCGGCACGAGCCTCAACGCATGGGATGCGGAGCGCAAGCGCTGGCACCAGACCTGGATCGACAACAGCGGCGGCCTGCTGCTGCTCGACGGCGGGCTGGTCGATGGAAAGATGGTGCTGTCCGGCACCGCGAACGATTCGTCGGGCAAGCCGGCCCGGCAGCGGATCACGTGGCAAAAACTGTCCGACGGCCGCGTGCGCCAGACGTGGGAAAGCTCGGCGGACGGCGGCGCGACGTGGACGGTCGCGTTCGACGGCTACTACTCGACGCGCGGCTCGATCTTCCACGTCCCTCTGCTCTGACGCCGCGCTCGGCCCGCGCGGCCGCCCGGAGCGAAGGGCTCCGGAACGGCCGGCACCGCCGGGTTCACCTATGCGGGCGCCGTGTCGGGCACGCGATTGAGCCAGGCGCAGACGACGCCCATCACCACCATCGCGATCGTGTCGAACACGATCTGCTTGACCACGAGCTCGCCGGGTATCGGCTGCACGGCGAAGTAGATGAGGTACATCGGGATCGTGCACAGCACCGCGACGGCGAGGCCGAAGCGCACGCCCTGCGCGAGAAACGGCTTCGCCTCGCGGCCTTTGAGGTAGATCCAGGTGAATCCCACACCGATGAAGAGATGCGCGAGCAGCATGAAGGGCATGTGCGCGCCGCCGTCCGCCTCGGTGCGGAACATGCCGCCGAGCGCGTGGTAATCCGCGGCGAGCAGCACGGCGTGCACGACGTACCCGAGCAGCAGCGACACGATGGCCAGGACGACGGCCGAGATGGCGAACTTCATGGTTGGCTCCTCCAGTGGACTGCGAGCGAATCTCCGTGCACCGCGCGGGTCACGCGGCGGTGCACGCTCCCCGGGGCGACGTAGCTAGTGGCTTTCGCGCCCGACCTTCGCCCCCGATTTCCCGACCAGGAAATCGAGGTCGACACCCTTGTCCGCCTGCTGCACGGTCTCGCAGTAGAGCTTGACCCAGCCGCGTGCCGCATGCGGCGGCGGCGGCGTCCACCGCGCGCGCCGGCGCGCGAGCTCCGCCGCGGAAACGTGCAGGTGGATCCGGCGCTTCGCGACGTCGAGCTCGATCAGGTCGCCGTTGCGCACCAGCGCCAGCGGGCCGCCGGCCGCAGCTTCGGGCGCCGTGTGCAGCACGACCGTGCCGTAGGCGGTGCCGGACATCCGCGCGTCCGAGATGCGCACCATGTCGGTCACGCCCTTCTTCAGGAGCTTCGCCGGCAGCGCGAAATTGCCGACTTCCGGGAAGCCCGGGTAGCCTTTCGGGCCGCAGTTCTTCAGCACGAGCACCGATGACGCGTCGACGGAAAGCTTCGGATCGTCGATGCGCGTGTGCAGATCCTCGATGTTCTCGAACACGACGGCGCGTCCCTTGTGCTTCAGCAGCCTCGGCGTCGCCGCCGAGGGCTTCAGCACGCAGCCGTCCGGGGCGAGGTTGCCGCGAAGCACCGCGATGCCGCCGTGCGACTTGAACGGCTTCGCAAGCGGGGTGATGACGTCCGCGTTGTAATTGATCGCGTCCTTGCAGTTGCGCCAGAGCGTCTCGCCATTCACCGTCAGCGCCTTCTTGTGCAGGAATCGCCCGATCTCGCGGATGACGACGGGCAGCCCCCCCGCGTAATAGAAATCCTCCATCAGGTATTTGCCCGACGGCATCAGGTTGACGAGGCACGGCATGTCGCGGCCCAGGCGGTCCCAGTCGTCGAGCGAAAGCTTCACGCCCATCCGGCCGGCGATCGCGAGCAGGTGCACGACCGCGTTGGTCGATCCGCCGATCGCCCCGTTGACCATGATCGCGTTCTCGAACGCGTCGCGCGTGAGGACTTTCGACATCCGGAGATCCTCGCGAACCATCTCGACGATCCGCCGCCCCGCCATCCGGGCGAGAAGGCGCCGGCGCGAGTCGACCGCGGGAATCGCCGCGTTGGTCGGCAGGCCCATGCCGAGCGCCTCGACCATCGACGCCATCGTCGACGCCGTGCCCATCGTCATGCAGTGGCCCGCGGAGCGCGACATGCACGACTCGGCCTCGACGATGTCGTCGTACTTCATCGCGCCGGTCTTCAGCATCTCGGTGAATTTCCAGACGTGCGTGCCGGAGCCGATGTCCTCGCCGCGGAACTTGCCATTCAGCATCGGGCCGCCGGAGACGCCGATCGTCGGCAGGTCGCACGACGCGGCGCCCATCAGCAGCGCCGGCGTGGTCTTGTCGCAGCCCATCAGCAGCACGACGCCGTCGAACGGATTGGCCCGGATCGACTCCTCGACGTCCATCGCGACCTGATTGCGGAAGAGCATCGTGGTCGGGCGCATCACCGTCTCGCCGAGGCTCATCACCGGGAACTCGAGCGGGAATCCACCGGCGTCGAGCACGCCGTCGCGGACATGCTGCGCGAGCTCGCGGAAGTGCGCGTTGCATGGCGTGGCCTGCGACCACGTATTGCAGATGCCGATGACGGGGCGGCCGTCGAACTGGTCGTGCGGAATCCCCTGGTTCTTGAGCCACGAGCGATGCGTCAGCGCGTCGCGATCGCGCAGGCCGAACCAGGCGCGCGAGCGCAACGCGTGTTTCGCCTTGGAGGCTTTCTTCGTCATTGGCGTGCCTCACCCGGGGCGCGGTCACGCGGCGAGCCGCGCACCCGTCGCCTGGTCGAAAACATGGACCTTGGCGGGATCGACCGCGAGCCCGATCCGGTCGCCCGGATTGACGTCGGGACGTCCATGCGTGACAAGGGTCACCTGCGCTTCGCCGGCCTGCAACAAGAGCTCGGTCTCGGCGCCGGTGGGCTCGACGACGACGATTTCCGCCGGGACGGCGCCGTCCGCGCCGGCCGCAGCGAGCTTGAGATCGCCCGGCCGGATGCCGTACGCCACCGCCTGCCCCGCCGATCCCGCCGATCCCTCCCGTCCCGGCAGCGGCCAGCGAACGCCGCCGGCGACCTCGACGCAGGCGGGACCGCCGCCGCGCACGACCTTGCCGTTGATCACGTTCATCGCCGGCGAGCCGATGAACTGGGCGACGAACAGGTTGTCGGGCCGGTCGTAGAGCTCGAGCGGCGCGCCGATCTGCTCGACGCGCCCGTCGTGCATCACGACGATCCGGTCGGCCATCGTCATCGCCTCGACCTGGTCGTGCGTGACGTACACCGTCGTCGTCTTCAGCCGCTGGTGCAGCGCCTTGATCTCGGCGCGCATCGCGACGCGCAGCTTCGCGTCGAGGTTCGACAGCGGCTCGTCGAACAGGAACACCTTCGGGATCACGGACGATCGCGCGTCCCATCGCCACCCGCTGCCGCTGGCCGCCCGATAGCTCGCGCGGAAACCGGGCGAGGTACGGGTCGAGGTTGAGGATCTTCGACGCGTGCGCGACCCGTTCCTGCATCATCTTCGGGTCGGCCTTGCGCAGCTTGAGGCTGAACGCCATGTTGTCGGCGACCGTCATGTGCGGATAGAGCGCGTAGCTCTGGAACACCATCGCGATGTCGCGGTCCTTCGATTCGACGTCGTTGACCACGCGGCCGTCGATCGCGATCGAACCGCCGGTGATCTCCTCGAGGCCGGCCAGCATTCGCAGCAGCGTCGACTTGCCGCAGCCCGACGGGCCGACAAGCACGACGAATTCGCCGTCATGGATGTCAAAACCGATGCCGTGGATGACCTTCGTGCTGCCGAAGGACTTCTCGATGTTCCGGAAGGATACGGTTGCCATGCTTCAACCCCGCACAGAATGACCGCTCAGCTCTTCACCGCGCCGGCGGTGAGCCCGCCTACCATGTAGCGTTTGAACGCGTAGTAGATGGCTGCGGGAGGCAGCGCGTAGACGAGGCCCGTGGTCATCAGCAGCTCCCACGGCGAGTCGTCAGCAGCCAGGAAGTTCCCGAGCGCGACGCCAAGCGTGATCTGCGTGTCCTTCGATAGCAGAAGGAACGCATAGAGGTACTCGTTCCACGCGAGCAGGAGTGCGTACGTACCGATCGCCACCAGCGACGGCGTCATCAAAGGCAGGTAGACGAGCCGGAACAGCTGCAGCGGCGACGCCCCGTCCATCTTCGCCGCTTCATCGAGCTCGTAGGGCAGCTTGTCGGACGCCTGTTTCAGCACCCAGATCGAGTACGGCGCCGCGATCGTCGTCATCGCCAGGATCAGCGACCACTGGCTGTTGAGCAGCCCGTACGCGCCCATCGTCTTGTACATCGGCACCGCAAGGAACGCCGCCGGGATGAAGTACGTGCACAGCGCGGCGTTCATGACGGCGCGCCCTCCGCGAACCCTGAGGCGGCTGATCGCGAACGCAGCGCAGGTGGCGACGAACAGTGTGAGGAAGCCCACGGCGACCGCTATGATCAGCGAGTTCCACATTTGCAGCCAGAAGTGGTTGAGGTAGTAGTGCTCCTCAAAAAAGACGACCTTGAAATTGTGCAGCGTGGGGCTGTCGGGCCACAGCTTGCCGCTCATCGCCTTGTCCCTGGGCGAGATCGCGAACAGGACCAGGTGATAGATCGGCAGCATCGTCCAGATCAGCACCGGAACGCCGATCAAGAGCAGCTTCGCTTCCGCCGCAACATTCTTCAGCTTCATTTGGACAACCGCTTCATCATGAAATAGATCAGGGGCAGGATCGCCGGCAGCGCCACGATGATCGCCGCCATCGACAAATCGACCTGATCAAGACGCAGGTAGCGGATGCCCAGCGTCGCGAGCACGTGCGTGAGATCGGCCGGGCCGCCGCCGGTCAGCAGGTAAACGCTGTTGAAGTCCCCCATCGTCCAGATCATCGACAGGATCGTGCACGTGAGATAGAGCGTGCGCATCGACGGCCAGGTGATGAAGCGGAACTGCTGCCAGTTCGTGGCGCCGTCGACCGACGCGGCCTCGTAGTGCTCCGCGGGAATCGCGAGCCGGCCGGCAATCAGGATGAGCGTCCAGAACGGCAGCGACTTCCAGATGTGCATGAGCATCGCCATCGACAGCGCAAGGGTCGGGTCATTGAGCCAGTTGGGGCCATCCGCGCCGCTGAAGCGGAAGATCAGCGAGTTGATCAGTCCCCACTCGGGATTCAGCATGAAACGAACCGACAGGATCGTCGGGATCGACGGCACCGCCCACGGCAGGATGAACAGCAGCGAGAGCCATTTGATCCATGTCCGCGCCTGGATGAAGAATCCCGACAGCACGAGCGCGATGATCATCTTGAGGTTGACGCCGATGAGCACGAACGCGATCGTGTTGAAGACCGAGCGCGCGAAGATCGGATCAGCGAACAGCTTCGTGTAGCTCGCCGGATGGCGCGCGATCCAGAGACCGTACCCGACCGGATACAGCACGAATACCAGGAAGACGAGAACGTACGGGGTGAGGAGGATCATCCCCCACTTCTGCCACGGAGACAGCGCCTTTCCCGCAGGGCCGGACGGTGCCCCGTTCACATCAGGAAGCGCGACAGTCGCCATCGCCTGCTCTTCCGCTCAACACAATGCGCCGGCGCGAACTGATAGCACGCTCACGCCGGCCGCACCGTTGTGCTGCGAGCCGTGGCCCGTCAGCCCGCCACCTGCTTGATGCGCGCGATCATCTCGTCCACCGCCTTGTCCACGGGAACCTTGTCGGTGACGACGCGGTTCATGGCCTTTGCCCAGACGTTCTCGTTGTTGAGGATCGTGAACTTGTAGTTCTTCGTGAATTCGAACGTGACAGTACCAGCGCTGAACTGGTCGAATACGTCCTTGCGGTGCGGGTCCACCTGCCAGAACGAGCTGGCGGCGCCCGATTTGGTCACGGGGAACCAGCGCCCGAGCGAGCCCTCTACGTAAGGCTGAAGATTCTCATCCTGCAACAGGAACGCGACGAACTCCTTCGCCCGTTTCTTGTTCTTGGATCCTTCGAAGATCACGCCGGTCTTGACCGCCGCGCGATACACCATCTTCGAGCCATCGGGCTTGTTCGGGAAGCCGGCGGTGGCGATCAGCTCGTCGTAGTTCTTCTTCGCCTGCGCGCGCTGCTCGGTAGTAAGCGTGGTGTTGTTCGCGTCGTCGAGCCACTTGGCAACGATCGAGATCGTCGCGTTGTGCGTCATGATGATCGTCTTGTTGTGGAATGCGACATTGTTGTCCGGGTCCTTCCACGACGTCGACGAGGGCGGCGTGCAGCCCTTGATGTACGGCTCCGTGTAATCCTTCATTGCATCGATCAGACCCTGCCTCACCTTCGGGTCGTCGACGAGCAGCTTGCCATTGTCGTCGACCATCTTGACGTTGTGCGCGTCGGCGAACGTGAGGAACGAGTAGAACGAGTCGCTTGAGTCCACTCCCATCGGGAACCCGGTCGCGTAGACGCGCGCGCCCGTCTTCTGGCGATACGCCGGCTGCACCTTGTCGCACCAGAATGACCAGTAGGCCTTCCATCCGCTGGGAAGGTCCGACGGTTTGAAGCCCGCCGCGCCCAGCATATCGATCCAGTACTGGATGTGCATCGTCTGCTGTTTCAGCGGAAATGCGTAGTACGCCTTCTTCCTGGTCTTGTCGTTGTAGAGGTACGTCGTTTCGACGGTGTTCTTGAGAAACTTGTCCTTTATCGGCGCGAGAATATCCGAGAGGTCCTCGAGCTTGCCGTCGTGGGCCCACTTGCCGGTGACCTGGAAGTCATAGACATCGGCGTAGGCGACGTCAGGCGGCGTCCCCGCATCGAGCGCGGCGACGGTCTTGGGAATCATGTCCTGTACCGGGTATTGCGACAGATCGACCTTGATGCCGGTCTTCGTCTCGAACTTCTTGATCGCCGCGAACAGCGCGTCGTCCTCGGACTTGTAGAAACCCTTGACCCACCAGACGGTGAGCGTTTCCTGCGCCAAGGCGGGCGCCGCGACCAGAAGCATCGCCGCGGCCACGAAAGCGGCCGCGAACCTCGTGAATATCCTCATCGACTCCTCCATGTGAAAAAACGGTTCTCTCAACCGGTATTGTTATTATCGGCACGAGCGTACGGTCTGCCTTCCCGAGTGTCAATCTCCGGAAGCCATCAATACGCCGCCATTTGACCCGCCGCGAAATTCCGGCATCCCCGGTGGGCGCGGTCACCCGCGGCCCATCACATCACTGCGCCCACGTACCAGGGCACGAACTCGCTCTGGCCATAGCCGT
Source organism: uncultured beta proteobacterium (assembly GCA_963846855.1). Lineage (GTDB taxonomy): Bacteria > Pseudomonadota > Gammaproteobacteria > Burkholderiales > Casimicrobiaceae > CAIWHR01. Next base: position 40,769 of record CAWJXK010000004.1, read on the forward strand.
GGCGCTCACTCTTGGACTTGTGACCCGAAGCCGTCTCGAGCAGCAACCGGAAGAGCCGATCCCCTGTCTCGTCTATCGTTGCGGTACCGTCGGCGATCTCGCCGCAGTTGAGGTCGATGTCCTCCTCCTGCTTCACCCACAATGGCGTGTTGGTCGAGAGCTTGAGCGACGGCGCGGGCGCGCATCCGTACGCGGAGCCGCGCCCGGTCGTGAACACGATCATGTTAGCGCCGCCGGCGACCTGGCCGGTCGCCGACACGGGATCGTAGCCCGGCGTGTCCATGAACACGAAGCCCTTGGCGGTGACGGGCTGCGCGTATTCGTACACGTCGACGAGATTGGTCGTCCCGCCCTTCGCCACGGCGCCCAGCGATTTCTCGAGGATCGTCGTGAGCCCGCCGGCCTTGTTGCCCGGCGACGGATTGTTGTTCATGTCGCCGCGCTCGCGTGTCGTGTAATCCTCCCACCAGCGGATGCGCTCGATCAATTTCTCGCCGACCTCGCGCGACAGTGCGCGACGCGTCAGCAGATGCTCGGCGCCGTAGATCTCCGGTGTTTCCGAGAGAATTGCCGTGCCACCGTGGCGCACCAGCGTGTCGACCGCGGCGCCCAGCGCGGGATTCGCCGTGATGCCCGAGTAGCCGTCCGAGCCCCCGCACTGCAGGCCGATGACGAGATGGGATGCGGGCACCGGCGTGCGCCGCACCGCGTTCGCGGCGGGCAACATTGCCTCGACCTGCTCGACGCCGCGCGCGATCGACTTTGCGGTACCGCCGGTATCCTGGATGCTGTACGTGACAAGCCGCGGACCTTCCGTCAGCGACTCCGCGCCGAGGAGCGCGCTGATCTGATTCGCCTCGCACCCCAGTCCGACGATCAGCACGGCGGCGAAATTCGGGTGCCGTGCGTAGCCGCCGAGCGTGCGGCGCAATATCGCCATGCCGTCACCCTTGGTGTCCATGCCGCAGCCGCTGCCGTGGGTCAGCGCGACGACGCCGTCGACATTGGGGTATGCGGAGAGCCTTTCGCGCCTGAAATGATCGGCGATTCCGCGCGCGACGGTGGCCGAGCAGTTGACCGTCGACAGGATGCCGATGTAGTTGCGCGTCGCCACCCGGCCGTCGTCGCGGACGATGCCGTCGAACGTCACCGGGGTTGGCGCATATTGCGTCGGCTTCGCGTCGACGCCGAAGGCGTAATCGCGGTCGAAGCGCCCCATCTCCAGGTTGTGCAGATGCACGTGCTCGCCGGCGGCGATGTCGCGGCTCGCGAAACCGATGATCTGGTTGTAGCGCTTGACCGGCGACCCCGCAGGGATCGCGTGCGTCGCCATCTTGTGCCCCACGGGAACGAGCCCCGCGACGGTCACGTCCTCGTCGGCGACCCGGGTGCCGCCGATAAGCTGCGTGCGGGCGATGACGACGTCGTCGTCGGGATGCAGGCGAATGGTGAGCGAGGCGCGGGTGAGCATGTGAATCCTTTCCGCGGGGCGTCAGGCCCCGACGACCTGAACCTTCGTGCTCGTCGTCTTGTCAGCCGCCGCGTGGAACGCAGCGACGGCATCTTTCAGCGGATACTGGCCCGACAGCAGCGGGCGCACGTCGACGCGCCGCGTCGACAGGTAATCGACGGCCCAGTCGAACTCGATCCCCCAGCGGAACGCGCCGCGCAGGTCGAGCTCCTTGGCCATCAGCTCGTTGACGACGAATGGCAATGGCTCGTGCGGCAGCGTGCCGATTTGGACCACGACGCCGCCGCGCTTCACCGCGGCGACGCAGGACTTGAGCGCGTTGAAGTTTCCGGAGACTTCGTAGGCGACGTCGTACTGCGGCTTCGCGAGCGCGTCAGCGTCACGGTCGGCGCGCAGCACGACGTCCGCGCCGGCGGCCCTTGCCTGCGCGAGCGGCCGTTCGAGCACGTCGGACACGGTGACGTGCGAAGCGCCCGCGAGCCGCGCGGCCATGACGGTGAGGCAGCCGATCGTTCCGGCGCCGGTGACGAGCACCGACTTGCCGAGCAGGTCGCCGCCGCGGTTGACGCCGTGCAGCGCGACGGCGAGCGGCTCGGCGAAAGCGATCTCGCCGAGCGTTGCGTCCCCCGCCACCGGATAGCACTGCCGCTCGCCCATGACGAAGAACTCCTGGAACATGCCCTGCACGTGCGGGAACAGGCTCGCGCTGCCGAGGAATTTCATCGAGGTGCAAAGATGCTCGCGCCCCTGCCGGCAATACGGGCAGCGGCCGCAGGCATGCGACGGGGAGATCGCGACCCGGTCGCCGGTCGCCACTCGCGTCACGCCGACCCCTACTGCCTCGACGACGCCGGACGCCTCGTGTCCCGGAATCAGCGGCTCGCGCACGACGAAGCTGCCGTTGCGGCCTTCGAAATAATAGTGGAGATCGGAACCGCAGATGCCTCCGGCGCCGAGGCGCAGCAGCACCTCGCCGGGGCCGGGCGATGGCGTGTCGGCGGTTTCAATCCGGAGATCGTCCTTGGCGTGAATGCGGCAGGCGAGCATGGCGATGTTCCTTTCCTTCGCGCACCGTGTCGGGCGGCGCGCCCAATGGTCCGCGGAATCAGTGCAGCGCGTCCCAGCCAGTGTTGAAGCGCTTGTACGCGCGGTTCAGGTGTCGCTGCATCGCGGCACGCGCGCCCGGGACGTCGCGTGCCGCGATCGACTTCAGCACGGCGCGGTGCTCCGCGATCGCCGCCGTCCACAACGTCGGCGAGTCATAGTGATGCTCGAGCTGCTTGTAGAGCGGGCCGGCGCGCTCCTCCCACAGCATCTTGACGACGGCGACCAGCGCGCCGTTCCCGGTGGCCTCGGCGATCCGCAGATGAAACAGCCGATCGCCGGCCAGAGGCTGCTGCCGCTCCGTCAGATCGCGCTGCATGTCTTCCAGCGCCTCTTCCATCGACGCCACCTGCGTCTTCTTCGCGGATTTTGCGGCCAGCGCAGCACACTCGGCTTCGATCACGTAGCGCGCACGCAGAAGCTCGAACGGTCCCGCCGCCGCGTCTCCCTCGCCGCCGCTCGCCGCGCCGCCAAGGCCGCCGGCCCGGCGCGTGGGGCCCAGCACGTAAATGCCGGAGCCGATGCGCACCTCGACCAGGCCCTCGACCTCCAGCGCGATCAGCGCCTCGCGCACGGACGGCCGTGAGACGCCAAGCTGCCGCGCGAGATCGCGCTCGGGCGGAAGGCGCGCGCCCGCGGGAAATTCACCGGACGCGATCTGGGTGCGGATCTGCTCGGCGATCTGCCGGTAAAGGCGCCGGGGCTCGATGCTCTGGAAAGGCATTGCTTCGGGACTCAGGTATCGCGGCGCGACGACCGGCACCCGTCCGGATGCGGCCGCGACCGAAGGTCGGAGGCTAATCCCCACCCGTGAATTGGTCAAGTGGTATGACCAATTTTCGTTCGGGGAAGCGTACAATCGCCGCTCCGGCGCCGCTCGCCCTTCGCCCGTCCCGATCCGCTCGATGTCCGCCACCACGATCTCCGCGATCCGCGCCACGCCGGTCACGGTGCCGCTCGAGGCACCGATCCTGCACAGCAACGGCGCGCACTGGGGCCGCTTCGTGCGCACGATCGTCGAGGTCGAGACCGCCGACGGGCACGTGGGTCTCGGCGAGATGGGCGGAGGCGGCGAGGACGCCGCGCGCGCGTTCGCGGCACTCGCCGACTACCTCAAGGGCCACGACGTGTTCCGGCTCGAGGCGATGCGCTTCGCGATCTGCAACCCGACGGCGAGCCTCTACAACAACCGCACCCAGCTTCACGCCGCGATCGAGTTCGCCTGCCTCGACATCATCGGGAAGAAGCTCGGCGTGCCGGTGCACGCGTTCCTCGGCGGGAAGCTGCGCGACGAGGTCGAGTTCGCGAGCTACCTTTTCTTTCGCTACAACGACCCGGTGACCCGGCGCGGCGAAGTGCGCACGCCCGAGCAGCTCGTCGCCCATGCGCGCGAACTCGTGGCCGCGCACGGCTTCCGCGTGCACAAGCTCAAGGGCGGCGTGTATCCGCCGGCGCACGAGCTCGCCTGCTATCGCGCGCTGGCCGCCGCCTTTCCGGACGGGCGCTTTCGCTATGACCCCAACAGCGCGCTGTCGCTCGCCGACGCGATCGACTTCGGACGCGGCATCCTCGACCTTCGCAACGACTATTTCGAGGACCCCGTATGGGGCCTGACCCAGCTCGCGCGGCTCAAGGAATTCGTGCCGCTGCCGACGGCGACCAATACGGTCGTCGTGAATTTCGAGCAGCTCGCCGCCAACGTCGCGATGCGCGCCGTCGACGTGATCCTGCTCGACACGACGTTCTGGGGCGGGATCCGCCCATGCATCAAGGCCGCGGGCGTCTGCGAGACAATGGGGCTCGGCGTCGCCGTGCACAGCTCGGGCGAGCTCGGCATCCAGCTCGCGACGATGCTGCATCTGGGCGCCGTGCTGCCCAACTTGGGCTACGCCGCGGACGCGCACTACCATCACCTCGCCGACGACGTGATCGCGGGCGGAAAGATGCGCTACGTCAACGGCGCGATCCGCGTCCCGGATGGCCCGGGGCTCGGCGTCGAACTCGATCGCGACAAGCTCGCGCGCTACCATGAGCTTTTTCGCGAACTGGGAAGCTATCCCTACGATCGCGATCCGGGACGGCCGGGCTGGTATCCGCTGATTCCGAACGCCGATTGGGCAGATCCCGCGCGATCGTTGACGCCGGGACTCAAACCGGGACATTGAGCGAAATCACGGCGCAACGCAGGCGGGAGATCGGCAATGAACGGAAGGCTTGCGGGCAAGACCGCGTTCATCACCGCAGCGGGCCAGGGCATCGGCCGCGCGACCGCCCTGGCGATGGCGGCCGAGGGCGCGCAGGTCCACGCGACCGACGTCAACCCGAAGTTCGTCGCGGCGCTCGCGGGCACGGCCAACATCACGCCGAGCGTGCTCGACGTGCTGGACGACGCGGCGGTCGCGAAGGCGATCGCCGGACTGCTCTCGCCGCTGGACGTGCTGTTCAACTGCGCGGGATTCGTCCACAACGGCACGATCCTCGACTGCACGCCGAAGGACTGGGAATTCAGCTTCAACCTCAACGTGCGCGCGATGTACGTGGCCATCCGCGCGGCGCTGCCAAAAATGCTCGAGAAGGGTGGCGGCAGCATCATCAACATGGCGTCGATCGCGTCGTCGCTCAAGGGACTGCCGAACCGGTTCGTCTACGGCGCGTCGAAGGCGGCGGTCGTCGGGCTCACCAAGGCCGTGGCCGCAGACTTCGTCACGCGCGGCATCCGCTGCAACGCGATCGCACCGGGCACCGTCGACACGCCTTCGCTGGCGGATCGCATCGGCGCGTTCGCCGATCCCGCCGAGGCGCGCAAGGCGTTCATCGCGCGCCAGCCGATGGGACGACTCGCCAAGGCCGAGGAGATCGCGCCGCTGGTCGTGTTTCTCGCCTCCGACGAATCCGCCTTCGTGACCGGCAATGTGTATTCGGTCGACGGAGGCATGACGATTTAGTCGTCATTCCCGCGAACGCGGGAATCCAGTGTCTTTCGACGAACGACGCTGGGTCCCCGCCTGCGCGGGGACGACGGCGTGAAGTTTTGTTGCCAATTGGATTGGACAACGGGAGAACAACATGAAACTCGTACGCTACGGCCCTGCCGGCAAGGAAAAGCCGGGGCTGATCGACGCCGACGGCAAGCTGCGCGACCTGTCGAAGAAGGTGAAGGACATCGACGCCCACACGCTCGCGCCGGCGAAGCTCAGGGAGCTCGCGAAGCTCGACGCGCGCCGGCTGCCGTTGGTCAAGGGCCGTCCGCGCCTCGGCGCCTGCGTCGCGACGCCGTCGAAGTTCGTCGCGATCGGGTTGAACTACGCCGATCACGCCGCCGAAGCGGGCATGGCCATTCCCGCGAATCCGGTGGTCTTCTTCAAATCGGCGACGTGCATCGTCGGGCCCAACGATCCGATCATGCTGCCGCCCGGCTCGACGGCGACCGACTGGGAAGTCGAGCTCGGCGTCGTCATCGGCAAGACGGCGCGGCACGTCGCCGAAAAGGATGCGCTCAAGCACGTCGCGGGCTACTGCGTGATCAACGACGTCTCCGAGCGCGACTACCAGCTGAAGCACGGTGGCACGCAGTGGAACAAGGGCAAGGGCTGCGACACGTTCGGCCCGCTGGGACCCTGGCTCGTCACCACGGATGAAATCCGCGAACCGCAGAAGCTCGGTATGTGGCTCGACGTCAACGGCGAGAAGAAGCAGCGCGGCAGCACGAGGACGATGATTTTCGGCGTCGCCGCACTCGTGGCCGACGTCTCGCGCTACATGACGCTTCTGCCGGGCGATGTCATCACCACCGGGACACCTCCCGGCGTGGGCATGGGCATGAAGCCGACGGCGCAATACCTCAAGGCCGGCGACGTGGTCACGCTGGGCATCCAGGGGCTCGGCGAGCAGCGGCAGAAGGTCGTGCCCTTCAAGGGGAAGCGCTAGGCCACGTCCGGTGCCCTCGGATTGCTCTTTGCAGAACGGCCGAATTCGACCCCCAGCAGCCTGTCTGGCCTCCCGAAAGCCGCCGCTCCACCTCAGCAAAGCAGCCGTCATTCGCGGCTCAGGCGGCCCAAACCGACCAGTGAAATCTATCTTCGCCGTAGCCCCACGGCTTCGCGTCAGCCTTTGGCAGGCGATACACCTGCTCTCCCTGATCCCGACGCGTGCCGACCAGCTTGGCTTCAGATCTCCGAGAAGCGGCTTCCCCGGATCTGTGGCGCGACTTCCATGGCAGGTTGTGCCGCGAGGTAGCGGTGTACGAGCTGGACGGCCATCGCGCCCTCCCCAACTGCGGACGCGATTCTCTTGATCGATCCGTGCCGCGCGTCACCGATGATGAAGACTCCAGGCTGGCTGGATTCGAGTGGCGCAGGTGGCCGCTCCAGTGGCCATACGGGTCCCGGTCCCTCGCTGGCCAGTAGGTCTGGACCTGTCAGGATAAACCCGTGTTCATCGCGTCGCAGCCACCCTTCAACCCGTTGCGAAGTCGGTTCGCCGCCGATCAGGATAAAAAGCGCATCCGCCGAAACTTCCGATTCTGCGTTATGGGCATCCTCGGCAATCACGAGCTTTTGGAGCTTTCCCTCACCGATGGCTCGCACGACGCGTGATTGCGTGAGAATCGAAATGCGAGGATGGTGTTCGCAGCGCTCGACCAGATACTGAGACATTCGTTCCGCCAGCGAGCGGCCTCGGACCACTAACGTCACTGTGCGAGCGTACTCGGCGAAGTGCAAGGCTGCCTGTCCGGCGGAGTTCGCGCCTCCTACTACATACACTTCGCCGCCGGCGTGGAACCGTGCTTCACCGGGTGCAGCGCCGTAGTACACACCAGTCCCCAACAGTTCTTCCACACCGGGGGCGTCAAGCCGACGGTAATGCGAGCCGGTCGCCCCAATTCCGGCACGCGCCCGCACGACGGAGCCGTTAACCAAGGTAACTCGGATTGTTCCGTCGAATTCAGCGCCGACGTCTGCGAAATCGCACCCCACGATGACCTCTGCACCCAACCGCAGTGCTTGCCGCAATGCTCCCTCTGCAAACGCGTTCCCACTGATGCCTTCGGGAAACCCCGGGTAATTCTCGATGCGCGAACTGGTTCCCGCCTGGCCGCCTGGCGCGTGCCGTTCGATTACGATGGTATTGAAGCCTTCCGATGCGGCATAAACCGCCGCGGTGAGTCCCGCCGGGCCAGCGCCAACGATCACCAGGTCGTATAACTCTCGGTTGGGCCGCACATGCAGCCCCACATGCTCCGCCAGCAACGCTTGCGTACGAGCGAACGCCAGCGATTCATCGCTGTCGCCATGCACGTCGAAAATCGTGCCGTCTGCCAATACGAAACAAGGCAGGTGGAGGTTTTCGAGCTGCGCGCCGAAGCGCACGAAGAGAGCCACCAGCGGATCGCGTTCAACGTCAATCCAGCGGATCGGCACGCCGTTGCGTTCGAGAAAATCGCGGTACTCGTGAACGTGCGGCGATCCTCGGCGCCCAATGATGTGGGCCCTACATTCGTTCGTGGTCGGAGTGCTTGGCACGGAGCCTCGGGGGAGTTGGCCCAGCTCAATCCGGTATCACGAGGGGACCGCAATCATTGTCGGCAATGAAGGTCGCCAGAAGCTCGGCGGTCTCAATCGAGCTCGCGTTCTCGGCAAAAACATGAATCGTGCCGGGTGGCTCGAACCATGTCTGCCCCGCGGAGTAGGTCACGACGGGGCCACCCTCCAATTGCGAGCGCAGCGTTCCTTTCAGCACGAAGGCTGCGACGGAACCTGGATGGTGATGCCGCGGGGAATAGCCGGCCGGGGGAAAGGTGACGATCGCAATCGTGATGGATTTGCCCGGTACATTGGGAAGCTTCTCGCAGGCGATCGTCGTCATCGTGGTCGCCGGCCGCTGGGCAAGAGATCGCGCCCCGATGCCACCCGTCTGCGCCGGTCCCGCGGCGTCCGGCGTGTCCCCGATTGCCGCGTCATTCGCGGCGATGTGATGATCGAGGAGGGCGAGCGAGGTCGCAGCGATCATCGCACCAGCGAGGAGTGTGGCGCCCCAAATCAGAATGTCACGCATCGGGGCAATGCCCCTGGACTTCCCGGTCGGCGTTACCACACTATAGATGTTCGCCCTTCTATCCACTTTCCAAACTCCGAGTTTGATTTCTCGCTTGTGAAGTTCAACGCTGTGCTCACACCGTCCCGATTAGCAGTCTGTCCGGCAGGCGAAGGTCGGAGCGCCACCCGAGCTCTGTGCGCGCCTTCTGTGTGGCAACGTATGTGTTGGGCTCAGCGATGTTGAAGACGCCCGTAACGAACTTGTCTACGGCCAAGAGCGCGGCATAGGCGGCGGCGTCTACGTGAAGCGGCGCGGAACCCGTCGGAGCCGCGGAGCCGGTTCCGGGGCCGTAGAGTTGGCCGTAGCGCAGGACAACGCCCGCAAGCGGCTGCGAGTTCAGCGTCGCGTTCTCGAGCGCGACGACGCCGCGAACGCTGACCGAACGATCTCCCTGCGCGGCCGTATCTAGAAGATCATGCTCCGAATGGGGCTCGAGCCCGGGGGCATAAGCCCAGGCGATGCTTTGCGCTACCAACCGACGTGCACCGGCCGCGATGGCGGCTCTCACGAGATTGCGCGTGCCTTCGTCGCGGATGCGCGCGTTACGCGCGATGGCTTCTTTCATTTGGCTCGGATCGAGACCCCTGGGCAAGTCCGTCAATTGATGGATCACGATCTCCGGCTTAGCAGCGGCGACCTCACGGGACAAGTTCGTTGCGTCGAAAACATCAACCAAGACCGCTTCCACCCCGAGCGCGCGCAACGCTTCGGCCTTCTGCGCCGATCGGGTCGTGCCGATCACGTGATGGCCTGCGTCGCGCAGCAGCGGCGTCAATCTCTTGCCGATGGCGCCCGAGGCTCCCGCGAGGAAAATCCGGTAACTCATCGTCTTTATTCCCAAGCGGAACGCCTATCTGGCATCGAGCTCCGCCAGGGTCTTGGCCAGAGCCGCTCGCACAGGCGGTAGGTGACCCGCAAACGCGACAGCGATGTTCCGCAAGGCCTTTCCGGTCGGGGATTTCATCGTCGCCATCCGGGTCAGTCGGTCGGTCATCGCGACGACGTCGCGGGCGACTCGATGACGCTCGCTCGCCCAGGCGTCCAGTCGGGCATCATCGCCATCCTTCAAAGTTTCAACCAGCGCCTCGGCAAGGGACATGCTGTCCTGAATGCCGGTATTCATGCCCTGGCCGCCCGCCGGACTGTGCACGTGAGCCGCGTCGCCGCAAAGGAGGATCCGGCCGTGACGGGGACTTTCCGCGACGCGGTGATGGATATGGAACCGGGAACTCCACACCGAATCGCGGATGCGCCCGGGCTGCCCCGTGGGCCCCCGCATGTCTAGGACGGATTGGACGAAGGCCATGGATGGCGATTCCGGCGCGTCGTCGACGGTGGCTACGATACGGAAACGATCGTCAGGAAGCGGCGCGACCACGACGAGGCCGTCGGGGGAGTAGAACAGTGTGACCTCCTCGCGGCTCAGCGGCCAATCCATGTGAACGTCGGCCAGGACGAAATCCTGCTCGTAGGCTGCTCCGGTGAAAGCGACCCCGGACTGTTCGCGGACTCTGCTGTGCATGCCATCGCACCCGATCAACCAGCGAGCCTCGATTGTCCGTGTCTCGCCTTCGCTCTGAAGCTGTGCCTCGACGTGCGATTCCGACGCCTCGAAGCGGACCAATTCACACGGCCGGACAACGCTGCCGTCGAGCTCCTCCAGGTGGCTCAGCAAGTACCGCTCGACCCTGTCCTGCGGGATCATCAAGGTAAACGGATAGCGACTCGGAATCTCGGAGAAGTCGATGGTGAGGAGAGCGCGATCGCGGTCGCGAACCCGAAAGATCGGGACCTTCACCCCGTGCGCCAGCAAGTCCCGCGTGACACCGAGCGACTCCAATACCTCCATCGTTCGGGCATGCACGACGCAGGCGCGCGAAGTATTCGCGCCCGCAGGCTGCCGGTCGATGATCAGCGGATCGGCTCCTAGTCGCCTCAGCTCTGCCGCGAGCGCAAGGCCCGTCGGCCCCGCTCCGGCGATGAGCATGGCGGTATCATTCTTCAGCGTTTGCGTGTCCGTTCCTTTCCATTTGAGGTTGAATGCCGCTTCAGCTCGCCGCTATTGGCGTGACTCAATGACCGCTTGCCGAATGTTCTCCATATTGCGATGCTCCGCCCGAAAATGCGCGCCCGTTGGAATTAAGGTAATCGCGAGCCGGGTGTAGTTCCGGTGCACCGCATCGAACGCGGCGTTTTCAGAGCTTGGACTACACGTCCGTCGGTGGTTGACCTACACGCGCCAGGCTCGACCCGCCGTAACGGGCTTTGTCGGGGGCGATCCAACCAGTGCCGTGTTCGGCAAGGCGTAGTTGCCCGCTGAGGGCGCCTGTTGCGAAGCCATATGACAGCGACAGGCCGACCCACCCATGCCTTGCCGTGAGTGGAAATACAGGCGCTCTAAGTCGAGGAAGCCCCGATCCATGATGTAGAACGCGCCGGACTCGGGCAACAGCTGATCGAGTATATTGACCTCGTGCATCTTGCCGTCGCTGATGTGAATAAAGGTCGGGATGTGGCCGCGCCGATCGTCTCCCTCTATTACTCAGTGTATGGAAAATAAATCCAGTGGAGAGGCAACCGACATGCCAAGTGTGTGCCTGACCTTCCAGAACCGGCGACCGCATTCGATACGTTCGAGCGCTTGCGCCGGGACCGAGTCGAGGGCGTAGTCAAGCAGGAGTCTTAGACATCAAATGCTCCCGCTCCAGGCCGATTCGCTAGCCGCAGTAGCCGGTCCAAACCAGGTCGTTAGCGCGTCGGCGAGTCCCACCTGGGTCAGGTTCAGGGGCAGTTCGCGCACCATCTGACAACCAATCTACAATTGCTTTGGTGGAATTTCTGATCATTGTTCGATCTACTTGGACAAATATTGCGTGACCTGCTCGAGCATCATAGTCAGTTCCCGTTCATGTGGTCAGCAGGGAGGCCGCGAGCCCGGCGCAATCCGAGGCGAACCATCCCGCGAGCAGATACTATTGCGGAAAATAACGCAATGAGGGAATGACCGCTTCCGGGCAATTTGGGCGGCGACGCAAACCGACTGGTCTTGGCCGAACTGGGACTTTCACGGTCGGGCATGTTCGTGCGATGAGCGCCAGATGGCCCGCGCAACGTCATTTCAAGGGGCCGTGTAGGCAGTCTTGACCGTCGTGAAGAACTCCGCCGCGTAGCGTCCCTGCTCGCGCGACCCGTAGCTCGACCCCTTGCGGCCGCCGAACGGGACGTGGTAATCGACGCCCGCCGTAGGCACGTTCACCATCACCATTCCGGCTTGCGCATTGCGCTTGAAGTGCGACGCATATTTGAGCGACGTGGTGACGATGCCGGACGACAGTCCGAACTCGGTGTCGTTGGCGATCGCCAGCGCCTCGTCGTAGTCCTTCGCGCGAATCACGCTGGCGACCGGGCCGAAGATCTCTTCGCGCGCGATGCGCATCGAATTGGTCGTCTCGGTGAAGAGCGCGGGCGAAAGGTAGTAGCCCTCCGTCGCGCGCTGCAGCCGCTCGCCGCCCGTGACGAGTTTCGCGCCCTCGCCCTTGCCGATGTCCAGATATTTGAGGTCCTGCTCCAGCTGACTCGGATCGACGACGGGGCCGAGATCGGTGCCCGGCAACAGCGCGTTGTCGACGCGCAGCGTTTTCAGTTTTTCCGTCACCGCGGCGACGAAGCGGTCGTGGATGCCCGCGGTGACGATCAAGCGAGAGGACGCCGTGCAGCGCTGGCCGGTCGAGAAATACGACCCTTGCACGGCGACATTGACTGCCGTGGGCAGGTCGGCGTCGTCGAGCACGACCAGCGGATTCTTGCCGCCCATTTCCAGTTGCAGCTTGGCCATCCGCGCGATTCCCTTGGCAGCGATGGCGCGCCCGGTGCCCACCGACCCGGTGAAGCTGATCGCCGTCACGTCGGGGTGAGTGACGATGATTTCGCCGACGACCGAGCCACGGCCCATGACGAGATTGAAGACGCCGGGAGGAAGACCCGCGCGCGCCAGGATTTCGGCGATCGCCCATGCGCAACCGGGCACCAGGTCCGCCGGCTTGCACACGACCGTGTTGCCGTACGTCAGCGCCGGCGCGATCTTCCACGCGGGAATCGCGATCGGGAAATTCCACGGTGTGATGAGCCCGATGACACCCAGCGGCTCGCGCGTCACCTCCACGTCGACGCCCGGCCGCACGGACGCGAGCTTGTCGCCGGTCATGCGCACGACCTCGCCGGCGAAGAACCGGAAGATCTGCCCGGCGCGCGTCGCCTCGCCAATTCCCTCGGGCAGCGTCTTGCCCTCCTCGCGCGACAGCAGCGTGCCGAGCTCGTCCTTGCGGGCAAGGATTTCGCTGCCGGCGCGGTCGAGGATGTTGGCGCGCTCCTGGATCGAGCCCGTCGACCACGCGGGAAATGCGGTCTTCGCCGCCGCGATCGCCGTGCGCGCCTGCTCCGCATCGGCCTGCGCGTAGTCGCCGATGACGTCGTTGACATCGGAGGGATTGCGGTTCGCCGTCGCGGATTTCCCGGCGATCCATTCGCCTGCGATGTAATTCTTGAAGAGTTCGGCCATGATGATTTTCCGTTGTCAGAGCAGGCGACGACGCGCGAGGTTTCGCATCAGCGCGCCCGCACCGAAGGTCCACGGCGCGATCTTGTCGGAGTGATTGACGCGGTTGACGAGGGCGCCCAGCGTCGGCGTCGCGACCGTCACGAGGTCGCCGACGGCATGCGTGAAGCCCTGACCGGCGTGGAAACGATCCTTGGTCGGCGCGAACATCGTGCCGAGGAAAAGCATCAGGCCGTCAGGATACTGGTGGTTGGCGCCGATCGCCTGGCCCACGAGGTCGAGCGGGTCGCGGCTGATCATCGCCATCGAGCTTGCGCCCGTCATCGTGAAGCCCTCGGGTCCGTCGACGCGCATCGCGAGCTCGCAGCGGCGGACGTCGTCGATGCCGAAGTTCTCGTCAAAGAGGCGGATGAACGGCCCGATGGCACACGACGCATTATTGTCCTTCGCCTTGCCCAGCAGGAGTGCGCTGCGGCCTTCGAAGTCGCGCAGATTGACGTCGTTGCCGAGCGCCGCGCCGACCGTGCGGCCCTCGCTGCTCACTGCCAGCACGATTTCCGGTTCCGGATTGTTCCACTCCGATTTCGGGTGGATGCCGACTTCCGCACCCGGTCCCACCGCGGACATCGGCTGCGACTTGGTGAAGATTTCGGCATCGGGCCCGATGCCCACTTCGAGATATTGCGACCAGGCGCCTTGCCGGATCAGCGTCTCCTTGACGCGTGCTGCCTCCGGCGATCCCGGACGGATCTTCGCCAGGTTGTCGCCGATCACCGCGACGATTTCGCGGCGCACGGACTCCGCTTTCGCCGCATCGCCGCGCGCCTGTTCCTCGATCACGCGCTCGAGCGTGCTGGCGACGAAGGTTACGCCGCTCGCCTTCAACGCCTGGAGATCGCACGGAGCGAGCAGCCAAGGCTGCCCCGGATCGCGCGCGTCGTGCGCGGAGTTGGTCAGCACGTCGGCGGTCGAGGCGAGCCGCGGCAATGTTCCCGCCGCGCGGATGGCCGCCGCCGGATTGTCGCGATTGAGCAGCTGACTCGACGTGGCCGCGACGGCCGAGAGATCGTACACGCCGTCGGCTTGCACGCGAACGAGCAACGGGCCTTCGAGCGCCGACACGAAGACGCGTCCGACGAGCACCGCTCGTTCGTGGTCCTCGGGCAGGCAGCGGGAAACGGTGAGGCGGTCCTTCATCAGCCTGACAGAATACCCGACCTGAGTTGCGCCGCGCAGCGCGGGCCGCTGCATAATCCGGGGTTGGCGCAATGGCCGGGGCAACGTGGAGCGCCGGCAAGGATTTATACTGATTCATGCCCGACAATCCGCAACCGCGCGACGCCATCCTGTTCCCGGAGATCGATCCGTATCAGCATGGCCGGCTCGCGGTCGATCCGCCGCACACGCTCTACTGGGAGACCTGCGGACGGGCCGGCGGCGTGCCGGTGGTCTACCTGCACGGCGGCCCGGGCGGCGGCTGCCTGCCCTATCATCGCCGCTTCTTCGATCCCGCGTTCTGGCGCATCGTGCTGTTCGACCAGCGCGGCGCCGGACGCTCGACCCCGTCGGCGATGATCGATCGCAACACGACGCAGGATCTCGTCGCCGACCTCGAGGCGCTGCGCGTCCACCTCGGCATCGAACGCTGGCTGGTATTTGGCGGCTCGTGGGGAGCAACGCTGGCGCTCGCGTACGCGGAGGCGCATCCGCAACGCTGCCTCGGGCTCGTGCTGCGCGGGGTCTTCCTCGCCCGGCAGCAGGAGCTCGACTGGTTCCTCCACGGGATGCGCAACGTGTTTCCCGAGGCCTGGCGCGCCTTCGCAGAATTCCTTCCCGAGGACGAGCGCGGCGACCTGCTCGCGAGCTACCACCGCCGGCTCACCGATCCCGATCCGGCGGTTCACCTCCCCGCGGCGCACGCGTGGGACCGTTACGAAGGGGCGTGCTCGACGCTCCTTCCCGCATCGGATTCCTCGGCCAAGCCGGACGGCGACGCCGCGGCGCTCGCGATAGCGCGGATCGAGGCGCACTACTTCGTGCACCACGCGTTCCTCGGCGACGACGAGCTGCTCGCCAACGTCGGCCGGATCAGGCACCTGCCCTGCACGATCGTGCAGGGACGCTACGACATCGTCTGCCCGCCGGTGACGGCCGACGCGCTCGCTCATGCCTGGCCGGAGGCGGAATACATCGTGGTCGCCGACGCCGGGCATTCGGTGCGCGAGCCGGGAATCACGCGGGAATTGGTCGCCGCGGTGCGGAGGATGCAGGTCCGCGTCAGCTAGGACGCCTCGGCAAGCGCTGCGGCCGCGAAATCCGTCGGCAGGGCGAATTCGAAGCGCGCCCGTGATGAACACGGCGCGCGACGCGGGCCACGCGTCCCTTAAGCCGGCAGCGCCGGCGCACCGTCATTCCTTGATCGCCTCGACCGGAATCGCGATCCTCACGTCGTCGGCGAGATTGGGGATGCCCGTGACGATTCCGAACTCCGATCGCTTGATCATCGCGGTGACTTCGGCGCCGCACATCTGCTTGTCGCGGCTGAACGGGCTCTGGCCGCACTTGAAATTGGTGATCGCGAGCTTCACCGGCTTCGTCACGCCGTGCATGGTGAGCTCGCCGTCGACTGCGGTGAGGTTGTCGCCGTTGAACTTGAAATCGGACGACTTGAACGTGATCGTCGGGTACTTCGCGACGTCGAAGAAGCGCTCGCTCCTGAGGTGAACGTCGCGCGCGGGCATCCGCGAGTCGACGCTCGCCGCGTCGATCGTCACGCTGATCGCCCCCTTCTTCGCCGCGCGGTCGAGCGTCACCTTGCCCGTGGCGCCGAGGAACGATCCGCGCTGCAGCGAGAATCCGCCGTGCATGATCTCGAACATCGGGAACGTGTGCGTGGGATCGATGACATAGACGTCCTCGCCGTACGCGGGGGCGGCGAAGGCGAGGGCGCATGCGACGGCGGCGACTGACGCAGTTTTCAAGCAATGCTCCTGGGGAAGGTCGGGCAGGTCCGGACGCGGGGTCCGGGATCGAAGTGTCAAAACATTCCGATGCGGTCAATTATTCCAAATCACGTCACCGCCGGCAGCACCATGCGGATGCGGACGTTGACGTCATTGGCAACGGTCGCGGTGTCGGACCAGACCCCCTCGCCCACCTTGAAATCGAGCCGCTTGATCGTGAACTGCCCCTCGGCGACGCTGTTGCCCGAAGGGTCCTTGCGCAGCGCGACCGGGACGACGACGTCGCGCGCGACACCCTTGATCGACATCGTTCCCGCGATCTCGTAGCGGTCGCCGCCGAGGCTTCGCACCGAGGCGGAGGCGAACTTCGCGACGGGAAACTTCGCGGTGTCGAACCAGAGCGCCCCCGTGACCTCGTTTTCCGATTCATCGCTCGCGAGGTCGATGCTCGCAAGCTCGATCTCGAAATCGGCCTTCGAGTGCGCGAGGTCCTTCGGGCGGAAGTCGACGTTGGCCTTCCATTTGCGGAAGCGGCCCTCGACGCTGGCGCCCATCTGCTTCGTCAGAAAGCGGATCTCGCTCTTGTCGATGAGCACGCCCTGCGCTGAGGCGCCTCCCGACGCCGCCATCAGCATGACGGCGAGCGACGGGATGAACGAGCGTAGAGCATGCATTCGGTGGTCCTTTCAAGGGCGCCTGAGGAAGGGCAGCATGCGCGGCAGGACGCCGTCGCGATCCACCCAGTGGTGCTTGAGCGCAGCACCGACATGGATAAGGACAAGCGCCCAGAGGGTGAAGTTCAATCCGATGTGGACGAGCTTCAGCGTTTCCGCCAGCGCCTTGTCCTTGCCGACGAGGTCCGGCAGGGGGATCAGCCCCAGGTAGACCACAGAGATGCCGGTGGCCGAGCTGTAGATCCACCCCGAAAGCGGAATCGCCAGCATCAGCGCGTACAGGAGACCGTGCACCGCGGCCGCCGCATGCCTCTGCCATGCGGGCATCGCGACCGGAGCCGGCGGCAAGTGCGCGGAGCGCCAGGCGAGCCGCGCCGCCGCCAGCAGGAAGACCGTGATGCCGATCCACTTGTGCCAGCCGTACCAGCGGAACTTCTGCGGTCCGAACGGAAGGTCGACCATCGAAAGGCCGAGCGCCACGTTGCAGGCGATCAGCAGCGCCGCGAGCCAGTGCAGCGCGATCGCCGTCGCCGTGTATGCGCCGGCGGGTTCGCCGGGCGCGCGCGGACGGGTGAGAGTGCTCATCGCGGGATTTCCGGGGTTCGCCTCATGCCGAGGCGGAGCTTCGCGCCACCACTGGCGGAGCGGGCGGCAAGGTGGCAGAGCTATAATTAATGGAATTGGACGCGCTTCGCAACTTTTCGATCCCGGACGCGCCCGTGTTCCATCTCCCAATGCCCCGCCGCAACGGCGCCGCTATCTTTTCGCCGGCTTCTGCGAACAATCGGGCACTCATGAAATTCCGCGACGTTTCGCGGCGCCTCGCGCATCGCATGGCCCGTGCCGGCCTGGCGCTTGCCTGCGCCGCGCTCGCGATCGCCTGCGCGGCGCAGACGGCGCCACCCGCGCCGGGCGATCCGCCGGTCACGCCGGCGGCAGGGAAGAAACGCCCGAAGATCGGTCTCGTGCTCTCCGGCGGCGGCGCCCGCGGCATCACCCACATCGGCGTCATCAAGGTGCTGGAGGAGATGAACATTCCGGTCGACTACATCGCCGCCACGTCGATGGGCTCGATCGTCGGCGGCCTGTACGCGATCGACATGACGCCCGCCGAGATGGAAAAGACGGTGACGTCGATCCAATGGACGTCGCTGTTCTCCGATTCGCCGCCGCGCAAGGACCTCACGTTCCGCGAGAAGCAGCGAGAGGATCGCTTCCCGCTTCCGCTCGAGATCGGCATCCGTGACGGCCAGATCCGCGGCTTCCAGGGAGCGCTGACCGGCGCGAACCTCGCGCTCTTCCTGCATGAGATCACCAGCCGCGCCGACGGCATTGCGAGCTTCGACGCGCTGCCCATTCCGTTTCGATGCGTCGCGACCGACATGGTGACGGGCAAGCCTTTCGTATTCGAGCGCGGACCGCTCTATCAGGCGATGCGCTCCAGCATGTCGATTCCCGGCGTGTTCTCCCCCGCCGAGTACGGCGGGCGAATCCTGGGCGACGGCGGCCTCGTCGACAACCTGCCGATTGACATCGTCCGCGGCATGGGCGCCGACATCGTGATCGCGGTCAACATCGGCACGCCGCTGATGGAGCGCGAACAGCTGACCTCGATCCTCGGGCTCACCAGCCAGATGATCAATATCCTGACCGAGCAGAACGTCCGCGCCCAGCTCGCGACACTGCAGCCCGCCGACATCCTCATCTCGCCCGACCTCGGCAAGCTGACTTCATCCGATTTCGATCAGGCGCGCGAATTCATCCGGCGCGGCGAAGCGGTCGCCCGCGAAATGGCGCCCCGCCTGGCCGAGCTGTCGCTGTC
Organism: uncultured beta proteobacterium; assembly: GCA_963846855.1. Taxonomy (GTDB): domain Bacteria; phylum Pseudomonadota; class Gammaproteobacteria; order Burkholderiales; family Casimicrobiaceae; genus CAIWHR01. The sequence continues at coordinate 59,454 of CAWJXK010000004.1, forward strand.
TGTCGCCGCCTATGCGAGCTACAAGCGCGAGCATCCGAGGATCGCGGACTCGCCGCCACCGACGATCGACTTCGTCCGCATCGAGGGCACCCAGTACGCGAATCCCGCGGTGATCAGCAATGAACTCGACGTCCACACCGGCAAGCCGCTCGATATCGCCGAAGTCAACCGGGGGCTGGAGCGCCTATACGGTACCGGCGACTACGAGCGCATCGACTACCGGATGGCCGAGGACCGCGACCGACAGGGTCTCGTCGTCGACGTGCGCGAGAAGTCGATGGGGCCGACGTACGTGCGGTTCGGCCTCGGCTATACGACGGATTTCCAGGGCGAGACAAATTTCTCTCTGCTTGCAGGTGCGAAGCGAACCTGGATCAACAGCCTGGGCGCGCAGTGGCTGACCGAAGTCGAGCTCGGCCGGATCGCGCGCATCGCCACCGAATTCTATCAACCCGTCAACGTCGAGCAGGACGTGTTCGGCTCGGTGTACGGCGCCGCGCAGAACGTCCCGCGCTACGTCTTTTCGGGCGACCAGCGCGTTGCCGAGTATCGCGTGCAGACGAACCTCGCCGGCCTCGATGTCGGCGTCCCCGTCCTGCGCCAAGGCGAGATCCGGCTCGGGCCGGTCTACACGTACTACAAGGGCAGCCCGACCATCGCGATCCCAAGCTTCGAGACCAAGCGGCAGACCGATGCGGGCGTGCGGCTGCTGGCGCGCTGGGACAGCCGCGACAACGCCTTTTTTCCGCATCGCGGCGCGCACGTCGACCTCGACGTGTTCTACGGCAACGAGACCCAGCGGACCGGGTCTGCACCGGAGCAGTCGTACGATCGCATCGGCCGCGGCACGCTGTACGCGAACGTCGGCGTGCCGATCGACCCCGACGATTTCGTCAATGTCGCGGTTCGCGCGGGCGCGCTGTCGCGCGACATCCCGTCGGTCGTCAATCCTTACCTGCTCGGCGGATTGCTGAATCTGTCGGGCCTGCGCTATCAGCAGCTGGAAGGCAGCTACCTCGGGCTCGGCCGGGTCGTCTATTACCACCATCTCGCGCAGGTCCCCTACATCGGCGGAAACCTCTACGCGGGGGGATCGCTCGAGGCCGGCAACACGTGGCAGCAGCGCGCCGACGCGACCGCGGGCGATCTCATCACCGCGGGCAGCGTGTTCCTCGCCGCCGACACGTTCCTCGGCCCGTTCTACTTCGCGTACGGGCGCGCGTCGGGCGGCGCGTCGAGCTTCTACCTGCTGCTGGGCCGTCCGTGAGCGCCAACGCGCAGTGGGAGACGCGCAGCCGCGGCGCGGTGTGGCATCCGTGCACGCAGATGAAGCTGCACGAGACGCTGCCGCTCGTGCCGATCGAGCGCGCGCAGGGCGCGTGGCTCTACGATTTCGACGGACGGCGCTATCTCGACGCGGTGAGCTCGTGGTGGGTCAACCTCTTCGGCCACGCGAATCCGCGCATCAACGCCGCGCTGACGGCGCAGCTCGCGGAGCTCGAGCACGTGATCCTCGCGGGCTGCACGCATCGCGGCGTGGTCGAGCTGTCCGAGCGCCTCGCCGCCGCGGCGCCGCCGGGACTGGGGCACGCCTTCTATGCATCCGACGGCGCGTCGGCGACCGAGATCGCGCTGAAGATGGCCTTCCACTACTGGCGAAACCGCGGCGTGCCGGAGAAGGTCGAGTTCGCGAGCCTCGCGGGGAGCTACCACGGCGAGACGCTGGGCGCGCTCGCCGTCACCGACGTCGCGCTCTTTCGCGACACCTACGCGCCGCTCCTGCACCGGAACGCAGTCGTGCCCTCGCCCGCCGTGCGGCCCGGCGAATCGCCGCGCGATGCGGCGACGCGCGCCGCCGACGCCCTGTCAGCGCACCTCACTGCGCATCACGCGAGAATCGCCGCGCTGATCGTCGAGCCGCTGGTGCAGGGCGCGTCGGGCATGACGATGTATGACGCCCACTACCTGCGGCGCGCCCGCGAGCTCTGCACGGAGCATGATGTCCTTCTCATCGCCGACGAGATCATGACGGGCTTCGGCCGCACCGGCACGCTGTTCGCGTGCGAGCAGGCGGGCATCGCGCCGGACCTCCTCTGCCTGTCGAAGGGCCTGACGGGAGGCTACCTGCCGTTGTCGTGCGTGCTCTCGACCGACGCCGTCTATGGGGCGTTCTACGCCGACGACGTTGCGCGCGCCTTCCTGCACTCGCATTCGTACACCGGCAATGCGCTCGCGTGTCGCGCGGCGCTCACGGTGCTCGACATCTTCCGTGACGACGATGTCATTGCCGCGAACCGGGCGAAAGCCGGACGCTGGAACGAGATCGTGCAGCCGCTGGCGCGCCGCGCCAACGTGCGCAACTTCCGCAACCTCGGGATGATCTGGGCGTTCGAAGTCGACACCGCCCGCGCCGATTTGGCGCGCTGGTTCCATGCGCGCGCGCTCGAGCAGGAACTCTTCCTGCGCCCCATCGACCGCACCGTCTATTTCATGCCGCCCTACGTCGTGACCGACGCGGAATTCACTCTGCTGGCCGAGCGCACGGCGGCGATCGTCGACGCCGCATGATGTCAATCGTCCGCGTCCTGCGTTCGACGGCGCTCGCCGCCGTCGCGCTGCTCGCGTCGGCGCAGTCCGGCGCGGCGCCCGCCACGCTTCCCGCGCCCGTGGCGCGCGCGTTCGCCGACAGCCGCGTGCCGCTCGCGTCGATGGGAATCGTCGTCCAGGAAGTCGGCGCGAAGACGCCCCTCTTCTCGCATCAGCCGCGCAAGGCGATGAACCCCGCGTCGACGATGAAGCTCGTCACGACGTTCGCCGCGCTCGAGTTGCTCGGACCTGACTACCGCTGGAAGACGACGGCGTATCTCGACGGCACGCTTTCCGACGGCGTGCTCAAGGGCAACCTCGTCCTCAAGGGCGGCGGCGACCCGAAGATCACGCTGGAGCAGTGGCAGGGGTTCATGGCGTCGCTGCGCGCCCACGGCCTCGAGGTGGTCGAGGGCAACCTGGTGCTCGACCGGTCGTTCTTCGCGCCGATTCCGCACGACCCGGCGGCATTCGACGGCGAGCCGCTGAAGCCCTACAACGTGGGTCCCGATGCGCTGCTGGTCAATTTCAAGTCGGTCCGATTCGCTTTCGCGCCCAATGCGGCGGGCGACGCGACCGAGCTCGTCGTGACGCCATCGCTCGCGGCCATCCACGTGGTCGCGCCGCCGGCGCTCTCGGGCGGCGAGTGCAATGATTGGCGCAGCGCGATCGGCGCGACCTTCGTCGAGCACGGCTCCAGCGCCGACGTCTCGTTCGCCGGGCGCTACCCCGTCGATTGCGGCGAGCGCGAGTGGTGGATCTCGCTGCTCGATTCCCCGGATTACGTCGCCGGGATGTTCGCGACCTATTTCACCGCGGCCGGCGGGCGCTTCACCGGGGGCTGGATGGAGGGGCGGGCGCCGCGAGACGCGATCCCGTTCGTGACGCTCGAATCGCCGCCGCTGTTCGACGTCGTCCGCGATGTGAACAAGCTCTCCAACAATGTGATGGCTCGGCAGGTGTTCCTGACGCTCGCGACGGCGAAGGCACCGCCCCCTGCGACGACCGTCGGCGCTGCCCGCGCGGTGCGGGCGCTGCTCGCGGAGCACCGGCTGAAGATGCCCGAGCTCGTGCTCGACAACGGCTCCGGGCTCTCCCGTCGCGAGCGGATTTCCGCCGGCAGCCTCGTCAACCTGCTGCTCGCCGCCGATGCGAGCAACGTCCGCGAGGAGTACGCGAGCTCGCTCGCGGTCGCGGCGACCGACGGCACCGTGCAGCGGCGATTCCAGAACGGCACCGTCGGCGGGCAGGCGCTGCTGAAGACCGGCACGCTCGAAGGCGTGCGCGCGATCGCCGGCTACGTGATCGACCGGGACGGGCGCCGCTTCGCGCTGGCCGCGCTCGTCAATCACCCGAACGCGGCCAACGCGCAGGCCGCGCTCGATTTCCTGGTGCAATGGATCTACCAGAACGGAGCGACGTGGACCGGCGCGCCGGCGCGCTGACGCCGCTTACATGCCTGGAATCGGTTGGCTGTCCTTGAAGAGCAGGTAGCCGCGGATCACGCGATAGAGGATCCAGATCGCCGTCACGGCCCAGATGCATGCGGCTAGAAGCGGTCCGAGCAGGAAGACAATCAGCAGCAACCAGAAGACGATCCAGCCGATCACCGTCCACAGCAGCGAGAACCAGAACGTGCGGATCAGCCACACGAGATGCGACGCGACCCACGTTCCCTGCGCCTGGGTGCGCGTTCACGTAGCAGACGATCACCGCGCCGATTCCCACCAGCCCGAACAGCGGCGCGATCGGCGGGAAGCCGGAGTGGACCAGCGCGATGACGCCGGCGAGTCCGAACAGCGCGTAGGCGACCAGCGCGCCGGAGACGGGCGGATTGGCGGTCGGCGGGCGGGAGCGTGCCGGGAATCTCTTCCATCGATCCTCCTCGGGAAATTGGCGCGCGGCCGGGTTTGCCGCAGCGTCAACTATGGGGGCGATCGCGCCCCGATCAACCGCGTCGGGCGCGTTTCGTCCGCTCAATATCGCTTTCCGTCCTTGTGCGCCGCGTATACGCCGTTCTCGTCCTCGACCCACATGAGATCGTCGTCCGGGTAGAACGCGTTGTCGCCTTCGGTCGCGGTTGCCGACCTCGAGATAGGTCGCGGGCGCATTGCTGCGATTGACGAAGTGGTGCGCGTCGCGCTTTCCGGCGGGATAGCCCGCGCACATCCCGGCGGTCAGCGTCTGCGCGCCCGCATCGGTGACGAGGACGACCTCGCCCGAGAGAACGTAGACAAACTCGTCCTCCAGCGTGTGCCAGTGCCGCAGCGCCGACTCGCCGCCCGGTGCGAGCGTCACAAGATTGACGCCGAATCGCGTCAGCCCGCAGGCGTCGCCCAGCTTCCGCTTGGCGCGCCCGCTGACGCGCGAGCGGTAGGGCTCGGGGTAGCCGGTCAGCCGTTGTTCGGGAAGGGTCGCCGGGTCGATCGCCGGCAATTTCGGGGGCGCCATGGCGTGCTCCTTTGGGATATACCGTCGATGCTGGCGGATTCTGGACGGACCGTCGGCGCCGGCAGATTCGACGGCATTCTACTCAACGCGACCCGCGAGCAGCATCGGTGACGGATCGGGGTTCCCGCCATCGACGGACCGCGTCATCGCATCGGGCCGCGCCGATGCGGCCACCCGGGGCTGCGGGGGGTCATCGCTCCGGATATCGCGCCCGACCGCGGGCCCGTGGCTATAATGGACGCTTCATCCCGGGGCTGGATGCCTTCAGCCCGCCAATGCAGGAGATTCCGCCATGACCGAAGCCACCGACCCCTCGACCCGCGAACGCCTCATCGACGAGTTCACCACCGTCCTCTCGGAAGCCGAACAGATGCTGAAGAAGGCGGCGTCCGAAACCGGAGAAAAGGCGCGCGACCTGCGCTCGCAGGTCGAGTCGAATCTGCTTCACGCCAAGCTGCGCCTCCAGGAGATGCAAGGCGCGGCCGTCGACAACGCGAAGGCCGCGGCGCGCGCGACCGACGACTACGTGCACGACAATCCGTGGCAGGCGGTGGGCGTCGCCGCCGCGATCGGCTTTCTCGTCGGCCTCGTCGTAAGCCGCCGCTAGCCGGCACGGCGCGCCGTGGACGAGCGTTCGCACGGCAGCCTGCGGGGCGCGCTCGCACGCCTCGGCGCGGCCGCGCTCGCGCTGCTGCGCACGCGCGCCGATCTCGCCGCGCTCGAATTCTCCGAGCAACGCGAGCGGGCGCGCACGCTGCTGGTGCTGCTCGGGATCGCGGGATTCGCGCTGGCCTTCGCCGCGATGGCGGCGACCGCGCTCGTCGTCGTCTACTTCTGGGACAGCTACCGGATGGGAGCGCTCGTCGGTGTCACGCTGTTCTACCTCGTCGTCGGCGTCGCGGCGATCTGGCGTTTCAACGTGCACCGGCGCGACGATCCGCCGCCCTTCGCGGCGACGCTCTCCGAACTCGAGCGCGACCGGGCCTGGCTCGCCGAGCAGATGCGGAGCGACAAATGAGCGACGTGCGGCACGCTGCGATCGCCGAGCGCAAGGCGCAGCTGATCGCGCACGCGGAGCTCGACCGCTCGAGAGTCACGCTGGCGATGTTCGAACTCAAGTCGATCGTGGCGCCATCGCCCGCGCAGGATCGGATGGCGCGGGTGCGGCCGACGGCATCGATGATCCTGAGCTTCGCCGCGCCGCTGTTCGGGTCCTCGCGCATCATGCGGCTGCTGCGCCTCACGTCGATGGCGCTGATGGCGCTGCGCATCGCGCGCAGGTGGTGAAGCTGCGACCAGACGCCCAACCGCTCCTAGATTCCCAGGTCCTTCCAGATCGCGTCGACGCGCGCCTTGACGGCCGCGTCCATCTCGATCGGCCGTCCCCACTTCGCGCTGCGTCTCGCCCGGCCATTTGTTGGTCGCGTCGATGCCCATCTTGCTGCCCACGCCCGCCACCGGCGACGCGAAGTCGAGGTAGTCGATCGGCGTCTGCGTCACGATCAGCGTGTCGCGCGCGGGATCGACCCGCGTGGTCAGCGCCCACACGACTTCCTTCCAGTCGCGCACGTCGATGTCGTCGTCGGTGACGACGATGATCTTGGTGTACATGAACTGGCGCAGGAAGCTCCACACGCCGAACATCACGCGCTTCGCGTGCCCGGGATACTGCTTCTTCATCGAGACGACCGCGATCCGGTAGCTGCAGCCCTCGGGCGGCAGGTAGAAATCGGCGATCTCGGGAAACTGCTTCTGCAGCAGCGGGACGAACACCTCGTTCAGCGCGACGCCCAGCGTCGACGGCTCGTCCGGCGGCTTGCCGGTGTACGTCGAGTGGTAGATCGGGTCGCGGCGCATCGTGATCCGCTCGACGGTGAAGACCGGAAAGCGCTCGACCTCGTTGTAGTAGCCGGTGTGATCGCCGAACGGACCTTCGGCCGCGGTCTCGTATCCTGTCGGATCGTTCGCATCGGGATTGAGAAAACCTTCGAGCACGATCTCCGCGGAGGCCGGCACGTCGAGTCCGTGCGTGATGCATTTGACGATCTCGGTGCGCGAGCCGCGCAGCAGTCCCGCGAACTGGTACTCGGACAGCGTGTCCGGCACCGGCGTCACCGCGCCGAGGATCGTCGCCGGGTCCGCGCCGATCGCGACCGCGATCGGGAACGGCGTGCCCGGATGCGCGAGTGCGTGATCGCGGAAATCGAGCGCGCCGCCGCGCGTGTCGAGCCAGCGCATGATGAGCTTGTTGCGCGCGAGAACCTGCTGCCGGTAGATGCCGAGATTCTGCCGCGCCTTGTTCGGCCCGCGCGTGACGGTGAGACCCCACGTGACGAGCGGCGCGACATCGTCCGGCCAGCAGGTCTGCACCGGCAGGCGCGCGAGGTCGACGTCGGCGCCCTCCCACACGATTTCCTGGCACGGCGCGGAGCTTCGCTCTTTCGGCGCCATGTGCATCACCTGCAGGAAGAGCGGGCCGCGTGTTCTGCCACGCATCCTTCAGACCCTTCGGCGGCTCGGGCTCCTTGAGGAACGCGAGCAGCTTGCCGATTTCGCGGAGCGCCGCAACCGAATCCTCGCCCATGCCCATCGCGACGCGCTTCGGCGTGCCGAACAGGTTGCCGAGCACCGGCATCCGATGGCCCTTCGGCCGCTCGAACAGCAGCGCGGGCCCGCCGGCCTTGAGGACGCGATCGCAGATCTCGGTCATCTCGAGCCGCGGGTCGACCTCGACGGCGATGCGCTTCAGCTCCCCGCGCGCTTCGAGTTGCGCGAGGAAATCGCGGAGGTCGGAGTATTTCATGGTGATTGAGTGGGGTCGAGCGCACGTGCTGGCGCGTGCCGCCATCGTACCAAACGCCGCGTCGCCCCGGCGCGGCCCGGTACAATGCGGATGCCAATCGCAGCCGCGCCGACCGCCGAGCGCTTCATTCGCACGCGCCGCGTCATCTTCGGCATCGTCCTCGCGGGCTACGTCCTCTCGTTCTTCCATCGCACGGCGCCGGCCGCGATCGCCGGCGAACTGACGCGCGCGTTCGACATCAGCAGCGCGGTGCTGGGCACGGTCGCGGCGACGTACTTCTACGTCTATACGCTGCTGCAGATTCCGGTCGGCGTGCTCGCCGACACGATGGGGCCGCGGCGCATCCTCACCGTCGGATCGCTCGTCGCCGCCGCCGGCTCGCTCGCGTTCGCGCTTGCGCCAAGCTGGGAAATTGCGGCGGCCGGGCGCACGCTGGTCGGCGTCGGCGTCTCGGTCGCGTTCATCGCGCTCCTCAAGATCAGCGCGATCTGGTTTCCCGCCAACCGCTTCGCGACGCTGAACGGCGTCACGCTGTTCGCCGGGAATCTGGGCGCGGTGGTTGCCGGCGCACCGCTCGCGTGGGTCGTGACTGAGATGTCGTGGCGCGTGGTGTTCGGAGGGCTTGCGCTGCTTTCCACGGGACTAGGCATCGCCACGTGGATCATCGTGCGCGATCGTCCCGAGCAACTCGGCTTCGCGCCGATCATCGCAGCGGATGCAACCCATGGCGCCGCGGAGCACTGGACCATCGCGCTGCGCCGCGTGCTCGCGAACCCGGCGACCTGGCCCGGTTTCTTCGTCAACCTCGGCATCGGCGGCAGCTTTCTCGCGTTCGCCGGTCTGTGGGCGGTGCCTTTTCTCGTCGACACCTACGGAATGTCGCGCGTCGTCGCAGCGCAACATGCGAGCGCGCTGCTGCTCGGCGTCGCAATCGGTGCCGTGGTCATCGGCATGCTTTCGGACCAACTCGGGAGCCGTCGCGCGGTGATGCGCATCTGCGCCTGGCTGTATGCGCTTTCGTGGCTGCCTTGGCTCCTCGCCGTGCACTGGCCGCTACCGGCGACGCTTGCGTGGTTCGCATTGATGGGACTGCTGATCCCCGGCTTCACGCTGACGTGGACGGTCGCGAAGGAAGTCAATCGGCCCCAGCACTCCGGCATGGCGACATCAGTTGTGAACGTCGGCATCTTTCTCGGCACCGGAATCCTGCAGCCGCTCGTGGGATGGGTGCTCGATCGCGGGCGGGCGCAGGGCGATCTTGCCGCCGCCTGGCACACAGGAATATGGATCCTTGCGGGCGCCACGCTGTTCGGCGCCGTCATGACGGCGTTTGTCCACGTGGGCCCGCGCCGCCGGTGACATCTGCCGCCTTCCGTTCCAAACGCCACGATCGCGAAGGGAACGCCCGCTACTCCGCCGACGCACGCCTCACGTGACTCGGCGGCACGCCGAAGCGCTTGCGATATTCGAGCGCGAACGTCGTCGAGCTGCGAAAGCCGCATCGCACTGCGACGTCGGCGACGGAAGCGCCGTTCTCGCCCAGCGCGACGCGCGCACGATCGAGCCGCACGTTGCGCACATGCGCCACCGGGGTCATGCCGCGGAAATCGACGAAGGACTTTTCGAGCGTCCGCAAGCTCACGCCGCACTGCGTCGCCAATTCATCCACGCTGAATGCCTCGGCGAGATGGTCCTGGATGAATCGATCGGCGCGCTTGAGGAAGTACGGCTCGAGCGGACGCTTGGGCGGCTCCGCTGAAGCCTCACTCTGCTTTGCCCCGTCACGCTTCGATGCGCCGACCAGTTGCAAGTACCGACGATAGCTCGACCGCGCCGCGGCAAAGTCGCCCAGCGCGTCGAGGACGATCGACCGGTCGTATTCGAGAAACTCGAGAAGCACGTTGAACGTGCCGGTTCCCCGCGCGAGCTCGAGCGCGACGTCGAGCTCGTGCAGCGCCTCGCGGTGGCATCCCATCGTGCGCAGACCCCAGGCGAGGTTCGAGCGCGTCACGATCTCGTCGTATTTCGCGCCGCGCGCCTGCAGCACGCCGAGGCGCTTGCGGATCGCCTTCACTGCACGGTCCGCATGCCCCAGCACGATCTCCAGCCGCTCGATGTTGCCGGCGACGTACCAGGCCGCGAACTCGTAACGCGCGCGTTCGGCGACGGCGCGCGCGCGCTGGAACCACGCGAGCGCCTCGCGCGCGTCCTCCTCCATCGGCGCCGTGTCGTGCGGATCGAGCGACGACAGGTGAGAACGCGCATGCGGCACGCGGAGCTTTGCCGTCGCGCGGTCGAATGCGACCGCGCCGAGGACGTTCAGCACCTGGACCAGCACGTAGTCGTCGCCGCTCGCCTCCGCGATCGAGACCGCGTGATCCGCCAGCGCCGCGATGCTGTCGTAGTCGGTCCGGGCGAGCAGCGTCGCGATGCGGATGCGCAGCGCGAAGGCCGCGTAGGCGAGGTCGCCGCGCGTCTCCAGTTGCGGGAGGACGCGCGCGATCGTGGCGTTCGCATCCGAATAGCGCCCCTGGAAGTACGCGAGCTCCGCGCGCCAGACATCCACGCGCAGGAGTGCGCCTGCCTCGTCCTTCGCCGACGCCGCGGACTGCGCGGCGGCCTCGAGCTCACGGATCGCCTCGGCGTGCTCGCCCTGTCGCATCGCGCACGATGCGCAGATGAGATGCAGCTCGACGGCGCTGGCGGAATCTCCGCCGCGCTTCGTGTCGCCCAGCGCCCTTCGCGCGGCCTCGACGGCGGTGCGCAGCTGTCCGGAGCGCGCGACCTCCCAGATCGCGCGTTCGCGCTGGCCGGAAGGCAGTCTGCCCTTCACATTGCCTTTCATGCCGACATTTTTCCGCAATCGCGACGCCAAAACGCGATCGCCGCGCAAAAAATTGCGAATTTCGATAGATTAGGCAGGGTAGGGGGAGCAATGCCCGCCTGACCGGTCCTAATATCGCGGCGTACGGAACCGGGAGGGATTCAAGAATGAAGAACTCGCTTCGCGCCACGCGCTTCGCCTGCGCACTCATGGCTCTCGCTTCGCTCGCGGCGGTTGGTCCCGCGGCGGCCATCGACTACGGCGTCAACCATTACATCCTCGGTGTGGGGACAATTGTCCGAGCATCATCAAGCCGGTCGACTTCGGCGGCAGATCGACGCCACCTTCACCGGCTCCTGGTACGACCCCGCGCAGAGCGGCCAAGGTCTGTTCCTCGAAGTCCTGCCCGACAATCGCATGATGGCATTCTGGTTCACGTTCGATCCCGCCGGAACGCAGCAGGCATGGCTCGTCGGCACCGGCACCTATACCGGCAACATCGCCACGATCGATACCGTCGCGATGCCGACCGGCGGGCGGTGGATCCCGAATTTCGATGCGACAAAGATCGCCGGCAACACCTGGGGCTCGATGACGCTGACGTTCGACGGCTACGACCACGGCACGGTCGAGTTCAAGTCCGTGCACGGTTACGGCACCGGCAGCATGAACCTCACGCGGCTGACGCGGCCCGCGGGGACCTCACGTGTCCGTGAGCTGGACGCCGATCAAGGAAACCAAGAGGAAAGCCAAAATGATTGACACCTGCAATTCTCAACGACACGCGGCCTGCTGTCTGCTCTTGGCGCGGCGCTTACCTCCGTGCCGATGGCGCCCGCCCTTGGACAGCAACCGTCTGCATCTAGAGCGTCCGAACCCGCTTCGGCAAGCGCCGGGAGCTGGGTCACGACGGGAAATCTCAACATCGCGCGCGCCGGTCACACGGCGACAATATTGGCCGACGGAAAGGTCCTGGTCGTCGGTGGCGCGGAAAACGCGTACGCGTACATCCCCGGCGCCGAGCTGTATGACCCGGCCACCGGCATCTGGACACTCATCCGGCAACTACGAAATGCGCCCCGGCAAGAAATGCACACTGCAACCCTTCTGTTCGATGGCAAGGTCTTGATTGCCGGAGGAGGAGTGCGCGTAGCTCTACGACCCAGTCACGGGCACCTTTAGCCCGACCGGCGGCATGAACTGAGTGGCGGATCTATCACACGGCGACGCGATTGGCGGATGGCCGGGTTCTGGTCACCGGCGGTGTCACGACAAATTGGGACGACCCTGTCGTCACTCCAATCAGCAGCGCCGAGATCTACGATCCGGCAACCGGTAGGTGGACCCTCACCGGCGCCTAGCTGAGGCGCGCTTCGCGCACACTGCGACGATGCTGCGGGACGGACGAGTCCTCGTGCTCGGAAACTCCAGTGCGGAGCTGTACGATCCGAACGTCGGGATATGGAAAAGCGCAGGCGCGCTCACTCTTTCCAGAAGCTGGCATCAAGCGACGTTGCTGGCGAGTGGCAAGGTCCTCGTTACCGATGGCGAAGGATCCGGACTTTCGGTGAGAGACAGCGAACTCTTCGATCCGGCGACGGGAACATCGACCGTTAACAGTGGCCTCAACGTGGCACGCGCGATGGCAACGGCGACTCCTGTTGCAGAGCGGTGATGTACTCGTTGCGGGTGGCGTTCTCTTCCATTCGACGCCGACTCTCGGGAATGCCTACGTCATGGTTGCAAGCTAGCGAAGTACGATTCCACGAGCGCGCAATGGCAATTGGTTGGCGACGCAAATCACGCCCCGCTATCGGCACACGGCGACGCTACTGCAGGATGGCCAGGTCCTTGTCGCCGGCGGCAGCTCCGTCTACGCGATACGATGCAGACAATGCAGAAACCCGGTTGGCCAGCGCCGAACTCTACGGGACCGATTTCCCGCCGGGAACCATACGCCCGCATTCACCGGCAGCTGGTTCGATCCGGCGCAGAGCGGCCATGGATGCTGGTCGAGGTGCTCCCCGACAGTCAGTTGCTCGCCGGGTGGTTCGCATTCAACCCGGCCGGTACCGCGCAGGTCATGGTTCAGCGGCCTGGGGACCTACAGCGGCAACACAGCGACGATCACTGCGGTCGACCAGCCCACCGGCGGGCGCTTCATTCCGAATTTCGATCCGACCAAGATCGTGAACAACCCCTGGGGCACGTTGACGCTTCACGTTCACCGACTGCGATCACGGCAAGGTCGATTTCGCGTCGACTTCCGGATATGGCACCGGAAGCATGAACCTCACGCGCCTCACGCGGCCGGCCGGGGTGACGTGTCCCTGACGGCGCGGGTGCGAACGTAACCTGCGCCGCGAGAAAGCTCGAGCGAAGAGAAAGCCGGCTGCTCAGACGACCGGATTCGCGCCGCCGTCCATCGGGATGATCGCGCCCGTCACGTAGCTCGCGGCATCCGATGCGAGGAAGAGCGCGACCTGCGCGACCTCCTCGGGCGAGCCGAGCCGCCCAAGCGGGATCTTCGCCTGATTGCGCGCGAGCACTTCGGCTTCGCTGAGGCCGGTCATCTTCGCCTCGGCAGCCAATCCCTGCTGCACGCGGCCGGTCAGCGTGCCGCCGGGATTGATGCCGTTGATGCGAATCCCCTTCGCGGCGAACGCCGCGGCGAGTCCAGTCGTCGCCAGCATCAGCGCGGCGTTGGCGGCGCCGCCAGGGAGGTGCACCGGATTCGCGACCTTGCCGCCCATGCCGATGATGTTGACGATCGCGCCGCGCCCGCGCGCGACCATCCGCTTCAGCACCGCGTCCATCGGATGGATGTAGCTGAAATACTTGGCGTCCATCGCCGCGATGCCATGCGTCGGCGTCGAGATCGGCCGGCGCGTAGCGGCGCGCGGCGCCGGCGGAATTGACGAGCACGTCGATCGGCCCGAGCTCCGCTTCCGCCGTGGCGATCATGCCGACGGCCTCGTCGGCGCGGACCAGGTCGGCGACGATCGCGAACGGCGCGTGGCGCACTGACGGGAATTGCGCCGCCGCCGCGTCGAGATTGTCGGCGCTGCGCGACACGATCGCGACGCGCGCGCCTTCGCGGGCGAACGCCTGCGCGCACGCAAGGCCGATGCCCTTGCTGGCGCCGGTGACGACGACGACGCGGTTGGCAAGTCCGAGGTCCATCATTAGCGCTCCGATCTCAAGAATTCACCGATCGCCTTCCACTGCGCGAGTTTCTCCGCGAAGGGGCGCGTGTACGCTGGCGAGGACGATGGCAGGATCCGCGTCGCGTAGCCCGCCTCCCGCCATGCGGGTTCACGCCGCGCGGCAGTCTTGCCGTTGAAGCAGACGAGCCGGAGCCGTGGCGCCGCGCGCCGCACGCGCGCGATCTCGCCGTGCTCGGCATTGCGGATCGCGCCGTCGAGGCTTCCCCTGCGCTCGCACGCGACGATCACGTCCCAGAGCCCGATGCCGTGCCGGCGCAGCACCGCAAGGCGTTGGCGATAAGGCAGCGCCGGAAGCGGCTCGCCGATCACCGCGCCGACCAGCGGCCAGAAGTGGTTGCGCGGATGCGCGTAGTACTCGGCAGCAGCGAGCGATGCCTCGCCGGGAAAGCTGCCGAGGATCAGCACGCGCATGTCGGCGTCCCAGCATGGGCGCGAGTCCCTGCTTGCGCTCGCGCGCCGCGGCCTTGGGCCGGGCAGCCACGCCGCGTCGCGCGAGGCCCCGGTCCATCAGAAGGTTCGCGGCCACGCGTTCACGCGAACCGCGAAATCGATCACGGTGCCGGCGAAGACGGCGAGGCCGAGCCAGTGGTTGTGCAGGAACGCGCGAAAGCAGCCGTCGCGATCCCGGTTGCGAATGAGCCACCCGTGCCACGCGGCGCAGCCCGCGGCGATCGCCAGCCCCGCGTAATAGAAGGGCCCGGCTTCGCGCACGACACCCACATAGGCCATGCCTGCGAGATAGATGACGTAGCAGAGCATGACGGCGATCACGTCGAACCGGCCGAACGCAATCGCCGCCGTCTTCAGTCCGAGCCTCCGGTCGTCGTCGCGGTCGACCATCGCGTATTCGGTGTCGTAGGCGATGACCCAGAAGAGATTGAGCAGCAGCAGCCACCAGGCGATCAGCGGCACCGTGTCGAACGTCGCGGCGTAGGCCATCGGGATGCCGAACGAGAAGGCGATGCCGAGAAACGCCTGCGGCAGCGTGAAGAAGCGCTTGAAGAACGGGTAGATGAAGGCGATCGCGACGGCGGGCACCGACAGCAGCGCCGTCGTCGTGTTCGTCGCCAGCACGAAGAGGAACGCGAGCAAGGCGAGCACGTTGCCGAGCAGCAGCGCCTCCCAGGGCGCGATCTCGCCGGTCGCGAGCGGGCGCTGCGCGGTCCGCTGCACGTGCGCGTCGAATTTCCGGTCCGCCCAGTCGTTCACCGCGCAGCCGGCCGAGCGCATCAGGATCGTTCCCATCGTGAAGATCAGCACGAGATGAAGCGGTGGCTGCCCGAAGCCGGCAGTCCACAGCGCGGTCAGCGTCGGCCAGAGCAGCAGCAGGATCCCGATCGGCTTGTCGAGCCGGATGAGCCGCTCGTACGCGTCGAGCCGCGCGGCGATCGCCGGCCAGCGCGATGGCGCCGATCCTGGAGCGTCGGGCATCGGTGCCGAAGCGTCAGACGTCGATGCCGGAGCGTCGGACGTCGATGCCGGCGTGTCTGGCATCGGGTCGGTCATCGGATCAGAGTCCAAGCGGCAGCTGCTTCTTCAGGTCGTGCGGCGCGACTTCGTCGAGCATCTGCTGCGGCGTCGGATAGCGAAGGCGCACGCGCAACTCGCTCTTCATTCGGTCGTTGCGAAGGCGCCTCGATTCGCTCATGAACGACAGCAGCAGCGGCGCGATCCGCCGCTCGGCTTCCTCCCACGACACGCGCGGCGGCCGCGGCAGCTGGAATGCGTCGGCGACGGCGTCCATCCAGTTGCCCATCTTCATTTCGGAATCGTCCGAAATGTTGTAGGCCCGGTTGGGCTTCGCGCGGAAGGCCGCAGCGATCGCGGCGCGCGCCAGGTCGCCGGCATGGATGTGGTTCGTGTAGACGTCGGCGTCGGGAACCAGCACCGGTGTCGCGTGCCGGATGCGTTCCAGCGGAAGGCGCGTCTCAGCATAGATTCCCGGCACGCGTAGGATCGCGAGCGCGACGCCGTAGCGCCGCGCCCACCGGCGCAGGCGATCCTCGGCGGCGACGCGTCGGCGCGCGCGCGGCGTCTGCGCCCGGCGCGGGCGCGACTCGTCGACACGCGCGCCGGCGCAATCGCCATAGACGCCGGACGTCGAAACGTAGACGAATCGCTGTGGTATCCTTCGCGCCCGCGCCAGTGCCGCGATCAGCCTTTGCGTGCGCGGATCATCGCGTCCCTCGGACGGCGGCGGCGCAAAATGCAGAACGGCATACGGCGCGGCGCGGAGCCGCCGCAGCGTCGCGCGGTGGTCGAGATCGCCGACAATGGGAACGATGCCGTGCGCGCGCAGCCGGGGAACGTCTTCGGCGCGACGCGTGAGGCCGTAAAGGCGAACCTTCGGGCGGAGCAGGTCGGCGGCACGAAGCGCGACGTCGCCGCAGCCGATCAACAATAGCCGGATCACAGCCTGCGCCCTTCCTGTCCACTCATTACACGAAACGCATCGAACGCAACACTCATGCCATTCCAGATTACCATAAAGCCCAGCGATCATTCGTTCGCCTGCCCCGATGGCGACACGGTGCTCGCGGCGGCGATGTCCGCCGACCTGATGCTGCCGTACGGATGCCGCAACGGCGCGTGCGGCACGTGCAAGGGCAGGATCCTCGAGGGTGAAGTCGATTACGGCGCCTACCAGCCCTCAACGTTGACCGACGCCGACAAGTCGGCGGGGCTGGCGCTCTTCTGCTGCGCGAAGCCGACGACCGATCTCGTGATCGAGGTGCGCGAAGTGCGGCGCGCCGGCGACATCCGCATTCGCAAGCTTCCGTGCCGCATCGAGACGATCGAGAAGCCCTGCCCCGACGTCGCGATCGTGAAGATCAAGCTACCGGCCAACGAACGTCTGCAGTTTCTCGCCGGCCAGTACATCGACCTGCTGCTGAAGGACGGCCACCGGCGCAGCTTCTCGCTGGCGACGGCGCCGCACGACGACGCGCTGCTCGAGCTGCACATCCGCCACATCGCCGGCGGCGTCTTCACCGAGAAGCTGTTCAACGACTACAAGGGACGCGAGATCCTGCGCTTCGAAGGGCCGCTCGGCGCGTTCTACCTGCGCGAGGATTCCGACAAGCCGATCATCCTCGTCGCCGGAGGAACCGGCTTCGCGCCGATCAAGGGCGTGATCGAGCATGCGCTGCACCACCACATCGACCGCGAACGGCCGATGGTGCTCTACTGGGGCGTGCGCGCGAAACAGGATCTCTACCTGCCGGAGCTTCCGGGCCGGTGGCAGCAGAGCGCCAATTTCACGTTCATTCCGGTCCTGTCGGACCCGGCGCCGGACGACGCGTGGCCCGGGCGCACGGGTTTCGTCCACCAGGCGGTGCTCGACGATTTCGCCGACCTGTCGGGCTACCAGGTCTACGCGTGCGGCGGGCCGGCGATGATCGACGCCGCGCGCAAGTCCTTCGTCGCAACGCGCGCGCTGCCGCCCGAAGAGTTCTTCTCCGACAGCTTCACGCTCGCCGCCGAAGTCGAGGCGACCAGGGTCGCGGGCTAGCGGACTTCCGCCGCGCCGAGCTCCGCGAGCGCGAGCTTGAGCGCCGCGGCGAGATGCGAATTGGCGTCGTCGTTGCGGCCGAGCCGCGCGAAGAGCTCGCCCAGCGCGACGTGCGTGCGATAGTCGTCGTCGAGCGCGAGGCTCGCCTCGAGATACGTCTGCGCCTTGCCCCACAGCTGCTCGCGCTGGCACAGGATGCCGAGCGCGTACAGCAGCGCGGGGTCCTGGTTGTGATGCGTGAGCCAGCGTTCCGCCTCGCCGAGCTGCTGCGTCGAATCCGCGGTGCGGCAATGCGCGTAGAGCACGACCAGCGCCGAATCCCAGTCGCGCTCGAGGCTCTTCGCCAGGATTTCCGCCGCCTCGCGGTCACCACCCAGCGCCATGAAGCTCTTCGCCGCGGCGCCGGCGATCTTCGGCATGCGCCGCTCGCTCTCGGAGAGATTGTGCCAGTAGGCGCGCAGCCCCGCCGCGCTGTTCGCGAGCGCGGCGAGCTCCTCGGCATGCGCGGCGGCGCGCAGATGCTCGCCTTCACTCGCGCCGTAGACCTTGCGCTTCACCAGCTGGTCGACCAGCGGCGGAATCTCGGCGTACCGCCCCGCGCCCTGCATTGCGCGCAACTCGAGGCGCAGGGCCGCCGTGTGCGAGCCGGCTTCCTTGCGCAGCGCCGCGAGTGTTGCCAGCGCCTCCGCCGGACGTGCCTGTTCCAGCTTCATCTCCGCTTCGAGCATCAGTCGCGGAACGGCGAGGCTCGACGTCTGCGCAGCCGGCGATCCGAGCAGGCGCCCGACTTCGGCGAAGTCGCGCGTCTCGAGCGCCGCCCGCGCCGCGATCAGCGCCGGCAGTCCCGGCGACCCCGGGATCGCGAGCGCCTCCTCGGCCGCCTGTCGCGCCTTGCCGTAGCGCCCTTCGAGCAGCGCGACGACCGCAGCGTCCTGGTTCGCGCGCACGCGCTCCTGCTGCTGCCGGCGGCGATAGGCCTGCACGTCCTTCGGCAGGCGCATCACGCGGTGCGCGAGCCGTGCCAGCGCATAGCCCAGCGCGTAGAGCGCGATCACGAGCATGATGAACAGCGTGAGCGACAGCTCGATGCGCCACGGCGGCGCGACGAACAGCGCGTATCCCGCCGAGAGCTTCGAGGTCAGCGCGAGCGCGACGGCGACGGCCGCGGCGGCGAGCAGCAGGAACCAGAACAGGATGCGCACGTCGGGGAGCGCCGTCAGCGGGGCGGCGGGCCGGCCGCGCGGCCCGCGCCGCGCTCCTGCGCCGCGCGCAACGCCCGCACCGCTTCGAGGCTGCGCGTGAGGTTGGGCATCGAGCCCGTGGCCGGCGTCGCCGCCAGCAGCTTCAGCGTCGCCTGCACCGACTGCACAGGCTTGGTGCGGGTGTCGAAATATTGCTTCAGCAGCGCCTCGGCGGCTGCGACGTCGGCGCGAAAGCTCGCGTCGTCGTGGTTCTGCAGCGCAATGCGCGCGCCCAGCAGTCGCAGGCGGACGTTCTCACGCAGGAAGTACTGCTGTGCCGGCGGCAGCAGCGCGGCCGCGGGGCGATCGGAATTCTCGATGCGCACGAGATCGCGCAGCTGCGCCCACGCATCGCCGAGCGCGCGCCGCCAGGCCGGAACGTCGGTCTGCGTCGCGTCGCCCTTGGCCGCAGCCGGCGGCGGCAGGCGCTCGTCCATCGCGAGCGGAAGCATCGGCGCCAGCACCATCGCCTGATCGAGCTTGAGCGAAAACCCGGTGACATCGACGAACGGCACCGCCCGCAACGCTTCCATGTCGCTCGCGAGCGCGCGCCGCAGCGGAAGGAATTGCGGCCGGTCGATCTGGCGCAGCTTGATGTCGGCCAACTGCAGCGCGGTGAGCGCCGACGGCACGTTGCCCGCGAGCTGAAGCTGCTGCCCCGCAACCAGCAGCACCTGTTCGATCTCGGAGACCGCGATCTCGTCGCGCGACGGTGCGAGGTCACGATAGAGCGCCTCCAGCGCCGCCTGCTGCGACTGCGATTCGTCAAGCTGCGCCTCGAGCTGATTGATCCTCGCCTGGGCGTCTTTCAGCACGCCGGCGAGGTCGATTTCGGCCTTGGCCGTCGCCGATATCGATGTGTCGACGCCGACAAGGCGTTGCGCGACCTCGCCGCGGAAATCGCGCAGCACGCGCCTGCCGTCGAGCCACGCACCGAGCGCCGCGACGAGCGCGCAGACGGCGAGCACGGTGACGAGCGTCCGCGAGACGACCGGCCTGTGAACCGGCGGCAGAGACTCGCGCTCGGTTACGGGGGGCAACGCAGGGCCGCCGTACGAAGGTGGCGTGTCGGAGCCCGGCGCCCCGGGGGCTGCGGCTTCGAATTCTCGATCGGAATCGGACATGGCGATGGCGACGGACCCGGATGATTCCCGCCGTTCCGCGGCAGTGATCGATTCTAGCAGGCGCGACCGCCGAATCCGGTGGCGGGCGGGCCCGGCGCTCGATTACAATCCAATGACGAAGGCGCTGCCGCGCCCGCTCGAGGCGCGGCGGATTCGAACGATCGCGCCAACCGAAACGGTCAGGGAAATCGCGCGTGTCGCCTCTCATCGCATTCGTCGTTCTGATCGCGGCGCTGGTCGCGGGGTTCGTCGCCGGCCGCGCGTCGCGCAAGGCCGCCGGCGGCGCGATTGCCGAGGCAGCGCCACCCGGCTCCGTCGTTCCCATTGCTGCACCTCCTGTGGCGGCCGCACACGCGCCTGCGGACGCAACGCCGCCCGAGCCGGAGCGCGACGTCGCCGAGCGCGCGCGCATCATCCGCAGTTACGAAGACGAAGCGGCGCGTTTGCGACGGGACCTTCGCACGCGTGATGCGGCACGGGTCCAGCTCGCCGATTTCGCCGACGAGCGCCGTCGCCTGTTCGCGGATCTCGCACGCTCGCGCACCGAGACCGCGCGCTACCGCCAGCTCGTCATCGACCTCGAGGACAACGCGCCGTCGACGCTGTTCGGCCCCGGGGCCCCGGACGACCTCAAGCTGATCGTCGGCATCGGTCCCGTGCTCGAACGCATGCTTCACCAGCTCGGCGTGACGACGTTTCGCCAGGTCGCATTCTGGTCGGAGTCCGACATCGACGAGTTCGACGGCAAGCTGCACGAATTCCCCGGCCGCATCCGGCGCGACGAGTGGGTGACGCAGGCACGCTCGCTGCATCAGAGCAAGTACGGCGAGCCGCCGGCAAGGCCTTGAGCGCACGAACCCGCCGCGCGATGTTCGCGCCCGCGCCGTGGCGCCGTTGGATGACATGAGCGCCCCGGCGACGCATTCGCGGTCGATGCTGGGCGCGGCGCTGCCCGTCGGCGTATTGGCCATCGTGTGGGGCCTCAACTGGCCGATCCTCAAGATCGGCGTCACCGAGCTCGCGCCGCTCACGTTTCGTGCGTTGACGCTGCCGTTCGCGGCGCTGGGGCTTTTCGCGGTCGCGCACTTTTCCGGCGACAGCGTGCGCGTCCCGCGCGCATGGTGGGGCCGGGTCGCGGCGCTCGCGTTCTTCAACATCGCCGGCTGGAACGGCCTCCTCCTCTTCGGCGTGCAGCAAATGGCGGCAGGACGCAGCGCGATCCTCGCTTACACGATGCCGATCTGGGCGACCGCCATCGGCGCCTTCGTCCTCGACGAACCGCTGTCGCGGCGCAAGCTGATTGGCCTGGTGCTCGGCACGGTCGGCATGGCGCTGCTGCTGGGCGACGAATTCCGCACGATCGGTACCTCGCCGTTCGCCGCGATGATGATCCTGGGGGCCGCGCTGTCGTGGGCAATGGGCACCGTGCTGCTGCGCAAATGGAAGCCGCCGATCCCGCAGAACACGGTGACGGGCTGGATGATGCTGCTGGGCTGGGTGCCGCTCGCGCTCGCCGCGCCGCTGTTCGATTCCGCGCCGATCGCGAGCCAGCTCGCGCAGATGAACGGGCGTGCATGGTTCGCCATTCTCTACAACATCTTTCTCGCCGGAACGATCGCGCACGCGGCGTACTTCACCCTCGCCCGCACATTGCCCGTCGCGGTGTCCTCGCTCGCGTCGCTGCCGGTGCCCGTCGTCGGGGTGTTCGCGGGGATGCTGTTGCTGGGCGAGCGGCCCGGCACGCAGGAGTGGCTTGCGCTCGCGCTCGTCGTGGTCGCGCTCTTCATCGTGATGTGGAGGCCCGCGCAGAGCGAAGGCAGCGTCGCACCTCTCGCACCCGACGACTAGAACACTATCGCAAAATCGGCTGCACGACCCGATTGCTTTGTAGCTCCGGCCGCCGCTGCGCGGCTTAACGTTCGCTTCGCTCACGTTAGCCTGCATTGAAGCTTTCGCTTTCGCGTCCTCGCTCGCCCCATTTTGCGATAGGTTCTAGAAGCGTTCCGAGTTCTATTAGGCGAGCTCGGGGATCAGCGTCGGCAGCGGCCGACCGGCGAACCATGCGTCGAGGTTCGCCTTGCACAGGTCGCCCATCGCCTTTCGCGTCTCGTGCGTCGCGCTGCCCACGTGCGGCAGCAGCACGACGTTGTCCATCGCGAGGAGCGGCGCCGGAACGTTGGGCTCGTCGGCGAACACGTCGAGGCCCGCGCCCTTGATCACGCCGTTGGCAAGCGCGGCCACGAGCGCCGGCTCGTCGACGATCGAGCCGCGCGCGATATTCACGATCGTGCCCTTCTTGCCGAGCGCCGCCAGGACGCCGGCGTCGACGAGATTCTTCGTCGCCGCGCCGCCGGGACAGGCGACGACCAGGAAGTCGGACGCCGCGGCGAGCGATTTGAGATCCGCGTGGAAAGCGTACGGGACGCTCTGCGGCTTTCTGCCCGTGTACGCCACCTTCATTCCCATCGCCGACACGCGTTCGGCGATCGCCTTGCCGATGCGGCCGAGGCCGAGGATGCCGACCGTCCTGCCGCCCAGCTTGGTCGTGAGCTCGGCTCCGCGCTTCAGCCAGTCGCCCGCGTGCACAAAGCGGTTCGCGCGCACGAAGCCGCGGCCGGTCATCAGGATCAGCGCGACGGCGACGTCGGCGACGTCGTCGGTGAGGACGTCCGGCGTGTTGGTGACCTTGATGCCGCGCTTCCTGCAATGCTCGACCGGGACGCCGTCGTAGCCGACACCGAACACCGAGATGATTTCGAGCGCGGGCAGTGCGTCGATGAGCGACGTGGGGGTCACGGTGCCGCCGCCCTGCACCAGTCCGCGGATCCTGCCACCGTGCGCGGCCAGCAGCGCGGGCTTGTCGGCGGCCGCGTGGTAATCGTGGCAGCGGTAATCGGCCTTGAGTGGATCATAGAGAAAAGGCGGCAGCGGCGCCGTGACGATGATGTCGGGTTGCTCCATGCGGAACCTCCAAGCGGATTGCGCGCGATTGCGACGGGGAATTTTCGGGATGGGATGCCTCAGTTGCCAAATGAGGCGAGGCGAAGCTAATGGCCGGCCCCCTTAGCAAGCCTCGCGCTCATTTACCAAAATGAGCAGACCGCCCGAAAAGCCCCGTCCCTCCGGGCTGCTGCCAAATGCGGCGCCTGCTTTGCCGCGCTCCTCGGCATCGTAGTGTGGACTACGACCTTCGTCGCGCGTCTCGCATGCATCCGCATTTGGCGCTGCAGCGCAACCGCGCGCAATCCGCTTGGAGGTTCCACTAGTTCCGTTCCCTTGGCTTGGCCGCCCATTCTAGCAATCCGGCGATGAGGCCGGCGTCGGTGCTCCCCGTCTCGATGACGTCGAGCCCCAGCACTCGCGCGAGCGCCGCGATGCGCGGATGCGGCACGAACGTCGCGCACGACTGCCATGCCGCTCGCGTCGCGCCCGTGACGACCGCCCACAGATTATCGAGCCCTTCGGACGAGGAGATCGTGACGGCGTCGATGCGGCCGTCGCGAAACGCTTCGACCAGTCCTGCCGCGCCAACTTGCGGTCGCGCGCGCCGATAGCATTCGATGTAATCGACCCGCGCGCCCCGCGCACGGAGCGTGTCGCCAAGCTCATCGCGGCCGGCGCTGCCCCGAAAAATCGCGATTCGCTTACCGGCGACCTGCGCAAATTCCGGCAGCACCAGGAGCCCGGAGCTGTCGAACGTCGTCGTCGGAATGCGCACGTTGTCAATGCCGACGGCCGCAAGCGCCTCCGCGGTGCCGGGACCGGGGGCCATCGCGACCAGCGACGCGGGCCAGTTTTTCGGATCGGCGACACCGTACTCGACGGCATTACCGGAGACGAATACCGCGAAGTCGTACCTGGCGAGCTGAGCTTGCGCGCGCGTCAGCGACTCCGTGTTCGCCGGCGGCAGGATGACGATGGCAGGAAAAATGACGGGCGTGGCACCCAGCGCCGCGAGCTTCTGCGCGAAGCCGCCTGCCTGCCGTGCCGGCCGCGTCACCAGCACGCCGATTCCCGCGAGCGGCGAACCGGGGTCGGTATCGATGGAGTGATCTTGCGTCATGCGATCGAAATTTCGACGCCGCGATCAGGGTCGATTGCTTGTGCGCGTGAAGAGATCATCAGCATGACGGTGCCGCAAAAATCGAGTCGGTCCTCCATCACGCGCCGACGAGCCGCGCCGCGCCTCTAGCCAAGAAATCGTCGGCAAGCGTGCGGCCGAGCGTATCCGCACCGGCCGGGTCCGTCACGACCGCGGCCTTGTCGCCCCGCAGGATCTCGGTGCCGTCGCGGCTAGCGAGCAAACCGCGCAGCCACAGCTCGCCGTGGCGCGATATCGCGTGCGCGGCGAGCGGCGTGTGGCAGCTTCCGGACAGCGCGCGCGAAAAGGCGCGCTCGGCCGTCGTCGCATGCGTCGTGTCGCGGTCGGCGAAGGCGGCCAAGATGTCGATCACGTCGGAGCGGTCGGCGCGGCACTCGAGCGCCAATGCGCCTTGCCCCGCGGCGGGCAGGCTCTCCTCGGGATCGAGCAGCGCCGCGATGCGGGCGCCGAAGCCAAGCCGCTTCAATCCCGCGGCGGCGAGGATGATCGCGTCGTATTTGCCTTCGTCGAGCTTGCGCAGGCGCGTGTTGACGTTGCCGCGCAGCGGCAGGATATGGAGCAGAGGATCGCGCTCGCGCAGCTGCGCTTCGCGGCGCAGGCTCGACGTTCCAATGCGTGCGCCACCCGGCAGCGCGGCGAGGTCGAGGTAGCGGTTGGACACGAACGCATCGCGCGGATCCTCACGCGGGCCGATCGCCGCCAGCGTGAACCCCTCGGGCATGTCCATCGGGACATCCTTCAGCGAATGCACGGCGAGGTCGGCGCGACCTTCCGCCATCGCGTGCTCGAGCTCCTTGATGAACAGGCCCTTGCCGCCGATGTCGGCGAGCGGCTGGTCGAGCACGCGGTCGCCCTGAGTGGTGATGCCGAGCAGCGCGACTTCGCAGCCTGGGTGCATCGCGGCGAGCCACGCGCGGATGTGCTCGGCCTGCCACATCGCGAGCGCCGATTCACGGGTGGCAATCGTGAGCTTGCGCGGAGCGGATGGAGTGGCCATGTCGGGGAAAGGGCGGGAATCCGGCGCAACACGCGGTACGTTCGCCCCGCGAGCCGCAATTCTAGCGGAAAAGGGCGTCGCGGCCCCAGGATCGTCCGCGCCCGTCGCGACTCGCCCGTCACTTCGTGTTCGAGTCCGCGTGCATCATTCCGAGTAGGTTGCTCGTGCGCGCGGCTATCATAGCGTCCGTGACGACAAGTGAAGGTCAGGCGTTATGCGAATCGTGATCACAGGAGGGGCGGGATTCCTTGGACGCCGCCTCGCGCGCGAAATTCTCGCGCGCGGCCGGCTGACCGACGCCTCCGGCGCCACGCAACCGGTCACCGAGCTCGTCTCTGCTCGACGTCGTCGCGCCGCCCGATATGGGCGAGCCTCGCGTCCGTGCCTTCGCGGGCGACCTCGCCGATTCCGCGGTGATCGAGCGCGTCGTCACCCGCGACACCGGATCGATCTTCCATCTCGCCGCCGTCGTGAGCGGCGAGGCCGAGGCCGATTTCGACAAGGGGATGCGCGTCAATCTCGACGCGACGCGCCGACTGCTCGAGCGCTGCCGCACGCTCGACGCGCCGCCCAAATTCGTGTTCGCGAGCTCGCTCGCGGTGTACGGCGGGCCGCTGCCCGACCCGGTTCCGGACGACGCGCCGCTGACGCCGCAGGCGTCCTATGGCGCGCAGAAGGTCATGGCGGAGTATCTCGTCTACGACATGACGCGCAAGGGCTTCATCGACGGCCGCAGCCTGCGTCTGCCGACGGTCACCGTCCGGCCCGGCAAGCCCAATCGCGCGGCCTCGTCGTTCGCGAGCGGCATCATTCGCGAGCCGCTCTCCGGCGTCGACGCGATCTGCCCCGTCGCGCCCGAGACCAAGGTGTGGGTGACCTCGCCGCGCACCGTGATCGGCAATTTCATCGTCGGGCACGAGGCGCCCGCCGCCGCGTTCGCGCACACGCGCTCGATCAACGTGCCTGGCATGGCGGTCACCGTCGCCGGAATGGTCGACGCGTTGCGCCGCGTCGCGGGTGATGCCGTCGCCGATCGCGTCAAGTGGCAGCACGACGCCGTGATCTCCCGCATCGTCTCGACCTGGCCCGCGAATTTCGCGCCGCGATTCGCCAAGTCACTGGGCATGACGCGCCGACACCGACTTCGAGGACATCATCCGCGCCTACGTCGCGGAGGACATGCCGAAAGGTAGCGCGCGCCGCTAGATCGATTTCTGCGTACGCCGCGGTCGGCTCGACCGCGGCGAGCGCTTCCTGCAGCAACTCCGGACCCGCGTCGCGCAACCGCCCCGAGTCGGAAAGGATGCGGCGAAAGCGCGCGCCCGCCCGACCGGCCGTGATAGAGCCCGAGCACGTGCCGCGAGATCGCGCGGAGCGGCACGCCGCGGGCGTGCTGCGCCACCGCATAGGGAACGAGCGCCTGCAGCACGTCGGCGCGCGAGCGCGCAGGCGTTTCGTCGCTGAACACCTTCCAGTCGAGCTGCGCCAGGAAATACGGATCGTGGTAGGCGAGGCGCCCCAGCATGACGCCGTCGACCGCAGCGAGCTCGCGCTCGACGGCGTCCCAGTCGGAGAGGCCGCCGTTGCTCACGATCGACAGCGCGGGAAAATCGTCCTTCAGCCGGTGCACGACGTCGTGGCGCAGCGGCGGCACCTCGCGATTTTCCTTGGGCGACAAGCCCTTCAACACCGCGTTACGGGCGTGGACGATGAAGACGTCGCATCCGGCCGCCGCGACGGTCCCGACGAAATCGCGGACGAATGCATAGTCCTCGACGTCGTTGATGCCGATGCGGTGCTTGACCGTCACCGGAAGCGCCACCGCATCGCGCATCGCTTTCACGCAGTCGGCGACAATTTCCGGCTCAGCCATCAGGCACGCGCCGTAGCTTCCCTTCTGCACGCGCTCCGACGGGCAGCCGCAGTTGAGGTTGATCTCGTCGTAGCCCCAGCGCTGCCCGATCTTCGCGCAGGCCGCGAGCACGGCGGGGTCGCTGCCGCCAAGCTGCAGTGCCAGCGGATGCTCGGCGGGGTCGAAGTCGAGATGATGCGCGACGTCGCCGTGCAACAGCGCGTTGCTGGTGATCATCTCGGTGTAGAGACGCGCGCGCCGCGTGATGAGGCGCAGGAAGAACCGGCAATGCCGGTCGGTCCAGTCCATCATAGGCGCAATACACAATCGGTGGGACATGCTATTCATTCAGTGGAAGTTTTTAACGTTCAGTCGGTCCAGTAGATTGTTGGAGCGACTGGTCATTCTATCGCTATGCGAGCACGACCGCCTCAGCTCGATCGCGCCGTGGTACTCGCAGACTGGAAGGCGAAGTTGCCTCGAAGAGTTGTCGGCACACATGTGGCGATGTCCGGTGGCATCCCATGCGGACTAATTACAACGCCCGAAACTCGCCAGCGAAGGCAGTCAACGCGACAACGCGCGCGAAGTGGCGTGCCGGTCGAACGAGTGGTTATTTCCGGTCCCGAGTCGAGGCATTTACTTGACACGGCTCGCCTCAGATGTACGATCCGTCGGGCGGGGTACCCGGCCCGCAATGGGGGGGAAAGATTGGCGCGCGAGTGCTGCGTAATGGCTTGGCGCGCGGCGATGGAGGCACGTTAGTGAAGCGTTGGCTGACAGGTACGTTACTGCTCATAGCGAGCGTTGGCGCTGCCGCGTGCCCGCTTTGTGGCAGTTGGCAAGGTTACACATCGGCGGAGGAAGTTGCTTTCCGTCACGCCGCGCGGACGACGCCGTCCGGGAGCAATGCCGCACTCCCTGATGTAATAGACGTGATCCGGGATGACGCCCCGGCGGCAGGTGCGCGCTATCGCTTGGACCAAAATGCTGCAGTAAGCGCGGTACTGGCGTCACCCGGGGACAATGGCGCGCGCCTCAAGGTGGTCGAGGTGATTCGCGGCCAGATACCGGCGGGAGGGACAATAGAGCCCTCATGGGTCATCGGCCTGGACCGCGGCGCCGTCGTGAGCGTGAAGCCGTTGCTGCTTATCCGTGCTCATAATTGGCAATCCTGGGCCAACGTTGGCGCCATCGGCGTTGAATACGCGGCGTGGCTGCGAGAGCTTTCGGCAACCAAGCCGACCGCCCAGATGTCAGACGCCGAATGGGAGGCCCAGGCTGCCATCGTGCTGCCTTATCTCGAGAGTCCCGAGCCGCTGGCGGCCGAGCTTGCTTACGGTGAGCTTGCGCGGGCGCCTTACTCGACGCTGCGATCCCTGAAAGCTCACCTCGACGTACAGGCGCTCCGCCAATGGACTGCCGACCCCAAGCTCGCCATGCGGCAATCGTTGTACACGCTGCTTCTGGGTATAGGCGGTGAACCTGTCGACGCCGGACGCATCGAGCAACGGCTCAATGCCGCCTGGAATGCGAAGGACGCGACAAATGTCGGCCCGATGCTCGCAGCCGACCTGGAGTTGCGTGGCCCGGCTCGCATGGCGTGGGTTGATGCCAAGTACATGAACGATCGTGATCGAACCAAACCGGAACTTGAAGCCGTCTTGCTCGCGCTCAGCGTTCAAGGCGGTGCAAACGCGACAATCTCACGCGAACGCGTGATCGAGTCCTATCGCATGTTCATCGAGGTGCACAAGCCCCTTGCCGGTTTTGTCGCGCAGGACCTTGCCGCATGGAACTACTGGGATGCCGGACCTGCGTATATCGCGCTGATGCACTCCGACCTCGCGCAGAACCCGGGGTCGCGCTATGCGATGTGGAGTTACCTGAAGCAAAGCCCGCGGGCCGATGCAAAGGCGGCGGCGGACGCATTGGCCAGTAGCCGCCAATGAGCGTCCGGTTGTAGCGCCTCGATCATTCGACCTCAATTACAGCGCGACGGATCGCCGTGCATCCCCGCGTCGACGTCGGGCAAATCACCTGTCCGTATACGTCTTCACTCAAAACGCGCAGGCGCGGCTGCAATAGTCCAATGTATGCCGACTTGCCTGGCAGTTCGCGGCGCAGAAGTTATCAACCGGTCGGAATTGAGTCGAGGGCGGGGCCGCGTAATCGACCGGAGATTTGTCGTCGTTCATGTAGAACTCGGCGCTGCGCATCCGTGGATCATTGATGCTTGTGGGCGGGCTGACATAGGTAGACCCGTTGAACGACGTCTGCAACATCGGCGCGCCGGCGCACGAGCACAGGAACAGGATTGATGCAACGCTTAGCAATGCCTTCATACGCCGTCCTCCCTAAATTCCATTCGGCCAAGACGTCCCCAATCGATTCGCCAGGGGCCAATGTGGTATGCCGCCCTTTCGCTGGCCCGGCGGCCGACCATCACCCCCAAAACCTACCGGAGGCACAGCAGACCAACTAGACGGCCCTGCGGGCCGTAAGTTCTCGGCGAAGTCGGGATGAAATGTCGGACGACCTGAACGGGCTAACGCTTGACGGGAGTATCCACCTGTTCGGCTTCGGTTAGGCGGTAAAGCAACCCGTCGGTGTCATTCCTCAGTACCGCGAACTTTCCGCTCAGGATGACCGGTTCGAAACTATATGGAACCGCTTTCTTCGCCATGACCTCGACAATCGCATCCGGTCCGGCGGGCAGGCAGAACTGGCAGTGTGGCGGAACGGCGGAAATCAGGAAATGGTGCTGCTGGTCGCCCAGGTCGAGCGGCAAAACGAACCCCTGAACCCTGACCACCTTTGCGTCCAGCGCGAGAATCTGCTTGTCGAATTTCGGCACCATCTGGCCGCCCTGCTTCACAGGCTCGACCAAGCCCAGCGTCTTCCAGGACACGACGCCTTGAAGGTCGGGAAGTACCGACGCACTGAATAACGTCGCCGTCGGCAGGCCCGAAGCAGGGATGTCCGTGTTCAGCCCCCACGCCGGCGAGGGCGCAACCAGGACGGTCGCCAGCATCAGTCCGAATGAAATACCCCGCATTTCTTGCTCCCAAGCGAAGTTCATCTTCGTTTCCCCAAGCCTCCACAAGGGAATATCGTCGCCCTTGCGCGGAAACAATGATAATGGTATATCATTATCTACACGTTCATCAAGCTCTGCCGCCATCCTCCCATGAGCGCCATTAAACGCGCGACCCGCCAACGCGACGCCATCCAATCCGCGATCCGTCAATCCAATCGACCGCTTTCGCCCGACGAAGTTCTTCGTCAGGCGCGCGCCGATGTGGGAGCGCTGGGAATTGCCACGGTCTATCGCAACCTCAAGCTCCTTCTTGGTGAAGGAGCCGTCCAGGCGGTCACGCTGCCAGGAGAGAGCCCGCGCTACGAGATGAGCGAGTCGGCACATCACCATCACTTCCAGTGCACCAGCTGTCGCCGTGTGTACGACGTCCCGGGTTGTCCCGGCAACATGCGTCGTCTTGCGCCGCGCGGATTCACGGTCGAGCATCATGACCTCACGCTTTACGGGCGCTGCCCGGAATGCGCTTGAGCCCCGGCCCACGCGCGATGGTTCACCTCAAGCAGCTGCGTTTCGGCTACAACCACGGCGTGGACGTGCTGCAGCTGGACGAATTCGTTCTGGAACCGCAGAGCGACGTCCTCGTCGTCGGCCCTTCCGGCTGCGGCAAGACGACGCTTCTCCACCTGATTGCCGGTCTCCTGGTGCCCACCAGCGGCTCGGTCGTTGTCGACGGACAGGATCTGTCGGCACTCTCCCCACCCGAGCGCGACCGTTTTCGCGGGCGCCACATCGGCATCGTGCTGCAGCAGTTCCATCTGCTTCCGACATTGACCGCGATGCAGAACCTGCTGGTGGCGCAAAGCATCGCCGGTCTTCCGGTGGATCGGTCGGCGGCTCACGCCATGCTGAACGCCCTGGGCGTCGACGACCGCGTCAACGCCTATCCTCATCAACTCTCGGTCGGGCAGCAGCAGCGCGTCGCCATCGCCCGCGCCCTCGTGAATCGCCCGAAGCTCCTGCTCGCGGACGAGCCGACATCAAACCTTGACGACGAGGCCTGTGCGTCGGTGGCCGATCTCCTGCTCAGCGCGACGCAGCAGCACGCGGTGTCGCTGATCATCGCGACGCACGACACCCGGCTGAAATCGAAGGTACCGCGGCAACTGGCACTGCCGCGCCGGCCGATGGCGGCCGCGGCGTGAATCTTGTTCAACTGGCATGGAGCTACCTGCGCGCGCGTCCACTCGGGACGCTGCTCAACGTCCTTCTGCTCGCGCTGGGAGTCGGCACGATCGGTTTTGTGCTTATCGTGAACGGACAGATCGGCGAGAGCCTCAACCGCGACGCCAAGGGCATCGACCTCGTGGTCGGCGCCAAAGGCAGTCCCATTCAGCTGATGCTGGCCGGGATCTTCCATCTCGACGTACCGACCGGAAATATTCCGCTCAAGTCAGCGCAGGAACTCGCGAAGAATCCCCTGATCCGACGGGTGATTCCGCTGTCCATCGCCGACAGCTTCCGCGGGTTCTGGATCATGGGCACCACGCCGGACTACATCGATCTGTATCACGGGACCTTTGCGGCCGGGCAGGCCTGGAACGCGAAGATGCAGGCGGTATTCGGTGCGACCGTCGCCGCGCACACGGGTCTCGGCATCGGGGATCGCTTCGTCGGCTCGCACGGCCTCGCCGAAGGCGGGCCGGTGCACGGGGATTCGGTCTACACCGTGGTGGGCGTGCTAAAGCCGACCGGCACGGTGCTCGATCGGCTCGTCCTCGTCGACCCGGAGAGCGTCTGGTTCGTGCACGAGGGCAACATCACCGATCCCGAGGAGCGAAAGGTGGTGGAGGACGAGCGGCAGGTCACGATCCTGCTGGTGCAGTATAAGACGCCGCTCGCCGCCGTCTCCCTGCCGCGCAAGATCAATGCCGAGACCAACATGCAGGCGGCTTCGCCCGCCTACGAAACGGCGCGGCTCTTTCGCATGATCGGCGTCGGGGCCGACGTGATCCGGGCCTTTGGCGGCGTGGTGCTGGCAACCGCGGCGCTGTCCCTATTCATTGCGCTCTATCACGCGCTCAACGAGCGCGCCTACGACATCGCCGTTCTGCGCACGCTGGGCGCGCGACCCGCGAGCATTGCGGCGATGCTCATGCTCGAGGCGCTGATGCTGGCCGTCCTCGGGGGCGCGCTCGGTCTGCTGCTGGCGCATTGTCTGGCCGCGATCCTCGCGTGGTGGATGGTGCGTCAGGAAAGCCTGCCGATCAACGCGTGGGCGTTCTCGGCGGAGGAGCTGTGGCTCCTCGTGCCCTCGCTGCTTGCGGCGACGCTCGCAGCCCTGCTTCCGAGCTGGCGCGCGGCTCAAGCGAACATCTCGGCGACGCTTGCGCGCCGTGCTTAACATGGAGAAAAGGAGATTCGTATGAGGAGTATCTTGATCGTATTGTCGCTTTTCTTGATGGCCCCCATGCAGGCGATCGCTGCGGATGCGGCGGCATCCAAACCACCTGCGAAACCCGCAGCTTCCAAGGTCGATCCTGCACTCGAGGCAGCGCATACCAAGGAGGATGTCAGGCGCCACCGAATTATTGCCGCCGCGCATGAGGCCGCCGCCAAGTGCCAGGAATCCGGCAAGGACGAAGACATCTGCGACGCGGAATTGCAGAAGGCCTGTGCGGGAATCGCCTATGGAAAGTATTGCGGGATGAAGCACCCGGACTAAATCGGTGCTCTTCAGGGAGCGGCCTCGGGCTCTGGCGCGCCTGGGGTCGAGTCCCGGCCCAGGCTCTTCCGTGCGACCTCCCGGTTTCGCGGTCGCGACGTGTCGGGCGGTCACCTCGGCGCGCCGAAATGCTCCTGGTTAGCTCGCCGATTAGGCGCAACGGATGGGACATGCACAGTCTCGCTATCGCTCTACTCGTCGGCTTCATAACGGCAATCTCCGCCGCACGCGCGGAGCCGATCAAGGTCGTTGCTGCCGAAAGCGTCTACGGCGACATCGCCCAACAGATCGGCGGACCTAACGTTGCCGTCACCAGCATCCTGAGCAATCCGAATCAGGATCCGCATGAGTTCGAGGCCAGCGCTTCGACCGCGCGCCAGGTCGCCGATGCGAAACTCGTCATCTATAACGGAGTGGACTACGACCCTTGGATTACAAATCTGATCTCGGGGTCACGCGCACCGTCGCGCCGAGTGATTGAGGTCGCCCGGCTTGCTAACAGGCGGGTGGGTGACAACCCGCACGTCTGGTATGACGTCACTGCGATTATCGCGCTGGCGAAAGCGCTCGACGACACGTTGTCAACTCTCGATCCGATGCATCGCACCGAGTTTGCCGAACGACATGCTGCATTCGAGAGGTCAATGCAGCCCCTCGTTGAGCGCGTCGCGGCGCTTCGTAGGGGGTACGCGGGCAGCGCAGTAACCGCGACCGAGCCGGTTTTCGGCTACATGGCGGATGCGGTCGGGCTCAAGATGCGTAACAGCCGTTTTCAGCTGGCAGTCATGAACGGCACCGAGCCCAGCGCCAAGGACATTGCAGCATTCGAGGCGGACCTGAGGATGCGCTCGGTCAAGCTTCTCATCTACAACAACCAAACCAACGGGGCACTGGCCGAGCGCATGCGGACGATTGCCGCCAGCGCCGGCGTCCCAGTCGTGGGCGTGACCGAAACGCTGCCACCGCGGATGTCCTACCAGCAGTGGATGACCTCGCAACTCGACGCGCTGGCCCGTGCCCTCGACTCACGTTGACATGTTCGCGATCGAGCTTGATCGGGTGACACTGGCACGAGGGGGGCGCACCGTCCTCGCGGATGTGAGCCTGGCCGTACGCCTCGGTGACTTCGTTGGGGTATTCGGCCCCAACGGAGCGGGCAAGACGACGCTGTTGCACGCGATTCTGGGATTGCTGCGCCCTTCCGCCGGCCAAATCAAAGTGCTAGGCGAGCCGCCGACACGCGGCAATCGCGACGCAGGCTACCTTCCGCAACAGCGCGCGTCGGTCGCCGACCTCCGCCTGCGCGGATGGGACTTCGTAGCGAGCGCGCTTCACGGCGAGCGGTGGGGGCTTCCGCTGGCGAGCAGAGCGGACCGACGCGAAGTGGACCAGGCCATCGCAACCGTTGATGCCACGGCGCTCGCCCCTCGCCCTCTGTGCGAGCTCTCGGGGGGCGAGCTCCAGCGGCTGCTGTTGGCGCAAGCGCTACTCGGCGAGCCGAAGCTACTTCTGCTTGATGAACCGCTGCTGAGTCTCGATCTACACTTCCAGCAAGCGACCATCCTGCTCGTGAAGCGGATTCAGGAAGCGCGGCGTATCACCGTGCTCTTCACTGCGCACGAGCTCAGTCCGCTGCTCGGTGCCATGGATCGCGTCCTCTATCTTGGTCAGGGTCGCGCCGTCCTCGGCCGGGTTGACGAGGTGATCAGGAGCGACGTGCTGTCGCGGCTTTACGGGGCTCCCATCGACGTGTTGCATGTGGACGGCCGCGTCCTGGTTGTATCCGGACTTGGGTTGGTGGAAGCCGATGCCCATCGCCACGATGCTTGAATACGATTTCATGCGCATGGGCTTCATAGCGGGTGGCCTCGTGGCCATCGTCGCTGGATCGGTGGGATTCTTCCTGGTGCTCCGCAACCTGACCTTTGCAGGGCACGCTCTGTCACACGTCGGCTTTGCCGGGGCTACCGGCTCGGCTCTAATCGGCACCAGCCCTCTATGGGGAATGCTCGCCTTCACGATCGTCGCGGCGATCGCGATGGGCCTGCTCGGCGATCGCCTTCGCGGCCGAGATGTCGCCGTCGGTATCATCCTGTCTCTGGCGCTTGGTCTTGGCGTCCTCTTCCTTTACCTGTACTCCACCCACGCCACTCAAGCGAACGCAATTCTGTTTGGCAACGTACTAGGCGTCAGCCCAGAGACGGTATGGGCGCTCTTGGCATTGACCAGCGCGGGTTTATGCACCCTCGCCTTCATCTCGCGGCCCCTTCTGTTTACAACCCTGGCGCCTGAGCTCGCCGAGGCTAAAGGTGTATCCCTTCGGATCATGTCCGTGCTGTTCCTCGTTATTGTCGCCGTGACGGTCGCTGAGGCGGCTCAAGTAGTCGGCGTCCTCCTCGTGTTTGCGTTGATGGTGGGCCCAGCGGCGACATCGCTTCGCCTGACATCTCGCCTGGGTTGGGGTGTCGCGTTCGCAGTACTTCTCGCGCTCACCGAAACCTGGCTCGGAATTGCTCTCGCCTATTCCACCAATTGGCCCACGACGTTCTGGATCGTCCTGCTGAGCTGCTGCGCGTATTTCCTGAGCTTGTTACCTCGGCCACGTCGCTTGCGGTTGCGACAGGGTGTCGGCCGTGTGCGTAACGAAAGCACATGAGATCCGACTCGGGTCACCGACGGGGCAAGCAAAGCGGTCAGCGTAGAGCACGACCGTCCGGCCAACTACCTTGATCCACTCATGCTCGCCGGCCGCATGCGACGGAACTTGTGGGTTGGTGCAAGGCGCTGCGAGTGGGCTTGCACGAACGACCTTCGCAACGCAACCGGATGGTTCGTATCCCAGGCGCGTGAACCTGCAAGGCGCTTGGCTTGAGCACCTGTACCCTAAACTGCACTTGATCCACGCGTAGCCAGAGCGCACGCAATGGTCTTTCCCGCCGCAGGCGCAGCGCATTGTGCGTCACCGCCCGCATCGCCAGGAACAACACGGCAAAATGCCGGCACAAGGAGAATGGTCGTCAGGTCCTGGCCAAGTGCTGCGATATTGAACTTGATGCGCATTGACGCTAATTGGCGGCGCGCAGGCAGTTGAAAGTGGGCCCCACGAATTCTTGTCGCGCTGGGTCATAGCGCAGGGTCCTACGGCCTTCTGCACATTGCGTCGTGGAGGTCCGGACGGTCACATTCCTGTAGCCGCTTTCGGGATCGTAGTTGGTCTCGATATCCTCTTCAGAGAGATATTCATCGTCGACGATATCCCAAGCCATTGCCGCATGCGTCTCGCCGGCCACAGTGAAGGCGGGACGAACGACCCGCAGGGCATAAAAACTGTCTGTCCTGCGTATGGAGCCCAGCGCGAGCATCTTGAAGGTTGGTGCCCCCGGACCAGGAATGACCGTAGCGATCTCCCGGGCATCGGAAATGTACTGTTGGCTTTCCTTGACGAAATGGACGAGCTTGTCGGCCAGGTCTTCTTCGGTCTTTGTCACCGTCTCAGCGCTGGTCGAGCCTGCAATCAGACCGAGATCGAGGGCATACAGCGCGGCTTTTCGAATTTCGATGTCACGCGGCAAACCATCATTGTCCGAAGTTTCCTGCATCGGAAAGGCCTTCGCCTTGGCGGCGAGACGTTCCCGCAGCGATGCCAGCGCCGCATAGCGCCGCGGGTCCTCGCGGCGCAGGCGATCGAATTCGGTCTCGACGAGACCGGCGAGCTCGGAGAGCGTCGCGTCGAACGTCAAGGTGCTCCCCCCAACCAGCCATTCGAAAGCAAGGTTCAATTTCGGATGATCGGGCGCAAGCCAACGCGCGATGGCTGGAAGGGAAAGCGTGCGCTTTCGGGCCAGTTCCGCCAGCGTGATTGTGTCACCCCTCCCCTCAAAATATGTTGCGACCTGATCGGCCGCCATAGGCGATAGAGGCTCAGTCGCGCCTTTGACGATGCTCAGGATGCGGTCTTTGAGGATGGCCAGGATGACGCCAGAGGAGCCGCAAGGGACCGAATTCAGGACGGTTGCCGCCCGCGCAACCACTTCGGGGTATGCGGAACCACCGATGCTCGCCAGCACATCCCATGCCGATCTGCAGGTGGCACTGTTTTCTGACTGTGTGTAGCCGAACACCTTTGCGACGACGCCGGCGCGATCTTGCGGCGAAAGCGCGCCCCATTCCTCATAGATAGAGGAGTATCCCCTTGCGATCGCTTGCTCGGCCAGAATATCGACCGCGGTCAAGTCTTTCAGAAGGCGGAATCGATAGGCCAAGGTCGAAGTTGTGTTGTAGATCTTCTGAAACGGCGACGACGACAAGACCACGATCGAGTGGTCCTCCTGGAGGAATGCACCTTGACGGTAGGGCGGTTCCGGAAGCACAGCGTCGCTCCGCCAGCTGCCGTCGCGCGGGTTCCATATCGCAGTCGTGCGCTTCCCATCCTGCCCATCCGCAACCAGACCTCCAATGATGAGAACGCGTCCATCCTCCAACAACGTGGCGGTGTGAAAAGAGCGTGGGCCGCCAGGCATGGTGCCGGCGCTGCTCCAGGAGCCGAGCGGCGAGGGCCGTGGAGTCCAGACCTCGGCGCGATCAATGGGGCTGTACCGTGAGCTCAGTCCGCCCGTCACGAGGATTCTTCCGTCCGTCAATAACGTCGCCGTATGTCCGTACCTTCCCTCGTGCATTGGGGCAAGACGCCGCCACGCCTGCTCACCGTGAGGAAGAATCTCTACGGACGATAGACCCGTTCCAGACCTTTCACCGCCAATGACTATGGCGTCGCCTGCGTCGGTCACGAGGGCTGCGGGCTCGGAGCGAGCCTCTTCCAGCGAAGGCGCCAGCTGCCAGGACGATGTTGACAGGTCCCGAAGGTTGCCGTCACCACTCGTTCGTGCGGGCTTCAGCGACTCGACGGAGCTCAGCGCCGGAAATGAATTGCCTGACATCGGACCAATGCCGCCGATGACGAGGATGCGACCATCAGGCAGCGTGACCGACGCGTGTTTGGCGCGTGGAACCTCGAGGTGCGGGGCCTCGGTCCAAGCCTCAGCTCCGAGGCGCCATTGGTAAACGAAAGGTTTCGGCCTTGCGTTGAGGCTGGTAAAGCGCGGATCACCGAAATACACACGTCCACCCGAAAGGTAGATTGACCCGTCAGGACCCTGGACCAGAGCTGACTGCTCGGTCTCGATCGGCGGGCGCGGAAGCGGAACAATCCTGCCCTCCGACGCGATCCACCGACCAATACAGAGGCCGCGCTTGAAGATCGCGTCGCCGCGTGGAAGCGCCACGCCCTGGCCATCAAAAAATGCCCCGCAAACCTCCACATCTCGAACCGCCGGCTCGCCGCTTTCTGCCCTGGCGTCGAGAAACGCGAGCCCGAAGAAAAATAGCGTCAGCCACGCGGGGCTGCGGATTCTCGTGATGACCGACAGAAGGCGGACCATGCGGAAGTTCAAATTCCGTTGCGCCCGCGCAGACTACCTTGAGCCGTCGGCGCGAAAATCGGTGCAATGCTTTGAAGGGTATCCATTGGTGGTTTCCGCACGAGTTGGGAATGGCAGCGCGTCGGTTGGGCGTTGCGCTCAGGCATGGGGCCCACTCTAGGCTTACTGTGCCCCACAATCGCGCAAAAGCGACGATCAAGTGTGGCAAACCAATGGCAAATTGGGGAGTCCACGAGCAAATTCGTATATTCCGTATGCTTTGTGTTGCTTAATCCACTTCAGTCGAGCTCCACCCCTTGCGTAGGGCTCGTGCAGGCCGGGAGTGTGACGAGCGTCAGCTTTGACGCGACGATAATGCCAACGAGACAGAAGGTACGTCCATGCCAACGAATCGACCGGTCGGTCACCTGACGCAATCCGCGAGATAAGCAACTCGGCAACCACATCGATGCCCCGACACACCCGCGCCGTTCTCGCGCCGCTCGACACGCTCCTCGAAACGAAGCGAGGCGTCGCGCTTCCGCTCCCGCCGCGTCTGCTACGGGCGTACGGAGGACTGCGCATGTCAGGGTCGCGCGCCCATCCGCACGTCTTCAGCAATTTCGTCTCCACGCTGGATGGCGTCGTCTCGCTCAATGTGAAGGGACATGCCAGCGGCGGCGACATCAGCGGATTCAGCGCCCAGGATCGAATGGTCATGGGCCTGCTGCGCGCCGTTGCGGACGTCGTGATCATCGGCTCGGGCACGCTGCGCGCCGATGCTCGGCACGTCTGGACGGCCGACGCCATATTCCCGGCCTTCGCCGATGACTACTTGCGACTGCGCAACGCACTGCGCCTTCGCGTTGCGCCGTTGAACGTGATCGTCAGCGGCAGCGGCGATGTCGATCTCCGCCTGCCGGTATTTGCCTCTGGCAAAGTACCGGCGTGGATCATCACCACGCCCGCGGGGGCGCAGCGGCTTCGCGGGCAACGTGTTCCCGCCACCGTTCAGATCCGCGAAGTGGGTCGAAGCGCGCGCCCGATTTCGCCGCGCGCGATTCTCGACCAGGTATGCGCGGTGAGCGGCGCCAAGCGGATTCTCGTCGAGGGCGGGCCGCGCCTTCTCGGTGACTTCTACGCGGCGCGTCTCGTCGACGAGCAATTCCTGACGCTCGCGCCGCAGATCGCCGGTCGCGATATCCGCGACCGCCGGCTCAGCCTGGTGATGGGCAAGGCGTTCGCGCCGCGTGATCCCAGGTGGGGCACATTGACCGACCTGCGACGCGGCAGCAGCCACCTGTTTCTGCGCTACTCGTTTCGTAAGAGGGAGCCCGTTCGGCAAGGCACCTGACGGCAATTACAGGGAACTTGGCTCCGGTCACGTTCGCGCGTGGGCCCCGACGCATTGACGAAGCCGGGATTCAGTCCCCGGCGCCGAGGAGCGAATCGTGCGCGCGTACCGCGTGGTGCCGTCAGCGCGCCACGATTTCTCGCAACGGGTCCGGGCGGCGAACCAGCGGGTGCGTCGCGGCGACCGGCGTCACGGACGTGTCGTGACTCGATGCCGCGCCGTCAACGCCACGCATCGGAATCTGGCTGCAGGGTGAACGGGTCGTGCGCACGATTCGGCCGAGCATCAGGCGCACGACCCAGCCGGACGTTCGGGCGATCGTCATCACCAATCCCAGGTTTCCGAAGATCTGCAGATACGCCGGCTTCTTGCGGACGGGAGTCCGGGTGCGGATCAGCGCGATCACGAGCCAGACGGGATTGTAGAAGTATAGATACCCGGCGAGCATCGTCAGCTGTTTCTGCCAGGGGTGCTTGTGGTTGGATGCAACGACGTAGTTGCCGTCGCGCATGTGCGGGCGCACCGCCCTGCCTCCCGCGCTCTCGAAGACCTGACCGCTCGCATAGGTCGACTCGAGCAGCTTCGACCCCACGGCGGGCGTGAGCATCAGAATCTGCATCGAGACGGCGCCGGCCCTGCGCAGCAGCTCGACCTGATTCAGCAGGCCATAGTCCGAGCCGCGCGAGTAGAGCGGTTGCGAGTCATGGTGCATCATCATCGGCATCGGGCAGATCCCCGCCTCCCGCAACGCGTGAAATGCCTCGGCGGTCTTGTCGGCGCTCTGGCCCTTCTTGATCAGCGTCGCCGTCAGATCCTCGACGCCGAGCCACAGCGCCCGGCAACCCGACTCGCGAACGAGCGGCAGATGATCCTTCATCTGCAGCGTGTCGTGGACGGTCACCTCCGTATACCATCGCGCCCGGCTGCGAAGCTTGATCCCGTCGAATTCCGCGCGGGCCAGCTTCTCGACGATGTCGAGCGTGCGGGCCTTGTCGTTGAAGAAGTTGTCGTCGGCGCCGAAGAAGAGGCGAAGGCCATACTCCTTGTTGAGGCGGAACATCTCATCGGCGATGCGATCGCCGCTTTTCACGCGGTGCTGCCGCTGGTTATAGGCGGGAATCGGGCAGTACGGACAGGCGAACTTGCATCCGAACGTCAGGACCAGCGAGCTGATGGGACTGTGCTTCAGCACCTGATCGGCCGGCATCGCCTCCGAGCTGAGATTCGCGTGGCGGCCCGGCGGCTCCATCAGG
This sequence comes from uncultured beta proteobacterium, assembly GCA_963846855.1. GTDB lineage: Bacteria > Pseudomonadota > Gammaproteobacteria > Burkholderiales > Casimicrobiaceae > CAIWHR01. The sequence goes on from CAWJXK010000004.1 coordinate 99,958, forward strand.
CGGTAGCCCAGCACCGGGTGCGGCAGCTCGTCGAGATCGCCGACGAGGCGCTGCATGCCCGTGTCGATCAGCTCCTCCGGAGCGCCGTTCCTGTCGCCGAGCGAGTAAACCAGGCCCGGGATCGCATCGAGGACCCCGCTGTCGCGCGCGCGAACGAACGCCCCTCGCATCGACTCGCCGCGACCGCGCACGGACAACACGGCCTCGATGAGGCTCAGCAGGACGAATTCCTCCCCGGTGACGACGACATCGGCGCTTCCCGGATTGGCGGGATCCGCACTGAAGAGGTCATAGGGCTCGTAGACGGCGTGCGGGCCGCCGGCGATGATCAGCGGTCGATGAGTAGTGTCGATCCGGTGCGCGTCGCGAATGAGCTCCATGCACTCCTCTGAATGCAGGCTCATGCTCGAAACCATGAACACGTCGGGGATCCGGCCGTCCAGGCGCATCTGCGACGGCCGGAAATTGCGGTTCCACTGCTGCAGCACGATCCGGGTCTTCGCGAACCCGGCGTCCGCCAGCGCCGCCCCGACGGCCCGGACGCCGGCGGGAATCATCCGCGTGTCGGCGAAGATGAACGGAAGCATCCTCGTTCGGTGATCGAAGGCGCAGGCGATTACCGTCGCCAAGTCGTGCTCGCGCGCCCGGATCCGCAGCCGCTCCCGCAAACGCGTCAATTCGCCGGGCTTGAGCAGCTCGTCGCCGCGCGCGCGTCGGGGGAGTTCCATGCCGAACGACTCCTCGAGAGTGCGGACTGTCCACCGGCCGCAGCAAGCAGGCCGGGATTCTCGGGAATGCAGGAAATGGCAGGGGTGCCAAACGCCTGCGGGGAGAGTTGGTCAATCCGCGATCGTGCGCACGATAGCGCACATGAACCGCGAAGTCACGGCCCCGAGGGGGCCGGGCGTACCGTCCCCTGCGGTCCGACTTGCGTCAGGCCATGCGAACAGGTCCGCGGCGGGGCCTGGACGTGACGAATGCCTGCAATGCGAGCCCGGTCAGGAGGATGACGGGCGCCGCGAAGGCGCAGAAAGTCGGCCACCCGCCATGGCCGCTGTCAGCCACCGCGATCGTCGCGACGAGGATCGACAGACCGATCAGGACACCTGCGACCAAGCTTCCCGATTGCCGAAGGCGCGGCATCCGATTCGTCATCATATTCTCCGATTGGAATCATGATCGGCGAGAAACGCCGCCAGGTCGGTGCGCTGACGCGCGTAGCGGCGTTGCGCTTTGGGCAACGACAGATTCCGGCTTACACGCCAATGGCGCATTCGCCGATAGCGCCTCCGCGCAGCCCGTGACCCAATCCCGCTCAGGGCTTGTGGCTCCGGAGCCTGGGCCCGCGCACTCATGCAAACGAAACGACATCGTCCGCACCACCGTGGCCGCGTCGACGTGCCGATCGGGCTGCGGCAACAGTGCGAGGACGCACAGACCCGGACGCACTCCCCGGGCACGCTTGGCCCTTGAAGTCATCCGACGTCTCAAGGCGCTTGGCCGATGCCCTCCATTTCCAAAATTGCATTTCTCGTCGTGCTGGTCGCCGTCAGTTGGGTCGCGGATTCGCATGCCGCCAAGCGCACGGTCTGCACGATCACCGTCAATTCTCCTGACGAAAAGGAAGCGTTTCGACAACGACTTCCCGAAAGCCAATATCAGTTCGTCGAATTGGTGGAGCGCGGTCGTCCCGATTGGCTGGCCTCAGCCTGCCGGCAAGACGTTCGCTGCGATATCCTGGTCATTTCCGGCCATTTCGACGGAAGCACCGATTTCTATTCGGATCAAGTGGCCGCCAGCGAGTCTCTGCCGGTCGCCGAGCTGGAACGGGCGTCCTGCAGTGATTCCTGTCCCGGGCTGTTCTCGCAGTTGAAGGAGGTCTATCTCTTCGGATGCAACACGCTGAATCCGGAGCGCGAACAGTGGATGACCTCCGAGGTCGAGCGCAGCCTCGTTCGCGCCGGCCACTCGCCGGCCGACGCGCGCCGGATCGCGAGCGCGCTGGACCGGCGCCATGGCGAAAGCAGCCGCGACCGAATGCGCCGCATCTTCATGAACGTGCCCGTCATCTACGGCTTCTCGTCAGTCGCGCCGCTCGGGCCGGTGGCGGGCGCCATGCTCGGCCGCTCGCTGCAGTCGTCGTCGATCGCCGAGATCGGGCACGGTCGCGTCAATCCCGCAGCTCCTCTCCCATTTCTCGACCACGTCGATGATCAGCCGTCAGCGGGTTGAGCTGAAGCCGAGCCCTACGCCGAGTATCGGCGCGAGGTCTGCGAATTCATCGACGAGCGTCCCTCGGCCGCGGAGAAGCTTCGCTTCGTCCACGGCATCCTGCGCCGCGACATGGCGGAAGTCCGCATGTTCCTCGAGCGCATCGAAGGCGTGTTCGCCACATTTCAGCGAAGACGAGCGGCAGGACGCCCGCGTATTCCGAGGCGCTCTCGGAGATTGCCGGCGACGACGACGCTCGCAGCCGGTATCCTGCGCTTTGCCGACGACGCCGATCAGCCGCAGGTCCGCGCCCGCATGATAAAGCTCGCCGGATCGCTGGGCTGGCTTTCGCCGTCGGAGCAGCGGCCGAACTGATGCGCATGATCGACGGCATGCTCGAAGGAGCGATACGGCCGGCGCTTCCGACGTCGACCTGATCTGCTCGTTGAACCGGGACCACGAGCTCGACCAGGAGCGTTATCGGCTGGCGCTGTCGACGTCGCAGGAAGACACGGTGCCGCAGGCGGCCGCGCTGGCGTGTCTCGGCAGCGCCGACGCGCGCGCCCGCGTGCTGCAGGCGCTGACCAGCGGACCGCGCCGATGTCGAGGTCGCGGAGGTCTATCTGGGATATCGGCCGATGACCGAAGTCAGGGATCTTCGTATCGCGGCCAGCGAAATTGCGCGGATGACGGACCCGGCCGCGCAGATTCGCGCCCTCGAGACGCTGGCGCGCCATCGGCTGAGCGACCCGCAGAGCCTGGACGAATTGGCGCGCCTTTTCCCCGCCGCCGGGACCCTTGACGTTCAGCGGGCCATCGCTGCGGTCTTCATCCGCCCGGACTATGAATCCCTGCCGAGGACCGGAAATGGCGCAGCTGCTGAGCGAATCCCGCCGGAAGTCCTCGGGCGGCGGCGGTAACGACATCATCGACATCCTCATCAGGCGCCTGCAGGCGCCGTAGGCCTCGCCCGGGCGCGGCGAATCCCGTCAACCCCCCGCGACCCGCCCCGGGGCGGGCGCGGCCGCGATGTGGTAGGCTTGCGCCCTGCCCAGAGGACCCGAGTCCCGAGCACCGGAATCGCGCGCCGTGATTCTGCTGCGCGCCGCAGCACATACCGGGTTGGCGCAGGCATTTCCTCACCAATCAGCGAAGCGCCTTTGCCGCATCCGCGGCCGGAGGTCGCCGTGGCGTTGTCACCGCCTTTTCGATGCTCGAACGTCCCGGTCAGCGATATTTCTGCTCGCCGCGCGTGTTCGCTGCCGGCTTCACCCCCGAGGCCCATGCCGGCAAGCAGACGGTATGCACGATCACCGTCAATTCGCCCGACGAGAAGGACGTGCTCCGGCGGCGTTTGCCCGAAGACCAGTACGAATTCGTCGAGCTGGTGGAGCGTGGACGCCGCGATTGGCTCGCCTCTGCCTGTCGCGAGCGCGTTCGCTGCGATCTCCTCGTCATCTCGGGCCATTTCGACGGCGGGACCGAGTTCTATTCGGATCGGCTCGACATGCGCGAGTCCCTGCCGGTCGCCGAATTGGAGCGTGCCTCCTGCAGCGATTCCTGCCCCGGGTTGTTCTCGCAATTGAAGGAAGTCTATCTTTTCGGCTGCAACACGTTGAGTGGTGAGGCAGGCGCGAGCGCGTTTCCCGAGGTCGAACGCAGCCTGGTCCGCGCGGGGCACTCGCAGCCCGACGCCGAGCGCCTGGCTCGCCTCCTCGACCAGCGCCTCGGCGAAAGCAACCGCGACCAGATGCGCCGCATCTTCTCCAACGTGCCGGTCATCTACGGCTTTCCCTCGAAGGCGCCGCTTGGCCCCGTCGCGGCGACGCACCTCAATCGATTCCTCGAATCGACTCCCGCGCCGGCACTGGGAAGCGGTCGTGCGAATCCGAAGCTCCTCGGCGAGTTCGCCGGCAGCTCGATGACCGTTGCGAACGGTCTCGGTGATTCCGGGCCGCAGGCGGCGCACCGGCGAGAAGTCTGCCAGTTCGTCGACGATCGATTGTCGCCGGCCGAGAAGCTCGGCTTCGTCCATGGGCTGCTGCGCCGCGAGATGGCCGACGTCCGCCTGTTCCTCGAGCGCATCGAAAGCCTGTTCGCCTCGCTGAGCGAGAGCGAGCGGCGGGCGCCGGCGTTCCTGAAGGCCATGGGTGAGATTGCGCTCGACGACAACGCTCGCGACCGGTTCCTGCGCTTCGCCGAGGACGCCGATCTGCCGCAGACCCGCGCGCGCATGATCGGGCTCGCGGGCACGCTGGGATGGCTGACTCCAGAGCTCCAGCGCATCGAGCTCGTGCGGATGGTCGATGATCTGATCAGACGGGGATCCGTGGGCTCGCCCGAAGTCGAGTTGATCTGCTCGCTGAACGAAGGTCATGCGCTCGACCGGGACGGGCATCGGTTGCACCCATCAGCGGCGCAGTCCGAGAAGGTGGGCAATGCGGCGGCACTCGCCTGCCTCGGAAGCGCGCAAGCGCGCGCTCGCGTACTGAAGGCGCTGACGAGCCATGACGACAAGGAAGTTCAGATCGCGCAGGTTTACTTGAGCCACCATCCGATCACCGACGTCGACGAGCTTCGCATCGTCGCGAGCGGGATCGCCCACATGACGGATCGGGCCACCCAGGTTCGCGCGCTCGACACGCTCGCGCGGCATCGGCTGAGCGATCGCCAGAGCCTGAATGAGCTGGCGCGCCTGTATCCGGCCGCCGGCTCGGTCGACGTGCAGCGGGCCATTGCCGCGGTATTCATTCGCGCCGACGATTCCGCGATCGCAAAACCCGAAGTCGCGCAGATGCTCGCCCAATATCGCCTGAAATCTCCCGACGGCCGCGACATCATCGACATCCTGATCCGCCGCCTTCGGTCGCCCTGATTCCGCCGTGGTCCCGCCATCCAGCCGGCGTCAGAGCCGGCCGCTGCGGTCCACGAGTGCGAAGCCCGTCCAGTCGATCCCCTCGGTTCGCGCCAGCGCCAGCACCTTGAAGAGCTCGCCCATTTCCGCGGGCGACAGGAGCCGCTGCACCGGCGCCGCCGCCTTCATGTAGGCGGATGAGTCCGGCGAGCCGACGCCCGCAAGCAGGTCGAGGATGCCGCAGCTCATGAGAAACGGCGCCTGCGGGGCGAACCCGGCGACGTGAAGGCCGGCGCGCGCGCCCGCGTCCGCGATCGCGCTGAAATCGACGTGCGCGGTGATGTCGCTCAATCCCGGCCACAGGAACGGATCGGCATGCGCGCGATGCCGGTAGTGGCACATCAGCGTGCCTTCGCCGCGCTGCGGGTGATAGTACTCGGCGGCCGGAAAGCCGTAATCGATGAAAAGCGCCGCGCCACCGACGAGCCGCCGGCCGATCTCCGCAACCAGCGCTTCCCCCGCGGGATTGATTTCGCTGAGATAGTCGACGCCCGGCGGAAATCGTTGCGCGGCAAGTGCGGCCAGCGCGGGCGTCGCGGTTCGCATCGCCCAGTCGAAGCGCTCCCTCTCGCGGTCCCAAACGACGCCGCGCTCGACGTATTCGCCGCCGCGCCGGCCGACGAGGTGCGCCGGGATCGCATCGAGCACCTCGTTCGCGACGACCGCACCGTCGATCGATTGCGGCATCGCGTCGATCCATTCGACAATCGGCGCATGCGGCGTCGTGTCGCGCGCGATCGTCGCGCGCTGGCGTTCGCGCAGGTCGGGCGAGGTCTCGAGGATCCGGTATCGCGCGGGCGAGGCACCGGTCGACGCCAGCGCGTTGAGGAGGTCCGCCGCGAGGCGGCCGGTGCCCGCGCCGAGCTCCAGCACGTCGCGCCGCACCGTCGCGGCGAGAATCGCGCGCACCTGCACCGCCAGCGCCGCGCCGAACAGCGGCGACATTTCCGGCGCCGTCACGAAATCGCCGTCCGCCCCGAGCTTGGCGGCTCCCGCAGCGTAGTATCCGAGCCCGGGCGCATATAGCGCGAGCTCCATGTAGCGCGCGAACGGGATCCAGCCGCCGCTGCGGCCAATGTCGTCTCGTATGGCCGCCGCGACCCGCTCGCTGTGCGCGCGGGCGCCGGCCTCCGGAGCGGGAAGGTTGTCCACGTTGACGATGCAAGCGCGGGCGCGCCGCGATTCGTTATGTTAGATTTCGCCGGAGTCTATCAGGGCAACGGGAGAGCGCAGCGTGCAGGGCAAGACGGTGCTCATCACCGGGGGCGCGAAGCGCGTCGGCGCCGCGATCTGCCGCCGATTGCACGCGGCCGGCGCGAACCTCATGCTGCACTATCGCGCGTCGGCCGGCGAGGCGCGCCTGCTGCAGGCGGAGCTCAATCACCTGCGCGCCGATTCGGTCGCGCTGATCCAGGCGGACCTGCTCGAAGTCGCCAAGCTTCCGTCGCTGGTCGAGCAGACGCTGCAGCGCTTCGGCCGCCTCGACGCGCTCGTCAACAACGCGTCGTCGTTCTACGCGACCGCCATCGGCGAGATCGGCCCGGCGCAATGGGACGATCTCGTCGGTACGAACGTGCGCGCGCCGCTCTTCCTCGCGCAGGCCGCGGCGCCCGCGCTGCGCCGGACGCAGGGCGCGATCGTCAACATCACCGACATCCATGCCGAGCGGCCGCTCAAGGGATACGTCGTCTATTCGGTGGCGAAGTCGGGCCTCGCCGGGCTCACCCGGTCGCTCGCGCGCGAGCTCGCGCCGGAAGTTCGCGTCAACGCGGTCGCGCCCGGCCCGATCCTGTGGCCGGACGACGATTCGTTCGATGAGCTCGCGCGCCAGCGGATCATCACCAACACGCCGCTGCGCCGCGAGGGAACGCCCGAGGACATCGCCACCGCCGTCTACTTTCTTCTTGCCGAAGCGACCTACGTGACCGGCGAGACGATCGCGGTCGACGGCGGCCGTCACGTCGCGATCTGAGCGTCCGCGCGATTGCGCAGCGCGGCGACCTTGGTCGCCAGCGCCTCGAGATAGGGATCGGCGATGCCGTGCGAGATCAGCGCGACGCGCGTGCGCTCGAGGTAGTCGGCCGACGCGCCGAACGCGCCGCGCGCGCACCCCAGCACCTCGATCTCCACCGCCGGATCGAGCCGGCCCGCATACTGCGGATGATCGCGCCGCACGACGAACGTCAGCGCGCGGATCTCGCGCCCGTCCGAATCGACCTTCACCCAGCGCGGCCGGTAGGCCCCCAGCACCATCTCGCGCCGCCAGAGGAGATGCAGCTCGTCCAGCGCGAGCGGCGCGGGCAGGCGGAGCACGACGCCGCGGCATTGTCCGCCGCGCTCGAGGCCCAACACGAGTCCGGGCTGTGCCGGCGTGCCGCGCGAGGCGACCGACCACAGGCAGAAGCGGCGGTGCAGGCCGCGCAGCATCGCCGGGCGCATCTCGGCCACCGGAAACAGCGGATTCCAGAGGAGCGACCCGTACGCGAAGATCCACCATCCGGCGCCCTTGGGCTTCTTCGCAAGGGTCGCGACGAGCGACGCGGACAACTGTTCGTCGGTCAGCGCGCGCTTCTCGTCCCCCAGCGCCAGGTAGATCTCGCGCATCCGCCCTTCCTCGAGATCGCGGCGGCACAGCGTGGTCGGATCGTGCGTCCAGTTCTTCATTCGAGCGCTTCGGGGTCGCGCTTCGCCTTCGCGAGCAGGACGTTTTCCTGGCGGCGCTTCGCCGCCGTCGACTTGCCGTGCGCGCCCCCTTTGCGCATCAGCGGCGAGCGCGCGACCGGATTGCGCGGCTTGGGCGGCGGGTGGGTCTTCGCGCGCTTCATCGCGCGCTCACACGAGCCCGGCGAACGGCAGGCGCGCCTCGCACCACGCGGCCACCGCGACCAAGGAATCATCGGCGCCGGCGGGTGCGGCGATCTGCATGCCGAGAGGCAGCCCGTTGCGCGCGCGCCCCACCGGTATCGTCAGCGCCGGAAAGCCGGTGAGCGAGAACAGCGTGCAGCAGGATGGGTCGCCGGTGCTGTTCGTGCCTTCGGGCGCCGGCCCCGCAGCGGGCGGCGACAGGATCGCGTCGAACGGCGCGATCCACTCGGCGCAAGTCTTGATGCAGGCGACGCGGCGACGCAACGCCTCCTCGTAATCGGCGCGCGGGATCGCGCGACCCTCGTCGAGCGCATCGTTCAGTTCCCGCGACAATCGTGCCCGCTCGCGGGTCTGCAAAGCGCCGAGATTGGAGGCGGCCTCGAACATCATGATCGTCCGGAGCACGCGGTCGGCCGCGCGCGAGTCCTCGGGAATATCGACCACCGTGACCTCTGCGCCCTGTTCGCGCAATCGCGCGGCGCACGAATCGAGCGCCTCGGCCGCCGCCGGGTCGGGGTCGCGCGTCCACGGATAGCCTCGCAGCAGCGCGAGCTTCGGAGGCGTCGCGCGCGCCGACGGATCGGGCGCGATGCGTCCCGCGTCGGCGATCGCGCTCGCGAGCCGCGTCGCATCGGCGACGCTGCGCCCGAAGGTTCCGATCTGGTCGAGCGTCTCGCTGAACACATTGGTGCCGGCCGGCGGAATCGAATCCTTGGTCGGCTTGAATCCGACCACGCCGCAGAACGCCGCGGGCCGGATCATCGAGCCGTTGGTCTGCGTGCCGATCGCCGCCGCGACGTGCCCCGCGGCGACCGACGCGGCCGACCCCGACGACGAGCCGCCCGGCGTGTGCCCCGGATTCCACGGGTTGCGCGTCTTGCCGGGATGGAAATAAGCGAGCTCGGTGGTCACGGTCTTGCCGAAGACGTAGCCGCCCGCCGACTTGAGGCGCGCGACGCACTGCGCGTCGCGGTTCGTCCGGTTTCCCGCATAGACGGCCGATCCCATCTCGGTCGGATAGTCGGCGGTGGCGATGATGTCCTTCACGCCGATGCCCATGCCGTGGAGCAGGCCCGTGCGCGACGCACTGGCGTCGCAGCGCTCGGCGCACGCGCGCACGTGATCTGGATCCAGATGCGCCCACGCGCCGATGGTCGCGTCGGTCATCGCGATCCGTTCGAGCTCGGCATCGGCGAGGCTGCGCGCGCGGAGCGTGCCTTGCGCGATGGCGGCGATCGCCTCGGTCAGGGGCATCGAATGCAGCTCATGCGTGCTCATGCGGCTCTTTCTCGCGCAGGAACAGCGCCTGCAGGTCGTTCTGGAAGCGGCGGCCGAGCGGCGTCGGACGGATCACCGTCGGATCGCGCTCGATGAGGCCCTTCGCCTCGGCGGCGGCGAGCGCGTCCCGCACGAGCAGCAGCGGGTAGCCCGTGCGCTCGGCGAAGAGGGCGGCCGGGACGCCGGCGGTCAGGCGCAACGCGTTCAGCATGAATTCGAATCCGATGTCGGCGCGGCTCACGTCGGCATTCTCCATCAACGGCGCTCCCGCAGCGACGCGCTCGAGATACTGCTTCGGCTGCTTCCAGCGCACCTGCCGCACGACGCGATCGTGGAACGACAGCTTCGAATGCGCGCCGGCGCCGATGCCGAGGTAGTCGCCGAACTGCCAGTAATTGAGATTGTGCCGGCATTCGCGGCCCGGTTGGGCGAACGCGGAAGTCTCGTAATGCCGGTAGCCTGCAGTCGCGAGGAGCGCGTGGACGGCGTCCTCGATGTCCGCCGCCGCATCGGGATCGGGCAGCGGCGGCGGATGGCGGTGGAACAGCGTGTTGGGTTCGAGCGTCAGCTGGTAGAACGACAGGTGCGGCGGCGCGAAGGCGATCGCGGCGGCCGCATCGGCCTGCGGCCTCGGCAAGGGTCTGGCGAGGCAGCGCGTACATGAGGTCGAGGTTCACGTTGCCGAAGATCGCGAGCGCCGCCTCGGCCGCTGCGCGCGCCTCGTCGACGTCGTGCACGCGGCCCAGCGCCTCGAGCTGGTGGGGGGCGAAGCTCTGGACGCCCAGCGACAGCCGGTTGATGCCCGCCGACCGGAAATCGGCGAATTTCTGCCGCTCAAAAGTCCCCGGGTTGGCCTCGAGCGTCACTTCGGCGCCGGGCGTGAGCGGCAGGCGCGCGCGGACGCCGGCCAGAAGGCGGTCGATCGCCGCCGCGGAAAACAGGCTCGGCGTGCCGCCGCCGACGAAGAGGGAGACGATCCTGCGATTCCAGATCGACGGCAGCGCGAATTCGAGATCGGCGAAGAGCGCGTCGACGTACTGCGCCTCGGGCACTTCGCCGCGCGCCTCGTGCGAATTGAAATCGCAGTAAGGGCACTTCCGGATGCACCACGGAAGGTGGATGTACAGCGCGAGCGGCGGCGGCGCCGCGAACGAGGGCCGGTCGGGAATGCCGATGCTGATCGCCGCCATCACCGGTTCTCCGCTTCCAGTCGCGCGATCAGCGTTCGCATCGCCTTGCCGCGGTGCGACCGCTCGTTCTTCCGGTCGAGCGGCATCTCGGCGCCGGTCTGTCCGCACTCGACGTCGAGGAAATGCGGGTCGTAGCCGAATCCGCCGGTGCCGCGCGGCGCGTCGACGATGCGACCGTGCCACGCGCCCTCGGCGAGGATCGGCTCCGGATCCTCGGCGTGGCGCACGAGCGCCAGCACGCAGGCGTAATGCGCGCCGCGGTCGGCCACGCCCGCGAGCGCGGCGATCAGCTTCTCGTTGTTGCGCTTGTCGGAGCGCGGTTCGCCCGCGTAGCGCGCCGACTGCACACCGGGCGCACCGTCGAGCGCGCGCACGCAGATCCCGGAATCGTCGGCGAGCGCGGGCAGGCGCGCGAGTGCGCAGGCATGCCGCGCCTTGGCGAGCGCGTTCTCGACGAACGTGATGTGCGGCTCCGCGGCCTCCGGAATGCCGAGCTCGGACTGCGCGATCACGTCGATTCCCATCGGCGAGAGAAGCCGCCGGAATTCGGCGAGCTTGCCCGGATTGCCCGACGCGAGGACGAGGCGCGAGATCATGCGGCGCAAGCGGTGGACGGCATCATCGCGCGGAAGCTTCGATTCGCGGCGCGGTGAACCCTCGCCACGTCAGCGCGGCGCAAGCAGCGCGGCGGCCTGTGCATCGAGCAGCTGGCGGATGCCCGCCGCCGCGAGGTCGACCAGCGCGTCGATTTCGCGACGGGTGAACGGCGCGCCCTCGGCCGTTCCCTGCATCTCGACGAAGCCGCCGCGTCCGGTCATCACGATGTTCATATCGGTGTCGCAGGAGGAATCCTCGGCGTAGTCGAGATCGAGCAGCGGCACGCCGCCGGCGATGCCGACGGAAACCGCCGCGACGGAATCGGTCAGCGGATCGCCCGCGATCAGGTTCTTCCCGCGCATCCACGCGATGGCGTCGGCGACGGCGACGTACGCGCCGGTGATCGCGGCGCAGCGCGTCCCGCCGTCGGCCTGCAGGACGTCGCAGTCGATCTTCACGGTGCGCTCGCCCAGCCGGCCGAGATCGACGACCGCGCGGAGGCTGCGGCCGATGAGCCGCTGGATCTCCTGCGTGCGTCCGGATTGCCGTCCCTCCGCGGCCTCGCGGCGCGTGCGCGTGTTGGTCGCGCGCGGAAGCATTCCGTATTCTGCGGTGAGCCACCCCTGGCCCTTGCCCTTGAGGAACGCGGGAACGCCTTCCTCGACGCTCGCCGTGCAAAGCACCTTCGTGTCACCGGCTTCGATCAGCACCGAGCCTTCGGCATGCCGCGTGAAGTGACGGGTGATCCGCCACGCGCGGAGCTCTTCCGGGCGGCGGCCGGACGGTCGGGCGCTCATTATGCTTCCTGGTGACCGATGAAGTGTGATTATAGCGGGGAGGCCGTGCGTCCCTCCGTACGCCCCGTCACGACGATCCGCGAATCACCTCAGAGCGCGTGACGCATCCGCCACCACGCCGCTGTCGCGGCGAGCCCTTCGGCGAGCGTTTGCCGCGGCTGCCAGCCGGTCGCGACCCGCAGCGACGCGGTGTCGACCTCCAGCGAATCGACGAGCCGGCGCACCCGCGCGCTGCGTCCGGTGAGCGCTGCACCGAGACGCAGCAGCGGCACCGGCACGCGCCGCATCTCGAGCGGCGCGCCGAGCGAAGCCGCGATCGCCCGCGCGAGATCGGGCACCGATACGCTCGCCTCGTCCGCGACGAAGTGCACGCCGCGCGGCGCAACATCGGCGTCGAGCACCGCATCGATCGCGTCGACAAGGTTACCGACCGCGAGAAAGCTGCGCTGGTTGCGCACGGCGCCGATCGGCAGCGAGCGAGCGCCCGCGATCGCGTCGAACAGCACCGCGAAATTGCCGCCGACGCCCGGCCCGTACACGAGCGGCAGGCGCAGGATGATCGGCGCGACGGGCGTCCCGGCGCACGCGTCCTGCAGCGCACGCTCGGCGGCGAGCTTCGAGCGCGCGTAGGCGTCGAACGGCGCGGGCGGATCGCGCGGCGTGAACGGGTGGCCCGGCGACGTCGACTCGCCGTTGACTTTCACCGTGCTCGCCAGGACGAACCGGGCGACGCCGGCGCGCACCGCAGCGCGCGCGAGCTTTTGCGTCGCGACCGCATTGGACGCGCGAAACGCCTCCTCCGGATCCTTCGCGGTCTCGGCGAGGATGTGCGCACGGCCGGCGAGATGCACGACGGCGCTCACCCCCGCGAGCATCGCGTCGAGCCGCGCGTCATCGACGATGGCGAGGTCGGCGACGACGGCCGTCTGCGGCGCCGCGTGCCCCTCGGGGACGCGTTCGCGATACACCGCGCGAAAGGAACGCCGCGTGTCGGTGAAATGCGCGACCAACGCCCGCCCGATGAAGCCGCCGGCGCCGGTGACGAGGATCGGATCGCCTGGCATCTCCTGCCTCTCCTCAGAACCAGCGCCAGCCGTGGCGGCCGTAGAAGCGCACGCCGCTCTTCGCGAATAGGTAGATGTGATGCGCGCCTTTCTCCGCGGCGTGCCCGCCGTGGTGAACGATGCGAAACGCCGGCAGGTACGCGCATTGCGTGACCTTGTTCAGCCGGATGCTCCAGTCGAAATCCTCGAAATAGAGGAAATACCGCGGATCGAAGCCGCCGGTCGCGTCGATCGCCTTGCGCCGCACCAGCATGCAGCAGCCCGACATCACCGGAATGCCGATCACGGGCTCCGCGCTCGCGGGATCGATGCGGTCGCGCATCTCGTAGTGATCGAGACGCTTCCTGAACATCTGCCGCAGGAATCGCGGCGCGAGCCCACGCAGAACGAGATCGAGCACGGCCGGATAGCGCTTGCAGAGGAAATCGGGTGTGCCGTCGGGTCGCGTCACCGCGGGCGCGACCGCGCCGACGTCCGGATGGACGTCGAGCCACGCAATGGCGTTGGCGATCGCGTCGGGGGCCATCTCGACGTCGGGATTGAGCACGATCTGGTAGTCGGCGCCAGTGCCGTGCAACATCAGGTTGTGCGCGATCCCGTAGCCGATGTTGGCGTGGCCGTGCAGGTAGGTGACCTGGATCCCGGCGTTGGCGAAGCGCGCCCAGCCGTGCTTGATCACGTCGTCGGCGATCTTCGGGTCATCGCTGTTGTCGATCAGCGCGATCGCGACGCTCCTGATGCAGCCCGCCTCGCGCGCATTGGCGATCGCCGTCGCGAGCGTGCGCAGGCATCGCTCGAACAGCGCGATGTCGGGGCGAAACGTCACCACGCTCACGGTCAATGACGAAGGCAGCAAGGGATACCCAGGGGAGTCGCGGGAGGTGAGTTGGGGATCCGGTCGTGGTCGGCGCGGCCGGAGGGGTCAGGTAGAATCGTCGGAGAATCGCGCGGCAACGTCAACCGCGCCGCCGTTCGCAAGGGTCGATTCGCGCATGCACCGCACAGCATACACATGAGCGCCGCGCCCGACCCGGTGCCGCGTTATCCGTTAGCTGCGTTGACGGCCTTCGCGCGCGGACTCGTCGTGCGCTCCGGCGTTCGCGCGGACATCGCCGCCGACGTGGCTGAGGTCCTCGTCACCGGCGACCTTCTGGGACATACGACGCACGGACTCGCGCTGCTGGCGCCGTATCTCGCCGAAATCGAGAAGGGCGCGATGGCGAAATCAGGCGAGCCCGTGATCGTGAGCGCGCGCGCCGCGGCGCAGACCTGGGACGGCGGCCGACTTCCCGGCCCGTGGCTCACGCTGCGCGCGCTCGACGCCGCCATCGCGATGGCAAAGGCGTGCCGGCACCGGCACCGTCGTCGTGCGCCGCTCGCATCACATCGCGTGCCTCGCCGCCTACCTGCTGCGCGCGACCGAGCGCGGCATGATCGCGCTCGTGCAGAGCTCCGATCCGACGGTCGCGGCGGTCGTCCCGCACGGCGGCACGACGCCGTTCATCACGCCCAATCCGATCGCCGCCGGGCTGCCGACCTCGGGCGATCCCATTCTCGTCGACATCTCGAGCTCGATCACCAGCATGGGATTCGCGCAAGCAGGAAATGAACGCCGGGACGCCGCCTGCCCGGCGCGTGGCTCATCGATGCGCAGGGCCACGCGACCGACGATCCCGGCGGCGCTTTTCCGCGAGCCCAAGGGCGCGCTGCTGCCGCTCGGCGGAATCGAAGCCGGGTACAAGGGTTTCGGCCTCGCGCTCATCGTCGAAGCGCTGACCGCCGGACTCGCCGGACACGGCCGCGCCGATCCGCCCGCGGGCTGGGGCGGCACGGTGTTCGTGCAGGCGATTGACCCGGAGGCGTTCGGCGGGCTCGCGGAATTCCGCCGACAGATGGACGGGATCGCCCGCGCGGCGCGCGCGTCGACGCCGCGGCCGGGCGGCGACGCCGTGCGCCTCCCCGGCGAGGCTGCGATGCGGCGACTGCGCGCGCAGACCTCCGATGGCGTCGCGCTTTATCCGACGATCATGCCGGCGCTCGCGCCGTGGGCGCAGAAGATGGGCGTCGAGGCACCGCGACCCAACGCCTGATCGCAGCCACCGCGGCCTTGTTGACCGAAATCATGGGTCGGCGTGGCCTCCGCCAGCACAATGGGGCACCATGAGCACGACCCCGTCCGATCGACCGCCCGCTGCCGGGTTGCGGCGCGTCCACGACGACGCGCGCCATCCGCGCCTCGCGAGCGAGCTCGCAACGCTGACGGCGACGTTCGAGATCCATTGCCGCGACCGGCACGGCGAGCATCGGCGGGTTATGCGAAGAATGCGCGGGCCTGCTTGCCTACGCGACGCGAAGGCTCGACCGCTGCGTGTTCGGCAACGCGAAGCCGACGTGCGCGAACTGCACGGTCCACTGCTACGCCGCGGCGCCGCGCGAGGAAGTGCGCGTGATCATGCGATACGCCGGACCGCGGATGATGACGCGCCATCCGGTGCTCGCGGTGCGCCATCTGCTCGACGGCCGGCGTCCCGCGCCGGCGCTGCCGGCGCGCCCCGCTGCGCGTCGCACCGACGACAGACCCGAGTGGTCCGACTGAGTCGCGCGCGAGTCGTCGCGGCGAGTGTCACGCGCCGACGACCGCGGTGCCGGCCTGCCGCCACGAGGACCGGATCAATACGGTGGATTGACGACGACGAACTGCGATCCCTGCGGTTGATACCAGGTGCCTCCGCATTGCTGGTAGACCATGCCGCTGTAGTTCACCGGAACACAGCCCGGTGGAACGGTTCGCACCATCGAGCCGACGACCGCCGAGGTCACGGCAACCGCCGCACCGACCGCTGCGGCAGTGGCCACCGGGTGATAGTCGTTGTCCCAGCCGTTATTGCAGCAACCGTTGTTTACGTTGACGTTGACATTCCGGTCGGCGTTGACATTCACATTCGATTCGCGTTGACGTTGTTGACGCTGGTGCTGCGGACGTCGTTGGTGCGCGCGTCGGCCCTGCTGTTGTTCACCTGCGCGTTCTGCCGAGCACCGCCGCCGCCACCGCGCTGATGCGCGGGCGCCACCGCCGCCACCGCCGCCACTGATGCGCGGGCGCCACCACCACCGCCACCCCGGCCGCCGCCACCGGCGGCGTCAGCGTAGGGAGCCATCGCGAAGGAGGCCAGAACGAACGCAGCCAGCGCCGCCGGAACCAAACTGCCGAAAGATTTTTTCATGATGGCGCTCCTCTACTTGGACTTCCGCGGAACGATCTCGATCTTGGTGGCACCCTTGGGCGGCGTGAACTTGAACACCGCGTCCTTGAAGGCCGCCTTCAGGTCCCAGTCGATCAGCGAAACCGACTGCGGACGCGCGTCGTCGGCACGATTGATGATCACGATCTTGCGCGGCAGCGGCTTGCTGCCGGTGGTGATCCAGATCTGCCAATCGACCTTGCCCTGGCGATAGGCATAGTGGTCACACAGATCGTCGCCGACGAAATCCTGGCCGGCATTCATCGCCGACTCGATCTTGTCGAGCGGCACCGCCGGAGTCCCGAAGAGGAAGAGATCCGACAACGGGAGCTCGACGCCATACCGATCCTCCAGCTTGTCGATCAGGCTGCCGATCGTCTCCGTGAATTCGACCGTCGAGTAATACTTTTGCGCCGGCGTGTAAAGGGTGACCGTCTTGCCGTCGTAGATGATCTCGCGCTCGGAGCGGGCGCTTTTCATCACCGCGCGTATCTTGTTCGGACGCTCGACGTCCATATCCGCCGTCGCCGTGTGCTGCAGTTTCTGGCCGTCGGCCAGAACGCGTTCGCCGGTCAGCTCGGTCGACACCTGGAAGCGTTTCAGCGTCTGCAGGTACGCGCCCATGTCCTTGAGGGCCTGAATCGAAGCCGGATCGACGGCGTTCGCAGTCGGCGGGGGCGGGCGCGGACGCTGTGCAATGGCACTCGGTGCCGCAAGCAACATCGCCAGCGAGCCGAGCGCCAGAATCTTTCTTACCATGGTTGTCTCCCGGAATTGATGGCTCCACTCAGCAGCCGGCGCGGTCCTCCGAACATCGCCCGCGCACGTCGCGGGCATGCAGATGCGCACCGGCGACGCAGTGCACCATGGAGAGCGCTGAGCGCAGGCATCACGTGCTCGCCTGCCCTCCGAAAGCCCGCCCGCGCCTGAGCGCGGGCGGTCAATCGCGAATTGTCAGGTCAGTTGACGGAGTTTGCGATGGTGCCGCTTACGACAAGGGGCACCGCGTCCGGCGGCGAACCCTTCTTGTAGACGCGAAGCTGGTATGTGTACACGAGGTCAGTCATGTTGAGGTCATCCGCCGGAAAGAGGGCCACCGTGGACTGCCGGAGCGGGAACTGCGCGGACGCATTCGCTGTGTTCGGTCCCGATGATGTGAACACTGTCGGGACGAAGTTCGTAGTCGGGGCTACCGACAAGGATCCAGCCGAGCGTGACTCCGGAGAGATTCTTCGGCAACCGGAACTCGTTCCAGGTGACACGTGCCACTGGCGTTCCTGCGGCGTCCGGCACGACCATGACATGCGTCCAGCACCACGTATACATGCACCGAACCGGACTGCTCGCCGTTTGCGCAGTCGCCGTCTGAATCCAACAAGCAGCCGGCCGCGACGATGATACTGATTAATGATTTGCGAATCATGGTTGTTCTCCCGTTTGGCATAACCGATATCCGGACAAAGAATCCCCGCCGTTCCTGACGCCGCGTCAGGATTTCCTAATTACACGCCGCCGCACACGCTTTGCATTGATCAACGTCAAGCAAAAATCACTAAATCCGAAATACGCGTTGAACACCGACAAAGACCCTAGACATACAGTCGCAGATGATCGCCCCGCGTCCGCGTCTTGCGCCTGCCGTCGCTCGTCGCCGCAGGTCCGGTACCTCGTGATGCCGGCTCGATGGCTTTACCAATCCACTGAACGGGAGGGCAGCATGAATCGTCGAATGATAGTCCTGGCAATGGCATTCGCGCTGGTCGCGCCCGGAATTGCGCTCGGCGCCGACAAGGCCAAGGAGCAGGCGGAGGTGCGCAAGGCGGCGCAGGACGCGCTCGCCGCCGTCTACAAAGCGGCGCCTTCGGCGCGCAAGGCGGTCGAGTCCGCGGCCGGCTACGCCGCCTTCAGCAACTTCGGCATGAAGATCCTTGTCGCCGGCGGCGGATCCGGTGAAGGCATCGCGGTCAACAATAAGACCAAGGCGATGACGTACATGAAGATGGCCGAGATTCAAGCCGGCCTGGGTTTCGGCGCCAAAAAGTTCCAGGTGGTCTGGGTGTTCGAAACCGAGAAGGCGCTCAACGATTTCATCAACTCCGGCTGGGAGTTTGGCGGACAGGCGACCGCCGCGGCGAAGTCCCGCGACAAGGGGTCCGCCTACCAGGGCGCATCGCGGTCGCCAGGCGTCTGGAACGCCCAGGTCACCGACAAGGGCCTGGCGCTGGAACTGACCGCCAAGGGAACCAAATACTACAAGGACGGGGATCTCAACTGAGACGCTGCCGAGTCAACGTGGCGCGACGGACTCGCTGCGCTCCATCGCCGCAACGAGGTTCTTCGCACCCGATCCCAGCGCGAGACGACCCTGATCGCATCGGTGAAGGGCACGTCCACCGGATGCACCCGCTGCCGATCGAGAACGTAGACGGCACCCGCGAACGGCGTCGGGATCGACGGGACGAAGACGGTATAGCGCCCGTCCTCGAACTCCTCGATGATGAACCCCGGGACAAGGGCATCTTCGATCTCGACCAGCGCGGCCCTCCAGGTGCTCTCGCGGCTTCTCCCCGCCATCTGGTTCGTGAGGCTGCGGATGACCCCATAGCCAGGGATTCGCTCGAAGACGGTACGTTCGAGCCAGTCCTGAGCCCCCCGTCCGATGCGAGTAGCGACGGTGGCGCCGATGACGGCGCAGATCGCGAGAACGAGGAGCAGCGACAGGAGCTCTTCGGCGGGAACCCAATCCGGGAAAGCGCGGTGAATGGCCGCACCAGATTCGCGACCGACTTCATCCCCTTGAGCAGCAACAAGATCGCCAGATACACCGGAATGACAATAAGCAAGCCTCGAATCAGCGCCTTCGAGACGGCGGCCATTGCGTGCTTCATGAGTTGTCTTCCCCGTTGTCGAATCGACTGGCGTACTCGGTAGTCGCGGACAGGTCAGTCGAACTCCGCCCGCGACGGCGCAGCGTTAGGCTTTGAGCCAATTCTGCGCTGCTGCGTGACGCATTGGCGTCCTGCTTGGTAGCAGGGCGAGCGCGCAACGTGTTCCGAATTATGCGGCGATACGCTCGGCGGCGCCCGCCGCTCGTCAACGGCCACGTCCCGGCACATTGCGATGCAAGGGCGGCCGTCTGAACCTGGATCTGTTGAACAACTCGATTCGTGTTTTTCCGGGACGATTTTGGGGGTCTCAAACCATCACCTGATCGATTTGCATGGCTCTGAGCGCGTTCTAGACGGTCGACTTCTTCGAGGACACTCAACTCCGGCACTGCAAATGAGTTTTTCAACAGAATAGGCCGAAAGCGGACATCCGACGATTCGACTGCCCTCGACTTCGGACCCGGGTTATGCGGCGGGCGGCGATTCCGCCGACGACACGCGCGATGCCGGCAAGGTCCTTCCGGATCGCGACGGCACCGAAACCGGCTTCGCAAAAGAATGCCTGCCACCGCCGCCGACTGATCGTAGCCATGCTCAACGACGAGATGGCCGCCTGCGACGAGAGGGCCAGCGGACCGATCATCCGAAGCACGTTCAGTTGGTCACCCACCATCGTTGTGCGCCGCAAAATCTTTCGCACTTGACACGGCGACCCTGACGCGCGCACGGTTCACATCCCGGAGAGATGACAGCCCACCGGCGGACGCCATGAACGCCCCGGTCCATCGTTCGTGCGCTTCAGAGCGCGAACGTGCAGTTGCTTTGCGTGGCAAAAACAGAGAACCCGTCCCGGGGAGAACAAGATGACTATTCGCCTATGGCGTGTCGCACTGACCGCAGCGTTTGCATTTGGGGTGTTGGCTGTCGCCGTACAAGTCTCGGCAGTAGGTCCGGTTACAAGGGTGGACAAGCCCAGTTCTGGCGAATGTCAGCAAGTTGCCGCCGGGTCTCGATACGACGCCGGTGACGGTAGTGGTGGTGCTCAGCGGCCCCCAGAGATCCGGTCGCCACGGTGCAGGAGGCGGCGGGCCGCCGACTCTCGCGCGATCGAGAAAGACGGCATCAAGAGAGTCAGCAGCAAGAACGAGCAAAATGCGGTCAGCTCGCAGATCGTCGCCGCGGGCGGCAAAATCGTCGGCACGTTCCAGAGCGCGGTCAACGGAATCAAGGTGCAGATTCCGTCCAACAAGATCGGCGCGCTGCGCCAGATCGTCGGCGTCGTCGATATCAAGGGCGTCAAGACCTACCAGCGCCACAACCTCGTCGGCGTCCCGCGCGTCCAGGCGCCTGCCGTCTGGGCCGGTGTACCTCATTTCCGCGGCGAAGGCATGAAGGTGGCGATCATCGACACCGGGATCGATTACACGCATGCCAACTTCGGTGGACCGGGAACAGTGGCAGCGTTCGATGCCGCGTCCGCGACCAGCACGTTGCCGGCGAATCCTGCGCTGTTCGGCCCCACCGCACCCAAAGTCAAGGGTGGCGTCGATCTGGTCGGCGACGACTACAACGCCGATGATCCGACCTCGATTCCCCAGCCCGATCCCAATCCGCTCGACTGCAACGGGCACGGCTCGCACGTCGCGGGCACGGCCGCGGGCTTCGGCGTCAAGTCCGACGGCACAACCTACGCGGGCCCTTACGACGCGCACCACATACAGCAATTCCTTCCGGATCGGCCCCGGCGTTGCGCCCAAGGCCGACCTCTATGCGGTGCGCGTCTTCGGCTGCTTCGGTTCGACCAATGTCGTCGTCGAGGCGCTCGACTGGGCGGTCGACCACGACATGGACGTCGTCAACATGTCGCTCGGCTCCGACTACGGCACGTCGGACAGCGCCGATGCGTTAGCGAGCGACAACGCGGCGAAGGCAGGCATCGTGGTCGTCGCCTCGTCCGGCAATTCGAGGCGACCTCCGCTACGTCACTGCTACGCCGGCCTCGAGCAGCCGTTCCATTTCGGTGGCGGCAACCGAAACCATCGCCACTTTCCCGACAGCGAACATGGCCTTCCAGCTGCTGGCGGCGATCCGGCAAGGACCATTGTGGCAATCAACGCCAACGGGGCAGTGTACGCAAGCCCTTTCAACGGAACGGCGAAGGTCGTGCAGGACGCAGCGCAGCCCGGCGGCGTCAGCCTAGGCTGCAGCGTCGACGAATTCAATGCGAGCGGGCCGGTAGCCGGCAAGATTGCCGTGGTGCAGCGCGGCATCTGCGCCCGTGTTCGCCAAGGCGATTTTCGGTCAGCAAGCGGGCGCAATCGCGGTCGTCATGATCAACAACGTGCCCGATGAACTGCCGCCGTACGAAGGGCCGATCCTCGAGAATCCCGACAATGGAATTCCGTACACGGTGACCATTCCGTTCCTGGGCGTCAAAGGCACCACCGTCGAGGCGACATCCGATGGTTCCAGGCTCGTCCTTCGCGACGGCATGGCCATCTCGTTTGCGCCCGGAGCCGCGCTGGTTTCCGGCCTCGCCTCGTTCAGCTCCGGCGGGCCGCGCAACGGCGACAGCGTACTGAAGCCCGACATCTCGGCGCCGGGCAGCCCGATCTTCTCGACGCTCATCGGCAGTGGCAACGAGGGGGTCAACGACTTCGGAACTTCGATGGCTTCGCCGCATATCGCCGGCATCGCGGCGCTGGTGCAGCAGGCGCACCCGAATTGGAAGACGGGCAACGTCAAGGCGGCGATCGTCAACAGCGGCGATCCCGGCGCCATCGGCGGTTATGCAACCCACTCCGCCGGCTCGGGCTTCGCCAACGCGGCCTCGGCGGCGCACACGCAGGTGACCGCGTTCGCCGACGACAAGCTGACGAGCATGAGCTTCGGCCTCGTGGAGTTCACGAAGGATTTCTCGAAGGACCAGAAGATCACGCTGCACAACGATGGCAATGCGAATGCGAAGTTCAATGTCGCGGCCACGATGCCGCAGGGCTCGCCGCACGCCGTTGCGCTCGACAAGACGCAGGTGATGGTGAAGGCACACGGCGATGCGGATGTGCGTGTGACGCTGAACATTCCTGCAGCCACTGCGGGCAATTCGGATGATTTCCGCGACGTCGCGGGCCTCATCGTCTTTACGCCGGCGTCGGCCTCCGACAACGGCGGCATCGCCCTGCGCGTGCCGTACTACCTCGTACCGCGCGTGTCGTCCAATGTGGAGGCGAAGCTCGACAAGCCGGTCAAGTCCAGCAGCCCGAGCGGTGCGATCAACCTCAGCAACAAGGGCAGTGCCATCGCGGCGACGGCGGACTTCTACAGCTGGGGCCTCGACGGCAAGGGAAAGGCAGCGCCAAGAAGAACCCCATCATCAATCTTGCCAGTGCAGGGGTGCAGTCGTTCCCGATTGGCCCGACGGACCAGCTCATCGTCTTCGCCGTCAACACCGAAGAAGCGTGGTCGGCGCCGTCGACGCGGGAATTCGACGTCGCCATCGACCTCAACGGTGACGGTGTCCCCGACTATTACGTCGTGGCAATCGACCTTGGCCTGCTGACGACCGGCTTCTACGACGGGCAGATGATCGCGTGCATCTTCGATGGGGCATTCAATTCGGCTGGTGCTGATTTCTTCGCCTATGCGCCGTACGACAGCAGTACGATCCTACTGCCCGTCCTCGCAGCGGATATCGGGATCACTCCCACAAGTCCGCGATTCAGCTACACCGTGACCGGATACGATCTCGTCCAGACCCTGGCATCGGATTCGTTCACGAACTGGGCGAAGTACAACGCGTTCGGGAGCGCCATCTCCGATGGTCAGTTCGTCGGCCCATCGCGCCGAATGCCGCTGCTGCTGTGCCGTTCTCGGTGAATACCGCAGGAAATGGCGCTGACCCCGGCGCTCGGGCTTATGGTGGTCACACAGGACAACAAGAACGGCACGGACGAGGCCAACCTCATAAAGATCGACGTGAAAAAATAGGGTAACTTCAGCGACACATCGGCAGACAGAGACCCTGTGGGCCGGCGACCGGAAGGCGCCGGCCCATTTAATGGGTCGATCCGCTGATCGACACGGCGAATCGATCCGGCCGCAATGGCATCGACCAGCGCAGGCTGCAATGCGCTCCGGCCTTCAGTCCGCCAGCCCCATCTTGCGCAGGAATGGATCCCAGCGCGGAATCGGCGTGCAGACGAGCGGAGCGAATAGATGCGCCTTCATCTCGCAAAGACCGGGGTCGCGCTGGTCGTACGCGCGCTCGAGCCACTCGAAGGCCAGATCCATTTCGCCGCGCGCCGCGTAGAGCTTGCGCGATCTGGTAGGCGCGCCTTCTGCGTATTTCGCGATCAGTTCGTGCAGCGCCGCATCCGCTTCGCGCGGCGGCCCGCGGCGTGATGGATGATCGCCAGGGCCCAGAGTGCGCCAGTACTCTTCCGGTTCCCGCAGCGCCTCCGCCAGCGCCTCCTCGCCTCGGCCATTGCGCGAGCAGGGTCAGCGAGAGGTGTGCGCGCGTGGAGGTGCTCTGCGGCGCGAGCTCGAGTGCCTTCCGTATACGCCGTCCGCCTCGGCGAGGCGACCGGCTGCGTCGAGCGCAACCCGAGGTTGTGATAGGCCGCTGCGCACAACGGGTCCTGTTCCAGCGCGCGCCGATAGAGCGCGATCGCCTCGTCGAGACGACCAAGGTTCAGCAGCCAGCGCATCGCCGCCCGGCGCAGCACCCGCGCATTGCCCGGCGCCAGCTCCAGCGCCCGGCGAAAGGATGCCTCCGCACCGCGCCAGTCCCAGTCGTGAATCATCTGGATCCAGCCCAGCCCCGCGTGCCCCTCCGCCAGATCCGGCTCCAGCGCGAGCGCACGCGTCACCGCCTCCCGCGCCCGCCCAAAGCCCTCGCCACCGGGGCCCAGCCACTATCTGCTTCCGCTCGAGTACGCCCCCCCCAGCTCCGCCCACGCGAGCGCGAACTCCGGATCCAGCGCCAGCGCCTCCTTCAGATACCCGATTCCCTTCGCCGTGTCCTCGCGGGCAAGGCGATCGACGAAGTGCCGCCCCTGTAGGTAGAGCCGGTGCGCCTCCGGGTCGGTGGCTGCGGCCCTTCACCGCGGCCGCCACCTGCGCTGTCGACATCTCCTGGCCGCCTTCGCGTCCGCCGCCTCGCCCAGCAGCGTGGTGCGCAGCTCCTTCACCACCGACTGCGCGATGTCGTCCTGCACCGCGAAGATGTCCTCCAGCGTCCGGTCGTAGGTCTCCGACCACAGGTGATAGCCGTCGGCGACCTTCACCAGCTGCACCGAGATCCGCATCCGGTTGCCGGCCTTGCGCACGCTGCCTTCCAGCACGGTCGCGACATTCAGCGCCCGGCCCACCTCGGCGACGGTCGCGCCCTTGCCCTTGAACGTGAACGCCGACGAGCGCGCCGCGACCCGCAGCCCGCGGATCTTGGCCAGCACGTTGAGCAGCTCGTCGGCCAGGCCATCCGAAAAGTATTCGTCCTCCTCGTCGCGGCTGCGGTTCACGAACGGCAGCACCGCGATCGACGGCGGCTCATGGCTGGCAGTGGCCACGGCGGCATCGTTGCCGGCACCGCGCGCGCGTGGCGCGCGCTCGGCGTGCAGCGCCGCCCGACAGCAGGCGCTGCATGTGCTCGGCAAACGCGCTGGCGTCACCCCGCTCGGGCAGGTGCGTCCACTGCACCTCCCGGAACTTCTCCGGCACGCGCGCGTTCGCGTCGAGCGTGGCGTCGATGACGACCGGCAGCAGGAACGCCTGGTCGTCGGCGATCAGGTGCGAGCGATCGACCGCGAGTTTCCATTCCAGCCGAAAGTAACCTTCGTCGCGCGCCTGCGTGTTGGCCGAGATGATCGGCACGAACAGCGCGCATTCCTTGATCTGCTGGCGGATCGACGCATCCCACGCATCGCCGCCGCGCAACGTCGCTCTGGTCGAACGCACACGTCCACGACCCGCGGCGCTCGGGAACGCAGCGAGAAAGCGGCGTGCCGGTGGTCTTGACGTCCGGCGACCGCGCATGCTCGCAGACCTTAAAATCGCTGTGACCTCGTCACGCAGCTTCCATAGCCGAGTCGAACGTCGACGATTCGTCGTGCTCCATCATGCGGCTGAAGGCGGCGATGTCGGCGACCATGATCGCTGCAGCAGCTTCCCGTCCCGTCGCCCTGGATGCCACTTCGGACTCCCTAATCCGGCGCGAACGTGCCACCCGTGAGCTTCTGCCGCAGCCGGACTTGAAGGCACTCTTGTCCGAGCGAAAGCAGGCGCGTGCCTGCATCGTCCCAGCCGAGTGTCGCATCGTCTGTTTCTTGGATATCTTATCCTGAAGTCATCTCGGTCGGACGGGTTGCATCGACAATGGATTACAAGCAGCAAGCGATGCGACTCTCGGATACGAACCGTCAGGTGTCACACGAGATCTACCATTGCCAGCTTCGTCATGAATACGGTGCGCTTGAGCCAATCGGCAACCTGCTCCGGTAACCACTGCCGTTGGAGCTTGCCTGTCATGATGACCTCGAGTTATGCAGCGGACAGCACGCCGCCGACGACACGCGCGATGCCGGCAAGGTCGTTCCGGGTCGTGACGGCGCCGAAGCCGGCCTCGCAAAAGAGTGCCTGCACCGCCGCCGACTGATCGTAGCCATGCTCGACGACGAGATGGCCGCCCGCGACGAGATGCGACTTCGCGCCGGCAACGATCGCGCGGAGCGCGGTGAGGCCGTCGCCACCGGGCGTGAGCGCCACCCCTGGCTCGAAGCGCAGGTCGCCTTCCTGCAGATGCGGATCGGAGGCCGCGACGTAGGGTGGATTCGACACGATGAGATCGAATCGCTCGCCGGCGAGGCACGCGAACCAGTCCGATTGGACGAACAAAATGTTGGCGATGGCGAGACGCGTTGCATTGTCGCGCGCGACGGCGAGCGCCGCCGCCGAAACGTCGGTGCCTGTCACCTGCGCCTGCGGCCGCTCGTGCGCGAGCGCCAGCGCGATCGCGCCGGATCCCGTCCCGAGGTCGACGATTTTCACGGGCCGATCGGCTGGCGCAAGCGTGAGCGCCAGCTCCACCAGAGTCTCCGTTTCCGGCCGCGGGATCAGCACGTCGGGCGTCACGCGAAGCACGAGTCCCCAGAACTCGCGAACGCCCGTGAGCTGCGCGACCGGCTCGCCGTCGCGGCGGCGCTTCGCGAGCGCGTAGAACGCATTCGCGGATTCGGGCGGCAGCGCATCGGTGCCGTGCGCGGCAAGCCATGCGCGCGGCACGTCGAGCACGTGGGCGAGCAGCACCTGGGCGTCGACCGGGACGAGGCCGCTGACGACAATCGCGCGGCGCACCGAGACGGAGTCGGTCACGGCTGCGGATTGATCGCCGCGAACACGCGCAGCCGCTGCCCGTAGTAGCGGCCCCAGCCGGCATCGGCGAGTCCGCATTTGCGCAGCACGTTCTGTGACGCGACGTTGTCGGGATCCGTGATCCCGATGATACGCAGGAGTCCCACGGTGTCGAAGCCGTAGCGGACGAGCTCGCGCGCGCCTTCGGTGGCGAAGCCGTGCCCCCACGCGTCGTGCCGCAGCCGGTAGCCGACTTCCACTTCCACGGTGTCCGGAATGTACTTCAGCGAGAACCAGCCGATGAATCGGCTGGTGTCGCGGCGCGTCGCGCGCCAGTTGCCGAGCCCCGGGTAGACGCGGTAGACGCTCAGGACGCGCTTCATCGTCGCGGCGATTTCAGCCTGCGACGACAGGTGTCCGTCCCCGATGTACTTCATCACGCGCGGGTCGTTGTTGAGGCGATAGAGCTCGTCGGCATCGGCCGGGACGAATTCGCGGAGATCGAGGCGCAGCGTCTGCAACCAGGGCGCGGGCGACCTCATCGCCGGCGGCGATCGATCACGCCCGCGCCGGCGGCGCGGGCGCATTCCAGCGCGAACGTTCCCGCCGCGCCGTCGAACACCGCCGCGGGCAGCACCAGGACCGGGTCGGGCGGCTTCCAGAACACGAGCCAGATCTCCGGCCCCGGCTCGAGGCGCTTGACGAAGCGCCAGGCGCGGAACGTCTCGCGGCCGTCGGAACGCGTCCGGATGCCGTCGTCATTGCAGATGAGCTCGGCGTTGATGCCGATGTAAAGGTTCGCGATTGCGTACTGCGTCCATCGCAAAATCGACAAATTGACCGCGTAGATCACCAGCAGCATGACGAATCCGGTGATCGCCATGCCCTGGATCACGATATCGTCCGAACTGTATGCGAAGGTGCACGCCGCCAGGAACACGCCGGCGATCAGCACCGCGACGAGCCAGCGGCGCCATCGGTACGCGCGGCGCGCGGCGTTGTGCGTCTCCTGCGTCACTTGGTATGCGTGGCGATATTCGGTCATCGCTTCTCCCTGGTCATTCCCGCGGCGCGCCCTCAACCGACCTCGCCCGACAGCGCGGCAAGCTCCTCGGCCTGGTGCTCCTGCGCGAGCGCGCGCAGGAGCTCATCGAGGTCGCCGTCCATGATCGCGTCGATCTTGTAGAGCGTGAGGTTGATGCGGTGGTCCGTGACGCGGCCCTGCGGGAAATTGTAGGTGCGGATGCGCTCGCTGCGATCGCCGCTGCCGACCAGCGATTTGCGCAGCGACGCTTCCTTCTGCGCGCGCTCGCGGCGCTGCCGGTCGATGAGCCGCGACGCGAGCACGGCCATCGCCGAGGCGCGATTGCGGTGCTGCGACCGGTCGTCCTGGCATTCGACGACGATGCCCGTCGGCAGGTGCGTGATGCGCACCGCCGAATCCGTCTTGTTGACGTGCTGTCCGCCCGCGCCGGATGCGCGGAACGTGTCGATGCGAAGGTCGGCGGGATTGATCTCGCTCGCGACGACGGGATCGGCTTCGGGCATCACGGCGACGGTGCACGCCGACGTGTGGATGCGTCCCTGCGACTCGGTCTCGGGAACGCGCTGCACCCGATGCGCGCCCGACTCGAACTTGAGCTTCGCGTAGACGCCCTTGCCCGCAATGCGGGCGATGATCTCCTTGTATCCGCCGAGCTCGGCCTGCGATTCCGAGACGATCTCGACCTGCCAGCGGTTGCGCTCGGCGTAGCGCGCATACATGCGGAACAGCGCGCCCGCGAAGAGCGCCGACTCGTCGCCGCCCGTGCCCGCGCGGATTTCGAGGAAGACGTTGCGCTCGTCGTCGGGGTCGACCGGGATCAGCATCTTCTGCAGCTCGGCCTCCAGCGCCGAAAGCCGCGCCTTCGCCGCAGTGACCTCATCCTCGGCGAACGATCGCATTGCCGGATCGGCCGCCATGTCGTGCGCGGCGGCCAGATCCCGGGTCACCGCGGCGTGCTCGCGATAGCGCTCGACGATCGGTCCGATCTCGGCGTGCTCGCGCGAAAGCGTGCGGTAGCGGTCGAGGTCGCGGGTCGCGTCCTCGGCCGAGAGCAGCGCGTCCAGCTCCTTCTGGCGCAGCGAGAGCTGGTTGAGCTTGGTTTGCAGCGATTCCTTCATGGCATGCCAGCGTCGATTCGGTTCCGGATCAATCCGCGCGCACCATGCGACACGCACCGCGCGGGCGCTCTCGCGTCGGACGCACGGGAATGATCCGGAAGAGCGCCTGTCGCGCGAAGCGACAGAGGAGCGTCCGGCCCGTGCGGGCCGACGATCAGGGCGCTAATGCCCGTTGGGCAGCCGGTAGATGCGCTCGAACAGCGCGACCAGCTCGGCGCGCTCGGCCTCGCCCGCCTGGTTCAGCGCCTGGGTCGGCGCATGCAGGAACTTGTTGGTGAGGCCGCGCGCGAGGAGATCGAGCACCTGATCCGGCGGCGTGCCGTTGGCGAGGAGCTTCTTCGCGCGCTCGAGCTCCGCCGAGCGCAGCGCCTCGTGATGGCCGTGAATAGCCGAGATCGTCGGCACCACCGCGCGTCCTTCGAGCCAATGCAGGAAGCTGCGGGTCTGCTCGGCGATCATCTCCTCGGCCTGCGCCACGGCTTCCTTGCGGATCTGCAGGTTGTCCTTGACGATGTTGGCGAGGTCGTCGATGCCGTACAGGAAGACGTCGTCGAGCTCCGCCGCCTCGCGCTCGACGTCGCGCGGCACCGCGAGGTCGACGATGAACACGGGCTCGTGCCGGCGCGCCTTGATGGCACGCTCGAGCAGGCCCTTGCCGAGGATCGGCAGCGTGCTCGCCGTGCAGGTGACGATGATGTCGAACTCCGGCAGGCGGTCGGGCATCTCGTTCAGCGTGATCGCCTCGGCGCCAAAGCGCTCGGCCAATTGCCGGCCGCGCTCCATCGTCCGGTTGGCGATCGTGATCGACTTCGGCTTCTTGGCCGCGAAATGTGTGGCGGTCAGGTCGATCATCTCGCCGGCGCCGATCAGGAGCAGCCTCTGGTTCGAGATCGACGGGAAGATTCGCTCGGCGAGCTTCACCGACGCGGCGGCCATCGAGATCGACGCGCTGCCGATGTCGGTCTGCGTGCGCACGTCCTTCGCCACGGCGAAGGTCCGCTGGAAGAGGCGATTGAGCACGAGGCCGAGCGTGCCGGCGGACTCGGCGTGGCGCACCGCCTGCTTCATCTGGCCGAGGATCTGCGGCTCGCCCAGCACCATCGAGTCCGAGCCACTCGCGACGCGGAACGCGTGCGTCACCGCCTTCTCGCGCGGCAGCAGGTAGAGATATGGCGTCAGCGTGTCCTTCGGCACATGGTGGAAATCCTCGAGCCACTGGGCGACGCCGTGCGGCTCCGGACCATGGACGTAGACCTCGGTGCGGTTGCAGGTCGAGAGGATCGCGGCTTCCTTGACCTCGCGTCGCCCGAGGAGATCGCGCAACGCGCCGCCCAGCGATTCCTGCGCGAACGCCACCCGCTCCCGGATATCGACGGGCGCGGTCGCGTGGTTGAGGCCGAGGGCGTAGAGGGACATGGCGTCGCGTTTGGCTGCCGTTGCTGCGACATTTTAGCCTACCCTCCCCGGGGAGACAGGGCAAGACGTTGATTTCGGTCACGAAAGGCCCGGGCGGCCAAGCGCCGCGTCGCGCTCGGTCCGGGGAGCCGAAAGCACCGGATTTCGCGAGGAAATCCGACGAAAGCGCGCATTCCCGGCATGAATTCGCGGCGGCCGCCGGATTTGCGCGCCGCGGCATCGCGGGACGCAAGCCGCTCAGGCCTTGACGAACTCCTGCCGTCCGCCGAGCCAGCGAACAAGGTGCGCTTCGGCGGCGGCGGGCTCCTTCTGCAGCAGCGCATCGGCCGCGTCACGCGCCTGCTCGATCAGCGCGACGTCGCGGTCGAGATCGGCAAAACGCAGCAGCGGGACGCCGGATTGGCGCGCGCCCAGGAACTCGCCCGGACCGCGGATCAGGAGATCGGCGCGCGCGATCTCGAATCCGTCCGTGCTCTCGTAGATCACCTTGAGCCGCGCCTTCGCGGTATCGGTCAGCGGCTCCTCGAACAGCAGGAAGCACACGCTCTCGTCGGCGCCGCGGCCGACGCGCCCGCGCAGCTGGTGCAGTTGCGCGAGACCGAAGCGCTCGGCGTGCTCGATCGCCATCAACGACGCGTTGGGCACGTCGACGCCGACCTCGATCACCGTCGTCGCGACCAGCACGCCGATCTTCTTCGCGACGAAATCGGCCATCACCTTCGCCTTGGCGTCGGGCTTCATCCGGCCGTGCAGAAGCCCGACCGCGATCGCGGGCCCGAGCGCGGCCAGAAGCTCCGCGTGCAGCGCGACGGCCGTCTGCAATTCGAGCTTTTCCGATTCCTCGATCAGCGGGCACACCCAGTACGCCTGCCGGCCTTCGGCGCACGCCTTGCGCACGCGCTCGACCAGCTCGGCGCGGCGCCGGTTGTTGACGAGGTGCGTCTTCACCGGCCGGCGGCCGGGCGGCATTTCATCGAGCACCGAAACGTCGAGGTCGGCGTAGAACGTCATCGCCAGCGTGCGCGGAATCGGCGTCGCGCTCATCATCAGCTGGTGCGCTTCGCCCATCGCCTTGCCGCGCAGTTTCAGCCGCTGCGCGACGCCGAAGCGATGCTGCTCGTCGACGATCGCGAGGCCGAGCCGCGGCAGCTCGACTTCGTCCTCGAAGAGCGCGTGCGTGCCGACCGCGAGCATCGCGTCGCCGCTCGCGATCGCCTCCAGCGACTTCCGGCGCTCCTTCGCCGGCAGGCTGCCCGTGAGCCACGCGACATTGACCGGCAGCCCCTCGAGCCATTGCGTGAGCTTGCGGTAATGCTGCTCGGCGAGAATTTCGGTCGGCGCCATGAACGCGACCTGACGCCCGCTCTCGATCGCCTGCAGCGCGGCCAGCGCGGCGACGACCGTCTTGCCGCTGCCGACGTCGCCCTGCAGGAGCCGCTGCATCGGCGTCGCGCGCTTGAGATCATGGCTGATCTCGCGCCACACCTTTTCCTGCGCGCGGGTGAGCTTGAACGGGAGGCGCGCGAACAGCGCGCCGGTCAGCGCCCCCGTCCCGGTCAGCACCGGCGCGTGTCGCGCGGCGCGCGCCTTCCGATGCGCCTTGAGCGAGAGCTGCTGCGCGAGCAGCTCGTCGAACTTGAGGCGGGTCCACGCCGGATGCGTGCGCTCGTCGAGCGCGTGCCGGGTGAGCGGATTGAGCCGCGGCGGCGGCGTATGCAGGAACCGCACCGCGTCGGAGAATTTCCACAGATGCTGCCGCGCGACGAGCCAGTCGGGCAGCGTCTCGGCGGTCCACGCGGGATCGCTCGCGAGCGTGCGCGCGACGACCTTGCGCAGCGTGTCCTGGCCGAGTCCCGCGGTCGTCGGGTAGACCGGCGTCAGCCGGTCGGGCAGCGGCGCGCCTTCGGCGATCACCGTGAATTGCGGATGGACGATCTCGCGCCCGAAATGGCCGTCGCGGACTTCGCCGTACACGCGCACGCGCCGGCCGGGCGCGAGCGCCTTCTGCTGATTGGGATAGAAGTGAAAGAAGCGCAGCACGAGTTGCGCGCGCGCGCCGCGGTCATCGGCGCCGTCCTCGAGCAGGCACACGAGCTGCCGGCGCGGCCGGTACTGGATGTCGGCGGTGACGACGGTGCCCTCCGCCTGCTGCTCGACGCCGGACGCTAAGTCCTTGAGCGGAACGACGCGCGTGTGATCCTCGTAGCGCAGCGGAAGGTGCAGCACGAGGTCCTGGTCGCGCGCGATGCCGAGGCGGACCAGCTGATCGGAGAGCCCGCGGCCCGGCGCCTTCGACTTCTTTTCCGGCGCGGATGCGCCCGGGCCCGGCGGGACGAGGTCGGCGAGCGTGCCTTCGGCGGAGGCGCGCCTTGCGCTCTTTGCCTTCGCCATCACCGTGCCGCGTCCGCCCGACGGCTTCCCTGCGTTGCCGCGCTGCGCGCGCCGCTTTGCATCGGCCGTCAGTCCGGCAGCACCAGAATGCCCTCGACCTCGAGCAGCGCGCCCTTGGGAAGCGCCGCCACCTGATAGGTCGCACGCGCCGGGTACGGCGACGCGAAATAGGTCGCCATGATTTCGTTGACCTTGGTGAAGTCGGCGAGATTCGCCATCAGCAGCGTCAGCTTGACCATGTCGTCGAGCTCCCCGCCCGCCGCCTGCGCGACCGCGCGCAGGTTGCGAAAGACCTGGTGCGCCTGCGCGTCGACGCCGTCGGCGAGATTGCCGGTGGCAGGATCGAGTCCGAGCTGGCCGGACAGGTAGACCGTATTGCCCGCGCGAACCGCCTGCGAATAGGGGCCGAGGGCGGCCGGCGCATGCTTGGATTGGATCGATTGTTTCGGCATGGAGAAGCGCTCCGCGAGGGACGCATCACTCTACCATGCGCGGCGCGGCCTTCAGCGCTCGACGTCGAGTCCCGCGGCGATCCATGCGTCGATGCCGCCGTGCAGCGGGCGCACGCGCTTGAAGCCGAGCTGCCTCAGCTTCTGCGCGACCCTGACCGCGCTCGCCTCGTTCGGGCACGCGCAGTAGACGATGACTTCGTCCTCGCGCGCGATGCCGACGATGCCGTCCTCGACTTTCCTGATGTCGACCCGTCGCGCGCCGGGAATGCGCCCGCTCGCTTCCTGCGTCAGCGCTGAGCGGATGTCGAGGATCGTGCCGGCGCGGTCTTCGTCGATCATCTGCTTCAGCTCGTCGACGGTCACCCGGTCCATCCGCAATTGCTGGACGAACTGCCGCCGCCGCCACCACTTCGAAAGAACATAGGCGAGGAGTGCGATGAGCACGAGCACGAGGCCAAACTTGCCGAGAGACGTGAGCGTTTCCAGAATGTCGACGATCGCATCCCTGAAGATGCGGCCGAGCACCAGCGCGAGCCCGACCCACAGCATCGCGCCGATCGCGTCGAACACAATGAACTTCCAGTAGCGCAGGCGCACGGCGCCCGCCATCGCCGTCGCCACCGACGCGAAGCCCGGGATGAACTTCGCGAAGATCATCGACGCCGGGCCGAACCGCGCGAATATGGTTTCCGTCTGCGAGACGCACGTGTCGGGCGACAGCGATATGCGGCACAGCGTGCGCAGCACGCGCATGCCGTAACGGCGTCCGGTCAGATACCAGAACGTGTCGGAGATCAGCGCGGCGATCACACCGACGAGCGAGCACGGTCGCACGTCGTTCCCGGCGACACGGCGAGCGACGCGCCCGCGACGATCAGCGTCGGGTAGGCCGGAACGGGAATGCCCATCTGGTCGACCAGCACGTTCACGAAGACGAACGCGAGGCCGAATTCGCGGATGAGATCGAGGAGTACCGTCATGGCGGGTGGGGTTGGCTTCGAAGGTCTTATGCGCGAGCCGGGGAATTATCCACCGTTCGTGGCGAGGGCTTCCGCGCCGCTGTGCAGATGCTGTGGCCCGGGAAGCATCGGTTCGTGGGACGTTGGGGCGCCCGGATCCGAACCCAAGGGGTCTGAGGGACTCGCACGCTCGCGCGAAGGCGGTCTCGGCGAGCGCCGCTCGATTGCGGCACTCCCGACGAGCGGCTATAATCCTTCCCCTCGTGGGGACGTAGCTCAGCTGGGAGAGCGCCGCGTTCGCAATGCGGAGGTCGTGAGTTCGATCCTCATCGTCTCCACCAGCATACTCTCACCCTGTAGAATCAAGCAGTTGTAGAACGTCAATAGGACAGGGCAATAGGACACGAATAGGACAGTCGCCGGACCTTGGCGGGCCTGTCTCATGCCGCTGCGCGGCTCATGCGCGTCTGCATCGGTCGATGACACTCTTTTGCGTAGCCTGTCGAACACTTCGGCAATAGTGCCGAGAGTTCAAGACAAGGAGTCGCAAATGCTTGTCAAGCTCGGTGCATGGTTTGAAGTCGAAGTCCGCGCGTGAAAGCAGACCATCGAGCAATTCGCTCTGAAAGTCCGGCACCCCGTGGCGTTACCGCGCCGCCGTTGTCACTGGGTCACCAAAATAGCGCACCACCGCGAAGTTACTATCGGACCCGCCAGTGAACGTCGCGGAGGCCGAACCCGCTACGATAAACCGTCCGTCCGGCAAGATTGCAACGGCGTGAGCATCGGCAGCTCCCGTGCCAATAGGCGTTATTACGCTACCGCCGGACCCAAAGGTCGAATCGAGTGTCCCGTTGGAGCTTAGACGCCAGACCGCGAAGCCGCTCGAAAACCTGGTGTCGCTTCCACCATATCCTGCGACGATAATCTTGCCATTAGTTTGCAACCCGCTGCCGATCCCTGCGATGTCGATCTGGCCCGCATTTCCGAACTGAACGTCGGATGCTCCGTTCAAGAGGAAGTGCGACACCGATCGCAATATTGCCACGGCGACAACGCTTCCGTCAGGGAGTAACGACAGCGCGCTAAGGCCTGGAACGAATGAGCTTGCGCCCTCAACTACGACTCCACCAATGCCGTAGGCGGGATCAATCGCTCCCCCTCCAGTGAACCGGGCCAGTATGTTCTGGCCGTCCGACAGCGGGAGTGAATTCGGCAGGTCTCCCTCGCCCCCGCCGACAACGATCTTTCCGTCAGTCTGGACAACGACGGAATATGCATTTGCACAGCATCGCGTCGTCGCGGCCGCGACTTCGCCACCTACGCCAAACGTGCCATCGCGGGTGCCGTCCGGATTGAACTGCATGGCTCCGAATGCTCCGAAACCTCCGGTGCCCGTCGCTTCATTGCTACGCTCACCAACACCGACGACGATCTTGCCACCGGCCAGTAATGCTGGTCCTGCACAGGTTGTTACGATGCCGTTTGCTGACTTGCTGAGAATCACCCCGTCCGCGCCAAACGTGGCATCGGGCGATCCATCGGGATTGAATCGGACAAGCGCACACGCGGTGTCCGAAGAATTTGGTGCGCCGCCGCTCTGACCGACGACCACGATTCGTCCGTCGGATTGAATCGCCACACCTCGTGCCTCCGCCCACGCGAAGGAAGGCACGACTACTTTGCCGCCAGCGCCGAAACCGGCATCGAGCGAGCCATCGGAGTTGTAGCGAACGAGCGCAAACGTGGATTGCTTGGCGCTGACGTTGCCGGTGCTCCCGGCCACCACGATCTTTCCGTCCGCCTGCAACACGACGGCATTGACCGTTACGTTCGTTCCGAACGGCGTGACAACTGTGCCGCCGGTTCCGAACGATGTGTCGACCGTGCCTGCGGGACCCTGTGGTGGCGTGACGGGAGGAGGTGTAACCGGCGGTGCGGATTGAGTTGAAGAGCTGCTCCCACCACCGCAACCAAATAGAAGAGCGGCAAACACCGCCGTGGATGCGACAAGCGCAAACCGAGAAGCGTGTGCTGTGGAACGATTCATCATATTCACCAGGAACTACGGGAAGGATTCATTATCACGCCAATTCGACTCATGTTTGCCCATCTATTTCTGCGGCAATTTGTCGCTCGGCGGCGACAATGCAATCGCACTTGCAAACGATTGCGTTGAGCAGCTCGCGGAGCGATCATGGTTCCGCTCTTCGCCCGCGGCACTTTGTCCCACGTTCGTCGCATTGATCCGCATCAACCGGAGTTCAGGTCAGAGGTTCAGAATCACAAGAGGGTATGAGAACGAGCAGTTCTCATAGAAGTGCCGAGCTGGTCAATCGAACGAGTGGGGGCTCGAAAATGTTCCGACATCGAACCGAGGCGCGCCGATCTGCGGCGGTTGCGTGGAGTCTGGCCGCACTCCTTAACTTTGTGGCGTTCGCGGCAGTCGCGGACACAATCGCAGTGATTCCGCCGAGCCCAGTAGCGTCCACGCGGATCACGATTCAGATTTCTGGAAATTCGCCGGTATCGTTACCAATCCACTTTCATGCATTTTCTGTTGTCGGGCAAACAGTCCGCATTGAGGGCTGTATTCCGCCCGCCTTTGCTACAGGAAGCCATTACGAATTTGCGGTAGACATTGGCGTCTGACCGGGCATGTACAGAATTGAATATTATGAGGTGCTATGCGGGATGACCGGCGATCCCTCCGGCCATTTGTCTTTATCCAATCGCGAGCTCTTTGCGTTGGTGCCACCACTGAGTGCATCGTTGTAACGCAAGCGCAAGCGGCCACATCGTGGCGAATGTCTCCACGATGCTTGATCAAAGCTGTCTCGGCAACGTAACTGCCATTTCGCCGTTTTCTTCGCCGGATATTTCGATCTTTACACTAACGTCCTCTGTGCGCCGCCAACGTCACGGCCCTGTACACGTACGCTGTTGACCTCGGGATCGTTGCGGATGGGGACTACACCATCATTTGGGGTTTCATTGCGGGCGGGTTCGGCCCTGTTGGCGAGACGGTCGCCCAGACATTTTCAATGCGAAACGGCGTCCTTGTAAGCGCAATCCCCATTACGCCGCAGGCTGGCCTTTGGTGGAACCCTGGCGAATCGGGCAGCGGATACTCCATAGACGTTCAACACGGCGTGGTCGTCGTTACCGTCTATAGCTACAACCAAGACGGGACCGCGCAATGGTATTTGATGTCTGGTTCGCTGAGCAACAACACGGTATCCGGCCCTCTGCAAAAATTCAGGGCAGGTCAATGTATTTCGTGCGCCTACCAAGCACCCGCCGCGAACGGTAATGACGGCACGATGACTATCGTATTCACATCTCCTACAAGCGCGTCTGCAAGCCTCCCCGGTGGTCGGAGTTTCACAATTGTGACTCCGTCATATTGAGGTTGCTTTCGGGCTATACACAAGCCTTTCCGCCCCGTGACGGATCCCAATGCTGCTGTGGTTGCGGAGTCGCTACGCGGACGTGCTGCGGGGCTGGCGCAGCGGGGGGTAGCTGATGTTAGGTTACGCAGATAGGTAGCGTGGGACGGCAGACATGCTCGTGGCCACGGACGGGGCGCGTGCTAGAGCGGCAGCAGGCGTGTAGTGCAGCCTCTCTTGTGCCATGTGACGTATAGGGCGGTGTGATGACTGCTATAGAATGCTGATATTTATAACTGGGTTTCTAGACGCTAGCTTAGTTGAGTTGTAAGAGCGAGAGTCTATAAGCTCCTCTCATAATGGGCACAGATGGAAGGTGCGCTAGCGGGCGATGGTCTCACGGCAGGATGCCTGCTTGCGCCGTGCCAGAATCTCGACGCAGACTGTGTCGCTCTATCAGAGCGACCCGCCTGGCGGCTGTCTGCGAGCGGCACATCTCCGACCACATCTCTGATCTCCCTTACGTCGCCGCGAGGCGTCAGTGATCTCGGTTGAGGGCCGCAGCAGCCTCTCCGACGTTCTGTTGATGAGATCGAGGACGACGATGCAGGAGCCTCGACCGATGACGATGTGACCGAGGTACGAACGATGTCGCGCTCTAGAACGCGGATCGCGCCCTCATACGCGCCGCTTCCTACGGCCGTCGCGAGTTGCTTCACCTGATGACGGGCGCCGCGGAGCCATAGACGCCTGGAGAATTTCGTACCGGTCAAACTTGTGGCCCAAAGGACAGACGAGTTACCGCGCCGTATGTCCCCCCCCAGTTAACGAGATGCATGAAGCATTGAAGTCATGGGAGCAGTATTTAAATCAGGACGACAACTCCTGCATTGATTCAATGCGCCTTGATGCATGTCCATTCGAGTCGATCCATCCATTGGGACGGAACGGTCGAGTGGGTCGATTGTTAATACCTATTCTGTGCAGCGTGGGCGGCTATCACAGCCAC
Source organism: uncultured beta proteobacterium (assembly GCA_963846855.1). GTDB lineage: Bacteria > Pseudomonadota > Gammaproteobacteria > Burkholderiales > Casimicrobiaceae > CAIWHR01. The sequence continues at coordinate 138,130 of CAWJXK010000004.1, forward strand.
TGCTCTATCTGTCCGCATATATGAGGAGCACCGCAAAGACTCTACGACTACCAACTCACCCGACACATGCGGACTGGGAGAGCTGGCTGCGCTCTTCTCACGGGAGTTATCGAGATCGCGACCGAAGCTGGCCGGCAGCAGTGACGCGCAGCTACGAGAGGAACCGAGCCAAACTGCGCGTAAGCCAAGAGCCATGGCGCTAACGAACCTGCAACAAACCGTACATCACCGTCAGTCGGCAACGAAGGGCCAGTCAGCCAGCCAACGGCCCGCCGGCCACACGCAGAAGGAAGGATCAAAAGAGCCACGGCGACAAGCCGACACGTCGCGCCCGAAACCGAAGCGACGAACAACGCCCCGCACCCGAACGACAAAAGACAAAAAAAAAAAAAAAAAAAAAAAAAAAAGGGGACTCGATCCTCATCGTCTCCACCAGAATTTCAAGGCCAACGGTTCTCCGTTGGCCTTTTTGTTTGGGGATTCGTGCGAACGCGTGGATGCAGCGGCAAGCACGAGAATTTGCGCGGGCAGGCCGATGTCTGCGCGCGGCTCGGTCATCGCGGGACATCTTTGTTGCGATTGTAGAACGGCGTCGCCGGAGAGAGCGCGGTCGAAGTACCTTCTGTAGCGAGGTCTTTGCGCGAACCGAATTTGTGCGCGTACGCCCACGTGAATTCGGCGCCCAGCAAAAAGATCTGGGCCGAGTAGTAGACCCAGACCAGCACCACGACGAGCGACCCGGCGGCACCGAAGCGTGACGCGATGCCGCTTCTCCCGATATAGACTCCGATCAGGAACTTGCCGGCCGTGAACAGCAGCGACGTCGCGGCCGCGCCGATCCAGACATCCTTCCAATCGATGCGTACGCGCGGCATGATCTTGTAGATCATCGCGAAGACCAGGGTGATCAGCAGGAAGCTCGAGGCGAGTTCGATGATGCTCGCCACCGCCATCCATTCATGGAATACGGGCCCCCACTGCCTTTGCAGTGCGGCCAGTGCGGCGCTTGCCACCAGCGACACCATCAACAGGAAACCGATTCCGAGAATCATGCCAAAGGACAGCACCCGCGATCGTATCAATCCCCAGAATCCGGATTGCCCGGCCCGCACCGGGGCGCGCCAGATGCGATCGAGCGCATCCTGCAGCTCGGCAAAGACGGAGGTCGCGCCGACGAGCAGCAGGACGACGCCGAAAACCGTGGCCGTCACGCTCGCGGCCGGCTCGCGCACGCTTTGCAGCAGTCCTTGTACTGCGAGCGCGCCGGAGGCGCCGAGCATGCCTTCCAGCTGACTGAAAATTTCGCCGCGCGCGGCTTCGTCGCCGAAAACAAGCCCGGCGATCGAAATCACGATCAGCAGCAGTGGAGCGATCGAGAACATTGTGTAGTAGGCGAGTGCCGCGCCCATGCTCTGGGCGTAGTCATCGACCCAGCCCGATGCGGCGGCTTTGACCAGGCCCCAAAGATCCTTGAGAGTCATCGCTGACATTCACCTCGGCTGCGTTATTCTGTCCGTTCCCTCGGCATCGATCAGACAGATGTTCACGAGCTTGAGTATTGGGCGTTCGACTGCGCGGGTCAACCTCGCCGTCGCGCGACGACGTGACGTTCGGCCCATCAACGAACGGCCGCATTGAGCGGTTCGGTCGGCCGGACACAGAGGGGCGCAGCGCGGGGGGCTGCCATTCGCGCGCATGTGGGTGTACGCTGAGCCAATCGCGCCGTTGGGTGAAGGGGGAAGTCGATGTCGGCCTCCAAATCCATTCAGATCATTCTGGCGAGGCAGCTCGCGAGCTGCATCGCCACGCCCATTCTCCTCGTGGACGCCCAGAATGCGCTCATCTATTACAACGAGCCGGCGGAGGCGATCTTCAACCAGCGCTTCGACGAGACCGGCGAAATGCCCGCCGCGGAATGGACCTCGCGCTTCGCCGCCGTCGACGACGACCGCAATCCCATCGCGCCGGAACATCGACCGATGGGGCGGGCGCTCGCCGAGTGCTCTCCGGTCTCCCAGAAGATGTGGCTCCGGAGCTGGAATGGGGACTGGCGGCACGTCCAGGTCACGGCATTTCCGCTCATCGGCGAGAAGGGCCTGCTCTTCGGCGCGATGAGCATCTTCTGGGCCATTTGAGATGAAAGTCACGCTGTGGGGCACGCGCGGCTCGCTCGCGACGCCCGGCCCGGACACCGCCCGCTACGGCGGCAACACCTCCTGCGTGGGCGTGCTCGGGCAGGGACGGTACTGTGCTGGTGCTGGACGCCGGTACGGGCATCCGCGGCATGGGGAAGACCATCGACGCGTCCGTGCGGCGCATCGACATCCTGTTGAGCCATCTGCACATGGATCACATCCAGGGGCTCGGGTTCTTCGCGCCGCTTTTTCGCCCCGATCTCGTCGTCGGCATCTGGGGACCGGTCAGCAGCCAGGTCACTTTGCGGGAACGCCTCATGCGCTACCTGTCGCCGCCGCTCTTTCCGGTGAGCCTGCGCGAATTGCCGTGCGCCATCACGCTCCACGACGTTCCGTGCGGCGAGGTCGAGATCGGAGAATTTCGCGTGTCGGCGGCGCTGGTTTGTCACCCGGGGCCAACGGTGGGGTATCGCATTGCCGATGCGCAGGGCAGCGTGCTGACTTACCTGCCGGACCATGAACCGGCGCTGGGTGCGTCCGAGTTTCCGACGCTGCCTCTCGCGTGGACGTCGGGAGGGCGCTGGCCGCCGAGAGCGGATCTGCTGATTCACGACAGCCAATACAGCGCGGACGAATATCCCGACCATATCGGCTGGGGACACAGCTCGTTCAAGCAGGCGCTGGATTTCGCGAGGCTCTCGGGAGTCAAGAATCTGGTGCCATTTCATCATGACCCCGGCCACACCGACGCCGATATCGACCGACTCATGGAAGAGGCGATGGCCGAAGCAAAGCCTGCCTTTCGCGTCACGCCGGGACTGGAAGGGGCGACGTTCCAAATCTAGGTACCGAAGAGTCAGCGCGTTCCCCGGGCGTCGGCCTGAACCGAAATCAACGAAGGGCAAACGGAGAAGCGCACTTTTGCCGAGCTCGCTAGGGTTGTCATGCAGAAATCAGTGCGTCGGAACATCCTCGAGCACGAGGCTTGATACGCGCCATGCGTGCGCCGTGTGCACCAGAATCTGATTCATTCGCGCGCTCCGGGACGATGTGCCGTCGGTGATCCTGACACGGACGAAGATCTCCGCGGTGGATACGTCGAGCATCATCACCTGAAAGGTCGACCAATCGGGATCGATGCGCCGCGTGCGCTGAAATAGCTCACCAAGGCGTACCAGTGCCGCGTCGCGTCCCCGCACGACTTGTCCCGGCGCAATCCACAGGAAATCCGGGAAGCCAGCAGAGTTTCATCGACCGCCTTGAGGTCGTGCGCATTTTGCGCGGCGATGAACTTGCTGAAGGCCCCCTTGATCTCGTCACTCGGCGCGGCGCATGCGGGGCTTACCGACAGCATCGCCGCCGCCGTAAGGGATACCAGGGCCGGGACAATATGCGAGCGCATGACCATTGCCTCCCGAGCCGGTCTAGCGCTTCGGGTCCGGCGCGCCCAATTCGCGAAAGAGCGCGATGGACGCGCGAAATTCGGCTTCGCCCTGCGCCGTCGCATCGCGATCGACCGAGCTGACGGCAATTTTTCGCGGACCGGTCGAAAGATCCCAGGCATGCGCCTCGCTCCCGTCAGGGGACAGCGTGACCGGGATGCCCTCGACGTCGAAGAACGTCGTGCCGCGCGGCAATTCGGGAACCTGGGCGTTGATCTTCTCCGGGCGCAGCGAGTGCAGCGCTGTTGGGAAGGTGAAGATCTTGGAGCGCATCGGGATGCTCCGCATGCAGCACCAGTCTACGCCGATTCCGCGAGCGTCAATGACCCCGATCGTGGGGATCACCTATTGCTCGTTTGTCGATCCGTTGGGCGAGGCTGCGCCCTTAGCGCCGCAAGCAAAGGACCATGCGTGAAACAGCCGGTACGGACCGATGCGCCTGAAATACGCATCGCGCGTCGCCGGGGCGAGCGCGGAAAAGTTGCTTGGGGAGACCGCGGCACGGTTCCCGGTAAGAGCACCGTAGCGAAACGCCGTTCCCCGCACATCGCCCTCGAAGATGTACGTGACATCGCGCTCCCTCGCGTGACAGCGGGCAAGGGCCTCGATGGCTTTTTCCTCGTCCGCGAGATAGGCATTGATCGCGCTCGCCTCGCGCGCCGCGTCGGCCAGGAATCCGAGCGCGACAAGCACAATGTATGCCGTTGCCGCGAGGCACGCGAACGTCAACGCCCTGGAGCGCGCGTCATCCTTGCACAAGGTCAGCAACAGAATGGCCGCGCCGAAAAATGCGAACGTGAAGTAGCGGGCGTCCATGTTGCCGGTCACCACAAAGGGGATCAGCGACATCGCGACTGCGATAGCGCAGATCAGCATCTGCCCCCACGCGGCGTGAAATCGCTCCCGCGAATGCGTGAAGACGGCGCAAACCAGGAGCCCGCACAGCAATGGCTGCGCGGGAAGTGATCGAACGATGGCGCCAGACAGCCGCCCGACGTTTGCCAGAACGCGGTGCGTCCACGCCGTGGGGTCGGAATACAGCGTCGCGCTCGCGTGAGCCGGGAAATCCAGAACGAACGCCGGATTCGCCGAGAGGGCAAGCCACGACTGGTCGGACGCCCAGACGGTATGAAAGAATATCAGGCTGTAGGCAATCCACGGCGTCAGCGCACCGACGAACCCAACGTTTGCCGCCACCATGTCGGCCGGTCGGCGCCGGGCGAGCCACAGCACCAGCGCCATCGCTATCCAGGCGGAAACGAGAAAGTCGAAGCGGAACAGCGCGGAGCCGCCGAATAACGCACCGCCGGCAATCAACGTCCCTGTCGACCGGGCGCTAAGGAGGACGCGCAATCCCGCGAGCGCCAGGAGCATGGCCGCCGGATAGGCACGCCCTGACGCGACCTCGTCGAGAAATCCCGGCCACAGGACGAGCGCGCAACCGAGCGCCAGCCCGGCGACACGGGGCAGTCCGATCGCAGCGGCGATGCTCCTGACGAGAAGGAATGCAAAGACCGCGAGAACCGCATTCAGGTACGCCGCGTTGACCGGAGCCCAGCCTGCGAATGCATTGAGCCCAGCCAGGAGGGCGGGAAACCCGAAGGGAAACCTCGCGGACCGGTCATCCGAAAAATAGCTTGCATAGGTATTGAACGTGTAGAAGTTGTCGCCCGTAATGCTCTTGGCCAGCTCGAAATACGACCAACTGTCGGGCGAGAACCTGGAGATTCCGGCCGCGCCGACAAGCGCGAACAGGTACGCCATGACGAATACGGCGGCGGCGGCGTGCCAATACGCTTCGTTCATGATCAGCCGCACGAGGCGTTCACGAGCCATGGTTGTTGCGCGCATTCGTTCCGATGAGGCGTTGACAATCATTCCCGTGCGACCGTCGCGTACGCGTGCGCGCACGCCTTGTTCGTGCGCGCGGCATGAGACGGTGACCCGCGACGTCACGCGACAATGATATTCTCCGCCGACCGATCCATGCGCAGCGCCGTACCTCCCCGCAACAATTTCGACCTGCTGCGCTTCGTCTTCGCGGCGGTGGTCGTGCTCTACCACGTGCGGATCTGCTCCGCGGCGCCCGAACTCGCATTCCTCCGCGTGTTCTCCGCCGACCTCGCGGTGAGGGCGTTCTTTGTCGTCAGCGGCTTTCTCGTCTTCATGAGCTTCGAGCAATCGCGCTCGACGGCGGAGTACTTCGGCAAGCGGATCCGCCGGATCTATCCGGCCTATTTCACCGTGGTCGTCGGCGCCGCGATGCTGGGCGTATTCATCACCGACCTCCCCTGGAGCGAATATTTTTCCGACCGGCGTGCTTCGCTACGTCGCGGCAAATCTCGCGTTCGTCAATTTCCTGGCGCCGACGCTGCCCGGCGTCTTTGTCCACAATCCGCTGATCGAAGTGAACGGCCCGCTATGGACGATCAAGATCGAGGTGATGTTCTACGCGAGCGTCCCGATCCTCGCGTGGCTCGCGGCGCGGCGCGGGCCGGCGCTCGTCCTGGGAATCGCGTATGCGCTCGGCCTCGCCTGGATGCTCGGCTTCGAGGCACTCGCGACGCAAACGGGCTCGCTCCTGTATGCCAAGCTCTCCTATCAATTTCCCGGGCAGCTCGGATACTTCGCGTCGGGCGCGCTTTGCTATTACTACCTGCCGTTGCTGCAGCGGCGGTGGGCACTTGCGGCCGCGCTCGGCGCGGTCGGCCTGATTGTGTCCGATGTATTTCCAGCGCTGCGAATCGTCGTCGAGCCGGCAGCGCTCGCCCTGGTCGTCACCGTCCTCGCCCTGGGCATCCGGCATCTGGGCAACTTCGCGCGCTACGGCGACCTTTCGTACGGCATCTATATTCTCCACGTGCCCGTGCTGCAGACGCTGGTCGCTCTGGGCGTCTTCGAGCGCAATGCCCTTGCCGCGTTCGCGCTCGCCATCGTGATCGTCCTCGCGCTGGCGTTCGCATCGTGGCACCTCGTCGAGAAGCCGTTCCTCAAGCGTGGCTCGCACTATGTCGTGGCGAGCCGCGGCGCGTGATGGGCGGCGGCTGAATCCGCGATCGGCGTGCCCGCCACGCAGCCCGCGTGGCGCGTGACGTTGCGACGATTGAAACGACCGCCGCTCGCGAATGGCGTCCGCAGGTAAAATGCGGGATGGCCCTGAAGCGCAATCCGCGACAGATTTTTCACCGCGCGGCGCGATCGCCATCCGCGCAACCCGGGCTGAACGCCCGGCGCCGCCGCAACGCAGGAGCCGGCAGTTCATGACCGGCACTGCCTCGGATGGGAAAACCCGCGCAGGCTGGCGCAGCTGCATCGATACGGTCGAAACGAGCGACGCGCAGGCGGCCGCATCGCTTTTTCGAAAGAGTTTCGGACATCCGGTGCCGCCGATGCCGCGACATTACGTGATGTTCTACCGCCCGCCCCCAGCGCAAGGAAACGATTCCGCGCGCCCCCTGGTCATTGGCTACACGCATCAGCTCGCGTTCGAGAACGTCTATCTCGCCGGCGGCATGTGCGTCGACCCCGCGGCGTATCGGATGTTTCCGCGCTGGCTGTTCGACGAAGTGAAGCGGGAAGGCGGGCTCGCAACGATCATCATGAAGGAGAGCTTCGCGACGCTGGGGGACTGTCCCGCCGTGTTCGGGCACGTCGGCGACAAGCGGGCGCGCCTTGCCGATCTTCGTGCCGGATTCATCGATACGGGCAGGCCGCATCTGATGGTCCATTGGCGCCGGCCGCTGCCGCGCGAGGCGCAGGATGCGCTGATCGACCGCGTCGAGCGCATCGGCCGATTCTGAGTTCCATCGCCGATGCGATTCGCGATTCCCGTCCTGAACTACCACTCGGCCAACATCGCGGGCAGCGACTACGCGACCAACGATCACGTGGCGTTTCGCGCCGATCTCGACCTGCTGACCGGCGCCGGCTGGACGATCCGGCCGCTGCACACCCTCATCGAGAAAACCATCCTCGCCCGCGAGGCCCCTCCGCCCAAGGCGGTCGCGCTCACGTTCGACGACGGCACGGATTTCGACTTCGTGGATCTCGTCCATCCGCACCACGGCCTGCAGCGGAGCCTGTGCAACCTCCTGCGCGATCATCGCGCCGCGGTCGGTGCGCGCCAGCCGGACCTGCACGCGACGGCCTTCGTGGTCGCGTCGCCCGGCGCACGTGCCGAGCTCGACCGGAGGTCGATGATCGGCGCGGGCTGGTGGAATGACGCATGGTGGCAGCCCGCGATCGCGAGCGGGCTCATCGGCATCGCCAATCACAGCTGGGACCACAATCATCCGCTGGTGTCCGAATCGGCGCCAACCGGTCGCGCGCGTGGCACCTTCGCGTCGATCGACGACTTTGCGGCCGCGGAAGCAGAGATCGCCCGCGGCGCGGAATACATCCGCCGCGTCGCCACGAATCCCGCCGAGAGGCTCTTCGCGTATCCCTACGGCGAGGCGAACTCGTTTGTGGCGGAGAAATACTTCCCGGAGCACGGGGCCCGCATCGGCGTCGACGCCGCTTTCACCAGCGAGTGTGCGCCGATGACGGAGGCCAGCGATCGCTGGCGCCTGCCGCGCCTCACCTGCGGCCAGCATTGGAAAAGCCCGGACGGGCTCCGCGCCCTGCTGCGCGACTTTGCGAGGTGAGCGCATGCTCATGACGTTGGTCGCGCGCGCGCCCGCCTCGCCTTGCATTCGCCGGTCCAATCCCGCAATCGAACGATCGTGTAACCACGATTTAATCATGGCCTTTTTCCCGGGCCTGCGCGGACTTGTATTGCGTTGTAGTTCACCATTAAGTGCTACATTGATTTCCCGTGTCGGACGTCTGGGGGGAGGAGCCCACCATGTCGAAGGCACCACGTGTTCTGGTCGTCGACGACGACGAGATGCAGCGCGAATCCCTTGCGGCACTTCTCGTGGCCGACGGGATCACCGTGACCCAGTGTGAGCGAGCCACCGATGCGCTGGAGCTCATCCGGTCGCAGCTTCCCTTCGATCTGGTCATGTCCGACATCGTCATGCCCGGCATGGGCGGGCTCGAATTCTGCGCGCGCGCCCGTGAAATGCGACCGACCATGCCGGTGGTCCTCCTGACCGGGCACGACTCGGTCGTCGACATGGTGATCGCGAGGGGCAACGTCGCGCTGCTGAAACCCTATTCGGCCGCGACGCTGAAGCGCGTGCTCGACGAGCACCTCGGGCGGGACTGATCCGACTGCGCCAGCATTCAGTTCACAGCTGAGGCGCGCGGACGCCCGTGTGCATGCGTGCGTCCCATGATCCCTCATACGCGAGGAGTCAACGATGAAGGCAAGCACCGCGACATCGAGAAGACCGGCACCGCGGCCGCATCCGCGCAACGGCGGCGGCGCGGAGCTCCCCTTGACTGCCGACTCCCCTGAGGACCGCCTCGACCGGCGCGCGCTGCTGAACGCGCTGCAGGCGGTCGCCGACGGCGATTTCTCGGTGCGGCTGCCGGTCGACTGGACCGGCCTCGACGGCAAGATCGCCGACCGTTTCAACGAGATCGTCACCGCCAACCAGAAGATGGCCTGCGAGCTGGCGCGCGTGAGGCAGGTCGTCGGACGCGAAGGCAAGACCCGCCAGCGGATGCGCCAGCTCCGCGAGAGCGAGAACCGGCTGCGGCAGCAGCGCGAGGCGCTGGCGGAAGCCGACCGCCGCAAGAACGAGTTCCTCGCGATGCTCGCGCACGAGCTGCGCAACCCGCTGCAACCGATCCTCACCGCAATCGAGCTTGCGCGCCAGCCGAAGCTCGCGCCCGCGGAGCTGCAGTGGGGCCGCAAGGTCATCGAGCGACAGGTCAGGCTGCTGGCCCGGCTCGTCGACGACCTGCTCGACGCCAGCCGGATCAACAGCGGGAAGCTCGAGCTCCGCAGGGAGATCGTCGCGATGTCGCAGATCGTCGCCGCCGCGGTCGACTCGGTGCGGCCCCTGGTCGATGGCAAGAAACTCACGCTCGATGTGCGTTGCCCCGACGAAAAGAGCGAGATCGTCGCCGACGGCGCTCGCTTGACTCAGGTCCTCTCCAACCTGCTCAACAATGCGGTGAAATTCACGCCTCGAGGTGGCAACATCACGCTGTCCGTTGCGCGAGAGAACGGCGAGATCGCGGTGCGCGTCGTTGACGACGGCACCGGGCTGTCGGAAACCGAGCGCGCCCGGGTCTTCGAGATGTTCTATCAGGGCGACGCACGCGCGGGCGCCGGGAATGGCGGCCTGGGGCTCGGTCTCGCGCTCGTCAAGCAGCTCGTGGAGCTCCACGGCGGCAGCGTATCGGCGCGAAGCCCGGGCCGCGATCAGGGAAGCGAATTCTGCGTGCGGCTGCCGGCGGCCCCGACGTCGTGCTCATGGATCTCGGAATGCCGGGGCTCGACGGTTACCAGGCGGCGCGCGCCATCCGCGCGCATTGTGGCGACCGGAAGATCATGATGATCGCGATCGCCGGCTGAAGCGGGGGGTACCGACCGCCAGTTCTCGCGCGACGCCGGCGACCGGCATCCGGTGAAGCCGGTGGTGCCGAGCGAGCTCCTCGCCGTGCTGGAGTCGTTCGGTCGGGTCGCGCCGTGCGTAAGGCCGGCTCGGGAACCTGCCCCTAGGATCGTTGCGCCGCGAATTCCTTCGCCCGAGCGAAGACCACGACGCGAGTCGCGTTCGAGGCGGCATCGGCCTGCTGCGCGGCGCTCGCCTTGTCCATTTCCCGCCGGATTCGCGAGAACGTCTTCCTGAGATCGGTTTCCACACTCGGCACGTAACGGAACGTCGGATCGAGAATCGACTTCATCGGAACCTCCCATTCGCGTCGGCAGAAAGTCACGATTACACGCGGCGAAGGCCCCTCGGAATTCGCGAAACGGCCTCCGCCAGCTCGGACTTTCGGCATGCCGCGCCGTTGCCGATGCCCGCCGCCCGCTGATATTCCTGTAGGGAAAGCTCCGACCGCCTTCGGAGCCGCCTGGTCGCCCTCTGGAGTCGGCCGTGTAGGGCGCCGCGACTCCTGCGCTTCCGGCCGTCCTACAACGAAACCCGGCGTCGCCGCCTGTCGGGTAGCGGTTGCATCGGCGATGGTGAGCCATGGGCGCGGCAGGTCCGCGTCGACCTCCCGAAAGGGCCGAGATGAAACGCGTTTACGTCGTCGAGTATTCCACGCTGGTTCGCAACCGCATCCGCGAGGCGATCGCCGGGCTGGGCGACTGCATGATCGTCGGAGAAGCCGAAGCCGCGAACGAGGCGGTCGTCGACATCGACGAGCTCAATCCGGACGTCGTGATCACCGACCTGCTCCTGCGCGACGGCACCGGCATCGACGTGGTCAAGCGCGTGCGCGCGCGCCACGGGCAGCAACGTCCGGTGATCTACGTCTACACCAACCACGCGGCGCCGACCTACCGGTCGGTCGTCCACGCGGCCGGCGCCGACGGGTTCTTCCAGGGATCGCAGGAGTATCCGATGCTGTTCGAGGAGTTGCGGCACGTCGCGTGACGCGCGAGGGATCGGCGCGGCAGCGCCTGCGTGACGCGGGCCGCGTGGAGTTTGCGGGAATAGGGAAAAGGGGACGGCAAATGTTGAATTCCAGGCAGGCAGTGCTTCTGGCGGTCGTCAGCGTCGCCGCGGGCGTGATGCTCGAGCGCGGCATCGCCGACGCCGACACGGATCGCGACGGCGTCAGAGGCGTCGGGCAGGCGTCGGGCGTGGTCGACTCGCGCGCGGGCGCATTCGCGTCGTTCCTCGACGACGCGCACATCACTGCCCTCGTGAAAAGCGCGCTCATCGGCGAATTCGGCATCGCCTCGCGCAGCATTCACGTCGACACGGCGGATTCCGTGGTCACGTTGTCGGGCGACGTCAGCACGCTGCTGCAGCACGACATCGCAATGCAGATCGCGAGCGATACCGACGGAGTCAGCGACGTCGTCGACGCGGTCTCGGTGCGGGACATCGCGTCGGTCGATTTCTGGCCGGCGCAGTCGGGCCACGTCCGATCATTGCAGGGAACGATCTGACTCCGTTCCTCGCGAGTCGGATGTGAATCCCGCGCGCCGAAGTTTCGCGCGCGCAAGCACATGCTCCTTCCTAGGTGCCGCCGCGATGGCCGCGCACCAGATTCTGTTCGATCACGTGTGCCCAGAGCTTGTAATCCTCAACGTTGCACGCCTGCAGCCTTGACAGCAGGGTGGCGTCGAGGTCCTCGCGACGCGGCCGCTGGTCGGGGCTCGCGTTGTCGTTGCGCACTTCGAGCGGCACGCCGAGCGCCTCGGTCAGCGCGTCGGTCAGCATGCCGATCAACTCCACCGCGCCTAGCAGGTCGACCTGCCTTTGCGCCATCGCTCGCGCCGCGCCGAAATCGGGACTTCCGCACAGCTTCCGGCATTGCCAGTTGTGCCGCGACGCGTCGTTCACGTGCGCGTCGACGTATTCCGCGAGGCTCATCTGCCCGACGACGTCGTGCCGCGGATGCTCCGTCCAGCTTCTGGCATAACGATAGGCGGAGAGCAACCGTTCGACCGGCTCCCTGACCAGCGAGACGACGAAGCGGTCGGCCAGCTTCCGCTTGAGCCAGAATGGAAGGTCGAAGTGGCCGCATAACAGGCGCAATCCGGCGATCTCCTCGTCGGTCAGCCGCAGGAATGCCTGGCGAAATTCCTCCGACGATTGCCGGTAACGCAACGAGTGCGCGCCGCCGAACCACTGCGCCATGCTGTTGTACAGCGACATCCCGCCCGTCTTCTGGATGTGGACGAACAGGACGTCCACGCGCGGCGTGACATCCTTGTGGAGCGGCTTTCCCGCATCGGGACTCGAGCTCACGCAAGCATCCCGGACGGCCAGAGACGAGGCCGCGCTCGCGGGTTTCGCCGCCGGCCGCGGTCAACCACGCAGGGAGCGGTGATACGATGCCGGCACCGGAAAGATCGTCGTCGCTGCCTTGAAATCACTGCGGGCCCCGGGGATGCCGTCGGAGCCGAAATGTAGCGTGTATCCTGCATCCCGGGCAAATGCGCATGGGTGAGATTGGGGGGGCACGTGCCCGGACAACGGATTCGCGGCTGATCGACGTGCTTCGGACGAGCGGGCGATGGGTCGAGCCGGCAGCGCACGCAGCAGGCATCGGAGCCGCAAGCCGAATTCGACCCGCTCTCCGCGCACATGTGCGCTACCGCACAGTTCGCCGGCGCGCAATCTGCTAGGCTTGCGCCGCGCGTTGCGCTGCCCGCTGCGACAGGGCTGCTCCGATCCGATGCCGCGCCCGCTCCGACACGAGGACTTTTTCCATGCGCTACGACGAACTGACCCTTGGCATGACCGCCTCGCGCGCCGACCAGGTGACGATCGACACGATTCGCGCATTCGCGGCGGTGTCGGGCGACGACAATCCCCTGCACGTCGACGCGGAATTCGCCAAGCGCTCGTCGTTCGGCGGAATCGTCGCGCACGGCACCCTGCTGGCGGCCTATGTCTCGGCGGTGCTGGGCCTCAAGCTGCCCGGCCCCGGCACCATCGCCCGCGAGTTCACGCAGCGCTATCGGGGCGCGGTGCGCCCGGGCGACCTCGTCGTGACGACCGTGAAGGTGATCAAGCTTGAGCCCAAGCTGCGCAAGGTCACGTGCGAGTGCACGTCGCACGTGAACTCGACGCTGGTCGCACGCGGGCAGGCCTCGATGCTTTGCGAAGCCTGATCGCGCCATTGCGCGCGCCACGCCACGGCGCGTCGCCGGGCAGCGCTCCTCAGCGATCCTGAATGCCCGCGCGGATCTCGCGCGGATCTCGTCAGCCGATCTCCGCGGTCCCGCCTTGTGGCGGCACGCGCCACGCCAGCACCGCGCAGAGCAACGCAAGGAGACCGTAGCCCGTCGCCAGCGCGAAGACGAGCGAGGGAATACCGGCCTGCCACGGAAGGAAGAGTCGCGCGTCGGCATACGGCGAGTGCATCAATCCGACGAGCGTCAGCGCGGCGGCCGCAATGGCGATCGCCGCCGCGATGCGCAAGCGGTGGTCGATGACGAAGATCAGCCACGCCGACCACAGCATCGCAGTGACGATGAATCCGTTGCCGAGCATCGCGACGACAGTGAGGCTGCGCTGCACCGATTCGGGCAACGCCGAGACGTCGACCCTCGTCGCCGCGATGAGGCTGCCCTGCTCGATGTTGACGAGATTCGCGATCACCGGAATCAGCGCGATCGCGATCGCCTTCAGGTGCCTCGGCGCGGTCGTCGCCATCGCCTGCTCCGCCATCTCCAGCCCGACGAAGATCAGCACCGGCACCACGACGGATTCGGGCAGCCAGCCGATCAGCGCGCCGATGACGCCGGTTGCGGCGCCGACCCCGATGAAAAGGCCTGTGGCAAGCGTGTAGCCGGCGCGGCTGCCCATGTCCTTGTACGCGGGGTGGCCGATGTAGGGCGTGTTCTGGATCACGCCGCCGCACACGGCCGCGGCGAGCGTCGAGACCCCTTCAACCAGCAGGATCGAGCGCGTCCTGTACGCGTCGCCTGCCACCGCGGCCGATTCGGTGTTGTCGATTCCGCCGATCACCGTCGCGATCGCAACGGGGATGGCGAGCGGCACGTATTGCCATGCCGTCGATAACCCGTCGACGAATGCAAGCGTGGGCCATGGCAGCGACAGCGTGCCCGCACGAGCGCCCGGCTGCAGCGGCGGCGGCGTGTAGCCGAACTCGCGCGCGATCGCATACGCGGCGAGGCCGGCCACCACCGACACGACGACCGCCGGAAGCCGCAGCGGCAGCTTCACCTTGCCGACCAACGTGATGAGGATCACGCCGAGCGCGACCATTCCGCCGATCGGCTCAGCGAGAATCTTGACGAACGGGAAGAACATGATGAGTCCGATGGCGACGGCGGAGAGCGCGCCCAGCAGCGCCGCACGCGGCAGCGCGCGACGCAGGGCGTCGCCGAAGAACGCGGCGACGACCTTCGCGATGCCCATGATGACCATCACCGCCATGCCGATCACCCAGGCGCGCTGCGCGTCGCCGGTCGCGACGTACGCCGGGCCGACCACGCCGAAGCACAGCGCGAACAGCGATGGCGTGTCGATGCCGAGCGGCATCGCGCAAACGTCGTGGCGGCGCTCGCGGCGGGCGAGGCGAAACGCGAGCCAGGTATAGAGGAGGTCGCCGACGAGCACGCCGAACGCGGTGCCGGGAACCATGCGGCCGAGCACGACGTCGGCCGGCATGTGGAAGGCGCCGACCAGGATGCCCGCCATCGCGACGAGCAGCGCCGTGTTGTCGACGGCCAGCGCGAAGAATCCATTGACGTCGCCGCGCGCGTACCAGCGGTAGCGAAACGGCTCCGCGACAGTCATGCGGATGCGGCGGCCGCCGACGCCGTTGCGGCGCGCGGTGGCCTCGTGCGACGCGCGATGCGCGACCGTGTCACTCCCGTGCCGCCTCGAATTTGACCCCGAGGCGGACGTCTTCGCCGACGAAAGCGCACACGCCAGGCGCCGCAGCCAGCGCGAGTTCGGCACGCCACATATGCAGCGGCGCCGCACCGATGGGCCCAAGGGGGGCACCGGCCGCGTTTGCGCCGGCCCGTGTCGGAGCGGAATATGGAAGGGCTCCGCGATGTTGACCCGGTTCGAGGTCCCGGCATACTTACCTTCGATCCGCTCGGGGGGCAGGAGATTTGACCATGACACGCTCGCTACGCATGATTCTGCTCGCCGGTCTTGCGCTTTGCGCTCCGCTTGCGCACGCAAGCTACCACACGTTTCAGATCGACGAAATCTACACGAACGCCGACGGCACGGTTCAATTCGTGGTGCTGCACGAAGCCGCGGGGATGAATGGACAGAACCTGCTCGCCGGCAACACACTTTCCAGCACCACCGCTGCGGGAACCGCGAATCTCGTGTTCAGGAGCGATCTTCCGGGCGGCACGTGCAGCTACTACATGTGCATGCAGAGCCCGACGGCGTTCTCGCACGTGCTGATCGCCACACGCGGGCTCGTCGCGCTCGGGCTCGTCACGCCGGATTACGTCATGCCCGACGGCTTTCTCTCGCCGGGCGGGGGCACGCTCAATTACGCGGGCTTCGATCAGTGGACGTACGGGCCGCTGCCCACCGACGGGGTGAACGCCCTGTATCGGTCAGGCGGCGTGAAGGAAAACATGGCGATGAATTTCAACCACGCTTCGGTGACGGTGGCGCTGCCGGCACCCACCCCGACCAGCTATCACGGATTGTGGTGGAACCCGGACGCCGACGGGTCGGGGATCAACCTGTCGCATCAGGGCGACCAGATCTTTGCCACCTGGTACACCTACGACACGAGCGGCAACGCATTCTGGCTCTCGATGCTCGCGACCCGCACGACGCCGACGGGCGCCGACTATGGCGGCGACATCTACATCGATTCGGGACCGCCGCTCGACAATTTCACGGACAGTGCGGCCGCGACCAAGGTCGGCACCGGCATGCTCTCGTTCAGCGACGCCAATTATGGCTCGTTCGCCTACAACATCGTCGGCGCAGGCGGAGCGAACAACGTCCAGCAGTCCGAGCTCATCAACCGCTTCGTCCTCGACGACACCATCCCGCAGCCGGTCTGCGTCTATGCCGCGGCACCCGACTTCGCGGCCGCGACCAACTATCAGGATCTCTGGTGGGTGCCGTCCGAATCAGGCTGGGGGGTCGACTTCGCGCACCAGGGTAACCAGTTGTTCGCCACCTGGTACACCTACGACGTGAAGAACGCAGGCGCGGGCAATCCGCCGCTGTGGCTCTCGGCGCTGATGCAGCGCCAGGGTATGTCGAACGTGTTCACCGGGCCGCTCAATCGCACGTCGGGGCCGCGTTTCGACAACTATGTCGCGATGTTCGATACGCAGCAGGTCGGCACCGCGACGACGACGTTCGACGACGGAAATCACGCCACGTTCGCCTACGTCACCGACGGCACCGGCGGCCTGCCTGTCATCGACCAGAGCAAGGCGATCACCCGATTCCTGTTCGCCGCGCCGGCGGGAACGACCTGCCACTAGCATTGACGATCGCGGAAGGGCGAGTGCGGGCCTGAAATCCGGGCAGCCGAACGGGGCCTGTCCCGTTGCCGGCACGCATCCCATCCCATTCGGGTCGGATTCCGCACCCCGATCCCCTGATTGTTGCACCGCACATCGCCGCGCGCGCCCTCGTCCGTCCGGGCGCGGCACCACCGACGCGCTGCGCCCAGCGACTGCCGCGCACCGGCACTTCGCCGCATGCTCCGCCGGGCCTCTGCTGGGTAACTCTCTCCGGAACGCGTCTTGCTTCTTTGCCGAAGCGGCACGGCAGGCGCGGGGTCCTTGCTGCACCGGGCAGGTCCCCGCTCCTTTACAAATCGAATTCATCCGGAGACTGCGATCATTCTTCCCGCGATCCCGCGTTGGTGCCTCGCGATCCTGGCGCTGTCGGCGACGGCCGGCCTGGCGGCAGGTCCGGAAACGTGTCTCACGCTGCGCGACAATTCTGCGGTTGCGCAGTGCGCGAATCAGTACAGCCCGGGCCGCGTGCCCGTCTACACCCGCGAGCGGCCCGCGGCTTCGCCCGATGCCCGCTTCGCGGCGGCCCGCACCGAAGACGTGCTGCAGGCGGTGCCGGTGCCGCAGAAATCGCCGCCGTCGACCGAGCCGGCGCAAAGTTTCACCTTCGCAAGCCCCGAGCATTACCGGTTCATCCTCAACGGAATGGCCATCAGCGGCATCGCCGGCTTCGCCGTGCTGGGCGTCGTCGGCTGGCTCTGGCGGCTGCGGGGCGCGTCGACGAAGCACTGCCCCTTCTGCTCGGCGCGCGTGCGCTCCAATGCGCACGTATGCAAGTCCTGCTTCCGGGTGATCTGACGCCCGCGCGGGCGTGTTCTCAGGCTGCCCGCGCGTCGGAAAGCGGATAGAGCCGGCTCGTGCGAGGCACGCCGGCCAGCAGGTATTCCATCTGGTCAGCGAGGATGCGGCGATTGCGCAGGATGAACTGCTCGTGCCGGTTCGGCACGTACGGAACGTAAAGGAGCGGCATTTCGGCCTGTTCGGGCGTCCGGTTCGACTTGCGGATGTTGCACTTCTTGCACGCGGTGACCGCGTTGGTCCACGCATCGCGTCCGCCCCGCGATACCGGGACGACGTGGTCGCGCGACAGGTCGCGGCTCATGTACGCATTGCCGCAATAGGCGCAGAGGTGCCGGTCGCGCGCGAACAGGAGCGCGTTGGTCAGGCCCGGTACGTGGACATGGTGGCCGCCGGCGCTGCCCTTGATGGCCAGAATGGACTTGGTCGCGATGCGCGAGCGCTCGCCGTTCTTCTGCCAGCCGCCGCGAAACTCGCGCACCTCATGGCCGAGCGACCACGCTACCAGCTGCTTCGCGTGGTAGGTGACGGCTTCCTCCAGCGCCACCCATGCCTGGGGAAGGCCGGCCATGTCGACGGTCAATACCAGGGGATCCATGCCCTCGCGCGGCTCCTTTGCCCACGGATCGTACCGCGGATTGACGTCGCTGTAACGTCCCCGCACCGCGGCGGTGCGTTAGCGGGCGTTGCGCGACCCTTGGCATTTGCGCTTCCACGTGCATCGGACCGCGACGACAAGCGGTACGCCTGCCGTCGATCGCGCACCCGCGTGCGTGCGCTTGTCAGTTCGTGCGCGAGGACGCTGCGGAGATGCGATTCCGCAAATCGACGGTGGATTTCTTGGCGCGCCTCCGGTCAGCGAATCCGTGCGGCCGCCGGAAACGCGAACGCGAGGTGACCGTACTTGCGTCCCATCGCCTGCGCGGCGTCGGCGAGGTGGCGCGCGCAATCCGCCTGCAGGTCCGCGGCGCCCGTCACCGCCATGCGCATCGGGCCGGGCGCGAACGTGCGCTCGCCGGCCTTGGCGACGATCGCGGCCTGTCTCTCCAGGATCCGGGCAACCGAGTGCGCGAAATCGATCTGCGCGCTAACTGCCTCATTGGCAGCGAATGCGGCGAAAGCCAACGCGGCATCCATCGAGGCCATGGCCGGAGGGGCGCCCGACGCGCCGAACGGGCGGGCCCCGTACTCGAAAACGGGAAAATGACCGCCGACTCCGCGTATTTCCGATTGGGGTCGTGATTTCATCCAGAGATACCTTTCCGAGGTTTGCTGCAGTGCAGCATATCATAGGCAGCCATCCGCTCCAAAGGTTCGCGTCCAGGCCCATTTGGCTCGCGCCAAGAGGTGGCCTTGCTCCTTCCCCTCTTGCTGAGCCGCCTAGCGCGTATGGTCAGCGCGCGCAGTGAGCGATCACTTGCAGAGTGGCGAAGAGCGAGCCGCGCCATCGCCAACCGTCCGCCAAATACCGTATCCTCCCGGGGTCCGCCTCCGGCCCGAAGGCAAAACCATGAGCCACAAGCACGAGAACCTGCTCCGCGCAATCTTTCACGACCCCATAAGCGGCAACATCCATTGGCGCGAAATCGAGTCGCTGCTGAACCATCTCGGCGCCAGCCTGGAATCGCTGCCCGGCGCGCGCATCCGCGTCAAGTTGAACGGGTACGAGGGAATCGTGCACCGCCCCCACCACGGCAATTCGCTCGGCCGCCAGGACGTGCTGCACATCCGCGAATACCTGGCGCACGCCCGCGCCACGCCTTCGCAGTACGAATCCGGCAAGTCCGGTCCCGAGTGAGCGAGGCGGCGAACGAAGTGAGCAAGGCCCGAAGACGCCCGCGCGAGCAGGGCGAAGCCGAGGAGCGAAGCTCGCGTCTGCGAGCGCGGGTGGCAGCCGACGCGAAGCGCCCCGTCCATTTTCGGACTCACGAGGAGGTCGCGCGTCGCCGAGCGACCGAGCGGGGCCGACGACGCGACGATATGCGTCGCTCGACCGTGCGGAGGCCCGCGTGACCGCATCCGCCGACCGTCGATCGCCGGGCTCGTCCGGATCGGGCGGCGCATGATGGACGTCAACTGCCCCAACTGCCGCACCACGATGACGGCGCAGGCGCTGGACGCGCAGCCCACGCTGCGCCCGGTCGAAACCTACTCCTGCGCATCGTGCAATCTGTTCTGGTTCGACAACACCGCAAGCATCCAGCTCTCGCCCAAGGCGGTACTCGGGCTGTTCGAGGCTATCGGCAAGGCGTCGACCACGGCGCGGACGCCGCTCGCCTCGAATTTCAGCTGCCCGCGATGCCAGAGCGCGCTCGCGTTCACGCACGACCTCCAGCGCACGACGCGCTTCACTTTCTGGCGCTGTCCGCTCGACCGGGGCCAGCTGATCACCTTCAACCAGTTCCTGCGCGAGAAGAACTTCATCCGCGCGCCCTCGCCCGCCGAGCTCGCACGGCTCAAGGCCACCGTCAAGCAGATCGCCTGCTCGCAGTGCGGCGCGCCGATCGACCTCGCCGCCGACAACGCGTGTCCGCATTGCGGCGCCGCGGTGGCGCTGATCGACCCGGACGGCGTTGCCAATGCGCTGCACGATCTTGCCGCCGGCGCGGCGCAGATTGCACCGGACGATGCCGCCGGTATGAGCACGACGCTGTCCGATGCGCAGATCGACGCGATCTTCAACGTGACCCGCCTGCGCGACAGCGAAGGCACGAGCGATCTCGTGGCGATCGGCGCCGCGGCGATCGGCGGGATCGTCGGCGCGCTGATCGCGTCGCGCTTCTGACGAGATCGCGGCGGCCGCCGCGCGTGGCCGCGTCCGCGTCAGATCGACGGCGGCGCGAAATCCCTGGGCAGCGCGGCTTGCAGCGCCGCGCGCGCGCCCTCGTCGAGCGGCACCAGCGGCGGGCGCGTCGCGCGCCATCCATCGTCACCGCTTGCCTGGGCGATGGCGGCCTTGAGCGCCGGGACGAGCGGAAATTTCTGGAACGCCTGCCGCACCGCGTCGAGCGCCGCCTGCTGCGCGGCGGCGTCGGGCGCGCGCCAGTCGCGCGCGAGGCGCAGCATCGCGCCGGGGTTGACGTTGGCCGTCGCGGAAATGCATCCGGCGCCTCCCGCGACGAGCGTCGGCAGCAGGAAGGTCTCGCTGCCTGCGTAGACCGCGAAGCCGCGCGGCGCGAACGCCTCGATGAGCTGTCGGGTGAAGGCGAAGTCGCCACCGCTGTCCTTGATGCCGGCGATCGTCGTCGGGTAGCGCTGCAGCAGCCGCTCGATCAGCGACACGCCGAGCGGGACCTGCGCGACCGGCGGGATGTGGTAGAGGTAGATGCGCAGGCGCGCGTCGCCGACGCGCTCGATCACTTCCGCGTAGCTCGCGAACAGCCCGTCGTCGCTGACGTTCTTGTAATAGAACGGCGGCAGCATCAGCACGCCGGCGCACCCGTGCTCGATCGCCGCCCGGGTCAGCGCGACGGTATCGGGAAAGGCGCAGCAGCCCGTGCCCGGCACGATGCGCTCCGCGGGTACGCCTGCGGCGACGAGCGCGTCGAGGAGCTCGAGCTTCTCCGCGGTCGCGAGCGAATTCGCTTCCGACGTCGTGCCGAACACGGCAAGCCCGACGCCGGATCCGATGAGCCAGCGGCAAAGGCGCACGAAGCGCGCGGCGTCGGCCGAGAGGTCATTGGCGAAGGGCGTCAGCACCGGCGCCATGACCTGAGGCAGCGAGGTTTGCGAAGGCAAAGGCGGCTCCCTGAAAATGATGCTTGCGGTTCCGCGACGACATCGCGCCGGGACTTGCGCGATTATCGCGCTCCGGCGGGCGTTTCGCTCGGGACGCCTGGAAGGCGCGTTCGCGCCGCCTGCTATAATCCAAGCGAATCTCGCCGCCTGCCCTTTCCGGCCGGCGGCTTTTGTTTTCCCGAAGGACGGCCCGGGAGCCTCTGCACAAGTATTCGCGGTTGCGACGGAGGCGTTTCGGGATGGGATGCGCGAAGCGAGGCGAAGCCAATGGCCGGCCCCCTTGGCGAGCCTCGCGACAAAGCAGACCGCCCGTAACACCCCGTCCCTTCGGGCTGCTGCCCGATGCGGCGTCTGCGGCCTCAGTTGGCCAATGAGGCTCCTCGGCATCGTAGGCTAGGCTACGACCTTCGTCGCGCGTCTTGCATCCATCCGCATCGGGCGGAAGCAGCGCAATCGTGAATACTTGTGTAGAGGCTCCCTAGCGCGCTCCTTCCGCCACGCTCATGAACGACACCGCCTTTCCCCCCGATCTCGTGCGCGACGTCGCACGCCGGCGCACGTTCGCGATCATCTCGCACCCGGACGCGGGCAAGACGACGCTGACGGAGAAGCTGCTGCTCTACGGCGGCGCGATCCTGCTCGCCGGCACGGTCAAGGCGCGCAAGAGCGCGCGCCACGCGACGTCGGACTGGATGGAGGTCGAGAAGCAGCGCGGCATCTCGGTGACGAGCTCCGTGATGCAGTTCGAGTACGCCGGCCACACGATCAACCTGCTCGACACGCCGGGGCACGAGGACTTCTCCGAGGACACCTACCGCGTGCTGACCGCGGTCGACGCGGCGGTGATGGTGATCGACGCGGCCAAGGGTGTGGAGGCGCGCACGATCAAGCTGCTCGAGGTCTGCCGGCTCCGCGCGACGCCGATCATCACGTTCGTCAACAAGCTCGACCGCGAGGTGCGCGAGCCGCTCGCGCTGCTCGAGGAGATCGAATCCGTTCTCGCGATCGACTGCGCGCCGGTCAGCTGGCCGGTCGGAATGGGCAAGGCGTTCCGCGGCGTGTTCGACCTTCGCCACGACCGCCTGCTGCGCTTCACGCCCGGCGGCGAGCGCATCGGCGGCGACACCGAGGAGATCGAGGGCCTCGACAATCCGCGGCTCGATACGCTCTATCCCGGCGAGACCGCGGCGCTGCGCCATGACGTCGAGCTGCTGCGCAGCGCGAGCCCGCCGCTCGACCTCGGCGAATTTCTCGCGGGCCGGCAGACGCCGGTGTTCTTCGGCTCCGCGATCAACAACTTCGGCGTTCAGGAAATCCTGGAGGCGTTGGTCGAATGGGCGCCTCCGCCGCAGCCGCGTGACGGCGGCGCGCGCACGGTTGCGCCCGCCGAGCCGGCGTTCACGGGGTTCGTTTTCAAGATCCAGGCGAACATGGATCCGCGGCATCGCGACCGCGTCGCCTTCTTTCGCGTGTGCTCGGGACGCTACACGCCGGGGATCAAGGTGCGGCACCTTCGCACCGGGCGCGAGATGAAGATCGGAAGCGCGCTGACGTTCATGGCCAACGAGCGCGTCGCGAGCCAGGACGCCGTCGCCGGCGACATCCTGGGGATCCACAATCACGGGCAGCTGCAGATCGGCGACGCGCTCACCGAGGGCGAGGCGCTTTCGTACCGCGGCATTCCGTATTTCGCGCCAGAGCTCTTCCGCGTCGCGCGCCCGCGCGACCCGCTGAAGTCGAAGCAGCTCGCCAAGGGCCTGCAGGAGCTGGGCGAGGAAGGTGCGATCCAGGTGTTCGCGCCGGCGACGGGCAATGTGCTGCTTCTGGGCGCCGTCGGTCCGCTGCAGTTCGAGATCGTCGCGCACCGCCTCGCGAGCGAATACGGCGTCGATGCGCTCTACGACACGGCCAACATCTCCACGGCGCGCTGGCTGACCTTTCCCGACGAGGCGACGCGTCGCGAATTCGAGCGCGAGCAGGCCGCAGCGCTCGCGACGGACGTCGACGGCAATCTGGTATTCCTCGCGACCAACAAGTACAACCTGCAGGTCACCATGGAACGCTGGACGAAGGTCGGCTTCCACGCGACACGCGAGCACGGCGAGCGGCTCGCCAACGCATAGGGAGCCTCTGCATGAGTATTCACGATTGCGCTGCTTCCGCCCGATGCGGATGGATGCAAGACGCGCGACGAAGGTCGTAGCCTGGCCTACGATGCCGAGGAGCGCGGCGCAGCAGACGCCGCATCGGGCAGCAGCCCGAAGGGACGGGGCATTTCGGGCGGTCTGCTTTGTAGTTCCGGCCGCCGCTTCGCGGCTTAACGTTCGCGCTGCTCACGTTAGCCTTCACTGGAACGTTCGTTCCGCGAGCCTTGCGAAGGGGGCCGGCCATTCGCTGCGGCTCGCCTCATTTGGCAACTGAGGCATCCCATCCCGAAACGCCTCCGTCGCAACCGCGAATACTCATGCAGAGGCCCCCTAGCCGCCCCGCAGCACTCGTGCGCTCACGCGAGCGCCGCGGTGGTTTGCGGCGAGACCTGCGAAGCCACGCTGACCGCGGGTGCCGCCGCGAGCAAGCCTTCGGCCGCATGGCCGAACAGATATCCTGCGATCACGGCCCACGCGACGAGGATGACGATCATCGTCGCCATCTCGCTCGCCGCGGCACCCGAACCACGGCGCCGGAAATGCGGCGGCGTGGCTTGGCGCGGTGCCGTCGCCAGTCGGCGCGCGTGCCCCCTGAAGTTCGGTCCTGCGGCCTCGGGCGAGGCGAATTCGCTGGCGTCCAATGCGAGCAGATTTCTCATGTCAACCTCCGGTTCCGGACGGCGTCGTCCATGGCAGAAGTCTATGGACGCCCGAGATACGTGACAATCGATTTGCATTGCGCCAATATATGAACCGTATTCACATACGGAGACCTCGATGGCCGCCCACATTCCGCCGATGCAGGCACTGCGCGCCTTCGAAGCCACGGCGCGCGCACAGAGCCTGAGCCGCGCCGCCGAGGCGCTCAATCTCACCCACGGCGCGATCAGTCACCAGATCAAGGGACTCGAGGCCGATCTTGGCGTGAGTCTCGTCGAGCGCGCCGGCCGCGGCATCCGGCTGACCGACGCCGGCGCGCGTTTTGCAACGCGGGTGCGCGGCGCGCTCGCCGAGATCGCCGACGCCGTGCGCGAAGCCTCGGAGCGCACGAACCCGCGCCATCTCGGCGTCAGCGTGCTGCCGTCGTTCGCGGCGCGCTGGCTGCTGCCGCGGATCGGAAATTTCATCGCGCGCCATCCGGACATCGACCTCGACGTCAGCGCGAGCCTCGGCCTCGCGGATTTCCAGCACGACAACGTCGACGTCGCGATCCGCTGGGGATTCGGCGACTGGCCCGGACTCGTGTCCCAGCATGTGCTGGACGACGTCTATTTCCCCGTATGCAGCCCGCGCTATGCAAAAGGCCGGCTGCCGCGCGCGCCGGCCGATCTCGCCGATCACACGCTGCTGCGCGCCGACGACGACATGTGGAAGGCATGGTTCGGCACCGCCGGCCTCGACTGGCCGGAGCCCACGCGCGGTCCCGCGTTCAACGATTCGGCGCTGATGCTGCAGGCCGCGGCCGAGGGCCAGGGCATCGCGCTCGCGCGAAGCTCACTGATCGGAAACGATCTCCACAACGGAATCCTCATTCGCCTTTTCGACGTCGTGTACCGCAGTCCGCGCAAGTACTTTCTCGTCTATCCGACGCGTGCGGCGGCCTCGCCGAAGGTGGCGCTCTTTCTGGAATGGGTGAAGGACGAGATCGCGGCGGACGCGAAGCGTGTGGATCTCGCGTTCGCAAAGGCGCCGCGTACGCCTGCCGCGACGCGGTCGTTGCGAAAAGGCCGTGTCCAGCGACCGTGACGCACGCGCAACCGTGCGGGCCGGTGTGACGTCGGCGTGAGACGCGAGGCGACCGGCAGATCGCAACCACACCCCATGCGGCTGCGATCCCGCGACGATCAGCTGATCAGCGGTTGCCTGTCGCGCCCGGCGGCGCCGGGTAGTCCGGAGGCGGATAGCTTCCCGACGACGACGGCGGCGGATAACCGCCCGAGGACGGCGCCGGATAATTCGGCGGCGGATAATTCTGGGCCGGATAGCGCGGCGCGTAACCCGGCGGCCCGCTCGAATACGCGACGCGGCCCGGAATCTGGTGTCCGTGCGCATACATGCATTGCATGTACGCGGAGTCGTAGCGATGCTGCATTTCGTACGACGACGCACCGGCGACGTTGCTGCCCGCCGCGCTGCCGAACAGCAATCCGGTGCCCGCGCCGATCGCGGCTCCGGCGCCGGCCTGGCCCGAGACCGAGCCGATGATCGCGCCAGCTGCCGCGCCCAGTGCCGCGCCGCCGATCGCGTTGGCCGCCGCAGCGTCCTGCGCAGGTTGACCCGCGGCGGGCCCGCCGATCGTCGCGCTGGCGAATTGGCGGCAAGTGCCGTCGTCCGCCTGGAACTGGTCGAAGCTCTTGTAGGTGCCCGGCAATACGGTCACCGCGGGACCCGTGGGCACGGTCACGCATCCCGCTAGCAGCAAAGCCACGGCAAGCGGAGCGATCAGGAATCTGCTTTTCATTGGCCTATCTCGTCTCGGGTCGCGGAAATATCACTGCTGCTGGGAATTCGGCGCACCCGGGCTCGGCACGTTCTGTGGAACGACCTGCAGCCACGCGCGGCTGCAATTCTGCACGTACGGGAAATACCCTGCCGGATCGGTGCAGTAATACCAGTAATTGTTCACCGGCGCCTGCGGCGCCTGCTCCACATAGGTGTTGGTGTCCGCCTGCGCGTACCCCGGATAGCGTAAGCGGACCGTAATACGGATAGCCGTAGGCCCCATAGTACGGATAGCCGTAGGCCCCGTAGTAGTACGGATAGCCGTAGTACGGCCACGCGCCAAGAAAGAGGCCGCTCGCAAGTCCCGCGCCATACCAGCCCCAGCCGCTGTAGTAGCGTCCGCCGTAATAGCCGCCGTGCCAGCCGTTATATCCGCCGTGCCAGCCGCTGCCGCCGTGCCAGCCGCTGCCGCCGTGCCACGTGCCGCTGCTGCCACCATGCCACGTGCCGCCGCTGCCACCATGCCAGCCGCCGGACCCGCCAGCGTGCGCACCACCGCCCATGGATCCGCCACCGCCGCCGTGACCGCCGCCGCGTTGAGCGAACGCGGAGCCGCTCGCGAGGAAAGCCGCGAAAACCGCTACCAAGATCGTAAGCAATCGTTTGTTCATAATGCCCTCACATGCAGTGTGCCTGTGCTTCTATGACCCCGACAGTACAGGCCAAGTTCGATGCCCTTGGAAACGGGCGCAAGCGCGAAGCGCTACGCGCGGCGTTCCGAAATAGTCTGCGCATTCCGTCATTTGGTCTGTGCTCCGCGCCACCCAAGTACGTCTGATTTCGACCGACGGACGTTCTCCGCAACGCTTTGTTACAAATTCGAGCAACCTGTCGCGGGTCAGGCGCCAGCGCGACATGTGAAGGCACCCACCTTCGCATATCGGTAACGTCCGGGAGGCCGCAGAGGTTGACCCCGAGCGCCCGAATGCGCGTCACAACAGCGTGCGCGCGGCGACCGGTTACGTCAATGCGACATCAGCACTGGCACGGTCATCGACGTCAGCATCACGCTCGTCACACCTCCCCACACAAGCTGCGTCAGACGAGGGCGGCTGTATCCGCCCATCACGATGAGATCCACGCTCAGGTCCGCGGCCTGCGAAAGCAGCAGCTCGCCGGCCTCGATGTCGGGCGCGACGACGCGGCGCACGGTAGCCTCGACGTCGTGTCGCTTGAGAAATGCCGCGACTTCCCGGTCGGCGCGTAATTCGCTCGCGTCGGCGTCGTCGTCCTGCATGATCGCGAGCGCATGCACCTTCTTCGCATCCTTGAGAAACGGCAGCGCATCCGACACGGCGCGCGCCGATTCGCGCGAGTCCTTCCATGCGATCAGCACGCGCTCGCCGAGCGTCTTCTGGCTGCCGATGTACGGCACGAACAGCACAGGGCGTCCGCTCGACGTCACGACCGCGTGGGCGAGCTCGGCGGAGAACGCGGCGTTCACCTCGTCGCGCGGCGGCTGGCCGATGATCGCGAGATCGGAATAGCGCGCGTGCAGCACCGCGGCGCCGATCGGATCGACGCGCGGCGCCACCCACACCGCGTCGGTCACGCCGGCCTCGGCTGCGATGGCCTGAAACCGTGCCCTTACCGCATCGTGGGCCTCGGCGGTCTGGCGAAGCCAGCGATCCTTGGCGTCGCCGCGCAGCACCGCGGACGCGATTAGTGTCATCTGCGACGTCGGTACGAGATAGGCCGCCTTGAGCTGCGCGGGATAGGCGCGCGCGATGCGGGCCGCCGCAGCAAGCCGGCGCTCGCAGGCGTCGCTGTCGTCGGCGTGGACAAAGATGGACCGATAGGTCATGGTGTCCTCGCGGGAGTGGGTAATGGCCTCATTCTGCGGCATTATTCCATCCGCGACCTTGACGCCGCTCACGTTCCGGGCGCGCGGGGAATTTTCGTTCTCATGCCGAGGTGAAATTTGAACAGGATTGCATGTGTGTTTGCGGCGCTGTTGCTTGCAATGGCGGCGACCGGCGCCGCCGCGCAGTACCCGGGTGGAGGCGGCGGCACCCGCCCTGGCGGGTCCGGTACCGGGGGCAAGAGCGCGCTCCCCCCGCAGCGCCCGCTCGCGCCGGAGCCGGTCCCGGCAACCCTTGCCGACCAGGTCCAGATTCAGCTTGGCGAGATCGAGGAAGATCTGCGCATCAGCGCGTCGCAGCGGCGGCTCTGGACGATTTTCGCCGATCGCGTGCTGAAGCTTGCCGGCGACGTCGCACGTGATCGCGACAAGCTGCGCTTCCCCAAGGGCACTGCCGCCGAGCAATTCGACTTCGTCACCGACAAGGCGCGCGATCGTCTGACCGCCATCGAGGACATCGGCGACGCCGGCAAGCAGCTCTACGCGGCGCTGTCGCCTTCGCAGCGCGAGATGGCGGATCGCCGCCTGGTGCGCCTCGCGGTCCCGCTCGTCACGAACGTGAATCCGACGGTGCGCCCGGACCGGGACGGCAGTGGCGGCTCCGCACGCTCACGACCCGAGCCGCCATGATCGGGACGGCATTCCTCCAAGGACGACGCGGCGCGGGTCGCCACCGCGGCGACCCGTCGTAGGGCCTGTTCACACTATGTCCGCAAGTGCGAACGGGTGGCATGGGGTCGAGCGCGTCACGTCGGGAACGAACACGGCCGGCGCGGCAAAGAGGGTTGGGCGCAAGGCATCGCGGTCGTGAATGTCGGGGAACGCCTCGCCCGCGCGCGCCGCGACGCCGGTTTCCACGCGTCCGATCGGCGCGATGCTGCCCGCGACGATGTCGCCGTCGCGCTCGAGCGACTCCAGCAGCGCCGCAGTGAGGATGATCGCGTCGCACGGCGCGCCGGACGCGATCTGCTCGCGGATCGCGCCGACCGCGCCGAATTGCCCATCGCTGGCCGCGCCGGCGGCGGCGAGAAATTCCG
Organism: uncultured beta proteobacterium; assembly: GCA_963846855.1. GTDB lineage: Bacteria > Pseudomonadota > Gammaproteobacteria > Burkholderiales > Casimicrobiaceae > CAIWHR01. Next base: position 166,862 of record CAWJXK010000004.1, read on the forward strand.
GCGCGAGCGCCGCGACGAGCCCCTTGGCCGCGCCGGCACTGAGGGGGGTCAGCGGCATCCTGCGGGGCGTGAGCGACGCGACGTCCGCCCCTGCGTGGCCGGACCGTTGGCCGTAACCGGCGCCGCCGATTAGAATTGCGGATTGAGCTCGCCTTCGAAGGGGAAATCATGGCCGCTGACGCCGCAGGACGCGCCACCGATGCATCGCTCGACGACGCGTCGCTGTACCGCGAGGAGATCTACACGGACCGCAAGGTCGGCACGCTGCGCGTGCTCTTGCCGGTGACGCGCGACGGCGCCGCCGACCCGAGACGCCCGACCGTCTACAGCGGCGAGGCGCAGCTCCTCACCAACATGGGCCCGCTGCCGATCAGCTTCGACATCGATGCCGCGAGCCTCGCCGAAGCGGTCGCCGGGTACGGCGCGGCGGCGAAGGCCGGCATCGAGCGCGCGATGCACGAGCTCACCGAAATGCGTCGGCAGGCCTCGTCGTCGATCGTGATTCCGCAGGGCGGCGCGCTGCCTCCGGGCGGCCCGCTCGGCGGCGGCAAGATCCAGATCCCGTAAGAGGTGCCTCTGTCTCCCGACGCATGACGACGTTTCCCACGGTCTTCCTTTCGCATGGCTCGCCGATGCAGGCGATCGAGCCCGGCATCGCAGGCGAAGCATGGGAAGCGCTCGGCCGAGCGCTACCGCGTCCGCGCGCCGTGCTGATGGTGTCGGCGCATTGGGAAACCGAGATGCCCAGCGTGACCGGCGCCGCGCTTCCGGAAACCATTCATGACTTCGGCGGCTTTCCCGCCGCGCTCTACCGGATCCAGTACCCTGCGCCCGGCGCGCCCGACCTTGCGCAGCACATCGCCGACATGTTGGACGAGGCCGGCGCCGAAGCCGCGGTCGATCGCCGCCGCGGCCTCGATCACGGCGCCTGGGTGCCGCTCAAGTGGATGTACCCGCGCGCCGACGTTCCGGTCGTGGAGCTCTCGGTGCAGCCGGGACGCACGCCGGCCGATCACGTCGCGCTGGGACGCCTGCTGGCGCCGCTCACACGCGACGGCGTGCTCGTCATCGGCTCGGGACACGCGACGCACAACCTGCACGACTGGATGACGAATCGGCGGCATCCGGAAAGTCTCGCCTACGTGCAGGAATTCGCGGATTGGCTCCACGGCCGGCTCGAGGCGCACGACACGACCTCGCTCGTCGCCTACCGCAGCGACGCGCCCGGCGCGACGCGCGCGCATCCGACCGAGGAGCATTTCCTTCCGCTGCACGTCGCGTGGGGCGCCGCCGACCCGGACTCGCGCGTCGAGCGCATCGTGCACGGCCTCGAAGGCGGCGCGCTGTCGCTCGATTCGTACGTGTTCCACCCGACAGCATCCGCCTAGGCGCCAACCCGCGCTCGCGGGAAGCTTCACCCTGCGACAACCTGTCTCAGGGCTATCGCTGCAGCGCGCCGAAAATGCGATCAGGACTGACGCTCGTCAAGGCAGCCGAACGCAGCGGAGTCACAATGAAATCCGACGCGATTCCCCGCGATTCTCCCTCGAAGGAGATGCCATGACCACGCCCCGCCAATCCGGATCCCCGATCGCCGCTGCGCGCGCCAGCGCGAAAGGCGCACGCCGCCGTGCGGGTGCCGCGAAGCACGTCGCGCAGGTGATTGCGTTGCCGCGGCGGCGACCGTCGCCGACGCCGCCGGCGCCGCCCGAGCCGTCGTTCGTGCGCGATTCGTATGCGTCGACCGCGTTGGCCGAGATCATCGACCGCTCGGTGCACGCGACGACAGCGCGTTTCACCGCAGGACTCTCGCCGATGGCCCTGATGGGCGCCTACATGGATTGGGCCGCGCACATCGCGTTCGCGCCGGGCAAGCAGGCGCAGCTCGCGGAAAAGGCGGCGAAGAAGTGGATGCGGCTCCTCAACCACGCGAGCCGACGTGCGATCCAGCGCGATTCCGTCGAGCCCTGCATCGTGCCGCTGCCGCAGGACCGTCGCTTCACCGGTCCCGCGTGGCAGAGCCCGCCGTACGATTTCATCTACCAGGCGTTCCTGCTGAACCAGCAGTGGTGGCACAACGCGATGACCGGCGTGCGCGGCGTCACGAAGGGGCACGAGAACATGGTTGCGTTCGCGACCCGGCAGTTTCTCGACGTGTTCTCGCCATCGAATTCGCTCTTCTCCAACCCGGAGGTGCTGGAACGCACGCGCCGGGAGGGCGGGATGAATCTCGTGCGCGGGATGCAGAATTTCGTCGAGGACGCCGAGCGCGCGATCGGCGGCCGGCCGCCGGTCGGAGCGGAAGCCTTCGAACCGGGGCGCACTGTCGCGATCACGCCGGGCAAGGTCGTCTTTCGCAATCGGCTGATCGAGTTGATCCAGTACGCGCCCGCCACAAGCACCGTACGACCGGAGCCCGTGCTGATCATTCCTGCGTGGATCATGAAGTACTACATCCTCGATCTCTCTCCGCCGAACTCGCTGGTCCGCTATCTCGTGAGCCGTGGCTACACCGTGTTCATGATCTCGTGGAAGAACCCGGGTCCCGAGGACCGCGACCTTTCGATGGAGGACTATCGAGCGCAGGGCGTGATGGCGGCGCTCGATGCGGTTGGCGTGATCGTGCCGCGGCGGCCCGTGCATGCCGTCGGCTACTGCCTCGGCGGCACGCTGCTCGCGATCGCGGCGGCGGCAATGGCGCGCGACGGCGACCCGCGCCTGCGCACGATCTCGTTCTTCGCCGCGCAATCCGATTTCAAGGAGGCCGGCGAGCTCACGCTCTTCATCAACGAGAGCCAGCTGTCGTTCCTCGAGGACATGATGTGGGAACAAGGCTTCCTCGACACCAAGCAGATGGCGGGCGCCTTCCAGATCCTGCGCTCGAACGACCTCGTCTGGTCGCGCATGGTGCACGACTACCTGATGGGCGAGCGCGCGCCGATGAGCGATCTGATGGCGTGGAACGCCGACGCGACGCGGATGCCGTACCGGATGCACTCGGAGTACCTGCGCCACCTGTTCCTCGACAACGACCTCGCCGAAGGGCGCTTCCAGGTGGGGGGCAAGCCTGTCGCCCTGACGGACCTCCATGCTCCGGTATTCGCGGTCGGCACGGAGCAGGATCACGTCGCGCCCTGGCGTTCGGTCTACAAGCTCCACCTGCTCACGGACACCGACGTGACCTTTCTGCTGACGAGTGGCGGCCACAACGCGGGCATCGCCTCGCCGCCGGGCAAGGAAAACCGTCACTATCGGGTGATGAGGCGGCCGCAGGACGGTCACTATCTCGACCCCGACGTCTGGGCCGCGCAGGCGCCGCTGCACGAGGGATCGTGGTGGCAGGCGTGGTCGGGATGGCTCGACGCGAATTCCGGCGCCTCCGTGGCGCCGCCGCCGATGGGTGCCGCCGGAGCGCCGCTGCTAGGCGATGCGCCCGGATCGTACGTGCGACTACAATGATCGGATGGGCGAAGGCCGCGCGGACATCGAGGTTCGCCACAACGTCACCGCGTCGCGCTTCGAGGCGATTGTCGACGGCAAGCTCTGCCGCGCCGAGTACCACCTTGTCGACGGCGTGATGCGGATCCACCACACCGCAGTCCCCGCCGCGCTCGAAGGGCGCGGGATCGCGGCCGCGATCGTGAGAAGCGCGTTCGCCTACGCCGAAGCGAACAGCCTCAGGGTCGAGCCGTGGTGCGGATACGTCCGCACGTACATGAAGCGGCACCCCGAGACGCACCGCCTGCTTCCCGCCGGATTCGCGCTGTAGCTTCGTTCGCCGGATTGGGACGCTGGCGTCCCACTGAACGGCCTAATCCATTCGTGCAATGGCGCGAGCGCCGCGCGGTGACGATGATGCCTTCCGAGGACGACGCGCATTTGATCGCCCGCTCTGAGCTCCCGCGCCCGAAATTCCTGCGTCGGGTGCGAGCGCCGACGCCCCCGTCGCGAGCGGCGCGCCGTCCTCCCTCGAACCGCCGCCGGGAGGCCTCATGCCGCATCTGCTCGATCCGTCGCACCTCGAAACCGAAGACGCGTACTATGCGGCGCTCGACGAGCTCGACGAGCTCATGTCGATCGAGCCCGACACGCCCGCGGGGCGCCGGTTCGACGAGCTGCTCGCGCTGATCGACGAATACGAATCGCGCTGCGTTTCGCCGCGCAACGCATCGGGCTGACCGCCGATCGACCGTCCGCGCGGCTCGGCTCAGCGCGGGGCGCCGCCGCCGGCGTCGAGCACGGCCTCGGCCGCGGCGAGATCCTCGAGCGCGAATCCGACCGACTTGAACACGGTGATCTCGTCCGCACGCGTGCGTCCGGGGTGGCGGCCGCATACGAGATCGGCGAGCGAGGCCGCGACGTCAGCCGCGCCGATCGCGCCTTCGGCGATCGCCTGCACAAGGTCGCCACCTTCGGCCAGCGCGCCTTCGCGCGCGTCGACGACGATGAGATCGGCCCGCGCCATCGCCGCGGCGTCGGTCTCGCGCATCGACTTGACGAATGCGCCGACGAGATCGAGATGCACGCCCGCGCGCAGCCAGTCGCCCCGGACCAGCGGCGCAATGGCGAGCGTCGCGCACGAGACGGCGTCCGCGCTGCGCACCGCGGCTTCGAGGTCGCGCACGGCGACCACGGGCAATCCGGCACGCGCCATGTCGGCGGCCGCGGCCTCCGCGTGCGCCGGCGTCCGGCTCCACAGGCTGATCCGCGTGATTCCGCGCAACGCGCAGTACGCTTCCGCGAGCGCATGCGCCACCCGCCCCGCGCCGGCAATCACCAGATGCGCGCTGTCGGCGCGCGCGAGGTACCGCGCGGCGAGCGCGGACGCGCCGGCGGTCCGGCGCGCCGTGAGCTCCTCGCCGTCGAAGAGCGCGACGGGTGCGCCGTCGCGCGCGTCGAACAGCGCGTAGATCGCGTTCACCGCGCGTTCGCCGCGAGCCCGGTTTCCCGGAAACACGGTGACGAGCTTCACGCCGATGCGGTGGCCCACTCGCCACGCCGGCATCAGCAGCAGCGACGCCGCGGCCTCGCCCGGCACGTCGATCGCGTGGTTCGTACGCAGCGGCGCGGCTACGTCATCGCGCAGCATGGTCTCGAGCGCCGCTTCCATCCGCGGCCACGGCAGGAGCTCGCGAATCGTCGCGGCGTCGAAATAGCGCATCGGAGTTGCAAGCCGCGCGAGGCCGGACGGCGCGCTCGCGCGCTAGGCGTCCTCGGAAAGCGACAGCAGTGCCGCGTTGCCGCCGGCAGCCGCGGTGTTGACCGTCACCGTCCGCTCGACGACAAGGCGCGCGAGATCGTAGCCGCCGTCCTGCCCCGGCGCGATGACCGGAACGATCGGGCCGGGCGCCGCGGCGAGCTCCGCGCGCACGCGAAGCGCCCGCTCGGGCGTCGTGTCGAGCAGCACCGCGTCGAGCGCAGAGGGATCGAGCGTGTTGACGAACAGGACCCCGGCGTCGCCGAGGCGGTCGCGCGCGGCGAGTGAGGCCGGCGTTCGCAGCAACAGCGGCGTGTTGCCCGCGGCGCGGGCCGCGCGCGCCTGCGCGACCAGCACGCTCACGTCGTCGGCGATGCACGCGACAACGCCGCGAGGAGCGAGCTCCAGCGAATTCGTTTCGCCCGTGGGGCCCGGCAGCGCGATGCGAGCGGCCGGCAGTGGCGACGACGCCTGCCGCACGAGCCGGCGCAGATACAGCGGCCCGCCGGCCTTGGGCCCCGTCCCCGAGAGACCGTGGCCTCCGAAAGGCTGCACGCCGACGACGGCGCCGACGATGTTGCGGTTGACGTAGACGTTGCCTGCACGGATCCGGGCGAGGATCCCGGCGGCCGTCTCGTCGATCCGCGTGTGGATGCCGTGCGTGAGGCCGTATCCCAGCGCGTTGATCGCATCGACGAGCGCGGTGAGCTCGTCGCGGCGAAAGCGGACGACGTGCAACACGGGGCCGAAGACCTCGCGCGTGAGCAGGGCGAGGGCGGCGACGCCCGGAAGCTCGATCAGCGTCGGCGCGACGAACGTTCCGCGCGCGCACCCATCGGCCAGCGGCAGCTCGAACACCGGCCATCCGCGCTCGCGCATCCGCGCGACATGCGCGAGGAGCGCCGCCCGCGCCTCTGCGTCGATCACCGGGCCGACGTCGGTCGAAAGATGCCGCGGATCGCCGATCGCAAGCTCGCGCATCGCGCCCTTCAGCATCGCGATCATGTGATCCGCGACGTCGTCCTGGAGGCACAGCACGCGCAGCGCCGAGCAGCGCTGCCCTGCGCTGTCGAACGCCGACACGATCGCATCGGTCACCACCTGCTCGGGCAACGCCGAGCTGTCGACGATCATCGCGTTCTGCCCGCCGGTCTCGGCGATCAGCACGGGGTCGTCGGTGCGGCTCGCGAATTGCCGATTGATGATGCGTGCGACGTCGGTGGAGCCGGTGAAGAGCACGCCGGCAATGCGCGGATCGCCGACGAGCGCCGCTCCGATCGTTTCGCCCGGCCCCGGCAGAAGCTGCAGCGCCGCGGCCGGGACGCCGGCGCGATGGAAGAGCCGCACCGCCTCGTGCGCGATCAGGGGCGTCTGCTCGGCGGGCTTCGCGAGCACCGGATTGCCGGCGGCGAGCGCCGCGCTCACCTGCCCAACGAAGATCGCGAGCGGAAAATTCCATGGCGAGATGGCGACCATCGGCCCGACCGGCGATGTGCCGGACATCGCGCGTGCCTCGCTCGCGTAGTAGCGGAGGAAATCGACCGCCTCACGCACTTCGCCCACCCCGTTCCCCAGCGTCTTGCCCGCCTCGCGCACCGCGAGCGCCATGAATCGTGCGCGCTCCGCCTCGAGCAGATCGGCGACGCGCTCGAGGCATGCCGCGCGCTCGGCGGCCGGCGTGCGCGACCATTGCGCGCCCGCTTCGATCGCGGCCGCGATCGCACCCGGGACCTGGGCGATCGAGGTCATCGTGACCCGCCCGACCGTGTCGCCCCGATCGGCGGGATTGGCGATGTCGACCTTGGCCGCGCCGTCTCGCACGGATCCGTCGGCCACGGCGAGCAGCGCGCCGACCTCGACGGCCGCAGAGGCGGCGTCAAGCTCCGCAGCGAGCATGTTCAGCACCGCATCGTCGGCGAGATCGACGCCCTCGGAGTTGCGGCGTCCGGGCAGAAGCGCGACGGGCATCGGAAGGTTCGCGTGCGGCGCGCCGCCAGTCCGCTCTGCGGCGACGATCGGATCCTCGACCAGCGACGCGATGCTGACGGCCGGATCGACGATGCGGTTGACGAACGACGAGTTGGCGCCGTTCTCGAGCAGCCGGCGCACGAGGTAGGCGAGCAGCGTCTCGTGCGAGCCGACCGGCGCATAGATCCGGCATGCGGCGCCCATCTTGCCGGGGCCGATCACCTGGTCGTAGATGCTCTCGCCCATGCCGTGCAGGCACTGGAATTCGTATTGCGCCGCGCCGGCCAGCGTATGGACCGCGGCGATGGTGAACGCGTTGTGGCTCGCGAACTGCGAATACAGCGCATCCGGCGCCGCCAGCATCGCCTTCGCGCACGCGAGGTAGGCGACGTCGGTGTGCACCTTGCGCGTGAACACCGGATAGCCCGGCATGCCGTCGACCTGCGCGCGCTTCACCTCGGCGTCCCAGTACGCGCCCTTCACGAGCCGCAGCATGAGCCGGCGACGGTGCTGTCGTGCCAGCGCGACGATCCAGTCGATCGTCGGCCGCGCGCGCTTCTGGTATGCCTGCACGACGAAGCCGAGCCCGTCCCATCCCGCGAGCGCGGGATCAGCGGCAAGCCGCGCCAGCATGTCGAGCGAAAGGTCGAGCCGGTCGGCTTCCTCTGCGTCGATCGCGACGCCGATGTCGTAGCGCTTGCCGAGCCGCGCAAGCGCCGCCAGCCGCGGGCCGAGCTCGGCGAAGACGCGCTCGCGCTGCGCGCGGCTGTAGCGCGGATGCAGCGCGGAGAGCTTCAACGAGATGCCGGGGCCGGCGAAGACGCCGCGGCCCGCGGCGGCGCGCCCGATCGCGTGGATTCCCGCTTCGTAAGCGTCGAAGTAGCGCTGTGCGTCGGCGCCGGTCAGTGCGGCCTCGCCCAGCATGTCGAACGAGTACGTGTAGCCGCGCGCCTCGCGCTCACGCGCGTTGGCGAGCGCCTCGTCGATCGTGCGGCCCGTGACGAACTGCCGGCCGAGCAGGCGCATCGCCAGATCGACGCCCTTGCGGATCAGCGGCTCCCCACCCTTGCGCAGCAGCGACGCGAAGGCCTGCTCGAGCGCACCCTCATTGCGCGTGTCGACCAGTCGACCGGTGACCAGGAGTCCCCACGCGGCGGCGTTGACGAACAGCGACGGCGACACGCCGACGTGCGCACGCCAGTCGCCGCCGCCGATCTTGTCGCGGATGAGGCGATCGCGTGTCGCCGAATCCGGAATGCGCAGCAGCGCCTCGGCGACGCACATCAGCGCGACGCCCTCACGGCTGTCGAGCGAGAACTCGAGCATCAGCGCGTCGACGCCACCCGCCTGCGAGCGTTCGGCGCGGACCGCCGTGGCGAGCTTGGTCGCCAGCGCCTGCACTTGCGTCAGAACGTCCGGCGCAAATTTCGCCTCGGCGACGAGCGAGCGCACCGTGGCAGCCTCGTCGGCGCGGTGGAGGGCAGCGATGCGCTCACGCAACGGAGCGAGCGCCGCGTCTGCGTCGGACGCGAATCCGAAGTCGAAGGCGAATCGAGGGTGCGCGACGGAATGCAGGTTCATGGAGGGGCGCCGGTCGTCCCGGCCGGCGGAGGCGCGGCGGAATCGAGGCGCGATTCTACCCTGCGGCGCGCAGCCATAGCGGCGCAACCGCCGGGACGGCTGCGCGACCGCCCCTGCGTTGCGTCTTGGTGCGCCTGCCAGAGCCCGGCGCGCGCCGCCGTACGCGGCGCACACCGAGAGAATGCCTCAGCCGATCAGCGCGAGCCAGGGCACCGTGACGACGAGGAGCGCCACGATGAACAGGACGCCGAAGATCGCCCCGAGCCGCCAATAGTCCTTCGACGGCAGGTAGCCGGACCCGTAGTACACCGGGCTCGGGCCCGTCGCGAACGGCGTCAGGATACCCATGATCCCGAGCGTGAGACAGAGCAGCAGCGCGAAGAGCGCCATGTCGATTCCGGGAATCGTCGCGCCGACCGCGAGCATCACGGGCAGCAGCGCCGTGACGTGCGCGGTGATGCTGGCGAACAGGTAGTGCGTGAAGTAGAACACCAGCACGAGCAGGATCATCGCGACGAACGGCGAGAATCCCGCCAGGTGGGCGGCAACCAGGTCGGCGAACCACTTGACGAAGCCGACCCTGTTGAGACCGTCGGCGAGGGCGACCAGCGTCGCGAACCACGCCAGCGTGTTCCAGGCCGGCGCATTCTTGATGATGTCGTCCCAGCTGACGACGCCCAACACCAGCATCAGCGAGATGACGACGAGCGCAACCGTTGTCGCGTTGATCGTCTCCCCGCCGAAGATCCAGAGGGCAAGCGCCAGAATCACGAGCGCGGCGAGCGTGATCTCCTTCTTCGAGAAACCGCCCATCTTCCTGAGCTCTTCACCCGCCCACGCCGGCACTTCGTCGCCGGCCTTCACGGTCGGCGGATAGATCCAGTAGGTGACAAGCGGAATCAGGATCAGCAACGCCACGCCGACCGGCGCGAACGCGAGGAACCATTGCGTCCAGGTGAGGCTCACCTTGGCGGTCTTGTTCACCAGCTCGATCGCGAGCAGGTTGGGGGCGAGCCCGGTGAGGAACATCGAGCTCGTCACGCAGGTCGTCGCGATCGCAACCCACATGATGTAGGAGCCGATCCGCCGCGACGAAGGATCGTTCGGATTGGAGTCGTAGAGCGCAGGCAGATTGCGGATCACCGGGTAGATCGTTCCGCCCGAGCGCGCCGTGTTGGACGGCGTGAACGGCGCAAGAATCGTGTCGGCAATCGCGACGGCATACCCCAGCGTCAATGTCCGGCGCCCCATCTTCTTGACGAGCAGCAGCGAGATATGCCGGCCGAGCCCGGTTTTGTCATAGCCCAGCGCGAACATGAACGCACCGAAGATGAGCCAGACCGTGGCGTTGGAAAATCCCGAAAGTGCCCACGTCAGCACCGCGTTGAACGACTTGAAACCCGGTTTCGCGAGCTCGGCGGGCGAGAAGAATACGTAAGGCGAGAGCACGCAGACGAGGGTGACACCGATGAGACCGATCGCGCCGCCGGGGAGCGGCTCCAGCATCAGCGCGACGATCACGCCGGCGAAGATCGCGAAGTAGTACCAGGCGTACGGCGCGAGGCCCTCCGGCGCGGGCACCAGCGCGATCACCAGCGCAACCACGATGGGCACGATCGCCTTCCAGGAGACGTGCGGCGGCTTGATCGTTGCCGCGGTCTGCGGCGCCCCTCGCGCCGGTATGACGACTTGATTGGGAGTGACGGAGATGGCCATTGCGATCCTCCGGGTGGTTAGGCGGGAGCACCGCGCCATCGATTCGGCAGCGGCGCCTCGCGAGATGAAAGAAACGATCGACGCGATCGCACACATGACGCGACGACCGCGAAAGGGATTCGGTTGACGTGCCCTGCGAAGGGCGATTTCGGATTCGGCTGGGGCCGCCGGCGACTGCCGGAACGGGGTGCCGGCATCGCATTGCCGGCGAACACGAACGGAAACACGCTGCGCGCCAGACTGGCATCGTGGCGGCTTCCGGGGAACACGTTCACGGTGCAGTCCCCAGAGCATCGCGCGACATGCGCGACCGTTCTAATTATCCGTGCGTTGCATGCATGCAGGATTGACGGCGCTCAAGCTCGGGGGCAACTTCGCGCGCGGCGATAGCGAAACCATGCGTCAGATTGCCGCAATGCCCCGCACGCAAAGCGAGGATGTCGCTGCGACCGCGTGTCGCGGCGCGACATCCAGGCTGCCGGCGCAATCGTCGCGTGACGCCGGCTAATCCTTTCGGACGTGGGCGTGACTCAGCACCGGCCCCCAGCGTGCAACCTCGGCGCGAATTTCCGCCCCCAGCTGCTCGGGAGTGCTGCCGGCCGGTTCCATCCCGAGCGCGGCCATCCGCTCGCGCACGTCCGGCATCTCGACGATCCGGACGAGCTCCTGATTCAAGCGGGCGACGATCTGCGGCGACGTGCCCGCGGGCGCGAGGATGCTGTGCCAGGAGGTGACTTCGAACCCCGGGTAGCCCGCTTCGGCCACCGTGGGAACCTCGGGCAGTGCGGCAATGCGGCGAGCGCTGGTGACGGCGACGGCCTTCAGCTGGCCGCTCGCGAGGAACTGCTGCGTCGCTCCCGGCAACGCGAACGACAGCGGCACTTCTCCCGAAAGCACGTCGGTCATCAGTTGCCCCGAGCCGGCGTACGGGACGTGCAGCAGCGAGATATCGGCGTCCTGAGACAGCATCTCGGCCGCGACATGCGTCGGCGTGCCGACGCCGGGAGTCGAGTACGCGATCTTGCCCGGCTCCCGACGCGCCCGCGCGACCAGCTCGCCAATCGTGTCTATGTGCGCGCCGGGATTGGCGACGATGATCACGGGCGTCGTCGCCAGCTTGGCGACCGGCGTGAAATCGCGTACCGGATCCACGGCGCGATCGCCGTAGAGGTTCGCGTTGATGCACATCGCCGCGCCGCCGATCGTCAGCGTATAGCCGTCGGGCGCCGCTCGCGCGGCCGCGGCAAGACCGATGTTGCCCGCGGCCCCCGTCTTGATGTCGATGACCACGGGCTGTCCCAGCGCCGCCTCCAGCTTTATGCCCACCAGTCGCGCCAGCGTATCGGTCGCGGTGCCCGCCGGGTACGAGATGATGATATGGATCGGCCGATTCGGATAAGCGCCGGGGTCGGCCGCGCAGGACGGCGAGCTCACGGCGATCCACAGGGCCGCGGCAATCCACAGCAAACGCAAAGTCATCCTCATCCTCGCTCGATGGCCGATTGAAAGGGTCATTCGTTGCGCATGGCGAGCATCGCCTCGACGAGCCCGCAATCTTCCCAGGGGACGTCGACGGGATAGTCGCGCAGATACCGGCTCGCGGGATCGCGCAGCCACTCCTGCGGAAAGTGGACGTTCACCCATTCAGCGCCTGCCTCGGGATCGCTTCGCGTCGTCGAGGGAGTCCCGTGCATGGCCGAGTACAGAAGCGCGCACAGATCGACGTTGATGCGCGATCCCACGTGCATGCCCGGCGTCAGGCGCCGGTTGATTTCGAGCAGGTACGCATCTCCAGTGTCCCGGTGGATCATGTACTCGGTCGCGAAGAGTCCGGTCATGCCGAATCCCTGCACGAGCCTCGACGAGAAATCGCGAATCTGCGCGGAGTGATAGCAGCGAATGACCGTCGCCGGCCCCTTGACGTGCTCGTACTGGAGGCGCTCGACGGCGAAGCCGCCGACCCGGGCGCCTCTCCATGCGAGCGTGTTCTCGTAATGGACCGTGCCGGGAATCTGCACCTGCACCAGCAACCGGGTGGGGGTTGCGGCCGCACGCGCCTGCCCTCCGCCGCCCGCGAGCACCGCGAACGACGGCGCGAGCTCATCTTCCCGATCGACGATCTCGACGCCGTCGCCCGCGGTCGAATGGTCTCGCTTCAGAACAAGCGGGTAGCCGTGCGTTGCGGCGAATGCCTCCACCCCTCCGAGATCCCGGATCACGGCATGCGCGGGCACCCTCACTCCCAGCGCCGCAGCGGCCGCCGGCAACGCGGTCTTCTCGACGCTTGCGCGATAGTGGGCAGGATCGCCCAGCGAGTCCCTGATCAGAACCGCCAGTTGAAGCTGGACGTCCGGCCGCAGCTCCTCGGGCGGTTCCAGGACCACCATCTGCAGCAACCGGAACGCCATGTCGTCGCACGGCACCACGAGGCGCGGAGACGTGGCCCTGACCATCGTCGCGAACGCCTGCAGCCATTGCATGGGCGTCGCCTCGTCGGGAATATGCCCGATCTTGCGGATATGGGCGCTCCTTTCCGCGAGCGAATCCCTCGGTGTCAGCAGCACGACGTCGAACCCGGCCGCCGCCAGCGGACGCGGGATGCGCGCGGTTCCGAGCCAGCGCGTGGCGGTGGCGACGAGGAGGAGGACCGGCTTCAAGCCGCCATTCTAGCGGCGCGAATCGGCCCGCGGGCGTTTGCCGTGAACCGCGCCCGGGCGTCGGCGTGGCGCTACTTCCCGAGAACCGCGACCCACCCTGCGACCGGCGTGCCGTGCTGCATGCGGATCGTTGCCGGGGACCACAGGCGAATGGCGAGTCCCGATCGATTCGCCAGCTCGCGAAGGTAGGTCTCGCCGTGCGTGTACCGGCCCGACGTCTGGAGCTGATAGCCGGCGGCCTCGCCCGCGGGCGGCGCTTCAATCGAGAACGCGAACAACCCGCGCGGGCGGAGCACGCGCGCGGTGTGCGCGAACACTTCGTCGAGCGCGCCTACGTAGATGAACACGTCGGCGGCCGCGACAAGGTCGTAGCGCTCCGCCGTCTCGTCGCGCAGGAATGCGGCGATGTCGGCGGCCTCGAGGCGATCGTAGAGCGCGCGCGCGCGCGCCTTGTCGAGCATCCGCGGGGACAGGTCGACGCCGGTGAGCGTACGCGCCAGCGGACCGATCGCGGCGCCGAATAGGCCCGTGCCACAGCCCAGGTCCAGCACGTCGAGGCGGGTGCCGGCGGCCTTGCGCAGTGTCGCGATCCCGGCGACGAGCTGCTCCGGAATGCGGTAATCGAGGCCGCCGACGAGATGCTCGTCGAAGCGATCCGCATAGCCGTCGAAGAGCGTTTGCACGACGACGCCGGGCGGATGCGGCGGGTTCTCGCCGCGGACGACGCTAAGGCTGAAGCGCGCACGATCGTGGTCGGGCTCGAGACGCAACGCCTCCCCGAGCGCGGCCGCGGCTTCGTCGCGCCGGTTCAGCTGGCGCAGCACGCTGCCCGCATTTCGATGCGCCTCGGCGAAGGCGGGCTGCAGACGGATGGCCTCGCGAAACGAGGCCAGCGCAGCGTCGAGCTCGCCTCCGCCCTGCAGCAGCGTGCCGAGGTTGTTGTGCGCGGCGGCGTAATCGGGGCGCAGCGCGATCGCCCGGCGCATCGCATCGACGGCGCCGGCCGCATCGCCCAGCTGCGCCATTACGCCGCCGAAATTGAGCCATGCGTGCGGCTGCCCGGGATCGAGGTCGAGCGCGCGGCGATAGCAACGCCCGGCGTCCGCGGGCTCTCCGGCGTCCTCGTGCGCGCGGCCGAGGTTGTAGTGCAGCGCGGCTGCATCGGGCCTCATGGCTATGGCACGGCGATAGCACTCCTTGGCCTCGTCGAGCCGGCCCTGCTGCGCCTGAAGGGCGCCGAGTCCCGCCAGCGAGTCGACGTGTCCCGCGTCGACGCGAAGCGCATCCTCGTAGTGAATCTCCGCCTCGGCGAGACGATCCTGCAATCGGCAGACGTAGCCCAGCGTGTGATGGAATGAGGGCTGATCGGGCGCAAGCGCAAGCGCACGGCGCGCGCAATCCTCCGCCGCCGCGAATTGCCGCAGTCTGAGGTGGATCAGCGCCCGCAGGCGCAATGCATCGGCGTGATCGGGTGCCGTGGCGAGCGCGGCATCGCAGCGCTGCGCCGCGATGGCAAGGTCATGCGCGTTGAAGGCACGCAGCGCCGCGTCATAGTGCGAAGCGGCGGGTTCGACGGACTGCGGAGTTCGGGTCAAGGTCTCGACAGTGCATCGAAGAAAATAGCAAAAACTACCGTGACCCCGCGGGCAGCGCCATCACCCTGCGGGCGAGGTCCGCCCGCGCCCGGTCGCGCGCCGGATTGGCGGTATCGCTCGGCCAGAGAGCAAACACATACTGTTGATAATAGTCTGCGGCGGAATCGACCGACCAGTCATGCGCCGACGGCATGGCGACTCCCAAGGCCTTAAGCAGTCGCAATGTCTGCTGCTCGTCCACGGGGTCCTGCGGTCCGTAATGCGACCGGGGCCCGATGGAGTTCTTGCTTCGGGTGCATTGGTTCTGCAATCCCAACTGTTCGGCAATCTCACCGCGCATGCCGCGCGCCTTGGCGTCAATGACGGCTGGCTCCATCGCCGCCGGCGTCATCCGGTCGCAGATCCCTGCGTCCTGCGAATCCACGGCTACCGTGTAATAGCACCAGTCGCGAAACGGCCCTGTCCACGCCAGGCTGATGACCTGGTCGGCCGCGATGTATCCGCACCAATCCGGGTCGCCCGTGCTGATCGCCACGAGTTGCGCGATGAGACTCATATCCTCCGGCCGCAGCGCGGGATCCGGATGCGGCAGCAGCTGCCGTGCTTTCTCGAGCGCATCGCCATTGCGCGCGACGCCGCGGTAGATATCCACCGCCCGGACAGCCTGCTGCATCACGCCTTCGACGCCCATCCGATCGATGTCGTAACCCATCCGCTCGAACGTCCGGATAAGGAGATCGTTCGGCAACCTCATGGCGGTTCGGTATTCGCCTTCGGTTCGACGCTTGCACGCGAGCGCGGAATACCCGGTCGAAAATGGGTCGACGTCGATCAGCGGTCTCACGTTCCAGCAGATGGAAGGATCATTCCGCGCCTGTGCAACGCGCTCATAACATTCGGAACGGAAGAGCGATGCGCTGCCCCCGCCGAAAAAGGCATTGTAGGTTTGATACGCGCCCCAGGAAATCCGGTCACAGAGGGCGGTTTCGCCCAGGTTCTGGGCGAAGTAGAACAGGACGATTTCCTGCTCCGTGGGCGCGCGCCGGTTGTTTTGCCAGCCGGGCGTGTACGCGAGCAGGACGAGCGCGCCGAGTGTCGCGGCTACCCCGCCCAGCCACGTCTTCCATTTGCCGCTCAATTGCATCGACAGCCGCATTTCGTCCGCATGATATGAACAATTCTGCGTCCATCCTCATCATTTGGCCATGCTTGATGCCAATCGCGAACGCCAGAGAACGGCCGGAAGCGGCCGTACGGCGGATCGCGATCATTCGGCGGCGCCGGCTTCAATGGCACACGCAGCGTCAACGCATGACTTGCCCGGTTTGGGCAGGTAAGATTCGACTTCCAGCGCGCTGCTCCCGCGCGCGCGGCGCAGGCCGGGGAACCGGATGAATCCGCGCACGAAGAGGACCCCTCCCGACGAACGCGATTCATCGGCTCTGCATGAGCCACCGGGAAGGCGCCTGCTCGCCGACCTGGCCGGCCTGTCCCCGGCGTATTTCGGCATGGTCATGGCAACGGGAATCGTCTCGCTCGCCGCGCGCCTGCTGACCCTGCCAGGCATCGCGCAAGCCCTATTTCTGCTCAACATCGTTGTATACGCCGCACTGTGGTTTCTGACCACTCTGCGGATCGCCCGCTACCCGCGCCGGCTCTTCGGCGACATGGTCGATCATCTGCGCGGGCCCGGATTCTTCACGGCCGTGGCCGGGACGAGCGTCCTCGGGAGCCAGTTCGTGATTCTCGCAGCCGACTATCGCGCAGGCATGGCGCTCTGGATCGTGGCGATCGTTCTTTGGGTCGGACTGACCTACACGATATTTGCGGGCTTGACGATCAAGGAGCACAAACCGACCCTTGATGAGGGAATCAGCGGTGCCTGGCTGCTCGCCGTCGTGGCAACACAATCGATCGCGGTCCTCAGCGCGCTCCTCGCTCCTCACATCGACCAGCCCGGAAGACTGGAGCTGAACTTCTTCGCGCTCTCGATGTGGCTGTGGGGCGGCATGCTGTACATCTGGATGATGTCGCTGATCTTCTACCGCTATACCTTCTTCAGGCTTTCGCCCGGCGATCTGTCGCCACCGTACTGGATCAACATGGGCGCGATGGCAATTTCTACCCTTGCGGGTTCGCTGCTCATCATCAATGCGCCCGACGCGCCCTTCCTGCTCTCACTGCTTCCCTTTATCAAGGGCTTTACGGTTTTCTACTGGGCGACGGGCACCTGGTGGATACCGATGCTGGTGGTTCTCGCGCTGTGGCGGCACGTCTACAGGCGATTTCCCATGAAATACGATCCGCTCTACTGGGGTGCCGTGTTCCCCCTCGGCATGTATGCGGCGAGCACCGAGGAAATGATCACGGCGATGGGATTCGATTTCCTCGGGTTCCTGCCGTCAATATTTCTCTACCTCGCGCTTGCCGCGTGGGTGGCGGCATTTGCCGGATTCGCATTCGACGTGCTGCGCCGCGTCGGCGGTGCCTTTCGATCCTGAGCGCTCGCGCGAGATCCGCTCCGGCCTCGGTGCCGCGCTACTTCCAGCCCTGTGCCACCATCTTCCGGCGCATGAAGGCGATCTGCGTCGCGAGCGGCAGGTCCTTCGGGCAGACGTCGTGGCAAGCCAGCAGCGACATGCAGCCGAACACGCCGTTGTCGTCGCCGATGACGTCGTAGTAATCCTCGTCGGTGCGCGAATCGCGTGGGTCGAGGCGGAAGCGCGCCACGCGGTTGAGACCGACCGCGCCGACGAAGTCCTCGCGCATCCGGGCAGTGCCGCAGGCGGCGACACAGCAGCCGCATTCGATGCAGCGATCGAGCTCGTAGATCTTGTCCGCGAGGTCGGGATCCATCTTTTCCTCGAGACGCCGCAGGTCCGGGTCCGCGTCCTTCATGTGCAGCCAGCCCTCCAGCCGCTCGCTCATCCCGCGCATCCATTTGCCGGTGTTGACCGAGAGATCGCCGATGAGCTCGAAGAACGGCAGCGGCGCCAGCGTGATCTCCAGGCCGAGGTTCTTGGTGAGCGTCCGGCACGCAAGCGTCGGCCGCCCGTTGATCACCATCGCGCAGCTGCCGCAGATGCCGGCGCGGCAGACGAAGTCGAACTGCAATGAGGCGTCCTGGTGCTCGCGGATCTCGTTCAGCGCGATGAACAGCGTCATCCCGTCGGCCTCCTCGAGCGGGTAGGTCTGCATGTGCGGGACGCTCGCGGGATCCTGCGGGTTGTAGCGCAGGACGCTGATCGAAAGCTGTCGCCGCGGCCCGGCCGCGCCGTTGCCGTTGCCGTTGCCGTTGCCACTGCTTCTGCTCACGGGCATCGCGACCGTCTTGACGGTGTCGGCGCTCATATGTGTACCCCCACGCTTGCGGCCTCATTGGACAATTCGGCCGCTGCGCTGCCCCCCGAGGGACGCCTGCGCGAGCGGGGCGAAGCCAAGGCCCGAAGGGCCCGTCTGCGAGCGCCGGCGACGGCCGACCCCACGACGCAACGGATCGGGAACGACTTCACGGAGGCCGCGCAATTCGCGCCTTGGGACGGCCCGGCGGCGCTCATTGGTGTACCCCCACGCTTGCGGCTGCCGCCGCTGTGCTGCGCTCCGACGACCCATCGAGCGGTTCGTCGATGCGTTCGTTGCGGCCGCGATACTTCTCGGGAAGCAGCGCGTCGTAAGGCATCAGCGATTCCTGCACGGCGAAACGCGGCGCGCCCGCCATCTTCTGTTTCAGTGCCTCGACCGCGGCAATGCGATTCGGCGTGTCCGGGTGGTCGATGTAGTCCTTCGCGCCGTAGCCGCGCCAGCCGGGCGGCAATTCCATCCGGCCGACGTCGAGCGCTTCGTAACCAAGGGTGGGCAGCGTGTCGGCGTCGCTCTTCCATGTCGCCAGCGTCCGCTTCAGCCAGTCGGCGTCGTTGCGCCGCGGAAAGTCCTGGCGGAAGTGCGCACCGCGGCTCTCGGTGCGCGTGAGCGCGCCGTACGCGATGCACAGCGCCACCTTCAGCATCTTCTGCACGCGGTAGGCCGTCACGAGCTCGGGATTCGCACCGCGCGCCTTGCATTTGAGCCCGATGTTGCGGCTCCTCTGCAGCAGGTCCTGCAGGTCCGCCACCGCCGATTGGAGGTCCGCACCGCGGCGGAAGATGCCGACTTTCGCGGTCATCGTCTCCTGCATCGCCACGCGCAGCGCGACGGCGTCCTCGGTGCCGCCGCCGTCGACCAGAACATCGAGCTTACCCTGCTCGCGGCGCAGGAACTCGTGGACGAGCGCAGTCGGAATGTCGACCTCGTTCTCGGGCTTGTCGCAGAAATCGCCGATGTATTCGCCGACGATCATGCCGGCGACGACCGTCTCCGCGACCGAGTTGCCGCCGAGGCGGTTGAAACCGTGCATGTCCCAGCACGCGGCTTCGCCGGCGGCGAAAAGGCCCTTCAGCGTCGGGCTCTGGCCGGTGTAGTCCGTGCGCACGCCGCCCATCGTGTAGTGCTGCGCGGGCCGCACCGGAATCCAGTCTTTGGTCGGATCGACGCCGAGGAAGTAGTGGCAGATCTCGAAGACTTCGCGCAGATTGTGCCGGATGTGCTTCTCGCCCAGCAGCGTGATGTCGAGCCACAGATGCTCGCCGAAGCGGTTCTTGGCTCCCTTGCCCTTCGCGATGTGCTCTTCCATGCGGCGCGACACGACGTCGCGCGAGGCGAGCTCCTTCTTTTCCGGCTCGTAGTCCGGCATGAAGCGGTGGCCGTCGACGTCCTTCAGCAGGCCGCCGTCGCCGCGGCAGCCCTCGGTGACGAGGATGCCGGCCGGGAAGATCGCGGTCGGATGGAACTGCACCGCTTCCATGTTGCCGAGCGTCGCGATGCCGGTCTCGAGTGCGATGCCGCTGCCGAGCCCCTCGCAGATGACGGCGTTAGTCGTTACCCGGTAGAGGCGGCCCGCGCCGCCGCTCGCGATTGCCGTCGCTTTCGCGACGTACGCGACGAGCTCGCCGGTGACGAGGTTGCGCACGATGGCGCCGAAGCAGCGCGCGCCGTCGTGGATCAGCGCGATCGCCTCGACGCGCTCGTGGACCGGAATCGCGTTGCCGATCGCCTGGTCGCTCATCGTCTGCAGCATGGCGTGGCCCGTGCCGTCGGACACGTAGCACGTGCGCCACTTCTTCGTTCCGCCGAAATCGCGCTGCGCGACCAGGCCGTGCGCCTCGTCACGCTCGGTGATCGTCACTTTCTGGCCGTTGATGATGACGTCGCGATCGCCCTTGCGCACGCGGCTCCACGGGACGCCCCACGCCGCGAGCTCGCGCACGGCCTTGGGCGCCGTGTTGACGAACATCCGGACGACCTGCTGGTCCGCCCCCCAGTCGCTGCCGCGCACCGTGTCCTCGAAATGGACGTCCTCGGTGTCGCCCTGGCCCTTGATGACATTGGCGAGCGATGCCTGCATGCCGCCCTGCGCCGCCGCCGAGTGCGAGCGCTTCGGCGGCACCAGCGACAGGATGAGGACGTCGTGGCCGCGCCGCTTCGCGCCGATGCCGATCCGCAGGCCGGCGAGTCCGCCGCCGATGACGAGCACATCGGTGTAGACGACCTTCATGGCGTCACCCCTTTCGCAGGCGCCGAAAGCGATGCCGGCACGTACGGCTCACCATAGTTCGGCGCGTGCGCGATGCCGATCTTGATATATGCGGCAAGCGTCGTGAATCCGAGCACGAGGAAGAAGACGGTGAGCGCCCATTTGACGACCTTCAGCCGCCCGCGCGTCGCGTTGGGGTCGCGGCCCGCGAACCAGCCCCATTTGACGGCGAGCCGGTAGAGACCGATGCCAGCGTGCAGCTCGATCGCCAGCAACAGCAGGATGTAGAGCGGCCAGTAGTGGCCGGACCAGACGCGGTCGGACGATTCGAACGGGCCGATGAGACCGGGATGCGTCAGCATGATGTAGACATGCGGCGCCGCGAGGAAGAACAGCGCGAACCCCGTGAAGGCCTGCCAGGCCCAAAGAGTGGTGTCCTCGTGCCGCATCATCTTCATGTGGCTGCGAAACGTCGTGAACTGCCGAAAATTGATCGGGAACTTGCGCACCGCGAGAAAGGCGTGGACGACGATCAGCGTGATGACACCGGCGACCACGAACGACACGATCACCGGGAACGACCTCCCGAAGAAGAAATAGCCCTCGAAAAACTTGGTGATCGTCCACATCGCGTCGTTGCCGAGCAGGATCGACGACACGAAGAACATGTGGCCCCACATGAAGAGCGCCAGCACGAGGCCGGTCAGGCTCTGCGCGAGATCGAGCCGCGCGGGCCATCGGCTCTTGCGCGTGGCATTGCCGAGGCCGACGCCGGCTATCGTGGAAAACCTCGTGGCCATCGTTGTCTCCTTGCGCCGCATTTCGTTGACATAAACGGCGGGCAACCCGCCGGAACGAACGCACGGCGGCTGCACCGGACGCAGGCTGCGCCATTCCGCCGCAACTATATCGCCGCGCCGCGTTCGCCGATTGACGTGCGTCAAGCGATGCCTCGTGCGGCGACGCAATGCAGCAACCTTGACCGTGCTCGCCGCCTACGGCGAATGACTCTTGACTTGTGTCAAGGGGCGCCGCCCATACGGGGGCAGCATGAACACCACAGCGGCCGACACCGCATGGCGCCCCCGATTTCCCGAGGGCGCCATGCATTTCGAGGTCCCTGCAGGAGGATGTTCGATGTACCAGGTCCGAATTCACGGACGCGGCGGGCAGGGCGTCGTATCCGGCGCCGAGCTGCTTTCGGTCGCCGCGTTCCTCGAAGGGCGGTACGCGCAGGCGTTCCCCAGCTTCGGGTCAGAACGCATGGGCGCGCCGGTGATGGCGTTCTGCCGGATCGACGACAAGGAAATCCGCCTGCGCGAGCCGGTGGTGGCCCCGGACGCGCTGATCATCCAGGACCCGACACTGCTGCACCAGGTCGACCTCTTCAAGGGGCTTGCCGCGTCTGGGCTCATCCTCATCAATTCGATGAAGAGCTTCGACGAGCTCGGCCTGGCGGAGCTCGCGAGCGGGTCGAAGCACTTCCGCCTGTGCCAGGTGCCGGCGACGGAGCTCGCGCAAAAGCATGTCGGCCGGCCGGTGCCCAACGCGGCGCTCCTCGGTGGCTTTGCGGCGGTCAGCGGCCAAGTCGCGCTGGAATCGGTCGTCGCCGCGATCCGGGCGAAATTTCCCGGCAAGATCGCCGAGGGCAATGTCGCCGCCGCGAGCGAGGCCTTCGCGATCGCGCAGAAGCGGAGGGAGATCATCCATGCTTAAGCAGACCGAGGGTTCGCGCGCCGTGGCCGAAGCCATCGCCCTCTCGCGGCCCGAGGTGATCTGCGCCTATCCGATCACGCCGCAGACCCACATCGTCGAGGCACTGGGCGAGATGGTGAAGTCGGGCGCGCTCGCTCCCTGCGATTTCATCAACGTCGAGTCCGAATTCGCCGCGCTGTCGGTGGCGATCGGGGCATCGGCGGCGGGCGCGCGCGCCTACACGGCGACGTCGAGCCAAGGCCTGCTGTTCATGGCCGAGGCGGTCTACAACGCGGCCGGCCTCGGGCTGCCGATCGTGATGACGATCGGCAACCGCGCGATCGGCGCGCCGATCAACATCTGGAACGACCATTCGGACAGCATGTCCATGCGCGATGCCGGATGGATCCAGCTCTTCGCCGAGACGAACCAGGAGGCGCTCGACCTGCACATCCAAGCGTTTCGCCTCGCCGAGGAGCTCTCGTGCCCGGTGATGGTGTGCATGGACGGCTTCATCCTCACGCACGCGTACGACCGGGTCGACATTCCGTCGCAGGGCGACGTCGACGCATTCCTTCCACCCTACGAGCCGCGCCAGATCCTCGACCCGGCCGATCCGGTGTCGATCGGCGCGATGGTCGGGCCAGAGGCGTTCACCGAAGTCCGCTACCTCGCGCACCACAAGCAGCAGCGGGCGCTGACGCTGATCCCGCAGCTGCAGACGCTGTTCCAGGCGCAGTTCGGCCGCGCCTCGGGCGGGCTCATCCGCAGCTATCGCACCGCCGACGCGGAGACGATCGTCGTCTCGCTGGGCTCGATCAACGGCACCGTGCAGGAAGTCGTCGACACGATGCGCGAGGACGGCGTCAAGATCGGATCGGTGTCGATCTGCTCGTTCCGGCCGTTCCCGCTCGCGGCACTGCGGGAGGCGCTGCAGGGCGCGAAACGCGTCGTCGTGCTGGAAAAATGCCTCGCGGTCGGGCTGGGTGGCATCGTCTCCGATGGCGTGCGCAAGTCGCTCTCCGGCATCCAGCTGAACGGCTACACCGTCATCGCCGGGCTCGGCGGGCGCGCGATCACGCAGGCGTCGCTGCTGCAGCTCTTCGAGGACGCGCACGCCGACGAGCTGGAGCAGGTCACCTTCCTCGATCTCAATGCGGATGTCGTCGCACACGAGCTCGAGCGCGAGGCGCTCGCGCGGCGGTCAGGCCCCACTGCCGAGGCCATTCTGCGGCGGCTGGGCACTGTCGGATCGGGAATCGGATGAGCGACATGAGCGAACGCAAACGGGCATCGCGCGACAGCGCGCCGATGCAGGCAGTGAAGTTCTACCAGACGGGGACGTTCACCGTCGGCAATCGTCTGCTGACCGAGGATCAGCGCTCCGTGCAGGCGAACATGGAACGTACCAATTCGCTCAACTCGGGCCACCGCGCGTGCCAGGGCTGCGGCGAGGCGCTCGGCGCCCGCTACGCGATCGACGCCGCGATGCGCGCGGCGAACAACCAGGTGATCGCGGTCAACGCGACCGGCTGCCTGGAAGTGTTCTCGACGCCGTACCCCGAGACGTCGTGGCAGATCCCGTGGATGCACTCGCTGTTCGGCAACGCCGCGGCGGTGGCGTCCGGCGTGGCATCGGCCATGCGGATCAAGGGCCGCACCGACGTGCGCGTGATCGCGCAGGGCGGCGACGGCGGCACGACCGACATCGGCTTCGGCTGCCTGTCCGGGATGTTCGAGCGCAACGACGACGTGCTCTACATCTGCTACGACAACGAAGCCTACATGAACACCGGCGTCCAGCGCTCCAGCGCGACGCCGCCCGCCGCGCGTACCGCGACGACGATGGCCATCGGTCGCGAACCCGGCAACGTATTTGGAACCGGCAAGAATCTCCCGCTCATCGCGATGGCGCACGAGATTCCGTATGTCGCGACCGCGAGTGTTGCGAACCTGCGCGATCTCGAGCACAAGGTGACCCGCGCGATGGGGATCCACGGCGCGCGCTACATCCACATCCACGTGCCCTGCCCGCTCGGCTGGGGCTCCGATCCGGCCGACACGATCCGGCTCGCGCGCCTCGCCGTCGAGTCGGGTCTCTTCCCGCTCTACGAAGCGGAGCACGGCGAGATCATCGGGCGCACGACGATCCGCCGGAAGGTGCCGGTCGATGAGTATCTTCGCCTGCAGAAGCGGTTCGCGCATTTGTTCGGCGCCAAGCCCGACGTCGAGCGCATCGCGCACATCCAGGCGCTCGCCGATCGCAACGTGAAGCGATTCGGCCTCGTCGACAGCTCGGCGGTCGCCGATGGATAAGCCCTACGCCATCACGCTCGATGTCGGCTCGAGCCTCGCCAACAAGACGGGCTCGTGGCGGACGCTGCGTCCGGTCTACGTCGACCGGCTGCCGCCGTGCAACCACGCGTGCCCGGCCGGCGAGGACATCCAAGGCTGGCTTTATCACGCCGAGGGCGGCGACTACGAGGCCGCGTGGCGCGCGCTGACGGTGAACAATCCGCTGCCCGCGGTGATGGGGCGCGTCTGCTATCACCCGTGCGAGACCGCGTGCAATCGCGGCCAGCTGGATGAGGCGGTCGGCATCAATTCGGTCGAGCGCTTCCTGGGCGACGAGGCGATCAAGCGTGGCTGGAAATTCGCGCCGCCGGCGAAGGAATCCGGCAAGCGCGTGCTGATCGTCGGCGCCGGACCGTCGGGGCTTTCCGCCGGCTACCACCTGCGCCGGCAGGGCCACGCGGTGACGATCGTCGAGGCCGGCCCGATGGCGGGCGGGATGATGCGGTTCGGTATCCCGAAATACCGGCTGCCGCGCGAGGTGCTCGACGCCGAGGTGCAGCGAATCGTCGATCTCGGCGTGAAGATCGAATACAACCGGAAGGTCGAGAACATCCGCGACACCATGCAGGCGGGCAAGTTCGACGCCGCGTTCCTCGCGGTCGGCGCGCACATCGCGAAGCGGGCGTACATCCCCGCCGCGGGCGCCGCACGAATGCTCGACGCCGTGCAGGTGCTGCGCAGCATGGAAGGCGAAGACAAGCCGATGCTCGGCCGCCGCGTCGTCGTCTACGGCGGCGGCAATACCGCGCTCGACGTCGCGCGCACCGCCAAGCGGCTGGGCGCCACCGAGGCGATCATCGTCTACCGACGCACGCGCGCGAGGATGCCCGCGCACGATTTCGAGGTCGAGGAAGCGCTGCAGGAAGGCGTGCTGATCAAGTGGCTCTCGACGATCAAGAACATGGGCGGCGAAGGCACGCTGACCGTCGAGAAGATGACGCTCGACGACAAGGGATTCCCGCAGCCGACCGGCGAGTTCGAGACGCTGGAAGCCGATTCGCTGGTGCTGGCGCTCGGGCAGGACGTGGATCTCTCGCTGCTGGACGGCGTGCCCGGGCTCGCGATCAAGGATGGCACCGTCGTCGTGGCGCCGAACATGATGACGGGCTACACCGGCATCTTCGCCGGCGGCGACATGGTGCCCTCGGAGCGTACCGTGACCGTCGCGATCGGCCATGGAAAGAAGGCCGCACGGCACATCGACGCGTGGCTCAAGGGCGGCGTCTACGCGCCGCCCGAGAAGCACGAGGTCGCCGACTTCGCGAAGCTCAATCCCTGGTATTACAGCGACGCCCCGAAGACGGTACGGCCGGTGCTCGACATCGCGCGGCGCACGTCGACCTTCGACGAGGTGGTGCACGGCCTCGACGAGACCAATGCGCTCTTCGAGGCGCGCCGCTGCCTGTCGTGCGGCAACTGCTTCGAATGCGACAACTGCTACGGCGTGTGCCCGGACAACGCCGTGATCAAGCTCGGCCCGGGCAAGCGCTTCGAATTCAACTACGACTACTGCAAGGGTTGCGGCATCTGCGTCTCGGAATGCCCCTGCGGGGCGATCAAGATGGTGCCGGAGTCGACCTGACCCATTCAATGGCGCGGCTGACCGCCGATGCGCGGCGCCGCTGGAAAGGAAGCACATGATGATCGGCGAAAAACGCGGTCCCGGCACCGCCGGAGTCCCCGCATGGTTTCCGCGAGGCCTGGCGCTCCTGCGCGAGCCGACGCTCAACAAGGGCACCTCCTTCACCGAGGCCGAGCGCGCGGCGCTCGGCATCCGCGGCCTGCTGCCGCCGCGCCCGATGAACCAGGAGCTGCAGGTCGCGCGGGTCCTCGAGAACTTCCGCAAGAAGTCCTCGGATCTCGAGAAGTACATCAATCTCAACGCGCTGCACGACCGCAATGAGGCGCTGTTCTTCCGTGTGATCGGCGATCACCCCGACGAGATGATGCCGATCATCTACACGCCGACCGTCGGCCTCGCGTGCCAGCAATTCGGTCACATCTTCCAGCGCCCGCGCGGCATCTTCATCAGCGCCAACGACCGCGGCCGCGTCGCCAGCGTCCTGCGCAACTGGCCCTACCAGGACGTCCGGATCATCGTCGTCACCGACGGCGAGCGCATCCTCGGCCTCGGCGACCTCGGCGCCAACGGCATGGGCATTCCGGTCGGCAAGCTGTCGCTCTACACCGCCTGCGCCGGCGTGCACCCGACCCAGGGCCTGCCGGTGATCCTCGACGTCGGCACGCGCAACGAGACGCTGCGCAACGATCCGCTGTACATCGGCCTCCCGCAGGACCGGCTCACCGGCGACGCGTATGACGCGTTCGTCGAGGAATTCGTCGACGCCACGCAGCAGGTGTTCCCGGGCTGCATCGTGCAGTTCGAGGATTTCGCCAATCACAACGCCTTCCGCCTGCTCGCCAAGTACCGCGACCGCGTCGCCTCGTTCAACGACGACATCCAGGGCACGGCGGCGGTCACGCTGTCGGGCCTGCTGTCGGCGCTGCGCATCACCGGCGGCAAGCTCTCCGATCAGAGGATCCTGTTCTTCGGGGCGGGCGAGGCCGCGACCGGCATCGCCGATCTCACCGCTACGGCGATGATGGCCGAAGGCGCATCCGAAGCGGCCGCGCGGAGCCGGATCTCGCTCGTCGATTCGAAGGGGCTGGTCGTCGCCGCGCGCACCGACCTTCCGCCACAGAAGCGCCCCTACGCGCACGCGCATGCCGCCATCGCCGACTTTCCGTCCGCGGTGCGCGCGCTCAAGCCCACCGCGATCATCGGCGTCGCCGCCGTCGGCGGAACGTTCACGAAGGAAGTGGTCGAGGAAATGGCGCGCAACAACGAGCGCCCGATCATTTTCGCGCTGTCGAATCCGACGTCGAAGTCGGAATGCACGGCGAAGGACGCCTACGAGTGGAGCGGCGGACGCGCGCTGTACGCGTCGGGAAGCCCGTTCGATCCGGTGACGTTCGCAGGCAAGACCCACGTGTCGCGACAGGGCAACAATTCGTACATCTTCCCGGGTGTGGGCATGGGCGCGATCGTCAGCCGCGCGAGCAGGATCACCGACGAGATGTTCCTCGTCGCGGCGCGCACGCTGGCGAAGGAAGTGAGCGAGGCCGATCTCGCGCAGGGAAGCCTCTACCCGCCGCTCGCGAGCATCCGCGACGTCTCGGCGAAGATTGCCGCGGCCGTCGCGGCCGTCGCGTTCCGGACGGGGGTCGCCCGCGCGCACGAGCCGTCCGACCTGCTGGCGCATGTGCGCACGCAGATGTACGACCCGCACTACACGGATTACGTCGCGAGCGATTGATTCAGGCGGCCGGCTGGCCGATGGCTAGTCGATGATCTCGAAGTCGGGGGAACGCATCATCATCGGAGGCGTTTCCCCCACGATGCGATCGTTGTCGTCCAGCGCATGGACGACGAGCGAATAGTCGAATCCTTTCTTCAGGTCGGCCCTGTGCTCCGCGAAGTTGAATGACGTTCCGCTGATAACGGGAACCGTGCGCGGCTCGAACAGATATTTCATATCCCCGCCGCCACTGTTTGGCTTCCAGTACACGAC
This sequence comes from uncultured beta proteobacterium, assembly GCA_963846855.1. Classification (GTDB taxonomy): domain Bacteria; phylum Pseudomonadota; class Gammaproteobacteria; order Burkholderiales; family Casimicrobiaceae; genus CAIWHR01. The sequence goes on from CAWJXK010000004.1 coordinate 194,767, forward strand.
TTGCAGCCGGTACCTCGCAGCGCCGGGATAGGGCTCCCACGCGACGACGATCGCTTGCGTGCGCGAGACAAACCCCAGCGGCCCGCCTTTCCGCACCGGATCGACGAAGTCGAGGTCGAGCGCGCGACCGGCGTGGTCGGCCGACACCACGATCTCGGGGGTCGACCACTGGTTTTGGGGATGGCCCATCTTCCCCGGCAGCGCCGCATTCGCCGATGACTTCGCGATCTCGTACCCGTCGATGCGGTAGCGACCATAGGGAACCGCGACGATGTATCTTCCATCGGCGCCACTTTCGCCCCACTGGCTCATCACGCTGCCGTTCAGCATCAGACGCAGCCGCAATCCCTTCGCCGGCTTGCCGCCGGCGGTGATCGTGCCGGCGAGCTGCCCCGGCCCCGGGTCGAGAACCGTGTCGCGGTCATCGCTGAATTGGCCCGACCACTGGGCCGTGGACCCGAGGAACTGATCGCTCTTCCCGATCGCGGGCGCGTGCGCGGCGGAGCGCTCGGGCCGATTCCGGAATAGCAGGTCGCCGAGCGGAAAATCCGAGTAATACGCGAGCGTCGCGATCCCCGCGACGAACACCACGATGCCGCCGAGCGCGGAGCCTACGATCAGCAGCAGCGTCTTGAATGCGGATTGCGTCATGCCGTCTCCGGCCTCACGGTGCGTGCCGTCGGAGACATACGCTACCGGGCCGCGGCCGCCGCCGCAAGCGCGGACCTCAGTGCAAGCGTTGCCGCGACTTGCGCAGCGCCTGGGCCTGCGCCTGCGCGCTTCTCCGCACGCCGGTGCCGCGCCCGGGCTTGTCCTCGCGTCGCGCGAGCCAGAAGCGATAGATGAGGACGGTCGCAACCGGGAGCTCGTCGATCAGCTCGGCGCGCTTCTCGTCGCTGTCGACCCACTCGGTGAAGTCGTCGTCGCGGTCGCCGAACGCCAGCGCCTCGATGGGAAAGACCCAGTCGCGCGCGTCCACCGCGTCGTAGAGCGGCTGCCATTCGTCATCGCGCAGCTTGACGCCGCCCATGTAGCCCTCGCACCAGGCGGTCGCCTCGGCGGGCGCGCGCTCGTTGCGGTGCAGCTTCTCGTCGGGCATGTAGAGCAGCGGCCGGAATCGCGTCGGCGCCTCGTTGAGCGTGCGCTGGATGCCGACCATGTGCCGCAGCACCAGGCCCATGATCCGCTGCGCCTGCTCGTTGTCGACGAACGCGGGCGCGGCGCTCTTGCCGCCGTCGCTCCAGACCTGCGGCAGCCATTCGGACGGCTGGATGACCTCGGGGCCCGAGACGACGGCGGTCAGGTAGCCGTCCAGCATCTCGAGGTCCATGCAGTCCTGCGGCACCGCATCGGACGCGAGAAACGCCTCGAGCTCGTCGAGTTCGGCGTCGGACAGGGGTTCGTCGAGCAGGCGGGGTTCGGTCATGACAACTTTCGCGACATCGGAACCGCATATGATCGCCTTTCGCGACGATTGGCGCAACCCGCAAAGTTTCGGGTCGCCTGCGCAGCGAACCAATTCGCGCCCAAGCCGCGCCTAGCGCAATGCGTTGGCGACGTTGAGCGCCGCGGCGAACACAAGGACAGCGCCCGCCTGATGCGCCGCGGCAAGGGGGACCGGAACGACCAGGAGCAGCGTCGAGATCCCCAAGGCGATCTGCACGGCGACGAGCACCAGCAGCACGTCGCCGCCGACGCGCGCCCGCGGCGGCAGCCCGCGCGTGCGGCGCAGCGTCCACCAGAACCACGGCACCAGCAGCGCGAGCAGCCATGCGATCGCGCGGTGATCGAACTGCACAGTCGCCATGTTGTAGAAGAAGTTGCGCCACGCGGGCTCGAGCACGAGGATTTCAGGCGGCACCACAGTCCCGTTCATCAGCGGAAACGTGTTGTAGGCGAACCCCGCGCGGATTCCCGCGACGAATCCGCCGGTCAGCACCATCACGAACACCAGCGCCGCCAGCGCGAACGATCGCGCCCGCGCGCGACGCTGCGGCCGCGTGTGGAGGTCGGCCCGCTGCGGGTACACGAGCGAGAGCCCGATCCAGAGCATCGCTCCGAGAATCGCGAACGCCAGCGCGAGGTGCGCTGTCAGCCGGAACTGCGACACGCGCGGGTCGTCGACGAGCCCGCTCTTCACCATGTACCAGCCCAGCGCGCCCTGCAGCGCGCCCAGCGCGAATATCGTCGCGAGCTTCCACGTGAATTCACGCGGGATCTCGCGGCGCGCCGCAAACCAGACGAGCGGCACGAAGAACACGACGCCGATCGCGCGGCCGAGCAGGCGGTGGACGTATTCCCACCAGAAGATGCCCTTGAACTCGGCCAGGCTCATCCCCGCGTTGACTTTCCGGTACTCGGGTGTCAGCCGATATTTCGCGAGGGTCTCCTGCCACTGCGCCTCGTCGAGCGGCGGCAGCGTGCCCACGATCGGCTGCCATTCGACGATCGAGAGCCCGGAATGGGTGAGGCGCGTGACGCCACCCACGACGACCATCGCGAATACCAGCGCGCAGCAGACGAAGAGCCACGCGGCCACGCGGCGATGCGCGGCGCGCGCGGCGGCCGCAGGGCCGGCCAGGGCAGCTGCGGAATGGGGGAGCGTTGCCGGCATGGCGGGAATATTGCCACAGCGCGGCACCGACCGACGTGCGGCGACGCCGGATCGCCACGCGCTCGTCCCGATTCACCCTGCGAGCGAAGGCCGCTAATCCCCTAAACTGTGGGCTTGCCGCGCGGCACAAGCATGAGCGACCTCCCCCGTCTCATCGCGCATCTCGACATGGACGCGTTCTATGCGTCGGTCGAGCTCTTGCGCTATCCGGAATTGCGTGGGCGCCCCGTCGTCATCGGCGGCGGCAGGCGCAAGGCGGGCGGTGCGTCGGCCGGAGAGGAGCACTTCCCCACGCTGCGCGAATACGTCGGACGCGGAGTCGCGACAACCGCGACTTACGAAGCGCGCGCGCTCGGCGTGAATTCCGGCATGGGGCTCATGAAGGCGGCGCGCCTCGCGCCCGACGCGGTCCGACTGCCTGCCGACTTCGACGCGTACCAGCGCTACTCGAGGCTGTTCAAGGCGGCCGTGCGCGCGATCGCGCCCGAGATCGAGAATCGCGGCATCGACGAGATCTACATCGACCTCACGGACGTCACGCCACCCCCGACCGTCGCCTGCGACGTCGACGCGGACGATTGGGCAGTCCGCGCGCGCTCCCTCGCGCAGGCGATCAAGGCGGCGGTCCGCGCCGCGACCGGCCTCTCGTCATCGATCGGCCTCGCGCCGAACAAGCTCCTCGCGAAGATCGCGTCCGATCTCGACAAGCCGGACGGCATCACGATCGTGACCGCGGCCGATGTCGTGACGCGCATCTGGCCGCTGCCGGCGCGCAAGATCAACGGCATCGGTCCCAAGGCGTCGGTACGGCTCGAAGGGCTGGGGATCAGGACGATCGGCGAGCTCGCGCACGCCGACCCGCAATGGCTCGTCCAGAACTTCGGGCGGCATTACGGCGTCTGGATGCACGAGGTCGCGAACGGCCGCGACGAGCGGCCGGTGATCACGCAGAGCGAGCCCCAGTCGATCAGCCGGGAGACGACGCTCGACCGCGACCTCGACGCGGTGCGCGACCGCGCGGAGCTCTCGCAGATCTTCACCGATCTTTGCGTTCACGTCGCGGAAGACCTGCGCCGCGCCGGCTATGTCGGCAGGACGATCGGGCTGAAACTGCGCTTCGACAATTTCCGGACGGTGACGCGCGACCGGACGATCGACGTGCCGACGCAGGATGCGCAGGCGATCCGGCGCGCCGCCGGCGAATGCCTGAAGCGCGTGGCACTGGAGCGTCGCATCCGGCTCCTGGGCGTCAAGGTCGCCGCGCTCACGCCCGCGGATGCCGTCCTGCCGGCGCGCGAGCGGCCCCCCGACCCGACGCTCGAGCTTTTCTGACGACGCGTCAGATGCGACTTCGCGGCGGCGCCATAAAAGAAACGGCCGCCCGCAGGCGGCCGTTCATCACGAGGGTGTGGACTAGGCGCGGCGACGCCGCAGATACAGTCCGGCAGCTGTGGCAAGCATCAGCGCAAGCCCCAGCAGCGCCCACTGACCCAGCGTCGGGACTGGCGTCAGCGTCGTCGGGCCCGGCGGCGCGCCCACCAGCACGAAGTTGATGATGTTGGACCAGAGCGTGACGCCGTTGGCGCCGCTCGGCGTGTCCGAAAGGAATCCGAGCAGCAGCGTCCGGCCGCCGTTGCCCGACACCGCGCACGAGTTGCCGTTCGGGAAGGAGCACACCGACGTCCCGCCGGCCGCCGCCAGCTCGCCCATCGAGTAGGTGCCCCAGCCGGGATTGGTGAGCGGCTGCGGATTCGTGATGCCGCCGGAGAGCGCGGGAATGAGGAAGTTGAGCGAGCTCTGATTGGTCACGCCGGTGTACGTGGCGTTCATGAGCGGCCCATAGGCCGCGTTCGACGTGTAGTCGTCGAGAATCACCCGGCCGCCACCGGCAACGTAGGTCGTCAGCGTCGCGACGTTGGCCGCGAGGGCCAAGTTCTGGCCGAGCCCGATGGCGAGCTGGTAGCTGCCCCCGGCCAGCTTGGTATCGAAATCCGCCCAGCTCACGGCTGTCGTCACCGTGTGCGCGCCGGCGGTGAGCGCCGGCGTGACGTAGTCGGTGCCGACGACCTGGTCGATGTACACGAGGACGGTCGCGGCGCGCGCCGGCACGGCAACGACAAGTGCAAGGCCGATGGCTGCGAGCACGCGCTGCATCACGCGCCATGCCAGTTTTCGCATTTCCATTCGTGTTCTCCCCGGATTGAAGATCGAATCCCCATGGGCGACGCCGTCAAGAGTTCATGCGGACGCTGCCTGCCGGCGCATTCGCCGGCAAGCTTGGATTATCGAGGGAGGTCGTCCGGACGTTCAAGCAAATGGGTCGCAAAATCGCGTCGACGCGAAATCGAATGCACAAATCCAACACCTTCGATCGTGACGCCCCGACTCGCGCTTTCATGACGTTGACATGAAATGACGCTGCGTTCCGGTGAATGTCATGCCATTGGCATGATGCGACAGGCGGTCCTCTTCGCTATCGGGGACGAAACCGGAGTGCCGTCAATCGTCCGCGGGCGCGCTCGCGCAGCCTTCAATTCCTCGCTTTGACGCGGCGGTCATGCGCCGCTGATGTGCACCACAACCTTGCCGTGCCCGTGTCCTGTCTCCATCGCACGTTGCGCGCCGGCGACGTCTTCGAGCGCGATCGTGCGGTCGATGTGCGGCTGCAGAATGCCCTGCGAGACGAGCGCGCCGAGCCGCTGCAAGAGGGCCGGGCTCCTGCGCAGCGCAAACGGAATCGCGCGCTGCTTCGACGTGAGCCGGGCGACGATCGCGCTCGCCGCCGTTCCCAGCGCCCCGGCGAAGTCACCGCAGGTGTTGATGTAGCAGCCGGCCTCCGTGAGCACGCCGCGCGCCGCGCCGAACGACGACACGCCCGCGGCGTCGAAGACGACGTCGAAGCGGTCGGACCGGCGCGTGAAGTCCTCGCTCGCGTAGTCGACGACTTCGTCGGCGCCCAGCGTCCGGACGAACGCGGCGTTGCCGGCGCTGCACACACCGACGACCTGCGCGCCCAGATGTCGCGCGATCTGCACGGCGAAGTGGCCCACACCGCCGGCCGCTCCGATGATGAGGACGCGCTGCCCCGCTGCGATCCGCGCCACATCGGCCAGCGCCTGCAACGCCGTGCCGCCGGCGACCGGCAGCGTGCACGCGGCGTCGAACGAAACGCCGTCCGGAACCGGAACGATCGCGTCCGCCGCGACGATCACGTACTCGGCCAGCGCGCCCTGCCGCGCGAACGGCACCAGCAATCCGAACACCCGCTCGCCGACGTGCCGCGCCGTCGCGCCACCGCCCACACCGACGATCTCGCCGGCGAAATCGGTGCCGACGCCTCGCGGCGGAGAGAGAAACAGCGGCACGAGGCGCACGTGGCCGGCGCGGAGCTTCCAGTCGAGCGGATTGAGGCTGACCGCTTGGACGCGCACCTTGACCTCGCCGGCCCCGGGCGAGGGCTCGGGAATCTCCGCGACATGGAGCACGTCGGCGGGACCGTAGCGGTCGAAGCGCAGCGCGCGCATCGAAGCGCTCAATGCGCGTCGAGCGCGCCCTGCCGCAGGGCGTCGAGCGGGATCACCGCCAGCGTCTCCTCGTGCGTCGCGGCGAGCACGACCGGCGGCGCGATTCCCGCCTCGAACGCCTGGCGCCACGTCGCGGCGCAGACGCACCAGCGATCGCCGGGCTTCAGGCCCGGAAATCCATATTCGGGCACCGGCGTGATGAGGTCGTTGCCCCGCTCGCGTGCGAAGTCGAGGAACGCCGCGGTCACCTGCGCGCACACCACGTGCAGGCCGAGGTCCTCCGGGCCGGTGTTGCAGCATCCGTCGCGAAAGAATCCCGTCCGCGGCGACGTGGAGCACGGCGCCAGCTTGCCGCCCAGCACGTTGCGGTCGTCGAAGGGCATTGCCGCTCCCGTCATGCATGTCCGGACGGCCAATTTACCATCGCCGAAGGATGGCGTCCCGGCCGATTCAGCCGACGGCCCGGATTTGCGGCGCGACGTCGGGATCAGCCGCGGACCTCGATCACGGGAACGTGCTCGGAGAGGCGCGCGAGCAGCGCGCGATCGATCGTGGTGCCGACCGGCGCGGTCGCGGCCACCGCCTCATTGGCGCAGCCCGTCGAACGGAACTGCTGCAGGATCCAACGCTCGACGCCGCGCGCGGCGAGCTCGCGAGCGAGCATTGTCAGCGCGTCGGCGGGCGTGAGCTCCGGGTGCACCGTCGTTCTCACCTCGTAGGCGCAGCCCGCCCCACGCACGAGATCGAGGCTCGCGAGCGCATGGATCCCGCTGCCCGGCACGCCGGTCACCGCCGCGTAATGGCCGATCGGCGCCTTGACGTCGATGCCGACCCAGTCGAGCTCCGGCAAGAGCTGCGCGAGCCGTCGCGGATACGCGCCGCCGGTGTGAAGACCGACCGCGAAGCCCATCGCGCCTACCGCGGCCGCCGCGGCGACGATCTCCGCCTGCGCGGTGGGCTCGCCTCCGGAAAAGACGACGGCGTCGAGAAGGCCGCGCCGCGAGCCGAGCCACTCGAGAATGCTCGCGAAATCGCGCTCGTCATCGCCGTGCGCCGCGATGAGATGCGGGTTGTGGCAGTAGGCGCACCGCCACGGACAGCCCTGGCAGAAGACGACGGCCGCGAGCGCGTCCGGGTAGTCGGTCGACGTGAACGGCACGAAGCCGCCCACGCGCAGCGCGTGAGCTTCTGCGGCTCGCGCCGCGGCGGAGCCGGGAGCGCCGTCCGGCATCACGGGTCGTCGCGGCGGGCTAAGCAAAGGGAACCTCAGCATGGGAATTCACGGTTGCGACGGAGGCGTTTCGGGATGGGATGCCTCAGTTGCCAAAATGAGGCGAGCCGCAGCGAATGGCCGGCCCCCTTCGCAAGGCTCGCGACAAAGCAGACCGCCCGTAACGCCCCGTCCCTTCGGGCTGCTGCCCGATGCGGCGTCTGCGGCCTCAGTTGGCCAATGAGGCTCCTCGGCATCGTAGGCCGGGCTACGACCTTCGTCGCGCGTCTTGCATCCATCCGCATCGGGCGGAAGCAGCGCAATCGCGAATTCCCATGCAGAGGCTCCCTAGAGGCTCGGCCGCACGCGCGCCTCCTCGAAGAATCGGCGTTCGCAGTGCTCGCCCTTCTTGCCCACGTTGAACGAAGAGACGGGGCGGTGATAGCCCATCACGCGCGTCCACACTTCGCAGCGCTGGCGCTCGTCGTCGGACAGGGTGACGCCGGCAAGATGTTGCACTTCGGTCATGTTGTTCATCGTTCCTCCGTGGAGATCGTAGATGTCAGGCCGCGAGGGCGCGCCGCTTTTCGGCGAGCTTTTCCTCGTCGCACTTCGGGCAGAACTCGTGCTCGCCCTCGAGATAGCCGTGCTTCGGACAGATCGAGAACGTCGGCGTGATCGTGATGTAGGGAAGCCGGAAGCGCTCGAGCGAGCGTCGCACCAGCGCCTTGCACGCCGCGGGCGAGCTCACCTTCTCGCTCATGTAGAGGTGAAGCACCGTGCCGCCCGTGTACTTCGTCTGCAGCTCCTCCTGCCGGGCCAGCGCCTCGAACGGGTCGTCGGTGAAGCCGACCGGCAGCTGCGACGAATTCGTGTAGTACGGCGTCTCCGCGGTCCCCGCCTGCAGGATGCCGGGCCAGCGCTTGCGGTCTTCCTTGGCGAAGCGATACGTGGTGCCCTCGGCGGGCGTTGCCTCGAGGTTGTACATGTGGCCGGTCTCTTCCTGGAACGCGACGATGCGCGCGCGCAGGTGGTCGAGCAGCCGCACCGCGAACGCATGCCCCCATGGAGAGGTGATGTCGTCGTTGTCGCGGGTGAAGTTGCGCACCATCTCATTGATGCCGTTGACGCCGATCGTCGAGAAATGATTGCGCAGCGTGCCGAGATAGCGCTTGGTGTACGGGAAGAGCCCCTGGTCGATCAGGCGCTGGATCACCTTGCGCTTCACCTCGAGGCTGTCCTTCGCGTAGCCCAGCAGCTCGTCGACGCGCTCGTAGAGGCCGATCTCGTCGTTGGCGTAGAGGTAGCCCAGCCGCGCGCAGTTGATCGTCACGACGCCGAGCGACCCGGTCTGTTCGGCCGAGCCGAAGAGCCCGTTGCCGCGCTTCAGGAGCTCGCGCAGGTCGAGCTGCAGCCGGCAGCACATCGACCGGATCATGTTGGGCTTGAGCTCGGAGTTGAGAAAATTCTGGAAATACGGCAGCCCGTATTTCGCCGTCATCGCGAAGAGCGCCTCGCAGTTCGGATGGTCCCACTCGAAATCCGGCGTAATGTTGTAGGTCGGGATGGGAAACGTGAACACGCGGCCCTTGGCGTCACCGGTGGTCATGACCTCGATGTAGGCGCGGTTGATCATGTCCATCTCGGGCTGCAGCTCGCCGTAGCAGAACGGCATCTCCGCGCCGGCGATCACCGGCACCTGCTGGCGCAGGTCTTCGGGGCATACCCAGTCGAACGTGAGGTTCGTAAACGGCGTTTGCGTGCCCCAGCGCGACGGCACGTTGAGGTTGTAGATGAGCTCCTGGATGCACTGCTTCACCGCGTCGAAACTCATCGCGTCGTTGCGGATGAACGGCGCCATGTACGTGTCGAACGAGCTGAACGCCTGCGCGCCCGCCCATTCGTTCTGCAGCGTGCCCAGGAAATTGACGATCTGCCCGACCGCGCTCGACATGTGCTTCGGCGGTCCTGCCTCGACCTTGCCCGGCACGCCGTTCAGGCCTTCGTGCAGCAGCTGGCGCAGCGACCAGCCGGCGCAGTAGCCCGCCAGCATGTCGAGATCGTGGATGTGGACGTCGCCCTCGCGATGCGCGCGGCCGACTTCCGGCGCGTAGACGTGGGAGAGCCAGTAATTGGCGACGACCTTGCCGGACACGTTGAGGATCAGCCCGCCCAGCGAGTAGCCCTGATTCGCGTTGGCGTTGACGCGCCAGTCCTTCTGCTCGAGATACTCGTCGACCGACGCGGCGACGTCGACCAGCGTCTTGTGGTCCGCGCGCAGCCGCTCGTGGCGGTCGCGGTAGACGATGTAGGCGCGCGCGGTATGGAACCAGCCCGCCGCGGCGAGCGTGTGCTCGACGCAATCCTGGATCGTCTCGATGTCGGGAACGCCGCCGGTGTGCCGGTGCGCGAGGACGCGCCCGACGCCCGTGGCGAGCTCGTTCGCCTCGCGCGCGTCGAACTCGCCGGTCGCGGCGCCGGCCCGCGCGATCGCCGACGCGATCTTCGCGAGCTCGAACGGCGCGCGCTGGCCGTCGCGCTTGATGACCTGCGCAGGCGGCGCGGGCGGGGCGTCGGGCCCGCCCGCCGGCTTCGGCGCCCGCGGGTCGCGGGCCAGGGATGGGGCGTCCGGCGACATCAGTCTCCTCCGTGGAGCAGCCGGGCGCCGTGGGCGGCGCATCAGCGACCCACTAGATGTTGTGGTCTTTGAGGAGACTAGCGCCAGCTCTAGTGCCCAGCAAACGGAAACCTTGATCTAGATCAATGTTTGCGGATCTTCGACTTGCGCACTACAGATGCCTTGCGTCGTCCATCGGCGATGCTCGCGACCGAGCGACGTCGCGAGGCGCCCCGAAACCGACCGTGCCGGTTACGCGGTGGCCCCGGCGGTCGGGCGCAACGTCTTGTCGCAAGCCGCTCGCGCCGGATCGCCCGCGGGCAGCTTCGCGCACACGCGGGCCATGTCGGCGCGCAGCCGCACGATCGAGGCGCGATGCTCGTTGCCCTTGTTCCACGCCGCGAGCTTCTTGCCCATCCTTTCGAGGACCCGGGCGTTGCGCTCGTAGAACGTCTCCGGCGCAGGCTCGAGCTCGCCGATCACCTGCGCGGCGGCGCCTTCGATGCGCTGGCTGTCCTGCGGCGCCAGCTCGGTCAGCATGTTCACGTAGCGCGCGCCCCACTGCAGGCGCGTGGCCGGCCCCGTCGAGGTGGCGTAGGCCTTCTGCGCCCAGTCGAGCGCCGCGGTCTTGTCGCCGCGCGTCTTCGCGTTGTCGGCGAGGCCCAGCATGAAGTAGTACGGCGAATGCGAGCGCGAGAGCTCGGCCGACAGGAGTGTGTCGGACTCCGCGATGAGATCGGCCTCCGTGAGCAGCTCGGCGGCCGCGCTGATCACCGACTGCCGCGAATACGGGTCGTGCGCGTCGCGGTCCGCCTCCGCGGCCGCCGTGCGAACGCGCTCCTGCAGCGCGGCCGGGACGGATCCCTTCGGCGCGTCGACCTTTGCGAGCTCGACCTCGGCGTACAGCGCCTCGAGCCGGTCGAGCCGGGAAAGCCGCGCGTCCGCGAGGAGCCGGTCGAGCGCGGCGTTCCACGCCTGCGTCAGCCATGTCCGCTCCGGCGAGCCCGGAAGCGTTACGTTGCCCGTGACCTTGGCGGCATATTGGACGAGGATGTCGAAGTTCTCGCGGCTTTGCTCCGGATTCGCGAGCACGGCGGTGAGCGTGTCGACCGCGGCCTTGTCGTTGCGCGGCTTCGCGTCCTTCGCGGTGGCGGACGCGACGATGGATTGCAGGGAAAGCCGCGTCGCGATGTCCGGCTGATCGGCCGGACACGCCTTCGCGAGGCGCGAAAGCGTTCCCGCGCGCTTCGCCTCCGGCAGGAGCTGGCTCTCGTCGGTCTCCCACGAGTAGTACGCCAGCATCCGCCAATCGTCGGAGCGCAGCCCCGCCTTCGCCCCCGCGCCGCCGGAGGTCAGCGCAGCGGCCAGCGTGTCCTTGATCGGACGCGCGCCGTTCATGCCGAGCGCGAGGACGCGCATGTATTGATCGGCGTCGACTTCGCCCGGCAGGCGCGTGATCTCGCGGCCGTCCGGCGTGAACAGGACCATCGTCGGATAGCCGCTGACATTGAACCGCGCCCCTTGCTGCTGCGCGCCGCGCGCATCGCCGTCCATGTAGACCGGCACGAAAAAGCGCGCGCGCTCGAGAAAATCCTGCCGGGTGAATATCGTGGCCTTCACCTCGTTGCACGGCGGACACCACGAAGCGCCCCAGTACAGGAACAGCGGCTTGTTCTCGGCCTTCGCCTTCGCGAATGCCGCGTTGACGTCGCCCTTTTCCCATGCGATCGACGGTTCCGGATGCGCCGGGGCGTCCTTCGCGGCGGCATTGGCGACCGGTGCGGGAGCGGTTTGCGGCGCCTTCGAGCATGCGCCGAGGCAAACGGCGAGGGCGAGCGCAATGGGCAGGTGGAGAAATTTCATGGGCGTGAACATTTCGTACTCGGAGAGGAGTCGCATTTTACGCGTCTATTCGTGCCGCGATTCGATGGGCGCGGCTCGCGTAGGCGAGGCTAATCCGCGGTGTCGACAGGGATAAGAGCCGGCGCTTGGTTGTTCGGAAGCGAATCCCGATCGTCGATAATAATCGAATCCCAGCCGAAGCTCGGTCAAGGTCGCTCTTCAACTACGATGTAACCCAATGCGAATCGTTCATGCAATCGCCTTGTTATGTCTCTGCTTCGCCGCGCCTGCCCGTGCGGCCGAGGAAGGCAGCGCGGCGCCACCGTTCGAAGCGCGATTGTTCGACGGCAAGCCATTTTCTCTGGCGAAGGAGCAGGGCAAAGTCGTCGTCATCAATTTCTGGGCGACGTGGTGCGCGCCGTGCCGCGCGGAGATGCCGGCGCTCGACGCGTATTACCGCCAGCATCATGCCGACGGCGTGGAGATCCTCGCCGTCAGCGTTGACAGCCCGAAGGACGAGGCGAAGGCGCGCATTGTGATGAAGGACTTCGCGATGCCGGCGGCCTTCGCTCGAGAGGCGAGCTTCAAGGGCTACGGCCGCATCTGGCGGTTGCCGCTGACGTTCGTGATCGACCGCAACGGCGTGCTGCGCAAGGACGGCTGGTACGGCGACCCGGGCATCGACGCCATGCAGCTCGACGCGACGGTAACGCCGCTGCTGCGCGCGCGGTAGCCGCCCCTATGGGTCGGTACCCTGCGGTTCAGAAGGCGTAGTAGACCCCGACCGTCGCGGTATAGCGCGGCTCGAGCTGCAGCCCGTTCACGCGCTGGTAGATCGGCAGCTGGACGTACGCGTAGCCGTGCAGCGCGCCGGCCACCTGGAAATTGACGCCGGGACTGAGGTAAACGAGCGTTGCCCCGCTGTTGTCGACGTCGGCGTTCTCGCCCGATTCGCGGCCCTCGATCCGCGCGTTGATCTGCAGCGACGGGACGAAGTGCTCGTAGGCCATGTAGCGGACGCCGGTGTTGAGATTGAAACCGGTGCCCGGCCGGAAGCCGTCGCGCGAGTCGAGCGGCTGCTGCAGCATGCCCTGCAGGAAATAGTCCCAGTCGCGCGAGAGCGCGCCGAATGTGAAGCCGCCGACGAGGAGATCAGTGGTTCCGGTGCCGGGCTGCAGGCCGCGATCGAGCGGCTCGCCCGCCTGCGGGCCGGAAATGAAGTTGTTGTCGAAGCTTCCGGTCGCGAACTTGACGCCGAGCTGCGCGCCGATGCCGTGGTCGGGCGTGAAGCCGAGATAACGGCCGACCAGCCGCACGTCGCCGATGCTCTTGGTGTGCGACGTCGAGATCTCGGTATCGCCCTCCGCGATCGTCGTGTGGTAGCGGTCGAAATACGGCAGCTGCAGGTTGACGCCCCAGTCTTCGTTCGGGCTGTAGTCGAAACCCAACGCGTAATTGCGGTTGATCGTCGTTTGCTGGATCTCCTGCTCGTTCGGGATCTCGAGGCTGCCGCGATCGACTTTCTTCGTGCCCGAGCGCAGCTGGTCCTGGTCGAAGTAGTCGAACCGGAAGTCGACCCTGATGCCCTCGCCGGAGGGCGCAATTCCCTGACTCGACCAGTCCGAGGAGAGCGTGCAGCCGCAGCTCGAGCAGGCGAGCGCGGTCGCGGGTGTCGCCAGCGAGGCGGCGGACACCAGCGCGGCCGTCGCGTGCAGTCGGAGTGCGTTCATTCGAAGGCTCCTGGGTCGCGCCGGATCAGGGCATGCGGCTCGCGCCCATCGCTTCGATCGACGCCTTGACTTCGACCGCGCCCGCCTTCTCGAACTTGAGGGTCACCGGGACCGACTCGCCCTGCTTCAGCGGAGTCTTGAGGTCCATCAGCATCACGTGATAGCCGCCGGGCTTGAGCTCCACCGTCGCGCCCGGCTTGATCTCGAGTCCGGTGACTTCGCGCATTTGCATCATCCCGTTCGCCATCTTCATTTCGTGGATCTCGACGATGCCGGCGGCGGGCGACGACGCGGAAAGCAGGCGATCGGCGTCCTTGCCCTTGTTCTCAATCGTCATGAAGACCGCGCCGGACCGGGCGCCTGCCGGCGTCGCGCGTGCGAACGGATGCCGGATCTCGAGCGTTTTCTGGACGTCGGCCGCCAACGCGGGAGTCACGACCAGTGCGACTGCGACGCAGCCGCAGCGTAGACCGAACAGAAGACTTGGCATGATGGGGTGCCTTTCCCGATGCGTAGTGAAGGGATCGCGTCGGCGGTGGTCCGGCTCCGGCTTCGGAGCCGTATCCGCCCGGATCGCCGAGGACAGCGCGCGGACGACCGCGGATTCGCGGCAGCAGCACGCGCCGCCACTGCGGACGCTGGGGCCACCTCCGCGGTCGAGTGTCTCGTTGCCGCGGCCGGCGCGCCGAAATCAGGCGAGGAAGGGAGGGCCGCGTGGGCGCGCGGCGGCGATGATCCGTGCAGGTGCGGCGCTCTTGGTCGCCACCGGAAGTGCCGCGGTCGCGAGCTTCGCGAGAAAGGCGGGCGCCAATACGCGGGGCGTTGTACCGGCACCCGTTGCGACACCCATGCAGCACGGCGATTGCGCGCAGTCATGCCGAGCGGGCGACGGCGTGTCGTGCGTCGTGGCGGCGCGCGACGCCACGCTCGCCGCGGAACAGAGGTCGCTCGCCGGGGGAAGTCTCGTCGCTCGCGCATACGCCGACAGCGGCGCCACGATCTGCAGCGCGGCGGCACAGAGCAGGACGACGAGGCGAAGGCGTCGACGCATGACCGGGCATTCTAGCCGATTCCTTCGCGTGGCGCGGGCACGGCCCGGGACGCTGGCGGCGGTGCCGCAAGGAAACCGTCGATTTGCGTTGACAGCCCCGGATGATCGCTGTCCAATCGGCCTGACCACCCAACCAGAGCGCCGGTGTCGATGTTCGCGGCCGGAGGCGCCCGGTGGCCCCATCCAATGGAGGCAACGATGCGAAATCTCATTCGCGCGGCGGCAAGGCTGCTCTCGGCGTGCGTGCTGGCCCTGTCGATGGCGGCCGGGGCGCAGCAGCCGATCACGCTGCACGGCGCCGTGCAGTTCAACGACGACCACCCGTTCAACAAGGCGCTGCTCCGATTCCAGGAGCTCACCGTCAAGTATTACGGCAAGCCCGTCGTCTTCGTCCTCCACCGCAACAGCGAGCTGGGGCTCGAGAAGGATTACTTCGCCTACATGAACCAGGGCATCTCGGTCGACTACGGGATTGTCTCGCCGGCACACATGTCGACGTTCGCGAAGGCGGCGCCGCTGCTCGACATGCCCTTTCTATTCCGTGACCTCGACCACTGGAACAAGGTGCTCGACTCCGACGCGTTCCAGCCGATTGTCGACGACGTCTCGAAGAAGGCCGACGTCATGATCATCGGCTACGCCGGCGGCGGCACGCGCAACATCATCGCCAACAAACCGGTGCGCAACATGGCCGAATTGAAGGGCCTGTCGATGCGCGTGATGGGCGCGCCGATCCAGACGCAGATGTTCAGCGCGATCGGCGCGAAGCCGTCGGTCATCGCCTACAACGAGGTCTACAACGCGATCCAGACCGGCGTCATCCAGGGCGCCGAGAACGAGGCCGCCGGCATGGAGGCGATGAAGTTCTACGAGGTCGGCCCCGACATCTCGCTCACCCAGCACGCGATCACCGTGCGGCCGATCTGCTTCTCCGGCAAGACGTTCCGCAAGCTCCCGCCGGACCTGCAGGCCGCGATCCTGAAGGCCGGCAAGGAAGCCGGCAAGTACGGACGCGATGTCGAGTCGTCGGGGGATAGCGCGCTGCTCATGAAGCTCGAGAAGGAAGGCAAGCTGAAGACGTTCGTCTTCACCGAGCGGCCGAAGCTGCTCGAGCTCGCCGAGCCCGTGAAGCAGGCGTACGCGAAGGAAATCGACGCGACCGCGATCCTGAACAAGGTCAACGCGATCAAGTGACGCATTTGTCCAGGAGCGGCCCGCCGCAAGACGGGGCGATTGGAGACAAGTGCGTCATCCCCGCGGCTTTAAGCGGGGATCCGGTGTCGTTGACCGAAGGCTGCAAATACACCGGGTTCCCCCGTACGCGGGAACGACGGACGCTCCAGTCATGCGCTCGCTGAATGCGCTCATCTACCGCGCACTGCAGGTCCTGCTGACCGCACTGATCGCCGTGATGATCATCCCGGTGACGCTGCAGATCTTCTCGCGTTTCATCGACTTCATTCCGCGCTACATCTGGACCGAGGAGGCGGCGCGCTTCTGCCTCATCTGGCTCATCATGCTGGGCGCGACGATCGCCGTGCGCGATGGCACGCACTTCGACGTCGACGTGCTGCCGACGCCAAAGACCGCGAAGGGTAAGGCGGTCGGCCGGATCGTCGTTCACGTGGCCATGCTGCTGGTGGCGCTCATTTTCGTCGCCTTCGGCTGGCGCTTCGCGCTGTTCGGCTGGGACCAGAGCTCCGAGATGACCGGCATCAACATGCTGTCGATCCACATCGCGTGGCCGGCCGCCGGCGCCTGCTGGCTGCTGTTCCTGCTGGAGAAGATCGGGGACGACCTCAAGCTCTACGTCGACGGCCGCGATGGGTCCGCTTGAAGTCGCGCTGATCCTGTTCGGCGTCTTCGGGGCGCTGATCATCGTCCGCGTCCCGATCGCGTTCGCGCTCGGCCTCGCCTGCGTTCCCGTCTTCTTCATCGACGACCGGCTGACGCCGTTCCTGCTGCTGAACGAGATGCTGAAGTCGTACAACTCGTTTCTGCTGCTCGCCATACCGTTCTTCATGCTCGCGGCGAACCTGATGAATTCGGCCGGCATCACCGAGAAGCTCATCAACCTGTCGCGCGCGCTGGTCGGCCACCTGCCCGGCGGGCTCGGCCACGTCAGCGTGCTGGTGTCGATGCTGTTCGCCGGCATCTCGGGGTCGTCGACGGCGGAAGCCGCGGGCGTGGGCGGCGTGCTGATCCCGGCGATGAAGAAGCAGGGCTACGACACGCCGTTCACGGTTTCGCTGGTCGCCTGCGCCGCCGTGATGGGCGTGATCATCCCGCCGTCGATCCTGATGGTCGTCTGGGGCGGAGTCATCTCGGTGTCGATCGGCGGGCTGTTCGTCGCCGGCGTCGTGCCCGGCGCGCTGATGGGCCTGTCGCTGATGGCCACCGTCTACATCTATGCCAAGCGGCGCAACTACCCGGTGTACCCGCGGACGACGTGGCGCGAATTCCTGAAGGTGTGCCTCGCCGCAGTGCTGCCGATTCTCACGCCGGCGATCATCGTCGGCGGCATCGTCGGGGGGCTGTTCACACCGACGGAGGCCTCGGTGGTCGCGGTTCTCTACGCGATGCTGCTGGGCGTGGTCATCTACCGCACGCTCGACATGAAGCAGTTGCGCCACACGCTGTACGATTCGGCGCGCTTTGCCGGCATCGCGCTCTTCTGCATCGGCACGGCCTCCGCGTTCGGCTGGATCCTCGCGTATTTCCGCATTCCGCAGCTCGTCGTCACCGCCGTCGCGTCGTGGGGAGGCGGCATCACGAGCGTCGGCTTCATTACCGCCGCCGCGTTCCTGTTCATCGGCTGCTTCATCGACGCGATCCCCGCGATCATCATCGTCGGCACCATCCTGGCGCCGCTCGCCGCCAAGGTCGGGATGCATCCGATCCATTTCGCGATCATCGGCGTGATCTCGATCGCGTACGGCCTCGTGACGCCGCCCTACGGTCTCTGCCTGATGATCGCCTGCTCGATCGGCGGCATCAAGATCAAGGAAGCGGTCAGGGACACCGTGATCCTGTTCATTCCCATGCTGCTGGTGCTCGTGATCGTCATCCTGTTTCCGGACCTGATCCTCTGGCTGCCACGCCGCCTGATGCCGGCTTTCGTGAAATGACTCGCCGCGAGTAATATCGCCCGATGCCCGACTTGAAGCCGCTTTGCCCGGGCTTCGGGCTGGAAGCCTCGGGGATCGACCTCACGGAGCCGCTGTCCGATGCCGAATTCGCGGACATCGAGGCGGCGTTCCTGCGCGGGCAGGTGCTGGTCATCCGATCGCAGTCGCTGACGCCGCAAGCGTTCACCGCCTTCGCGCGCCGCTTCGGCCCACCCGAGCCGCACGTGATCGACCAGTTCCACCACCCCGAGGATCCGAACATCCTGATCCTGTCGAACGTGGTGGTCGACGACGAGCCGCAGGGGCTCGCCGACGCCGGCACGTACTTCCACACCGACTATTCGTATCTCGAGGTCCCGGCCCGCGCGACGCTGCTCTACTCGATCGAGGTGCCGAGCAGGGGCGGCCACACGCTCTTCGCCAACCAGTACGCGGCCTACGACGGCCTTCCGGAATCGATGAAGCGGCAGGTCGAATCGCTGGTCGGCATCCACCACTACGGCAATCGCAACGAACAGGACGAGACGAGCCGAACGGTCGCCTCCGTGCTCACCGACGAGCAGAAGGCGAAGATGCCGCTGATCTCGCATCCGCTCGTGCGCACGCACCCCTACACCGGCCGCAAGGCGCTCTACGCCGTGTCCGGAAGCTCGTTCGGCATCGCGGGAATGCCGGATGACGAGGCGCGCAAGCTCCTCGATCTCCTCGCGGCGCACGCGACGCAGGAGCGGTATTGCTACCGGCACGCCTACGGCGTAGGCGACGTCGTGATCTGGGACAACGCGTCGCTGCTGCATTCGGCGACGCTGACCGATCCCGACGATCCGCGCACGCTCTGGCGGATCACGGTGAAGGAGCCGCGGCTCGCGGCGCAGGCCGTGCTCGCGCCGACGTACGTGTCGGGATCCATGTGACTGCGTGATTGTGGCAGCGCGACGGCCGCCGCGATGCGCGGCCCGTCAGAAGGAGAGGTCCAGCCGCGCGTCGATCAGGTAGCGAAACGAGCGTCCGGCGAATCGCCGACTCGCCACGCACCGCCGAACCCGGCTTCGACCGGCGGGCCGAAGCGGTGCAGGAACATGAGGTCGATCGGCACGAACCAGGCGCGCTTGCGCTCGCGGATGATACGGGCGAATCGTCCGGTGTTACCGGACGTGGACGCTTCGGGGGAATCGCGCGAGACCGGTTCAGGCGCGCACGACGGCCGGCGCGCTTCGGCGCGCCAGCAGCATTGCGCCGGCAAAAGCCACGAGCACGCTGCCGACGACCGCGGCACCGAACCAGAGTTCGCGCCCTTCGGCCCACGTGTCGACAGCCGGCAGGGCGAGCCGCGAGACGGCCAGCAGTCCGACCGCGAGGCTCACCGCGGCGACGGCGAGCGCCATGACGCGCGAGGCGATCGCAGCCGTGCGATCGGCGCTCTTAACGAGCCGGCTGATCCACGCGCCATTGGCGCCGTCGACCGCAAGCATGCCGAGCACGAACAGCGCGGCGACGAACAGTGCCTCGCCGATGCCGCCGAAACGTCCCGCGGCGAGCGCGAAGATGGCCGCCAGCGAGATCGTGTCGAACGAGAGCGCGAAAAGCGCCCCGACGAGGGCGACCGCCCAGCCTCGCCGCACCGTCAGGAAGCGCCCGAGCAGCGCGGCCCTTGACGCCGGCCGGCGCGACGATCGAACCCGGCGCGGTCGTCATCACGGCGCGTACATTGAGAAACGCGAGGCCGAACAGGAATGCGATCGAGATGGCGATGCCGGTCGTCGCGAGCCATGCCGGCGTTTGCCAGCGCGCGGCGAACGAGCCCGCGGCGAGCGCGACCAGCATCACGACGGCGCCGTGCCCCAGCGAGAACAGCGCGCCGACGACGTGGGCGAGCGCGCGGATTGGCGCGCGCGTTGTAGCGCGTGAGCCCGTCGATCGTGGCGAGGTGATCGGCGTCGAAGCCGTGGCGCACGCCGAGCGCGAACGCCAGCGCGCAGAGGGCGGTCCAGGTGCCGGGAAGCTGATCCATGGCGCGATTTCGGGTAGCAAGTGCGAAGTAGGCAAACATTGCCATGTTTTCCTACCGTCCGGCAACGGCCCGCGCGTGCCGGACCATGATCCTGGTCAAGGTCCGGCGGAACTTGGCGAGCCTAGGTCCGCGGGATGAGATGCATGTGGCCGCGGTGCTGGTGCGCGGCCTGGCCGGCATGCGTGTCGCCAGTCTCGACGGTGACGAGATTCAGGTGCCCGTGCCGCACGCCGCGCTCCGCCTCGATCCGGTGCGCGAACCCGCGCACCGCAGCCGTCGGTCCGCGCAGGATCACGCTTTCGAGGCAGTGATCGTGGTCGAGATGCACGTGCATCGACGACACCACGAGGTCGTGGTGCTCATGCTGCGCCTCGGTCAGCCGCTCGGAGAGCTCACGCTCGTGGTGGTTGTAGATGTACGACAGGTTGGCGACGCAATGCGACTTCACCTCGTAGGCGGACCGGTGGGTCTCCACCTCGCGCCGCAGGAGGTCGCGCATCGCCTCGGACCGGCTCGTGTAGCCGCGCTTCGCGATCAGCGCGTCGAAGTCCTTCGCGAGCCTCTCGTCGATCGACATCGTGATGCGTTCCATGGCGCTCCCGTCGCGGCCGGAAATGAAGACGGGCCTAATGCCCGTGGCGATGATGCAGGTCCGGAAGATGCGGATGCGTGTGAAGCATCGGCTCGTGCTCGTGCGGATGGGTGTGGGGCTCGGTCCCGTCCCAGGCAAATCCATGTTCGTGCCGATGGTGCTCGTCGTGCCTGTGAGGATGCTCGTGCGCGAGGAGCTCGTGCGCGTGCGCGTGGCCATGACGCTCGGTGAGATGCAGCCAGACGCCGATTGCCATCAGCGGCAGCGCTGCCCAGAACACGGTGCCGAGTCGTTCGCCAAGCACAGCGAACGCGACGGCTACGCCGATGAACGGGGCGGTCGCGTAGTACGCGCTCGCGCGCGCCACACCGAGCTCGCGCAGCGCGACCACGAAAAGGACGAGGCTCACGCCGTAGCCGAGGAATCCGACGACACCGGCGGCGAACGCCGGCCCTGGCGGCGGCGCCGGCCCGGCCACCGCTGCTGCCAGAAGAAGGTTGACGGTGCCGCCGGTGATGCCCTTGGCCGCGGCGACCAGCATGGCGTCGTTGGCGGCGATCTTGCGCGTCAAGTTGTTGTCGAGCGCCCAGAACATGCAGGCCAACGCAATCAGCAGCGCCCCCCGGTCGAACTTGCCAATGCCACCGCCGTCGCCGCCCAGCACACCGCAGGCGATCACGATGAAGGCCATGCCCACGACGACGCGCGCGCTGCGGTGCTCGCGGAACACGAACCATGCGACGGCGACCGTGAACACCGTCTCCAGGTTGAGCAACAGGCTCGCGGTCGCGCCCGCCGTGTCGCGCAGTCCGAAGACGAACAGCACCGGCGCAACCACGCCTCCCGCAATTGCGGTGGCGGCGAGCCACCCGACGTCGCGCCCAGCCATCGGGGCGATCCGTTGACGCTCGCCCGCGCCTCCCCAATGGCGCACGGCGAGCACGAGCAGGAGGCCGAATCCGGATCCTGCGTAGAGGAGCCCCGCCAGCCACAGTGGGTCGATCGAGCCGACGAGCGCGCGCGCCAGAGGAGTGCTCGCGCCGAACAGGGCCGCCGCGCCCAGCACGTACGAAACGCCTCGATTCATACGCTTCCGTTCCGATCGATCAGCGCCGCGGCCGGGTCCGGTCGTACGTTCCGAAGCAACCGGGGGAATGAATCGGCGGCGCGGTGCGTCATCGTACCTCGCCCAGCAGCCGCCCGATCATCCTGCCGGCCTGCAGGACGTATCCGCCGCCGAAGAGATTGGCGTGGTTGAGCACGTGGTAGAGGTTGTAGAGATCACGACGCGCTTCGTGGCCCTCCGACAGCGGCCAGGATTCACGATAGGCGGCGAAGAAGTCGGCGCCGAACCCGCCGAACAGGGCGCACATCGCGAGATCGGCCTCGCGATCGCCGTAATACACCGCCGGATCGAAGAGGACAGGCGTGCCGTCGCCGAGCTGACCGGCGTTGCCGGACCACAGATCGCCGTGCAGCAGCGACGGCACCGGCGCGTGCCCCGAAAGAAGGGCCGGGCAGCGCGGCCAAAAGCCTCTCGCCGTCGCGCTGCAACGCGGCCCCGTGGCCGTTGCGGGCGGCGAGCGAGAGCTGCGGCGCGATGCGGCGGTCGCGGAAGAACTCCGCCCAGTCCGAGGTCCGCGCGTTGTCCTGCGGCGTCGTGCCGATGGTGTTGTCACGGTGCCAGCCGTGCGTCGCGGCGGTGTGCCGGTGCAGCGCGGCCAGCGCGCGCCCCAGCGCCGCATCGCGGCCGCCACCGGCGAACTCGAGCCATTCGAGCGCGATGAACGATACACCGCCGGCAACGCCGGAGGCGATCGGTCGCGGGACGCGCACGGCGTTCGCGGCGCGGAGCTCCGCGAGACCGGCCGCCTCGGCGTCGAACATCGCCGCTCTCGCCGCGGCATTGACCTTCACGAAACAGCGAAAGCCGTCGCCCTCCAGCCGCCACGTCGCGTTGAGCGAGCTTCCGCCGCAGGAGGTCCAGCGGGCGCTGGCAACGACGTCCCGGTGCCGCGCCGATCGTCGCGGCCACGGCGGCCTGCCAGTCGCCCGGCCGCCTGCCATCGGGCTCAATGCCGCAGCGCGTCGATGCCCCGGCCGATGCCGTCGAGCGTCAGCGGGAACATCCGCGGCGCCGATCGTCTGCAGCACGATCTGCGTCGAGCGCGTGTACTCCCACGCGCGCGCGCGGCTCCGGGATTCCACCAGATCGATGCGGCGGAAGTGCTCGGAGAGGCGCTTGAGCCAGAGCACGCCCGGCTCCTCGTTCGCGTACTCGACGCTGCCGCCCGCCTCGACGAGCTCGTACGGGCTCATCGCGGCGTCGCCGACGAAGATCGAGCTTCCAGTCGGGCCCGTATTTGTGCACCAGGTCCCACGTGGGAACGCGGTCGAAGCGGCGGCGGACGTTGTCGCGCCAGACGTGGTCGTAGACGCAGTTGTGGAAGTAGAACGTCTCCAGATGACGGAACTCGCTCTTCGCCGCCGAGAAGAGCTCCTCGCACAGCCGGACATGCGGATCCATCGAGCCGCCGACGTCGAGGAACAGCAGCACCTTGACGCGGTTGCGCCGCTCCGGGACGAGATGCAGGTCGAGGTAGCCCGCATTCGTCGCGGTGCCCTCGATCGTGCCGTCCATGTCGAGCTCCTCGGGCACGCCTTCGCGCGCGAAGCGGCGCAGCTTGCGCAGCGCGACCTTGATGTTGCGCGTGTTGAGCTCGACGTCGCCGTCGAGATTCCTGAAGCTGCGCTCGTCCCACACCTTGACCGCGCTGCGGTTGCCGCTGCCCGTCCTGGCCGATGCGAATGCCCTCCGGGTTGTAGCCGTACGCGCCGAACGGGCTGGTGCCGCCGGTGCCGATCCACTTCGCGCCGCCGGCGTGGCGCTCCTTCTGCTCTTCGAGGCGCTTGCGCAGCGTTTCCATCAGCTTGTCGAAGCCGCCCATCGCCTCGACC
Source organism: uncultured beta proteobacterium (assembly GCA_963846855.1). Taxonomy (GTDB): domain Bacteria; phylum Pseudomonadota; class Gammaproteobacteria; order Burkholderiales; family Casimicrobiaceae; genus CAIWHR01. Next base: position 218,044 of record CAWJXK010000004.1, read on the forward strand.
AGCGCCTTCTCCTCGTCGGAGCAGGTGCCGCTCGAATTCCTTCTTCAGCCATTCCTCGGGCAGCTCGGCGCGGACGTCGAAGATCGCGTCACGCCCTTGAAGTACGTGCCGAAGGCGAGGTCGAAGCGGTCGAACTGCGCCTCGTCCTTGACGAGCGTCGTGCGCGCGAGATGGTAGAAGTCGTCGAGCGACAGCGACACCACGCGTTCCTCGCAATGCGTCGAGCAGCGTCAGGAACTCGCGCGTCGACACGGGCAGACGCGCCGATTTGAGATGGAGGAAGAAGTCGATCAGCATCGTTGAACGGCGTTGTGGCTGAATCCGGACGAAGGCGCGGCGGGAATCGGCTGGGAAGCGGCGGCTTTCCGGGTCGGGCGCGATTCAGCGATCGAGCAGGAACTGGAGGTTGCGCTTCACGCTCGGCCACTCACTCTCGATCACGCTGAAGACGACGGTGTCGCGGCGGGTGCCGTCCGGCATGACCTGGTGATTGCGCAGGATTCCGTCCTGCTTCGCCCCCAGGCGCGCGATCGCGGCGCGCGACGCGAAATTGAAGAAGTGCGTGCGGAACTCGACGGCGATGCACTGCAGCGCCTCGAAGGCATGAGTGAGCAGCAGCAGCTTGCATTCGGTGTTGACGGCGCTCCGCTGCGCGCGCTTCGCGTACCAGGTGTGGCCGATCTCGAGCCGCCGGTTCGCCGCGTCGACGTTGAAGTAGCGCGTCGATCCGACGATGTCGCCGTCCGCGTTGGCGCGCACGACGAACGGCATCGCGCCCTGCCGCTCGCGCATCTCGAGCGCGGCGCCGATCCACTCCGCGCGTCTTGTCCGGCGCGGGCACGCTCGTGTACCAGAGCTTCCATAACTCGCCGTCGGCCGCGGCAGACCGCAGCGCCTGCTCGTGGCTCCGCTCGAGCGGGAGCAGCGTCGCGTGCGCGCCGGAAAGCGTGACGGGCTCGATGAATCGCGTCGTCATGTGCGGTCAGCGACGCGTTTCACCCATCGACAGCAGTGACCGCTCGCGTCGGATTCCGTCGCCGATCCTATCGTCCGGCGCGGGCCATGAAGGCGACGCGCTCGAACAGGTGCACGTCCTGCTCGTTCTTGAGCAGCGCGCCGTGCAGCGGCGGGATCAGCACCTTCTTGTCGCTGCTGCGCAGCGCTTCCGGCGGAATGTCCTCGGCGAGCAGCAGCTTCAGCCAGTCGAGGAGCTCGGAGGTCGACGGCTTCTTCTTCAATCCGGGCACCTCGCGCAGGCTGAAGAACACCTCGAGCGCCTCGGCGAGCAGCGCCTTCTTGAGCCCGGGGAAGTGCACGTCGACGATCCGCGTCATCGTTTCCTTGTCCGGGAAGCGGATGTAGTGGAAGAAGCAGCGGCGCAGGAACGCGTCGGGCAGCTCCTTCTCGTTGTTGCTGGTGATCACGACGAGCGGCCGATGCCGCGCCTGGATCGTCCGCTGCGTCTCGTAGACGAAGAATTCCATCCGGTCGAGCTCGCGCAGGAGGTCGTTGGGGAACTCGATGTCCGCCTTGTCGATCTCGTCGATCAGCACCACCGCGGGCGCGTCGGCCTCGAACGCCTCCCACAGCACGCCGCGCTTGATGTAGTGCGCGATGTCGCCGACGTGCTCGTCGCCGAGCTGCGAATCGCGCAGCCGCGACACCGCGTCGTACTCGTAGAGGCCCTGCTGCGCCTTGGTGGTCGACTTGATGTGCCACTGCAGGAGCGGCCGCGACAGCGCGCGCGCCACTTCCTCGGCGAGCATCGTCTTGCCGGTGCCGGGCTCGCCCTTGATCAGGAGCGGCCGCTCGAGCGCGATCGCCGCGTTGACCGCGAGCATGAGGTCGGGCGTGGCGACGTAGGTATCGGTGCCTTCGAAGCGCATGTTCGGTGTTCCTCGTCCGCGGAACGTCAATGGTAGCCGAAATCAGGGCCCGATCGGCGCCGCGAGCCATTGCAGCGACCACAGCGCCGCCATGCCCGCCACGATCGTCTTGGGCGTGCTGCGCGTGGCCCACGCGACGGCGGCGCCGACGAGCGCGGCAGCGACCCGCGGATTGAACGTGACGCCCGACGCGGGTGGGAGAATCATCGGCACGATCAGCGCGGTCAGCATCGCCGCGGGCACGTACCGGAGCGCACGCGCCAGCAGCGGCGGCATCGATCGCCGCGCGAAGAACGCGATGAACGACAGCCTCGACGCGTAATTGATGGCGCCCACCGCGACGATGACTGTCCAGAGCTTCAGCGCGCCTTCCATCGCTCCCTCGCGAGCTCGACTGCGGTGCCCGCGACGATGCCGAGGACGCCCGCGACGACGAGATTGAGGCGCATCGGAAGCGCGTCGAGCGCGACGACCGCAATGCCGGCGACAACGGCGGCGGTGACGTGCGGCGCGCTGCGCAGCGCCGGCGCCAGCAGCGCGATGAAGACCAGCGGCACCGTGAATTCGAGCGACCATGTCGCGGGAATCACGTTGCCCGCGAGGAATCCGATCGCGTTGGTCGCCTGCCAGAAGCTCCACAGCGCCATGCCGCCGCCCGCGAAATGCAGCGCGCCCCGGCGCGCGTCGCCGTGCGCGTCGAATTTCCGGATCGACGCGGCGAACGCCTGATCGGTCAGCAGGAACGCGAGCGCGCGCGACCAGCGCGGTGGCAGCGATTGCAGCGACGGCGCCATTGCGGCGCTGTACATCAGGAAGCGAAGGCCGAGCACCGAGCAGGTGAGGATCACCACGGCGGTCGGCGCGTCGGCAGCCAGCAGCTGGCACGCGAGGATCTGCGCCGCGCCGGAGAAGATAATGGTGCTCATTCCCATCGCGCCGGCGAAATTCGCGCCGACGGCCGCGGCGCCGACGCCGCACACGAGGCCGAACGGGATCATCCCGAGGCATGCAGGCAGCATCTCTACGAACCCGGCGCGAAAATCCTCCGAAGCGAGAATGCGGCCGGCGCGGCGGCGCGGCGTCGTCACTTGGAAGGCGCCGGCATGCCGAGTGCGGCGACGCGGCCTGCGGCGGGGTACATCGAATCAAGTCTCCGGACAGCGATGCGGAATCCGGCTTGTACTCCGACGCGACGGCCGCGGTCAACGGGCGCGCGTTCCCCGCGGTAGAATCGCCAGCGCGGACATCGCGTCGCCGCGCCACCCCTTCGCACCGCCCTCGAAGGAACACCCATGGATTTCCCGGTCAATCGGTTCAAGCGTGCGATCGCCTCCGGCGGGATCCCCGTCGGCACGTGGCTCTCCAGCGGCTCCGCCGCGACCGCCGAGGCGCTCGGCTGCGCGGGATTCGACTTTCTCGTCGTCGACACCGAGCACACGCCGATCGACGTGCCGCAGATGATCGAGCTCCTGCGCACGATCGCGGGAACGCCGGCCGAGGCGATCGTGCGCCCTCCGTGGAACGACATGGTGATGATCAAGCGCGTGCTCGACGCGGGCGCGCAGACGCTGCTCCTGCCGTTCGTGCAGAATGCCGACGAGGCGCGGCGCGCCGTCGCCCACACGCGCTATCCGCCCGAAGGCGTGCGCGGGGTCGCCGGCACGCATCGCGGCAGCCGCTTCGGCACGATCCCGGGCTATTTCGCGCGCGCGGCGTCCGAGCTCTGCGTCATCGTGCAGATCGAGACCGTGGCCGCGCTGGACGAGCTCGAATCGATCGCCGCCGTCCCGGGCGTCGATTCCATCTTCATCGGACCCAACGACCTGGCGGCGTCGATGGGCCATCTCGGCGATACCGGCAACGCCGCGGTGCAGGCGAAGCTCGCCTACGCCGCCAAGGAATGCGCGCGCCTCGGCAAGCCGTGCGGCATCGTCGGATTCACGCCCGAATCGGTGTCGCAGTTCCTCGGTTACGGCTACACGTGGGTCGCCATCGGCTCCGATATGTCGATGCTGGTGGGCCGCGCGCAGGAGCTGCTCGGGAATCTTCGTTCCGCGATGACCTGACCCGGCAGCGCCCGCACCGCGCCCCGGCCCGGGGGGCTTCGATTTCTTGTACGATGCGTTTCGCCTGTGCACCCGCCATGACACCGCTCGCCGACTTCGCAACCTCGACATTCGCCTGCGTGCACGACGCGAAGGCGAATCTCGGCGAATGCCCGGTGTGGTCGGCCGAGGAACGCGCGCTCTACTGGGTCGACATCAACGCGCCTTCGCTCAATCGCTTCGATCCCGCGAGCGCGACCAACGTCTCGATGCCGATGCCCGAGTCGATCGGCTGTTTCGCGTTGCGTGCCGCGGGCGGGTTCGTCGTGGCGCTGCGCCGCGGCATCTGGCTCGCGCGCCCTGACGGGACGCTGACGAAGAAGCTCGCCGACGCACCGTACGATCCGTCGCATCACCGCTTCAACGACGGACGCTGCGACGCTCAGGGCCGTCTTTGGGCCGGTACGATGAACGAGCGCCGCGATGCGCCGAGCGGCGCGCTCTTCCGCATCGAATCCGGCGGCCGTCTCGAACCCGTCCTGGACGGCATGACGATCAGCAACGGCCTCGCGTGGAGTCCCGACGGACGCACGATGTATCACGCCGACACGCCGACGCTCACGATCCGCGCGTACGACTTCGACGCCGTCACCGGGACGCCGTCGCGCCCCCGCGTGTTCGCCCGGTTCGAAGGCGAGACCGACCGCCCCGACGGCGCCGCGGTCGACTGCGACGGCTGCTACTGGGTCGCGTTCTATCGCGGCGGCAAGGTCGTGCGCCTCTCGCCCGCGGGCGCGGTCCTGGCCGAGTATCCGCTGGCCGCGCAATGCCCGACGATGTGCGCGTTCGGGGGCGACGATCTTCGGACGCTCTACGTGACCTCGGCGCGGCAGAACCGCGACGCCGGCGAGCTCGCGCGACTGCCGCAGTCCGGCGGAATCTTTGCCATGCTTGTCGACGTGGCCGGGCTTCCCGAGCCGAAGTTCGCGGGTTGACTGAGGACCAATCGGTGCAATTCGAATCGACCGCGTTCCTCCGTCTCGACGCACCCCAGTGCGTCGGCACGTCGGCTTCCGGTGCCGCGTTCGCGACGTCGACGGGCGACGTGCTGGAGGTCACCTGCTTCGGTCCCGGCGTGTTCCGGCTGCGCGTGGGCCCCAACACGCGGCCCGACTACGGGCTCATCGTCGGTAAGGCGCAGGCCTGCGACGTCGCGCAGACCGAAGACGGCGCGGTCACATTCACGGCGGGGGATGCCGTGCTCGAGATCGCGGGCTCGCCGCTGAAATTCCGGCTGACGCATCGCGGCGCGCAGGTGCTGGGCTCGACCACCGACGAGCATTTTCGCGGCTTCACCCGGTTGCCGACCTTCGGCCGCGTGCGCCAGGGCGACCAGTGGACCGTCGCGATGGCATTGGCCTCGGGCGCTGCCGTGTACGGTCTCGGCGAGAAATTCGGTCCGCTCGACAAGCGCGGCCAAATCGTCCATTCGCAGGTCGTCGACGCGCTCGGCGTCAACACCGGGCATTCGTACAAGAACGTTCCGTTCGCCTGGAGCCCCGGCGACGGCAGGGGCGCATGGGGCGTGTTCGTGCACACGACCGGCATGGTCGCCCACGGTGTCGGATGTCCCGACTGGTCGCACCGCTCGTACGCGATCCTGGTCGACGACGAGGCGCTCGACCTCTTCGTCTTCGCGGCGGACACACCGGCGGCGATCCTCGACGCCTACACGAAGCTCACCGGCCGCGCGCCGGATGTTCCGCAGTGGAGCCTCGGCCTGTGGATCTCGCGCGCCTGGTACAAGACGCCCGAGGAGGCTGCCGAGACCGCGCGCAAATTCCGCCAGCGAAAGATTCCCTGCGACGTGCTGACCCTCGACGGGCGCTCGGCGTGGAATCTCGAGACGCGCTTCGACTTCGAGTGGGACGAGTCGCGCTATCCCGACCCGTATGCGGCGCTGGCGCGGATCAAGGAGCACAACCTCCGCATCTGCGTCTGGGAATATCCGTACGTGTCGATCCATTCGCCGCTATTCCGCGATCTCGCCTCACGGCGCTTCCTGCTGACCACGCGCGAAGGCGATCCGTACGTGTTCGGCTGGGACACGGCGCCGGCGACGAGCCCGTTCGGCAACGCGCTCACGCCGCTGCCGGAAAGCGGCATCATCGATTTCACGCATCCGGCCGCGTATGGATGGTGGCGCGACGCCCACGAGCAGCTCTTCGCCAAAGGCGTCGACGTCATCAAGAGCGATTTCGGCGAGCATGTTCCCGACGACGCCGTCGCGTTCAACGGCGACACCGGACGGCGCCTGCACAACGTGTATCCGCTGCTCTACAACGAATGCGTCTACGACGCGACGGCACGCCTGCAGCGCAAGGAAAACGGCCCGCCGATGGTCTGGAGCCGCGCCGGCTGGACCGGCAGCCAGCGCTACCCGATCCAGTACGGCGGCGAGCCGCAGGGCGACTGGGAAGGCCTTGCCGCGTCGATTCGCGGCGGATTGTCGTGGGGCATGAGCGGCGCGCCGTACCACGCGACCAACGTCGGCGGATTCTATGGCGCGGCGAAGCCCTCGCCGGAGCTCTTCGTTCGCTGGCTCCAGGCGGCCGTGTTCAGCTCGCATGTCTCGATTCACGGGATGGGCGAGCGCGAGCCGTGGACCTTCGGCGCCGAGGCCGAGGCGGTCGTGCGCAAGTGGCTCGCCTTCCGCTACCGTCTCATCCCGTACCTGCGGGAGGTGATCGCCGAGGCAGGCGCCACCGGATTGCCGGTGATGCGCGCGATGCCGCTCGCCTTTCCCGACAACGCGCTGACGCGCCGGTACGAGACCCAGTTCATGTGCGGCGATGCGCTCTTCGTCGCGCCGATCGTCGCCGCGGGGGGCGAGATCGAGATCGCGCTGCCGCCCGGCGGGTGGTTCGACCTCAACTCGCGGCAGCGGTATGCCGGGCAAAGCGTGATCCGCTACAAGGCGACCCTCGACCAGTTTCCGGTGTTCGGCCGCGAAGGCTATGCGCTGCCGCTCGGACGCGCCGTTCAGCACACCGGCGAGATCGACGACGCGCATCCGATCGAGCAATTGTGGCTGTTCGGCGCACCGACGCGGCCGCTCGACGGATACGCGCAGGTGCGCGTCGTCGCTGATGGCGCGACCGGCGCGCATCGCGTGTACGCGGCGTCCGAAATCAAGGTCGAATGCTACGGCGCCGCCGCCGACGTCGGCGTGCTGGCGCTTTCGCCGGAAGCGGAATGAACGCTGCCGGCCACCGCCCCCCGGCGATCGCGATCACCGTCGGCGAGCCCGCGGGCATCGGGCCCGAGCTCATCGCGCGCGTCGCCGCGCGCCATCGCGAGCGGGCATTCGCGGCGCGTCTCATCGTCGTCGGCGACTTGAGGATCTTGCGCGAGCGTGCGGCGCGGATCGGCCTTTCACCGCACTACATGGAATTCGATCCGGCGTCGTTCACTCCTTCCGGCGGCATCGTGGAAGTGATCGACCTGCGCACCACGGTGCCGGTGACGCCCGGGCATCCCGATCCGACCAACGCCGGGAGCGTGCTCGCGATGCTCGATCGCGCTGCCGATGCGTGTGCGACCGGCGCGTGCGCGGCGCTCGTCACCGCGCCCGTGCAGAAGAGCGTCATCCAGGACGCCGGATACGTGTTCAGCGGCCACACCGAGTACCTCGCCGCGCGCGCGCACGTGCCGCGGGTCGTGATGATGCTGGTCGGCGGCGGACTGCGCGTCGCGCTCGTCACGACGCACCTGCCCCTCGCGGCGGTGCCGGCGGCCATCACGCCGGCTGCGGTCGGCGGGACCATTGCGATCGTCGCCGCGGAGCTCATCGCGCGCTTCGGCATCGCAAGGCCGCGCATCGCGGTGTGCGGTCTCAATCCTCACGCGGGTGAGGGAGGCCATCTCGGCCGCGAGGACGACGACGTCATCGCGCCTGCCGTCGCGGCGGCGCAGGCCGCCGGTATCGACGTCGCGGGGCCGATCCCCGCGGACACGGTTTTCGTTCCCGCGATCGCCCAGCGCTACGACGCGATCGTGGCGATGTATCACGACCAGGGATTGCCGCCGCTCAAGGCCGCGAGCTTCGGCCAGGGTGTCAACGTAACGCTCGGCCTGCCGTACGTCCGGACTTCGGTCGACCACGGCACGGCGCTCGATCTCGCCGCCGATCCCGCGCGGGCGCGGACCGCCGACCCCGGCAGCCTGTTCGCGGCGATCGATCTCGCGCTCTCGCTCACGCAGCGCGGCGCCTAAAGCGCGCGTCCCGGCATGCGCGCCCGCCCGACGCACCAGGGCCACGTCGCGCGGAAGCGGTTCGGGCAGAACTTCCTCGCCGACGTCCATTACGTCGAGAAGATCGTCGCGGCCGTCGCGCCGCAGCCGGGCGACAACCTCGTCGAGATCGGGCCGGGGCTCGCGGCGCTCACCGGCAAATTGATCGAGCGCGCCGGCCGCATCCATGCCATCGAGATCGACCGTGACCTTGCCGCGCGTCTCGAAGCTGATTTTCCGCCGGGGCGATTGCTGCTGCACGTCGCCGACGCGCTTTCGTTCGACTTCGGGACACTGGGCGCGCAGCTGCGCGTGGTCGGCAACCTGCCCTACAACATCAGCTCGCCGATGCTGTTTCATCTCGCGCAGTACGCGTCGTCGCTTGCCGATGTCCACGTTATGCTGCAGAAGGAAGTGGTCGCGCGGATGGTCGCGGCGCCCGGCACGCCGGATTACGGCCGGCTGTCGGTGATGCTGCAGGTCACGTTCCGTATGAGCCGGCTGTTCATCGTGCCGCCCGGCGCGTTCCGTCCGGCGCCGAAGGTCGACTCGGCCATCGTCCGGCTCGTTCCGCTCGGCCCGGCGCAGCCCGCGATCGCCGATCCCGCGCTTTTCGCGCGCGTCGTCGCCGCGGCGTTCGGACAGCGGCGCAAGACGCTGCGCAATGCGCTCTCGACCATCGCCGACGAGACGGCATTGCGTCGGGCGGGGATCGATCCCGGCGCGCGCGGCGAGACGCTCGCGGTCGCGGATTTCGTGCGGCTCGCGAACGCGCTGGCCGGGAGGGTCGGAGCCTAGCCCCAACCGACATCGGGGCGCCGCGCCGGCGCCTCGATCCGCACGACCTTCGCGCGCGCGGTCTCGCCGCGCAGCAGCGTCGCGTTGCGCAGCGGCACGCCGAACGCGTCGGCGAGAAAGCGCAAGAGCTCCGCGTTCGCCTTGCCGTCGACCGGCGGCGCTGCGAGCTTCACTTTCAATGCATCGCCATGCGTGCCTGAGACTTCCGTGCGCGCAGCACCCGGCTGCACATGCAGCGTCAGCACAAGCGCCGCGCCATCCTCGCGCAGCCAGGGGCGATCCGCCATGGGCGGTCGGAAGCCTAGGGACCGAAGGCGCGCAGCGCCATGATTTCGAGCCACGGCACGGGCACGATCAGCACCAGCTGCAGCAGGACGATCAGGATCAGCGGCGAGATGTCGAGCGTGCCGCCAAGCGGAGGGATGATCCGGCGGATCGGGCGCAGGAAGCGGAACGACAGCGTGTTGAGAAGCCCGGAGAGCGGGCCTTCCGGCATGAACCACGACAGGATCGCCTGCGCGAACACGATGATGATGAGGAGCCACACGGCGGCCTTGAGGAGCTCGACCAGCGCCAGCAGCGCGAGCGTCGCCGCGACGGTCCCGGCAAGCCCGCCGCCGGCAACCAGGACGCGCAGCGACACGAGCCAGGCGAATTGCATGACCCAGGCCAGCGCCAGCGTCGACCAGTCGATGCCGCGCCATCCGGGCAGCAGGCGCCGCAACGGCTTCGCCGCCCAGTCGGTGAGCGCCGTCACCGCCTGCCCGACCGTGTTGCGAAACGGTGCGCGCAGCCACTGCATCGCGAAACGGAGCAGGAACGCGTACGTGAACAATCCGAACGCGGTGTCGAGCAGGAACTTGAGCGCCTGGTCCATCATGGCCCTGCTCCTCTACGCTTCGCCGCCGAGCGCGTCGCCGAGCTCCTGCGCGCGCTCCGCCGCGGCCTTCGCGGCCGCGATGATCGAAGCCTTCACTTGAGCGGCCTCGAGCAGCGAGAGCGCACGCTCGGTCGTCCCGCCCTTCGACGTCACCTGCGCCCGCAGCGTCGCGGGCGCCTCGGCACTCGCCTGCGCCAGCGCGATCGCCCCCGAAAAGGTCGCATAGGCGAGCTTGCGCGCCTCGGCCGGCGCGAATCCGAGCGCTCCGGCCGCCGTTTCGAGCGCCTCGAGGAAATAGAAGACGTACGCGGGACCGCTGCCGGAAATGCCGGTCACCGCATCCAGCATCGCCTCGTCGCCGACCCAGATGACGTCGCCGACCGCCTCGAGCACCCCGGCTGCGAGCGCACGGCCGCGCGCGTCGACTCCCCCGGATGCATGGATGCCGCTGATGCCCTTGCCGACGAGCGCCGGCGTATTGGGCATTGCGCGCACGAGATTGCCGAAGCCGCCAAGCCAGCGCGAGAGGTCGGCGAGACGGATTCCCGCCGCGATGGTCAGCACGACCGGTCCCGGCGCGACGAGGTCGCGCAGCAATGGCGCCAGGGCGAGCGACGCCGCGCGCATCTGCTGCGGCTTCACCGCGAGAACGAGGAGCTCGGCGCCGGCGATCGCGCCAGCGTCCGGTGCGGCGGACGCGCTGACGCCCGGAACCCGCGCGGACAATCTCTCTCGCTGCTCCAGAATCGGCTCGACCGCGTGGAAATCCGTCGCGGCACGACCACGCGCGACCATCCCGCCGATGAGCGCGGTCGCCATGTTGCCGCCGCCGATGAACACGATCATGGCGAACCCGTCCGCGTCAGGGAGCGAAGACTGCCGGCGCGCAGGCGCTGCCGGGGCTTGGTCACGGCTCGCGCCCGCGCGACCCGAAGATCGCAGTGCCGATGCGAACCAGCGTCGCGCCTTCGGCGATGGCCGACTCGAGATCGGTCGACATCCCCATCGACAGCGTGTCGACGGGCATCCCGTCCGATCGGCAGATATCGAACAAGGCGCGCAACACGGCGAATTCGGCGTGCCGCGTCGCGACCACGGGCGTATCCGACGCTATGCCCATCAGCCCGCGCAGCGCGAGCCGCGGGAGGGTCGCGACGGACCGCGCCAGCGCCAGCGTTTCCTCCGGCGGGACGCCCGATTTCGACGATTCGCCGCTGATGTTCACCTGGACGCAGACGTTGAGCGGAGGCATTCCGGCCGGGCGCGCGTCGGCCAGCCGCTCGGCGATGCGGATACGGTCGACCGTCTCCACCCATTGGAACCGCTCGGCCACGACCTTCGTCTTGTTGCTCTGGAGCGGCCCGACGAGGTGCCATTCCACGTCAGTCAGGTCCGCCAGGGCGTCCATCTTGTCCAGGGCCTCCTGGACATAGTTCTCGCCGAACGCGCGCTGCCCGAGCGCATACACCGCCCGAATGGCCGACGGGGGGAATGTCTTGCTCACGGCGACGAGCCCGATACTGTCGGGCGGCCGCCCGGTGGCGGTCGCCGCCCGGGCGATGCGCCCCCTCACGTATTGCCACGCGTTCGCGTATGGGACCATAATCGAATGACGACGGCATGCCGCAGGGACTTGGTACGGCTATTGCATGCCCTCTTTTGTTGCGCCGTCGGACGTCGCTCCGGGATCGGATCGGAAAGGGAATCGGGAAGATTATAGATGGACATCACCGAACTTCTGGCCTTCGCGGTCAAGAACAAGGCGTCCGACCTTCATTTGTCGGCCGGCCTGCCGCCGATGATCCGCGTCCATGGCGACATCCGGCGCATCAACCTGCCGCCGATGGAGCACGAGGACGTGCACGCCATGGTGTACGACATCATGAGCGACGCGCAGCGCAAGAACTACGAAGAGAACCTGGAGTGCGACTTCAGCTTCGCGGTGCCCAACCTGGCGCGGTTCCGGGTCAACGCGTTCGTCCAGATGCGCGGCGCCGCCGCGGCATTCCGGACGATCCCGTCCAAGGTCCTTTCGCTCGAGGATCTCAACGCGCCGAAGATATTCGCTGATCTCACCAACCGGCCGCGGGGCCTCATCCTCGTCACCGGGCCGACTGGCTCGGGCAAGTCGACGACGCTCGCGGCGATGGTCAACCACGTCAACGAACAGGAATACGGCCACATCCTGACGATCGAGGACCCGATCGAGTTCATGCACGACTCGAAGAAGTGCCTGATCAACCAGCGCGAGTTGGGGCCGCATACGCTGTCGTTCCCCAACGCGCTGCGCGCCGCGCTGCGCGAGGATCCCGATTACATCCTGGTCGGCGAAATGCGTGACCTCGAGACCATCCGGCTCGCGCTGACCGCGGCCGAGACCGGCCACCTGGTGTTCGCCACGCTGCACACGAGCTCCGCGGCCAAGACGATCGACCGGATCATCGACGTGTTCCCGGCGGCGGAAAAGGACATGGTGCGGGCGATGCTCTCCGAATCGCTGATCGCGGTAATCTCGCAGACGCTGCTCAAGACCAAGGATGGCCAGGGCCGGATCGCCGCGCACGAGATCATGGTCGCGACGCCCGCGATCCGCAACCTGATCCGCGAGAACAAGGTCGCGCAGATGTATTCGGCGATCCAGACAAGCCAGGCGGCGGGCATGCAGACGCTCGACCAGTGCCTCGTCGAGATGATCAGGCGCAATCAGGTCAACCTGGCCGAGGCGCGCCAGCGCGCCGTCAACAAGGAACTGTTCGGCGGCGCGTAGAACGCGCCCGTCCGAACCGAGCGCCCGCACTCCGGAGCCGGCGCCGCAAGGAGCCCAACACCATGGAACGCGAACGCGCCACCAAGTTCATTCACGAGCTGCTCGAGCTTCTGGTCAAGCAGAAGGGCTCTGACCTATTCATCACCGCCGGCTTCCCGCCGGCGCTGAAGGTCGACGGCAAGATCCAGCCCGTCTCGAAGACGGCGCTGACGCCACAGCACACGATCGAGCTCGTGCGCAGCGTGATGAACGACAAGCAGGCCTCGGAGTTCGAGTCATCGAAGGAGTGCAATTTCGCGATCGCGCCGCCCGGTGTGGGCCGCTTCCGCGCCAATGCGTTCGTGCAGCAGGGCCGCATCGGCATGGTGCTGCGGACGATCAACGTGGTGATTCCCAAATTCGAGGAGCTGGGGCTCCCGCCGGTGCTGAAGGACATCATCATGTCCAAGCGCGGAATGATGCTCTTCATCGGCGCGACCGGCTGCGGCAAGTCGACGTCGATGGCGGCGCTCCTGGGCTATCGCAACGAGAACAGCTACGGTCACATCATCACCATCGAGGACCCGATCGAGTTCGTGCACGAGCACAAGAACTGCATCGTCACGCAGCGCGAGGTCGGCGTCGACTGCGACGGCTGGCAGATCGCGCTCAAGAACACGCTGCGCCAGGCGCCCGACGTGATCCTGATCGGCGAAATCCGCGACCGCGAGACGATGGACTACGCGATCTCGTTCGCGGAAACAGGCCACCTCTGCCTCGCCACGCTGCACGCCAACAGCACCAACCAGGCGCTCGACCGGATCATCAACTTCTTCCCCGAGGAGCGGCGCCCGCAGCTGCTGATGGACCTCTCGCTCAACACCCGCGCCTTCATCGCCCAGCGGCTCATTCCCCGCCGCGACGGCCGCGGCCGGATCCCCGCCGTCGAGGTGATGCTGAACTCGCCGCTCGTCTCCGACCTCGTCTTCAAGGGCGACGTCTCGGGCATCAAGGACATCATGAAGAAGTCGCGCGAGCTCGGCATGCAGACGTTCGACCAGTCGCTGTTCGACCTCTACGAGGCCGGCCTCATCGGCTACGAGGACGCGCTGCGCAACGCCGACTCGCTGAACGACCTGCGGCTCGACATCAAGCTGCACGGCAAGGAAGCGAAGCACCGCAACGTGTTCGCCGGCATCGGCAACCTCGACGTCGTCCCCGAGAGCTCGTCGCCGACCTAAAGGCCGGGCTGCACGCAGGCTGCTCCCGCTGAGCGCAGGACCGCAGTGTCCGCCGCGGGCGCTGCTGTGCTACCCTTTCCCCTGTTGTCCCGCACCGTCTCCCTGACCGCCCGGGAAAGCGCACCCATGTCCGGCCTGTCGACCACGACCCCGATTCCGACCGAGATCAAGCTGCACCAGCAGTCGCGGGTGCTCGAGATCGCGTTCAATGACGGCCGCTCGTTCCGCCTGCCGTACGAGTTCCTCCGCGTCTACTCGCCGTCGGCCGAAGTGCGCGGCCATGGCCCGGGCCAGGAAATACTGCAGGTCGGCAAGCGCGACGTCGCAATCAAGGACGTCGAGGCGGTCGGCCACTACGCGATCCGTCCGACGTTCTCCGATGGCCACGACACCGGCATCTACTCGTGGGATTACCTGTACGACCTCGGCGTGCGGCAGGAAGCGATGTGGCAGCACTACCTCGAGCGAATGACCGAAGCCGGCGCGAGCCGCGACGCCAGGCCCGCCTGAGGCCGGTGACGCGATGCCGAAGATGACCGCCCTCGCGCTCTCGATCGCCTGCACCGTCGCCGCCGGCTTGCTCCTGATCGGCGGATGGAGGGTCCCGGGCATGGTCGTGCTCGCGGGGAGCTTCGCCTTCGATGCGCTGTTCGTGCTGGCGCTGCGCGCCGAGAAAAAGGAGCGCCCGTGAGCGAGCGCACGCATTTCGGATTCGAGGAGGTCGACGCGAGCGACAAGGCGCGGCGCGTGCGCGGCGTGTTCGATTCGGTCGCCGGCAAGTACGACCTGATGAACGACCTCATGTCGGCGGGGCTGCACCGGCTGTGGAAGCGCTTCACTGTCAACGCGACCGGAGTGCGCGCGGGAATGAAGGTGCTCGACCTCGCGGGCGGCACCGGCGATCTCACGCGGCTTTTCGCCGACCGGGTCGGCCCGTCGGGCGAGGTCGTGCTGACCGACATCAACGGCGCGATGCTGGCGGAGGGCCGCGACAAGCTCCTCAACCAGGGCGCGTTCGTGCCGGTGATCCAGTGCGACGCGCAGCGGCTCCCGTTCCCCGACCGGCATTTCGACTGCGTCAGCATCGCCTTCGGATTGCGCAACGTGACGAACAAGGAGGCCGCGCTCTCCGAGATGCGCCGCGTGTTGAAGCCCGGAGGTGTTGCCGCCGTGCTCGAGTTCTCGCGCATCTGGGCGCCGCTGGCGCCCGCCTACGACTGGTACAGCTTCAACGTGCTGCCCCGCATCGGCAAGCTCGTCGTCGGCGATGACCGGAGCTACCGCTATCTTGCCGAATCGATCCGGATGCATCCGGACCAGCAGGCGCTGAAGGCGATGATGGAAGCGGCCGGATTCGACCGGGTCGAGGTGCACAACCTCGCCGCGGGGGTTGTCGCCGTCCACCTCGGGTATGTCCACTAAGGCCCGCCGAGGTTCACCCCACTGACCCCGGGACGCGTTCGCTTAATGTCCCGATTCCCGCGAGGACATCGTGCAGACATCGAAACTTGATCCCGCCGGGCTTCCCGGCGCCGTCGCCAATCATTTCCTCGCGCGCGAGCAATGGGCGCGGGAGCGGCTCGCGGTGCATGCGGGCCGCACGTTCGTCGTCGCGACGAGCGCCCTCGCCTCGACGTTTTCCGTCGACCCCGAAGGCCATCTCGCCTCGTCGCTCGGTGCGCGCGACGGCGCCGATGCGACGCTCAAGGTGTCGCCCTTCGCGGTGCCCGCGCTCCTGGCCGACCCGGCGCGCTGGGACGAGCTCGTGATCGCCGACGGCGATCCGGCGCTGATCGCCACGCTGAAAGAGCTCGCGGTCACGCTGCCGTGGTTCGTCGAGAAGGCGTTCGCGAGCGCGCTGGGCCCGATCGCCGGCCAGCGCGTTGCCGATGCCGGGCGCCGTCTGCTGCTCATTCCCGAGTACGCCGGCACGCGCATCGGCGCGTCGGTCGCGGCCTATGTGAGCGACGAAGGCGCGCTTGCGACGACGCGCGCCGACGGCGAAGCCTTCGCCGCGGATGTCGCGGCGCTCGCCGTGCGAGCTGACGGGCTGGAGGCCCGTGTCGATGCGCTCGTCGCGCGTGCCGCCGGCGCTCCCGCACGAGGCACGACGAAGAGCTCTTCCAGGAAGCGTCGCGCGGACGCGTAGCTTCAGGCCGGCGATCCGTTTGTTCGAGCGATTCCCGCCGGGAAAGCGACAGGAATGAACCACGCGTCTTGGGAGCGCCGATTCGTCGCGCTCATCTTCCCGCTGCTGTCGGCAGCAGGTGTCGGCTCCGCATGGGCCGCCATTCCCGACTTCGAGCGACAAGCGCTGCTCGACCTCTATGCCAGCACCAACGGCGCCAGCTGGACGCTCCACGTGGGATGGAACGGGCCGGCGGGCACCGAATGCAGCTGGCGCGGAGTCACGTGCGACAGCAACGGAAGTCACGTCACGGGCATCGATCTCAGCGACAACCATCTGACCGGCACCTTGCCGGGCGGACTCTCGTTTCCGTCGCTGGACTCGTTCCACGTTCAGCGCAACCAGTTGTCCGGCTTCATTCCGCCGCTCGCCGGGCTTCCCGTCCTCGGCACGTTCGTCGCCGCAGAAAACCAGCTCGGCGGATCGATTCCGTCGCTCGACAGCCTCGCGGCGCTGCGTGAATTCGAAGTCGGCAACAATCGGTTGACGGGGCCGCTTCCTCCACTTGCCGGCCTTTTGAACCTGGCGATATTCGAAGTCTCCAACAACGCGCTGACCGGACCGATTCCGGCGCTCGCCGGACTGCCGAATCTGTTCACGTTCAATGTGCAGGACAACCAGCTGACCGGGCCGATTCCGGCGCTCACGGGCCTGTCCAACCTGACGGTTTTCGCGGTCACGAACAATCATCTGACCGGATCGATTCCGTCGCTCGCCGGACTTGGCCGCCTTCAAATCTTCGCGGTGGACCTCAACCAGCTGACGGGCGACCTACCGGCCGTTCCGTCCCCGAACAACCTCGCCGACTTTCACGCAAGCCTCTGCCCCAACCTGCTCAATCCCACGCCCGATTCCGCGTGGGATTTCGCAGTCGGCCAGTCGGCCCAATCGCCCTGGTATGCGCGCTGCACCGCGGCGCCGCCGAACGCGAATTTCCAGGGCCTGTGGTGGGTCCCGGACGGCGTGGAATCCGGATGGGGTCTCAATTTCGCGCATCAGGGCGATCAGATCTTCGTCACCTGGTCCACCTACGATGCGAGCGGAAAGCCGTGGTGGCTCTCGCTGCTGGCGGCGCGCACGATACCGACCGGCAATGCCTACGCCGGCACGATCCACGTCGACAGCGGCCCGCCGTTCAACGATTTTGTCGGAACGGGCGTTCCCGCCGCGGTCGGGAACGGAACGTTGACGTTTTCCGATGCGGGCCATGGGCTCTTCGCCTATACCCTCGATGGCGTCCCCCAGACGAAGGAGATTGCGCGATTCGACCTCGGCACCGGCCCGCCTCCGACATGCGTCTACACCGCCGGCGCGCCGAACTTCCCCGCCGCGAACAATTACCAGGATCTCTGGTGGGTCGCTGGCGGTGCCGAACCCGGCTGGGGCGTCAATCTCGCGCACCAGGGCAGCCGCCTCTTCGCGACCTGGTACACGTTCAACGCCGATCACACGCCGCTGTGGCTTTCTGCCCTGGCGACGCGCCAGGGAACGAGCAACGTGTTCACCGGACCGATCTATCAGACTTCGGGCCCCCGCTTCGACGCGTACGACGCGACCAAAGTGGTCGCGACCCCGGTGGGCACGACGACGTTCACCTTCGCCGACGGCAACGATGCGACGTTTGCGTACACGGTGATGGTCGCGCCGTTTCCGGGCCCGATCACGCAGTCGAAACCGATCACGCGCTTTCCATTTGGCGCGTCGGGAGGAACCGTTTGCCAGTAGCGTGACGCCGCCGCCGAAGGAATGAATGAGGAGACGCGGCGACCGCCGGAGATCGATACCTGCGATCGCGCCCGGCGAAAGCGTCACGCGCTGCACCGCGCGGCCCAGGGCCGCGGCGAAGAAGAAGAGCTAGGTCCGCCGGTCGCGCCTCGCGCGCGCCCAGATCCCGTCTACATCAGGCAGGCAGCGCGCGCAGTGCCTCGACTTCCGTCGCAACCTCGAACGCGCTCCGCAGGTCGGCAGGAATGCGCAGCAGTGCGCCGGTCGCGTAACTGACGAACACCCAGAGCGTCTCGGCGCGGGCGACGACCTGCGCGTCACGCGCACGATGGAAGAGGTAACGCCGCGGCGAGCTGCTGCGTCCGAACGACTCGACCCAGGTGAGGATCGTCAGCGCGTCGCCGGCGAAGGCGGGACGGAGGTACTCGATCGTGTGCCGGCGGACGAACCAGCCGGCGCCCAGCGCGACGTAGCGCTCGAGCGTCCATCCCTGCACTGCCGAGTGCTCGGTGGCGATCTCCTGCATCCAGCGGATGTATTCGAGGTTGTTGACGTGCCCGAGGACGTCGATGGCTTCTGGCGGGACGGTGAGCGAGCGGACGTGGATTTGCGGCATCCCGCATTATCGCCGCGCGCGGACGCGCCGCGGCAGGCGGGCGCCTCTCGATCCCTTACAATCGCAGAATGCACCTCCTGCGCCTCGCCAAGATCTGGTACGTCTCGCTGATCTTCGGGCTCGACGAGTTCCTGACCGGCCACGAGCGGTTCCGCGCGGTGCGCCCGCTTGCGCGCACGCTGACGTTCTGGCGCGACACGTCGGCGCCGCGCGGCGAGCGGCTGCGCCTCGCTCTCGAAGCGCTCGGTCCCATCTTCGTCAAGTTCGGCCAGATGCTGTCGACGCGGCGCGACCTCCTTCCGCTCGACATTGCCGACGAGCTCGCCAAGCTGCAGGACCGGGTCCCGCCGTTTCCGTACGAAACGGTGATTGCGACGCTGACGCGTCTCTACGGCAAGCCGGTCGAGGCCGTGTTCAAGTCGTTCGACCCGGTGCCGATCGCCAGTGCGTCGGTCGCCCAGGTGCACTTCGCCGAGCTCCCCGACGGCACGCCCGTCGCGGTCAAGGTGCTGCGGCCCAACATCTCGCAGGTGATCGAGAAGGACATCGGGCTCCTCCAGGTTGGCGCAATGCTGGTCGAGAAGCTCTGGTCCGACGGCAAGCGCCTGAAGCCCCGCGCTGTCGTCGGCGAATTCGAGAAGACGATCAGGGACGAGCTCGACCTGACGCGCGAAGCCGCCAACTGCTCGCAGCTGCGTCGCAACTTCCGCCACTCGCCGCTCCTCCTCGTGCCGGAGGTCCACTGGGACTACAGCGGCAGCGAAGTGATGGTGATGGAGCGGATGGAGGGTATCCCGATCGCGCAGGTGGACCGGCTGGTCGAGGCGGGCATCGACCTGAAGCGCCTCGGCCGCGCCGGGGTCGAGCTCTTCTTCACGCAGGTGTTCCGCGACGGCTACTTCCACGCCGACATGCATCCCGGCAATATCTTCGTCGCCACCAAGGGCGGCGACTTCGGCAAATACGTGGCACTCGATTTCGGAATCATGGGCACGCTGGGGGAGACCGACAAGAGCTACCTCGCGCAGAACTTCCTCGCCTTCTTCCGCCGCGACTACCACCGCGTCGCGACGTCGCACCTCGAGTCGGGCTGGGTGCCGCCCGACACCCGCGTCGACGAGCTCGAGGCCGAGATCCGCATCGTGCTGGAGCCGATGTTCGACCGGCCGCTGTCGCAGATTTCGCTCGGTCGCGTGCTGATGCAGCTCTTCCGCGCGTCGCGCCGGTTCAACGTCGAGATCCAGCCGCAGCTCGTGCTCCTGCAGAAGACGCTGCTCAACATCGAGGGCCTCGGCCGGATGCTCGATCCCGAGCTCGACCTGTGGACCACGGCGAAGCCGTATCTCGAACGGTGGATGGACGAGCAGATCGGCCCGGCGTCGCTCAGGCGCCGCCTCATCTCGGAAGCGCCGTACATCGTCGCCGCACTGCCGGAGCTCCCGCGGCTCATCCACCAGTGGCTGATCGCGCGGCCGAAGAACTCCGACGAGGGGCTGCGCGAGCTCGCCGTGGCGCAGCGGGCGCGCAACCGGTGGCTGGCCGTGGTTGCGCTGCTGCTCGCGCTCCTCGCCGGGCTGCTGTACTGGCATCCGCTCTAGGAAAGCTCCCTGGCACGGGTGCGCGATACCGGCGCCCGCGCCCATTCCATGGCAGAATTGCGCGGGCCGTCCGCTCACGACGCCGCACTCACCGAATTCGCCAATGGCGCTGCTCGAAATCCGGAACGTCACGCGCCGCTTCGGCGACTTCACCGCGGTCGATGGCGTGTCGCTGGGCATCGAGGCAGGTGAATTCTTCACGCTGCTGGGCCCGTCCGGGTGCGGCAAGACGACGCTGCTGCGGATGATCGCCGGATTCGACCTGCCCGACGGCGGGCGCATCGAGTTGAACGGGAACGATCTCGCCGGCGCGCCGCCCGAGGCCCGGCCGGTGCGCACCGTGTTCCAGAGCTACGCGCTCTTCCCGCACATGACCGTCGAGGGCAACGTCGCGTTTCCGCTGAAGATGGCGCGCACGCCTGCCGGCGAGATTCCCGCCAAGATCGAGGCCGCTCTCGAGGACGTCCGGCTCACCGGATTCGGCAAGCGCTACCCGCACGAGCTCTCCGGCGGGCAGAAGCAGCGCGTCGCCATCGCGCGGGCACTCGTCACGCATCCGACGGTACTCCTGCTCGACGAGCCGCTCGCGGCGCTCGACGCTAAGCTGCGCGAGGATATGCAGCTCGAGCTCATCAACCTCCAGAAGGAGGTCGGCATCACGTTCGTCTATGTGACGCACGACCAGACCGAGGCGCTCACGTTGTCGCACCGGATCGCGGTGATGAACAAGGGTCACGTCGAGCAGCTCGACGAGCCGTCGCGGATCTACGGCTTCCCGAAGACACGCTTCGTTGCCGATTTCATCGGCCACTGCAACCTGCTGTCCGGACCGGTGACGGCGAACGCCGGCGGCGAAGTCACCGTCGACGTCACGGGCCTGGGGCCGGTGCGCGTTGCAACGTCCAGCGCGCTGCCGCCCGGGCGGCCCGGCACCGTGGCGCTGCGCCCGGAGAAGATCCGCATCGACGTCGCGGCGACCGACGGAACGCACGACAATCACTATCGAGGCAAGGTGTCGGACCTCCTTTACATGGGCGATGTCACCGTCTACATCGTCGACACACCCGGCGGACAGAGGATCGAGACGCTGCTCGCGAATTCGACGTCCGGCCGCACCACCTTCTTCGAGGTCGGCGATCCGGTAGAAATGAGCTGGCCCGTCGCTGCCGGACACTTCGTGGACGAGTGAGCGAGGCGGGCGAGTGTCAACGAGCCAAGGCACGAGGACGGCCACGCGAGCAGGGCGAAGCCAAGGAGCGAAGCTTGCGTCTGCGAGCGCGGGCGGCGGCCGACGCGCGGGGCTTCGATCAACCTCGGCGCAACGGCGAGGCCGCGCGCCGCCGAGCGACCGAGGGCGCCCGACAATGGGACGCGGCGAATCTCGCCGACCGAGCGGAGGGCGCGAGTAGTGGGAACGACCAACCGTATCGAGCGCTGGGGAAAGTGGCTGGTGGCGGGCCCTCCGCTCGCCTATCTCGTCGTGTTCTTCGCGCTCCCGACGCTCATCATGGTGCTGGCGTCGTTCCGGACACCGGGCGAATTCGGCGGGCTCGCGCCGCTCGTCGACGAGACCGGCAAGCTCGACCTCAACCTCGACAGCTACGTCCGCTTCTTCACCGAGTCGGTCTACGCCGAGATCTTCCTGAAATCGGTCGGGTACGCGCTCGTGACCACGATGCTCTGTCTCGCGCTCGCGTATCCGCTGGCGGCGCTGATCGCGCGGAGCGCGAAGCGCTACCGCGACCTCCTGCTGCTGCTCGTGATCCTGCCGTTCTGGAGCAATTTCCTGATCCGCGTCTACGCGTGGATGATCATCCTCGGGCCGCAGGCGGCGCTCGCCCGCGGCGTCAACGGCGTGCTGGCGGCGTTCGGCATGGAGCCCGTCCCGCTGCTGTTCAGCGGGTTCGCCGTACTGGTCTGCCTCGTGTACGTGCACCTGCCGTTCATGGTGCTGCCCCTCTACGCGAACCTCGAGAAGCACGACCAGTCGCTGCTCGACGCGGCGCAGGATCTCGGCGCGAACGCCTGGCAGCGTTTCTGGCGCATCACGTTCCCCCTGTCGCTGCCCGGCGTGTACGCCGGCGCGGCGCTGGTGTTCATCCCCGCTCTGGGCATCTTCGCGATCCCCGACATCCTCGGCGGGCCCGAGGACAGCCTGATCGGCAACGTGATCAAGCAGCAATTCCTCGAGACGCGCGACTGGCCGTTCGGCAGCGTGCTGTCGATCGTGCTGACCGTCGCCGCGCTCGTGCTCGCGGGGCTGGCGGCGTGGGTCGGTCGGCGCAATCTCGCGACACCGTCGAGCGCCGAGGCCTCCGGTGCGTAGGCGTCCGCTCGGCCTGTGGGTCGCGGCGGCGGCGGGCTACGCGTTCCTGTACATCCCGCTCGTCATTGTCGTCGTCTACTCGTTCAATGATTCGCGGTTGAACGCCGAATGGGTCGGCTTCACGTTCGGCTGGTACGACAAGCTCTTCCACGATGGCGACATGCTGGCGGCCGCCGGTAACTCGCTCGCGATCGGGCTCGTCGCGAGCGCCGTGTCCACCGTGCTGGGGACGATGGCAGGCGTGGCGCTCCACCGGCACCGGATGCGGCTCCTGTCCGGCCTCGTGCTCGCGCCGATCGCCATTCCCGAGATCCTGATGGGCGTCTCGCTGCTGATCTTCTTCGTGCTGCTGAACTTCACGCTGGGGCTGGTCTCGGTCGCCCTCGCGCACATCACCTTCTGCGTCGGCTTCGTCGCGATCGTGGTCCGGGCGCGCCTCGCCGGCATGAACGAGGACCTGATCGAGGCCGCGCGCGACTGCGGGGCGACACCGTGGAACGCCTTCCGTCACGTCACGCTGCCGCTGATCATGCCCGGCGTGATCGCCGGCGCGCTGATGGCGTTCACGCTGTCGATCGACGACTTCGTGATCACCTTCTTCACTGCCGGCGCAGGGACCGTAACGCTGCCGCTGCAGATCTACTCGATGATCAAGATCGCGGTGACGCCGGAGGTCAACGCGGTGTCAACGCTCTTGATGCTGTTGACGTTAGCGCTCATCATCATCGCCTCCAGGCTTTCGCCCAGCCTCCTTCAAACCGACCGGGAGTGACCATGAAACGACTTGTGCTCTTGCTCGCGTCGCTCGTCATCGCCGTGCCAGCGATCGCCGCCAAGGACCAGCTGCACTTCTACAACTGGAACAACTACATCGCGCCGGAAACGGTCAAGCGCTTCGAGGACCTGTGCAAGTGCGAGGTCGTCCAGACCTACTACTCGGACAACGAGGAACTCCTCGCCAAGCTCGCCGCCGGCGCCAAGGGCTACGACGTGCTGGTGCCGACATCCAACGCCGTCGAGGCGCTGATCAAGGGCGGCCAGCTGATGCCAATCGACAAATCGAAGCTGCCGAACTTGCAGAACATCAACCCGCTCTACATGAACACACCGTTCGACCCGGGCAACAAGTACTCGGTCCCCTATGCGATGTCGACGACGATCATCGGGTACAACGACGTCAAGATCAAGGAGCTCGGACTGCCCACGGACACGTGGGCCGTGGTCTTCGATCCGAAGTACCTCGAGAAGATCAAGCGCCGCATCACGGTGCTCGACAGCGCGAACGAGCTCTTCGCCGCTGCGCTCAAGTATCTCGGCTATTCGGCGAACGATGTCGATCCGAAGCACTGGAACGAGGCGGCGGCCGTCATCAAGAAGGCAAAGCCCTACTGGGCCGCGTTCAACGCATCGTCGTACATCAAGGAGTTGACCGTCGGCAACATCTGGCTCGTGCACGGCTACTCGAACGACATCTTCCAGGCGAACCAGGACGCGCAGGCGGCGGGACGGCCCTTCCACATCCTGCAGGGGATGCCCAAGGAAGGCGCCGTGCTCGCCGTCGACAACATGGTGATCCAGAAAGGCGCGCCACGGCCTGACCTCGCGCTCATGTTCATGAACTACCTGCTCGAGGGCAAGAATTCGGCCGAGCTCACCAACCTCATCGGCTCCGGCAATCCAAACATGGAGGCGATCAAGTACATCAAGCCGGAGCTCCTCAAGAATCCCGCGATCTTTCCGGACAAATCCGTCGAGGCGAAGCTCGAGCAGCTGAAGGATCTGACGGCGGCGCAGCGACGCCTGCGCAGCAAGCTGTGGACGGAGATCAAGGCCGGCCGCTGACGGCCGCGGGACACGCCACGCACGGAACGGCGCGGCCGCCTTCCGGCGCGGGAGACGAGTGCGTGCGGCGCGCGCCCGGCTGACCGAATGCCGCTCGGAATGCGCTCGCCGCCGTCGCTGCTGCCGCATTACCTCGCGGCGCTCTACGCACTCGCCATCGCCTACGCGAGCCTGCAGCCCTTCGCGCCGTGGATGAGCCCGCCCGCGGGCGCGCCTTTCTTCCTGTTCGCGCCGTTCCCGCCGCGCTTCACGCGCTTCGACATGTTCGTCAACGCGGTGGCGTACGCGCCGTTCGGATTCTTCGTCGCGCTGATGCCGCGGCGGCGCCCGCCGCTCGGCCGGCTCCTGGTCGCGATCGCGACCGCGACGGCGTTGTCGTTCACGATGGAGACGCTGCAGATGTTCCTGCCCACGCGGGATGCGAGCGTCGTCGATCTCGCCACCAACGTCGCCGGCGCGACGCTGGGCGCGCTCGTCGGCGTCGCGTTCGCCCGCTCCGGGCCGGCCAAGCGCTCCGCCACCGACGTGCGCCGCTCGTGGTTCGTGCCCGGGCGCATCGGCGACCTCGGGCTCGCGCTGCTCGCGATCTGGCTGGTCGCGCAGGCCAATCCCGGGATCGGCCTTTTCGCGACGACGTTCGAGGCGCCGCCGGACGCTGCCAGCGTCACGCTCTCCCCGGTTCCGGAGGGCGACCTCGTCGCCACGCTGATCCACGGCACGAACAGCGGATTGCAGCTTCTGGGCGTCGGCCTCTTCCTCGCGCTGCTCCTCAACGACCGGCGCCGCGCGGGCAGCGCCGTGCTGCTCCTGATCGGCGCGGCTTTCCTGCTGAAGGGTGTCGCCGCGGAGATGCTGCTGAAGCCCTCGACGTGGAGCAGCTGGCTCGCCCCCGGGGTGTCCACGGGCATCGCCGCCGGCGCGCTCCTGCTTTCGGCGGCGATCTGGCTGCCGCGGCCGATGCAGATCGCGCTGGCCGCGATCGCGCTGCTGTCGTCGCTGCTGACGACGCTGCTGGCGCCGGATCTCCTCTTTGCGCGCGCGCCGCTGTCGCTGTTCGCCCGCACTTACGGCCATCTGCTCAACTTCAACGGGCTGACGCGAACTGTGCTGCTCGTCTGGCCGCTGGTCGCGAGCGTGTTCCTCTTCGCGCTCGCGGGGCGCCCTCGCTGGGGCGAGCCGCACTGACAAGCGCGGTGCCGCGATCGCACAAGCGCGCGCGCATCTGCTATCGTTGCCCGCATGATCGAGCCCGCCGTCGCCGACGCGATCGACTTCGCCAGCGTCCGGCGGGTTCTGGTGATCAAGCTGCGCCATCACGGCGACGTCCTGCTCGCCTCTCCGGTCTTCACCGCGCTGTCCCGCGCGATGCCGCACGCCGACGTCGACGCGCTCGTCTACCTCGAAACGGCGCCGATGCTGGAGGGGCATCCGGCGATCGCAAGAGTGCACGCGATCGATCGCAGCCTCAAGATTCGCGGCCCGCTCGCGCAGGCTGCCGGAGAGCTCTCGCTGTGGCGGGCGCTCCGCGCACGTCACTACGATCTCGTCGTCCATCTCACCGATCATCCGCGCGGGGCGTGGCTCGCGCGGCTCGTCGGCGCGCGTCACGCGGTGGCGCCCGAGCGCACGCGCAACGGCTGGCTCTGGCGCCGCTGCTTCACGCATCGCTACCTGCTGCCGCGCTCGACCCCGCGCCACACCGTCGAGCAGAACCTCGACGCGCTGCGCCGCATCGGCCTCTGGCCCGACGATGCCGACAAGCCGCTGGTGTTCGTCGCCGGCCCCGCCGCGCAGGCGCGCGCGGACGCCATGCTCGCGACGCACGGGCTCGCGCGCAAGAGGTTCATCCTCGTGCATCCGGGCTCGCGCTGGATGTTCAAGTGCTGGCCGGCGCAGCCGACGGCGGCGCTCCTCGACCGCCTCGCAGACGACGGCTGGCGCGTCGTGCTCACCGCCGCGCCCGATCCCGCGGAGGCAAAGCTCGTCGCAGCGATCAGGGCGTCGATGCGATCGCCGCTCGTCGACCTTTCGGGACAGCTGACGCTCTCCGAGCTCGGCGCGCTCATCGGCGCCGCGCGGCTCTTCATCGGGTGCGACACCGCTCCGATGCACATGGCCTCCGCCGCCGGCACGCCGGTCGTCGCGTGGTTCGGCCCGAGCGGCGAGATCGAATGGGGGCCGTGGCAGGTGCCGCATCGAGTCGTCGCCTCCGACGCTCATCCCTGCCGGCCCTGCGGCAACAACGGCTGTGGCGGCAGCAACAATTCGGACTGCCTCATCACCTTGCCGCTCGCGCGCGTGCAGGCCGCCGTCTCGGCGCTGCTCGCCGAAACCGGCGCAACGACGCCGAAATGAGGCTCGGCATCGTCCGCCAGCGGTACACGCCGTTCGGCGGGGCCGAGCGCTTCGTCGCGCGCGCGATCGAGACGCTCCTCGAACGCGACATCCGAGTCTGCGTGTACACGCGCCGGTGGCCGCAGGCCTCACGCGGGCGCATCGAGCCCGTCATCTGCGATCCCTTCCACGTCGGGCGTCTGTGGCGCGACTGGAGCTTTGCGAAGGCCGTGCGCGCCGAGCTCGCGCGCGACCGGCCGGACGTCGTGCAGACGCACGAGCGCATCGCGGGCTGCGACATCTTTCGTGCCGGCGACGGCGTGCATCGCGTCTTCCTCGACGAGCGAGCGCGCACCGGCGGCGGCCTCGAGCGCATCGGCATCGCGGCGAACCCGTACCATGCATACGTACTCGCCGCCGAGTCGCGCGTCTTCGCAGATCCTTCGCTGAAGGCCGTGATCTGCATCTCGCAGATGGTGCGCGACGACATCCGCGCGCATTTTCGCCTTCCCGAGGAGCGGCTGCACGTGATCTACAACGCCGTCGACCCGCGCGAGTTCGGGCCGCACGTGCGCGCGCAGCGCGACGCCACGCGCGCAAGCCTCGGCCTCGCGGCAACCGATGTCGCCTTCCTGCTGCTGGGTTCGGGCTATGCGCGCAAGGGCGTTCCGGCCGCGTTGCAGGCGCTCGCGCAATTGCCGGATGCAGCGCGCCTCGTCGTCGTCGGACGCGAGAAGAATCCCGCTCGCTATGCCGCGCTGGCGGCGCGCCTCGGCGTCACCGGCCGCGTCGTCTTCGCGGGACCGCAAGCCGACCCACGACCGTATCTCGGTGCCGCCGATGCGTTCGTGCTGCCGACCCTCTACGATCCGCTGTCCAATGCCGTGCTGGAAGCGCTCGCCTGCGGCCTGCCGGTCGTCACCAGCCGTCGCTGCGGCGCCGGCGAACTCGTGGCGGCCCGCGGCGCCGGCGCAATCTGCGACGCGGTCGACGTCACGGCGATCGCGGAGGCAATGCGCCAGCTGCTCGACGCCTCCGAGCGCGCGAGCATGGCCGCGCGCGCGCCGGGAGCGGTCGCCGCGTTGACGCCGGACGCGATGGCCGGCGAGCTGATCGCGCTCTATCAGTCGCTGCTGGGAAACCTAAGGAGCCTCTGAACAAGTCCCGCGCGGTTGCGCTGCAGCGCCAAATGCGGATGACTGCCTCAGTTGGCAAATGAGGCGCGACGAAGGTCGTAGTCCACACTACGATGCCGAGGAGCGCGGCAATGCAGGCGCCGCATTTGGCCTCAGTTGGCAAATGCGCGAAGGGACGGGGCTTTTCGGGCGGTCTGCTCATTTTGGTAACTGAGCGCGAGGCTTGCGGAAGGCGGCCGGCCATTGGCTTCGCCTCGCCTCAGTTGGCAACTGAGGCATCCCATCCCGAAAAATTCCCCGTCGCAACCGCGTGCGACTTGTTCAGAGGCTCCCCGGGGCACTGCGCTATAATTCGGAGCCGTTTCGAGTGCCGCGAGCTCCGCCACGCCGCCATCGCGGCGCGGTCCAACGGTGCGTCCATCCGGCACGTTTCCCTCCGATCCCATGTGCGGCATTACCGGCTACTGGAGCGACGATCGCCGCGCGCGCGAAGCGTTGCCGGCGATGACCGCGGCGCTCGCCCATCGCGGCCCCGACGCCGACGGATTTCATTTCGACGGACCGGTCGGGCTCGGCCATCGCCGCCTCTCGGTCATCGACCTCGCCGGCAGCCGGCAGCCGCTGCTCTCGCAGGACGGCGCGATTGCCGTCGTGTTCAACGGCGAGATCTACAACTTCCGCGACCTTCGCCGCGACCTGCAGGCCGCGGGACACGTCTTCGCGACACAGGGAGATGGCGAAGTCATCGTTCACGGATGGCGCCAGTGGGGAAAAGGCGTGCTCGACCGGCTCGCCGGCATGTTCGCCTTCGCGCTGTGGGATCGCGCCGCGCAGGAGCTCTTCCTCGCGCGCGACCACCTTGGCGTGAAGCCGCTCTACTACGCCTCCCACGGCGGCGCGCTCGCGTTCGGCTCCGAGTTGAAGGCGCTGCGGCCGTTCCCCGGCCTCCCGCATGCGATCGATCCCGATGCGCTCGCGCTGTATCTCGAATGCCAGTACATCCCGGCGCCGTACACGGCGTACTCGGCAGTCCGCAAGCTGCCGGCCGGCCGCTGGCTGTCGTTCACCGGCGGCAAGCTCGCGACAGGCGAATTCTGGAAGCCAACCTACCGCCCGAAACACGAACTCGCCGGTGGGGCCGCCGTCGACGCGCTCGAGCGCGAGCTCGCGCGCTCGGTCGAATCGATGCTGGTCGCCGACGTTCCGCTCGGCGCGTTCGTCAGCGGCGGCGTCGATTCGGGCGTCGTCGCGGCGATGGCAACGCGGTGCGCCGGCCGCCCCCTCGACACCTTCAATCTCGGATTCACCGGCCGCGACGTCGGCAGCGAGCACGAGGAGGCGGAGCGCGTCGCGCGGCATATCGGCAGCCGGCATCACTGCCTGATGGTGTCGCCCGACGACGTGCTCCCGGCGCTGGAGCGCTGGGTCGACGTGTTCGATGAGCCTTTCGGCGACCAGGCGGCATTGCCGACGATGCTGCTCGCGCAACATGCGCGGCGCGAGGTTACCGTGGTGCTGACCGGCGAAGGCGCCGACGAGGTGTTCGGCGGTTACTCGAATTACGTGAAGCGCGTGTCCGAGGAGCGGATCACCGGAATCCTCGGCGCGCCGGGCTCGCCGCTGCCCGCGCTGCTGCGGCGCTTGCCTGCGCGCATCGCGCGCGACCGGATCCTCAAGGCGGCGGCGGAGCCGCGCGCGCGCCGGTACGCGACGATCCCCAACATCTTCGACGTGCTGCTGCGGGGCGAATATTTCACGCCGTCGTTCGCCGCGGCAGGGCAGGCCCGCATCGCCGATCGCGCCGAGGCGTTCTACGACGAGTGCGATTCGCCCGCGTACTTAGACCACCTGCTCAACGTCGACGCGCGCCTGTGGCTGCCCGACGATCTGCTCGCGAAAGTGGACCGCGCCACGATGGCGTTTTCGCTGGAGGCACGGGTCCCGTATCTCGACCACGCGTTCTACGGCTGGTGCGCGCGCCTCGATCCGGCGCTGAAGATCGACGGCCGCACCACCAAAGTCATCCTGAAGGCGCTCGCGGAACGCTATCTTCCGCGCGACATCGTCCACCGGAAGAAGCAGGGCTTCATGATGCCGCTCGAGCGCTGGCTCGCGAAGGAATTGAAGCCCGACATCGAATCGGCGCTGGGTTCGTCGGGCTTCGCACGCCGCGGGCTGATCCGCCCCGAAGCGATCGCACGGCTCA
Source organism: uncultured beta proteobacterium (assembly GCA_963846855.1). GTDB lineage: Bacteria > Pseudomonadota > Gammaproteobacteria > Burkholderiales > Casimicrobiaceae > CAIWHR01. Next base: position 247,904 of record CAWJXK010000004.1, read on the forward strand.
TCGGCGAGCATGCATCAGGCCGCAAGAACCACGCGATGCGGCTGTGGGTGCTCCTGATCCTCGAGCGCTGGCTCGCGCGCTACGAGCCGGATTTCGCGCTGTGACCCATCGGCTTTCGATCGTGCACACGGAAAATTCCTGCGGCTGGGGCGGACAGGAGATCCGCATCCTCACCGAGGCGCGCGGCTTCCTGGACCGCGGCCATCGCGTCACGCTGGTCGCGCCCGCCGAGGCGCCGATCACGCAGGCCGGCGAGCGCGCCGGCATCCCGGTCGTGCGCATCGACATTCGCAGGAAGCGGCTGCCCGCGCTGCTTTCGCTTCGGCGTTTCCTCGTCGGCCGGCGCGGCGCGATCGACGTCCTCAACACGCACAGCTCGACCGACAGCTGGCTGGGCGCGCTCGCCTGCGCGACGCTGCCAGGCGCTCCGCCGATCGTGCGCACGCGGCACGTGTCGACGACGATCCGCAACCGCCCGACGACGCGATGGCTCTACGCGCACGCGACCACGCACATCGTCACCGCCGGCGAGGCGCTGCGCCGGCAGCTCGCCCGGGACAATGCGATCCCGCTCGCGCACATGACATCGATCCCGACCGGCATCGACCTCGCCCGCTTCGTGCCCGGCGACGCCCTCGCCGCGCGGCAGCGGCTCGGCCTGCCGGCACGCCCGACGCTCGGCATCGTCGCGACGCTGCGCGACTGGAAAGGCCACGAATACCTCTTCGACGCGATCGCCGCCGACCGTGCCGGATGGGCGGGCTGGAACGTCGTCGTCGTCGGCGACGGACCGTACCGCGCGAAGCTCGACGCGCGGCTCGCATCGCTCGATCTCGCCGATCGCGTGCACTTCGCCGGGCAGCAGGAGGACGTCGTTCCCTGGCTCAACGCGCTCGACCTCTTCGCGCTGCCGTCGTACGGCGAGGAGGGCGTGCCGCAGGCGATCATGCAGGCGATGGCCTGCGCGCTGCCGGTCGTCTCCACGACCGTCGGCGCGATCACCGAAGCCGTCGCCGCCGACGTGACCGGACTCATCGTCGCGCCGCGCGACGCGCCGGCGCTCGCCGCGGCGCTCGCCCGACTGCGCGACGACCCCGAGCTGCGCGCGCGCTTCGGCGCCGCCGCGCGTCTCCTTGCGCAGCAGCGCTTCGGTCTCGATCGCATGCTGGACGGGATGGAATCGGTGTTTCGCGCAGCCGCGGGAGCGCACTGAGCATGTGCGGAATCGCCGGCTACTTCGGAGCGCGCGTGCTGCCGCCCGCGACCGTCGAGCGCATGGTCGCCGCGTTGCGCCAGCGCGGACCCGATGCCGAGCACGTGAAATTCTGGACCGCGGATTTCCGTGACGCCGAGGGCGCGGCGCCCAACGCGCTGCTGCACACACGCCTGTCGATCATCGATCCCCGCCCCGAGGCCGACCAACCAATGGGCAACGACGCCGGCGACGTCTTCATCTCGTACAACGGAGAAGTCTACGACTGGGCGGCGGATGCGAAGACGCTCGAGGCGGCGGGCTATCGCTTCCGGACGCGCTCCGACACCGAATTCATCCTGCACGCGTACGAGCATTGGGGCATCGAGTGCATCGCGCGGCTGCGCGGCATGTTCGCGATCGCGATCGTCGACCTGGGGCAGCGCGCCGTCTACGTGATCCGCGACCGGCTCGGCCTGAAGCCCGTCGTGTATTCGCATCGTCCCGACGGCTTCGCCTTCGCATCGACCGTGCGCGCACTGCTGCCGTGGCTCCCGGCCGATGCGCGCGGCTTCTCGGGAGATGCGATCGACGCGTATCTCGCCCACCGGACGATTCCCGCGCCGCACACGATATTCACGTCGGCGTCCCGGCTGCCCGCAGCGCACTGGCTGCGCTACGACCTTGCGACCGGCAGTCTCGAAACGCGCGAATACTGGCGGCCGGAGCCGTCCGGCGAAGCATGGCTGGCCACACTCGACGCCGCGATCCGGATGCGCACGGTCGCCGATCGGCCGCTCGGCCTCTTCCTGTCGTCCGGCGTCGACTCGTCGGCGATCGCCTGCCGGCTCGCCGCGATGGGATTCAACCTGCTGCAGAGCTTCACCGCCGCGTTTCCCGGGACGGCGTTCGACGAGAGCGCGGAAGCGCGCGCGAGCGCTGCGCGGCTCGGCTTCCCCAACATGACCATCGACATTCCGCAGGACGTTGCCGGCGATTTCGCGCGGCTCATCGCCGATCTCGACGAGCCGTTCGCCGATCCGTCCTGCGTCCCGACGTGGTATCTCGCCCGCGAGACGACCCGCCACGTGAAGGTCGTGCTGGGCGGCGACGGCGGCGACGAGCTTTTCGGCGGATACAAGCGCTACGCGAAGCACCTGCGCACGCGCTGGCGCCGCGGCATCGTGCTGCCGTCGCTGCGCGCGCCGGCGGCGACGGGCGGACGAGCGCTGCAGCGGCTCTCCGAGGAGATCCGGCTCGACTGGCACGCGGCGTATACGCTGCGATTTTCGGGTTTCACGCCGGGCGAACGCGCCTATCTTGCGCCGGACACGATTCCACGCGCGCATTACTGGCGGATGCCGGACGTGCGCCGCGCCGACTTGGCGACGCTGCTCGAGATCGACCGCCTCAACTACCTTCCGGAGTACATCCTGCGCAAGGCCGACCTCTGCACGATGGCGCACGGGCTCGAGATGCGCGCGCCGCTGCTCGATCACCGCTTCGTTTCCGCGGTGTGCGCGCTGCCGGATTCCGTTCGCTTCACGCATCCGCCACGCAAGCTGCTGGCGAGCGCGATGTCGGCACTGGGCGAGCTCGATCCGTTCGCGCGGAAGAAGCGCGGCTTCAACCCGCCGCTCACTGGATGGCTCGACGGCGACCTCGCGCCGCGCCTGCCCGATCTCGGCTCGCGGCTGCAGCACCTGACGGGAGCTCACCTCGCCGCGGACCGCGTCGACGCCTTCGCCGGCGCATATCGCGGCGGCCAGCGCTCGCTCGCCGAGCAGCTGCTGCAACTCGTGATCCTCGACGAATCGCTGGCGCAGCTGACCGCGCTCAACGCGTCATGACACCGGTCCCGCACACGCTCGCGCGCTATGCGCTCTTCAGCTGCGTGGCGATGTACATGCTCGCCGACCTCCTGCCGGGCCGGCGCAAGGCGCAGCCCGCGGCGCCGCGTCGGATCCTGATCGCGCATCACCTGCTGCTCGGCGACACGATCATGCTGACGCCGCTCGTCGCCAAGTGCCGCGAGCGCTGGCCCGACGCGGAAATCGTGATGACCTGCCCGACCGATTACATCGATCTCTTCGGGGGTCGGCCCTACGGCATTCGCATTCAGCGCTACGACCGGAGCGACGCGGGTTCGATCATGTCGCTCCTCGCGCAGCCCAACGTCGACCTCGCGCTGGTGCCCGGCGACAACCGGATGTCGTGGCTCGCGCGCGCGAAGAACGCGCGCTGGGTCGTCGCGTTCGCCGGCGACAGCCCTGCGTACAAGGACTGGCCCGTCGACGAGCTCCGCGCGTATCCCGACGTTCCGATGGCGTGGGGCGACCTCGTCGCGGGGCTGGTTGACGGTCCCGCGCCGCGCCCGTTCCGCACGTCCGACTGGCCGGCGCCGGACGCGACCCCGTTTCCTCGGCCGGGCGCGCCGTACTGTGTGCTTCACATCGGCGCCAGCACCCCGCTCAAGCGCTGGCCGGCTGAGCGCTGGCGCATGCTCGCGGAACGGCTTCGCGCGAAGGGTTACACCGTGGTGCTGACCGCCGGGCCGGAAGAGGCGCAGCTCCTCGACAGCGTCGATCCTCTGCAGCAATGCCCGCGTTTCGGCGGCACGCTCACCCTGGCGCAGATGTGGCACCTGCTCGCCGGCGCCGCGCTCCTCGTGTGTCCCGACACCGGCATCGCGCATCTCGCCCGGCTGATTGGCGTCCCGACCGTCGCGCTGTTCGGGCCCGGGTCCGCGCTGCTCTCGGGTGCCGGCGATTTCTGGCGCGATGCGCCCTTCACGGCGCTGACGATTCCCGATTTCCCGTGCCGCGACCAGCGAATCACCATGAAACGCGAAGTCGAATGGCTGCGCCGGTGCGAGCGGCTGCCGGGCGATCCGCCGGAGCGCTGTCCCCAGGCGCTGTGCATGGACGCGCTGACGCCGGACCTCGTCTGGCAGGCGGTCGCGGCGCGGCTCGCTGAGAAGCACTAGCTCCTTCGCGTATCATGTCGGCGCCCGCGCACCGCGACCGTGTGCGCCGCCTGCATTCGCGGCCGGATTTCGCCGCACGCCCATGCCGACCCTGCAACTTCCCCCACGACTCTCGATCGCCTTCTACGCAGCCGCGCTCCTGTGCGGCTGCGTGTACGTCGCGACGGTGCCATTCCGGCACGTCTTTCTGCTGCGGCTGCTGGCGTTTTGCGGTGCGGTGATCCTTTGCTGGGCGCAAAGCGGGTTTCGCTTTCCCTGGCGCCTTCCGCTGCTGGTCCCGTGGGCGGCGTGGGCGCTGATCGCGGCGCTTTCCATCCTCTATGCCGGTAACGGGGCGCAGGCGGCGAGCGATTTCCAGCACGAGATCCTGTTCGCGTTTCTCGCGTACGCGACATGGTACGAGCTCGCCCGGCGGCGGATCGCGGTGCGCTGGCTCGCGATCACGCTGGCCACGACCGTCGTGGCCGTGCTGGTGTCGGGCGTCATCGGCCATTTCGCCGGCGCGGCGCCGCTGACGCTCGGCGACTACACGGACGTGGGGACGATCAGCACCTACCTCGTCACCGTGATGCCGGTGCTGCTCGCGCTGACGCTGCGCGCCGCGCCGCATTCGACCGAGCGCGTCGCCGCCGTGGCGCTCGTCGTCGCATGCCTCGTCGTCGGCGTGTGGACGCAGAACCGGATGTTCGCGTTCGCGACCGGAGTCGAGATCATCGTGTTCGCGCTGTTCTCGATGCGAACCTGGCGCACCCCAAGCCCCGCACTGTGGATGCTCGGCGTCATCGCGTTGGTGGCCGGGCTCGCGGTCGCGTCGCTCCTCGTCGCGTCGCAATCGCGGATCGCCGTGTATGCGCCCGGCACCGGCGTCGTCGAGTTCCTGGCCGAGGATCCGCGACTCGATCTGTGGCGCTTCGCGGTGGCGCAGATTTCGGCGCATCCGTGGATCGGCGCCGGCATCGGCAAGTGGACCTCCCAGCAGGCGTTCTTCAACGAGTTCCACGACGCGTACCGAATGCACGCGCACAACGTCTTCCTGAACCGCGCGCTCGAAACGGGGCTTCCGGGCCTGGTCGCGTTCATCGTGCTGCTGGGGGGATTGGCCCACGCGTTCTGGAAGCAAAGCCTGACCGGAGTGCGGCGCAACGCGGCGCTGGGTGTCGCCGGTCTCGCGCTCGTCGCCGGAGTGCTGACCAAGAATCTCACCGACGACTTCTTCCTCCGGCAGAACGCGCTGCTGTTCTGGTCGCTGGCGGGCGCAGTCCTCGGCGCCGCAGTGCGGCAGCCCGGCGCGGTCACCACCATTCGAGCGCCCGCGCGTGGCGTGTAGGCGCGCGGCGCTTGCGCGGCATCGGACGGTATAATTCACGTACCCGCTCGGGTGCGCCGCAGGGAAACCGCGCCGGTTCGCGCAACCGGCGGCCGTGCCGGGGCGCCCACCACGCAGGCGTATCTCGCCCTCGAGAAGAAATGCGCGACATCCCGCTCGCCCTGCTCACCGCGACCGTGTGGACCTATTGGATCATCGTCGGCGTGATGATCGTCCGCATGAGCCGCAAGACACGCCGCCGCGCGGGCTTCGTGCCGGAGCAGCCGCAGGAGCAGCTGATGTGGATCGTCTGGGTGCCGCTGGTCGCGCTCTGGATGGGACTTCCCTGGGCAGCGCTGCGCCGGAACGAGGATTTCCTGGCGCCCGACTTCGCGAGCGCACCCGCGTACTCGCTACTGCGCTGGCTCGCGACCGTGGTCGCCCTCCTGTCGCTCGCGGGAACGATGCGATGCTGGGCCAAGATGGGAAAGCGCTGGCGAATGGCCGTGGACGTCTCCGAGACCACCGACCTCATCACGGACGGACCCTTTCGCCGGATCCGGCATCCGATCTACGCGTTCCAGATATTGCTGGTGCTGTGCTCGCTCGCCATCCTGCCGACGCTGCCCATGCTGGCCGTCGCCGTCGTCGACATAACGCTGTTGAACCTCAAGGCGCGCAACGAGGAGCGCCATCTCATGGCTTCGCTGGGCGAGAAATACGCGCGCTACGTCGCCGCCACGGGGCGTTTCCTTCCTCGCACCGGCCCGCCCCCTCCCGGGCGCACGGAGTGATCGTGGCGACGGTGCCGCGCCGCGCAACGGCGTGCGCAGTCGCTTTCGCGACAGGGACGCTGTTGTGCGCGGGCGCAGCGCAATGCGACGGCCCGGCGCGGCAGCCGCCGCCGATTCCGGGCGTTCCCACGGATCCGGCGATCGTTGCGCGGATCCTCGCGCTCGACGCGAACGCGCTGACCGAGCGCGACGTGCGCGAGACGCTCGCGCGGGCACCCGCGCCCCGGATCATCGCGATCTCCGGCAGCCTGCCGATCGTGACGATGGAGCCCTTCGCGCGCTTCCTGATCGCGATGGGATATCCCGAGGAGAAGCTCCGCGATCCGCGCGACGGCAGCTATGCCCGCGGCAGCACCGGCGGCAGCGCGCGGCTTGCCGGCATGCTTGCGTGGCATTACGAGCGCGACGGCATGATGCCGATGCTGATCGGGCACAGCGGGGGCGGAATGCTGGTGGTGCGCACGCTGCACGAGCTTGCCGGCGCATTCGCCGACTCGGTCGCGGTGTGGAATCCGATCACCGACGCGCCGCTGCCGCGTTCGACCATCGTCGATCCGCGCGACGGGCGCACGCGCCCGGTCATCGGGCTCACCGTGCCCTATGCGGCGGCGCTTGCGACGGGATTTCTTCCGCGGGTCCTTCTGCTGCAATGGGACATGCTGCCGCGGCTTCGCTCGATCCCGGACAGCGTCGAGGAATTCGCCGGCTTCACGCTCGAATGGGATCCGGTCGCCGGCGAGCTGCCCGGCGGCACGCCGTATGCGGCGACCAGCCGCGCCGACGTGCGCAACATCACGCTGCCGTCCGACTACCACCACGTCACGCTGCCGCAGGTCGATCCGCTCGCCGCCGACGCGGCGACGCGCGCGTGGATCGACGCGTACACTCCCGCGACCGCGACACCGGGACCGTCGCCCGGCGCCGCCGCCGATACCGCGAACCTGCTGCACGCCGCCGACATCTGGCGCAGCGTCAGGCGGCACTGGTGCCTCGAGGCGCAGCGGCTGATCCGCGCGGTCGCACCGCCATGAAGGGCCGCCTCAATCTCTTTCAGGCAACGATGCTGCGCTGGCGGGCCATGCACCCTTACAACGCGGTCCACGTCGCCGCGGTCGAGGCGCCACTCGACGCCGCGAGGCTCGCGCGCGACATCGATGCGGAACTCGAATTCGAGGGACTGACCGGACTCGTGCTCGACGCGGGTCGCCGTCGCTACGAGTACCGCGGTGGCGCCGCGCGCACGGTGCTCGTGACCCTTGCGGGGCGGCCCGATCCGAACGCCGTGATCCGCGCGGAAATCGAGCGCCAGCTCAACGTGCCGTTCGCGCCGTCCGGGCCCGTCGACCCGTTCCGGTTCTTTGCCGTCGAGGCAGGCGAACGCTTCTTCCTCGGCGTGGCCTACGATCATTTCATCGCCGGCGGTGATTCGATCGCGCTGCTGCTGAAGAAGATCATCGACCGCCATTCGGGCACGGTGACCGACGCCCCCGCGCCGGAACTCTATCCGCCAACCTTTGTCCGTCTGTTTGCCCGCCAGGCGCTACCGTTGCTGACCGGATTCGCGCATCTCGCCGGCATCATCGCCGGCTGCCGGCGCGCGGTGCGGCCACCCTTTCCAGGCGGCATAGACCCGCGCAACGGACTCGTGCAGCTGCGCATCGACGGCGCGAAATTCGCTACACTGGCGCGCGTTGCGGGCGCATGGGGCGTGACCGGCAACGAGCTCCTGATCGCGATCCTGCTGCGGGCGCTATCGCCCTTCGCGGCGGAGCGCTGGTCCGGAAAGCGAAACCAGCTGGCGATCGGATCCATCATCAATGTCCGCCACGACTATCAACCGGGAGTGACCCGCGTGTTCGGCCAGTTCCTGAGCTCCTGCCGTGTCGCGAGCCCGGTGCCGCCGGGAACGGAGCTGCATGATCTCGCCCGGGACGTCCACGCGCAGCTCGGCCGCGTCCGCGCGCATCGCCTCTACCTGCAGATGCTCGTACTGATCGCATTCGCGGGACGCGTCTGGCGTTTTCTCTCCCCGGAGCAGCGCGCGCGCTTCCACGCGAAGAACTATCCGCTGATGGCAGGCATCACGCCGCTCAATGTGAACGCGCTCTGGCGGGAGGCGGGCGGCGGCGCGCCGCCGCGCTACCTGCGCGCCGTCTCGACCGGACCGCTGGCGCCGCTCATCGTCGCCGCAACCAAGTCGGGCGATGCACTGGAGCTCGGCTTCACGTTTCGCAGAGCCGCGTACTCGCGCGACGACATCGCCCGCATCGCCGACGCGGTGCGCGACGGCATCGCGGAGCTCGACGCATGACCTGTCGCGCTCCCGCGCTGCGCCTCATCGCGGCGCTCGCGCTCGCCATCGGTCTCGCCGGCTGCGCGACGCGCGCGATGCTCGCCCCCGACGAGGCCGCGCAGGCGCGACCGAAGCCGGGGAGCGTGCTGCAATCGATCCCACTCGATGCCGCGCAGGAGGATCGCATCCTGGCGCTCGATCCCGAGCGCGTCAGCGAAGCGGACGTCCGCGACATACTCTCGCACGGACCCGCGCCGCACATCATCCTGATTCACGGCGGCGTCTATCCCGTTTATCTCGCGATGGCATCGTTCGGCCGCTTTCTCGCGAAGATGGGGTACCCCGAGGCGAAGATCCGCGATCCGCAGGATCGCAGCTGGTCGCTCAGCCCCTACGAAAGCAGCGCGGATGGCGCCGGCCTCGTCGCGTGGTACTACGAGCACGACGGCGCACGGCCGATGATCATCGGCCACAGCCAGGGCGGCATCCAGGCGGTGAAGATCCTGTACGAGCTCAACGGCACGTTCGATGCGGAACTCCATCCATACGACCCGCAGGCGCATCGGATCGACCCCAAGACGACGATCGTCGATCCGCTGACCGGCCGCGAGCGTCCCGTGGTCGGCGTATCGGTGGCGTACGTCGGCGTCGTCGGGACGGGCGGGCTTTCGCTGGCGCTGCCGAATCACTGGATCATCGCGGGCCGCATCCGGTCGATCCCCGACACGGTCGACGAGTTCGTCGGCTATCGCATCGGGCTCGACCTCATCGCCTGGGACGCGCCGGGGCTCGAAGGCATCAAGACCTTTTATCCCAACGGCAAGGCCACGGTGCGCAACATCACGCTTCCGGCCGAGTATTCGCATGTGCTCGTGCCGGTCACGTCCGGTCTCGCCGACACGCCCGCCATGCGCGCATGGATCAACGACTACAACCCTCCCGCGCGGTCGGAGTCGGCGCCACCCGGTGAGGGCGACACCGCCAACGTCATCTTTGCCGCCGAGGTGTGGCATTCGGTCAAGCGCCACTGGGTGCTGGAGGCCCAGCGCTTCGTTCGGGCGAAGCGCGGGCAGCCGCCCGCCTGAAGCCGTCCGGCAATGCGGGCCCGGGGTGAAACGCCCCCGGTTGGTATAATTCCCCGTTTCGCGCCCTCCTCGCCGGCGCGGCCGGCGGGAGCTTCCGGGCCGCCGGGGCGGGTCCCGGCGCGAATCCCATTCGATCCACGTGAACCCAGAATCCATGGCGGAGCCGCTTGCCGGAAAGGTCGCGCTCATCACGGGCGCCGCGCGCGGCATCGGCCGTGCCATCGCGCTGAAGCTCGCGCGGGCGGGGTGCGACGTCATCGCCAACTACTACAACAGCGCCGACGAAGCGCAGGCGCTCTGCACCGAGATCACGGCGCTCGGTCGGCGCGCGGTGAGCGTGCAGGCGAGCGTGGGCATCCCCGACAGCGTCGACGAGATGTTCGCCGAGATCGGCAGGCACTTCGATCGCATCGACATCCTCGTCAGCAATGCGGCCTCCGGCGTGCTGAAACCGACGGTCGAGATGACGCTGAAGCATTGGCGCTGGTGCATGGAGACCAACGCGCTTGCGCTCAACCTTCTCGCGCAGCGCGCGCTGCCGCTCATGAAGGACGGCGGCCGGATCATCGCGATGTCGAGCCTGGGCTCCGTGCGGGCGATGCCGGGCTACGGCTTCATCGGCGCGTCGAAGGCGGCGCTGGAAGCGCTCGCCCGGTCGCTCGCGCAGGAGCTGGGGCCGCGCGGCATCCGCGTCAACGTCGTGAGCGCGGGCGTGGTCGACACCGACGCGCTCGCCTATTTCCCGAACCGCGAGGAGCTCATCGCCGACTTCGCCCGCCGCACGCCGGCGGGCCCGGTGCTGACTCCGCAGGACGTCGCCGGCGCCGTCTACCTGCTGTGCCTTCCCGAAGCGCGGATGATCAACGGGCACACGCTGGTCGTCGACGGCGGCTTCGCGATCTCGGGCTGACGGGCTTCGCATGCGCACCGAATCGGGAATCGCAGGCAAGACGGCTGTCGTGACCGGCGGCAGCCGCGGCATCGGCCGCGCGATCGTGCTGCTCCTCGCCGAGGAGGGCGCCGACGTCACGTTCTTTTACCGCGACAACGCTACGGCGGCCGCCGAGGTATGCGCCGCGGCGCGCGCCTCCGGCGGCGCGGCAACCGCCGAACAGGTCGACATCCGGGATTTCGCGGCCTGCGGCGCCGCCGTCGAGCGCGTCATCGAGCGGCGGGGACGCATCGACATCCTCGTCAACAACGCCGGCGTGATCCGCGACAATCCGCTCGCGGCGTTCGACGACGCCGACGTGCGCGACGTGCTCGACACCAACGTGACCGGCGTCTTCAATGTCACGCGCGCCGTGGTCCCGCACATGATCTCGAAGCGCTCGGGCCGGATCGTCAATCTCTCGTCGGTGTCCGCCGACAAGGGCGGACGCGGCCAGACCAACTACGCGGCCTCCAAGGGCGCGATCAACGCCTTCACTCGCGCGCTCGCGGTCGAGCTCGCGCCGCGCAAGATCAACGTCAATGGCGTCGCGCCCGGCGTCATCGAGACGGAGATGTCGCAGGACGTGCGCGAGCAGTCGGGCGACGAGGTGAAATCCCGAATTCTGCAGCGGCGCTACGGCAAGCCGGAGGAAGTCGCCTACGCCGTGTGGTTCCTCGCCTCGGCCTACGCCGATTACGTGACGGGCCAGGTATTGAGTGTTGACGGCGGCTTCAAAATGGAGTGAACGAAATGGCGCAAACGGAAATTACCCAGCAGCAGATCGACGCGGTCTATCCGACGGTGGCGGCGACGGTCGCCGACGCGCTGGGATGCGACCTCGAGGACGTCAAGCCCGCGGCCTCGCTGATCGAGGACCTCGACGCCGAATCGATCGACTTCCTCGACCTCGTATTCCGGCTGGAGCGGGCCTTCAAGGTCAAGATCCCGCGCGGCAAGATCGTCGAGAACGCGCGCGGCGCGCTGTCCGAGGCCGATTTCGAGCAGAAGGGTGTGGTCACCGACGCCGGGCTCGCGCAGCTCAAGAGCTATCTGGCCGAAGTGCCCGCGGAGCGCTTCAAGACGCCGCTCAAGGTGAAGGACATCCCGCGGCTGTTCACGCCGGTGACGTTCTGCAAGCTCGTCATCGCCGCGCAGCGCGAAGCGACGGCGAGCGCCTGAAGCGGCTTCGCGGAAGCCGCCATCCGGATGAGCGACCACTTCGCCGCGTTCTCGTTCGTCGACCGCATCACGGAGTTCGTGCCGGGGACGCGGGCGAAGGCGCGCTTCGCGGTACCGGCGAACCTCGCCTCGTTCCCCTCGTGCCTCGTCGCCGAGGCGGTGGGCCAGCTCGCCGCGTGGGTCGCGATGGCGCACATCGGCTTTCGCGGCCGGCCGGTCGCGGCACTGGCAAGCGAGACGCGGTTTCATCGCGAGGTCAGGCCGGGTGAGACGCTCCTGCTCGAAGTCGAGATCGACCACTGCGACGACGAGGCGGTCGCCTATCACGGCAGCGCGCACGCCGACGGCGCGCTGCTCATCGAATTGATCGATTGCCTCGGACCGATGCTGCCGGTGGAGGAATTCGACGCGCCCGCGGCGCTCAGGGAGCGCCTCACGCTGCTGTGCGGTGCGGGCGCCGCGCCGGGGCGATTCCACGGCGTCGCGGCGCCGCGCATCGACGCCGGCACACTCGTCCCGGGAAAATCGGCGACCGCCACGCTGCACGTGCCGACGGCGGCGCCGTACTTCGCCGACCATTTCCCGCGCCGGCCGGTGTTTCCGGCGACGCTGCTGCTCGACGCTCAGATCGGACTCGCGATGCAGCTCGCGCGAAGCGCTGATACTTTCGCCGCGACCGGCGTGCATCCGACGCGGATGACCAATGTCAAGGTGCGCGCGTTCATGGCGCCGGGCGACGTGCTCGACCTCGCGACCGAGCTTCAGCCTATCGATGAGCGCACCGCGCGCATCGCGCTCACCGCGCGCGCGAACGGCAAGCTCGCCGCGACCGCGCGCATCGACGTCGCCGCGGGAGTCTCGCCGTGAGCGCGAGGCGCCGGGTCGCGATCACCGGCATCGGCCTCGTCACGCCGGTCGGCAACGACGTCGCGACCACGTGGCAGGCGCTGCTGACGGGCGCATCCGGCGGGCGCGAGATCACGCTGTTCGACGCCAGCGGCTTCCCGGTGCACATCGCGGCGGAAGTGAAGGACTTCGACGACGCGATCGTCGGCGATCGCAAGCAGGCGAAGCTCACGATGCGCCCCCACCGCTTCGCCGTCGCCGCCGCGGAGCAGGCGCTCTCGGATGCGGGCATCCGGCCGACGCCCGAGACGGCCGCGCGTTGGGGATGCGCGGTGGGCGCCGGGATGATGACCTCCGAATTCGTGGATCTCGCCGTGACGCACGACTTCAGCGCCGCGGCGGGCGAGCTCGATGCCGCGCGCCTCCTCGCCGATCCGGCGGCCAACGATCCGCTGGTGTTCTGCCGCAGCCAGGCGACGGCGGGACTCGCCTTCCTCACGCGCCGCTTCGACATCCGCGGCTACGCGACGTCGGTGCACACCGCGTGCGCGTCCGGCGGGCAGGCCGCCGGAACCGGACTGAAGCTGATCCGCCGCGGCGCGGTCGACCGGGTGCTGGCCGGCGGCTTCGATTCGATGATCAGCCCCGTCGGGATCGGCGGCTTCTGCCTCCTCTCCGCACTGTCGCCGGACAACGCGACGCCGCAGCGCGCAAGCCGCCCGTTCGACGTGACGCGCAACGGCTTCCTGCTGGGCGAGGGTGCGGGCTTCCTCGTCCTCGAGGAATGGAACCTCGCGCGCGAGCGTGGCGCGCACATCTATGCCGAGCTTGCCGGCGACGGCAACTCGCTGTCGAGCTACCGCATCACCGACTCGCCGCCGGACGGCGATGGGCCGATCCAGGCGATGCGCGCGGCACTGGCCGACGCGGACGCAACGAGCGCCGACGTCGACTACCTCAACGCGCACGGCACGTCGACGCCGATGAACGACAAGAGCGAGAGCGCGGCGATGCAGGTCGTGTTCGGCGCCGGAGTTGAGCGCGTGAACGTGAGCTCGACCAAGAGCACGATGGGCCACCTGATCGCCGCGGCGGGCGCCGTCGAGGTGGCGGTGTGCGCGCTCGCGATCGACAAGGGCGAGATGCCGATCAACGCAAACCTCGTCGAGCAGGACCCGGACTGCGCGATCAATCTCATCACCGGATCACCCCGGCGGCAGGCGATCCGCGTGGCGATGTCGAATTCGTTCGGCTTCGGCGGCTCGAACAGCAGCGTCGTGCTGCGCAACCCGTCCGAAGTCGACGGCCGGGACTGAAGCGATGGCAAAACCGCGAGTCCTCGTCACCGGCATGGGCGCCGTCTGCGCGGCGGGCAACCGCCCGGACGAAATTCTCGCCGCTGCGCGCGACGGGCGCCGCGCCATCGCGCCGATCCGGCAGTGGGACACGACGGGCTGGCCCTGCACGACCGCCGGCGAAATTCCCGATTTCAATCCGCGCGCGCTGGTCGACGACCGCAAGTTGCACAAGCTCATCCGCCGCACCGATCTCGTCGGGCTCTACGCGGCGGATCGCGCGATCGACGCCGCGGGATTCACGGCGTGGCGCGACGCTTTGGACGAGGCAGCCGGCGCGGTCTACAGCGACCGCACCGGCGTCTACGTCGGCTCGGGCGGCGGCAACTACCAGAATCAATACGATTTCTTTCCGCTGATGACGGAGGCGCACGGCGATCTCCCGACGTTTGGCCGCGAGCTCGCCAACACGGTCAATCCGATGTGGCTGCTGCGAACGCTGCCGAACAACGTGCTCGGCCACATCGGCATCCGCCATCGGATGAAGGGGCCCAATGCGTGCATCACCAACCACAGCGTCGGCGGCTCGCTCGCGGTGATCGAGGCGGCCGAGGCCCTTCGCAACGGCGAGGCCGATCGCGCGCTCGCGGTCGGCCACGATGCGCCGATCGAGCCTCAGATGGTGCTCTTCTATTGTCGGCTGGGCCTCCTCGCGACCGGCGAGCTGCTGCCGTTCGACACGCGCCGCGACGGCAGCGTCTTCGGCGAGGGCGCGGGCGCGCTGATGCTGGAGACGGAAGCTTCGGCGCGCGAGCGCAACGCCACGGTGCTGGGCGAGGTGCTGGGCGGCGGCTACGCGTGCGAGGCGCAGGGACTGATCGCGATTCGCGACGACGGCGACGGCCTCACGCGCGCGATCGAGGCCGCGCTGGACGACGCAAGCCTCGCGCCGGCGGATGTGGGCATGATCGTGGCGCACGGCAACGGCACGCGGCAGTCCGATGCGACGGAGGCCGCGGCGATACGGTCTGCGTTCGGCCCCAAGCCGCCTCCGGTGACCGCGTTCAAGTGGTGCTTCGGGCATCTCATCGCGGCGGCAGGCATCGTCGAGACGACGCTGGCACTCGCGGCGCTCTCCGCGCGCAGCGTACCGGGCATCGCGACGCTCACGACGCTCGACCCCGATTGTGCCGGCATCGCGCTGTCGGCGTCAGCGCAGGTGCCGCGCAGCAACGTGGCGCTCGTGCTGTGCCGCGGATTCGCCGCCACCGACGCGGCACTCGTCGTTCGCGCCGCCTGACGCGGCGGTCTCGATGGCGGCAGCCGCTCCACCGCCGGCCGCCTGCGGCATCGACAGTGTCGAGATCGCGCGCATCGAGCGCCTGATCGCGGAAACGCCTGTCGCCGACCTCGCGAAGCTCTTCTCCGCGCAGGAGCTCTACGACGCCGGCGCCGGTCCCGGACGCGCCGCGAGCCTTGCGGCGCGCTTCGCCGCCAAGGAAGCCTGCATGAAGCTGTTCCCGCGCGAGACCGCGCTGGGGAAGATCGCGGCCGCGGATTTCTCCGTCGCGCGCGACAACTATGGCGCACCCCGGATCCTGCTGTCCGCCGATGCGCGCGCGCTGCTCGACCGGTACCGCATCGAGTCGATCGGTCTGTCGCTCACGCACGATTCCGAGCGCGCGTCGGCGGTGGCGCTCGCGCAGCCGGCCCGCGTGGACGTGCCCCTCGCCGGCAAGCTCATCTACCGCTTCGCGCCGCTGCGGCGCGACGTCGTGCTCGCCAACCTGCGCCGCGTCTACGGCGATCGCATCGCCGAGAGCGAGATCGTCCGCCTCGCGCAGGCGCACTACGGGCATCTCACCCGCCTCGCCGGAGAATTCTTCCGCTTCCGCTGGCTCTCGCGCGAGCGCAGGACCGCCATGGTGCGGGTCGAGAACATCGAGGCGCTGGTCACGGCGCTCGGCGAGGGAAAGGGCGCGCTCATCCTCACCGGCCACTTCGGCAACTGGGAAGTCGCGACGATCGCGGGCATCGGCAACTATCCGGAGGTGCGCGGGCGCTTTCACTTCGTCCGGCGCGCGGTGAAGCCGAAATGGCTCGACGCGATCGTGACCCGGCGCTTCGAGCGCGCCGGGTTCGGCGTGCTCGGCAAGCGCGGGACGCTCGACGCGATGCTCGGCGTGCTCGAGCGCGGCGACATGATCGTCTTCCCGTTCGACCAGCATGCGCGGCCGCCGGACGGCATCGAGGTCGATTTCTTCGACGCGCCCGCGTGGACGTTCAAGAGCCTCGCGATCATCGCGCTCACGACCGGCGCGCCCGTCGTGCCCGCGTCGAGCTGGCGCCTGTCTGACGGCCGTCACGTGCTTCGCTTCGAGGCGCCGATGCCGCCGATCGAATCCGCCGACACGAACGAGGCGATCCGGCAGAACACGCGCGCGTACAACGCGGCGCTCGAGCGATTGGTGCTGCGCCATCCCGAGCAATGGTATTGGGTGCACCGGCGTTGGAAGACCTTGGCGCCCGCCGGGAGAAGGCGCGGCGGCGCGGGAATTCGACGATGAATCGGCGATTAACACCCGGGGCAGCGTAAAATCGCACCTGTGGCGAACCTAGGGCCTGTTCACACTATGTCCGCAAGTGCGAACGGGTGGCCTGGGGCGCCAATCAAGGCGCCGGTGTTGCCAAATGCGGAAGCTAAGACCGGGTGTCTTCGCGAGGAAAGCAACGCAGAGTGGCGCCCCAGGGCACCCGTTCCCTTCGGGTTGCTGCCGAAAGGGCCATGCGCTTCGTTGCAAAGCCTCGCCGGGCAGCCGGCCCGGCTTCGTTTTGCGCCTCGCGCCTGGCCCTTTCGGCGGTGCAACGCACATGTGGACATAGTGTGAACAGGCCCTTCCGCCGCGCCTCGCCATGCAAGAAAGCCTCGCCTTCCTCTTTACCCCCAAGCTCGTCGCGTTCTATCTGCTCGTCGCGTCGGCGACGTACGTACATCTGCGCGGCCGCGTGCGTCATCCGCTGCTGCGCCAGCTCACTGACCATTCGACGCTGGTCGCGCCCTACAACGTGCTGATGTACCTCTTCTCCGCGGTGCCGAACCGGCCGTTCGTCAGCGTCGACACGTTCCCCGACCTGAAGAAACTCACCGACAACTGGCAGACGCTGCGCGAGGAAGGGCTGGCGCTCATCGCCGACGGGCACGTCCGCGCCGCGATGTCGTATAACGACCTCGGCTTCCATTCCCTCTACCGCCGCGGCTGGAAGCGGTTCTTCGTGAAGTGGTACGACAAGCCGCTGCCCTCGGCGCTGGCGCTCTGCCCGAAGACCGTCGCGCTGGTGCAGTCGATCCCGTCGGTCAACGCCGCGATGTTCGCGCTGCTCCCGCCGGGCGGCGGCATCGGCCGGCATCGCGACCCGTTCGCCGGGGCGCTGCGTTATCACCTGGGCCTCGTGACGCCGAATTCGGAAGGCTGCCAACTCATCGTCGACGGCGAGCCGTACTATTGGCGCGACGGCGAAGGCGTCGTGTTCGACGAGACGTTCATCCACTGGGCGGAGAACAGGACGGACCAGCCACGCCTCATCCTGTTCTGCGACATCGAGCGGCCGCTCAACAACCGCGTCATGCGGACGATCAACCACTGGGTCGAGCTCACGTGGATGCGCGCGAGCCAGACCGACAACGCGGTCGGCGACCACGTCGGGCTCCTGAACCGGATCTTCGAGGTCGTCTATCGCGCGCGGCTCCTCGGCAAGGCGCTGAAGCGCAAGAGCGAGGTCGCGTACTACGCCGTCAAGTGGGGGATGGTCGGCCTCATCCTGTACTGGGTCCTGCTGGTCCGCTGAATCCGGTTCTTGTTGCCGCTTCGGCGAATGGGCCGGGCGCCTGCAGCACCCACAAGTGTTCGATCCCAGGACAATCAGTCGCACTTGCTTCACGCTCAATCCAGGTCGGGCTCGATGGCCGTTATCGACCCGGAGCAGACGGCCGAGGCTCGGCGACACAGCCATTTGGCAACCCGCCGGCGGCGCATGTACGATACCAACCGACTAAACGTACCGAGGCCGAATAGATGGGCCGAACCGCACTACGTCTCGCCGCTGCCCTCCTCTTTGTCACCGCGAGCGCGACCGCAGCTCCTCCGGTCGAGATTGTCCTGCCATACTCGCCGAGCCTGGACGTGACCTCGATGGACCGGTCTGCGGATCCCTGCGCCGATTTTTATCAGTATTCGTGCGGGGGCTGGCAGAAGAGGAACCCGATCCCCGCGGACCAAACTTCATGGAGCGTGTACCGGAAGCTGTCGGAGGACAACTTGGCATTCCTGCGCGGTATCTTGGAGCTCTCCGCGCAGGCTGAAGGTCGGGACGCCGTGACGCAGAAGATCGGCGACTATTACGCGGCGTGCATGGACGAAGCCCGCGCCGACAAACTTGGCGCTTCCCCGCTCAAGGCCGACATCGACGCGATCGCAGAGGCGAAATCCGCACAGGAGCTCGCGCCCCTGCTGGTGAGGCTCCAACGCGAGTCCGCCGACCGCCGCATCCTGTTCGACTCCGGCTCTCAACAGGACCCGGATGACTCGGAGAAGGAGATCGCGAGCTTCGACCAAGGCGGCCTTGGATTGCCGGATCGCGACTACTACTTCAGGGAAGATGCGACGTCGAAGGACAACCGCAACAAATACGAGGCGCACGTCGCGAAGGTGCTCGAGCTCCTGGGCGATGCGCCCGACGCAGCCAAGAAGAGCGCGGCCGAAATCATGCGCCTGGAGACCGCGCTTGCGGGGGCGTCTCTGACGCGGGTCGAACGACGCGATCCGTACAAGATGAAGCACAAGATGGGACCCGCGGAGCTCGAAACGTTGGCGCCAAACCTGGCGTGGAGCGCATATCTTGCAGAGCTCAAAGCCCCGGCTTTCGACACGGCCAACGTGACCGCGCCAGCATTCTTCGCCGAGGTCTCCAAGCGCCTCGGGTCCGAGCCGCTACGGGTATGGAAGGACTACCTGCGCTTCCACCTCGCCAACGGCCACGCCCCGTACCTTTCGGCGTCGTTCGTGACCGAGGACTTCGAGTTCTACCGCAAATACCTGCGGGGTGCCAAGGAGATCCAGCCGCGCTGGAAGCGCTGCGTGCGGCTCGTCGACGAGCAACTGGGTGAGGCGCTGGGCCAGGTCTTCGTGCGGAAGGTATTCACAGCGGAAACGAAGGACGCCGCGCTTGCGATGGTGCGCGGCATCGAGGCCGCGATGGAACGCCGCCTGAAGGAGCGGGACTGGATGAGTGCCGAGACCAGGCTGGCCGCGCTCGCCAAGCTGCATTCGATGCGCAACAAGGTCGGCTACCCCGACAAATGGCGCGACTACTCGTCTGTTCGCGTCGAGCGCGGCGACTTCGAAGGGAATGTGCGCCGGGCCGCCTCGTTCGAGTTCGCCCGCCAGCTGAGCAAGATCGGCAAGCCCGTCGACCACGACGAGTGGGACATGACGCCGCCCACCGTCAACGCGTACTACGACTCGCAGATGAACGACATAAATTTCCCGGCGGGCGTGCTCCAACCGCCGTTGTACGACCCCAAGATGGACGATGCTCCGAACTACGGCAACACCGGTGGCACCGTTGGTCATGAGCTCACGCACGGGTTCGACGACCAAGGCCGCCAGTACGATGCGCACGGCAACCTGAAGGACTGGTGGACGAAGCAGGACGCGGCCAACTTTGCTGAACGAGCCAAGTGCGTGTCGGACCAGTACGGCGCTTATACCGCCGTTGAAGACCTAAAAGTCAACAGCGCGTTGACCCTCGGCGAGGATCTCGCCGACCTGGGGGGCGAGATCCTGGCCTACGAAGCGTGGCGGGACCTGGTGAAGGATCGCAAGCTCGAGGATCGCGACGGCCTGACGCCGGACCAGCGCTTTTTCATTGGCTTCGCGCAGTGGGACTGCGATAACACGCGGCCCGAGCAGCAGCGCGAATGGGCGCTGACAAACCCGCACTCGCCGCCCAAGTACCGCATCAACGGCGTGGTCGTCAATATGCCCGAGTTCGCGAAGGCTTTCGCTTGCAAGCCTGGCGCGCAGATGACGAAGCCCGCCGGTAAGGCTTGCTCGATCTGGTAGCGCGTCATCCAGGTTGTTCGCGAATGAACCAAGGGCTTCATTGAGGCAGTAGCGCAGCTGCCTGCTTCTGGCCGAAAGCGGAGTCTCGCTGACTCTTAATGCGCGCGCGGGATCGCAAACCGGCGATCCCGCTCCCAGAGTTGGAGCGGTTGGCGAGCGTCTACTCGTCGCGGAACTGGCGCGAGTGCAGCCGCGCGTAGACGCCGCCCTGCGCGAGCAGCTCCGCGTGCGTGCCCTGCTCCACGGCGCGGCCCGCGTCGAGCACGATGATCCGGTCGCATTCCTCGATCGTCGACAGCCGGTGGGCGATGACGATCGTGGTCCGGTCGCGCATCAGCGAGTCGAGCGCTGCCTGGATCTGGCGCTCCGATTCGTTGTCGAGCGCGGAGGTCGCCTCATCCAGGATCAGGATCGGCGCGTCCTTGAGGATCGCGCGCGCGATCGCGATGCGCTGGCGCTGGCCCCCCGAGAGCTTTATGCCACGCTCGCCAACGACGGTGGCGAATCCGTTCTGCTGCGCGCGGATGAAGTCGACTGCATTGGCCGCCTCCGCCGCGTGCTCGATCTCCTGCTGCGACGCGCCGGCCATCGCGCCATACGCGATATTGGCGGCGATCGTGTCGTTGAACAGAATGATGTCCTGGCTCACCAGCGCGATCTGCCGGCGCAGGTCGACGAGACGGATCTCCGCGAGGTCGACGCCATCGAGCAGGATCCTGCCGGTCGTCGGCGTGTAGAAGCGCGGAATGAGATTGACGAGCGTCGTCTTGCCGCCTCCGGAGGGTCCGACCAGCGCCACCGATTCGCCCGGCGCGATCGCGAGATTGACGCCGTCGAGCGCCAGCGGCGCGTCGGGGTGATAGCGCTTGGTCACGTGCTCGATGCGGATGCCGCCGCGCGCGCGGCCGAGCGTGACGGTCCCGGTGTCGGCCTCCGCCGGCTCGTCGATCAGCGCGAACACGCTTTCCGCGGCGGTGAGCCCGCGCTGGATCGTCCCGGTGACGTTGGTGAGGGCCTTCAGCGTGTTGAGCAGGTGCAGGAGCGCGACGACGTAGACGATGAAGTCGCCAGCGCCGTACGTGCCGGCGGCGTTCTGCCGCACGGCGAACCAGACGATCGCGCCGACCGCGACCGACAGGATGATCTGGTTGATCGGCGTTCCGAGCGCCGCGGCGGCCGCCTGCTTGGCGGTCGCGAGCCGCAGCCTGTTGGCGGCCTCGTGCAGGCGCGCGCCCTCGTAGCGCTCGCCGCCGAAGACCTTCACGACGCGATGCGCGCCGATCGCCTCCTCGAGCACGTGGGTCAGATTTCCGGTGCGCTCCTGCACCATCACGCTGACCCGCTTGATCCTCCGGTTGATCTTGCGGATCGTGAAGCCGACGAGCGGCAGCGCGGCGAACGCGATGACGGTGAGCTGCCAGTTGAGGTAGAGCAGGTACCCCAGCATGATCGCGATGGTCAGCGTGTTGCGGATGCTGATCGTGATCGCTTCCGAGGCCGTCGTCGCGATCTGCTGCGCGTCGTACGTGATCTTCGACAGCAGCCGGCCGGCCGAGCTGCCGTCATAGAACGGCGTGGGCAGGCGCAGCAGGTGCTTGCAGGCTTCGTTGCGCAGATCGAACACCACGCGCGACCCGATCCAGGCGAGCCCGTATTCGCTGGCGTACGAGCCGATCCCGCGCAATGCGAACACGCCGACGATCATCGCGGGAAGCCATGCGGTCTGCGCCGGCGTGATCGCGCCGATGTCGTTGAGCGCCGGCCGTACGATCTGGAACAGGATCACGTCGGTCGACGCCGCCAGCAGCATGCCCGCGACCGCCGCGACGAAGACGAGGCGGTGCGGGCGCACGTAGCGCAGGAGCCGGCGATAGAGCTTCACAGGAACGGTGTCGAGGAGGGGGAAAAGCGCCGCAGCGCCGGCCGGAGTCCGCACCGATTATATCGGAGCCTCGGCGAGCCTTCGCCCGCGGCAGACGGCCGGACCGCTCGCGTCCGCTATAATCGAGCGCTCGCCGTCGCGCCCGCGACGGTTCTTTTCGCACCGCGGCGAATCCTCCCCGAGCATGAGCTACTACCGGCATCACGTCTTCTTCTGCTGCAACCAGCGCGACGCTCCGGAGGCCTGCTGCGCGAACCATGGCGCCGCCGCGCTCGCCGCGTACGCCAAGGACCGGATCAAGGCGCTCGGCCAGAGCGGCAAGGGCCGCGTCCGGATCAATCGCGCGGGCTGCCTCGACCGCTGCGAGGAGGGTCCGATCATCGTGGTCTACCCCGAAGGCGTGTGGTACACCTACGTCGACCGCTCGGACATCGATGAGATCATCGACCGCCACATTCTCAAGGGCGAGATCGTCGAGAGGCTGCGCATTTGACGCCGCGTCTCACCCGAGCGGCTCGTCATCGACGGCCCCGCGGGCGACTTGGAGGTCGTGGTCAATGCGCCCGAGGTCGCGGCGCCGCGCGGCATCGCGCTGATCGCGCATCCGCACCCGCAGCAAGGCGGTACGCTCGACAACAAGGTCGCGCAGACGCTCGCGAAGACCTTCTTCGGATTGGGTTACGTGAGCACGCGGTTCAATTTCCGCGGCGTCGGCCGCTCGCAGGGGACCTTCGACGACGGAAATGGCGAAACCGACGACGCGCGCGCCGCGCTTCACTACGCGCAGCAGCGCTTCGGCCGGTCCGGTCCCCTCCCCGTCGTGCTGGCGGGATTCTCGTTCGGGACGTTCGTGCAGACACGTCTTTCCGCCGAGATCGCCGCCGAGCGGCTCGTGCTGGTCGCGCCGGCCGTGCAGCGGTTCGGCGCCGCGGCGGTCGCGCCCGACACGATCGTCGTTCACGGCGAGGAGGACGACGTCGTGCCGCTCGCCGACGTGCTCGCGTGGGCACGGCCGCAGGCGCTGCCGGTCACCGTGTTCCCCGGCTGCGGCCACTTCTTCCACGGTCGGCTGCCGCAACTGCAATCGGTGATCGGCGGAATGTGGCACGGTCGCGCGCAACGGATTCCGGGCGCATGAATGCTCCGCTGCCGGACGCGCGGCCCCGCGGGACGTCCGCTGGCGCATCGACAGGCGGGGCAGGCGTGCGCGACGTCGTGCTGCGGGTCGCGGGGCTCCGCAAGCTCTACGGCGCGAACGAGGTCGTGCGCGGGCTGTCCTTTGAGATCCGGCGCGGCGAATGCTTCGCGCTGCTCGGCCCCAACGGCGCGGGCAAGACCACGACGCTTCGCTGCTGCCTCGGGCTCATCGATCCCGACGGCGGCACGATCGAGATGGTCGGCGAGCACGTACCCGTGGCCGCCCGGGTCGCCCGCATCCGCGTGGGCGTCGTGCCGCAGGTCGACAACCTCGATCCGGATTTCACCGTCGCCGAGAACCTCCGCATCTACGGCCGCTATTTCGACGTCGATCGCGCGACGCTCGCCGCGCGCATCCCGAAGCTGCTCGAATTCGCCGGGCTCCGCGGCAAGGAGAAAATGGGAATCCGGATGCTGTCGGGCGGGATGAAGCGGCGCCTCACGCTCGCGCGAGCGCTCGTCAACGACCCCGAGCTCCTGATCCTCGACGAGCCGACGACCGGGCTCGACCCGCAGGCGCGCCATCTCATCTGGGACGGGCTGCGCCAGCTGCTCTCGCAGGGAAAGACGATCCTGCTCACCACGCATTTCATGGACGAGGCCGAGCGCCTCGCGACGCGCCTCGCGGTGATCGATCACGGGACGATGATCGCCTGCGACACGCCGCGCGCGCTGATCGACGCCGAGGTCGAGCCCGAGGTGATCGAGGTGTTCGGCGACGACGCACGTGCGTGGGCCGACGCGCAGGGACGTGGACTGGCGACCCGCCTCGAGGTCGCAGGCGAGACCGCGTTCTGCTATGCGAGTGATCCGCGCCCGCTGCTCGCGGCGCTGGCGGAGGCGCCCGGCGTACGCTACCTGCATCGGCCGGCGAACCTCGAGGACCTCTTCATCAAGCTCACCGGCCGCGAGCTGCGCGACTAGGGTCTGTTCACGCTATGTCCACATGTGCGTTGCATCGCCGAAAGGGCCAGGCGCGAGGCGAAAAACGAAGCCGGGCCGGCTGCCCGGCGAGGCTTTGCAACGAAGCGCATGGCCCTTTCGGCAGCAACCCGAAGGGAACGGGTGTCCTGGGGCGCCACTCTGCGTTGCTTTCCTCGCGAAGACACCCGGTCTTGGCTTCCGCATTTGGCGACACCGGCGCCTTGATTGGCGCCCCATGCCACCCGTTCGCACTTGCGGACATAGCGTGAACAGGCCCTAGATCCGGTCATGGACGCCGCCCGACTCTTCGCACCTCCAGAGCTCTCGTTGCGCTGGATTGCGGTGTGGCAGCGCAACCTGCTCGTCTGGAAGAAGCTCGCCATCGCGAGCGTGCTCGGCAACATTGCCGATCCGCTGCTCTACATGGTCGCGCTGGGCTACGGCATCGGCGCGTTCGTCCCCGAGGTCGGCGGCATGAAGTACATCGCGTTCATCGGCACCGGCATGGTGTGCCAGAGCGCGATGTTCACGTCGAGCTTCGAGGCGATGTACTCGGCGTTCTCGCGGATGCACGTGCAGCGGACCTGGGAGGCGATCATCAACGCGCCGCTGTCGCTCGACGACGTGATGCTCGCCGAATGGATCTGGACCGCGTCGAAGGCGGTCGTCTCGACGGCGGCGATCCTCGCGGTGATCGTGGCGCTGGGCTTCGGCCATTCGTGGCTCGCGCTGTGGGTCGTCCCGCTGGGATTCGCCGTCGGGCTCACCTTCGGCGCGCTCGGCCTTGTGATGAACGCGCTGGCGCCGAACTATGATTTCTTCACCTATTTCTTCACGCTGGTCCTGACGCCCATGCTGCTCCTGTGCGGCGTGTTCTTCCCGGTCGACCAGATGCCGGCGTGGCTGCAGGGCATCGCCGCGTTCCTGCCGTTGAAGCATGCGATCGACCTCGCGCGGCCACTCGTCGCGGGCGTCGTGCCGGGCAACATCGTGCTGCACGTCGCGGTGCTGCTCGCCTACGGCGTCACCGCGTACTACGTCGCGCTGGTGCTCACCCGGCGTCGCCTGCTCAAATGACCGAGCGCTTCTTCGCACCCTGCCCACGCGGTCTCGAGGCACCGCTTGCGGCCGAGCTCGCGGCGCAAGGCGCGCAGTTCGTCGCGCCAGCCGACGGCGGCGCGAGCTTTTCGGGCGAGCTCGATCTCGCGTACCGCGCCAACCTCGAGTCCCGGCTCGCGAGCCGGATCCTGTGGCAGGTCGCCCACGGCCGCTGCCGCAACGAGAACGAGCTCTACGCGCTCGCCAAGGGCGTTCAGTGGGGCGCGCACTTCAACATCGACCGGACGCTGCGCGTCGACGTCGCGGCGACCCACTCGCCGCTGCCGAGCCTCGAATTCGCGACGCTCAAGATCAAGGATGCGGTGTGTGACCGCTTCCGCGACGACGCCGGACGGCGCCCTTCGGTCGCGAAGCTCAGGCCCGACGTCAGGGTGCACGCGTTCCTCACCGAGCGCGAGGCGACGCTCTATCTCGACACGTCGGGCGAGGCGCTGTTCAAGCGCGGCTACCGGCGCGACGCGGAGGGTGCGCCGCTGCGCGAGAATCTCGCGGCGGGACTGATCGCGCTGTCCGGCTGGACGCCGGATGCGCCGCTGCTCGACCCGATGTGCGGCAGTGGAACGATCGCGATCGAGGCTGCGCTCATCGCCGCCGACCGTGCACCCGGCCTCGCGCGGACGTTCGGCTTCCAGAAGCTCTCCTGGTTCGACGGGCCGACGTGGCAGCGGCTGCGCCAGCGTGCGCACGACCGCGTGCGCCCCGCACCGGCGTCGAGTGCAATATTTGCAAGCGATACCGCCGCGGCCGCGCTCGCGCATTGCCGCGGCAATGCGGCGATGGCCGGAGTCGCCGGCTGGATCGAAATTGCGCAGGCCGACGTGCTGACGCGCGCGGCGCCGGCCGCGCACGGCATTCTGATCGCGAACCCGCCGTACGGCCTTCGCCTGGGCGACGACGCGGCGCTCGCGGCGTTCTACCCGAAACTCGGCGATGCGCTGAAGCAGCGCTTTCCCGGCTGGACCGCCTGCCTCCTCACGGGCGACCTGCGGCTCGCCAAGCTGATCGGACTGAAGGCGTCGAAGAAGATCCCACTATTCAACGGGAATATCGATTGCCGGCTGTTCCGCTTCGAGATCGTCGCGGGACCCCATGCGCGAAGCGCTCGCTCAGCCCAGGTCGGCTCGAAGTGATAGAATCGTCACGTCGCGCAGCAAAGGCACGACACACCGCAGGCCCACGATGTTCCTTCCCTCCCGTCACTACGAATCCGAGCAGGCGATCTTTCTGCGCAAGCTGCAGGAGGACCGGCCGCAACTCGCGGAGGACAAGCGCGCAGGTCGCGCAATCTGGTGGGACAAGCGACCGCAGGAGCTCGCCAAGCGCGAGCAGATGGACGAGGCGCGGCTGCCTATGCCGGCCTATGTGTACCAGCCGGACTGACGGCCTTTTCACGCACGCCGCCGGCGAGCCCGCCCGAGCATGAACCTCGACACCGCCCTCGGCACGAACGGCGACTCCGCCACGGGCGGCGACCAGCGGCGCGTGCGCTTCGCGCCGCTTGCGCAGGATGACCTTCCGCTGCTGCACCGCTGGCTGAACGCGCCGCACGTGGTGGCCGGTTATTCGCGCGTGCCGACGACCGCCGAGGAAATCGCTGTGAAGTACGGCCCCCGCATCGCGGGATCGGAGCCGGTGCGCGGTTACGTGGCGTCCGTCGATGGCAAGCCGATCGGGTACGTGCAGGTCTACCGCGTCGCCGACTTTCCCGCCTACCTCGCCGCCGTCGGCGATGCCGGCGACGATGCGGCGATCGACGTGCTGATCGGTGAAATCGAATATACCGGGCGCGGGCTCGGCCGGCGGGTCATCGCCGCGGCCGTCGACGAGATCGTGTGGCCGGTGTTCGGGGCGCGGCGCTGCTATGCGTGTCCCCGGCACGACAATGTCTCGTCGGTCCGCGCATTCATGAAGGCGGGTTTCCGCGCATTGCGGCCGATCGACGTCGCCGATGGCGAGCGCGAGCTGCTGATGCAGCGCGAGCGCCCGGGCTGATCACCCCGACATCCGGCTATGTCCCGCGCGCCTGGCGGACCAGCGGACCGTCAGAAATCGTCGCGAGGAGGCCGGGATGCGAGGCGCGCGGGGGCGAGAAACCGGAGCGTACACGGCGGTACGTGAGGATTTCGCGCCCACGTGCAACGAAGCAGACCGGACCCGCAGCAGATTTATGACGGTCCGCTATCTTTCGTCGGTCTTGATCTCGACATACGCGCGATCGCGCGTCTGCCGCAGCCAGTCCTGGAACATCTCGTCGGACTTGCGCTGGCGCAGCGCCTGGCGCGCCTGATCGCGCTTGCGCTCGGCGGTGATGTCCTGTGTCCGGCGCCCGGTCACCTGAATCAGGTGCCAGCCGAACGTGGTGCGCACCGGCGGCGAGAGCTCGTCGATCTTGAGAGCATTCATCGCCTGCTCGAACGCCGGCACCGTGTCCCCGGGCGACACCCACCCGAGGTCGCCTCCCTTGGCAGCGCTGCCGTCGTCGGAGCTGAGCTTCGCCTGATCCTCGAATTTCGTCCCGCCGCTGACGATGCGGTCGCGGATCCGCTCGATGCGCAGCTTGGCCTCGGAGTCCGACACGATCTCGTTGACCTTGATCAGGATGTGGCGCGCATGCGTCTGCTCGACGATCGTCGGCGTGTCGCGGTTGCGCGTCTCCTGCACCTTGACGATATGAAAGCCGTTCGCCGAGCGCAGCACGTCGGAGACGTCGCCCGGCTTCATCGTGCGCACCTGCTCGGCGAACACGGTCGGCATCCGCGCCGCGGTTCGCCATCCCAGCGAGCCGCCCTGCAGCGCGTCCTGCGCGTCGGAGAACCCCGCCGCGACCTGGGCAAAGTCGGTGCCGCCGCGTATCTGCTTCAGCGCATCCTCGGCGCGCGCCCGCTTGACCTCGATCTGCTCGGGCGACGCCTGCTCCGGCACCAGGACGAGGATGTGCGAAAGCCGATACTCGACGTCGCCGCCCGCCTGCGCGTCCTGCGTCGCGAGGAAGTTGTCGACCTCGGATTCGCTGACGGTGACGCGACCGTCGACGTCGCGCTCGCGCAGGCGCTGGACGATGATCTCGTTGCGGATGTCCTCGCGGAACTTCGCGTACGACGTCCCTTCCTTCTCGAGCGCCTTGCGGAACTCCTCGGGTGTCATCTTGTTGTCCTGGGCGATGCGCGCGATCGTGCGCTCGACCTGCGTGTCGTCGACACGCACACCGGTCTCCTTCGCGAACTGCAGCAGCGCCCGCTCGGTGATGAGCCGCTCCAGCACCTGCTTCTCGAGCGTGTCGGCGTTCGGCGGAGTCACGTTCTGCGTCTTCATCTGCGCAAGCGCAACCTGCTTCTGCACGTCGATTTCATGCTGCGTGAGCGCCTCGTCGTTGACGATCGCGACGACCCGGTCGAGCGTGATCGTGCCGCCCGGGCGCACCGGTGTGGACGGCTGCACGATGCGCGGAGAGGGCGTACGGACGGGCGCTGGAGTGTTTTGCGCCGCCGCGGTCGCGGCGGCCAGTGCTGCGGCGAGCGCCAGTGCGGCGACGGCGGCGCGCGCGAATCGGTATGCGGACATGCAAGACCTCTAGAACTCGGTGAACTCGCTGTAACGTTCGCGAAGACCGACCGTCGAATCGTTGGTCTTCTGATAGCCTGGGATGCTGCGGCGCAGGAGGTCGAGCGGATTGGTGCCGAACCGGGCGAGCCCGTTGAGCTCGATCTGCACGTAAACGGAGTTGGTCGTCGTCTGCGACGTCGTCGTGAGCCGCTGGCCGACCAGCCGCAACGTCCAGCATCCCGCATTGTACTCGATGCCGGCCACGGCCTCCAGCGTCTTGTTGTCGATCAGCGAATAGTTCCAGCGTCCGAGAAGGGTCAAGGCGCCGTCGATCGGCCATTGCGCTGACACGTCGAACTGCTTCAGCGGCGCGGGCAGGCCGCTTTCGTCCACCAGCAGCCGGGAATACCGGTAGACGACATTGACGACTTTTCCGATGGCGGGCGTGTAGCGCACCGCGGCGTCGAGCTTCTCGGTCAGCGACGAGTCGAAGTTGTATTGCCAAAGCCCGGAAAGCGCCCAGACGTCGGAGAGCCGCCCCTCGGCGCCGACCAGAAGATCCGACGTCGACGCCGCGCGCGGGACCTCGTTCAGCACGACCTGCTGCGCCTGGAAGTAGAACCGCTCGCCAAGCACGAGATGCAGCCGCTCCGCCCCCGTGGCAGGATCGAGCAGCCGGGACGACAGCGCGAGCGTCAGCTGGTTCGCGTCGCCGATGCGGTCGTTGCCGAGATAGCGGTTGGGGCTGAAAAGCTGCGAGAAATTGTAATCGTCCAGCGCGGTATCGAAGATCGGCGCGGCGCTCTGGTCCTTGTACGGCACGTACACGTAGTACGCGCGCGGCTCGAGCGTCTGGATGAATTTGTCGCCGAGGAGATCGAGGTCGCGCTCGAAGGTGAGGCCCGCGTCGACCGATGTGATCGGAATCACGTAGTCCTGGTGCGTGCGATCGGGCGTCGCGTTGTCGAGCTCGTAGACTCGCGCGTGCACACCCGCCTGCGCGTTGAAGAACCACGCCGCGCCCTGGCGCTGGAACCCGACGGTGGGCCACGCGTAGGCGCGCTGCCCCTCGACCAGCACCGGATTGCGAAAGTCCGCGTATTCGGCGTGCCCCGAAAGCGTGAGTCCGGCCCAATCGGTCTCCTGCAGCGACGCGTAGATCTGCGGCACGCGATTGTACGGGGGCGGCCCCGGCGGAACGTTGGGGTCGGCGAGCGTCTGGAACGCCTGTGCCTGCGCGACGACCTGCCAAGGACCGCTCGTGTAGGAGACGCCCCCCTGCCGCGGCAGCGTCGTCTGCGAGGTGAGCCCGACATTGCTCGACAGGTCGGAAAAATAGGTATTGTCGGACACCTTGTTGAGATTCCAGAACGCGGCGAGTCCCGGTGCTTCGGCGAACGATTGGTTGTGCTTCCACGACAGCGCGTAGCGGTTGGTGCCGGTCTGCCGGTCGTGGTCGAGGTAGGCGGCTTCGGCCTCGCCCTGCGCATTCTCGAACAGATAGCGTCCCTGCGCACCGATCTGCAGCCCGCGCTTGGTCATTTCATGCGCGACCAGCGTCGCGTCGTAGTTCGGTGCGAGATTCAAGTAATACGGCTGCGCATATTCGAATCCGCGGATGCCGGTCGACCCAATCACCGGCGTCAGGAACCCCGACTTGCGGTCGTTGGAAAGCGGGAAGTCGAGCCACGGCGTGTAGGCGACCGGCGCACCGAGAAAGGTGAGCGTGGCGTCGTGCCCCGTGCCTTCCATCTTCGCCTTGTCGACGTCGAGCTCGCCCATCCGAATGTACCAGTCCTCGCTCGGCGCATTGCAGGTCGTGTAGCGTGCTGTCGTGATCTTGTATTGGTCCGGGCCCACGAACACAAGTTCCGCGGCGCTGCCGCGTCCGCCCGTCTCGCCGACGAAGAACTGCGGCGTCGAGAAAAACCCCGTCTCGGTGTCGCGCTTGTAGCGAAGCTCCGGGCCGCTTATCCAGTCGATGCCGTGCCGGATGAGGACATCCCCCTTCGCCCATACTTCCTGCTGCGTGAAATCGTAGCGGAGCCAGTCGGCGAGCACCGTGTCGCGCCGCGTGCGAAGCTCGACCTTGCCGGTTGCCTCGACGTATTCGTCGCCGACGCCTTCGATGCGATCGGCGCGCAGGAAGACCGCCGTGTCGCCGAGCTCGATGGGCGCGAGCTTAAGCGGCACCGCCTGCGAGGGCGCGGTCCCCGGCGTCCGCGTGTCGGCCGGGCCCGGCGCGGAACCGCGCAGCGGCACCGGTACGAGCGCCGGCGCGAGCTTCAATTCCGGTTGCGGCAACGCGGCGTCCGTTCCGGCCGCCTGTCCGAGCGCGCGCGCCGGCGCGAGCGCGGACAGGATTGCCACCATCAGTAGGGACGGCCGGAGATTCATCTGGGGATGAAACGACGCTGCGGATCGCGATGGTAAGATGGCGCATTCTAACGTGATGCGTCGCGATTCCAGCCGCGAGGTCGCGAACGCGCGAAGCGGCGTCGCCGCCAGTCCCGCTCCGCTTCCACCGTCAACGATGCCCGCGCCTCCGACGAGCGGCCGCGACCTGCGCCTCGACACGCTGACCGCGTGGACGGCCGGGATCCTCGGCACGCGCGAATTCAGCATCGCCCCGGCCTCGGCCGACGCGAGCTTCCGCCGCTATTTCCGGGTCGCCCCGGTCGCGCCATGGCAGGGACGCGCGACGCTGATCGTGATGGACGCGCCGCCGCCCATGGAGGACTGCCGGCCGTTCGTGCATGTTGCGCGCCTGCTGCGCGAGGCCGGCGTCAACGCGCCGGAAATCCTCGCCGAAGACCTGCCGCGCGGATTCCTGCTGCAGAGCGATCTCGGTCCTCGCACCTATCTGTCCGCGCTCGACAACGCGAGCGCGCCGCCGCTTTATTCGGCCGCCATCGACGCGCTGATCCTGTGGCAGCGGGCGACACGCTCGCACGAGCTCCCGCCGTACGACGAGGCGCTGCTCGCGCGCGAGCTCGACCTCTTTCCGGACTGGTACGTCGCGCGTCATCTCGGCATCGGCCTGACGGAATCGCAGCGTGAAACGCTCGCCGCCGCCTTCCGGGCGATCCTCGACAACAGTCTGGCGCAGCCGCGCGTCTACGTGCATCGCGATTACCACTCGCGCAACCTGATGGTCTCGAATCCCAACCCGGGGGTGCTCGATTTCCAGGACGCGGTCATCGGCCCGGTCACCTATGACCTGGTCTCGCTGCTGCGCGATGCCTACATCGCGTGGGACGAGGCGCGGGAGCAGGACTGGGCGGCGCGCTACTGGGAGCGCGCGCGGAGCGCCGGGCTGCCGGTCGGCGCCGATTTCGCAGCGTTCTGGCGCGATTTCGAATGGATGGGCGTGCAGCGCCAGCTCAAGGTGCTCGGTATCTTCGCGCGTCTCGCGTATCGCGACGGCAAGACCGCCTACCTCGCCGACATGCCGCGAGTGTTGGCCTACCTGCGCGCCGCGTGCGGTCGGTATCCGGCGCTCGCGCCGCTGGCGGCGCTCCTCGACGCGCTGCACCGGCGGCGGCCGGTCGCGGGGCACACGGCCTGACATGGCGATCAGCGCGATGATCCTGGCCGCCGGACGCGGCGAGCGCATGCGGCCGCTTTCGGACGCGTGCCCCAAGCCGCTGCTCGAGGTCGGCGGCAAGCCGCTCATCGCGTGGCAGATCGACGCGCTCGCGCGGGCCGGCTTCCGCGACATCGTCATCAATGTGGCGCATCACGCGGGGCGCCTCGTCGACGCGCTGGGCGACGGCGCGGCGCGCGGCGTGTCGTTGCGCTGGTCGCTCGAGCCCGAGGCCTACGAGACGGCCGGCGGCATCGTCACCGCGCTGCCGCTGCTCGCACCGGGCCCGTTCCTCGTCGTCAGCGCCGACATCCACACCGATTTCGACTACGCGTCGCTCTTGCCTCGCGCGCAAGCGATGGCGAGCGACCCGGAACGGCCGCGCGCGCATCTCGTGATGGTGCCCACCTCGGCGCGTCATCCCGCGGGCGATTTCTTCCTCGAAGGCGGCATGCTGCGCGAGGGCGGCGGCGAAAAACTCGTCTACGGAAACATCGCGCTTCACGACACGGCGCTCTTCGCTGAACTTCAACCGCGCACGCGTATCAAACTTCTTCCGCTATGGCAGCAATGGATCGCGCGCGGCCAGGTGAGCGGAGAGCGCTACGACGGCCCCTGGATCAACGTCGGCACGCCGAAGGACCTGTCGCTGCTCGACGCGGTCTTGCGCCGCCGCGACGGCCCGACCCCTGAACAGGACCTCGCGTGACCGCGACCGGCAATCCGCTTCTCGATTTTTCCGGCCTGCCGCGCTTCGACGCGATCCGCGCCGAGCACGTGGCGCCCGCGATCGACCGCCTGATCGCCCAGGCGCGGGCGGCGGCGCAGATCGTGGCCACCGATGCGCGACCGGCCACTTGGGACCTTGTCGTCGTGCCGCTCGACGACGCGCTCGACCGGCTCGACCGGGCGTGGGGCGCAGTCAATCATCTCAATGCCGTCGTGAATTCGCCGGCGCTGCGAGAGGCCTACAACGCCAATCTGCCGAAGCTCACCGATTTTCACACCGATCTCGCGCAGGATCTTCGTCTCTACGGCCGCTACCGCGCGCTGGCCGGGGCGCCTGCCTTCGCGACGAGCGAGCCGGCGCAGCGCCGCGCGATCGAGAACGAGCTGCGCGATTTCCGCCTCGGAGGCGCGGAGCTGCCGGAAGCGGACAAGGCGCGCTTCAAGGCGCTGCAGGAAGAGCTCTCCGCGCTGTCGTCGACCTTCGAGGACAACGTGCTCGACGCGACCAACGACTGGGCGCTGTTCGTCGAGGACGAATCCGAGCTCGCGGGCGTGCCAGACGACGTGCTGCGCGCGCTGCGCGCCGAGGCGGCCGCCGAAGGCCGGAGCGGCTGCAAGCTCACGCTGCGGATGCCGTCGTATCTTCCGGTGATGCAATATGCGCGCAACCGTGAGCTGCGCTCGACGCTGCACCGCGCGTATTCGACCCGCGCCTCCGAGCTGGGAGCGCGCCCGGATTGGGACAACACGCCGGTCATCCGGCGCATTCTCGCGCTGCGCCAGGAGGAAGCAAGGCTCCTCGGCTACGCGAACTACGCCGAGGTGTCGCTCGTCCCCAAGATGGCCGGCAGCGCCGCCGAGGTGATCGACTTCCTGCGCGAGCTCAACCGGAAGGCGCGGCCGTTCGCGCTCTCCGACATCGGCGAGCTCGCCGAATTCGGGCGCGCCACGCTCGGCATCGGGACGCTCGCACCGCACGACCTCGCCTTCGCGTCGGAGCGCCTGAAGGAGCATCGCTACGCGTTCTCCGATCAGCAGGTGCGCCAGTATTTTCCCGAGCACCGGGTACTCGGCGGATTGTTCCGCGTCGCCGAAACGCTTTACGGCATCACGATCCGCAAGGCGTCCGCGGCGACGTGGCATCCGGACGTCCGTTTCTTCGAGATCCGCGATGTCGCCGGGCTTCGCATCGGCGAGTTCTATCTCGACCTGTACGCGCGGCCGGGCAAGCAGGGCGGCGCGTGGATGGACGCGGCAATCGATCGCCGCAGTGTCGGCGGCGCGGTCCAGCACCCCGTCGCCTACCTCACCTGCAACCTGTCGGCGCCGGAGCCGGGGCGCCCCGCGACGTTCACGCACGACGAAGTCACGACGATCTTCCACGAGTTCGGGCACGGGCTCCACCAGCTCCTGACGCGCGTCGACGTCGCCGGCGTGTCCGGCATCCACGGCGTCGAATGGGACGCAGTCGAGCTGCCCAGCCAGTTCATGGAGAATTTCTGCTGGGAATGGGACGTGCTCTCGCAGATGACCGAGCACGTCGACACCGGACTCCCGCTGCCGCGCGCGCTGTTCGACCGGATGGTCGCCGCGAAGAATTTCCAGAGCGGCCTCGTGACGCTGCGTCACCTCGAGTTCGGGCTGTTCGACATGCTCTTGCACTCGACGTATGACCCCGCCGGCGCGGCGTCGCCGCGGGACGTCGAGGAAAGCGTCCGGCGCGAGATTGCGGTCGTGCCGCGCGCCGCCTACGACCGGTTCACGCATTCGTTCCGCCACATATTCGCGGGCGGATATGCCGCCGGCTACTACAGCTACAAGTGGGCGGAGGTGCTCTCCGCCGACGCATTCAGCCTGTTCGAGGAGGTCGGCGTGCTCTCGCCCGTGGCCGGAGCGCGCTTTCGCGACGAGGTGCTGGCGCGGGGGGGCAGCCGGCCGGCGCTGGAGTCGTTCGTCGCCTTCCGCGGCCGCACGCCCCAAATCGACGCCCTTCTGCGGCATAATGGAATGATCGGTACCGCCTGAGGAGCCTGCATGGCATACGCTACGACCCGAATATCAATGGCTTGCGGCATCGCCGCCGCCATTTTCGCCGCCGGCGCCCTGGCGCAGCAGGCACAGGTCTACCGCTACGTCGACAAGGACGGGCATGTCGTCTACACCGATCGCCTTCCACCCGATGCGGCGAAGGACGTCCAGGCGAAACGGATGGGCGGAAACTTCGTCCAGAGCGACGAAATGTCGATCGCGACGCGGGAGGCCCAGGAGCGATTTCCGGTGAAGCTCTACACGTTTCCGTGCGGCGAGGTCTGCCGCGCGGGCGAGGCCCTGCTGAACCGCCGCGGCGTGCCCTACACGACGATCGCCGTCGACACGCCCGAGGGCTCGGAACAGCTCATGAAGGCCACGGGGGAATTGCAGGCACCGGTGCTGCAGATCGGCGACAAGCAGTTCGCCAAGGGCTACAGCGAAGCACGCTGGACCGCAATGCTCGACGAGGCGGGCTACCCGAAGGCGCCGGCCAACCGCCGCGCCGCGCCCACCCCTCGTGCTCCGGGGGACACTGGAGCCCCGGCGACGCCGTCACCGGCCTCCGACGCCTCGCAAGCGGTCACCGCGCCAGGCACGTACCCGAAGCAATAGCAGTAGCGAACGTTCGCGCGCCTGCGCCCAAGGAGCCTGTCGGGCCTGATTTCACGTATGCGTTGCCGGGCCAAAAAGGCGATGGATGCGCGGCGCGAGGCGCAGCGAATATCGTGAATCTTCGCAAGCCGAGCAACAAAGCAGACGCGCTTTTTGGCAGCGGGACCCAAATGAGCGAAGGGACGGGGCGCTTTGGGCGCCTCAGTTGGCAATCCCTGCGTTGCTCGCCCTTGGCATATTCCCGATATGCTCTCGGTCTCGCGCCTTGAACTGCGCCCAAAGCGCCTCCGTCGCATACGCGAAATCAGGCCCGACAGGCTCCTAGAGTCGCGCCAGCACGGACCCCGGCAGCAGCGCGAATATCCCGATCGAAACGAGGCAGAGCACGCTCGCCGCGAGCGCGATGCGCACGGTGCCCGGCGCTCTCGCCGGCTCGTCCGCGCTCATGAACATGAACTGGATCACGCGAAGGTAGAAGTAGATCCCGAGGTAGCTTCCGACGAGGCCCAGCACGGCGTAGACCGTGAAGCCCGCCGCCATGACGTTCCGGAAGATCAGGAACTTGGCGATGAACCCGGGGAACGGCGGGATGCCGGCGAGCGAGAGCATCGCGATGCCGATCATCAGCGCCGCGTAGGGACGGCGCCGGAAGAGCCCCTTCAGATGGTCGAGGCGATCCGATTCGACGTCGTCGCCGCGCGGCAGCGCCGAGAACGCGAGAAGGTTGGCGAGGCCGTACGCGACGAGGTAGAAGACGACTCCCTGGAAGCGCGTGGCGCCGATGCCGAGGAATGCATAGAAAAGATAGCCCGCGTGCGCGATCGACGAGTACGCGATCATGCGCCGGAAGCTCGTCTGCCGCATCGCGGTGAGGTTGCCCCACACGATCGACACCAGCGGCAGGATCGCGAGCAGGTCGACCATCGGCGGCGACAGCGGTTCCGTCCCGATGAGGCGCACGACGGCGAGCAGCACGCCCGCCTTGATGATCGTCGCCATGTACGCCGTGACCGGCACGCTCGCGCCTTCGTACGCGTCCGGCGCCCACGCATGGAACGGCACGATCGCCGCCTTGACGAAGAACGCCGCCACTATGAGCACGACGGCGGCGCGCGCCATCACATCGCCGGAATGCAGCGCCGTCGCGAACGCCGCGAGCGACAGCGACGCGGCGCCGCCGTAGAGCAGCGCGACGCCCATGAGGAAGAGCGCGGTCGCCGTGCCGCCCACCACGAGGTACTTGAGCGCTGCCTCCGCGCTGTCCGGCCGGCGAATTCCGAGGAGGACCAGCACGTACACCGGCAATGCCATCAGTTCGAGCCCGAGGAAGAGCGTGAGAAAGCTCTCCGACGACACGATCAGGCAGAAGCCGTACAGCGACGACAGCAGCAGCGGATAGAAGCGCAGGTTGGTCCGCTCCTCGCGCGCGAACAGCAGTACCGGCAGCGCGAACGCGAGAACCAGCGCCTTGGCGAGCGAGGTCCCGGGGTTGATCGAGTATTGACCCGGGAACGGGTCGGCCTGGATGCCATTTACATTGAGCGCGAGCGCCGCCAGCGCCGCGGCACACACCGTGACGATCGACAGCACCAGCGAGCCCCGCGGACGGTCGATCACGATCTCGAGCACGATCAGCGCAACGAGCCCCGAGAGCAGGATGTGCTCGGGCAGCATTGCTGCGAAGATCGATTGCCAGCTCATCGCGCGACTCCGGGTACCCGCTCGGTCATCACGAGCTCGCGATACTGCTTCGCGGCCTGCTCGGTCTTCTGCATCGGCCCTTCGGGAAAGAGTCCCAGCCAGAACACCGCGGCGACGATGATCGCGAGGATCGTCCTTTCGCGGAAATCGAGGTCCGCGAGCGGCTGGTGCGGCGCCTTCGCCGCGCCGAACATGAAGCCCTGCGCGAAGCGGAACATGTAGAGCGCTCCCAGCACGACGCCCAGCACGGCGAGCGAGCTCATCGCGAGCGGCAGGCTCGCGCCCGCAAGGTGCGCCTGCCACGACGCGCGGAAGGCGCCCAGCAGCACGAGGAATTCACCAGTGAATCCGCTGGTCGTCGGCAATCCCACCGACGCCAGCGTGAGGATCATGAAGAACACGGAGTAGACCGGCAGCAGCTTCGCGAGCCCACCGTACGCCGACAGCTCGCGCGTGTGGCACCGCTCGTAGATCATCCCGACCATCAGGAAGAGCCCCGCCGCCGTCAGCCCGTGGCTCACCATCTGGATCACGGCGCCCTGGATGCCGACGAGATCGAGGCTCGCGAGCCCCAGCATCACGTAGCCGAGGTGGCTGATCGACGAATACGCAATGATCTTCTTGATGTCGTTCTGCACCAGCGCGAGGCAGGCGCCATAGACGATCGAGATGACCGAAAGCACCATGATCGTGGGGACGAGCATCCGCGTCGCGTCCGGGAACAGCGGGAAGCCCAGCTTCATGAAGCCGTACGTCCCCATCTTGAGGAGCACGCCCGCGAGGATCACCGAGCCGGCCGTCGGTGCCTCGACGTGCGCGTCGGGCAGCCACGTGTGCAGCGGGACCATCGGCACCTTGATCGCGAACGAGAGGCCGAAGGCCGCGAGCAGGATCAGCTGGGTGTCGAGCGGCAGCGGCGCCTTGTAGAGGTCGGCGAAGGCGAACGACGTGATGCCGGACGTCTGCTGCAGCGAGTAGACGAGATAGATCACGGCCGCCAGCATCAGGATGCTGCCGAACGCCGTGTAGAGGAAGAACTTGATCGTCGCGTAGATCCGCCGCTCGCCCCCCCAGATGCCGATGAGAAGGAACATCGGGATCAGCATCGTTTCCCAGAAGAGGTAGAAGACGAAGAGATCCTGCGCGACGAACGCGCCCAGCATCGCGAACTGGATCAGGAGCACCATCGCATAGAAGAGCTTGACGTCCTTCGTGATCGCCGTGAACGCGCCGGCGACGACCAGCGGGCCCAGGAACGCGGTCAGCGCGACCAGCAGGATGCTCATCCCGTCGAGGCCGATGTGGTAGTAGACGCCCCAGTCGGGAATCCACGGGATCCGGGTCTCGAACTGCAGCCCCGTCGCGGCGGCGTCGAAATGCGCGTAGAGCACGGCGGTGAGCACGAACTGCAGCGTCATCACGGCGAGCGACACGCGCCGCACGAGCACGTCGTTGTCGCGCGCGACGAAGACCAGGACCGCGATGCCGGCAAGCGGCAGGTAAAGGACGATCGACAGGAGTGTCGCGTCAGCCACGGCGGAATCCCCAGGCGAGACAGACGATCGCTCCGATCGCCACGAAGAACACGTAGCGCTGCAAGTTGCCGTTCTGGACGCGCGACAGCACTCCCGCGCCGCGCTGCGCGAGGCGCGCGAGCCCGTTGAGCGATCCGTCGAGCAGCATCCGGTCGCCGACGCCCAGGAAGACGCGCTCCGAGATCCACCAGAGCGGACGCGAGACCAGGAAGTCGTAGGCCTCGTCGATGAAATACTTGCCGGCGAGCAGTCGGTGCAGCCCCGCGAAGCGAACGCGCACCGCTTCCGCGCGGGCCGTGCCGCGGCCGAACACCCACGCGGCGCCGGCGAGGCCCGCCAGCGCGATCACGACGGAAGCGACGAGGAGCGTCTTCTCATAGTGCTCGAGTTCCGGCACGACGGAAGGCAGCGGCAGCAGCGGCTCCAGGAAATGCGGGATCGCGATGAACCCGCCCAACGCGGAGAACACCGCCAGCACCACCAGCACGCCGGTCATCGATACCGGCGATTCGTGAACGTGATGCTCCGCTTCGGGCTCCATCCGCGACTTGCCCATGAACACGAGCCAGAACAGGCGGAACATGTAGAAGGCCGTCATGAACGCGGTCGCGGCACCGACCGCCCAGAGCAGCGGCGAACCGCCGCGCTCGCTGGCGAAGGCGAACCAGAGGATCTCGTCCTTCGAGAAGAATCCGGCGAGCGGCGGAATGCCGGCAATCGCCGCGGTGGCGATCGCGAACGTCACGAAGGTGACGGGGATGCGCCGCGCGAGCCCGCCCATCTTTCGGATGTCCTGCTCGCCCGAGAGCGCGTGGATCACGCTGCCGGCGCCGAGGAACAGGCAGGCCTTGAAGAAGGCGTGCGTGAAGACGTGGAAAACGGCCACGCCGTAGGCGCCGACCCCCAGCGCCACGAACATGAACCCGAGCTGCGACACCGTCGAGTAGGCGAGCGTCTTCTTGATGTCGGTCTGCGCGACGGCCACCGTCGCCGCGAAGAACGCCGTCGCCATGCCGATGACGGTGATCACCGCCGACGCCTCCGGCGCCTGCAGATAGAGCCCCGACATCCGCGCGACGAGGTACACGCCCGCGGTCACCATCGTTGCCGCGTGGATCAGCGCCGACACCGGGGTCGGGCCGGCCATCGCGTCCGGAAGCCAGATGTGAAGCGGAATCTGCGCCGACTTGCCGGTCGCGCCGATGAACAGCAGCAGGCCGGCGAGGCTCGCCGACACGGCGGGATTCGACCCCTTGGCGAACGCGGCGTTGATCGTCGGCATGTCGAGCGTCCCCAAGCCCTGGAACAGCACGAACATGCCGAGCAGGAATCCGGCGTCGCCGATGCGGTTGACGATGAACGCCTTCTTGCCCGCGCGCGCGTTGACCGGATCCTCGAACCAGAATCCGATCAGCAGGTACGAGGCGAGCCCGACGCCTTCCCAGCCGACGAACAGCACCAGCAGCGACTTGCCGAGGACGAGCAGCAGCATGAAGAACAGGAACAGGTTGAGGTACGCGAAGAAGCGCGCGTAGCTCGCGTCGTCCTTCATGTAGCCGATCGAGTAGAGGTGGATCAGCGTGCCGACGCCGGTGACGATCAGCACCATGACGGCGGAGAGGCGGTCGAAGTAGAGCGCGATCTCGAAGGGATTGCCGGCGATGATCGTCCACGTGTACGCGATCTCGGCGAGCGGCGCGCCCGCCGCCATGAGATCGGCGAAGCACTTCACCGCGAGCAGGAACGAGAGCGCCGGCAGCGCGCAGCCGACGACGGTGACGAAACGCTTGCCGACGCGCTCGCCGCCGAAGCGCGTCCCGACGAGGCCGTTGACGGCGAATCCCGCCAGCGGCGCCAGGACGATCAGGGTGAGGAGCTGCACCGTCTTATCCTTTTAGATCGGTATAGGCGTCGAGGTCCAGCGTGCGCTTGCGCCGCACGAGCAGGAGGACGATCGGGATCGCGATGGCGATCTCGGCGGCCGCCACGACGAAGATCAGGAAGACGAGCACCGCGCCGATCGTCGTGCCGGTCTGCTGCGCGACCGTGACGAGGGAGAGGTTGACGGCGTTCAGCATGAGCTCCATGCACATCAGCATCACGAGCACGTTGCGCCGGACGATGACGCCGAGCAGGCCGATCGAGAACATCGCCATGCTGACGAAGAGCAGCATCTCAGCCTTGCTCATGGTCGGCCCCGCTCTCCTTGATCACCGCCAGCGCCGCGACGACGGCGGCGACGAGCAGCACCGAAGTGAGCTCGAAATAAAGCCAGTATTCGGTCAGGAACGCGACCGAGAACTGCTGCAGCGTGAACGACACGCTCGACCGGGCCGGCGCGAGGTCGCCGCGCAGGACCGCGAACGCGAGTACGGCAAGGAGCACCACCGCCGCGGCGATCCCCGGCACCAGCATCCGCGAGAACCGGCCGTGCAGCGAAGGATCGCGCACGTCGAGCAGCATGATCACGTAGACCATGAACACCATCACCGCGCCGACGTAGATCAGCACCTGGAACGCGGCGATGAAGTGCACGCCGAGGAGCCCGTAGACCCCGCCCAGGAATACCATCGTCGAGATCAGCGCCATCGCCACCTGCATCGGGTGCCGCAGCACCAGCATCAGGGCGCCGCCGGCGAGTGCTGCCAGCGCGAAGAGCCAGAGCAGCGCGGTGTCGAGGTTGCCGAGCACGGCGTCGATCATGACGATCCTCGCTTGGCGCCGGCGTCGGCCTTGCCCGGATACGGCTTGGCGACGTTGCTGCGCGGGCTCCACGACAGGAGCTCCTCCTTGCCGAGCCACATGTGGTCGCGGTCGCCGGAAGGAAGGTCCGGGACTTCCTTGACCATCCGGATCGCATCCTCGGGACAGGCTTCGACGCACAGCCCGCAGAAGATGCAGCGCGAATAGTCGATCTCGAAGCGCGCCGGATACTTGGGATGCGCCGCGTCGTCCGCGTCGAATGCCGCCTCGATCTCGATCACCTTCGCGGGGCAGACTGTCGCGCACAGGTTGCACGCGATGCATTGCGGGCGGCCGTCGGGCCGGCGCGTCAGAACGTGCTTTCCGCGATTGTTCTGCGCGTAGTCCCAGCGCGTTTCCTCGGGGTAATACGTCGTGAGCGCGCCCTTGCGGCCGGTCATCCACTTCGTCATGTTGGCGACGAACACGCGGCTCGTGATGAAGAGCCCGCGCAGGATCTCCGGCAGGTACGCCTTCTCCCACAGCGTCATCGTGGGCTCGTTCCAGTACTTCTTCCGGACGTGCGGACGTTTCGTCATGCGCGCAGCGCCCAGACCGCGACCGTCGTCACCACCAGGTTGGCGAGCGCCAGCGGGAACATGAATTTCCAGGCGAATTTCAGCACCTGGTCATAACGGAAGCGCGGCAGCGTCCAGCGAACCAGGATCTGGAAGCTCGACATCAGCAGCACCTTGGCCAGGAACACGATCAATTGCGTGACGACGACCAAACCGTGGCTCATCGGTATCGCGAGGCCGCCGGGCAGATTGAACCCCGAGTCGTCCATCCACGGCAGGTTGTAGCCGCCGAGGAACAGCGTCGTGAACAGCGCGCCGATGATCGCGATCTCGATGAATTCGGCGAACATGAAGAGGCCCATCTTCATCGCGCTGTATTCGGTGTAGAAGCCGGCGATGAGCTCGGACTCGGCCTCGGGCAGGTCGAATGGGATCCGCTTGTTTTCGGCGATCGCCGCGGCCATGAACAGCGTTGCCGCGAAAGGCTGCAGCACCACGCCCCACGCCGGCAGGAAGCCCAGCACGATGCCGGATTGCTTCTGCACGATCGTCGTCAGGTCGACCGTCCCGTAGATCAGGATCAGGCCCAGCACCGTGAGGCCCATGATGAGCTCGTAGGAGATCATCTGCGACCCGGCGCGCAGTGCGCCCAGCATCGAGTACTTGTTCGCCGAGGCCCAGCCGGCCAGCATCGCGCCGATGATCGTCATCCCGCCGAACGCGAAGACGATCAGGATGCCGGCGTCGAGGCGCGCGATCTGCAACGTGTACGTGCGGTCGCCGAACCAGTCGGCGACCGTGGGGAACGCCGAGAAGAGTGCCGCGGGGTGGAGCGCGCCGCCAAAGGGTATGACCGCGAACACGAGCAGTACCGGCGTGAACACGACCCACGGCGCCACGGCATACGCGTACCAGTCGTACGAGTCGGCCTTGAAGTCCTCCTTGACCAGCATCTTGAGGCCATCGGCGAGACCGTGGAACAGACCCCACCAGACGAGCTTGATCTGCGTGAACGGAATGCGCACGTAGGCCCGGTTGGCGCCGATGCGATCCGCCATCACGGCCGCCTGCTTGCGCTCGACCCACGTCAGGATCGTGCCGAACGTCATCAGCACACCAACGCCATAGCCGATGAAGACCGCGTAAACGACGAGGTCCTGGATCATGCGGCGGCCTCCGCGCGGGCAGGATTGCGTGGCGCATGGAGTCGTCGGCCGCGAGCAATCGCGCGCGGACGAGCCCTCCGGTGCGCCCTCGTCAAATCTTCGCGACATGCGAACGGTCCGCGCGTCGGGCGCCACCCGCGCTCGCGGACGCGCCCTTCGTGCCTGGGCTTCGCCCCGCTCGCGCGGGCGTCCATGTCTTTGCCCCGCGCGCTCATGCGTCGACCCTCACCGGGGCCAACTCGCCGAACAACGTCGCGGCGTCGGACACGGTCGCGGCCTTCGCGAAGCACGGCAGGAATTCGCTGACGACCCCGTCGGCGTTGGTGTAGTGGCCGTGCCGCTCGGTCTGGATGCTGATCGGGATGAAGACATCGGCATGTCCGTTCTCGGGTGCGAGATAGCTACCGAGGAAGATGACTTTCGCTCCACGCGGCAGCGTGCCGAAATCGAAGCCCTCGCCCCATACGAGGACGAGGTCCGTGCCTTCGCCGAACCGGATCGGCGCGACGCCGAAGAGCGCCTGCGCGCCCGTCGTGTTGGGATTCTTGTCGGCGCGGATCAGGAGATCGTCCGCGACCGTCTCGCCCTCGACCGGGACGTGATCGGCCTTCACGAAGCTCTCGCAGCGGGCGCCGAGCGTCTCCTTGAACTGCGCGAGCTCCTCGTTGCTGCCCCAGCTCGAGACGAGCGCGACCGGTCGCTTCGCCGCATCGAGAAGCCTGCGCGCCGCGGCGATCGCCACGCCGAGATCGGCGGGCGCGCCCTTGAGCATGGGCTGCACGGCACGGCGGCGCTCGAAGATCGCGGCGAGGTCGCGCCCCTTGTTGCAGATCCACGGACCGTTGACGCTGGGATTCTCGTGTGGCGTCACACGGGCGATGGCGGTGTTCTGCGCGGGATCGAGCGCGCGCAACGCCCATTCGCGCTTGCGATGCCAGATGTCGACGCTGCAGCCGCGCGCGCAGCCGGGGCACACCGACCGCG
Organism: uncultured beta proteobacterium; assembly: GCA_963846855.1. Taxonomy (GTDB): domain Bacteria; phylum Pseudomonadota; class Gammaproteobacteria; order Burkholderiales; family Casimicrobiaceae; genus CAIWHR01. The sequence goes on from CAWJXK010000004.1 coordinate 292,205, forward strand.
TCGGCTCGAGATACCAGACGCGCGCCTTGTGCAGGAACGGCCGCGACAGGAGCGCGCCGACCGGACAGAGATCGACGACGTTGTCGGAATATGCGTCGCGGTCGAACGCGCCGTCCTCGGACGCGCGCACGAGCGAGGTGTCGCCGCGCTCCTTGATGCCGAGCCCGTTCGACTTCGATATCTCGCGGGTGAAGCGCACGCAGCGTGAGCACAGGATGCAGCGCTCGTTGTCGAGCACGATCCGGCTCGAGAGGTCGACGAACTTGGTCGACCTGACCTTGGCGTCGATCGAGATCGAGCGCTCGCCGTTGTACTTGACGTGGTAGTCCTGCAGCGTGCACTCGCCGGACTTGTCGCAGATGCCGCAGTCGACCGGATGGTTGAGCGTGAGGAACTGCAGCGTCGCCTTGCGGCTCGCCCGGACGAGCTCGGAGTCGGTGAGGACGCGCAGTCCCTCGGCGACCGGCATGTTGCATGCGATCTCGACCCAGTTCTTGCCTTCCGGCTGGACCACGCAGATCCGGCAGTTGCCGGCGATCGACAGCGACTTGTGCCAGCAGAAGTACGGGATGTAGAAGCCGTTGGCGAGCGCCGCCTGCAGCACCGTCTGGTCCGCCTCGGCCTGCACGCTCTTGCCGTTGATGAAGATCTCAGGCATGGGCGATGGCCTCGAGGTTTCCATCGAAGCGCGAGCGCTTGTGCTCGATGAAATATTCGAACTCGTCGCGGTACTTGGCGAGGATGCCGACGGTCGCGTAGCCCGCGGCGTCGCCCATCCCGCAGATCGTCGTGCCGTCGTTGAGCTTCGAGATCTCGATCAGGCGCTCGAGGTCGCCCGGCTTGCCCTCGCCCGCGACGATGCGGTCGATGATCCGGTGCATCCAGCCCATGCCTTCACGGCATGGCGTGCATTGGCCGCACGACTCGTGATGATAGAAGCGCAGCATCACCTGCAGCAGCCGCACCATGCACGTGCCCTCGGCGATGACGATCATGCCGCCCGAGCCCAGCGACGATCCCGCCGCCTCGAGCGATTCCTTGTCGTAGGTGACGGGCTCGCACTCGGCTGCCGTCAGGACCTTGGTCGAGATGCCGCCCGGCACGATGCACTTGAGCTTCTTCCCGCCGGTGATGCCGCCGCAATCGTCGTACAGGAATTTCTTCAGCGGATAGCCGTACTCGACCTCGTAGACGCCCGGCCGCTCGATGTGGCCGGAGATCGACACGAGCTGCGTGCCCGGGCATTTCGGCAGACCGAGCGCCTTGAACGCGGCAGCGCCGTTGGCGATGATCCCGGCGACGTTGGAGAGCGTCTCGACGTTGTTGACGACGGTCGGGCGCTGGAAGAGGCCCTTGACCGTGAGCCGCGGCGGGCGGTTGCGCGGATAGCCGCGCTTGCCTTCGACGGACGCGAGCAGTCCGGACGCCTCGCCGCAGACGTACGAGCCCGCGCCGCGGATCACATTGATGTCGCAGGCGAAACTGCCGCCTTGTATGCCCTCGCCGAGCAGCCCGTTCGCATACGACTCCTCGATCGCCGCCGCGAGGCGACGGTACGGCAGGTCGAATTCGCCGCGGATGTAGACGAACGCGTGACGCACCTGCAGCGCGTGCGCCGCGATCAGCATCGACTCCAGCAGCAGGTGCGGCGAGTGCTCGAGAATCCAGCGGTCCTTGAACGTTCCCGGTTCGCCTTCGTCGGCGTTGGCACAAAGAAAATGCGGCTGGCCGTCGTCGAGCTTCACGACTCCGCCATTTCCGGCCCACCGGAAACGCTGCGCCTCCGTGGCCCAGCAGGCCCGACGCGACGATCTCCTTGGTGACGTCCTGCGGCGTCATGGCGAGGGCCTTGGCGAGCGTCTGGTAGCCGCCGCGGGCGCGGTAATCCGCGAGCGTGTGCGACGTCGCGGTGACCGGGAAATTCATGATGAGCTGGCGGCCGGGCATTACTTGAGCTCCGCCAAGAGAACGTCGAGCTTCTCGACGCTCATGTTCTCGTGGTACGTGTCGTTCACCATCACGACCGGTGCGGTGCCGCACGAGCCCAGGCACTCGACGGTGGAGAGCGTGACGCGACCGTCCGGCGTCGTCCCACCCGGCGCGACGCCGAGTTTCCTCGAAAGATGATCGATCAGCCTCTCGGCGCTGCGCATCGAGCACGTGACGTTGCGGCAGCACTGCACGTGCCAGCGTCCGATCGGATGCCGCCGGAACTGCGTGTAGAACGACAGCACTTCCTCGATCTGGATGCGCGGCACGCCGAGGTACGCCGCCAGATCGGCGACGTCGCTGTCGGCGATGAATCCGCGGTCCTGCTGGATCCGCCGCACGCAGGGCATGACGAGCGAGGACTCGAATCCCGGCGGGAAGCGCTTCTTCCACTGCTCGAATTCTGGGATCAGGTGCTTCATCGCGGTCAGGTCATCGTCAGCGGTCGCACTCGCCGCCGATCATGTTCACCGAGCCGAAGGTCGGCACGATGTCGGCGAGCTGGTAGCCGTCGAGCATCTTGTGCACGCCGCCCAGGTGCACGTAGCTCGGCGAGCGGACGTGGGCCTTCCACGGCACGCCCTCGCCGGTGCTGACGAGATAGAAGCCGAGCTCGCCGTTCGCCGCCTCGTGCGCGACGTAGACCTCGCCGGCGGGAATGCGCGGCCCGTCGATGACGAACTTGAAGTGGCTGATCAGCGACTCGATCTCGGTGTAGACGAGCGCCTTTTCCGGAAGCACGTAGCGGTGGTCGACGATGCTGACCGGGCCACCGGGCAGCGTCGCGACGAGCTGGCGGATCATGTGCACCGACTCGTCCATCTCGCGCATCCGCACGTAATAGCGGTCGTAATTGTCGCCCTTGATGCCCACCGGCACCTCGAAATCGAGATCGGCGTAGGCGAGATAGGGCGTGTCCTTGCGCAGGTCGCGCGGCGCGCCGGTCGAGCGCAGGATCGGGCCGGTGTAGCCCCAGCTGATCGCGTCGGCCGTCGTCAGCACACCGACGTCGCGCATCCGGTCGATGAAGATCCGGTTGCGGTCGACGAGGCCGTGGACCCGGTCAACGAAGGTCTCGTACTGGTCGAGGATCTCGGCCAGGCGCGTGAGCCAGCCGTCCGGCAGGTCGCGCGCGAGGCCGCCGATGCGGCCATAGGTGTACGTGACGCGGGCGCCGGTGAGATTCGCGAGGTGCTCGTAGATGTAGTCGCGGATCATCACGAGGTACAGGAACGCGGTCATCGCGCCCAGCTCCATCAGCGCCGCAGCGACGCAGGTGAGGTGGTCGGCGATCCGCGAGTACTCGGAGAGCAGCGTGCGCAGGTGGCGGCAGCGCGGCGTGATCTCGATGCCGGCGAGCTCCTCGACCGCCGCGCAATACGCGAAATTGTTGATGAGCGCCGAGCAGTAGTTCAGCCGGTCCACGTAGGGGATCAGCGTGTGCCAGGTGTGCGCCTCGCACTCCTTCTCGAAGCCGCGGTGCAGGAATCCGCAGTGCACGTCGGTGCGGACGACCTTCTCGCCGTCGAGCTCCGCGATGATCTGGACGGTGCCGTGCGTCGCCGGATGCGACGGCCCGATGTTGACGATGACATGCTCTTCATGGCCGGCCGCGGTGAACGCCGGGCGAATCGGATTGGGGAGCTTCATGTCCATGGCCGGCCCGTCACTTCCGGTAGGGCACGAGCGGCTGCTCGTGGTCCTTCACGTAGTCCTTGCGCAGCGGGTAGCCGACGAAGCCCTCGTACAGGAGCATTGGCCGCAGGTCGGCGTTGTCGCGGAAGCCGATGCCATACATCTCGTGGCATTCGCGCTCCATGCACGCAGCGGACCCGTACAGTGGCGTCAGCGATTCCACGACCGGATCGGCCTCGGCCACGCGGGTCTTGACGCGCACGCGGCCGAAATGGCGCGTCGAGTAGAAATGCCAGACGACTTCGAAGCGAGGATCCTGGCCCGGCCAGTCCACGGCGGTCACGTCGAGGAAGAGGTCGAAGGAGAATTCCGTCTGCAGGCGCCGCACGACCGCGCCGACGTCGGCGGGCGCAACGGCGATCACGAGCATCCCGTGCGAGAGCGCGATGTCGCGCCCCTCGGAGGCGAGCCCCTTGGCGACGAGATCGAGCGTGTCGGCGGCCATGGTCAGAACGTGCTCGTGATGATCGGGTGCTTCGACCGCGCGATCTTGTCCTGCAGCTGCATGATGGCGTCGATCACCGTCTCCGGCCGCGGCGGGCAGCCGGGGATGTAGATGTCCACCGGGATGATCTTGTCGATGCCCTGAACCGCCGCGTAGTTCTGGTAGAAGCCGCCGGACGTCGCGCAGACGCCGAACGCCATCACCCATTTGGGCTCGCACATCTGCTCGTAGACCTTGAGCAGGATCGGCGCCTGCTTGTGCGTGATCGTCCCCACGACCATCAGCAGGTCGGCCTGCCGCGGCGAGAAGCGCGGCAGCGCGGCGCCGAAGCGGTCGGTGTCGTAGGGCGACGCGCTGACGGCCATGAACTCCATTGCGCAGCACGCGGTCACGAACGGATAGGGGAACAGCGAGAACTTGCGCGCCCAGCCGATCAGCTCGTCCTTCTTGGTGGTGATGTACTCGAAGGCCGAGCTGGGCACACGTTCGGAATGGATCGGAATCGTCCGGCTCATGTCTTCTACTCCGCGACGGCTTCGATCAGCCGCGCCTTGTACACGTAGAGCAGGATGAGGACCAGCAACGAGATGAAGATGCCGAACGTCGCGAGCATGAAACCGGTCAGAGGCTGCGCGCCCAGCGCCCAGATGAAGAGGAAGACCGTTTCGAGGTCGAACAGGATGAAGACGATCGCGACCGCGTAGTACTTGATCGGGACGGGCTTCACGTTGCGGGGGTCGATCGGCTCGGCGCCGCACTCGAACGCCTCGAGCTTCATCGCATTGGCGACGGGCTTCGGCCCCAGCACGCGATTGAGCAGCAACGTGACGGCGACGAACCCCATGATCGCCACCAGGTACAACAGAAGGATTGCGTAGGGATTCATCGTCGGATGGGCTGGAAGGATGCGGGAGGCGCCGCGCTACCGGGCACGCCCGGGTGACACGCGCCGCGGCGAATGCGCGATGCGGACCCGCCGCGATGTCGCCGCTTCGGTTCTCCCGCCCCGCATTGCCCGGTTGCCGATCACGCCCGTGCCTTGTAGTTGCCTGCGTCCGGATCGCCTGAATTCGCCGCCACCCGTACTGTATTGTCCGCCGCGCGCGACCGTTTGACGCAGATCATTTGCGTACGTTGGCGCAGGATTGATTCAGATCAAACAGCCTGCTGCGAGGCCGCCGGCGCAATGCGCGACGATTCGTCCGGGCCGCGGGACCTCCGCATTTCCCTTGCGATGCCATGGACTCCCTCCGCCAGTACCGCTATGGCATCATCGGCACCGGTCCGGCGCCCTCGTCGAAGGTCAACGCGAGGCGGGCCATCGTCTCGGGGAAAATCGGTTGAAGATCGCGACCTGGAACGTCAATTCGCTCAACGTAAGGCTGCCGCGGCTGCTGCAATGGCTGCCCGAGGCGCGGCCGGACCTCCTGTGCCTGCAGGAGACGAAGCTCGAGGATGCGCGCTTTCCGCGCCAGGAAATCGCCGACGCCGGCTACGCCGTGCATTTCTCCGGCCAGCGCACGTACAACGGCGTCGCGCTGCTCGTGCGTGACGGAATCGGCGCCGCGACGGACATCGTCACCGCGCTGCCCGGGATCGCCGACGAGCAGAAGCGCGTGATCGCCGCGACCGTGGCAGGCGTTCGCATCATCGGCCTCTACGTGCCCAACGGACAATCGGTCGATTCGGACAAGTACCGTTACAAGCTCGACTGGTGCAGCGCGGCGACGCGCTTCCTCGCCGACGAGTGCGCGCGGCATGACGCGATCGCGCTTGCCGGCGACTTCAACATCGCGCCCGAGGATCGCGATGTCCACGATCCCGTCTTATGGCAGGGGCAGGTGCTGTGCTCGGAACCCGAGCGTGCGGTGTTCCGTGGCTGGGTCGCGCTGGGCCTCGCCGACAGCTTCCGGCTGTTCCCGCAACCGGAGCGCACGTTCAGCTGGTGGGATTACCGGCAGCTCGCCTTTCCGAAGAATCACGGGCTGCGAATCGACCACATCCTGCTCTCCGCGGCGCTCGCCGCGAAATGCACGTCCTGCCGCATCGACCGCAATGCGCGCAAGGGCGAAAAGCCATCGGATCACGCGCCCGTCATCGTCGAGCTGGCGGACTGAGGGACAGATTCCTACGCGCTCTTGGGACGGTCGGGGTCGATGCCGAGCTCCTGGATCCTGCGCGTCAGCGTATTGCGGCCCCAGCCCAGCCGCTGCGCCGCTTCCATCCGGTGCCCGCCCGTGTGCGCCAGCGCGCGCAGGATCAGCGTGCGCTCGAATTCGCGCTCGAGCCTGTCCCCGACGCTTTTCTCGCCGTGCGCCAGTGCCCGCGCGAGTTCCCGGTCGAGCGCGTCGTGCCATTCGGTCGCGTCGCCGCGCTCCCCTGCGCGCGGAGTCTCGCGCACCTCGGGCGGAAGATCGGCGACGCCGACGCGCTGCCCCGGCGCCATCACGGTGAGCCAGTGGCAGATGTTCTCCAGCTGGCGAACGTTGCCCGGGAACGGAAACGCGGCCAGCGCCTTCATCGCATCGTCGGAGAGCTGCTTCGGCTCGACCGAGAGCTCGCGCGCGCTCTTGTGCAGCATGTGCCGCGCGAGCAGCTCAATGTCCTGCTGGCGCTCGCGCAGCGGCGGCAGGCGCAGGCGGACCACGTTGAGCCGGTGCATGAGGTCCTCGCGGAACAGTCCCCTGCGGACGCGCTCCTCGAGATCCTGGTGGGTGGCGGCGATCACGCGCACGCTGGATTTGAGCGGCGCGTGCCCGCCGACGCGGTAATACTCGCCGTCGGACAGCACGCGCAGCAGGCGCACCTGAAGATCCGGCGGCATGTCGCCGATCTCGTCCAGGAACAGCGTGCCGCCCTCGGCCTGCTCGAAACGCCCGCGACGCGAGCTCTGCGCGCCGGTGAACGCGCCGCGCTCGTGACCGAAGAGCTCGGACTCGAGGAGGTCCTTGGGGATCGCGGCGGTGTTGATCGCGACGAAGGGCCCGGCGGCGCGCGGGCTGTGCCGGTGGAGCGCCCGCGCGACGAGCTCCTTGCCCGTCCCCGATTCGCCGGTGATGAGCACCGTTGTGTTCGACTGCGACAGCCGGCCGATCGCGCGGAAGACTTCCTGCATCGCGGGGGCCTGGCCCAGCATTTCCGGCGCGTCGGCGGGCGCGGCGCCCGTCGGCGCGACGGCGGGAGACTCGGTGGTCGCGCGCCGGATCAGCGCCAGCGCGTGGTCGACATCGAACGGCTTCGGAAGATATTCGTAGGCGCCGCCCTGGAACGCGGCGACCGCGCTGTCGAGATCGGAATAGGCCGTCATGATGATGACGGGCACGTGCGGGCAGCGCGCCTTGACCTTGCTCAACAGCGCCAGGCCTGATTCACCCGGCATGCGGATGTCGGAGACCAGCACCTGCGGCTCGTCGCCCTCGAGCGCCTGCAGCACCTCGTACGCCGACGAGAACGACTTCCACGGGATGTCCTCGCGCGAGAGCGCCTTCTCCAGCACCCAGCGAATCGAGCGGTCGTCGTCGACGATCCAGACGGGCTTCATGGCGGACACGGGCGGCGCGGGCTGATCGTGGGCATTCATCTTTGGACCTGTGGCGCTGACCAATCTACGCGCCGTTGCGCTCGAACTCCAGCGGAAGCAGAATCGTGAACACGGTGTGGCCGGGCATGCTCTCGAACTCGATGGTGCCGTTGTGCTGGGCGACGTAGGTCTGCGCCAGCGTGAGGCCGAGCCCGGTCCCGCCCTCGCGCCCGGAAACCAGCGGATAGAAGACCCTGTCGCGAATCGCCTCGGGGATGCCCGGGCCGTTGTCCTCGATCGTCAGCGCGATCGCGAGGCGGTGCCGCTTCTTCGCGAGCGTCACGTAGCGCGCGACCCGCGTCCGGAGCCAGATCTCGGCCTCCGGCGTCGCGAAGAGCGCCTGCGCCGCGTTGCGCGCAATGTTGACCACGACCTGCGTCAGCTGCTCGGGATCGGCGTCGAATTCGGGGAGGCTCGCGTCGAAGTCGGTGAGCATCGCGACGTGCGGGAACTCCGCCTGCACGAGGCCCTTCACGTGCACGAGGATCTGGTGGATGTTCGTGCGCCGGTACGTCGGCAGGCGGTGCGGGGTCAGGAGCCGGTTGACGAGGGATTGCAGGCGATCGGCCTCGCCGATGATCACCTGCGTGTACTCGGTGTGCGCCGCTCGGTCGAGCTCGCGCTCGAGGAGCTGCGCCGCGCCGCGAATCCCTCCCAGCGGATTCTTGATCTCGTGCGCGAGGCTCCTGATCAGCTCGCGATTCGCCTGCTGCTGCTCCTGCAGTCGCTCCTCTCGCGCGATTTTGAGCTGCTGGTCGATGTGACGGCATTCCAGCAGCAGCACCGCGCCGTCCGCCTCGACCGGCGACACGGTGCAGGTGAGGTGGAGCTTAGGCTTGCCAGTCGGCGTGAGCTCGAGCTCCTGCTCGGTATACGAGGCGCCCGTCTCGGTGGATTTCCCGATCGCCGCGGTGAGATTCGCCGCGTCGGTGAAGATCTCCTCGATCGCGTGCCCGACCAGCTGCCGCCTCGACAGCTCGAACAGGTTCTCGGCCGCCGGATTCGCGTAGGTCACCCGGCGCGCACGATCGAGCAGGATCACGGCGGTGGCGAGGAGCTCGAGTCCCGCCAGCGCGCCCGCTTTCTCGTCACTGACGGTCATCGAAGGGAATTCGGTTCTCAAGGGGCGGAGCGTGGCGCGATGCGCGGCGCACGCTGCGCGCACGTCGACAGTGAGGAATTAGCAATATTCGCGCCCAAGGCGGTCGCAGCGCGAATTCCGGCGGAAGATCCACCGCGGCGCATGGCAGGCGCATGCGCGCGGCGAGCGGACACGGCGGGACGCGCGCAGTCGCACGCGACGCCGGTCACTTGACGGACGCGAGCTCTTTCTTCAGCGCCTCGACGTTCTTCTCGTGCATGCCGACGGCCTGGCGCATCCTGCCGATGCGCTCGCGATACTTCTCGACGTCCGTCTTCTCCTCGGGCAGCGCCGACGGCGCCCCGTCGGCGTAGGCGGTGCGTGCTTCCGTCAGCAACTTTTCCTCCGTGGCGAGCTCGTCGGAAAGCACCTTCCGGCGGACGTTGTCGCGCCCCTTCTGCGTCCCCGCATCGACCTTGGGGAATCCGGCGGGCGACGGCGTGGACGCGGCGCGCGGCGTCGAGCGCGGCGCGGGCGCCGGCTCCGCCTCCGGCGCGCCCGGAACGTTGAAATAGGACGGATCGCCGGACGCCGTCATGCACTTGTACAGCGTCGCGGTGACGGCGACCGGCTTGTTGACGCAGCCGGACTCCCTCGCCTTTTCCGACAGCGTGGCCGCGCGCGCCGCACCGCTCGCGAAAAGCACGCAGGCGAGGAGCGCGGCGGCGGCAGTGCGGCATCGTGCGTTCGTGGGGTCGCCGGTCATGGTGCTGCAGTGTATTGAATTCGCGCGCGGCAGGCAAAAAAGGGCGGACCGCGAGGGCCCGCCCCTTTTTCCGGCGTCACTGCAGCGGCCGAGTTACAGGCTGTAGTACATCTCGTACTCGACCGGATGCGTTGTCATGCGGAAGCGCGTGACCTCCTCCATCTTGAGCGCGACGTACGCGTCCAGCATGTCGTCGGTGAACACGCCGCCCTTGGTCAGGAACGCGCGGTCGCGGTTGAGGTGGTCGAGCGCCTCGTCGAGCGATGCGCACGGGTGCGGGACCTTGGCGGCTTCCTCGGGCTCGAGGTCGTACAGGTTCTTGTCCATCGGGTCGCCTGGGTGGATCTTGTTCTGCACGCCGTCGAGCCCGGCCATGAGCATCGCCGAGAACGCGAGATACGGATTCGCCGTCGGGTCGGGGAAGCGCACCTCGATGCGGCGGCCCTTCGGGCTCGACACGTACGGAATGCGGATCGCCGCCGAGCGATTGCGCGCCGAATACGCGAGGTTGATCGGCGCCTCGAAACCCGGGACGAGGCGCTTGTACGAGTTCGTGCCCGGGTTGGTGATGGCGTTGAGCGCCTTCGCGTGCTTGATGATGCCGCCAATGTAATAGAGCGCGATTTCGGAGAGTCCCGCGTAGCCGTCGCCGGCGAACAGGTTCTTGCCGTCCTTGAAGATCGACTGGTGGCAGTGCATGCCGGATCCGTTGTCGCCGACGATCGGCTTCGGCATGAACGTCGCCGTCTTGCCATACGCATGCGCCGTGTTGTGCACCGCGTACTTCAGGATCTGCAGCCAGTCGGCGCGCTGGACGAGCGGCGCGAACTTCGTGCCGATCTCGCACTGCCCCGCGGTCGCGACTTCGTGATGGTGGACCTCGACCTCGACGCCCATCTGCTCCAGCGCGAGGCAGATCGCCGACCGGATGTCCTGCAGCGAGTCGACCGGCGGGACGGGAAAATAGCCGCCCTTCACGGTCGGCCGATGGCCCATGTTGCCGCCTTCGAATTTTTCGCTGGACGACCACGCGGCCTCGGATGAGAAGATCTTGCAATAGCTGCCCGACATGTCGACCGACCACTCGACGGCGTCGAAGATGAAGAACTCGGGCTCGGGGCCGAAATAGGCAGTGTCGCCAAGCCCCGTTGACTTGAGGTACGCCTCCGCGCGACGGGCGAGCGAGCGCGGGTCGCGCTCGTAGCCCTTGCCGTCGGTCGGCTCGACGACGTCGCAACTGATGTTGAGCGTCGTCTCGTCCATGAACGGATCGATGTAGGCCGTGCTGGCGTCGGGCATCAGCAGCATGTCGGAGGCCTGGATGCCCTTCCATCCCGCGATCGACGACCCGTCGAAGGCGTGGCCGGACTCGAACTTGTCCATCGTGAATACCTTGTGCGGCACCGAGACGTGCTGCTCCTTGCCGCGGGTGTCCGTGAAGCGGAAGTCGACGAACTTGACCTCCTTGTCCTTGATCATTTTCAGCACGTCTGCGGGGGTGGTCATCTGACTCTCCTGGTTGCTACTCTCGAATTCATTCGATGCAATGCAATAGAAGCCGGAAATGCATCAGCGAGAACTATGCCATAACCGGAAGGCCGGAAAACCCATGATTTACCGGCCGCATGGCGTCGCCGATGCCTCAATCGCAGAAAAATGGCACCTAAATGGTGCCGATGCGCCCTATCTTGGTGCGATCAATTATATGGCGATCCAAGGCATTGACGCGGTGCATCATTATTCGCTCTATATTGGGCAATCCGTGGCCGGTCGGCAATGGAGCAGTCGCCAAATATTTTCAAGCCATTGTTATTAAAACAAAAAATGTGCTTCGCAGAGCCCGCGCGACGCACCGAGATGGTGCGAGGGCGTGCTGGCGTTCATTTTCGGATTCCGTTGTCCGATCAAGGGTAGAACATGTAGAGCCGGTACCCCGCCTGCAGCGTCGCGCTCGCGTCGACGAAGACTTTGATGGCGACTTCGCCGTTGGCCGGAATGCCGCGCGTGAGATCCGCCGTCGCGTCGACGTAATCCGACGGGGTGAGCGCGCGCCGCACGACCACCTTGTCGGCGGCGTCGGTGAGCGAAAACTCGAGGTACGGATATTCGAGCGGCCACGCCGCGTGGCTGCGCATGGCCGCGGACAGGATGAGCAGGCCCTTGTGCGACGGATCGGCCTCGAGGCCCGAGGACTCGAACGTCAGATATTTCATCGCGGCGTCGCGCAGTGGCGCAATCTTGCAGCCGACGGTTGCGCATGCGCGCACGAGCATGGGTTTCGCCGACGGCACCTGCGCGGCGATCGCGTCGCGATAGTGGAAGACCAGCTGGCCGGCGAGCGACAGCACGAGCAGCGGGATCAGGAGCGCATAGAAGACCGCGGCGCCGCGACGGCGCGGCTTGCGCTTGTCCCAGGCGAAGCGCTCGTCGTAGTCGATGCGCGGCGCGTCCTCCCACGCCCGCGAAGACGTCTCCGGCGGCTCGGATGGTTCGAGCGCCTGCGCGCTGCGCAACGTCACCGTCGGCGGCCCCCGCATGGCCTCGTTGTAGGCCTCGTCGTCGGGCGGCGGCTCGCGCCGCGGCGCGAGTGAAATCAGCTCGGCATTGCCGTCGAACACGGTCTTGCAATGGCCGCAGCGCACCTGCCCGCCGCGCAGCGCGAGCTGCTGGGGCGTGACGCGAAAGATCGTCGTGCAGCCCGGGCAGCGCGTATATCGTTCGTCGGCCATGCGGCAAGCCGCGCGTGGATTCGCGGCGTCCTTTGAGTTCGCGGTTCGGCGGAGTGAGTTTGTGAACTATCGGGCGAGGCGCTCGCCCGCGAGGGCGATCCAACCGTCCTCGCCGGCGCTCCAGACCGCAATATTAAACCACTCGGCGTACGCGGACACGACGGTCTCGGCCTGCGTCGCGAGGATTCCGGAAAGCACGACGCGCCCGCCTTCGCGCACCCGCGCCGCAATGAGCGGCGAGAGCATGACGAGCGGATTGGCGAGGATGTTGGCGACGACGACGTCGTAAGTGGCGCCGTCGCGCGCGCCAACGGAATTCACCTGCATGAAAGTCGCGTCGACATGATTGGCGGCCGCATTCGCACGCGCGGCCGCGACGGCCTGCGCATCGATGTCGACGCCGTCCGCGCGGCCCGCGCCCAGCAAGGCGGCGGCGATCGCGAGGATTCCCGAGCCGCAACCGTAGTCGAGGACGGATTCTCCTTCCCGGAGGTTGCGCGACAGCCATTCGAGGCAAAGCCGCGTCGTCGGGTGCGATCCCGTTCCGAACGCTAGCCCGGGGTCGAGCGCGATGTTGATGGCGCCGGCGTCGACGGGCTCGCACCAGGTCGGCACGATCCACAGTCGCTCGGAAATGCGGATCGGCACGAACTGCGCCTGCGTCGCGCGCACCCAGTCGGCGTCGGCGACCGGATGGATTTCGTGGGGCGGCGCCGCTGCGCCGAGCGATGCCGCGGCGCCGGCAAGCGCGCCGCGCCAGTCGGTCTCGTGCGCGAACAGCGCCGTGATCCGGCTCACCGGCCAGAGCGTGCCGGCGGCCTCTCCGGATTCGGCGTAGAGCGGGGTCTCGGCGGCGGTTCCCGCGTGCGGATCGGCGATGTCGACGGACAGCGCCCCGGTCGCGAGCAGCGCGTCGCCCCAGCCATCGGCGGCGCCGGCGTCCACGTCGAAGCAAAGCGCGAGATACGCCATCGTGATCACGCCGCCCCGCGAAGGCTGGCTCAGCCCGCGAGCTTGCGTTTGGCGAGCTTCTCTTCGAGATAGTGAATCGACGCGCCGCCGCGCAGGAACTTGTCGTCGATGAGAAGCTCCTGGTGCAGCGGGATGTTCGTCTTGATGCCTTCGACGACCGTCTCCGACAGCGCGATGCGCATTCGCGCGATCGCCTGCTCGCGCGTGTCGCCGTAGGCGATGATCTTGCCGATCATCGAATCATAGTAGGGCGGCACGAAATAGTTGTGATAGACGTGCGAATCGACGCGGATACCCGGCCCCCCCGGCGCGTGCCACGACGTGATGCGCCCCGGCGAGGGAACGAACGTGTATGGATCCTCGGCATTGATCCGGCACTCGATCGCGTGGCCGCGGCGGACGATGTCGCGCTGGCGGAAGCGGAGCTTCTGGCCGGCGGCGACGCGGATCTGCTCCTGCACGATGTCGATACCGGTGATGAGCTCGGTCACCGGGTGCTCGACCTGTATCCGCGTGTTCATCTCGATGAAATAGAACTCGTTGTCCTGGAACAGGAACTCGAAGGTGCCAGCGCCGCGATAGCTGATCTTGCGACAGGCCTCGGCGCAGCGCTCGCCGATGCGGACGAGCGCGCGCAGCGACATCCCGGGTGCTGGCGCCTCCTCGATGATCTTCTGGTGGCGCCGCTGCATCGAACAGTCGCGCTCGAACAGGTAGACGGCGTTCTTGTGCTCGTCGGCGAGCACCTGGATCTCGATGTGACGCGGCTCGGACAGGAACTTCTCGATATAAACGGCCGGGTTCCCGAATGCCGCCTGCGCCTCCGTCTTGGTCAGCATCACCGCCGACAGCAGCGCGGCCTCGGTGTGGACGACGCGCATGCCGCGCCCGCCGCCGCCGCCCGACGCCTTGATGATGACGGGGTATCCGACCTCGCGCGCGATCTTGACGATCTCCTTCGGGTCGTCCGGAAGCGCGTCGGGCGACCCGGGAACGCACGGCACGCCCGCCTTGTTCATCGCCGCCTTCGCGCTGACCTTGTCGCCCATCAGCCGGATCGTGTCCGCGCGCGGCCCGATGAAGACGAAGCCCGAGCGTTCCACCTTCTCGGCGAAGTCGGCATTCTCGGCAAGGAAGCCGTAACCCGGATGAATTGCCTGGGCGTCGGTGACCTCCGCGGCGGCGATGATCGCCGGCACGTTGAGGTAGCTCAGCGCCGACGCAGCCGGTCCGATGCACACCGACTCGTCGGCGAGCCGGACGTATTTCGCCTCGCGATCGGCCTCGGAGTGAACGACGACGGTGCGGATGCCGAGCTCGCGGCAGGCGCGCTGGATGCGCAGCGCGATCTCGCCGCGATTGGCGATGAGAACCTTGCCGAACAGCTGGTTCGGGTTCTTCGCGACGACGGGGGACGAGGCGGGACGCAGCGCCAAATGTCGCTCAGCCGATCACGACGAGCGGCTGGCCGAACTCGACCGGCTGGCCGTTCTCGACGAGGATTTCCTTCACGACGCCGGACTTGTCCGAGTCGATCTCGTTCATGAGCTTCATCGCCTCGATGATGCAGAGCGTGTCGCCTTCCTGGACGGTGTCGCCGATCTCGACGAAGACCTTCGCGCCCGGCGAGGCGGCGCGGTAGAACGTGCCGACCATGGGACTCTTCACGAGGTGGCCGAGCGGCTCCTCGGCGACGGGCGCCGGTTCCGCCACGGGCGGCGCGACGGGGGCCGGGATCGCCACCGTGTGCGTCGCCGCAGGCGCCGATCCGGCGGCACCGTGAGTGCCGGCCCCGACGGCGCGGGTGATCCGCACACGTTCCTCGTTGTCCTGGATCTCGAGCTCGGCGATGCCCGAGCTTTCGACGAGGTCGATCAGGGTCTTCAACTTACGCAGATCCATGGGGTCACCCTGCCCCGAAAGGGCGGGGAAGCGAGCGCGTGGGGGTCCCCTCGAATGCGTTGCGGGGTCCGGGAGGCGCCGGGAGGGTGTCCCCCGTGTGCGCCCCTCCCGGCCAACAGCGGGCCGCCGCTGTGCGTTTGGCTTTGGCCATCGCGCGCGGTCCTTTCGTGTCTGACGGATCGGCGGAGTTTGCCGCAGATCGCGTCACTTTGTCCAGTAATGGACAAAGATCAATGCAATCTGGCACTTGCAGCGCGCTTGGCCCGATGGACCGGAGCGGTGGAGCGGTAGCCAGTCGCGTGTCAGCGCCAAGTAACTTAACCCGAGTCCGATCAATTGGACTCAGGATCGACGCAATAGTTGAAGATATCTACTTTTGTAAGATGTTCAAAGAAGTTGCCGGAGGATGCCGTTCAACTTCGCTTCATCGAATGGCCCGAGCTGGGTATGGACGACGTGTCCGGCGCGGTCGATGATCACGGTGAAAGGCAGCGCGCCAACCCGGTTGCCCAGGGTTCGCGACAGCTCGATCGCGCCGAAGCCGCCGATGACGGTCGGATAGCCCGGGCGGGTCTCCACAACGAACTCGCGCACCTTGTCGGTCTGGTCCGCCGCGATGCCGACGAACTGCAGGCCCTTCGGACCGAGCTGCTGCTGCGCGGTCTTGAAGAGCGGCATCTCTTCGCGGCAGGGGGCGCACCAGGTCGCCCAGAAATTGACCACGAGCACCTTGCCACGCCACTGCGCGAACGCCTGCTCCTTCCCGTCCTGGTCGGGAAGCGTGAGTCCGAACACCGCATTCGCATCGTCCTTGGCGGGCGCGGGATCCAGCGAACGAAACGACCGGTCGCCGAAATAAAGACCCGCGCCCAAGGCAGCGATTGCGACGACGCCGGCGAGCGTCCAGAGATTCCAGTGTTTCGTCATGGCCTCAGCCGATTGCGACGATGTGGGCGCTTACTCTTGTCGATCGGTCAGGCACGACGGGGCTTCTACGGTGACAGTGCCGCGCTCAGTCGAGCCAGGACTTCTTGCGCGGGGCAGCTTCGACCAGGCTGCCCGGCCGGCTGCCGGCCAGCGGTAGTGGCAGTGATACCGATTGCCGCTGCGGCGGATAACAGACGCCCAGATCGGCACAGCCCTGCGATTCCGCGGTCACCTTGACTCGCTGGCCGGGCGCTGCGTGCTGGAGCGGCAACCGGGCGATGAGCTCGCCCCGATAGATTTCCACGCTGCCGAAGAATTGGTCGGTCTTCGTCTTGCCGGGCGGGAGCTGCGGCGCGCCGGCCAGCGGCTCGGGTTCCACGGTGAACAGCAGCTTCTCCCGGTAGAGGTAGTAACCGTCCGCGATGGCGAACCGGGCCTCGACGGTTCTTTCGTCGAGCCCCCGGGCGCTGAAGGCGAACGCGCGCTCGTTCGGCAGGAGGTCGCCCTGGGCTCGCGCCGCTGGCGACATCGCCGCCGCGACAAGCAGCGCGAATCCCGCGGCTCGCACGGCGCGCGCGGGCCCCGCGAGCCGGTCATTCGGGCGCCGTTTCGGCGGCGATCCAGTCGAGATAGCGGGCGAGGCCATGGACGAGGGGGACAGCGACGATTTCCGGAAGTTCGTAGGGATGCACTGCGAGCACGGCGGATTCGACCTCGGAATACCGTGCCCGGCGCGTCTTGATCGCCACCGGAACTTCCTGTCCGGTTTCGATCTTTCCGCGCCAGTGATAAAGTGATTCCACCGGCGCGCCGATGCTGACACACGCGGCCAGCCTGCGCTCGAGGAGCGCAAGCGCGAGCGCATGTGCCGCCGCATGATCGGGCATCTGCGTCAGCACGAGGATGGCGTCGTCGGCCAAGGAGTCTCGATGCGTTTTCTGCTGCTCGCGATTGTACTGGCTTTCCCGGTGCTCGACCTGTACGCGACCGTGCGCTTCGCGCACTGGACCGGGGTGCCCGCGTGGATCTGGCTCGGCATGTCCGTCTTCACCGGGTTCTTCCTGCTGCAAAGCGAGCGCCACGCCTTCCGCGCCAGGATGATCGCGGCGATGCACGGCGAGCAATCGATGATGCGCGGCCTTCTCGACAGCGGGCGCAAGCTGCTGGCGGCGCTCCTGTTCCTTCTGCCCGGCATCATCAGCGACGTGATCGCACTGATGCTGCTCGCGCTGCCGTTGAACGTCGGCCGCGAGACCGGGCCGCTGCCCGCCGGGGCCGGACGCACCCGCGCGACGCCCACCGCGCTCGACGGCGAATACCGGCGCGTCGACTGACGCCGGCCCGCTCCGGACGTCACTTCATCCGGTCGAGGATCGTCGGCTGCGCCTTGCCGGCGCGAAGGTACGCTCGCACCATCATCACGAGGCCGATCACGATCATCGGCAGCGACAGCCACTGGCCCATGGTGAGCCCGAGCTGCAGGTAGCCCAGGAAGCTGTCCGGTTCGCGGAAAAATTCGGCGACGAAGCGGCAGGTGCCGTAGCCGATCAGGAACAGGCCGGACGGCGCGCCCAGCGGCCGCCGCCGTCGCGTGTAGTACCACAGCAGCGCGAACAGCAGCACGCCTTCGAGCGCGAACTCGTAGAGCTGCGACGGATGCCGCGGCAGCGGCCCCGCACCCTGGAACACCATTCCCCATGGCACGGTCGTGACGCGGCCCCACAGCTCGCCGTTGATGAAATTGCCGATCCGGCCGGCGGCGAGTCCGAGCGGGACCAGCGGCGCCACGAAATCCGTGACCTCGAGCCAGCGCTTGTGCCGCCCCCGTGCGAAGAACACGAGCGCGACGAGCACGCCGAGGAATCCGCCATGGAAGCTCATCCCGCCCTGCCACACGGCGAAGATCTCGAGCGGATGCGCGAGGAAATAGAGCGGCTTGTAGAACAGCACGTAGCCGAGGCGCCCGCCGATGATCACGCCGAACACGCCGTAGAAGAGCATGTCGTCGACGTCGCGCGGATGCCATCCGGTGAGCATGTTCTGCTTCGCGCGGATTCGCCCCAGCACGGCGAACAGCACGAATCCGACGAGATACATGAGCCCGTACCAGCGAATGGCGACGGGCCCGATCTGGATCGCGATCGGATCTATCTGCGGATGGACGAGCATGCGAAAGTAGGGCGCGCGGTTCTGCGGCTGCGCTAAAATTGTGCGGTCCGATTATACGCAGTGCCCCCGCGGCCCCTCCGCCGCACCCGTTCCCCAGCGAACCCAGGCCTTCCGGAGTCTCCATGCCATCCAATCGCCGCTCAAGGCTCATTACCCAGGGCGTCGCCCGTTCGCCCAACCGCGCGATGCTGCGCGCCGTGGGCTTCGGCGACGCGGATTTCGAGAAGCCCATCGTCGGGGTCGCCAACGGGCACAGCACCATGAACCCCTGCAACGCGGGCATCCAGCCGCTGGTCGACCGCGCCATGGCCGCGCTCGCAGCCGAAGGCGCGATGCCGCAGGTGTTCGGCTTTCCCACCGTCACCGACGGCATCGGGATGGGCACCGAGGGCATGAAGTATTCGCTGGTGTCGCGCGAGGTGATCGCCGACTCGATCGAAGTCGCGGTGCAGGGCCAGCTGATGGACGGCGTGCTGTGCGTCGGCGGCTGCGACAAGAACATGCCCGGCAGCGTGATGGCGATGGCGCGCATCAACGTGCCGGGCATCTTCGTCTACGCGGGAACGATCAAGCCCGGTCACTGGAAGGGCCAGACGCTCACCATCGTCTCGCCGTTCGAGGCGGTCGGCGCGTTTGCGGCCGGCAAGATGTCGAAAGAAGATTACGACGGCATAGAACGCAACGCGTGCCCGAGTGTGGGCGCCTGCGGCGGCCAGTACACGGCGAACACGATGTCGTCGTCGTTCGAGGCGCTCGGCATGAGCCTTCTCGGCAGCTCGCAGATGGCCGCGCCCGATCCGGAAAAGGCGGACTCCGCGGCCGCATCCGCGCGCGTGCTGGTGCGTGCCGTCGAGCGCGATCTCAAGCCGCGCGCCATCATCACGAGGAAGTCGATCGAGAACGCCATCGCGCTGGTGATGGCGACCGGCGGCTCGACCAATGCGGTGCTCCACTATCTCGCGATCGCGGCAGCCGCGGAAGTGCAATGGACGATCGACGATTTCGAGCGTGTCAGGAAGCGCGTTCCGGTGCTGTGCGACCTGAAGCCGTCGGGCCGCTTCGTCGCCGTCGATTTCCACGCCGCCGGCGGCGTGCCCCAGGTCCTGAAGATGCTGCTCGCGCACGGCCTCCTCCACGGCGACTGCATGACCATCACCGGGCGCACGATCGGCGAGGAGCTCTCGTCGCTCTCCGACGCGCCGCGCGCCGATCAGGAGGTGATCCGGCCGTGGTCGGACCCCATGTACAAGGAAGGCCATCTCGCCATCCTCAAGGGCAACCTCGCGCCCGAAGGCTGCGTCGCAAAGATCACCGGGCTCAAGAAAACGGCGATCACCGGTCCCGCGCGCGTGTTCGACTCGGAGCCCGCGGTGATGGACGCCATCATGGCGAAGGCGATCCACCCCGGCGACGTCATCGTGATCCGCTACGAGGGGCCGAAGGGCGGCCCCGGCATGCAGGAGATGCTGGCGCCCACCTCGGCACTGATCGGACAGGGACTCGGCGAGTCGGTCGGTCTCATCACCGACGGCCGGTTTTCCGGAGGGACGTGGGGAATGGTCGTCGGGCACGTCGCTCCGGAAGCCTACGTCGGCGGCACGATCGCGCTCATCGAGGAGGGCGATTCGATCACGATCGACGCGCACCGGCTGCTGATCGAGCTCAATGTCGACGACGCCGAGCTCGCGCGCCGGCGCGCGCGCTGGATCGCGCCGAAGCCGCGCTACACCCGCGGCGTGATGGCGAAGTACATGCGCCTGGTGTCGACGGCAAGCCAGGGCGCCGTCACCGACCGCGGCGGCGACTGAAGCGCGAAGACGCGCACTCGACAAGTGAACGGCGATCCGGCGAGACCCCACCTGTCCGCGGCCGCGGCGCGCGTCCAGCAGGCACTCGCGGCGGCCGGGCTCGACTGCGTGATCACCGAACACGCGACGGCCGCGCGCACATCCGCCGAGGCCGCCGCGACGCTCGGCTGCGGCATCGCCGAGATCGCCAAGTCGCTCGTGTTTCTGGCGACCGAGACCGACGGGCGCGACGACGTCGTTCTCGTGATCGCGAGCGGCGCCAATCGGGTCGACGAGGCGAAGCTCGCCACGCTATGCGGCGCGACGATCGGCAAGGCCGACGCCGGCATCGTGCGCGAGGCCACCGGTTACGCGATCGGCGGCATCCCGCCCTTCGCTCACGCGCGGCGCCTGCGCGCCTTCGTCGACCGCGACCTTCTCGCGTTCGAGCGGGTCTATGCAGCCGGAGGCACGCCCAACGCGATGTTTCCTATCCGGCCCGCCGACCTGGTGCGCGTCTCGGGTGGAATCATTGCCGACGTCGCGCTGTTGGCTGTCTGATCGGCTGCGGGAGGATCCATGACGAACGCGCTTGCACAACGGATCAGATTTTTTGTCGGAGCGGCGGTACCGGCCATCGCATCGCTTCTCCTGGGCGCTTGCGGCACCGCGGCGGTCGGCGGCAATCCCGGCCCGCCCGCGC
The DNA here is from genome assembly GCA_963846855.1 of uncultured beta proteobacterium. GTDB lineage: Bacteria > Pseudomonadota > Gammaproteobacteria > Burkholderiales > Casimicrobiaceae > CAIWHR01. Next base: position 312,950 of record CAWJXK010000004.1, read on the forward strand.
CCGCGCCGAGCTATCGCGTCGGCGACCGCTGGACCTACCACGGCGAGCAGGGCTATCGGCAGAAGATCATCTGGGACGAAACGCACGAGATCGCCGCCATCGGCCCCGACGGCATCACGGTGAAGATCACCGCGGTCGGGCCAGGCGTGAACATCGCGCGCACCGAGAAATGGCAAGCGCCGGGTGTCGTGCAGGTCGGTGCGGCGTTCGAGGACGAGACCGACCGCTTCGATCCCGCGCTGATCCGCTACAAGTTTCCGTTGACGCCGGGCGAGAGCTGGCAGCAGCGCATTCGCGACCTCGACAAGCCGCCGGGCCCGTACGGACCGATCGACCGGCATGTCAGCGCCGGCGGCTATGAGAGCGTCGTGACGCCGGGGGAAGCTTCGACGCGATGAAGCTCTCGGTCATCATGACGCTGGACGACGAAACGTTCTATCGCTGGGCGACCGAGTGCACCAGCGTCATCTGGTACGCGCCGTCGGTCGGCGCGGCGGTGCAGGTGCAGAACCGCTCGCAGTGGCGCGACAAGGGCGAGCAGGGCGGCGGCATGTATCACCCGGGCGTGCTCTCGGAGCTCAAGCTCACCTCGTACACGCGCGGCCCCTGACGGACCGCATTCGCGAGCGCTTCAGCGACGCCGGCTGCCCGGCGTCTTCGACTTCGCGCGCGCGGGCCGCCGCTTCGGTCTGGCCGCTACCGCGCGCAGCGACGCGCCCATCGCGGAGCGCAGCCAGTGCGCCATCGCGTCGGGATTCTCCAGCGCCTCTTCCGGCGCGCGGCGATAGCTCATCGCCGTCCTCTCGCCATCCCTAGACGTATAGACGAAAGGCCCGAGGCCCTGCGCCGCGAACTCGGCGCGGTTGCCGGCGTCGGTCTTGAGGTAGAGCGTGTCGTCGATGACGATGCCGAAGATGATCCCGTCGGCGTAAAGGCCATGCCCGCCGAACATCGCGCGCGCGGAAACGCGCGTGGTCGGGCGCGCGAGCTCGATCACCCAGGCGATGAAGTCGACGGTGTTGGGCATCGGCGCCGCGGCGCGCGCGTCATCCCGCCTTGCCGTCGAGGCCGAGCCGGCGCCAGATCGTCGACGTCAGCGCGAAATGGTTGAGCGTGTAGAAGTGCAATCCGGGCGCGCCGCGCGCGAGCAAACCGGCGCAGAGCTCCGTCACGACGTCGAGGCCGAAGGCGCGAACCGAGGCCGCGTCGTCGCCGAATCCCTCGAGCTTGCGCCGGATCCAGCGCGGTATCTCCGCGCCGCAGGCGTCGGAAAACCGCGCGAGCTTGGAAAAGCTGCCGATCGGCATGATGCCGGGGACGATCGCGAGCCGCAGGCCCGCATGCTCGCAGGCATCGACGAAATGCCAGTAGGCGTCCGCGTTGAAGAAGTACTGCGTGATCGCCGAGCTGGCGCCGGCGTCGACCTTGCGCTTGAATGCCGCGAGATCGTCCCCCGCGCTCCGCGACTGCGGGTGGTACTCCGGATAGGCGGCGACATCGATGTGAAACCAGTCACCTGTCTCAACGCGGATGAACTCGACGAGATCGCTCGCGTAGCGAAAGACGCCGGCCTCGCCCGCCCCGGACGGAAGGTCGCCGCGCAGCGCAACGAGATGCCGGATGCCGTGGGCCTTGTACTGCGCGAGGACCTCGCGCACCGAGTCGCGCGTGCCCCCGATGCCCGAGATGTGCGGCACCGCCTCGAAGCCCTCCGCGCGGAAGTCGAGCACCGTCGCGAGGGTCCCGTCGCGCGTCGAGCCGCCCGCGCCGAACGTGACCGAGCAGAAGGACGGCTTCAGCGGCGAGAACTCGCGTCGCGTGGCGCGCAGCGTCTGCGCGCCCTCCGGGGTGCGCGGAGGAAAGAACTCGAGGCTGTACTGCCGCGGCGGAAGGTCGGTCATGGCAGGCGCCGCGTGGCGGGCGCGGTCACTTCTTCGAAGGCAGCAGCAGGCTCGACAGCAGCCACGAGATCACGCTGTAGACGATCGCCCCGAATATTCCGGCCCAGAGGCCGTCGACGTGAAAGCCGCTGACCCATGTGCCGACGGCCCAGAACAGCAGGCCGTTGATCACGAACACGAAGAGGCCGAGCGTCAAGAGCGTGACGGGCAGCGTCAGGATCACGAGCAGCGGCCGGATCAGCGTGTTGATGAGTCCCAGCACGAGCGCCGCCACGAGCGCCGCGGGAAACGTGTCCACGTGGATCGACGTGAAGATGTACGGCAGCGCGAAGAGCGCGACCGCGTTGATCAGCCAGACCAGCAGGATACGCATCGTTTCGTCCTCCCTCGACCTCGATCAGCGCGCGAATGCCGGCGCGCGGCAGCAATCCTTGCGACAGTGGGCGGGCATGCGGCGAGGCGGAAGCACCTACGCCTCGATCTCGCCAAGCTCCTCAGTGCACCAACGCTTCTCCTCGGGATTAACCTGCTCGAAATGATCGAGCGCGCGCTGACGGGCGATGCCGAAGCCATGGGCGTCGCCGACGTCGCGTCGCGTCACTGCGAGAAGAGCGTATCCGAAAAACCGCTCGAACGCCGGTGCGCTGTTGCTCTCGCAGACCGCGACGCAACGTTCCGCGCATGCCAGCGCCGCAGCGGGTCTGCCGGCCTGCAGGAGCGTTCGGGCAAGGCGATACTCGGCGCGCTCTTCCTCGAGCCAGGTGCCGGCGACCTTCCAATACTTGAGTCCCCCCTCTGCGGCCGCGACCATCCCCTCAGTCTCGACGGCAGTGCGATCAATCTTCGTCTCCAAGGCGGCCGCGAGATTGTTGCCGCCAATGGCGAGCGCGCGGTTGGCCGGCGACCCGGCGGCGGGCTGCGGCTCCGCGAGGCGCGTTGCCTCGCCGTAGGCAGCGATCGCGTCGCCGAACGCGCCGCGGCCCGAGAGCATCGATGCGGCCTCGGCCAGCGCGCAGATCCGTGCCTCGATGGGCAGCGCAAGCAACTCTGCCGTGTCGCCCTTCGCATACCGTAGTGTGGCCATCCGCTGAGCGACCGCGAGCGCTGCAGCGTCGCCCGCACACGCGGCCGTGTCGCGCAGCGACTGCAGCAACGCGATGCCGCGTTCCCACTCGCCGAGATGCTCTCCGAAAACGTGCGCCAGCAGGCGTGCGAATGGCGCGACCTGTTCCGGTGTCTCGACCACGTGAATGGAGGCTGCCAGTCGATCCGCGACCTCCTGCGGACGATCACCATGATCAGCCCAGGCAGTCTTCAGGAATGCGTCGAAATTCATGAGCTCAACCAAGAATGAGGCAACACACGATGCTGGATCTCATCCCCTCGCATCCTCTTCCGTTTCGCGCGGCGCCCGGTACACCATTCGATCGCCGCGTCGCATGACGCGCGGTGTTGACCAATCAGCCGGCCGCACTCTCCAGCGAGGTGACCGGCGTGCAGTGCATTTCCGCACGCCGGTTCAGCGAGGTGGAGGGGGCGGCGTGACTCGAATTAGTAGCGATAGCTGTCCGGCTTGTAGGGCCCGGTGGTCTCGACGCCGATGTAATGCGCCTGCCTGTCCGACAGCGGCGTCAGCATCGCGCCCAGCTTCGAGAGCTGCAGCCGCGCGACCTTCTCGTCGAGGTGCTTCGGCAGCACATACACGCCGACCGGATAGCGGCCCCCGCGCGAGGCCGCGTCGCCCCACAGCTCGATTTGCGCCATCACCTGGTTCGCGAACGACGAGCTCATCACGTACGACGGATGCCCGGTGCCGCAGCCGAGGTTCACGAGCCGGCCTTCGGCCAGCAGGATGATCCGCTTGCCGTCCGGGAAGATCACGTGGTCGACCTGCGGCTTGATGTTCTCCCACGGATACGCTTTCAGCGCCGCGACGTCGATCTCGTTGTCGAAGTGGCCGATGTTGCACACGATCGCGTTGTGCTTCATCCGTTTCATGTGCTCGTGCGTGATCACGTCGATGTTGCCCGTCGCGGTGACGAAGATGTCGGCCTTGTCGGCAGCGTAGTCCATCGTCACGACGCGGTAGCCTTCCATCGCCGCCTGCAGCGCGCAGATCGGGTCGATCTCGGTGACCCAGACCTGCGCCGACAGCGCCCGCAGTGCCTGCGCCGATCCCTTGCCGACGTCGCCGTAGCCGTTCACCAGCGCGACCTTGCCCGCAATCATCACGTCGGTCGCGCGCTTGATCCCGTCGACCAGCGACTCGCGGCATCCGTACAGGTTGTCGAACTTCGACTTGGTCACAGAGTCGTTGACGTTGATCGCGGGAAAACCAAGCCGGCCTTCCTTGTGCATCTGGTAGAGCCGCTTGACGCCGGTCGTGGTCTCCTCGGTGACGCCGCGGATGTTGGTCTTGACGCGCGTGTAGAACTGCGGATCCTCGGCGAGCTTCTTCGCGATCGACGCGAACAGCCAGAACTCCTCCTCGTTGCCGGGCTTCGCGATCAGCGTACGGTCGGACTGCGCGCGCTCGCCGAGGTGCACCAGCAGCGTTGCGTCACCGCCGTCGTCGAGGATCATGTTCGGCGTCGCCGCCGCCGGGCCCTTGCCCCATTCGAAGATGCGGTGCGTGTATTCCCAGTAGTCCTCGAGCGATTCGCCCTTGCGCGCATACACCGGCGTGCCGCGCGCGGCGATCGCCGCGGCTGCATGATCCTGCGTCGAGTAAATGTTGCACGATGCCCAGCGCACTTCGGCGCCGAGCGCCTGCAGCGTCTCGATCAGCACGGCGGTCTGGATCGTCATGTGGAGGCTGCCCGCGATTCGGGCGCCGCGCAGCGGCTGGGTCGGCGCGAATTCGTCGCGGATGGCCATGAGGCCCGGCATCTCGGTCTCGGCGATCGCGATTTCCTTGCGTCCCCAGTCGGCTAAAGCCAGGTCGGCGACGGCGAAGTCGGCGAAGGTGCTGGTATCGGTGGTGGCGTTCATCGGTCTCTCCATCGTTGGGGTGACCGCCACAGGGGGAACGCTAGGCTCGTCACCCCGTGTGCGGACACGGATCAACGAGCGCGGTTCGAAATTTCCGAATCCCGAGCCTGGCAGCCGACCCGTAGCGGGTGGCCGTTGCAACGCTCCTCGGGAGGGCGGATTCTACCCGAAAGTCCGCGCCGTGGGGATAACCCCGCCCTTGCTCACGGCGTGCCGCCCTGCGACACCGGAACGAGCTGCAGCGTCCCGATCGCGCCTTGCAGGATGTCGCTTCGCCGGGTCGTCATCGGCACGTACTCGCCGTGCGCCCAGCGCAGCGCGAACGCGTCGTACCACGGCGAAAGCCGGTTGCCGGACTGGCCCGTCGAATGGATGAACACCGACCGGTCGGGATCGGCGAGGTCGTAGATGGCGCGCAAGCTCGCGCCGTGGACGCTCGCAAAGGGATTGGCCTCGTCGGCGATCCGATAGCGGCCCACGTTGACCGTGAACGAGTCGCCGTCGCTCGGCTGCCGGAGGTCGAAAATGGGCGCCAGCAGCGCGTTCTTCGTGAACGGCTGGTGCCGGGAGAACGAGAAGTGCGGCGTGCCCCAGCGCCATTGCCTGGGATCGCCACCGTAATGCGCGCGCAGATACACGCCGGCATCGCCGAGCGCCGCGGCGATCTGGTCGGCGCAGCTCTCGCGCTGTGTCGTCCCGATGTCATCGCACCACCGCGACACGCCTTCGCCGTCGTCCGGATGCGACAGCACGTTGGTCATGAACACGGCACGCTGGTCCCAGTAGTCCTTGAAGAGCTCCGGGCCGAGCTCATCGGCATAGACGCGCCGCGTGAGCTCGCGATACCAGGCGCCGAAGATGAGCGGCTCCGGACGGCCGGCGTCCATGCTGCCGTCCCAGTGCGCGAGCATCGCCGCGAGCTCGCCGGCCGCACCGTTGCGCGGCGCCGCCCGCAGCATGATCGGCAGGACGTCACGCGCGAGCTCCGAGCGATCGTCGGCCTGCACCCGGGCGAACGACTCCCGCGAATGCCGCGGCAGGGCGTCGATCAGCTCGGCAATGCGTTTCGCGCGATACGGTGCGAACCAGTCGCTGGTGATGAAATACGGGTAGTCCGGCGGCGTGATCTTGTCATTGGCGGTCACGAACCTGCCCTGCGGCGGATTGAACGCACGCGGCAATTCGTCGAACGGAATGAAGCCCTGCCAGTCGTAGCGCGCGTCCCAGCCGGGCGCCGGCGCCATGCCGAAGAGGTCGTTGTCGGCGCGCCGGATCGGGACGCGCCCCGCGGCGACGAACCCGATGTTGCCGTCGACGTCGGCGTACACCATGTTCTGCTGCGGCGAGTGGAAGTGCCGCGCGCCTTCGAGGAATTCATTCCAGTTCGCCGCGCGCGGAATCATGACGCCCGCTTCGACCGTCAGGTCGTCGTCGCGCAACGCCGTCCACTGCATCGCGATCGCGTAGCCCTTCGGAGTCGCCGCGCCGGCGCTACGCGACACGTCCGAAATCACGGGGCCGTGCCGGCTCATGCGCACGACGAGTGTCTGGTCGGGCTGTCCCTTGATGCGGATCGTTTCGTTTCGCACGGCAAACGCCTGCGTGCCGTCGGGCGTCGCATAGCACGTCGGATCGGCGCCGTCGATCTTCTCGATGTACAGGTCCTGGACATCGGGCCCGGTATTGGTGAAGCCCCATGCGATCCGGTCGTTGCGGCCGAGCACCAGCATCGGCGATCCCGGGAGCGTCGCGCCGATCGCATCGAGGCCCGGCGCCGAAAGATGCGCGAAGTACCAGATCGCGGGAACGTTGAGCCCGAGATGCGGATCGTTGGCGAGTATCGGCTTGCCCGAGACGCTGCGCGAGCCCGCGACCACCCAGTTGTTCGAGCCCGCGCCTTCCGGCAGCGACGGCGGCGCCGCCGCCACGATCGTCGCGGCGGCGGGGGCGAGACCGCGATAGAGTTCGGCGAGATCTCGCACCGGCAGCGGGGCGTCTCCGGGATAGGGCGGCAGGAATTCCGCGATCTGCCGCGAATCGAGCCGCTGCGCGAGGCGCAGCCGCAGGATTTCGGTCGACCAGTTTCCGCCGAGGTCCCAGGCCATCATCTTGAGCCAGGCGACGGAATCGGCGGGCTTCCATGGCTCGGGGACCACGCCCAGCGCCAGGAATTCGGGCGGCAGCGGCCCGGAACGCGTGGCGAGAAACGCGTTCACGCCGGCGGCATAGGCGTCGAGCGCCACGCGCGTCGCATCATTGAATTTCGGAAGCGTGGCTTCGGCGGCCCGATACACGCCCAGCGTGCGCAGGAAGCGATCGGCATCGACCGTCGCGGCGCCGAAGACTTCCGACAGCCGGGCCGACGCGACGCGGCGATTCATTTCCATCTGCCACAGCCGGTCCTGCGCGTGCACGTATCCCAGCGCAAAGTGCGCGTCGGCGATGCTCTTCGCGTAGATGTGAGGGACGTCGTTGGCGTCGCGGATCACTTCCACCGGCGCGGCCAATCCGGGCACCGCCAGCGTTCCGCTCATCTGCGGGAGCGACTGGCGCATCCAGACGTAGCCAGCGCCGGCGAGGACGACGAGCGATACAAGCAGCGCGAGGCCGATGCGGGCGGCGATCTTCATGCGGCGATGGGCGGCTTCCGGAAGCGGCGCGCGAGTGTGGTCCGATTCGCAATCAGTGACAAGCCTGCGTGCCGGCACGGGTCCACGGGCGCGCCATGGCTTTCGCATCGCAGCCCGCGCGGTCGACAAACGCTCCGGAACGATCGATCATGCACCGCTCTCCAATAAGGCGCGCGCCGGCGGTCCCGCAGGACCGATTCCGCCTTACACAATGTTACAACTGGCGCGAAACCCGCCTCCCGGGGGCAGTGACAAATCAGGAGACAATGACGGGCAACCCGCTCGCTCCTTCCGGCACAAGACGAACATGAAGACCCGGACTCCGCAATGACGCCCATGCAAGAGACCCCCGAGGATCTCCCGCCGTTCCCTTCGCCGTCCCTGCGCCGCCGCCGTTGGCCGTGGGCGGTCGCCGCGGTCGTCATCGTCGCCGCGGCGGCGAGTTACTGGTACTGGTCAGGACGGGCTACGGAGGCGCCCGCAGCCGGCGGAGCTCGGGGCGACCCTTCGGCGCGGGCGCTGCCCGTCGTCGCCGCTCTCGCGCGCAAGGGAAGCATCGACGTCTATCTCAACGCGCTCGGCACCGTGACGCCGCGTAACGTCGTGGTCGTCCACACGCGCGTCGACGGTCAGCTGATGAGCGTCGCGTTCAAGGAGGGCCAGCTCGTCAGGGCCGGCGATCTTCTCGCCGAGGTCGACCCGCGGCCGTTCCAGGTGCAGCTGACGCAGGCCGTCGGACAGATGGCCAAGGACCAGGCTCTGCTCAAGAATGCGCAACTCGACCTCGAGCGCTATCAGACGCTGCTCGCCCAGGATTCGATCTCGAAACAGCAGGTCGACACGCAGGCGGCCCTCGTCCGTCAGTACGAAGGCGCCGTCCAGTCCGACCAGGGCGCGATCGACAGCGCGAAACTGCAGCTCACGTACAGCCGCGTGACCGCGCCCATCGCCGGCCGGGTCGGCCTGCGGCAGGTCGATCCCGGCAACGTGGTGCACGCCTCCGATGCGAACGGCATCGTGGTGATCGCCGAATTGCAGCCGATCAGCGTCGTCTATCCGATTCCGGAGGACAGCGTGCAGCGCGTCATGGCGCGGATGCAGACCGGCGAATCGATCGTCGTCGAGGCATGGGACCGCGACCAGAAAGCGAAGCTCGCGACCGGCAGGCTCGTCTCGGTCGACAACCAGATCGACACGACGACCGGCACGGTCAAGCTCAAGGCCGAGTTCGCGAACGCGAACCTCGCGCTCTTCCCGAACCAGTTCGTCAACATCCGCATGCTGGTCGAGACGCTGGCCGACGCGACGCTCGTTCCGTCGGCCGCCATCCAGCGCGGCGCGCCCGGCACGTTCGTCTTCGTCGTCAAGGACGACCATTCCGTCAGCGTGGCGCCGGTGAAGCTCGGGCCCGTGCAGGGCGAGACGACGGCGATCGCGAGCGGCCTCGCGCCGGGCGCGATGGTCGTCGTCGACGGGACCGACAAGCTGCGCGAGGGCGCGAAGGTCGAGCTCATCACGCGCGACGCGCAGGCCGCGCCACCCGCCGGCACGAAGGGCGGACCGCGCGGCAATCGTCCGCCGGGCAGCGGACCTCCGGCCGACGGCGAGCGGCGCAAGAGCGGCAGTTGATGAACGACCCCCACGCTCGGTTCGTTCGCGGACGCAATTCCGTGCGGCCTCTTTGTACGCCGGAGACATTCGAAGCCGCCTCATGTCGGCCGCCGCCCGCGCTCGCGGACGCGCCCTTCGGGCCTGGGCTTCGCCCCGCTCGCGCAGGCGTCCTCGGGGCGGCCCTGCGGCGCGCGGATAACGGCCCCCACGCTCACTTCGTTCGCTGCCCCCCGAGGGGGAGCAATTCGCGCCTTGGGACGGCCCTGCGGCGCGAATGAAAACGCGCTGAGCTGGCGCAACATCCGATGAACCCGTCCCGCCTCTTCATCCTGCGACCGGTGGCGACGACGCTGCTGATGGTGGCGGTGCTGCTCGCCGGGATCGTCGCGTACCGGGTCCTGCCGCTTTCCGCGCTGCCGGAGGTCGACTATCCGACGATCCAGGTCGTGACGCTCTATCCGGGCGCGAGTCCCGACGTGATGGCGTCGTCGGTCACGGCGCCGCTCGAGCGCCAGTTCGGGCAGATGCCGGGGCTGAACCAGATGTCGTCGACGAGCTCCGGCGGCGCCTCGGTGATCACGCTGCAGTTCACCCTCGAGCTCTCGCTCGACGTCGCCGAGCAGGAAGTGCAGGCCGCGATCAACGCGTCCGGCAATTTCCTGCCGACCGACCTGCCCAACCCGCCGATCTACAACAAGGTGAATCCGGCGGACACGCCGATCCTCACACTGGCGCTGACGTCGCAGACGCTGCCGCTGCCGAGGCTCGAGGATCTCGCCGACACGCGGATCGCGCAGAAGATCTCGCAGCTTCCCGGCGTGGGTCTCGTCAGCATCAGCGGCGGCCAGCGGCCGGCCGTGCGCATCCAGGTGAATCCCACGGCGCTGGCGGCGTACGGGCTCTCGCTCGACGACGTGCGCGTCGCCATCGGCAACGCCAACACCAACCAGGCCAAGGGAAGCTTCGACGGGCCGACGCGCGCGTCGACGATCGACGCCAACGACCAGCTGAAGTCCGCCGACGAATACCAGCGGCTCATCATCGCCTACAAGAACGGAGCGCCGGTGCGCCTGCAGGACGTCGCCGAAGCCGTCGAGGCGGCGGAGAACAGCCGCCTCGCCGCGTGGGCCAACGCGACGCCCGCGATCATCCTCAACGTCCAGCGGCAGCCGGGCACGAACGTGATCGAGGTGGTCGACCGCGTGAAGAAGCTGCTGCCGTCGCTGCAGGCGTCGCTGCCCTCGGCGATCGACGTGACGCTGCTCACCGATCGCACGGTGACGATCCGCGGGTCCGTCGCCGACGTGCAGTTCGAGCTTCTGCTCGCCGTCGCGCTGGTCGTGATGGTGATCTTCCTGTTCCTGCGCAACCTTCCGGCAACGTTCATCCCGAGCGTCGCGGTGCCGCTCTCGCTGGTCGGGACGTTCGGCGTGATGTACCTCGCCGGCTTCTCGATCAACAACCTGACGCTGATGGCGCTGACCATCGCCACCGGCTTCGTCGTCGACGATGCGATCGTCGTGATCGAGAACATCGCCCGCTACATCGAGGCCGGCGACTCGCCGCTGGAGGCGGCGCTCAAGGGAACGCAGCAGATCGCGTTCACGATCATCTCGCTGACGTTCTCGCTCATCGCCGTGCTGATCCCGCTGCTGTTCATGGGCGACGTCGTCGGCCGGCTGTTCCGCGAGTTCGCGATCACGCTCGCGGTGTCGATCCTGATCTCGGCGGTCGTGTCGCTGACACTGACGCCCATGATGTGCGCAAAGCTGCTGCGCCATACGCCGCCCGAGCAACAGGGGCGCTTCTATCGCTGGAGCGGAAGCGTCTTCGAGCGCACGATCGCCCGCTATGGCCGGATGCTGAACTGGGTGCTGGACCGCCAGCCCGCCACGCTCGTCGTCGCGATCCTGACGCTGGCGCTGACCGTGCTGCTCTACGTCGTGATCCCCAAGGGCTTCTTTCCGATCCAGGACACCGGCGCGATCCAGGGCATCTCGGAAGCTCCGCAGACGATCTCCTTTGCCGCGATGGCGGAGCGCCAGCAGGCGCTCGCGAAGGTCGTGCTCGAGGATCCCGCCGTCGCCAGCCTGACGTCGTTCATCGGCGTCGACGGCGCCAACGCGACGCTCAACGCCGGCCGGATGCTGATCAACCTCAAGCCGCGCTCGGAGCGCGTCAATGCGACCGACGTGATCCGGCGCCTGCAGGCCAAGCTCGCCGCCATCGAAGGGATCTCGCTTTACATGCAGCCGGTGCAGGATCTCTCGATCGAGGCGCGCGTCAGCCGCACGCAGTATCAGTTCACCGTCGAGGACGTCGATGCGACGGAGCTCGCCACGTGGGTTCACCGGCTCGTCGACCGCCTGAAGGAGCTGCCGCAGCTCTCCGACGTCGCGAGCGACCTCTCCGACAGCGGCCTCTCGGCCTACGTCGAGTTCGACCGCGCGACGGCGAGCCGCCTCGGGATCACGCCCGCGGCGATCGACAACGCGCTGTACAACGCGTTCGGCCAGAGGCTCGTGTCGACGATCTTCACCCAGTCGAACCAGTACCGTGTCGTGCTCGAGGTCAAGCCCGGCTTCCAGCGCGGCCCGGCGGCGCTCGGCGATCTCTACGTGACGTCGACGGTCGCCGGACAGCCGCCGCAGCAGGTGCCGCTCTCCTCGATCGCACGCGTCGTCGAGCGGCCGGCGTCGCTCGCCATAAACCACATCGGGCAGTTCCCCGCGGCGACGATCTCGTTCAACCTGGCGCCGGGCGCCTCGCTCGGCGGCGCGGTACAGGCGATCGAGTCGGTGAAGGCCGAACTCGGCCTGCCGCCCAGCGTGCAGATCAATTTCCAGGGCGCGGCGCTCGCGTTCCGCGCGTCGCTCGCCAACGAGCTGTGGCTGATCCTGGCCGCGATCGTCACCATGTACATCGTGCTGGGCGTCCTCTACGAGAGCTTCATCCACCCGGTCACGATCCTGTCGACGCTGCCGTCGGCGGGGGTCGGCGCGCTGCTCGCGCTGATGCTCTCCGGCAACGACCTCTCGATCATCGCGATCATCGGCATCATCCTGCTGATCGGCATCGTGAAGAAGAACGCCATCATGATGATCGACTTCGCGCTCGACGCGGAGCGCAACGAAGGCATGGCGCCGCGCGACGCGATCTTCCAGGCGTGCCTGCTGCGCTTTCGCCCCATCATGATGACGACGATGTCGGCGATCCTGGGCGCGCTGCCGCTGATGATCGGCTGGGGCGAGGGCTCCGAGCTGCGCCACCCGCTCGGCATCACGATGGTCGGCGGCCTCATCTTCTCGCAGGCGCTGACGCTGTTCACCACGCCCGTCATCTATCTGTACTTCGACCGCCTCGCGCGCCGTGTCGCGACCCGCCGCGGCCCGTCGTCCACGTCCGCGCCCGAACCCGCGCCGCCGCGATGAACGTCTCCGCCCCCTTCATCGACCGGCCGGTCGCGACGACGCTGCTCACCCTCGGCATCGCGCTCTCGGGCGTCATCGCGTTCCGCCTGCTTCCCGTCTCGCCGCTGCCGCAGGTCGACTACCCGACGATCTCGGTGCAGGCGTCGCTGCCCGGCGCGAGTCCCGAGACGATGGCCGCGACGGTCGCGACACCGCTCGAGCGCTCGCTCGGGCACATCGCCGGCGTAACGGAGATGACGTCGTCGAGCGCGCTGGGGTCGACGCGGATCACGCTGCAGTTCGAGCTGTCGCGCGACATCGACGGCGCCGCACGCGACGTGCAGGCGGCGATCAACGCGGCGCGCAGCCTCCTGCCCACCGGACTGCCGAGCAACCCGACCTATCGCAAGGTGAACCCGGCGGACGCGCCGATCATGATCCTGACGCTGACCTCCGACACGATGACGCAGGGCCAGATGTACGACGCGGCATCGACGATCGTCGCGCAGAAGCTCTCGCAGATCCCCGGGGTGGGCCAGGTGAGCGTCGGCGGCAGCTCGCTGCCGGCGGTGCGCGTCGAGCTCAAGCCGCCGGCGTTGAACAAATACGGCGTCGCGCTCGAGGACGTGCGCGCCGCGCTCGCCGCGGCGAACGCCAACCGGCCGAAAGGCTCGGTCGAGGACGGCGATCGCCACTGGCAGATCTACGCGAACGACCAGGCGAGGACCGCAGCCGAATACCTGCCGCTGATCGTCGCCTACCGCAACGGCAGCGCGGTGCAGCTCACCGACGTCGCCGACGTCGTCGACTCGGTCCAGGACCTGCGCAACGCCGGGATGGCGAACGGCCGGCCGTCGGTGCTCGTGATCATCTACCGCCAGCCCAACGCGAACATCATCGAGACGGTCGACCGCGTCAGTGCGATGCTGCCGTCGCTGCGCGCGTCGATCCCGAGCGCGATCGACCTCGTGCCCGCGATGGAGCGGACGGCGACGATCCGCGCGTCGCTGCGCGACGTCGGACGCGCGCTGACGATCGCGGTCGTGCTGGTGATCCTCGTCGTCTTCGTGTTCCTGCGCGACGTCCGCGCGACGCTGATCCCGAGCGTGGCCGTGCCGGTGTCGCTGATCGGCACCTTCGGCGCGATGTACCTCGCCGGCTTCTCGATCAACAACTTCACGCTGATGGCCCTGACGATCGCCACCGGCTTCGTCGTCGACGACGCGATCGTCGTGCTCGAGAACACGTCGCGCCACATCGAGCAGGGCATGGCGCCGTTGCGCGCGGCGCTGCAGGGGGCGCGCGAGGTCGGGTTCACCGTGCTCTCGATGAGCCTGTCGCTGATCGCCGTGTTCATTCCGATCCTGCTGATGGGCGGATACATCGGGCGCCTGTTCCGCGAGTTCGCGGTGACGCTGTCGGTCACGATCCTGATCTCGCTCGTGGTGTCGCTGACGACGACGCCGATGATGTGCGCGCGACTGCTGCGTCCTGCCGCGGAGCGGCGCTCCGGCCGCGTCGGCGCGTGGTTCGAGCGCGCCTATGGCGCGATGCACGACGCCTACCGCCGGAGCCTCGCGTGGGGTCTCGCGCACGGCGTGATCGTGATGCTGGTGCTGCTCGTGACCGTGTGCGTCAACGTGTGGCTCTACGTGATCATCCCGAAGGGCTTCTTCCCGCAGCAGGACACCGGGCGCCTGGTCGGCGGCATCCAGGCCGACCAGAGCATCTCGTTCCAGGCGATGCGGCAGAAGCTCGCCGATTTCATGGCGATCGTCGGCGGCGACCCCGCGGTCGCGAACGTCGTCGGCTTCACCGGCGGCGCCCAGCGCAATTCGGGCTTCATGTTCGTCGCGCTGAAGCCGATCGGCGAGCGCAAGGAAACGGTGGACCAGGTGATCGCCCGGTTGCGCGGCAAGCTCGCGAAGGAGCCCGGCGCCAACCTGTTCCTGCAGCCGGTGCAGGACATCCGGATCGGCGGCCGGCAGAGCAACGCGCAATACCAGTTCACGCTGCAGGCCGACGATCTCGCCGAGCTCCGCGCGTGGGAGCCCAGGATCCGCCAGGCTTTGAGCGCGCTGCCTGAGCTCGCCGACGTCAACACGGACCAGCAGGACAAGGGCCTGCAGACCTCGCTCGTGATCGACCGCGATGCCGCGACGCGCCTCGGCGTCACGCCGCGGATGATCGACACGACGCTGAACGACCTGTTCGGCCAGCGGCAGGTGTCGACGATCTACGCGCAGCTGAACCAGTACCACGTGGTGATGGAAGCCTCACCGGAGTACTGGCAGTCGCCGGAAGCGCTGCGCTCAGTCTACGTCAGCACGTCCACCGGCGCGCAGGTTCCGCTGTCGACGTTCGCCACGTTCGGCCCCACCAATACGCCGCTCGGCGTCAATCACCAGGGGCAGTTCGTCGCGTCGACCATCTCGTTCAATCTCGCTCCCGACGTCTCGCTGTCGCAGGCGACGCGCGCCGTCGACGACGCGCTCGCTCGTCTCGGCGTGCCGACATCGGTGCGCGGCTCGTTTCAGGGCAGCGCGCGCCTGTTCCAGGCTTCGCTCGCGAGCCAGCCATGGCTGATTCTCGCGGCGCTGCTGACGCTCTATATCGTGCTCGGCGTGCTCTACGAGAGCTATGTGCACCCGATCACGATCCTGTCAACGCTGCCCTCGGCCGGCGTCGGCGCGCTGCTCGCGCTGATGCTGTTCCGCACCGATTTCACGATCATCGCGTTCATCGCGGTGATCCTGCTGATCGGCATCGTGAAGAAGAACGCGATCATGATGATCGACGTAGCACTCGAGGGTGAGCGCTCGCGCGGGCTCTCCACCGAGGATGCGATCTTCGAGGCGTGCCTGCTGCGCTTCCGCCCGATCCTGATGACCACGATGGCGGCGATGCTAGGCGCGCTCCCCCTCGCGCTGGGCGCGGGCGACGGCGCCGAGATGCGCCGCCCGCTCGGCATCGCGATCGTCGGCGGCCTCTTTTTCAGCCAATTGCTGACGCTGTACACGACGCCGGTCGTCTATCTTTACCTCGACCGGTTCCGCCTGCGGGTGAATCGCGCACGGGCGCGACGCCGGCGCGAGGCGCTTTCGCTCGCCGATGCACGATGAACGACCGAGTGCCGCAATGACACCTTCCGCCAAACTGCGTCGTGCGCTGCGGCGTACGCTCGTCGCGGCGATCGCCGCCGCGCTCGCCGGCTGCATGGCGGGACCGGACTACGTGCGTCCCGCGACGCCCGCGCCCGGCGCCTACAAGGAGGCGCCGGGCTGGAAGGTCGCGGAGCCCCGCGATGGCGCGCCGAAGGGACCGTGGTGGGAAGCCTTCTCCGATCCAGATCTCGACCGTCTCGTCAGCGAAGTGAACGTCTCCAACCAGACCGTGCAGGCGGCGGCAGCGCGCGTGCGCGAGGCGCAGGCCGCGACCGCAGCGGCGCGCACGGGCCTCTTCCCGTCAATCAATCTCAACGCGTCGGCGCTGCGCACGTCGCGCGCGGGCAACACGACGTCGGCCACGACGACGCAGAGCGTCACCAACAGCTACAACGCCGCACTCGATCTGTCGTGGGAAATCGACCTGTGGGGACGCATCCGGCGCGGCGTCGAGGCAAGCGAGACTTCCGCGCAGGCGGTCGCCGCGGACCTCGCGGCGGCGCAGTTGTCGATGCAGGCGCTGCTGGCGCAGGACTACCTGCTGCTCCGCGTGCAGGACGCGGAGATCGCGCTGCTGCGCGACACCGTTGCGGGCTACGAGCGCTCGCTGATGCTGACGCGCAACCAATACGCGGCCGGCATCGTCAACCGCGGCGACGTCGCGCAGGCCGAGGCGCAGCTCGCGTCGACGCAGGCGCAGCAGCAGGACGCGATGATCCAGCGCGCGCAGCTCGAGCACGCGATCGCCGTCCTGACCGGCAGGCCGCCGGCCGAGTTCGCGATCACGCCGAAGCCGCTCGTTGCCGTGTTTCCGCAGACGCCGGTCACGGTGCCGTCTGCGCTGCTCGAGCGGCGGCCCGACATCGCGGCGGCCGAGCGCCGCACGGCGAGCGCAAACGCCGAGATCGGCGTCGCGCAGGCCGCGTTCTATCCGGCGTTGTCACTCGGGGCGATCGGCGGCGTGCAGAGCTCCGCGATCGGCAGCCTGCTGTCGCTGCCGTCGCGCTACTGGTCGATCGGGCCTTCGATCGCGCAGGCGATCTTCGACGCCGGTTTGCGGCAGGCGCAGAAGGAACAGGCGATCGCCACCTACGACGAGACGGTCGCCAACTACCGCAACACCGTGCTGACCGGCTTCCAGGAAGTCGAGGACAATCTCGCTGCGCTGTCGATTCTCGAGCGCGAGGCCGTGCTGCAGGATGCGGCCGTCAAGGCGGCACGGGAATCGGCGGCGATCGCGAACAACCAGTACAAGGCCGGCACGACGACGTATCTCACGGTGGTCGTGCTGCAATCGGCCGCGTTGAACAGCGAACGCACCGCGCTCGGCATCCTTGCACGTCGTCTCACCGCCAGCGTCGGGCTCATCAAGGCGCTGGGGGGCGGCTGGGATGCGTCCACGCTCGTGTCCGCCGCACCCTGAGCAGGCGCGCACCAGTCAGAAAAGCTTGCCCTGCGGCTCGATCAGCGCCGCCTCCTGCGCAAGCAGCGCCGCCGACAGCGTCGACTCGCGCTTGTAGAAGCCTTCGGTATGGAAGGTCTCCTCGAGCTTGAACAGGTCATAGTCGAGGTGATGGCAGACCTCGTGCACCAGCGTGCGCAGAAACGTCTTGAACGCGACGACCTGCTTCTTCGCCGCGGTGCGCATCCAGACCGAGATCGTCGCCGGCGTCGCGCTCTCCTCGGGCTCGTACAGGCCGTGCAGCTCACCGTAGTCGCCCGATGGCCGCTTCGCCAGCACGCGAATGCGGATTTTCGGTACCCGATAGCCTGACGTCAGAACGTCGGCCAGTTCCTGGCAAGCGCGCTGCACGGCGCTGCGATCGTCGCGGGCGAGCCCGTCCCTCACGCGCGCGACGATTGGCCCGGTCGCGGCCCCCGCGGGCAGGGCGAGCGTCACGATCGCATCGCTCTTGCGGTAGATGCGCTGGCGAGCGGGCGAGAGCTTGGCGTAGTACGCGAACGGCATGACGGATAGTTGGAGGCGTCCCCCGCACAATCAAAGCACCGCACGACGAGGATGGCGGGCTCGCCAGAGCGCAGACTGAATGCTACAACCCGCATCGCGTGGTCTACAACCCTGCTCACGCGAAGGCACTGTCGACGAATCCCCGATATCGAGCAGGTCTTGGTTATGATCTGCGGAAGGTTGCGGGCGCGGCCGAGATCCGCCGCAGAATGCGACCGACGCTTGCCTTGCGACTTGCATCAAAGCGGGCCGACAACCGAGCGCCGACGGTCAGTAATTGTGCGGACGTCCGCGAGAAATTGATCAATGCCCCTCGTCAGTTTTTCACCGACCAAGGCCCGGCTCGTCGTCGAGAACGCCAAGGACAGCGTTCTTGTGATGATGGTGACCGTGACCCGCGGCGAGACCGTCGAATTGTCGTCCGGTGATCGCCTGGAGGCGCTCTCCGGCGTTCTGCGCATTCGCGAGCGCAAGGCGAACAACGCCAAATCCAATGGCACGATCGGATCGCTGATGTTCCTGGCCGAGACCGGCACCGGACCGAATTACGCGCCGGCAAAGTTTCAGATCAATCTCGTCATGGCGGCGGACAAGTTCGAGCCGCTGCTCCGCGTGGCTCTGTCGGGTCGGCTGCCCAGCAAATTCTTCGTCGATGCCGGCGATCGCGTGTCCCCCAGCGAGACGCGTGGACTGTCATACCGTTTGCGGCGCGATGGCCGTGTCAAGATGTGGGATACGACGGCGTATCCGACATTGCCATTGACCAATTTCACGATGATCCTGCCGATCGAGGTCCCGGAGTCCCGGGAGAGCGCGATTCCGGTCCTGTCGGAGCCGTATCCGCCCGGGTCGATGGCGACCAACGCGCAGGTCGCGGAGCTCGTCGACGACCTCCTCGCATTCCAGGGCGAAACGAGATACACGCTCTACGCTCTGATCGGCATCGTCGGGGCGGTTGCCCTTCTCGCACTTGTCTTCGGGCTGCTGCTGTTGTTCCGATAAGCAACGCGCCATCATCGGATCGTCGCGATCGGATCGGGGCTGCGAGGGTTGCCCGAACTCGCGTGAGTAGCCGCGCGCGCCATGTTCCCCCCCGCTAGCAGGCCCGGATTCGGGCAAATCGGGCGCCATTGTCCGGCCTGTGTGCTCCAGCGCACGGACCTCCGTCGGGAAAATCGTGAAGATCCTCCCTCTCCCCCCGAGAGGGGCGGTGCTTGTCCGATTCGGGAGTTCGCAATCTCCCGTCGCGGGCCCGACAAACGCAACCCACCCTCCCGATTCATTTGCGCTTGTTACGGAATTCGGCCATGTCCAATGCAGAAAATATTCCCGCCCTTGCTGACGATGCCAGCAAGGCGGATGGCATTACCGAAGTGCGCCGCCAGGAAGCATTGCTCAAGACGGGGGCGCTGCAGAACGCCATTCTCACCAGCGCCAATTTCTCGATCATCGCCACCGACGAAAAAGGCATCATTCAGCTCTTCAATGTCGGCGCCGAGCGCATGCTGGGCTATCTGGCCGCCGAAGTCGTCAACAAGATCAGCCCCAGCGACATCCATGACCCGCAGGAAGTGATGGCGCGGGCGCAGGCGCTGAGCCAGGAGCTCGCCACCACCATCGAGCCCGGTTTCCAGGCGTTGGCTTTCAAAGCGTCGCGCGGGATCGAGGACAGCTATGAATTGACCTACATCCGAAAGGATGGCAGCCGCTTTCCGGCGATCGTGTCGATCACCGCGCTGCGCGACGATTACGGCGACGTCATCGGATACCTGCTGATCGGCGCCGACAATTCCGTGCGCAAGCAGGTCGAGCTGGAACTGCACAACGCGATGGCCGTCGCGGAAAAGGCCAACCTCGCCAAATCCGATTTTCTTTCCAGCATGAGCCACGAGCTGCGCACGCCGCTGAGCGCCATTCTCGGCTTTGCCCAGCTCATGGAATCCGGCACTCCGCTGCCAACGGTCTCCCAGAAGCGAAGCATCGATCAGATTCTCCAGGCGGGGTGGTATCTGCTGGACCTGATCAACGAAATCCTCGATCTGGCGTTGATCGAGTCCGGCAGGCTGTCGCTGTCGCTCGAGCCGATATCGCTGGCCGACGTCATGCGCGAATGTCAGGCCATGATAGAACCGCAGGCGCAAAAACGCGGCATCAGCGTAACCTTTCCGCACATCGAAATCCCGAGCTTTGTCAAAGCGGACCGGACGCGGGTGAAGCAGGTTCTCATCAACCTGCTTTCCAACGCGATCAAATACAACAAGGTGGACGGAACGGTCGTCGTGGACTGCATTGCGAGCGCTCCTGGACGCATTCGCATTTGCGTCAAGGACACCGGCGAAGGGTTGACTCCGGACAAACTGACGCAGCTCTTCCAGCCGTTCAATCGTCTCGGTCAGGAGTCGAACGCCGAGGAAGGCACGGGCATCGGTTTGGTGGTAGCCAAGCGGTTGGTCGAGTTGATGGGCGGCGTCATCGGCGCGGAAAGCACGGTCGGGAAAGGCAGTGTGTTCTGGATCGAAATGAGTCTGACCGCTGAGCCACTGCCCGCCGCCGGCGAACTCGCGACAGTCTTCAAGGCGCCTGTTCGGGACGATCCGCAACTGCGCACGCTGCTCTATGTCGAGGACAACCCGGCCAATTTGATGCTGGTCGAGGATCTCATTGCGCGCCGGCCCGACATTCGTCTGCTGAGTGCCAGGGATGGCCTCCGCGGCATCGAGATTGCCCGTGCCACCCGGCCGGACGTAATCCTGATGGACATCAATCTGCCCGGCATCAGCGGTATCTCCGCGCTGAAAATACTCGCGCAGGATCCGGCAACCGCGCACATCCCGGTCATCGCGCTCAGCGCCAACGCCATGCCTCGCGACATCGCGAAGGGACTGAATGCGGGATTCTTCCGCTATCTGACCAAACCGATCAAGGTCAACGAGTTCATGGATACGCTGGACGTGGCCCTCAAATCGGCGGGAGCCACGCCGGCCGCTGCGACTTCGGGGGATTCCGCATGATGGTCAGCGCGACCGACATTCTCAACGCCAGCATCCTGATTGTTGACGATCAGGAAGCCAATGTCCGCCTGCTCGAACAATTGCTGAGCGAAGCCGGCTACACGTGCATCGCCTCAACAATGAATCCGGAGGGGGTCTGCGCGCTGCATCGCAAGAACGGCTATGACCTGATTCTGCTCGACCTGCAGATGCCCGGGATGGACGGATTCCAGGTGATGGAGGGGCTCAGGACCAACAAGACCGACAGTTACCTTCCGGTGATCGTGCTCACTGCCCAACCCGGTCACAAACTCCGCGCGCTGCAGGCCGGCGCAAAGGACTTCATCAGCAAGCCATTCGATCTGGTGGAAGTCAAGACACGCATCCATAACATGCTGGAGGTGCGGCTGTTGTACAAACAGCTCGAGAATTACAACAAGCTTCTGGAAAAGACTGTCGAGGAACGGACCGCCGAGCTGCGCGAAAGCGAAGCGCGCTATCGCAGCCTGACCGAATTGGCCTCCGACTGGTATTGGGAGCAGGACGAATCCGGGACGTTCACCAAGGTATCCGGTCCCGTGCTGGAAATGCTCGGAGTCCGGGTGGGCACCCTTGCAGGGAACAAGAGCGATGACGGGTCGGCTGGCTGGAACAGGGCCGAGCGGGAGGCACTCCAGACCAAGATTGCCGACCGGCAGCCGTTCCTGGAATTCGTTCTGAGCCGCGTCAATCCCGATGGCTCGCACCAGCAATTTCAGGTGAGCGGGGAGCCGATGTTCGACCGGTCCTGCCGCTTCATTGGCTACCGAGGAATCGGCGTCGAGCTCGCAGCGCGGAAATGGACCTCATGATATCGATCGTTCGGCATGTCAACACCCCATAATCCCAATCAGAACCATATTCTCGCCGCCCTGCCGACGGCGGAATTCGAGCGGCTCACTCCCCATCTGGAACTGGTCCCGATGCTGCTCGGCCAGACGCTCTACGAACCCGGCGGCCAGTTGCAACACGTCTATTTTCCGACCACCGCCATCGTATCGTTGCTCTATGTCATGGAATCCGGCGCATCGGCGGAAATGGCAGGCGTGGGCAACGAAGGCGTGCTTGGCATTTCACTTTTCATGGGTGGCAACACCACGCCAAGCTCGGCTGTCGTGCAGACCGCGGGGCACGGCTTCCGGCTCAAGGCGGCATTGCTCGTGAAGGAGTTCCAGCGTTTCGGCCCGACCATGTACCTCTTGCTGCGCTACACGCAGGGACTGATCACGCAGATGGCGCAGACCGCAGCCTGCAATCGGCACCATTCGATCGAGCAGCAACTGTGCCGATGGCTGTTGTTGACGCTCGATCGGCTGCCCACGAATGACCTGGTCATGACGCAGGAATTGGTCGCCAGCGCACTCGGCGTCCGCCGCGAAAGCATTACCGATGTCGCCGGCAAGCTGCAGCGCGCCGGCCTCATTCGTTACCGCCGCGGCCACATTTCAGTGCTCGAGCGGTCCGGATTGGAGACGGGCGCTTGCGAGTGCTACGCGGTCGTCAGGAAGGAACTGGGTCGCCTGATGCCCGATCCGCGATCCTGTCAAGGCACTACCGCCATTGCCGCGTAGCCCCGCGCGCAGGCCCTCCCGTGCGATGCCGCAAAGCAAAGGGCCGCACATGGCGGCCCTTTGGCATGGAGTCGGCGCGAATCGCGCCGTGCGGAAGGCGCCTTACGCCTTCTTGATTTTCTCGAGCATCTTGAAAATGCCCTTCTGCGAGCCTGCAAAAAGACGCTTGTAGGCCTTGCCGAGGCAGCGGCGCTCGAGGGTGTTGCGGCGGGTGCGGGAACGTTCGGCCATGGGAGCCTCCCTTCGTTCTGATGGTTGGACGGTGATCGCGCCGGGCGCGAAGAACTATTAAGTATACAGTAAATTCCGCTTCAGAAAGAAATAGTTATCTGCGCTGCGATTCAGCGCTGGCCGGTGCGAAGCTCGCCGAAGATGCCGGCGTTTTCCTTCGTCAGCGCGCGCCAGTACTGCGGCACGCCGCGGACCGTTGCGTCGAGCTCCGCCGCCGCACGCCACGGCCAGCGCGGGTCGCGCAGGAACGCCCGCGCCAGCGCGACCATGTCGGCGTCGCCGTTCGCGACGATCGCGTTCGGCGTGCTTCGGATCGGTGATGAGGCCGACCGCCATCGTCGTGATCCCGGTCGCATGCCGGATCGCGCGCGCGAAGGGGACGTGAACGCCGGGGCCGGTCGCCGTGATCTTCTGCAGCGGCGAGATGCCAGCACTCGACACGTCGATCCAGTCGCAGCCGCGAGACTTGAGCTCGCGCGCGAATGCGATCGAGTCGTCGATCGTCCAGCCGCCGTCCATCCAGTCGGTCGCGGAGATCCGCGCCCCCAGCGGGCGCCCTTCGGGCCACGCGGCGCGCACCGCGTCGAACACCTCCAGCGGAAACCGGATGCGCCGCTCGAAACGGCCGCCGTAGCCGTCGCCGCGGCGATTTGAAAGCGGCGACAGGAATTCGTGCAGCAGATATCCATGCGCGCAATGCAATTCGAGCGCGTCGATGCCGGCCGCCTCCGCGCGCTTCGCGGCGGCGACGAAGGCGTCGCGGATGCGCACGAGACCGGCGGCATCGAGTGCCGCCGGCGGCGCTTCGCCTTGCGCGTGCGGAATCGCCGACGGCGCGACCGGCGTCCAGCCGTCGCGGGAGAGCGGAATCAGCGTGCCACCCTCCCATGGCCGCTGCGACGAGCCCTTGCGGCCCGCGTGCGCGAGCTGCAGCGCCACGGGCGTCGGCGGCGCCTGCCGGCGCGCCCGCGCAAGGCGGTCGCCGAGCGCCTGCAGATTCGCGTCGTCGTAGAGGCCGAGGCAGCCCGGCGAGATCCGGCCCTCCGGCGTCACCGCCGTCGCCTCGATCGTCATCATCCCCGCGCCGGAGAGCAGCAGCTGACCCCAGTGGATGAGGTGCCAGTCGGTCGCGCAACCTTCGCTCGCCGAGTATTGGCACATCGGCGACACGACGATGCGGTTCGGCAGCACGAGGCCGCGCAGCGTGATGGGGTCGAAGAGGTGCATGGCGTGCTTTCGAGCGACGACGGTGCGTCCGGCACTCAGCGCTCGAGCAGGCGATCGCGAAAGCGCAGGAACGCGGGGTCGCGGTCCGTATACCTCGAGACGATCGCCGCATCGACGCGGGCGCGCTCGGCGGCGATGAAGGCGTCGAGCGCGTCGCGCTGATAGCGCTCCAGGTTGCGGTCCGCGGCGAGCAGGATGCGCGCGGCGAGCGCCGCATCGACGTCGTCGATCCCGGCGAGAAAGACACGCGCGTCGGCCGGCAGATGGACGAACAGCTCGGCCAGCGCGTTCTCCGCCGACGGCGATCCGATGACGACGACTTCGGGCCAGCGCGGCGGCTCGGCCGCCGCAGGCGGCCACGCCGCGCCGAGGTAATGGTCGGGCGTGCGCACGCGCACCCCGTTGTCGACACGCTCCTGCGCCGGGATCACGCGGACGACGAGCCCCGTCCAGCAATCCTGCTGCCATCGCGGCGCGAGACGCCGCGCGAATCCGGCAACCTCGGTGCGGGGCATCGCCGCGACACGCGGGGTCAGAGGCCGGCGGCGGCGCGCAGCGCGTCGACCCGGTCGATCGCTTCCCAGGTGAATTCGGGCTCGTCGCGGCCGAAATGCCCGTAGGCGGCGGTCTTGCAGTAGATCGGCCGCAGCAGGTTCAGCATCTGGATGATGCCCTTGGGACGCAGGTCGAAGTGGGCCTTCACGAGCGCCGCGATCTTCTCGTCCGCGATCTTGCCAGTGCCTTCGGTGTAGACGGTCACGTTGATCGGGTGCGCGACGCCGATCGCATAGGAGAGCTGCACCTGGCACTGCGTCGCGATCCCCGCCGCGACGATGTTCTTCGCGACGTAGCGCGCCGCGTAGGCGGCCGAGCGGTCGACCTTCGACGGGTCCTTGCCCGAGAACGCGCCGCCACCGTGCGGCGCGGCTCCGCCGTAGGTGTCGACGATGATCTTGCGGCCGGTGAGGCCGGCGTCGCCGTGCGGGCCGCCGATCTCGAAGCGTCCGGTCGGATTGACGAGGTACTTGACACCGGAAAGCATGTCGGCGGGCAGCACCGGCTTCACGATCAGCTCGATGACGGCCTCAGTGAGCTCCTTCTGCTTCTCGTTCATGCTCGGATGATGCTGCGTCGAGAGTACGACCGTGTCGATGCCGACCGGCTTGCCGTCGACGTAGCGGACGGTGACCTGCGACTTCGCGTCAGGGCGCAGCCACGGCAGCCGCCCGTCCTTGCGCACTTCGCTCTGCCGCTGCACCAGCCGGTGCGCGTAGTAGATTGGGAACGGCATCAGCGCCGCCGTCTCGTCACACGCGTAGCCGAACATCAGGCCCTGATCGCCGGCACCCTGGTTGAGGTACTCGTCCGACGCGTGATCGACGCCGCGGGCGATGTCGGGCGACTGGCGGCCATAGCAGACCATCACGGCACAGCCGTCCGCGTCGAAGCGAAGCTCCGGGTCGTTATAGCCGATCCTTCGGATCGTCTCGCGGGCGATGCGCGCGAAGTCGTGCTTGACGGCGGTCGTGATCTCGCCGCTCATCACGACGAGTCCGGTCGAGACGAGCGTCTCCGCGGCCACGCGGCCGACCGGATCTTGCTCTAGAATCGCGTCGAGCACCGCGTCTGAGATCTGATCCGCGACCTTGTCCGGATGGCCCTCCGACACCGATTCCGACGTGAACAGAAAATCACTCATTGCCGCTCCCTGTCACCACGACGGCGCGCCTGCGTCCGCAGGTGGCCGTGATGATGCGCGCTTGTTGCGCAAAAGCTGTAATTTTAACAGAAGCGACACCGCGCCCCGCGCGGAGGGTGACCCTTCCGCCGTCGGGGCCGCGGCGGCACGCGCGTCGATGTCCGGGGCGCGCGACGCATGACGTCGGCCATCGTGGCGCCCACGCGCGAGGCGATCGAGCGTGCGTCAACGCTGCTTCGCGCCGGTGAGCTGGTCGCATTTCCGACCGAAACGGTCTATGGGCTCGGCGCCGATGCCGCCAACGCGCAGGCGGTGCGCAAGATCTTCGCGGCCAAGGGCCGGCCCGCCGACCATCCGGTGATCGTGCATCTGCCCGACGCCTCGCACCTCGAGCGCTGGGCCTCCGCATTCCCCGATGCCGCCCGGCGGCTCGCCGACGCGTTCTGGCCGGGCCCGCTGACGCTCATCCTGCCGCGCGCGGCGGGCGTCCACGACGCCGTGACCGGCGGACAGGACAGCATTGGCGTGCGCGTTCCGTCGCATCCGGTTGCGCATGAGCTCCTCGCCGCGTTCGGCGGCGGCATCGCCGCACCGTCGGCCAATCGCTTCGGGCGGATCTCGCCGACGCACGCCGCGCACGTGGCCGGCGATCTCGGCGCAGCCGTTTCGCTGATCCTCGACGGAGGCGCGTCCGACGTCGGCATCGAATCGACGATCGTGGCGCTGACCGGGCCGACGCCCACGCTGCTGCGCCCCGGCGCGATCGGCGAGCGCGAGCTCGCCCGTGTCCTGGGGATGTCCCCGCGCGCGCCCGATCGGTCGGCGCCGCGCGCGCCGGGCACGCTGCCCGCGCATTACGCGCCGAAGACGGCGGCGATGCTGACCGCCGCCGGCGCGCTGCACGCCGAGATCGATCAGCTCACCGATCGCGACGAGGACGTCGCGGTGCTCGCGCGCACGGCACGGCGTCCGGAGGATTTCGCCGGCGCGTGGATCGCGGCGCCCGCGGGCGCCGCTGCCTACGCGCACGATCTCTACTCGAATCTGCGCACGCTCGACGCCGCCAATGCCGATGTGATCCTGATCGAGGCGCCGCCGGAGGACGAGGCGTGGCTCGCCGTGCGCGACCGGCTCGTCCGCGCGACGCGCGGCGAGGACGATGATCGTGATTGACTTCTTCCGAGCCGGACGGATGCCATGCCCTCACCGGTAATCGTCGTCGCGCCCGACAAGTTCAAGGGCTCTCTTGCCGCGCCCGCGGTCGCCGCGGCGGTCGAGCGAGGACTTCGCCGCGTGTGGCCCGATGCGGAAATTCGCGCGTGCCCGATGGCGGACGGAGGCGACGGCACACTTGACGCGATCCTTGCGCGCGGCGGAGCGCGCGGCGAGTGTCAAGTCTCCGGCGCGAGCGGCGCCGTCCGCAAGTCGGCCTTTGGCATCGTCGATGCGCAGGAAGGACGCACCGCGATCATCGAGATCGCGCAGATCGTCGCGCTGGTCGATGCCGAGGGCACGTCAATCGAAGTCGGACAGCGCACGACACGCGGCGTGGGTGAGATGGTTCGGGCACTGCTCGGTCAAGGGATCCGGCGATTCATGGTCGGGCTCGGCGGCAGCAGCACCAATGACGGCGGCGCCGGCACGCTCGCGGCCCTCGGCGTGCGCTTCCTCGATGCGGACGGCGCCGACATCGCGCCCACGCCGGCGGGCATGGACACGCTTGCGCGGATCGACGCGGCGGGCATTGATCCGCGGCTCGCGCAATCGGACATCACGATCATGTCCGACGTCGACAACCCGCTGTGCGGGAAACGCGGTGCCACCGCGATCTTCGGCCCGCAAAAAGGCGTGCGCGAAGCCGACATCGCGCGGATCGATGCGACGCTCGCGCGTTACGCCGCGATGATCGAGCGCGCGCTCGGGCGCGACGCGTCCGCGAAGCCCGGCGCGGGCGCGGCGGGCGGACTCGGATTCGCCCTGCAACTGGCCGGCGGCAGATTACGCTCGGGCGCCGAAGTGGTCGCGGAAATCGTCGGCCTCGACCGCGCACTCGCGGGCGCCGATTGGGCGATCACCGGCGAGGGCCGCACCGATGCGCAGACGCTGTTGCGCAAGGCACCGTTCGTCGTCGCGGAAAAAGCAAAGGCGGCCTCCGTGCCGGTCACGCTGTTGTCGGGCGCGATCGACGCTGCGGCGCTTCGCGAGCTCGACCGTCACTTTTCGGGATGCTTCGCGCTTCCGGCAGGACCTGCGTCGCGCGACGACTGCATGGCCGGCGCGGCAGCGCTGCTCGCGGATCGCGCCGAAGCACTGGCTCGACTGTGGACCGCTGCAGCTCCGCGCGGAAAGGCCGGGCGGCAAACGCCGCCCGTCTGATCAACGGGCGGCGAGTGCGAGCAGCTGCCCGCGCGCAAGATCGGGGAGTACCGCGTCGAAGCCGCCCCACGCGGCGAAATGCCGGACGGGCGCGCCGAGCAGCGGATCGCTCTCGATCAAATCGGCGAGCCTCGACGCGTCGAGGCCGGTCACGCGCGCGATCGCCGCGGGCTCCATCGCGATCACGCGCGCCGACGCGAGCGCGTAGACCTTCGTGCCCTGCAGCGCGCTGGCGAAGAACGCGGCGCCGCGGCCCGCGCCGGTGAGAAGACCGATCACGCGAATGCCCTGCAAGCGCAGCAGCGCCAGGACTCCGGCGTGATGCGCGAGGAACTGCGCGACGCACAGAGCCTCGGCGCTGCGCGTCGCCTCGTGACCGGACGAATCGCCGATCACGAAGAGCGTCGCGCGCTCCCGGTCTGAGCTGTCGGCGAGATGCGCAAGCAACGCCGCGTCGAGCGTGTGCGTCTCCATCGGCCCGACGTATCCGAGGCCGACCGCGCGGGTGAACCAGATCGGGTACTCCGGCATTCGCCAGAGCCAGCCGGTGCCGTCGACGGGCACGAGATCGGCGTAGAACGGCGCCATCCCGCGCGGAATCGGCATGACCGGCGCGGGCGCGATGACGGCCCCGAATCGGGTGCGCACGACCGCGCACTCCCGCGCCGCCGCGAGGCGCGCCGCCAGATTCTGCTGCGCGGCGCGGATGCGCATGACGAAAGGGGCGTGACTCGACCCGCCGAGAGCGATCCAGCGGCGGGCGGCGGCGGCATCGTCGTCGATGAGCTCGACCTGACCCGCATCGGCACGCGCCCTCGCGCCGAAAATCGCGTCGACTGCAGCGCGGTCGCCTGCGTCGAGCTCGCCTTTTCCGTGCGCGAGCTCGATGAGCCCGGGTCCGGAGACGCCAAGCCGCGCTTGTGGAATCAGCGCGATCCGTTCGGCGGCGCAGGCCAGCACTGCGCCACCGCCGAAGACATCGCCGACGCCGATCGAGAGCACGCGTACGCCAATCGCGCGGAGGTCGAGCAGCGCGCGCAGTGCGCGGGCGAGGGCGAGCTCCGCCGGATTTGCCTCGTGGAGACGCACGCCTCCAGTCGCGCACAGCAGCACGACCGCCGCAGGCCGCTCGACGAGAGCGATCTCGAACAGCCGGCGCAGCACATCCGCATGATTGGCGCCGGCGCTGCCGCCGAGGAAGCGCTCGTCCTGCGCGGCGATGAGCGCGGATGCGCCCGCGATCGTCGCGCGCGCGACGACGATCCCGTCGTCGTCCTGCGCGTCGATCCCCCATCGCGCGAGATGCGGCGAAGGCCGCGGGGAGGAAAGAGTCGCGTCGACCACCGTGACGCTGCCCGGATCGGCGATCGCCGCAATGCGCAGCGCGGGCGTGAGGGACGCCAAGGGCATCGTAGCCGTCGCACGCGTGGCGGTGCTGCACATGTCAACGATTTCCCGAAGAGCGTCGTGAACGCATGGTGCGCCGCGGCGCGCTTCGTGGCGGCCCCGCGGGAATTCATGATACCCGCTGCGCCACCGCGACCCGGCAGCGCGCCGACGAGTGCCCGGGCTCGACCGAATGTGCGCGCGGCGTTCCCCGTGCGTCTTCCCGGCCGGCGCAACGCGACGATTCCGGCGGGCGTGTCGCATCGCAACAGGCCGCTGCCCGCCCGACATAAGCCGCGTGGAACCCGGCGGGAGGCCCCGCGCCCCTTGCTGCAAGGATCCGCAATTGGCTGTAACATGCCGAAGCCTCGCTGGAACGAGGTGCACGCCGCGCGACTGACGCGCGGTGTCGCGCGAAATCAACGCTGGTCTCGGCTTGGAGGAGTGACATGGCAAACCTGATCGCCGCCGCGCGCGGCACCCCGTTTTCGCTCGAATCCGGCGGTCGCACCCCGCGAACCGCGCGTCAAACCTCGTCGCATCGCAAGGCACGCATCGCGCTAGCCGCGGTCGCGGCATTCGCGTTGAGTGGAGTGGCCCAGGCCGCCGGCTGGGAGCCGACAAAAACCGTTGAGTTGATCGTTCCGGCAGGTATTGGCGGCGGCGCCGGCCAGATGGCGCAGTTGATCCAGGGCATCGTCCAGAAGCACAACCTGATGCCGAGCTCGATGGTGGTCATCAGCAAGGCCGGCGGCTCCGGCGCCGAGGGCTTCCTTTACGTGAAGAACGCGAAGGGCGATCCGCACAAGCTCATCATCACGCTGTCCAATCTGTTTACGACGCCGCTCGCGACCGGGTCGCCCTTCTCCTGGAAGGACTACACCCCGGTCGCTATGATGGCGCTCGACGAATTCGTGCTGTGGGTGAACGCAAAGACCGACTACAAGACGCCCACCGCGTATATCGACGCCGTCAAGAAAGCGGGCGGCACCATGAAGATGGGCGGCACCGGCTCCAGGCAGGAGGATCAGATCATCACCGCCGCGATCGAGCAGAAGACGGGCGCGAAGTTCACCTACGTGCCCTACAAGGGCGGCGGCGAGGTCTGCACCCAGCTGGTCGGCGGGCACATCGATTCGACCGTCAACAATCCGATCGAATGCGTGGCACATTGGCGCGCGGGCACCGTGCGCCCGCTCTGCGTCTTCGACTCGACTTCGATGCCCTACCCCGAAAAGGTCACGAGCGACATGTCGTGGCAGAACGTTCCCACGTGCAAGTCCCAGGGACTCGACATCGAATACCTCATGCTGCGCGGAATCATGACGGCGCCCGACGTCCCGAAGGAAGCGGTCGATTACTACGTGGGCCTGCTCAAGAAGGTGCGCGAGACGCCGGAATGGAAGGACTACATGGCAAAGGGCGCGTTCAACCAGAGCTTCATGACCGGCGCCGAGTTCAACAAGTGGCTGACCGATGCGGCTGCCCAGCACCAGCAGCTGATGGAAAAGGCCGGCTTCCTGCAGAAATAGCTTCTGCGGCTGCGGGGGCGCCGGCGCAATCGCGCGCTCCCGCAATTCGCCTGTCCTCATACGCCCATGAACGCCACGCCCCCGGAAGGGCCTGGTCCGGACCAGCGCGAGTCTCCCGAAATGGCAGATCCCTCCACCGACGACACACCCGCGGCCGGCGTCGTTTCCTACCGCACCATGAATATCGCGGTGGCCGTGGCGCTGATAGCGGTCGCGACGGTGGTCATGATCAGCAGCTATCGCCTCGGGGCCGGCTGGGCCAAGGACGTCGGACCGGATTCCGGCTATTTCCCGTTCTACGTCGCGGTGCTCTTGTTCGCCGCGAGCGGCGTCACCCTGGTCCAGAGCCTGCTGTCGCGCCGCCTCGAGGAGCGTGCCAGCTTCGTATCTCGCGCCGGGCTGAAGACAATTCTCCAGGTGGTCGTCCCGATGATCGTGTTCGTGGTCCTGTCGATCTACATCGGGATCTACATCTCGACCGTCCTGTTCATCGGCTTTTTCATGATCTGGCACGGCCGCTACTCGATTTACAAGACGCTGCCGGTCGCAATCCTGGTCCCGGTGGCGCTGTTCCTCGTGTTCGAAGTCTGGTTCCTGGTGCCGCTGCCGAAGGGGCCTTTCGAAGCCTGGCTGGGCTACTAAGATGGACGCGTTCTTTTCTCTGATGCACGGCTTCGAGGTGCTGCTGACGCCCATCAACGTGGGCTACATGGTGGTCGGCATTCTGTTCGGCGTCCTGCTCGGCTTTCTGCCAGGCGTCGGCGGAGCCAACGGCATCGCGATCCTGCTGCCGCTTACCTTCGCGATGCCCAAAACCACCGCCATCATCATGCTGGCGGCGATCTACTGGGGCGCCCTGTTCGGCGGCTGCATCAGCGCCATCCTGTTCAACATCCCGGGCGAGCCATGGTCGGTCGCGACGACCTTCGACGGCCATCCGCTCGCCAAGCAGGGTCGTGCCGGCGAAGCGCTCACGGCTTCACTCACCTCGTCCTTCATCGGCGCGCTGATCGCGACCCTCGTGCTCACCTTCCTGGCGCCGATCGTCGCCAATTTCGCACTCGATTTCGGCCCGCCGGAATATTTCTCGGTCTACCTGCTGACGTTCTGCAGCTTCGTTGGCATGGGCCGGCAGCACCCGTTCAAGGTCGTCTCGGCGATGATGCTCGGGTTCGCCTTCGCTGCGGTCGGTACCGACGAGGTGACCGGGGGCGTGCGGCTGACCTTCGGCACGGAGACGCTGCTCACCGGGTTCCACTTTCTGATCGCGGTCATCGGCCTGTTCGGCATCGGCGAGATCCTGGTGACCATCGAGAAGGGGCTGCACTTCGAGGGCCTCAGCGCCAAGATCAACCCGTTCGTGGTGTGGCAGACCTGGAAGAAGCTGCCGCAATACTGGGTCACCATCCTGCGCGGGACCGTGGTCGGCATCTGGCTGGGCGTCACGCCTGGTGGCGCGACCCCGGCCTCGTTCATGAGCTACGGCCTCGCCAAGCGTTTCTCGAAGAACGGCGACAAATTCGGCACCGGTCAGCTGGAAGGCGTGGTGGCGCCGGAGACCGCCGCGCATGCCGCCGGCACCAGCGCGCTATTGCCGATGCTCACGCTCGGCATCCCGGGTTCGCCGACCGCCGCGGTGCTGCTCGGCGGCCTGCTCATCTGGGGCTTGCAGCCGGGCCCGCTGCTGTTCGTCGAGCAGAAGGACTTCGTCTGGGGCCTGATCGCCTCGATCTATCTCGGCAATCTCGTCGGCCTCGCGATCGTCCTGTCGACGGTGCCGTTCTGGGCCTCGATCATGCGCATCCCGTTCTCGATCATTGCCCCGATCATCATCGTGGTGTGCGCAATCGGCTCCTACACGCTCTCCAATGCGCCTGCCGACCTCATCTTCATGGTGATGTTCGGCGTCATCGGATACCTGTTCAAGAAGCTCGGCTATCCGCTGGCGCCAATGGTGCTCGCGATCGTTCTGGGCGGTCGCGCCGAGACCTCGTTCCGCCAGGCGATGATCGGCTCGCAGGGTCACCTGTCGGTCTTCTGGTCGAACGGGCTGGTCGGCGGCATCACGGCGCTCAGCATAGCCATATTGTTCTGGCCGCTCATTGCACTGGTGATCGCGAAGATCAGGGGCAGGTAGCGGGTTCGCGTCCCGTGCGACGGCCCTCGATCCCCGGCAAGCCGGGGCGCTGCGCTTGGCTCCGTTCAGCCTCTGCCTCAGGCGCGAGGGCGTCTCGGGCGTCAGGTTGAGGACGCGCCTTCGTGCGCCCGCGCCGGCTCGGCGCCGTAACCCCGCACATGCCTCGCGTCACCGCCGGCGGTGACGCGCACGGCGCAATACTTGAACTCTGGAATCTTGCCAAACGGATCGAGCGCGGGATTGGTCAGCAGATTCGCCGCCGCCTCGTAATAGCAGAACGGAATGAACACCGCGCCGCGCGGCGTGCCGTCGTCGGCGCGAGCGGAGAGCGTGATGCTGCCGCGCCGCGACTCGACCGTGACGGCCCCGCCGGCGGCCACACCCAGCGCCGCGAGGTCCTGCGGATGCAGCGACACCACGGGTCCCGGCTCGATCGCATCGAGCACTTCGGTGCGGCGGGTCATGCTGCCTGTGTGCCAGTGCTCGAGCTGCCGCCCGGTGATCAGCACGAACGGATACTCGGCGTCGGGCCGCTCGGCCGCGTAGGTCACCTGCGCGGGGACCAGGCGCGCGCGCCCGCTCGGTGTCGGAAAATCGTGCGTGAACACGACGCGCTCGCCGGGGTCGCCTTCGTGCTCGCACGGATAGGTGACCGCATGCTCGCGCTCGAGCCGCTCCCACGTGATGCCGGCGATCGACGGCATCGCCTGGCGCATCTCGACGAACACGTCGCGCGGATGCGCGTAGTTCCAGTCGAGACCGAGCCGCTTGGCCATCGCGACGACGATGTCGAGATCCTGCCGCGCGTCTCCCGGCGGGGAGAGCGCCTGGCGGCCGAGCTGCACGGTTCGATCGGTGTTCGTGAACGTCCCGGACTTTTCCGGAAAGGCGGTGGCGGGAAGGATCACGTCGGCGAGATAGCAGGTCTCGGTCAGGAAAATGTCCTGCACGACGAGCATCTCGAGCTTCGCCAGCGCCTCGCGCGCGTGGTGGACGTCCGGATCCGACATCGCCGGGTTCTCGCCCATCACGTACATACCGCGGATCGCGCCCGCGCTGGCCGCGCTCATGATCTCGACGACGGTGAGCCCCGCCTTCGGGTCGAGTGCAACGCCCCACAACGCCTCGAACCGCTGCTGCGCGTTCGGCGTTGTCGACGCGGCGGTAGTCCGGATACATCATCGGGATGAGGCCGACGTCTGAGGCCCCCTGCACGTTGTTCTGGCCGCGCAGCGGATGGAGGCCGGTACCCGGCCGCCCGACCTGTCCGGTCAGCATCGACAGCGCGATGAGGCAGCGTGCGTTGTCAGTGCCGTGCGTGTGCTGGGAGATCCCCATCCCCCACAGGATCATCGATGCGCGCGACGAAGCGAAGCGGCGCGCGACCGCGCGGATCGTGTCGGCCGGGATGCCGCAGACGGGCGCCATCGCCTCG
Source organism: uncultured beta proteobacterium (assembly GCA_963846855.1). GTDB lineage: Bacteria > Pseudomonadota > Gammaproteobacteria > Burkholderiales > Casimicrobiaceae > CAIWHR01. The sequence continues at coordinate 347,249 of CAWJXK010000004.1, forward strand.
GGACTGTGGCCCGCGACGTTCTTCTTGAGCTCCTCGAAGCCGCTGGTGCGATCGTCGATGAACGACTGCGCGACCAAACCTTCGTCGATGATCGTGAACATCATCGCGTTCAGGAACGCCACGTCGGTGTCGGGCTTGAACTGCAGATAGTGCTCCGCGTGGCGCGCGAGCTCGGAGCGACGCGGGTCGGCGAGAATGAGCTTCGTGCCGCGCTTCACCGCGTTCTTGATCCACGTCGCGGCGACCGGATGGTTGACGACCGGGTTGGCGCCGATCAGCAGCACGACTTCGGCCTGCATGACGTCCATCACCGGATTCGACACCGCGCCCGAGCCGATGCCCTCGAGCAGCGCCGCCACGCTCGACGCATGGCAGAGTCGCGTGCAATGGTCGACGTTGTTCGAGCCAAAACCCGTGCGCACGAGCTTCTGGAAGAGATACGCCTCCTCGTTCGAGCATTTCGCCGAGCCGAACCCTGCCAGGGCGTGCGGTCCGTGCTGGTCGCGAATCCGCGCGAGCGTGCCGCCCGCGAGATCCAGCGCTTCGTCCCAGCTCGCCTCGCGGAATACCGACAGCGGGTTGGCGGGGTCAGCGGTGAAGTCGCCTGTCTTGGGAAATCCCGGCTTCCTGATCAGCGGCTTCGTGAGCCGCTGCGGGTGCGAGACGTAGTCGAAGCCGAAGCGGCCCTTGACGCACAGCCGGTCGTGATTCGCCGGCCCGTCTTTGCCGGTGACGCGGACGATCGCGTTGTCCTTCACGTGGTAGGTGAGCTGGCAGCCGACGCCGCAGTACGGACACACGGAATCGACCGTCCGGTCCGTCGCGACGACGTATGCATCGTGGGCCGGCGCCAGCGCGCCGGTCGGGACAGGCCTGCACGCACTCGCCGCACGCGACGCACGTCGACGCCCCCATCGGATCGTCGAGGTCGAACACGATCTTCGAGTGCGCGCCGCGAAACGCGTAGCCGATCACGTCGTTGACCTGCACCTCGCGGCAGGCGCGCACGCAGCGCGTGCACTGGATGCAGGCATCGAGGTTGACCGCCATCGCGGGATGCGAGACGTCGGGCGCGGGCTGCGCGCGCGGCGCGAAGCGCGGCTTGCCGATGCCGAGCCAGCGCCGCCACTGCTCCAGCTCCGAGTCGGGCTTGTAGACGCGCTCCGGCACGTCGGACACCAGCATCTCGACGACGACCTTCTGCGCGAGGCGTGCGCGGCTGCTCGCGCTCTGCACGTCCATGCCGGCCGACTGGCGCGCGGCAGCACGACGGTGCCAGCACGCGCTCGCCCTTGATCTCGACGACGCAGGCGCGGCAGTTGCCGTCCGGGCGCATCCCCGGCGTATAGCAGAGATGCGGGATCTCGATGCCGTGCCGCGACGCCGCCTCGAGAATCGTCTCGCCCGTCGCCGCCGACACTTCGCGGCCGTCCAGCGTGAAGCGGACGGTGCCGACGTCCTGCGGGGCTTCCAATGGGACGCTCATGGGGCGGCCTCCTCGTGGTGCTCTCGCATGGAAACGACCGCGTCGTTGGCCATGGCTATTTCGCGGCCTTCCGCACAGTCCATGCATGCGGGAGCGGCGAGTTGTCGGCCGCGCTCAATCGCTCGGCGACGCGCCCTTCGGGCCTGGGCTTTGCCCGCCTCGCTCATTCGAGCTCGTCCGGAAAATACTTGATCACCGACGCCACGGGGTTCGCTGCCGCCTGGCCCAGGCCGCAGATCGACGCGTCGGTCATCGCCTGTGAGAGCTCGTTCAGCAGCGGAACGTTCCACGCCGGCTTCGCGAGCAGGCCGACGGCCTTCTCAGTGCCCACACGGCAGGGCGTGCACTGGCCGCAGGATTCGTCGGCGAAGAATTGCATGAGGTTCAGCGCCGCGTCGCGCGCGCGGTCGTGCTGCGACAGCACGATGATGGCCGCCGATCCGATGAAGCAGCCGTAAGGCTGCAGCGTGTCGAAGTCGAGTGGGATATCGCCAAGCGACGCCGGCAGGATGCCGCCTGATGCGCCTCCCGGAAGGTACCCGTAGAACTCGTGTCCCGGAAGCATGCCGCCGCAGTGCTCGTCGATGAGTTCGCGCACCGTGATGCCCGCGGGGGCGAGATGGACGCCCGGCTTCGCGACGCGGCCCGACACCGAGAACGAGCGCAGGCCCTTGCGGCCGTGGCGGCCGTGCCCCGAGAACGCCTCGGCGCCCTTCTCCAGGATCACGCGCACCCAGTAGAGTGTCTCCATGTTGTGCTCGAGCGTCGGCCGTCCGAAGAGGCCCACCTGCGCGACGTAGGGCGGCCGCAGCCGCGGCATCCCGCGCTTGCCCTCGATCGACTCGATCATCGCCGACTCCTCCCCGCAGATGTACGCGCCGGCGCCGCGCCGCAGATGCAGCCGCGGCAGCGCGCACGGAGGGTCGGCCTCGAGCTCGGCGATCGCCTTCTCGAGGATCGCGCGGCTGGCGGCGTACTCGTCGCGCAGATAGATGTAAACGTCGTCGATGCCCACCGCCCACGCGGCGATCAGCGTGCCTTCGAGGAAGCGGTGCGGGTCGCGCTCGAGGTAGTGGCGGTCCTTGAACGTGCCGGGCTCGCCTTCGTCGATGTTGACGGCCAGCAGACGCGGCGCGGGCTCGGCGCGGACGATCCGCCACTTGCGCCCTGCGGGAAAGCCGGCTCCGCCCAGGCCGCGCAACCCGGAATCTTCGAGCGACTTGATCACGGCCTCGACGTCGCGTCCGCCTGCGATGCACGACGCGAGCACGCGATACCCGTCGTGCTTCCGATAGGCCGTGTAATCGATATGCGAGGGAATCGCGGGCTCGACCTGTCCCGCCGCCACGGCCGCGGCGATCGCCCCGGCCGTCGCGTGGTCGACCGGATTGCGCCCGACGACCGCCGCCGGCGCGTGCTCGCAGCGGCCGATGCAGGGTGCGCCGATGACCCGCACGTCCGGGCCGCAGGCTTTCGCGGCGGCGGCGCGCAGCGCGTCGGCGCCGGCCAACTGGCACGACAGCGTCTCGCAGACGCGCACCGTGATCGCCGGTGGCGGCGTCTCGCCTTCCTTCACGACGTCGAAGTGATGGTAAAACGTCGCGACCTCGTAGACCTCCGTCGTCGCAAGACGCATCTCCTGCGCGAGCGCGACGATGTGCGCGGCGGAGATGTGGCCGTGGCGATCCTGGATCCGGTGCAGGAACTCGATCAGCAGATCACGCCGCCGCGGCGCGTCGCCCAGCAGCGCCTGCACGTCGGCTTGCGCCTGCGCGTCCACGGCGCGCCCCTTCGGCTGCGTGCGCACCGTCCGGCTGCGCCGGAGCTTCGAGACGTCGACTATCGATTGCTGCGCCATGCGGATTCCATTTTGTCGGGGACGCCCGCGCCCGAAGCCGCGCCGTCCGCGGGACGCTCGCGCCGCCCCGGATCGCTCAATCGAGAAAGTCGCAATACTTTTCCACGTGCGCCGCGAGGCCGAGCGAGTGCTCGCGCACCAGCCTCTCGGCGAGCTCGGTGTCGCGGCGCTCGAGCGCTTCGATGATGTTCATGTGCTCGACGATCGAACGGGCGGCGCGGTCCTTCTGCGAGATCGTGCGCTTGCGGATCGCCCGGACGTGGATGAAGAGCGTCTCGATCGCCTTGTTCATCAGCTGCGAGCCCGACAGCCGGATGATCGCCTGGTGGAAGGCGATGTTCGCATCCGAGTACTCGTCGATGTGCTTCGCCGGATTCTCGCTCCGGAAGGTGTCGAACATGTGGCGCAGCGAGGCGATCTCGGCGTCCGACGCGTTCAGCGTGGCGAGCCGCGCCGCCATGCTCTCCAGCGCCGCCCACATCTCGATCATCTCGATGATCTCGCGCTTGGTCTTGCGCACGATGAAGATGCCACGCCGGGGGACCGTGCGGAGCAGCCCCTTCTGCTCGAGGCGCGTCATCGCCTCGCGGATGGGCGTGCGGGAGACGCCGAGCGCTTCCGAGAGCTGGCGCTCGTCGAGCCGGATCTCTTCGGCGCTGCCGTAGATGTCGGCGTCCATGATCGCCTGCTTCAGTGCCGCGTAGGCCTGATCGCGGAAGCTCACGTTGCTGGCGAGCTTGGGCAGCGCGAGCGGCGGTGCCGCTTCGACGGTCACATCGGATTCAACGTTCATCGCCAATCCTTTCCGGAAGGCGCCGCCGCGCTTGGACCTTAGATGCGCGATGGCCGCGGGGCCGGACCCGGCGCGCCGCCGCCAGCCCGGTTCTTATGTTGCAGCGCAACAATCCGGGGTGCCGAATCATAGAGGTCCCACACCCTTGACTTGTGCTGGTATACCAAATACGTTATGCAATATATTTGCAAAACCGGCTGCTGTCGACCCCTGGCGTTCCTCGTCGGACGGGTCCCGGCAAGCCGCTCGTGCGGTCCCGCCCGAAGCCATTCCCAGTGTCGATTCCGGAGGAAACCATGGAAGACGTCGCCGCCAAATCCGTTCCGAAACCCGCGGCGGCCACCGCCGAAGTCGCGCCTAGCGCTGCCAACAGCGAGATCAATCGCCAGGCGCAGGAAACCGACGGCTTCCAGCTCGTCATCGACGCGCTGAAACTGAACGGCATCGACACGATCTTCGGGCTGCCCGGCATTCCGATCACCGACCTCACGCGGCGCATGCAAAGGGCGGGATTGCGCGTGATCTCGTTCCGGCACGAGCAGAACGCGGGGTATGCGGCATCCATCGCCGGCTTCCTCACCCAGAAGCCCGGCATCTGCCTGACCGTGTCCGCGCCCGGCTTCCTCAACGGCGTCACCGCGCTCACGCACGCGACGGTCAACTGCTTCCCGATGATTCTCATCAGCGGCTCCTCGGAGCGCGAGATCGTCGATCTGCAGCAGGGCGACTACGAGGAAATGGACCAGCTCGCGATCGCCAAGCCGCTGTGCAAGGCCGCGTTCCGCGTGCTGCACGCCGAGGACATCGGCGTGGGCGTCGCGCGTGCCATCCGTGCCGCCTTGTCCGGCCGTCCCGGCGGCGTGTACCTCGACCTGCCGGCGAAGCTCTTTCCGCAGGCGATGGACGCGGCCGCCGGCAAGAACTCGCTCATCAAGGTCGTGGATGCGGCGCCCCGGCAGATTCCCGCGCCGGAGGCGGTGCAGCGCGCGGTGGATCTGCTGAAGACCGCGAAAAAGCCGCTCATCATCCTCGGCAAGGGCGCAGCCTACGCGCAGGCCGATGCCGACATCCGTGCGCTCGTCGAGAAGACGGGCATTCCCTATCTGCCGATGTCGATGGCCAAGGGCCTCCTGCCGGACACGCACGAGCAGTCCGCCTCGGCAGCGCGCTCGTACGTGCTGCCCGAGGCCGACGTCGTGATGCTGATCGGCGCGCGCCTCAACTGGCTGCTGTCGCAGGGCAAGGGCAAGACGTGGGGCGGGGCTACCTCCAAGGCGTGGGGCGGCCAGAAGTTCGTGCAGATCGACATCTCGCCGCAGGAAGCGGACAGCAACGTGCGCATCGATGCGCCCGTGGTCGGCGACATCGGCTCCTGCGTGGCGGCGCTGCTGGGCGCGCTCGGCCCGAACTGGCCGAAGCCGCCGGCGGAATGGACCGGCGCCATCAACGAGCGCAAGACGAAGAACGTCGCGAAGATGGCCGAGACGCTCGCGAAGAACCCGTCGCCGATGAGCTTCCAGAGCGCGCTCAACGTGGTGCGCGACATCGTCAAGGCGAATCCCGACGCGATGCTCGTCAACGAGGGTGCGAACGCCCTCGACTTCACGCGCAGCATCGTGGACATGTACAAGCCGCGCAAGCGGATCGACGTCGGCACGTGGGGAATCATGGGGGTGGGCATGGGCTACAGCGTGGCCGCCGCCGTGGTGACCGGCCAGCAGGTGATCGCGGTGGAGGGCGACAGCGCCTTCGGCTTCTCCGGCATGGAGACTGAGACGATCTGCCGCTACAACCTGCCCGTGTGCATCGTCATCATGAACAACAACGGCGTCTACCGTGGCGACGAGAAGAATCCCACGGGCGGCCCGGATCCTTCGCCGCTGGTGTTCGTCAAGGATGCCCGCTACGACAAGATGATGGAGGCGTGGGGCGGCGTCGGCGCCCATGTCAGGACGCCGGATGAGCTTCGCAGCGCCATGGAAGAGGCGATCCGCTCGCGCCGACCCACGCTCATCAACGCGGTGATCGACGAAGGCGGCGGCACGGAAAGCGGCCGCATAACAAGTCTCAATCCCAGCGCGAAAAAGAAACCATGATGTCACGCGGACGCAGTAACTCGACGGGCGCGACCTGGTGCCCCGCCGAGTTGAGCGTCGCCGCGCCCACGATGATGATCTATGCGACGTCGCTCGTCCGACGACGCTCCAACACGGCAATGTATAGGGGAATGTAATGGGTAAAGCTTTGGACGGCGTCCGCATCCTGGACTTCACTCACGTGCAATCGGGTCCGACCTGCACGCAGCTGCTCGCCTGGATGGGCGCCGACGTGGTGAAGGTCGAGCGCGCCGGCGAGGGTGACATCACGCGCGGGCAGCTGCGCGACATCCCGGGCGTGGACAGCCTGTATTTCACGATGCTCAATCACAACAAGCGCTCGATCACCGTCGACGCGAAGAATCCCAAGGGCAAGGCGATCCTCGAGGCATTGGTCAAGAAGTGCGACGTGCTGGTCGAGAACTTCGCGCCGGGCGCGCTCGACCGGATGGGATTCACGTGGGAGCGCATCCAGGAGCTCAATCCACGGATGATCGTCGCGTCGGTCAAGGGCTTCGGGCCGGGCCCGTACGAGGATTGCAAGGTGTACGAGAACGTCGCGCAGTGCGCCGGCGGGTCGGCATCCACGACTGGCTTCGACGACGGCCCGCCGCTCGTCACTGCCGCGCAGATCGGCGATTCGGGCACGGGATTGCATCTCGCGCTCGGCATCGTCGCCGCGCTCTACCAGCGCAAGACGACCGGGCGCGGCCAGAAGGTGCTGGCCGCCATGCAGGACGGCGTATTGAATCTCTGCCGCGTCAAGCTGCGCGACCAGCAGCGCCTCGCGCGCACGAAGATCATGGAAGAGTACCCGCAGTTTCCCAACGGCAAGTTCGGCGACGCGGTGCCGCGCGCCGGCAACGCGTCCGGCGGCGGCCAGCCGGGCTGGATCCTGAAGTGCAAGGGCTGGGAAACCGACCCCAACGCGTACATCTACTTCATCACGCAGGCGCCGGTATGGGCGGACATCTGCAAGGTGATCGGCCGCGAGGAATGGCTCACCGATCCGCGCTACGCGTCGCCGAAGGCGCGGCTGCCGCACCTGATGGAGATCTTCGGCGAGATCGAGAAGTGGACGATGACCAAGACCAAGTTCGAGGCGATGGACATCCTCAACAAGCACGACATCCCGTGCGGCCCGATCCTGTCGATGAAGGAACTGGCCGAGGAGCCGTCGCTGCGCAAGACCGGCACGGTCGTCGAGGTCGACCATCCGACGCGCGGCAAGTACTTGAGCGTCGGCAACCCGATCAAGATGTCGGACAGCCCGTCGGACGTGACGCGCTCGCCGCTCCTCGGCGAGCACACCGACGAGGTGCTGGCCGAGCTCGGCTACGACAAGGATGCCATCGCGGCGCTGCGCGCCGAAAAGGTCATCTGAAGCACAACGAACTTATCTGCCGCGCACCTTGTTGCGCGCCGGCCTGATCAACCCTCGAGGACACGACCCATGGCACAGAACAAGAACGCGGTAAGGCAGGTGCTCGACAAGGTGAAGGCCGAGGGCCGCACGTCGCTGACCGCGCCCGAGGGCAAGCAGGTCTGCGACGCGTACGGCATCGCGGTGCCGAAGGAGGGCGTTGCGACTTCGGCGGCGGAAGCGGCGAAGCTCGCGTCCGGGATGGGCTTTCCCGTCGTGCTGAAGATCGTGTCGCCGGAGATCCTGCACAAGACGGAAGCGGGCGGCGTGATCGTCGGAGTGAAGAGCGCCGAGGAAGCGGAAAACGGCTTCGCCACGATCATGGCCAACGCGAAGAAGTACAACGCGAAGGCGAATCTCCTCGGCGTTCAGGTCCAGCAGATGCTGGCGCGGCGGGCAGGAGGTCATCGTCGGCGCCGTCACCGATCCCGCGTTCGGCAAGCTCGTCGCGTTCGGGCTGGGCGGCATGCTGGTCGAAGTATTGAAGGACATCACGTTCCGGCTGGCGCCGGCGTCGCGCGAGGACGCGCTGTCGATGCTGGACGGCATCGCCGCCGCCGAGATCCTGAAGGGCGTGCGCGGCGCGGACCCGGTCGACCGCGAGGCGCTCGCGGGGCTCATCTCGAAGGTGTCGCAGCTCGTCGCGGATTTTCCCGAGATCGCCGAGATGGATCTGAATCCCGTGTTCGCGACGAAGAGCGGCGCGACCGCCGCCGACGTGCGCATCGTCGTCGACTGGAACCCCGCGCCCGCGCGCTACCGGCCGGCCGAGGCGGACGTCGTCCGCTCGATGAACCGGATCATGAAGCCCGACGCGGTCGCGGTGATCGGCGCGTCGTCCGAGGAAGGCAAGATCGGCAACTCGGTGATGAAGAACCTGATCAACGGCGGCTACAAGGGCAAGATCTATCCGATCAACCCATCGGCCGACGAGATCATGGGGATGAAGGCGTACAAGAGCGTCAAGGACGTTCCCGGCAACATCGACGTCGCCGTGTTCGCGATTCCGGCGAAGTTCGTTGCGGCCGCCATCGTCGAGTGCGGCGAGAAAAAGATCCCCGGCGCCGTGCTCATTCCGTCCGGGTTCGCCGAGACAGGAAACGTCGAGGGACAGAGGGAAATCCAGGAGATCGGCCGCAAGTACAACGTTCGCCTGATGGGCCCCAACATCTACGGCTTCTACTACACGTGGAAGAACCTCTGTGCGACGTTCTGCACCGCCTACGACGTCAAGGGCCACGCCGCGCTGTCGTCGCAGTCGGGCGGCATCGGCATGGCGATCATCGGCTTCTCGCGCTCGGCGAAGATGGGCGTGTCGGCGATCGTCGGCCTCGGCAACAAATCCGACATCGACGAGGACGACCTGCTCACTGTTCTTCGAGCAGGACGACAACACGCACATCATCGCGCAGCACTGCGAGGATCTGAAGGACGGCCGCGCGTTCGCCGAGGTCGCGAAGCGCGTGTCGAAGAAGAAGCCCGTCGTGATGCTCAAGGCCGGCCGCACGAGCCTGGGCGCCCGCGCCGCGAGCTCGCACACCGGCGCGCTCGCCGGCAACGACAAGATCTACGAGGACGTGCTGAAGCAGTCGGGCGTGATCCGCGCGCGCAGCCTGCGCGACCTGCTCGAGTTCGCGCGCGGCGATTCCCGTGCTGCCGACACCCAAGGGCGAGAACGTCGTCATCATCACCGGCGCCGGCGGCTCGGGCGTGCTGCTGTCGGACGCCTGCGTCGACAACAAGCTGTCGCTGATGGCGATGCCGCCCGACCTCGACGCCGCGTTCCGCAAGTTCATCCCGCCGTTCGGCGCCGCGGGCAATCCGGTCGACATCACCGGCGGCGAGCCGCCGAAGACCTACCAGAACACGATCCGGCTGGGGCTCGAGGAGCCGCGGATCCATTCGCTGATCCTCGGCTACTGGCACACGATCGTAACGCCGCCGATGGTGTTCGCGAAGCTCGTGGTCGAAGTCGTCGACGAGATGAAGGCAAAGGGCATTCACAAGCCGGTGGTCGCCTCGCTCGCGGGCGACGTGCAGGTCGAGGAGGCCGCCGAATATCTTTTCCAGCACGGAATTCCCGCCTATCCCTACTCCACCGAAATGCCGGTCGCGGTGCTCGGCGCGAAGTACCAGTGGGCGCGCGGTGCGGGATTGATCTAGCCCCCTTGCAGGCGGGCCGCGTCACGGGCCGGCCCCGCCTGCGTTAGACTTCCGCCACGTCAAACCGCCTTGGTCGGCTCGCCGGCCAGGACACGCCGGCGACGGGTTGCCTTGCGCCCGGCACGCCGCACGTCATGAACGCGAATCTCTACAGCCTCCTCGCCGACCATTTCGCGGAGAACGCCGAGCAGCCGTGCCTGCTGATTCCCGACGGCGCGGTCATCCATTACGACGACCTCGAGCGCATGTCCGCGCGGATCGCCCGCGTGCTGTGCGATGCGGGCTGCGTTCCCGGCGACCGCGTCGCCGCGCAGGTCGACAAGAGCTGGGAGGCGCTCGCGCTCTATCTCGGCTGCCTCCGTGCGGGCCTCGCGTTCCTGCCGCTCAACACCGGCTACCAGAAGGGCGAGCTCGCCTACTTCTTCAGCGACGCCGAGCCGCGCGCGATCGTCTGCCGGCCCGAATCCGCGGAGAACGTGGCGGCGCTGCGTCCGGCAAGCGCCGTGCTGACACTCGCGCCCGGCGCCGGCACGCTGCTCGACAAGGCCGCCCTCGCGGCCGCCGAGTTCGCGACGGTGACGTCGCGCCCGGACGACCTTGCCGCGATCCTCTACACGTCGGGCACGACAGGACGCTCCAAGGGCGCGATGCTGACGCACCGCAATCTGACGAGCAATGCGCTGGCGCTGGTCGAGCACTGGGGCTTCACGAAGGGTGACGTGCTGCTTCACGCACTGCCGATTTATCACGTGCATGGGCTCTTCGTCGCCTGCCACTGCGCGCTGATGGCGCAGGCGCGGATGCTGTGGCTGGCGAAATTCGACCCCAAGGAAGTCCGCGCGCTGCTGTCGCACGCGACCGTGATGATGGGCGTGCCGACGTTCTACACGAGGCTCCTCGCCGAGCCTTCGTTCTGCGCCGCCGATTGCCGCTCGATGCGCGTGTTCATCTCCGGCTCCGCGCCGCTGCTGCCCGAGACGTTCGCCGCGTTCCGCGAGCGCACCGGCCACACGATCCTCGAGCGCTACGGCATGTCCGAGACCGGAATGAACACGTCGAATCCGCTCGACGGCGAGCGCATCGGGGGCACGGTGGGGCCCGCGTTGCCGGGCGTGTCCGTGCGCGTCGTCGACGACACCGGGGCCGCGTGCGGACCGGAGACGGTCGGCGCGATCGAGGTCAAGGGACCGAATGTTTTCGCGGGGTACTGGCGGATGCCGGAGAAGACGCGCGAGGAATTCACCGCCGACGGCTACTTTCGCACCGGCGACATGGGCACGCTGCTGTCGAACCGCTATCTTCGCATCGTCGGACGGGTAAAGGACCTCATCATCACCGGCGGCCTCAACGTGTATCCGAAGGAAATCGAGGAGAAGATCGACGCGCTGCCGGGCGTCGTCGAATCGGCGGTGATCGGCGTCGCCGACCCGGATTTCGGCGAGGCCGTCACCGCGGTCGTCGTGGCCGGTGCAGACCATGTGCTGACCGAGGCCGCCATCATCGCCGCGCTCAAGACGGAAATCGCGAGCTTCAAGGTGCCGAAGCGCGTGCACTTCGTCGATGATCTTCCGCGCAACTCGATGGGCAAGGTCCAGAAAAACGTGCTGAGGATTCGGTTCGATCCGGCCAAGTCGTAGCGGCACACCCTTGCATTGATACTGCGGCTGCGGGCGACGCGCCGTCCTCGCTGAAGCGGCGAGCGAAAGACCGGCTCGCCGCTCACCTCGCGCAGCCCGTCGCTGGACGCCGATTCATCGTGCGACGCGTACGGCGCGCCCATCTTTTGCTCCGGCCTACCGCTCACCTCCCACGGCGACCGCATTTGGCGTGCGCATTGCCGGACTCGACGCCGCGGCCGGCCAACAGCGATGGCCGCGCCCCGCGGGTCAAGAAGCTCTGTGGCCTACGACAAGGGCGTCGCCCAGTGCCGGTCAGTCCCGTGCAGCCGCTCTGTGCGGGCAGCGGCCGACGGTCGAGTTGGATCAGGCACGCTCGTTGCTTAGGGGGCGGTAAGGACCCGTCGAAGTCGCCGCGACGCGCGGCGATCCGACCTGCCCGTGCAATCCCTGGAGGGAGTTGTCCGGCCATGACGGAACGACCGCAATCGCGCGGCGAAGAGATCGCGAACAGCCTGAGCCACGGGCTCGGGTTCGTTGCGGCGATCGCCTCGGCGCCGATCCTCGTCGTGACCACGCTGCAAACCGGCCGGGCGGTGAACGTCATCGGCGCCGCCATCTTTGCCGTGACGGTGGTGCTGCTCTACTGCGCGTCCACGATGTACCACGCGGTCCCGCACCGGCGCGCGAAGGCGCTGCTGCGCAAGCTCGACCATGGGGCGATCTTCCTGCTGATCGCCGGCACCTACACGCCGTTCATGCTCGGCACGCTGAGCGGTCCGCGGGGTTGGACACTGCTCGGCGTCGTCTGGAGCCTCGCCGTCGTCGGCGTGACGCTCAAGGCGTTCGATCGCATCGAGCATCCGTTCGTCTCGCTCGGCTTCTATCTGCTGATGGGATGGCTCTGCGTGTTCGCGCTCGAGCCGCTCCTCGAGCGGGTCCCGGAGAAGGGCCTGCTGCTGCTCGGCGCCGGAGGCTTTGCGTACATGGCGGGCGTCGCCTTCTTCGCCACCGACTCGCGGCTACGCTACGGGCACTTCATCTGGCATCTGTTCGTGATGGCGGGCACCGGCTGCCACTTCTTCGCGGTGCTGGAGTACGCGACTTAAGATTCAGCAGGTCTTCCGCCGGAAGAAAGACCGCGGCATCGGCCTGCGCAACGCCCCCCTCCGCTGATGCGAGCGTCACGCGCGCCGGTCGCGCGACTCATGCAGCGTCGCAACTTGCGTCGCGCAACGCCGCTTCCGCATTGCCGGCTAGGCGCTCTGCCACGCCTTCCACAGCATGTACGACGCCAGCAGGTAGAGGATCACCGCGAACGCCTTGCGCAGGCGCGCCACCGGCCAGCGGTGCGCCGCGCGCGCGCCGAACGGCGCGACGACGACGCTCGCGGCGACGATCGCCAGCAGCGCCGGCAGATAGACGAAGCCGACCGAGTACGGCGGTAACTCGCTCTGCCGAATTCCGGCGAGCACGTATCCAATCGTGCCGGCGACGGCGATCGGGAGCCCGAGCGCCGCCGACGTCGCGACGCACTTGCGCAGGTTGATGTTGCAGGCGGCCATGAACGGCACCGAGAGGAAGGCGCCGCCCGCGCCGACCATGCTGGATACGAGCCCGATGCCGCCGCCGACCGCGAACAATCCGGCGGCGCCGGGCAACTGGCGCGTCGGCCTGGGCTTGCGGTCGATCAGCACCTGCGTCGCCGCGATCGCGACGAAGACGCCGAAGAACGTCGCGAGGAACGCGGTCGACATGATGCCGACCGCCTGCGTGCCGGCCAGCGCGCCGACGACCATGCCGGGCGCCATTCCGGCGACGACGCGCCAGACAACGGCGCCGTGGCGATGATGTTCGCGTGTCGACGAGATGCCGGTAAACACGATCGTCGCGGTCGCCGTTCCCAGCGCAAGATGAACGACGTGCGCCGGCGCGAATCCCTGGTGCGTGAATGCGAGAGTGAGCAGCGGCACTATCGTCATCCCGCCGCCGATGCCGAGAAGCCCGGCCAGAAAGCCGATCGCCGCGCCCAGCAGCAGGTACAGGGCGATCAGCGACGCATCCACTGCGCGCTCACGCCTTCTTCTTCATGAGCCGCAGCACGAACGCCCATTCCGCCGGATCGACCGGCATGACCGAAAGCCGGTTCCCTCGCTGCAGTACGCGCATGCGCTCGAGCTCCGGATGCAGGCGAAGCTCGGCGAGCGACACCAGCCGCGACTTCTCGACGAATCTCACGTCGACGTTGACCCAGCGCGGCGCATCGCGGACCGATTTCGTATCGAAATACGGGCTCTTCCGGTCGAACTGCGTCGCGTCGGGATACGCCTGCGCCGAGACCTCGACGATACCCGCGATGCCCGGCTCCGGGCAACTCGAGTGATAGAAGAACGCGCGGTCGCCGAGGCGCATCTGGTCGCGCATGAAATTGCGCGCCTGGTAATTGCGCACCCCGAACCAGGGTGTCGTCTTGTTCCTGGCCGCGGCGAGATCGTCGATCGAGAACTCGTCGGGCTCGGATTTCATCAGCCAGTAACGCATCGCGCCGCTCCTGTCGGCCATGCGGCATGGCCATGATCGTCGTCCCAAGAGGCGCGCCGCCGCGACCTCCGCGGAGCATACACGCCATTCCTCGCCGCATGCGCGAGACCGCGGACGGCCCGCTATCGCCTCGCGATCTGCAGGCCGGACGTCACGTCACCGGAAACCGCAGGCGGGAGCCGTCGCGGCGACGCTCCATCGGGCTCTCTCCCGCCGGAACCCGCCATGACCGGTCGCGAAGCGTAGCGTACCTACCAGGCGAAGACGATGTGCTCGTGCGTGCGCCCGGCGACGACGATGTCCCGCTCCTTGGGCGCGCGGTTTTCGGGGGCGACAATCACCTTGTACTTGCCGTCCGGCAGCTTCGCGAGGAGCAGCGGACCTTCCGAGGGGGCGGCCAGCACGACATTGCCCTGCGGATCCTTGATGGTCACGCTGACCCCGGCGAGAAATTCCGCTCCGGATTCGCCATTCCGGATGAATTCGAGTGCGAGTGGGTAACGCGATTCGGATTGCCTCAGCGCGGCGGCCTCTTCCTGGCCGATGCCGCCGCTCAGGTAGATGACATTGCCGTTCACGCGCTCGGCGGGCAGCGCGCCGGGCGGCGGCGATTCCGTTGCGGCCATTGCCGGTGCGGCAAGAAATGCGCATGCGGCGAGGAACGCGCCCAATGTCATCGATTTCACTTCGCTGATTTGATGTCTCTTCATTTCTCGCTCCTGCTGGACTTTGGATCGCGGTCGAGCGCCGGTTTCGCATGAGCGTCGCCGCATTGCGAAGCGCCGACGATACTTTGCGTGACCGAGCCCGGTGCGCCGACACCGCATGGCGCAATTGCGGACGCATTTTCGAGAGGTTGTCTGTAGGACAGGCTCCAGACAATCGCCTCCGTCCTGCGGACGCGTCGCGCCTCCGGTCGCATCGATTAATCCGCCGCGACCGGTTGATTTTCGACGGGTCAGCGCATCCGAAGTTCCGGTCGATTCGGGCGAGGCGCGCGAGATTACGAGCGCAGCGACCTGCAGTATCGCGCAGTGGCAGGGCGCAGCGGAGCTTTCGACCGGAGCCTACAGAGCTCCGAACTGCCTAAATCAGCGCGCGATTGTCTTGCCCACGCCAATCGCTCCGGCAATGCAGGCGCAAGGCAAGCAAATCGCGCGCTGGCGAGGCGCAGCGGAAATTTCGAGCGCACTGGCGAACTGAGACGGCAGGCTCGTGGCAGAGTTGGCGGTACGCCAACGCGAGCATTCGTTCGATGAGCAAGGAGATCGGCCTCGGGCGAGGCGCAGCGGAGCTTTCGACCGGAGCCTACACGGGAGTAGGTGAGGATCGAAAGCGAGCAGCAACGAAGCCCGGGGTCGATATCCGCCGCTCAGCGAGCGAATGAAAAGGGTGTTCCCCGCCTGTGCCGTGCCACCCTCATCTTGAACCTGAGGTTCAAGAGGGTCACCTGCCAGGGCCTTCAGGCGCTTCCGCGTGGGAGCGCACACCAGCCCATAAACGGCGAGGCAACCTCGCTAGGTAGCATTGGTTCAAAGAGTGTATGGGTGACTCGGACACCGCAGGGAACATTGAGCCTGCCGCGGCGAGGGCGCGTTTCAGAACAGCTTTTCCTGTCCCGCAAGCACCTGGTCGATCGCGGACTGCATATCGGCGATTCTACGCCGCACGCCCTGTTCGTCAACGCCGGCGCCTTGCGTTGGCGCAGCGGCAGCGGCGCGCGTCGGCGCGGCCGCCGCGCCGCGGCGCTCGCGCAGAAGATCGTGGGCGATGTTGAGCGCCGCCATCACGGCGACGCGCTCCACGCCTGCGGCACTCTTGCCGGCATCGCGGATTTCGCGCATCCGGCGATCGACGAACGCCACCGCATCGAGGAGCTCGGCGCGCTCGGATTCCTTGCACGCGACTTTGTATTCGCGGCCGAGCAGCGTGATGTCGAGTGTCGCCGTGCGCTCGGCCGATGCGGCGGGTCGCGTCGTCATCCGGCGGGCTCGGCGATGCGGGCGAGCAGGGCGTCGAGACGCCGCGTGGCTTCGGCGACGCGCTGCCCGAGCTGGTGGTTGCGCGCCGTCGTGGCCGCGAGATCGCGGCGCAGCGCCTCGTTGGCGGCACGCAGCGCACGCGTGTGCGCGAGCAGCGACGCGAGCCTGCGCTCCAGCGTCATCAGATCGGCTTCGAGGGCCGCGTCGGGGGCTTTTGCCGCGCCCGGAATCGATGAACCCATGAGATCACTCTAGCCGCAGCACGGGCGCCGCGTCAACTCGCGCTCGTGGCGCCGCCCGCAGTCGCGAGGGGCAGATAACGCACGGCGACGACATCGAGCTCTTCCGTCCCGCTGGGCGTGCGCAGGACAACCGAGTCGCCTTCGCGCGCCTTGATGAGCGCGCGCGCGATCGGCGATATCCAGCTCACGTAGCCGCGCGCCGTGTCGATCTCGTCGACGCCCACGATGCTGATTGTGCGCTCGCCGCCGCGAACATCGCGGACGGTGACAGTTGCACCGAAAAACACCTGGTCGGCGCTGTCGTCCTCGCGCCGCGCGCACGGATCCACGACTTCGGCCGCGTCGAGCCTGCGGATCAGGAAGCGGATGCGGCGGTCGATTTCGCGCAGCCTCTTCTTGCCGTAGATGTAATCGCCGTTCTCGGAGCGATCGCCGTTGCCGGCGGCCCAGGCGACGGTGGCGACGAGCTGTGGGCGCTCCTTCTGCACGAGATGTTCGAGCTCGGCCTTGATGCGCGCAAATCCGCCCGGCGTCATGTAGTTGCGGGTGCCCGCTGGCAGCGGCGACGCCGCTTCGAGGTCGTCGTCGTCCGGGTCGGTCTCTTTGGTAAAAGCCTTGCTCATCGTCGCGACCGGTGGTCCGCGCGTGCGGCCGGAGGGATGTTCATTATAGGACGGTTGCAAACAGCAATTCGACCTTCGGTCGGACGCCGCGCGCCGCCCCTATAATCGCCTTGCGCCGCGCCTCGCCCGCCCGCATCCGACCTTGACCGACCTACCGCACTCATTGCCCGCCGCCGTTGCGCGCTCCCCGTCGGGAACCGGCCGTGCCGTGCTGATCGTCGCCGCGTTCACGCTGGCGGCGCTCGCCGCGCTCGCCGTCGCGCTCGCGTCGGGCAGCGTGCCCATCGCCATTCCAACGGTCATCCGCGCGCTGTTGGGCGAAGGCGCGGACACGACCGTCGCGATCGTGCGCGAGCTGCGCCTGCCGCGCGCGCTGGCGGCGTTCGCCGTCGGCGGGTTGCTCGCGTTCGCCGGCGCCCTGCTGCAGGTCCTCCTGCGCAATCCGCTGGCCGATCCTTACGTGCTCGGAATCTCGGGAGGCGCCGCCGTCGCCGCGCTTTCCGCGATGCTGGCGGGCATGGCCGCGGCCATCATGCCAGCCGCGTTCGTGGGCGCGCTCGCATCGACACTGATCGTCTTCGGGCTGTCCCGCGCCGGCGGCGCGCAATCGCCGTGGACCGCGACGCGATTGTTGTTGACGGGCATCGTTGTCGCCGCCGGATGGGGCGCGCTGATCGCGCTGCTGCTCGCTGTCGCACCCGACGCGCAGGTGAAGGGGATGCTGTTCTGGCTCATCGGCGACCTTTCCACGGCATCGACATCGCCGCTCCCGTGGTGGGTGCTCGCGCTCTCGCTCGGCATCGGCCTCGTGCTCGCGCGCGACCTCAACGTGCTCTCGCGGGGCGAGGATCTCGCCGCAACGCTCGGCGTCGCAGTGCCGCGCGTCACGCTTCTGTTGCACGCGCTCGCGGCGTTCGCCACCGCCGCCGCGGTGACGGTCGCGGGGAGCATCGGCTTCGTCGGCCTGATCGTGCCGCACGCCGTGCGAATGATCATCGGCAACGATCACCGCGTGCTGATTCCCGCGGCGGTACTTGCCGGCGGCACGCTGCTCGTGCTTGCCGACACGCTCGCGCGCACGCTGGTCGCGCCGCTGCAGCTCCCGGTGGGCATCATCACGGCGCTCGTCGGCGTGCCAGCCTTCCTGTTCCTGCTGACGCGCAGCGGGGCGCGCGGATGAGCGGGAGCGGTCCTCGCCTGTCGTGCCGCGGCCTCGCGCTTCGCATTGGCGCGCGCACGCTCTGTTCCTCCCTCGATCTCGACGTGTACGCGGGCCAATGCGTGGCCGTCATCGGACCCAATGGCGCCGGCAAGACGACGCTGATTGCGACACTGGCCGGCCTGCGTGCGCCGGCGGCAGGAACGATCGCTTACGACGGCACGCCGCTCGGCGAACTGTCCCCACGCGAGCGAGCGCGAATCCGCGGATGGCTGCCGCAGGACAGCGTCGACCCGTTTCCCGCGAGCGTGCTCGAGATCGCGCTCGCCGGCCGCCATCCGCACCTCTCCCGCTATGCGTGGGAGTCGGCCGCCGACGTCGAGTGCGCCCGCGCGGCGCTGGCGCGCTTCGGCGTCGCGGAGCTCTCGGCGCGCGACGTGCGCACGCTCTCGGGCGGCGAGCGCCGGCGCGTCGCGCTGGCGGCGCTGGTGGCGCAGGCGCCCCGCCTGATGCTGCTCGACGAGCCGACCTCGCATCTCGATCCCGGCCACCAGGTCGCGGCACTCGACGCGCTGACCGCGCTGGCGCGCGACGAGGGCAAGGCGATCGTCATGGCGCTGCACGAGCTCCATCTCACGGTGCGCTACGCGGATCATGTCGTCGCGCTTGCCGGCGGCCGCGCGAGTGTGGGCCGTGCCGACGAAATGCTGACGGCGGCGCGGCTCACCGAGCTCTTCGGAACGCCGCTCGTCGCTGCCGGCGACGGACGCGCGCGCACGTTCGTTCCCGCGTGAGGCTTCGTCATGCGGGGCTCAGCGCGCGGAATCGAGCGCCTCGCACAGCGCCGCAACGCCCTCCGCGAACCGCGGGCCGTCGCGATGCAGCAGGTTCGCGTCGACCACGTAGAGATGGCCCTGCCGCGCGGCGGGAAGCTCCGGCCAGCGCCGCCAGCGATCGAGCCACGGCGGGCGGACTGCGCCGTCCGCGCCGGCGACGATCACGTCGGGCCGCGCAGCGAGCACGGCCTCCACGCTCACTTCCGGCGCCGGCAGCGACAGCGTCGCGAACACGTTCTCGCCGCCGCAGAGCGCGATGGCTTCCGAGATGAGGTGGCGGCCGCCGATGGTGTAGAGCGGCGGGTCCCAGATCTCGTAGAACACTCGCAGCCTGCGCCGCTCGGCATATCGACGACCGAGCGAAGCGATGCGGCTGCGATAGGCCGCCGCGGACACATTCGCCTCGGATGACGTCCCGGCGAGCGCGCCCAGCCGTTCGAGGTCGGTCGCGATTCCGTCGATCGACGTCGGATCGACGGTGAACACCGCGATGCCGCGGGCACGGAGCAGCGTCACCTGCGCCGGCGTCGTGTAGGGCCAGGTCACGATGAGATCCGGCGCGAGCGCCACGATGCGCTCGAGGTCGATCGCGTGGACGTCGCCCACGCGCGGCAGCACCCTTGCCGCGGGCGGAAAATTCGACGTGTCGACGGTGCCGATGATGCGATTGCCGGCACCGGCCGCGAACACGAGCTCGGTCGCGTTCGGCGCCAGCGTGACGATCCGCCGTGCGGGTGCTTCGAGCCGCACGGTTTCACCGGCGTCGTCGGTAATGGCGAGTCCCGCCGCGACAGCGGCGTTGGCCAGCGCAAACGCGCCTCCCAACACGGCGAGCGCAAGCGCCCGGCGCACGCTCATCGCAACACCGCGCGCGCGCCGGCGTACACCGTGGCACCGCCCGTCGCGAAGCCGGCGGCGAGCTCGTAGTTCTTGTCGAAAACGTTGTCGGCGCGAATGAAAAGCGTGACGACCGGCGACGCCGGCCACTCTGCGGTCAGGTTGACGATACCGTATCCGCCCATCTTCACGAGATTCGCCGGGTCATCATAGCGCAGCGAGGACGCGACGAATTCGAGCCCGAGCCTGACGGGTCCGGCCGGATACCCGAGCGTGACCGCGCCGTGCCGGCGCGCGCGGCGCGGCAGCAGGTTGCCGGTGACATCGCTCGTCGGCGATTGCAGGTCGAGCGACGCGGCCAGCGTTGCGCCATCCTCGCGCTTCAGGTCCGCGCCCAGCGTCACGCCCTTCAGTGTCGCCCGGTCGACGTTGTTCGGCACGCAATTGAAATCGGCGTCGCAGCCGAACACGATCAGGTCGCTGACGCGATTGTAATAACCGATGACACGCGCCTCGATTCGCACGTCCGAGGCGCTGCCGCTCCAGTACGCGCCGGCTTCGACGTTGCGCGAGGTCTCGGGTGCGAGGTTCGGATTGCTGAAGCCCGGATAGTAGAGATCGTTGAACGACGGAGCGTTGAAGCCGGTGCTGTACCCCGCGGTGAGACGAAGTGAGTCGCTTAGACGATAGCCGTAGGCGATCGCGCCGGTGGTCTTGCCGCCGAACTGGTTCGACTCGTCATAGCGCAGATGAACCTGCAGCGCGTGCGCGTCGCTGCGCAGCTGATAGATGCCGAAGATCGAATCGGTCGTGCGCGAATCCGTCGCGAAAGCGGCGTCAGTCGTCACGTGCTCATCGCGCCGCTCGATGCCCGCCGACAGCGCGCCAACGGGCAGAGTGAAGTCGTTTTGCCAGGTGTACTGGAGCTGCATGGTCTTGAACGGAAAATTGCCAAAGCCCGTCTGCGACTGGCTGTTGTCGATGCCGTCGGCCGCCGAGAGCCGCGAGACCCAGAACGGTGTCAGCCGATTCACGCTCGTGACCTGCCAGACTTCGTCGGTCGTGATCGTCCGGTCGTCGAAATCGGGGCTTCCGTCGAACTGGCTGTTGAGGCGGCTCTTGAGATATTGCGCCGTAACCTCCTGCTCGGGAGCCCAGGTCACGCCGACATTCGCCGACACGCTCTGGTTCGTGTAGCCGTCGATGTCGCCGTTGTAGAGCGGATTGGCGGGGTTCGCGATCGTGTTGAATCCGCGGCTCTGCCGCGACGCCGCCTGCACCGCGCATCGCGCCGGCCCGCTGCTGCCGGCGACCCCGGCGTTCATCCCCCACGACGCATAGGTGCCACCGCCGGCGGTGAGGTTGCCGGTCACTCCGGCCGTCCCTTTCCGGGTGAACACCTGGATGACGCCCCCGATCGCGTCGGCGCCGTACAGGCTCGACGCCGGGCCGCGCAGGATCTCGATCCGCTCGATCTGGTCGAGCGGAATGGCTTCGAGCGACGTCGCGCCGGCGCTCGCCGACGCGAGCCTCACGCCGTCGACCAGCACGAGTGTCTGGCTGCGGTTCGCGCCGCGCAGGAACACGCCGGACACGGATCCGGGGCCGCCGTTCTGCACGATTTCGACGCCGGGCTGCCGCTGCAGGAATTCGGGCAGGCTCTGCGCGCCGGCGCGCGCGATTTCGTCCGGACCGATGACGGTGATGTCGGCCAGCACGTCGGCGATCGCCTGCGATTGCCGCGATGCGGTCACCGCGACCGACGGAAGCGTCGCCGTCGGCGGCCCCGCGTCTTGCGCGTCGGCTGGCGCGGTCGCGAGCGCGAGCGCCGCGGATATCGTGCACGTTGCGAGCGAGCGACGGGAAAGACCGCGCGACGAAGGATCCGTCGCGATGGAGCGGGAAGCGGCGGGGGGCATGGCGAATCTCCGCGTGCACCGCGAGGACCCCGCGCGGCGATGGCGACGAAGCCTAGTGCGGCCCTAAGTACGGGCCGCGCAATTCAAGGCTCCTGATGTCGCCGGGCCGGGCGCGCCGATTCAATGGCGTGCCGCGAACCGGGCGCAGGCCGGTCTCCGGGCTCGCCGGTCTTGTCCGCCCGCCTTCCCGTCCCGATCGGGACAGTGGCGAGAAGGGCGGACCGCACCGGCTTACCGTTGCGGGGGCAGCCGCGGGCTGGCGCGCTTCGATCGCGCGGTCACCGCGTTCCCGTTTCACCCGCCGCGAGGGATTCGCGGCAGGCACCTGCGTGCGTGCATTCTAGCTCGCCCGGGGTGGGGAGGTGCCGGTCGCGCCTGCTATAATTCGCGCCCCTTTGACGACGGTCGCCCCCGCCGGATAACCGCCGGTCCCGGAGCGCTTCCCGTGCCGCAAAAGCTCTACATCCGCACGTTCGGCTGCCAGATGAACGAGTACGACTCGGACCGGATGGCCGACGTGCTCGCCGCCTCCGATGGGCTCGCGCTGACCGACTGTCCGGACGACGCCGACGTAATCCTGTTCAACACCTGCTCGGTGCGCGAGAAGGCGCAGGAGCGCGTGTTTCACGATCTCGGCCGCGTGCGTGCGCTCAAGTCCGCCCGCCCGGACCTCATCATCGGCGTCGGCGGCTGCGTGGCAAGCCAGGAGGGCGCCGCGATCGTCGCGCGCGCGCCCTACGTCGACGTCGTGTTCGGCCCGCAGACGCTGCACCGACTGCCCGAGCTCATCCGCGCGCGCCGCGCCACCGGCCGCCCGCAGGTCGACATCCGGTTTCCCGAGATCGAGAAGTTCGACCATCTGCCGCCGCCGTCGGTCAACGGCGCCTCGGCGTTCGTCTCGATCATGGAAGGCTGCAGCAAGTATTGCTCGTTCTGCGTCGTGCCCTACACGCGTGGCGAGGAGTTCTCGCGGCCGTTCGACGACGTGCTGACCGAGGTCGCCGACCTCGCGTTGCAGGGCGTGAGGGAGATCACGCTCCTCGGCCAGAACGTCAACGCGTATCGCGCGGACGGCGATGCCGACCTCGCCACGCTGCTGGAATACCTGTCCGACATGCCGGGCATCGAGCGCATCCGCTACACCACGTCGCACCCGAAGGAAATGACGCCGCGGCTCATCGCCGCGCACGCAGGGCTACCGAAGCTCGCGGCGCACCTGCACCTGCCGGTGCAATCGGGCTCCGACCGCGTGCTGGCCGCGATGAAGCGCGGCTACACGGCGCTCGAATACAAGTCGATCGTGCGCAGGCTGCGCAAGGCGCGTCCGGATCTTTCGCTCACCTCGGATTTCATCGTCGGCTTCCCCGGCGAGACGGAGACGGATTTCGAGCAGACGATGAAGCTTGTCGCCGAGGTCGGCTTCGACGGCGCGTTCAGTTTCTCGTACAGCCCGCGCCCGGGCACGCCTGCGGCGGAGCTCGCCGACCAGGTGCCGACGGCGGCGCAGCAGGCGCGCCTCGCGCGGCTGCAGGCGCTTCTGGATGCACAGTACCAGGCGCAGAGCGCGGCGATGGTCGGCACGCGGCAGCGCGCGCTGGTGACCGGGCCCTCGACGCGCAACCCGCGCGAGCTCGCCGCGCGCACCGACAACAACCGGGTCGTGAATTTCGTCGGCGGACCCGACCTCATCGGCACCTATGTCGACGTCACCGTGAAGGCCGCGCTCGCGCACTCGCTGCGCGGGGAGACCGTCCCGTGATCCACGCGACAGCAACAAGAAGGCTCCCGGGCCGCTGCTTTGCCGCCAACGCAATTTCGACTCTTCGACGATACAGGCTGACGATGAACACGACCAAGCTACTCCCGATCTCCCCGCGCGGCGGCTTCGCGCTCGCCGTCATCGCGCTTGCAGTGTCGGGCTGCGCGAACCTGCCGGCCGGCCAGAACGAACCCTCGGCGGCGTCCACACCGCCGACCACCGACAGCGCGAAGATCGCCGCGGCCGTGGCGGCCGGCGTGACCGCGGGAAGCGCGGCCGGCGCGAAGCCCGGCGCGTCTCCGGCCAGCGTCGCCCAGGCGGCCGGCGCGGCCGCGGCCGCCGCCGTCGGCCCGAAGCCGTTTGCCGAGGTCATCAAGGACGCGAAGGAGAGCAAGGGCCTCTTCACACTCTGGCAGAAGGACGAGAAGGTCTGGATCGAAATCGCGCCTGATCAGTTCGGCAAGGAGTTCCTGTTCACGGCCAACCTGAGCCGCGGCGTCGGCGAGCAGGGCGTCTACGGCGGCATGATGCTCCGCGCGCAGACTCAGGTCGTCGAATTCAAGCGCATCGGCAACACCGTGCAGCTGCTCGCCGTGAATCATGCGTTCACCGGCGGCAGCAATGCGGCGATCGCGCGCGGCGTCCGGGAAGGGTTCACCGACAGCCTGATCGGCAGCACGACGGTGGTGAGCCAGCCGCACGCCGAGCGCAAGACGGTGCTGGTCGACGCCAACGCGCTGCTCCTCACAGACATTCCAGCGGGCGGCCGCTTCACGTCCGGCCTCCATCAGCGCAACTACTCGTTCGACGCTAGGAACTCGAGCTTCGAAACGCTGAGGAGCACGCCCGACCAGGCGTCGTTCACGGTGTCGGCGCACTACAGCAATCCCAAGGCGACGCTGCCGCGCGCGCCGACGGCGACGGTCACGCCGAATCCGTTCCCGCCATTCGAGAACCTGCCCGACGCGCGCAGTCTCTTCCTCGGGTACACCTACAACCTGGCTGCGCTTCCGGAGCCGATGCAAACGCGCCGTGCCGACCCGCGGGTCGGGCATTTCGACACCGAAGTGTGGGATTTCTCGACGGACACGAACTTCACCGCCAAGACCCACTTCGCCGACCACTGGCGGCTGGAGAAGAAGGATCCGGCAGCCGCTCTGTCGGAGCCGAAGGAGCCGATCGTGTTCTGGATCGACCGCAACGTCCCCGAGAAGTATCGCCCGGCGGTGCGCGCGGGCATCCTCGAATGGAACAAGGCATTCGAGCGGATCGGCTTCAAGGACGCGATCGTGGTGAAGCAACAGGAGGCCGACGCGCCGTTCGACACGTTCGACGCGCGCCATTCGACGGTGCGCTGGTTCGTCGCCACCGATGCGGGATTCGCGATCGGCCCGTCGACCGTCGATCCGCGGACCGGCGAAATCCTCGGCGCACAGGTCGGCATCCCGGAATCGTGGTCGCGCGTGCGGCGCACGTTCATCACCGAGGAAGCGCCCGGGACGACAGCAGCGCGCGCATTCTCCACGGCCGCGCTCGATCGTGACGGACGCGAATGCACCTACGCGACCGATGCGCTCGCCGAGCTCGAATTCGGTCTCGACCTCCTCGAGGCGCGCGGCGACATCGAGCCGGGAAGCGTCGCGGCCGACGCATTCGTTAGCGACGCGATGAAGGCGGTCGTCATGCACGAGGTCGGCCACACGCTCGGGCTGCGCCACAACTTCCGCGCGTCGACAGTGTTTCCGCTCGCGAAGATCTCGGACCCCGCGTTCAGCCGGTCGGTTGGAATCTCGGGTTCGGTGATGGACTACAACCCGCTCAACATCGCCGTGAAGGGCGAAGCGCAGGGGGCCTACATGGAGCCGACGATCGGGCCGTACGACTACTGGGCGATCGAGTACGCCTACCGGCCGCTGCCGAAAGAAACGGAAAACGAGGAGCTCGCGAAGATCGCCGCACGGGGCGCGAACGATCCGCTGCTCGCCTTCTCGTCCGACGAGGAGGTGATCGCCGGGCTCGATCCCGACGCGAACCAGTTCGATCTCGGCGCCGATCCGCTTCTCTACCTGCAGAAGCGCTACGTCATTTCGCGCGAGCTCTTTGCGCGCCTCGAGAACCGCAAGCTGAAGCCGGGCGAGTCCTACGACGTGCTGCGCCGGAACTTCGACGCGGGCTTCCGGCAGGTAGTCCGCGCGACCGCCGTCACGACCAAGTATGTCGGCGGCGTTTACTACGTACGCGACTATGCCGGCACCGGCAATCTCCCGCTGACGCCGGTGGCGCCCGACAAGCAGCGCGCGGCGCTGAAGCTGGTGGCGGCCAACGTGTTTTCCGCCAACAGTTTCCGGTTCAAGCCGGAGTTCATGCGCAGCATGGGCATCGACTACCTCGACGTCGGGTTCAACTCGAGCCGGCTCAATCCCGATTTCAGCCTGCGCTCGCGCGTGCTGGCGCTGCAGACGGCCGCGCTGAACCAGCTGATGGGCGACATGGTGATGACGCGCCTCCTCGATTCGGAGACCAAGGTGGCGAAAGCCAGTCAGGCGCTGACGCTGAGCGAGCTGTTCGCCACGCTCGAAGGCGCGATCTGGAGCGAGCTCATGACGGGCGGCTCGATCCCGGCGCCGCGGCGCGACCTGCAGCGCGCCCATCTCCTTCGAATTGCCAACGTGCTGACCCGGCCCGCCGCCGCGACACCGGCCGACGCGCGCGCGCTGCTGCGCGAGGACGCGAAGCAGCTGTCCGATCGGATCAAGGTCGCTGCCGCCAACGGCAGCCGCGACAAGGAGACGCGCGCCCATCTCGTCGAGGCCGCCAACACGCTCGACGAGGCGCTGAAGGCGCCGATCATCCGGCAGGGCGCGTGACGCCGGCGCGCAAGCCGACGCAGGCAATGCCCGGCCGGGCGGGGAGGCCCGGCCGACCGGTGCAGCCGCAGGGAGGCGGCGAACCCATGACGGGAAGGCGCGAGCGGCACGAGCTTTCGCTCACTCCGCTCGACAACCGGGCGCTCGCGAACCTTTGCGGGCCGCTCGACGCGAACCTGCACCAGATCGAGGCCGCGCTCGACGTCGCGATCGCGCATCGTGCCGGCAGCTTCACGCTGACCGGCACGCCGGCGCAGACGACGCGCGCGGCGAGGGCAATCGAGCGCTTTTACGCGAAGGCCGAGAAGCCGCTGTCTGTCGACGACATCCAGCTCGGCCTGATCGAGATCGCCACGCAGACGCGCGCGGATGCAGCGGGCGCCGACGACTCGATCTCCCTGCTCCGCACGCGCCGTGGCGCCGACCTTCACGGCCGCACGCCGAATCAGACGCTCTATCTCAGGAACATCCAGGAGCACGACATCACGTTCGGCATCGGCCCGGCCGGTACCGGCAAGACCTACCTCGCCGTCGCCTGCGCCGTCGACGCGCTCGAGCGCGACGCGGTGAAGCGGCTCGTCCTGGTGCGCCCCGCCGTCGAGGCAGGCGAGCGCCTGGGATTCCTGCCGGGCGACCTCGCGCAAAAGGTCGACCCGTATCTGCGCCCGCTCTACGACGCGCTGTACGACCTGCTCGGCTTCGAGAAGACCGGCAAGCTCTTCGAGCGCAGCACCATCGAGATCGCGCCGCTCGCGTACATGCGCGGGCGCACGCTGAATCATTCCTTCATCATCCTCGACGAAGCGCAGAATACGACGCCGGAGCAGATGAAGATGTTCCTGACGCGCATCGGCTTCGGCACCAAGGCCGTGATCACCGGCGACGTCACGCAGATCGACCTCGCGCGCGGGCAGAAGAGCGGCCTCATCGAGGCCGACCGGATCCTCGACGGCGTCCGCGGCATCGCGTTCTCGCGCTTCACCAGCGCCGACGTCGTCCGCCATCCGCTGGTGCAGAAGATCATCAACGCCTACGAGAAGGACACCGCGGCGAAGAAGCGCGCGGGCGAGCCCGACCGCTGATGCCGGCCCGCGCGCCCCGGCTCGTCCTCAGCGTCCAGTACGGCGTCGCGGCGGCGACGCTGCCGGACGCCGCGGCGTTGCGCCGGTGGGGACGCGCGGCGCTTGCGCGCGACGCCCGCGTGACCATCCGCTTCGTCGGCGCGCGCGAAGGGCGCTCGCTCAACACGCACTATCGCGGCAAGCCGGGCGCGACCAACGTCCTCGCCTTCGTGTACGATGACGGCGAGCCGCTTTCCGGCGACATCGTCCTCTGCGCGCCGGTGCTGCGGCAGGAAGCGCGCGCGCAGGGGAAGCGCCTCGCCGACCACTGCGCGCATCTCGTCGTCCACGGCATGCTGCACCTGCAAGGCTATCGCCACGACACCGACCGCGCCGCGCGCGCGATGGAGACGCGCGAAACCGCGATCCTCCGGGGTCTGCGGCATCGACGACCCCTATACGCCGCGCGGAGCGGCGTGACGATGACCGAGCCCGACGAACGCCCCGACCGCCCGTCGCTGCTGGAGCGGCTGTCGGCATTCCTCACCCGGGAGCCCGAGGATCGCGAGGAGCTGCTCGCGCTGCTGCATGGCGCCTACGAGCGAAAGCTCCTCGACGCCGACGCGCTGTCGATGATCGAGGGCGTGCTGTCGGTCTCCGAGATGACCGCGCGCGACATCATGATCCCGCGCTCGCAGATGGACGTCATCTCGATCGAGGACGAGCCCGCGCAGTTCCTTCCACTGGTGCTGGAGACGCGGCACTCGCGCTTTCCCGTCGTCGGCGAGAACAAGGATGACGTCGTCGGCATCCTGCTCGCCAAGGAGCTGCTCAACTACTACCGCAGCCCCGACACCTTCAACCTGCACGACACGCTGCGGCCAGCGGTGTTCGTGCCCGAGTCGAAGCGCCTCAACGTTCTCTTGCGCGACTTTCGCGCCAACCGTAACCACATGGCCATCGTCGTCGACGAGTACGGCGGCGTGTCCGGACTCGTCACCATCGAGGACGTGCTGGAGCAGATCGTCGGCGACATCGAGGATGAGTACGATTTCGACGAAGCCGAGGACAACATCATCCGCGAGGTCGGCGGACGCCACCGCGTGAAAGCGCAGACGGAGATCGCCGACTTCAACGCGCACTTCGGCACCGACTATGCCGACGACGAGTTCGACACCGTCGGCGGACTCGTGCTGCAGGCGTTCGGCCGCCTGCCCAAGCGCGGCGAGTCCACGGTGATCGGCGATCTGCGCTTTCGCGTCGTCCGCGCCGACAGCCGCCGGCTGTACACGCTGCAGGTCGAGCCGGTCGCGACGCCTTCGGCACCGGGCCCCGTCGCCGCACCCGGCGCATGACGGCGCCGTCCGGCACGCTCGCGCCTGCGTCACCTCGTACGGGCGCCGGCCCGCTCGCAACGCTGCTCGCGCTCGGCGCAGGCGCCGCGACTGTGTTCGGCTTCGCGCCCTTCGGCGTCGCCGTCGTCCCGGTCATCACCTTCGCGCTGCTCGTCCTGCTCTGGCAGGACGCGGCCACGCCGCGCGCGGCGGCATGGCACGGTTTCGCGTTCGGCTTTGCACTCTTCGCCGCCGGCGTGTCGTGGATCGCCAATGCGCTCAGCACGTTCGGCGGCATGCCGTGGCCGGTCGCGATCTTCGCGATGGCCGTGCTGTGCGCGTTTCTCGCGCTCTATCCGGCTGTCGCGGGATGGCTCGCGACCCGCTGGACTGCGCGGCGCTCCTGGCGGCGCGCGCTCGCGGCGGCGGCGGCGTGGACGCTCGTCGAATGGGTGCGAAGCGTGGCGCTCAGTGGATTCGGCTGGCTGTCGCTCGGCTATTCGCAGTTGCCCGACGGCGGCGTCGCGCCGCTCGCACCGTACGCGACGCTCGGCGGCGTATTCGCAGTGTCGTTCGCCGTCGCGATCTGCGCCA
Organism: uncultured beta proteobacterium; assembly: GCA_963846855.1. Taxonomy (GTDB): domain Bacteria; phylum Pseudomonadota; class Gammaproteobacteria; order Burkholderiales; family Casimicrobiaceae; genus CAIWHR01. The sequence continues at coordinate 376,438 of CAWJXK010000004.1, forward strand.
GCGCTCTGGCACTCGCGGTCGATGCGTTCGCTGCGTCGGCCCCGCGCCGCGGCGGCGCGCTGCTGGCCGGCGTCGCGGTGCTCGTGGCCGGCGGCGCTGCGCTGGGACACGTCGAGTGGACCGCCCCGGCGGGCGCGCCGGTGGACGTGTCGCTGCTGCAGGGCAACGTCGCGCAGCATCTTAAATTCGACCCGGGATTTCGCGCCGCCACGTTCGAGCTCTATGCCGAGCTCGCGGCGCGAAGCCGCGGCCGCCTGATCGTGATGCCGGAGAGCGCGTTTCCGATGTTCGCCGACGAGATCCCGGACGAGGTGCTGCTCGGGCTTCTCAAGACCGCGGCGGCACGCGACGGCGACATCCTCATCGGGCTCTTCACGATGGAGCCGCCGCTGCCGTCCATGCGTCACGCGCGCTACTACAACACCGTCGTCGCACTGGGCGCCTCCGAGCCGCAGGTCTACCGCAAGCGCCACCTCGTCCCGTTCGGCGAGACGATCCCGTTCGAAGCATGGCTCTCCCCGATTCTCGATTCGATCCTCGCGATTCCGCTCGCGAGCCAGACCGCGGGCGAAGCCGACCCGCCGCCTTTGGCCGTCGCCGGCCAGCAGGTGGCGGTGAACATCTGCTACGAGGATTCCTTCGGCGCCGACATCCGGCCGCAAGCACGCGCCGCCACGTTGCTCGTCAACGTCACCAACGACGCCTGGTACGGTCATTCCATCGGCGCCCTGCAGCACGACCAGATCGCGGCGATGCGCGCGCTCGAGACCGGCCGACCGCTGCTTCGCGCGACCAATACCGGGATCACCTCCGCGATCGATCATCATGGTCGCGAGACCCGGCGGCTGCCATGGTTCACGCGCGGCATCCTCGAAGTGACGGTCGCGGGCCGGCAGGGCGAGACCCCATACGTGCGCATCGGCGACGTGCCGGTCGCGCTCCTCATGGTGCTCGTGATCGCGATCGCCGCCTGGTCCGGAAGGCGCAGGCGATGACCCGGCGCGCGGCGCTTTGGGCCCGCGCGTGGCAGAAGCCGGTAAAATGCGGGTTCATCAAGGCGTTACCCGCCGGGGCCGCGCCGAAACCCGCCGATGCTCACCTTTCAGCAAGTCATCCTGACGCTGCAGGACTACTGGGGCCGCCACGGCTGCGCGCTGCTGCAGCCCTACGACATCGAAGTCGGCGCGGGGACTTCGCACACGGCGACCTTCCTGCGCGCGCTCGGCCCCGAGCCTTGGCGCGCGGCCTACGTGCAGCCGTCGCGCCGCCCGAAGGACGGCCGCTACGGCGAGAACCCCAACCGGATGCAGCACTACTACCAGTTCCAGGTCGTGCTTAAGCCCTCGCCCGAAAACATCCTGGAGCTCTACCTGGGATCGCTCGCAGCGCTCGGGCTCGATCTGAAGAAGAACGACGTCCGCTTCGTCGAGGACGACTGGGAGAATCCGACTCTGGGCGCGTGGGGCCTCGGCTGGGAAGTTTGGCTCAACGGCATGGAGATCACGCAGTTCACGTACTTCCAGCAGGTCGGCGGCCTCGACTGCAACCCGATCACCGGCGAAATCACCTACGGCCTCGAGCGGTTGGCAATGTACCTGCAGGGAAAAGAAAATGTGTTCGATCTTGTTTGGACCGAATGGACGCAGAACGGCCAAACGCGGCAGCTCACGTACCGCGACGTCTACCACCAGAACGAGGTGGAGCAGTCGACCTACAACTTCGAGCAGTCGAACGCCCCGAAGCTCTACGAGCAGTTCGCGTTCTTCGAATCGGAGGCGAAGCGCCTGCTCGAGGCGAAGCTGCCGCTGCCCGGCTACGAGATGATCCTCAAGGCCGGCCACACGTTCAATCTGCTCGACGCCCGCGGCGCGATCTCGGTCACCGAGCGCGCCGCCTATATCGGCCGTATCCGCTCGCTGTCGCGCCTCGTCGCGCAGGCCTATTACGATTCGCGCGAAGCCCTCGGGTTCCCGATGCTTGCTGCCGCAACAGGCAAGAAGGCCGCGTGATGGGCAATGCGGCGACGCTGACCGTCGAGCTGCTGACCGAGGAGCTGCCGCCGAAGGCGCTGAAGGCGCTCGGCGAAGGCTTCGCTCGCGGGATTGCCGACGGCCTCTCCAGCCGCGACTTCCTCGCCGCCGACTCCATGGTCGCGCCCTTCGCGACCCCGCGCAGGCTCGCGGTGACGATCACCCGCGTGCGTGCGGTGGCTCCCGACAAGGCGTTCAAGGAGAAGCTGCTGCCGGTCAGCGTCGCCTTCGACGCCCAAGGCAGGCCGACACCCGCGCTGATCGGTAAACTCAAAGCGAAGCAGCTCGCCCACATCGACCCGGCGACGCTGCTGCGCGAGTCCGACGGCAAGGTGGAGGCTCTCCACTACGCCGAGATTGCGAAAGGCGGGCCGCTCGTCACGGCGTTGCAGGCGACGCTCGATGACGCGCTCGCTGCGCTGCCGATCCCGAAGGTGATGAGCTACCAGCGACCCGACGGCACGACCGTGCGGTTCGCCCGGCCGGCGCACAAGCTGCTCGCTCTGCACGGTGAGACGGTCGTCAACGTGAACGCGCTCGGTCTCGACGCGGGAAACCTGACCGACGGTCATCGCTTCCTCAGCCGGACCGACCTCGAAATTCCCAACGCGGACGCGTACGAGGAAAAGCTCCGTGCCGAAGGCAAGGTGATCGCGAGCTTCGCGGAGCGCCGCGGGCGCATCGTCGCGGCGCTCCGCACGGCGGCCGGCGGCGCGACGATCCTGATGCCGGACGCGCTGCTCGACGAAGTGACGGCGCTGGTCGAATGGCCCGCAGTTTACGCGGGAACGTTCGACCGCGCGTTCCTCGAGGTCCCGCAGGAGTGCCTCGTCCTGACGATGCAGCAGAACCAGAAATATTTCGCGTTGATGGACGATACGGGCCGACTGGTCCATCGTTTCCTCGTCGTCAGCAATCTCGAGACGCAGGATCCCGCGGCGATCGTCCAGGGTAACGAACGCGTGCTGCGCGCACGCCTCGCCGATGCCCGCTTCTTCTTCGACCAGGACCGAAAGATCCGCCTCGCCGACCGCGTCGACCGATTGTGCGGCATCGTCTATCACAACAAGCTCGGCACGCTGGCGGATCGGACTGATCGGCTGCGCGCGATCGCGACGGCGATCGCCCCGGACATCGGCGCCGACGCGAAGCAGGTTGACCGCGCGGCGCAGCTCGCCAAGGCCGATCTCGTCACCGACATGGTCGGCGAATTCCCCGAGCTGCAAGGCCTCATGGGCCGCTATTACGCCCTGCACGACGGCGAATCGCCGGCCGTCGCGGCCGCGGTCGAGCAGCACTACTGGCCGCGCTTCGCCGGCGACCGGCTTCCGGAGAATGGCGTCGCCCAGGCCGTGGCGCTCGCCGAAAAGCTCGAGGTGCTCGCCGGCATGTTCGGCATCGGCCAGGTTCCGACCGGCGACAAGGATCCTTTCGGCCTGCGACGCGCGGCGCTCGGCGTGATCCGCATCCTGATCGAAAAGCAGCTCGCCCTTCCTCTGCCGCGATTGACCGGGATCGCCTTCAAGGCGTTCGATGCAGTGCCGGCGGTCAAGGACGCAGGTGTCGAGCTTCGCGCCTTCATCTACGACCGCCTGCGCGGCTATCTGCGCGAGCAGGGGTACACGGCCAACCAGATTGCCGCGGTCGTGGACGACCAGCCGACGGAGATCCACCTCGTCCCCGCGCGACTCGCCGCGGTACAGTCCTTCGAGTCGCTCCCCGAGTGCCGGCGCGCTCGCCGCCGCGAACAAGCGGATCGTCAACATCCTGCGCAAGTCGGCGACCGACGCCGCGCCGGCCGTCGATCGCGCCCGCCTCTCCGACGGCGCCGAGCACGATCTCTACCTCGCCTTCCAGAAGCTCCTGCCCGTCGTCGACGATCACTGTGCGCGCAATGACTACGCCGGCGCGCTGCTGGCGCTCGCCAGCGCGAAGCCGGTGGTCGACCGCTTCTTCGACGACGTGATGGTGATGGCGGACGATCCCGCGATTCGCGCCAACCGGCTGGCGCTGCTGCGCGGCGTCGCCCAGACGATGAACCGCGTCGCCGACATCTCGAAATTGGCGTCGTGAGTCCGGGAGCAGGGGAAACGCGCGAGCGGCGAGCAGAGGCCCCGTGCCGGGGCCTGGCACGGGGATGCGAGCCAACGTGAGTCGCGTTTCTCGGCCGATGCAGCGACCGCAGCGCCACGGTAATGGGGCCGAGGCCGAGCCGAGCTCGGCGAGGGGATGCGACCAAGACGAATCGACGCGTGAGGCCGACACGCAGGCCTTCGACTGCCTGCGCGGCAGGAGGAGGCCGAGGCATCACCGAAATTCCACCGCTATTGCGATTCCTAAACGCTAGAATCCCCCATGGTCCAATTCGCCGCCGAAGGCGTCGCCCCGACCCGCGCAGGCAAGCTGATCGTGCTCGACCGCGACGGCGTCATCAACGTCGACAGCGCGCAGTTCATCAAGTCGCCCGACGAATGGCGGCCGATTCCCGGGAGCCTCGAGGCGATCTCGCGGCTCAACCACGCCGGGTTTCGCGTCGTCGTTGCGACGAACCAGTCAGGGATCGGCCGGGGGCTCTTCGACATGGCGACGCTCAATGCCATCCACGAGAAGATGCACAGGGCGCTGGGACTCGCCGGAGGCCGCGTGGACGCGTTGTTCTATTGCCCGCACGCCGCCGACGCGATGTGCGAATGCCGCAAACCCAAGACCGGGATGCTGGCGGAGATCGGCCAGCGCTTCGGCATCGAGATGGCCGGCGTCCCCTGCATCGGCGACTCGCTGCGCGACCTCCTCGCGGCGGAAGCCGTCGGCGCCCAGCCGATGCTGGTGCTGACCGGCAAGGGCGAGAAGACGCTGCGCGACGGCAGCTTTCCCAAGAACACCGTGATCTTTCCGGACCTGGCCTTCGCCGCGTCGGCGCTCCTCGCGAGCGACTGACTCCGGCACCCACGCCCTCCGATGTCGGCGCTGCGCTCGCTGCTGTTCCTGCTGTTCCAGACGCTGGTCACGCCGCTCTACGCGGCAGTGATGATCGTTCTGTTCTGGATTCCGCGGATCCCGATGTACCGCATCGCAGCGCACTGGTGCTGGACCAACCTGCAGGGCGCGCGCTGGATCTGCGGGATCCGCTGGCGGGCGATCGGCCGCGAGAACATTCCGGACGGCGCGGCGAGGGCGCCGCACATCGTGCTGTCGAAGCACAGCTCGACCTGGGAGACGCTGGCGCTGACAATGTACTTTCCGCCGCTCGCCTACGTCGCCAAGAAGGAGCTCCTGTCGATCCCGTTCTTCGGGTGGGGATTCGCGCTGGCGTCTCCCATCACGATTGACCGCAAGTCCGGGCGCACCGCGATGCAGCAGATCGCCGCGCAGGGCCGCCTCCGTTTCGCGCAGGGATTCTGGATCGCCGTGTATCCGGAAGGCACGCGAATCAAGGCGGGCACGCGGGCGAAGTACAAGTCCGGCGGCGCGCGCCTCGCGATCGACCTCAACGTGCCGATCATTCCCGTCGCCCACAACGCGGGTTGGATCTGGCCGAAGGGCGTCCTCGGCAAGCGGCCCGGCATGGTCACGATCTCGTTCGGCAAGCCGATTTCGTCCGGGGGCAAGACCGCGCAGGCGCTCATCACCGAGGTCGAGACCTGGATCGAGAACGAGGTGGACCGCCTCGGCGTTCCGGCATGAAGGCTTCGGAGATGCGCTCAGCCGTCCTCCGCGCCATCGGCTGGATCGACGACAACCACGACACGGGCGGCCACCGGATCGCGCTCGGCGCGGATACCGTCGACTATCGCATCGTGCGGGCCCGCAGGCGATCGATCGGCATCCGCATCGGCGTGACCGGCGTGACCGTCAGGGCGCCGCACGGCGCCTCGCTGCGGGCCATTGAAGCGGCACTGCGCGAGCATGGCGATTGGGTGCGGAACAAGCTCCCGCTCTGGCAATCGCGCCGCCGCGACATCGTGCCGGCGCGCTGGATTTCGGGAGCACCGATCGCCTACCGCGGGCAAACGCTCTCGCTCGACCTTGCATCCGCTCGCCGCAGGAAGATCCTGGTGGATCGCGCCACATTCTCGATCGGCCATCCGACGCCGCATGACGAGCCTTCCGTCGCCACCTACGCGAAGGCGTGGCTGCGCCGCGACGCGCTGCGCATCCTGGCGCCCGAGGTCGCCGATCTGGCGCGGCGCATCGGCGTGCGGGCGCCTCCGCTTCGCCTCTCGAGCGCGCGCCGCCGCTGGGGGAGCTGCAACGTCAGGGGCGAGATTCGCTTGAGCGCGCGGCTCATCCACGTGCCACCGGAACTGGCGCGCTACGTCGTTGCGCACGAGGTCGCGCATCTCGTCCACTTCGATCACTCGCCCCGGTTCTGGGCGCTGGTCGCGACCGTGCACGAGCGGCATCGCGAGGCGCGGCGCGAGCTCGCGCAGTGGGCTGGGGCGCTAGCTTAGTAAGCGGGGATTACGGCGCGACGAGCGGCGGAAACGTCACCGCGAGGCCGGCCTGCAGCTTCAGCTGCGCGGCCAGCGCGCCGCCGAGCTCCGCGCCGGTGCGAGTGTCGCGCCAGGCGCCATCGCGCGCCGCGAAGTGCGACCCGCCGGCGCGCGCCGCGAGCCAGATCTCGCGATTCGGCGTATGCCGGTTCACGATCAGCTTGCTCGCGTCCTCGCATTCGATCTCCAGAATGCCGTCGACGAGACTCCAGTCGAGGTCGGAGTCGGAGTCGGCGAGCGCGCGGTCGAGCGCCTCGCCGATCGCGGCCAGCGCCCGGTCCGCGGCAGCGATGAATTCAGTGTCGGTGAGCATGGGAGTCCCGGAATTCCTGCGGACGCACCGGGTGGCGCGTTCCGCGCGCGCCGCGCCCGTGTGGTCTCGCTGCGCATTACTTGCTAGGATCCGATCGATGTTACGTGATTTTCCCGTCCTTGGCCGTGCCATCGCCGCGACGCTCGCGCTGGCGCTGGCGGTGTCGGCATGCGGGATCAAGGGCCCGCTCAAGCTGCCGCCTCCCGCCGCGCCGAGCGCGCCCGCTGCCGGGGCCGAATCCCCGGCGCCCCCCGCTAGCGACGAAAGCAAGCCGGGCAAGAAGCCTTGAGCCCGTTTCACTACGTGCGCGGCGAGCTTCACGCCGAGGACGTTCCGCTCTCGGAGATTGCGGCGCGCTTCGGCACGCCCTGCTACGTCTACTCGCGGCGCGCGATCGAGGCCGCCTACCAGGCGCTCGACCGGGCGCTCGACGGCCTGCCGCACCTCATCTGTTATGCAGTGAAGGCGAACTCGAACCTCGCGGTGCTCGACCTGCTCGCACGCCAGGGCGCCGGGTTCGACATCGTGTCGGGCGGGGAGCTCGCGCGCGTCCTCGCGGCCGGCGGCAAGCCGCAAAGCATCGTGTTCTCCGGCGTCGGCAAGACCGAGGCGGAGATGGAGGCGGCGCTCGACGTCGGCATCCTGTGCTTCAACGTCGAATCCGCCGCCGAGCTCGCCGCGCTCGACACCGTCGCCCGGAGGATGGGACGCGTCGCGCCGGTCTCGCTGCGGGTCAATCCGGACGTCGATCCGAAGACCCATCCGTATATCGCGACCGGACTCAAGGAGAGCAAGTTCGGCGTCGCCATCGCCGATGCGCCGGCGCTCTACCGGCATGCCCACGGGCTGCCGAACCTCGCGGTGCGCGGCGTCGATTGCCACATCGGATCGCAGATCACCGACCTCACGGTGTGCATGGAGGCGGCGGAGAAGATGTTCGCGCTGGTCGATCGGATCGAGGCCGATGGACAGGCGCTCGAGCACGTCGATCTGGGCGGAGGACTCGGGATCCGCTACCGCGACGAGGCGACGATTCCGTTCGATGACTATGCGCGGGTGGTGCGCGCCGCGCGCGGCGCCCGCCGCCACCGCCTGTTGTTCGAGCCGGGGCGCGTCCTTGTCGCCGATGCCGGTTTGCTGTTGACGCGCGTGTGCTACCTCAAGCCGGGCGGCGCCCGTGACTTCGCGATCGTCGACGCGGCGATGAACGACCTCATCCGTCCGGCGCTGTACGAAGCCTGGCACCCGGTCGACGCGGTGCGGCCGCGCGCCGACGCGCCGCGCCGGTGGCAGCTCGTCGGCCCTGTGTGCGAGAGCGCCGATTTTCTGGCCCACGACCGCGAGCTCGCGCTGGCTGCCGGCGACCTTCTTGCCATCGGCGGCGCAGGCGCCTACGGGTTCGTGATGAGCTCGAATTACAACTCGCGTCCGCGTGCCTGCGAGGTCCTGGTCGACGGAAGATCGCTGCATCTCGCCCGCCGCCGCGAGACGATCGCGGAGTTGTTCGCACAGGAAAATCCGCTTCCCGGCGCGGCGTGATGCGCCGCGCAAAACTCAATCGCGATGTCCGTTGCACGGGTCCGCGCAATCGCGAATCGACGATGCAATTGCCGTTTTCGGCGGTGTGCGAAATCGCAACACTCGCAAATGCAAGGCCCGGAATCGGCACGCAAATCTTGCATTCCGAGAAAATGTGGCTAGAATTCAGGCAGCAGACCGCAATGGGTTTGTCAATAGGCGTTCGCAGTTTCAGGTGCCGACCGGCGGATCCAAAGCAGCCTGCGACGAAGTAGAAGCACCATAACAGTCACAGCAACTCAGACAGGAGAAGACGCAATGGCTGACATTATGTCGATGATGCCCGCGGCCTCGGCCCCGGCGCCCAAGAAGGCGGCGAAGAGGAAGGCCAAACGCAAGGCGGCCAAGAAGGCGCCGAAGAAGAAGGCTGCGAAGAAGAAGGCTGCGCCGAAGAAGGCTGCAAAGCGCAAGACCGCCAAGCGCAAGCCCGCCAAGAAGGCGAAGAAGGCTGCAAAGCGCAAGCCCGCCAAGAAGGCGAAGAAGGCTGCAAAGCGCAAGCCCGCCAAGAAGGCGAAGAAGGCTGCAAAGCGCAAGCCCGCCAAGAAGGCGAAGAAGGCTGCGAAGCGCAAGCCGGCAAAGCGCGCCAAGAAGAGGGCTGCGCCGAAAAAGCGCAAGGCCGCCAAGCGCGCGAAGAAAAAATAAGCCTTCCGGGGCTAAAAGTCCGCCCCAGATGTGTGGCGGACACAAAACAGGCGACGCTTCATGCGTCGCCTGTTTTCTTTTGGGAGCCGCCCGGCGACCCTCTCTCTAGCCTCCGTGCGCAGGCGCGCTGATCGCCGTGCGCGGTGGCGCCGGCTTCAGCTTTCGTGCCGCGGCAGGGCTCGCCACGGCAGGCTTGGCGGCGGGCTTCGGCTTCGCATGCGATGCGACGACTCGCTTGCCTGCCGCACGCTTGGATTTGGCGACGTTGGGCGCGAGGTCGCTCGTGATCCGCAGCGACTGCCCCGCCTTCAGGCCATCCTGCGCGAGCCCGTTCCACCCCTTGATGTCGCGCGCGGACACGCCGTAACGGTCCGCGATCCGCGCGATCGTGTCGCCCCGCTTCACCCGGTAATAGAAGGTGCGGCCCTGAGGCACGGTCGTGAATACCGCGCGAGTCAGCGCGTCGGAGTCGGCTTCCGTCGGATGCTCGGCCGGCACGAGCATCATATGCCCCGCGGTCACCTTGGCGCGCCGGCCGATCCCATTCACCGCCCGCAGCGACTCGACCGGCATGCCGAACTTCGCCGCGACCTGCGGCAGCGTCTCGCCGGCGCGCAACCGGTAGGCGCGCCAGGACACGAGCGGCTGGTCGGAGAGGTCGAGCTTGGCGGCGAAGAGCTCCGCCTTGTCGATCGGGAGTAGGATCGTGTATTCGTCGGCCCCGGCGATCACCGGCCGGTTGTGATGCGGATTGAGGTACCTGAACTCGTCGACCGACATTTCCGCGAGCTCCGCCGCCTTCTTGACGTCCATCTCCCTCGACGTCTTCACGACCGCGAAATACGGCGCGTCCGGGATGTCGCCGAGATCGACGCCGAACCGGTCAGGGTCGCTCACGATGTTCTTCACCGCCTGGAGCTTGGGCAGATAATTGCGGGTCTCGTCGGGCATCGCGAGGCTCGCGTAGTCCGTCGGCCGGCCCGCCTTCTGGTTCTTCGCGATCGCCCGCGCGACGTTGCCCTCGCCCCAGTTGTAGGCGGCGAGCGCCAGCTGCCAGTCGTCGAACTGGTCGTGGAGCTTCTGCAGATAGTTGAGCGCCCCATCGGTCGCCGCGACGACGTCGCGCCGCGAATCCATCCAGAACGTCTGCTTCATCCCGTAGAGGCTTCCCGTCGACGGCATGAATTGCCAGATGCCCGAGGCACGGCTCACGGAGACGGCCTGCGGATTGAACGCGCTCTCGACCATCGGCAGCAGCGCGATCTCGAGAGGCATGTCGCGCTTCTCGACCTGGACGACGATGTAGTAGAGGTAGCGCCGGCTGCGGTCGATCATTCGCGCGACATAGTCGGGCCGCGCCGCGTACCACTCCTCCCACTTGGCGACGTTGGGGCTTTCGACGGCGGGGATGTCGAAGCCCTTGCGGATCCGCATCCACAGATCCTCGGCGGGCGGCGGCAACGCCTCGAGCGTGGCGCTCGCGGCGGCCGGAATCGGATCGGTCGGTGCGGGCGACGCATCAACGGAAGGCGTTGGCGGAGCGGGAGGTGCGGGGACTGTGACCGGCGCGAGGGGCGGTGACGGGTCCGGTGCCGGCGTCGCGCAGGCGGCGACAAGCGTCACCAGCGCGAGGCATGCAAGGTGGGGAAGGCGCAATTCGATCGATCGTCGGGTGGCAAAAATTGTGGCGATCTTAGGCGCGGGCAGGGGCAGCGTCAACCCGCGCGATCCGGCCGCTTGCCTCCGGTGCGCGCGTGCATCCGGGAATGCGCTCATGCGCGGGGCCGAAGACCGGAACCTTCGACCGGACGAGCAACTCGGTCACTCCGCCGGCGTGGTCCGGATGATGGTGCGTGGTGACGATCGCGCGGAGCGTCGGGCCCTCACGGTCGAGAAAATCGACGACCGGCCTTGCGTCGCCGCGGTCGACCACGACGGCATCATCGCCTTCGCGGAAGGGCCAGATGTAGTTGTCGGAGAACGCAGGGATGGGGATAATCGCCGTCATGAACGCATCTTCCGAGGCGCCGGCCGAGGTGTCAACGACGCTCGCGCAATGGTTCGAGACGCCGCTTGGATGCTATTACCTCGCGCGCGAGCAGGCGTGGTTCGACCGGACCGTTGCCGACATCTTCGGTTTCAACGCCATTCAGATCGGCTTGCCGGCCTGCCCCCTCCTCGCGCAGAGCCGGATTCCGTCGCGCTGGACCGTCGATTACGACGCGCCGGCGGATCTGCTCGCGGACCCGCACTGGCTGCCGTTCCCGGAAAACGCGCTCGATCTCATCGTGCTGCCGCACGCGCTCGAATTCAGCCGCGAGCCGCATCAGCTGCTGCGTGAGGCGTGGCGCACGATTCGCCCGGAAGGGCAACTGATCATCGCCGGCTTCAACCCGTTCTCGCTGCTCGGGGCGAAGCGCTATTTCGGCCGCGGCCAGAATCCTCCGTGGACCGGCAACTTCATCGCGCTGTACCGGCTCAAGGACTGGCTGAAGCTGCTGGGCTTCGAGGTCACCGGCGGCGCGCTCGATTGCTACGTGCCGCCGTTCGAAAGCGAGCAATGGCTCGCGCGATTCCGGCTTCTTCGAGTCGGCGGGTGACCGCTGGTGGCCGATCGCGGGCGGCGTCTACTTCCTCCGCGCGACGAAGAAAGTCGTCGGCCTGAGGGTGATCACGCCGGCGTGGGAGCGGCGCAAGAACGGCCTCGCGCCCGCGCCGCGGCAGGTCCGCGAATGCATCGAGCGTGTCGAATGAGTGAGGCGCGCGAGGCCGCAGGCCGAGCGAAGGCCCGAAGGGCGCGTCGCCGAGCGATTGAGCGCGGCCGACACTCGCGGCAACAAATCGCCTCGCCCGCGCGGAGGCCGCAATGAGTGAGGCGCGCGAGGCCGCAGGCCGAGCGAAGGCCCGAAGGGCGCGTCGCCGAGCGATTGAGCGCGGCCGACACTCACGGCAACAAATCGCCTCGCCCGCGAGAGTCCCGCGGTGAGCGCCGCCGTCGAGATCTACACGGATGGCGCGTGCAAGGGCAATCCAGGACCGGGCGGGTGGGGTGCGTTGCTGATCCATGGCCACCACCGGAAGGAGCTGTTCGGCGGCGAGCCCGCGACCACCAACAACCGGATGGAGCTGACTGCGGTGATCCGGGCGCTGGAAAGCCTGTCGCGCCGCTGCGAGGTCAACGTTCACACCGACTCGCAATACGTGAAACACGGCATCGAGTCGTGGATCCACAAGTGGAAGCGCAACGGCTGGAAGACGAGCGAGAAGAAGCCGGTCAAGAACGCCGAGCTGTGGCGCGAACTCGACGCGCTGGCCGCCCGGCACGAGATCCATTGGCACTGGGTCAAGGGTCACGCCGAGAACCCCGGCAACATCCGCGCCGACGAGCTCGCCAACCGAGGCGTCCCGGCGGCGTCCGGCGCCTAGAACCTATCGCAAAATCGGCTGCGCGACCCGATTGCTTTGTAGCTCCGGCCGCCGCTTCGCGGCTTAACGTTCGCTGCGCTCACGTTAGCCTGCACTGAAGCTTCGCTTTCGTGTCCCCGCTCGCCCCTCGCTGTACGTCTGTGTACTCTCGGGGCTCGCTGCGGGCCCTCATTTGGCAACTGAGGCACTCGGGACGCTCGCGTGATTTTGAAATAGGTTCTAGGAAGCCTCCCTAATCCGCGTTACCGGCCCGCTCGAGGCGCCGCGCGAACACGCTCATCTCCTTCTCCGCCTGCCGATCGCCCTTTGCCCGCGCGACGTCGATGCCCTGCCGGTAGGCTGCCAGCGCTTCGGCGTCGCGGCCAGCGGCGGCGAGCGCCTTTCCGTAGAGCTTCCACGCCGCCGTGTAAGCGGGATCGTGCGCGACGGCACGCGCCAGATGCAGGCACGCGCTTGCGGAGTCCCCCGCCTTCAGGAATTCGTTGCCGAGCGAAAAGCGCAGCAGCGCGCCGTCCCGGCCCGCCGCGAGCATCTTCTCGAAGCTCGCGAGCGCGGCGGAGCGCGGGTCGGCCATCCTACTTGTTCACCGTCTGGCCGGTCGCGCAATCGATCCGGTGCATCGGATAGATGACCTTGCGGTCAGAGCCGTCGACCTTGCCGGACACTTCCGCGTAGAGCCATCCCTCGGATCCGCGCCGGTAGACGATCCGCTGCGGAAAATCCGCCGACGTGCGCTCGAACGTGAAGAGGTCGTACTCGACGTCGCCCGCCTTTTCCGTCGAACGCCCACTCAGGCGAAAGGTGTCCTCCTTGCCGTCGGACGGGAGGAGGACGTAGTAGACGCCGTCGGCACGCGGCTCGAAGCGCAGATATTCGTAGCCAACCGTTTTGTCCGCCATCGTGGTCTGGCTGACGCCGACCATCAGCTCGCCACGCAGCGGCATCCACTGCTCGCGGAACTCGCGCTTGTTGACGAGCCCTTTCCAGCACCCTTCGACCCAGGCGAGGTCGGTCAAGGACACCGGTGCAGCGGCAGCGGGCTTGGCGGGCGGCGGCTCCGGGGGCTGCGCGGCCACCGCGGCGGCGACGAGCGCCGCGATCGTGAATGCGGCGATACGCCGGCCGGACAAAAAGAATTGCGGTGCGGTCATTGGGTCCTTCCTGTCTCGATTTCGAGGATCATTGCGTTTGCGCGAGCGGAAGGTTCACGAGCAGGTTCTGCGGCTTCAGCTTGAGCCTCGCCTCGCTGTCGGTCGCCATCGCGAGGTACACCGGCCGACCGGAAATGTTCGCGCGCGCCGCCGCCGGGCTCGTCGAAGCGCAACTCGAACAGGCAAAGCAGCCGGCCGAGCCGCTCGTCGTCGACGTCGACGCCGTTGTAGAGATCGTTGAGAAGCGCACTCGCCTCGGCGTCGAGGCCGACGTGCCACACCCATTGCCGGTCCTCGATTTCGGAGAGCGGCCGGATCGTCACCGCCACCCCGAGGAAGTGCGCGATCCACTTCTCGAGCACGCGGCAAAGCGCCGTCAGCGCCGGCTGGCCGCGATTGAGGCTGACCGCCAGGTCATAGCGCTCGTCCCGGTCCCAGTAGGACGCCGCGTTGGTCGCGTCAAGCACGTCGAGATCGACCGTTCGCGCCGGCGTTTGGTTCCGCTGCAGGAGCTCGCCGAGGCTGCCGAATCCGCCGGTGGTCGCGAAGAGCTCGACCGTCACCTCGTCGGCCGCCATCACGGCGCCGTCGTCGCGCAGCGCGACCTTCTGCGGGCGAAAGAGCATCTCGGCAACGCGCGCATGGATGGGATCGGCGTCGCTGCCGAGAACGTGACGCAGCAGGATCTGCGTCAGCTGGTGGACGAGCAGCGGCGGCACGTCGACGCCATCGCGGAACAGCGCGATGTAAGCCGCCTCGATCGACGCGAAACCCGCCAGGCGCTGCCGGAAGCGCAGCCAGATCGCGTAGTTCTCGCGCGCGTCGGCGTCGGCGATCGGCGCGAGCTCGCTGTTGGCGACTGTCGCGCGCGGCGCGGCGATCAGCTTTTCGTGGAGCGCAAGCTCGGCGGCGCAGGACTCCGGGATCGGCGCGAGCTCGGGACGCAGCAGCAGCGCGCGCAGGAATTCGTCGGTCAGGGTGAGCCGCCCGTCGGACCCGACGGTCAGCAGCCGATAGCCGCACGAGGGCCAGAAATCAGGCATCGATCACCACGCAATGGGAAAACGCGCCGACGTGGGCTTCGCGGGCCCGCGACCGGCGCAGGATGCCCGTCTCGTCAGCCGCCGAGCATCGCCTTCTTGAGATCCCCCTGAACCGGATCGTCGCCGAGCCATGCGTTCAGCAGCGCCTTGTTGAACGCCTCGCCGGGGATGGTGCCCTTCGCGGCTCCGTTGACCAGCACCACGGTCGCGCCGTCGACGAAGTCGAATGCGAGCACGTTGCCTTCCTTGAGCTGCCCAGCCGACTTCAGGATCGACGCGAGCTGATCCGTCTGCGCCTTCACGGCCGCGACGTCCGCGGGAGGGTTGCCCTGCTTCACGCCGTCGGCGAGCGCTTCGGTCATCTGTTCCGCGCTGACGTCGCGCAGCATGTTGAGCTGGACGCGGCGCGGCGCCTTCGCGAAGACGGCCGCGGCGGTGGTCGCCTTCGCCGGAACCCAGAGACTGCCCACGTAGACCTTGAACATCATCTTGGTGCGGATGCCCGCGCCGTTCAGCACGAGCTCCTGCCCGCCGACGGCGGCCTTGTCGGCGAGCTTGACGCCGCCCATGTCGAGCGCGAGTGCGGGTGCCGCGAAGAGAAGTGCCGCCATCAGAAAAACAAGTTTGCGAAACATGATTCGTTCCTCCAGTATTCAAATTCATGACTTCGATGCCACAAGCGGCGATGCTGCGTGTCGCCCGACGGACGTCGGCCGGATAGCTGCGAAACGGCCGAAGCCGAGGCGCCGCGGAGCATCCGCGTTCGGGTCCGGACAGGCGAAGCAGATCGGTGCTCGAGGCACGGCGCATCCCGCAGCGGAGGGGCCGGATCCGTACTCCGAATGTACATGAGGATCGAATGCGAGGAGCAACGAAGCATGCGGCCCGATATCGCGAAGCCTAGACGGCCTCGAAAAGACCCGGCGGCGCCCATGCCGGTGCCTACACACATGGAGACCATCCCGTACTTCTGCTTGCGCCGCCGCATGCCATGCACGATCGTCGCCGTGCGGATCGCGCCGGTCGCGCCGAGCGGATGGCCGAGGGCGATTGCGCCGCCCAGCGGATTCACCTTTGCCGGATCGAGATGGAGCTCGCGCATCACGGCGATGCTCTGCGCGGCGAACGCCTCGTTCAACTCGATCCAGCCGATGTCGTCCTGGCTGACACCGGTACTGCGCAGGAGCTTCGGGATGGCCGCGATCGGCCCGACACCCATCACTTCGGGCGCGACGCCGCCCACCGCGTAGCCGACGAAGCGCGCCAGCGGCACGAGGCCGTGTTGCTTCAGCACCTTTTCGCTCACGAGGATCGTGGCGCCCGCGCCGTCGGACATTTGAGAGCTGTTGCCGGCCGTCACCGAGCCCCGGGCCGCGAACACGGGGCGCAGCTTCGCCAGGCCCTCCGCCGAGGTGTCCGCGCGCGGTCCCTCGTCGCGCTCGAACTTGCGGTTCCGGGTGGCGACCTTGCCGGTCGCGAGATCCGGCACGTTGTCGGCGACGACGTACGGCGAGATCTCCGCCGTGAAATCACCGGCGGCCTGCGCGGCGAGCGCCTTCCTGTGCGAGTCGAGCGCGAAGGCGTCCTGATCCTCACGCGACACCTTCCAGCGTTCGGCGACCTTCTCCGCCGTGAGGCCCATTCCGTAGGCGATGCCGAGATTCTCGTCCCGCGCGAATACGTCGAGGTTCATCGCGAGCCGTCCCAGCATCGGGATCATGCTCATGCTCTCGGTTCCCGCGGCGATCATCACGTCGGCCTCGCCGGTGCGGATCCGGTCGGCAGCGATCGACACCGCGTTGAGCCCCGACGAGCAGAAGCGGTTGATCGTCATGCCCGCCACCGAATTCGGCAGTCCCGCCAGCAGGAGGCCGATCCGCGCGACGTTCATCCCCTGCTCGTATTCCGGCATCGCGCAGCCGACGATCACGTCGTCGATACTGGCCGGGTCGATCTGCGGGGCCTGCTGCAGCACGCTCTTCAGCACATGCGCGAGCATCGAATCGGGGCGCGTCGACTTCAACGCGCCGCGCGGCGCCTTGCCCACAGGCGTGCGCGTCGTGGCGACGATGTAGGCATCCTGGATCTGTCTTGCCATCTCCAACTCCCGGGTATCAGTTCATCGTCACGCTAATTGCGTAGCGGTTTGCCGGTTTTCAAGGTGTGCGCGATGCGCTCCTGTGTCTTCGGGTTGCGCATCAGCGCCATGAATTCGCGGCGCTCGAGATCGAGCAGCCACTTCTCGTCGACGAGGCTTCCCGCGTCGACCTCGCCGCCGCACAGGACGCGGGCGACGCGCAGGCCGATCTCGAAATCGTACGGTGAGATGAAGCCGCCGTCCCGCATGTTGACCAGCATGAGCTCCAGCGTCGCGATGCCCGTGCGCCCGGCGACCGGGATCTTGCGCGCGGGTAGCGGTGGCCGGTAACCGGATTCCGCGAGCGCGCGCGCCTGAGCCTTGGCGACGTACAGGAGCTCGTGAGCGTTGAACACGACGACGTCGGCAGGACGAAGATAGCCCATGTCCTTCGCCTCGACCGCGCTCCTCGATACCTTCGCCGTCGCGACCGACTGGAAATAGGTCCGGATGAACGGGAACTGGTCCATCTGGCCGCCCACCGCGCCGCGTGCGGATTCGATGGCCGCGCGCAGCGCGAGCTCCTTGCATCCGCCCCCGCCGGGCAACAGGCCGACGCCGACCTCCACCAGGCCGATATAGGACTCCAGCGCGGCGACCGTGCGGTCGCAGTGCAGGATGAATTCGCACGAACCGCCAAGCGCCATGCCGCGTACCGCGGCAACGGTCGGGATCAGCGAGTTGCGAAGACGCAGCGACGTCTGCTGGAACTTCGCGACCACGGCCTCGATGCCGTCCCATTGTCCCGCGGCGGCGGCGGGCGCGATGGTCGCGAGATTGGCGCCGAGCGAGAACGGCTCGCGCATCTGCCACAGCACGAGCCCGGCGCATTCACGCTCGGCGCGCTCGATCGCGGCGTTGAGCCCGTCCAGCACGTCCTCGCCGATCGTATTGCCCTTGCTCTTGAACGAGACGATGCCGATGTCGTCGCCGAGATGCCACATGCGCACCGCGCTCGTCTCCATGATCGTGGTGCCCGACGGCAATTTCTCGCCGAGGACTGGATCGGGAAAATATTGCCGGCGATACACGGGCAGCGACGAGCGCGGCCGGAATGCATTGGCGGCGGCGCTGTAGGCGCCCGCGGGCGTGTGCACGCCCTCCGCCGCAGGTCCGCTGGTCACCCACGCGGGCAATGCAACGCTCGCGAGCGTGCGGCCATTGAGGATGTCGTCGGCGAGATAGCCGGCGATCTCCTTCCAGCCCGCCGCCTGCCAGATCTCGAACGGCCCCATCGACCAGCCGAATCCCCAGCGCAGCGCGAGATCGACGTCGCGCGCGTTGTCCGCAATCTCGGCAAGATGCACGGCGCAATAGTGGAAGAGATCGCGGAAGATCGCCCACAGGAATTGCGCCTGCGGATGGCTCGACGCGCGGAGCTTCGCGAACTTCGCGCCAGGATTCTTCTCGGCGAGGATTTCCGCGACTGCGGGATCGACGCTGCCCACGGCCTTGCGGTACTCGCCCGCCGCGGGGTCCAGCACCTCGATGTCCTTGCCGACCTTGCGGAAGAATCCGGCCTTTGTCTTCTGGCCGAGCGCGCCCTTGGCGACGAGCGCCGCCAGCACCGAGGGCGTCCGGTAGACGGTATGCCAGGGATCGTCGGGCAGCGTGTCCTGCATCGTCTTCACGACGTGCGCCATCGTGTCGAGCCCGACCACGTCGCAGGTGCGATAGGTCGCGCTCTTGGCGCGTCCGATCGCGGGGCCGGTCAGCGCGTCGACCACGTCGAAGGACAGCTTGTAGGTCTCCGTGTGCGCCATCGTCGCCAACACCGAGAAGATGCCGACCCGGTTGGCGACGAAGTTCGGCGTGTCCTTCGCGCGCACGACGCCCTTGCCGAGCGTGGTGACGACGAAGGTCTCGAGCGCGTCGAGCAGCGCGGGATCCGTGTATTTCTGCGCGATCAGCTCGACGAGATGCATGTAGCGCGGCGGGTTGAAGAAGTGGATGCCGCAGAAGCGAGGCCGCACCGTTGCGGGCAGCGCTTCCGCCAGCGCGTTGATCGAGAGTCCCGAGGTGTTCGACGCCACGATCGCGTGCGACGCGAGATGCGGCGCGACCTTTGCATAGAGGTCTCGCTTCCAATCCATCCGCTCGGCGATCGCCTCGATGACGAGATCGCAGCCGGCGAGCGCCGCCAGATCGCGGTCGTAGTTCGCCGCATCGATGTAGGTGAGACGATCCGCAGTCGCCAGCGGCGAGGGCTCGAGCTTCGCGAGCCCGGCGAGCGCCCTGTTTACGATGCCGTTGGGATCGCCTTCCTTCGCGGCGAGATCGAACAGGACGACGGGAACGCTGGCGTTGGCGAGGTGCGCCGCGATCTGCGCGCCCATGACGCCAGCGCCGAGGACCGCGACTTTGCGAACCAGGAATGGTGTGGCAGGCATTATTGGAGAATGTATCGTGCCGTCCGCGCAATGCGTGCGGACGCGGTGAAGAAAAAGGCGCGGCCGGATCGATCCAGCCGCGCCCGTCTTGGTACGTCAGGCTATAGCGCGGTCAGAACGAGTACGTCACCTGTCCCGAAACGACGATCACGCTGTTGTTGTAGGTGCCGTTGATGAGGCCGTACGACGGCGTGCTGCCGGCGTTGTCGTTGATCGAGGCGTCCTTCACCCAGATGTACGCGAGACCCATGTCGAACCTGAGATCGGGGTCCTTCATCCGGTACTGCGCGCCGGCGGTGAGCCAGGTGCGGTCATTGTCGGGGAGCCGCGGATTGCGAAACGCGTCCTGCACCGGCGACTGGTCATAGGCAACACCGCCGCGGAATAGCCAGCTGTCGCCATAGTGGTAGGTGGCTCCCAGCGAGTAGCGCCATGCGTCCTGGAAGTTCTCTGGCGTGTTCCCCACGACGGCGCCGGTGTTCGAGACGAATGTGAGATTCTGGATCTTGCTCCATTGCGTCCACTGCACGTCCGCCATGACGTCCCAGCGGTCCGCCACGTGGCCGAACCAGGAGAAATTGGCGATTCCAGGCAGCTCGATTTCCGCCTTGACGCCGCCGCTTGGGAGCTGCGCATTCACCGCCGTCGAAAGCAGGGCATAGACGGGCGCGATCGGCGACGGCAGTGTTGGCGCAGGCGGCGGCGTGACGCTCACGTTGCCGCTGATGTTGTTGTACTTGATGCCCGAGCGCCAGGCGAGCCCGAACCGGTTGTTCTTGTCGAGGTCGACGAGGATGCCCGCATTCCAGCCCCACGCGCTGTCATCGCCGTTGATGTTGGCGTCGGCGTCGAGTCCCATCGTCGACGCGAGGAACGGCTGCGCGACCGACGGCGGAATCTTCCCGCCCGCGATGGCCTGGCCCAGCGCCTGGGCAAGGGCCCCCGAATAGTTCACGTTGCTCGTCAGCGTCGCCTTGATCTGCTGATAGTTGGCACCCGCGCCGATCGCGACATTGTCGGTCACCTGCCACGACACGGCCGGATTGATGTTCATCGTCTTGATGTCGGACTTCAGCGCCTGGTAACGGCCGATCCAGCCGTTGTCGTATTCGTCGACGAGCCCGAACGGCGCGTTGACCCCGAGGCCGAACGTCCATTCCTTGTTGATCGGCACCACCAGGTAGAGATTCGGCACGACATTGAGGCTTCCCGCATTGCCGCCGTCTCCGCCCAGCGGCTGCTGCGCCGCCGGCAGCGACGCTCCATTGCTGAACTTGAACGACGGCTGGATGAGGTTAATGGCACCGACGACCTGATTGGTCTTGATCTTCGAGATGCCGGCAACGTTGCTCCAGAGGGTGGCGGCATCCTCGGCGGACGCGGCGCCGCCGGCGTACGCGTTGCCGAGCCCGCTGCCCGAATTTTCCTGCAGCGCAAACCCTGCCGCGGAAACCTGTCCCGCGCCGAGCGCGAGCGCAACCATGCCGACTGCGGCGGCGATCCTGGAACGGCTGAATGGGGTGGTCATGACAGAACTCTCCTTTTTGTTGGCTGGCGCTTGCGGCGCCTTGCCGCACGGGGCCGGGAATCGTTGCGCATGCATCGACGTGGCTTTTTTGCGATGCCGGTATGGATTCCGGCTCTTCGGTCGACTATCCGACCAAATATACACCCCGGAAAGGGGTCCCGCACCCGGATTTCCGGTCCATGACTTGTCTTTTTGACCGGGTGTTGCTTTTCGTCAAGCCAGCGCAGGAAATGCGGTCATTCGGGAGGAACCGGGCGCGGCCGCCGGTCGGTTCCGACAGCGACATAGGTGAGGCTGGCCTCGGTCA
The DNA here is from genome assembly GCA_963846855.1 of uncultured beta proteobacterium. GTDB lineage: Bacteria > Pseudomonadota > Gammaproteobacteria > Burkholderiales > Casimicrobiaceae > CAIWHR01. Next base: position 397,476 of record CAWJXK010000004.1, read on the forward strand.
CCTTGATCGACACGAGATCGATCGGGTTGCGTCGCGCGTAAACCTCAACGTCGACCGTGATCGACGTCCGGCCGACACGGACGATTTCGGCGTAAAAGCTGACGACATCGCCGACCAGCACCGGCTGCTTGAACACGAAGGAGTTCACCGCGACCGTCGCGACGCGGCCGCGGGCGCGTTGCGCGGCCAGCACGCCGCCGGCGATGTCCACCTGCGACATCACCCAGCCGCCGAAGATGTCGCCGTTCTGATTGACGTCCGCGGGAAGCGGGACCACGCGCAGCGTGGGCTCGCGGTCCGGAAGGATCGCAGGGCCGGAGCTCATGTTCGATTCATGCTGCAGCGGCCGACGCGTCAGGCCGCCTTCCTTCGCATCTCGTCGCGCAGCTCGCGCCGCAGGATCTTGCCGACGTTGGTCTTGGGCAGTTCGGTGCGGAACTCGACGTCGCGCGGGCACTTGTAGCCGGTCAGATGCTCGCGGCAATGCCTGAGGATTTCCTCGGCGGTCACCGCGGCGTCCTTCTTCACGACGAAGAGCTTCACCGCCTCGCCCGACTTCGGGTCGGGGACGCCCACGGCCGCGCATTCGAGCACGCCCGGATGCATCGCGACCACGCCCTCGATCTCGTTCGGGTACACGTTGAAGCCCGAGACGAGGATCATGTCCTTCTTGCGGTCGACGATCCGCACGAATCCGCGCTCGTCCATCACGCCGATGTCGCCGGTCGTGAAGAAACCGTCCGCCGTCATGACCTTCGCCGTCTCCTCGGGATGCTGCCAGTACCCTGCCATCACCTGCGGACCACGGATGCAGATCTCGCCCGGTTGCCCCAGGGCGACGTCGTTCCCGGCGTCGTCGCGCAGCGTGACCTCGGTCGACGATATCGGCAAGCCGATGGCGCCGTTGTACTTCTGAAGGTCGAGCGGATTGATCGTCGCCGCGGGCGACGTCTCGGTGAGCCCGTACGCCTCGATCAGCGGATGCCCGGTGACGGCGCGCCACTTCTCCGCGACGGCCTCCTGCACCGCCATGCCACCGCCCAGGGTGATGCGCAACCCGGAGAAATCCAGCTTCGCGAAGTCCGCATTGTTGACGAGCGCGTTGAACAGCGTATTGACGCCGGTGAACGCAGTGAACTTGTACTTGCCCATCTCCTTGACGAAGCCGGGAATGTCGCGTGGATTCGGAATCAGGACCGCCTCGCCGCCCACGGTCATGAACACGAGGCAGTTCGCCGTCAGCGAGAAGATGTGGTAGAGCGGCAGCGGCGTGATGACGATCTCGCGCTGGTTCGGATCCAGAAACGGCTTCAGCCACGCGCGCGCCTGCAGCAGGTTGGCGACGATGTTCCGGTGCAGCAGCATCGCGCCCTTGGCAACGCCGGTTGTGCCGCCCGTGTATTGGAGGAACGCGATGTCGTCGTGCGTGAGCGGCATGTGCACGAGCTTCGCCGCGTCGCCGGCCGACAGGACGTCCTTCATGCGCAGCGCGCCCGGGAGGTCCCAGGCCGGAACCATCTTCTTGACGTGGCGGATGACGAAGTCGACCAGCAATCCCTTGAGGCCCAGCATTTCGCCGATGCTGGTGACGATCACCTTGCGCACGCGCGTCTTCGCGATCACGTCGGCCAGCGTGTGCGCGAAATTCTCGACGACGACGATGATCTCGGCGCCGCTGTCGGTCAGCTGATGCTCGAGCTCGCGCGCGGTGTAGAGCGGGTTGACGTTGACCACCGTGCACCCGGCGCGCAGCGTGCCGAAGACCGCGACCGGGTATTGCAGGATGTTCGGCATCATGAGGGCCACGCGCGCGCCCTTGGCGAGCCCCTGGCCCTGCAGCCACGCGCCGAACCGGGCCGACAGCTGATCGAGCTCGGCGAACGTGATCGACTTGCCCATGCACGTAAACGCGGGGCGGTCCGCGTACTTCGCGCAGCTCTCCTCGAACACCGCGCAAACCGACGCATACGTGTTGACGTCGATTTCGGCGGGAACGCCCGCCGGATAGCTCGACAGCCAGATCTTCTCCACGATTCCCCTCCTCCTGCGGTGCGGCCCGGGTGCGCTGGAATGTCGGTGCGCATTCCTTTATGGCGCGTCGGTCGCGGACACCGCGACGCAGGCGCCAACGGACCATCCGCCGTCTGCTGCGACGTGTCCTATCGTACCACCGGGGAGTGAGAAACCGCGGTGCGCGCGCCTCTCGCCGCACGATGCGGATGCACGCGTCGGGCGGCCGAGCGCGGCTGCGACGGGGATTTTCGGGATGGGATGCCTCAAGTGCCAAATGAGGCGGGGCGAAGCTAATCGCCGGCCCCCTTAGCAAGTCTCGCGCTCAGTTACCAAATGAGCAGACCGCCCGAAAAACCCCGTCCCTTCGCGCATTTGCCAACTGAGGCCAAATGCGGCGCCTGCTTTGCCGCGCTCCTAGGATTCGTAGTGTGGGCTACGACCTTCGTCGCGCGTCAGTTGCCAAATGAGGCAGTCATCCGCATTTGGCTCTGCAGCAAGACTTGTTTAGAGGCTCCCTGCGACGACCGCTCGCGCCTCGACCTGCGCGCTGTCCGCGTAGTGCAGCGGGCCACCGCGGAACGGCGCGAATCCCGTGCCGAATATCGCGCCCGCATCGACGAGATCGGCGTCGGCGACGATGTGCTCGGCCAGCGCCGCCTTCGCTTCGGCGACGTAGGGGCCGACCAGCCGTTCGGCGAGGCCGGCCGGCACCGCCGCCGCGGGCTGCTTCTGCGCCCTGCCGCCGTCCCATGTGTAGAATCCGCGCCCGGTCTTCTTGCCGAGATTTCCGGCGGCAACGAGCTCCATCAGCCGTGCCGGAGGCGCGACGTCGGTGCCCAGCAGCTTTCCGACGGCGACGCAGATGTCGAGGCCGACCGTATCGGCGAGCTCGATCGGGCCCATCGGCATCCCGAACGCGAGCGCGGCCTCGTCGACGACCTCCGGCGCGATGCCCTCGTCGACGCAGCGCATCGCAGCCATCAGATACGGCGCCAGCACGCGATTGACGAGGAACCCGGGCGCGCTCCTTACCGGCAGCGGCAGCTTGTCGATCTGCCGCGCGAACGCGGCGGCTTCCGGCACGAGATCAGCGCGCGTGTTCCTCCCGACGACGATCTCGACCAGCATCATCTGCGGCACCGGGTTGAAGAAGTGAAGCCCGACGAGCCGCGAGGGATCGGCCATCGCCGTCGCGATCTCCTCGAGCGGAATGCTCGACGTGTTGGTCGCGAGGATCGCCGACGGCTTTGCCTTCGCCTCCAGCGCGGCGAACAGGCTGCGCTTGGCGTCGAGGTTCTCGAAGATCGCCTCGACGATGACGTCGGCACGCGCGATTCCGGCGCCCGCGACGTCGGGCACGAGCCGATCGGTCGCGTCGCGAACGCGGCGCGGATCCTTCAGCCGCTGCGCGAACAGCTTCCCGGCCCGGCCCATCGCGGGGGCGAGTCGCTCGGCGTTCTGGTCCTGCAGCGTCACCGTGAGCCCGCGCAGCGCGCACCACGCGGCGATGTCGCCGCCCATCGTTCCCGCCCCGACGACGTGCACGTGCTTCGCGGCGAAATCGCCTTCCTTTCCGAGTGCCTTGAGTCGCTCCTGCAGGCGAAAGACGCGGATGAGATTGGCGGCGGTCGGGGTCTTCAGCAGCGACGGGACCGACGACGGGTCCGATGCCAGCGCGTCCAGCGCGTTGCCGTCGTGCTTCACCCAGAGGTCGAGGATCGCGTACGGCGCCGGGTAGTGCTCGCGGCGCGCCCGCCGCGCGACCTGCTTCCTCGCCTGAGCCGCGATGAATCGGCGCGCGAGCGGCGTCAGCGTCAGCGCCAGCGGGAAGGGCAGCGTGCGCGGCGGCGGCAGCGCGGTGAGCATGCCACGCGCGGTGTTCTCCATGATGCGCGGCGGCACGCATTCGTCGGCGATGCCGAGCGCTTTTGCGCGGCGCGCGTCGATCGTCTTGCCGGTCAGCATGAGGTCGAGCGCCGCCGGCGCGCCGGCGAGCCTGGGCAGCCGCTTCATCCCGCCCCAGGCAGGGACGATGCCCAGCATCACCTCGGGCAGACCGAGCCGCGTTCCCGGCTCGTCGACGACGACGCGATACCGGCACGCGAGCGCGAGCTCCAGGCCGCCGCCGAGACAGAATCCGCGCACCAGCGCGAGCGTCGGGTACGCAACCGCCGCGAGCCGCTCGAACGTGTCCCAGCCGCGCCGCACGAGCGCGATCGCGTCGGCTTCGCTCTTCACCGTGCCGAACTCCTCGATGTCGGCGCCGGCGATGAAGCCGTTCGCCTTGCCGGACACGATGACGAGCCCCTTGGGCGGAGCGCGGTCGAGCTCGTCCAGCGCCTCGTTGAACTCCGCCATCACGGCGGCCGACAGCGTGTTGGTCGTCGCGCCCTGCTTGTCGAAGACGAGGCGCGCGAGGCCGTCGGCCTCGCGTTTCAGGGTCCAGTGCTGCATCGTGATTCCGTTGTCGTTGTGACGGCGTGTTCCTGCTGCGGAACCTACATCCGCTCGACCAGCATCGCGCCGCCGAGTCCGCCGCCGATGCAGATCGCGGCGATGCCGCGCCGGCCGTTGGTGCGCGCCAGCACGTTGAGCACGTGCAGCACGATGCGCGCGCCCGAGGCGCCCACCGGATGCCCGAGCGCAATCGCGCCGCCGTCGACGTTGAGCTTCGTTTCGTCGAGCTTGCCGAGCGCGTCGGGAAGCCCCAGCTCGTGCTTGCAGTAGTCGGCGCTTTCCCATGCGCGCTCGCAGCCGATCACCTGCGCCGCGAAGGCCTCGTTGATCTCCCACGCATCGAGGTCGTTCAACGCGAGTCCGTGCCGCTTGAGGATCGGCGTCGCCGCATGCACCGGGCCGAGACCCATCTGCGCCGGATCGAGGCCCGCCCATTCGGAATCGACGATGCGGCCCTTCGGAACGAGTCCGTGCTTTTCCACCGCCCGCTCGGACGCGATCACGAGCCACGCGGCGCCGTCGGTCACCTGCGAGCTGTTGCCCGCCGTGACGTTGCCGTACTTGCGGTCGAAGAAAGGTTTGAGCTTCGCGAGGTTCTCCGGCGTCGAATCCTCGCGGACGCCGTCATCCGCGGGGTAGAGCTTGCCGGCCTTGTCGAATAGCGGCACGACCTCGCCGTCGAAGTGGCCCGCCTTCTGCGCCGCCAGCACGCGCTGGTGGCTGCGCGCCGAGAATTCGTCCATCTCGCGCCGCGTGATGCCGAACCGGTAGGCGAGGTTTTCGGCCGTCTGTCCCATCAGCAATCCGACGATCGGATCGGTGAGGCCCTTCATGAGGCCGATCACGGGCGCCAGGTACGACAGCCTGAGCTTTCCGACCAGCGCCGCCTTCTGTCCCAGCGTCTTCGCGGCGTACCAGCTCGACAACCACAGCACCATCGCGTCGGAGAACAGCAGCGGCGCCCGCGATAGCGCATCGGTCCCGCCGGCGAGCACGAGATTCGAGCGGCCGCTGCGGATGTTCGCGATCGCCGAATCGAGCGACTGCATGCCTGACGCGCAGTTGCGCATCACGGTCCAGCCGGGAACCTTGTTGCCGCATCCCATGCGCAGAGCGACCACCCGGCCGATGTTCACTTCGTCCGGCGAGGGTGCCGCGCAGCCCAGGATCACTTCGTCGAGGGCCGACGGCTCGAATTTCTGCCGCAACAGGAGTGCGCTGCCCGCGGCCGTCGCGAGGTCCGACGCCGAGAACGGTCCCGGCCGGTTACGCGCCTTGAGGAACGGCGTGCGCGCGCCATCGACGATGTAGATCGGTTCGTTCACTGAGTAACCTCCAGCAGGCTTGCCGCTGCGCGGCTCCGCCCTGCTCGCACAGGCGTTCCGGGCGGCCCGGCGGCGCTCATCGCATCGACCTTCCGCCGCTACGCGGCCGCCTTGTGCGTCGTCGCCGCCTGCGCGACGGCATTGATCGGCGGCGCCGCGCCGAGCGGATCGGAGAGCCGCATTTCCGACGCGCCCAGATCCTGCGCGAAATCGTCGACGCGGATCACCCGCGCTGTGAGTTCGCGCGCTTCCAGCGCCGCGGCGCACTCGTCGGCGGTGATGACCCCGGCGCTCTGCGCACGCGCCGCGAGCAGCTCGGCGCCGCCGCCCGCCGGCAGCTTGCCGTCGAGCCGGCCTTCCTTCACCGCGGCGCGGATCTTCGCGTCGACCGGCTCGGCCGCGAGTGTGGCCGCGAGCGCGCGCTCGATCAGCGACACGGGGTCGTCGCCCGCAGCGGGAAGGTACATGCCCGCGGTCAGGCGATCGCGCGTCGCCGACGGTTCCAGCAGCAGCTTCGCGACGTCGTGGCCGAGCTTGTCCGAGGGAATCACGTACGGGCGGCCGAGCGGGAATACGACGCGGCGCATTATCACCGCGATGAGCCGATTGGGAAAATTGGAGATGACGCCCTCGAACGCGGCCTGAGCCTTGAACATGGCATCCCACATCGCCCAGTGCATCAGCGGCGCGTCGGCCTCCTGCCGGCCTTCCCCCTCGTAGCGCTTCAACGTCGCGGAGCAGAGGTACATGAGCGAGAGCACGTCGCCCAGGCGCGCGGACAGCTTCTCCTTGCGCTTCAGTGCGCCGCCTAGCGAGCCCATCGACACGTCGGCGAGGAATGCGAGCGCCGCCGAGAACCGCGTGAGCTGCTGGTAATAGCGGCGCGTCTCGGGCGCGACATCCGCGGGAACGCCGACGAAGTGCGACCCGGTGAGGCCGGTCACGAGTGTGCGCGCCATGTTCGCGAGCGCGAAGCGGAGGTGGCCGAAGAGCGCGGCGTCGAACGCCGCGGAGGCCTTCGTCTTGTCGGTCTCGCGCGTCGCCTCGATCTCTTTCAGCACATAGGGATGGCAGCGGATCGCGCCCTGGCCGAACACGATCAGGCTCCGCGTCAGGATGTTGGCGCCCTCGACGGTGATCGCGACCGGTACCTGCATGTAGGCGGCGCCGATGAAATTCGACGGGCCCATGCAGATGCCCTTGCCGCCGACCACGTCCATCGCGTCGTTGACGACCTGGCGGCCGCGCTCGGTGAGGTGCAGCTTCGCGATGCCGGAAATGACCGCGGGCTTCTCGCCGGCGTCGATCGCCGACGCGGTCAGCGTGCGCGCGGCATCCATCATGTACAGGTTGCCGCCCATTCGCGTGAGCGCTTCCTCGATGCCCTCAAACCGGCCGATCGGCGTCTTGAACTGCGTGCGGACGCGCGCATACCCGCCGGTCGCGCGCACGGCGAGCTTCGCCATTCCCGTCGCCGACGAAGGCAGCGAGATGCCGCGGCCCGCGGCGAGACACTCCATCAGCATCCGCCAGCCGCGGCCCAGCATCGGCTGTCCTCCGATCACCCAGTCCATCGGGATGAAGACGTCCTTGCCCCACGTCGGTCCGTTCTGGAATACCGCGTTCAACGGCATGTGCCGGCGCCCGATCTCGACACCCGGGTGCGAGGTCGGAACCAGCGCGCACGTGATGCCGATGTCCTCCTTGTCGCCGACCAGATGCTCGGGGTCGTGCGCGCGGAACGCGAGGCCCAGCAGCGTCGCGACCGGACCCAGCGTGATGTAGCGCTTCTCCCACGTCACGCGCATGCCGAGCACGCGCTTGCCCTCGTGCTCGCCCCAGCAGACGATTCCGAAATCGGGAATCGACGCGGCGTCCGATCCCGCATTGGGATTGGTCAGCGCGAAGCACGGGATCTCGACGCCCTTTGCGAGGCGCGGCAGGTAGTGGCGCTTCTGCGCGTCGGTGCCGTAATGCGCGATGAGCTCGCCCGGCCCGAGCGAGTTCGGCACCATCACCGTGACCGAGATCGTGCCGGAATGCGTCGACAGCTTGGTCATCACCTGTGAATGCGCGTAGGCGGAAAAGCCCAGCCCGCCATACTCCTTCGCGATGCTCATCCCCCAGAAGCCCCTGTCCTTGATGAACTGCCAGACCTCGGGCGGAAGATCCCGATGGACGTTGGTCGTCGCCCAGTCGCTGACCATCGCGCAGAGCTCCTGCGCGTCGTGGTCGAGGAAGCGCTGCTCGTCGGGCGTGAGCGCGGGATGCGGCACCTCGAGGAGCTTTTGCCAGTTCGGCTTGCCGGAGAAAAGTTCGCCGTCCCACCAGACGGTGCCGGCCTCGATCGCCTCGCGCTCGGTCTGCGACATCGGCGGCAGCACCTTGCGGAACGCGGCGAGGATGGCGTCGCTGATGAGCGCGCGGCGCAGCGCCGGGATGTTGAGCGGGATGGCGAGCAGCACGAAGATCGCCGCGAACGCGAGAGTCAGCCACGGCGGCAGCGCGTGCGCCACCCATGCGACGGCGAGCGCGGCCGCGATCGCAACGCTCCAGACAAGCCCGCCCACGTTGACGTAGGAGAGCGCGAGCGCGCCGAGCAGAACGGCGAGGATCCAGACGAGAGTGAGCATCGAGAGCTCCTAGGAAGGATGTCGGGTGTGGCGAATCGCGCGCTCAGCGCGATTGCGAAAGCTCGCCGTCGAGGACGTTGCCCGCGGGCGACGACTCGGGCACGGGCGATTGCAGCCCCGCGAGAAGGAACGGCGCGAGCCGGCGCAGCAGCATTTCGTCGTTGCCGGTTTCCGCCGGCGTCAATTCCGCGATCAGCTTCAGCGCGTCGGTGCCCGCCAGCGTGTACGACAGCGCGCCCATGATGAAATGCAGCCGCCAGGAGAGCTCCTTCTTCGGCATCTCCGGCAGCGCGCGCCCGAACGCCGCCTTGAACCGCTTGATCATGATCGCGTACTGTTCGGAGAGGAACGTGCGGATGAAAGGGGCGGGATCAGCGTAGGCGCGTCCGAGCAGCCGCAGGAAATTCTTGCCGCCGCGCTCCGGGTCGCGCGCGAGCCGCAGTGCGGGAATGAACATCGCGGACAGGATGCGCTCGCAGGCGACGGCGCGCGGCGCCGCCTCGCTCTCGAGCGCCGTCAGGAGGTCGAGCCGCTCCTGGTTCATCGGATCGAGCCGTCGCGTCAGCACTGTCTCGAACAGCTCTTCCTTGCTGCCGAAGTGATAGTTCACCGCCGCGAGATTGACCCCGGCGGCGGCCGTGATCGAGCGCAGGCTGGTCGCCTCGAAGCCATGCTCCATGAACAGCGCTTCCGCCGTGTCGAGGAGCCGGTCCTTCGTCGCGGCCGGTGCGCGCGCGTCGCGCATCGGAATGACCTTGCCGACCATCCGTTCCCCTTCCATGAGGCACCTCGTTTCCGCGGTACGTCCGGAAGGTTGCGCAGGGGTTCCCGTTCCCGCGGCGCCTCTGCAGGCACTGTCGCTCCGGAGTCGCAGGCGAATTCACTTAAACGTTCGTTTGAATCCTATGTTCGTTCGAGATGGCCTGTCAATATTGCGCTGCAGCATTGCCTTGACTCCGAATCGGAGGCATGGTGCCAAGCCGCGAAGCGCGATCGGCTGCCCATCGCAATCCGCGAATTAGGCGAATGAGGGAAATCCGCGCCGTGCGTGACGAAAAGGCGATCAGCGGCACGCTACCGCTCGAATGCTTCTACCGCCGGGAGCGCGACCGCGCCAGCGAGATCTTCCTGACGCAGCCCGAGCCGGGCGGCTCCGTCCGGGATCTCACGTGGTCCGAGGCCGGGGATCAGGTTCGCCGCATCGCCGCCTGGCTGCGTGCGCAGGGCTGGCCCGATGACAGCAAGGTCGCCATTCTCGGCAAGAACAGCGCGCACTGGTTGCTCGCGGACCTCGCCATCACGATGTCGGGGTACGTCTCGGTGCCGGTCTATCCGACGTTCAATGCCGAAGCGGTGCGCTACGTTCTGGAGCACAGCGAAGCCCGCGCGTGTTTCGTCGGCAAGCTCGACACGATTGCGACCGACGCAATCCCACCGGGCATTCTGCCGATCGCATTGCCGCTCGCGCCCACGATGAAGGCATTGCAATGGGAAACGCTGATCGCCGAGAACGAGCCACTTCCGGGCGCGCCGGTGCCGGACCGCGACGCCCTGTGGACCGTCATCTACACGTCCGGCACCTCGGGCACGCCGAAGGGCGTGATGCTGACGCACGGCGCGCTGGCGTGGGCGGTGAGTAGCATCGTGGAGCGGCTCAAGGCGAGAAGCGACGACCGCGTGCTGTCGTATCTCCCACTCGCCCACATCATGGAGCGCGTATTCTGCGAACAGACGTCGATCGTCGCCGGCAACCGGATCTACTTCGCGGAGTCGCTCGACACCTTCGTGCGCGACCTCCAGCGCGCGCGTCCGACGCTGTTCATGTCGGTCCCGCGGCTTTGGATGAAGTTCCAGCAGGGCGTCCACGCGCGCCTACCGCCGCAAAAGCTCGACCGGCTGCTCCGCATTCCAGTCGTCGGCTGGCTCGTCCGGCGCCGGATTCTCAAGGGTCTTGGACTCGATCAATGCCACCTCGCGGGCAGCGGCGCCGCTCCGCTGCCGCCCGAGGTGCTGCGCTGGTATCGCAGCCTAGGCCTAGAACTGGTCGAGGGCTATGCGATGACCGAAAACTGTGGCGTCTCGCACAGCGTGCTGGCAGGCACGAGCCACCCGGGCACGGTCGGCGTTCCCTATGCGGGCCTCGACGTCCGGATCGACGCTGCTTCCGGCGAAATCCAGATGCGGTCGCCGGCGTTAATGACGGGCTACTACCGGGACCCCGCGCAAACGGCAGCGGCCTTCGCGGCCGATGGATGGCTGCGCACCGGCGACAAGGGGCGGATCGACGAGGATGGGTGCCTTCGCATCACCGGACGCGTCAAGGACATCTTCAAGACCAGCAAGGGAAAGTATGTCGCGCCCGCCCCGATTGAAAATCTGCTCGCGCGCCATCCGGACGTCGAGGCGTGCATCGTCTCCGGCGCAAACCGTGCGCAACCTCTCGCGCTCGCGATGCTGTCCGCCGACGCGATCGCGCGCGCGGCCTCGCCGGAAGGCCGGGCGGCGCTGACGGAGTCGTTCACGGCCCATCTTCGTTACCTCAACGACGCGGTGGAGGCGCACGAAAGGCTTGCGTGCATCGTGCTCGTCAGCACGCCGTGGACCCCCGAGAACGGATTCGTCACGCCGACGCTCAAGATCAAGCGGGCACGCATCGAGGACGCGTACGGGGGCCGCTACACGGAATGGATCGATCGGCGCGACCCGGTCGTGTGGGCCGGCGACTAGGGGCTGTTCAGTCCTGCGGCAGCGCGGCATACGCCGCGTCGATCCGCGCCTTCATCGCCTGGATGAGCGCCGGTCGCTTCAGCTTGAGCGTGGGCGTCAGCAGCCCGTTCTCGACGCTCCACGCCTCGCGCGTCGCGATGACATTGCGCACGCGGATCCAGCGCGCAAACGCCTTCAGCTGATCGTTCGCGCGGCGTACGAGCGCCCTTTCGTCGTCCTCGTGCGTGACGGCGAGAAGCACCGGATACGGCCTCCCTTCGCCGATCACCATCACCTGCTCGAATACGGGATCGCGCAGGATCGCGAGCTCGACGTCCTGCGGCGAGAGCTTCTCGCCGTTCGACATCACGAGGATGTCCTTGGCCCGGCCGCGTATGTAGATCTTCCCGCCGCGCAGCTCCGCGAGATCGCCGGTGTGAAGCCATCCGTCGGCATCGAGCGTCGCGTGCGTCGCTTCGTCGTTGCGCCAATACCCTCGCATCACGCTGGTGCCGCGGGCGAGAAGCTCGCCGCGGGTGTCGATCCTCACCTCGACGCCGGGCAAGGGCGCGCCGACCGATTCGGGATCGTTGTCGTCGTCGCGATTGACGGCGATGACCGGAGACGCCTCGGTGAGCCCGTAGCCCTGCAGCATCGTGAGGCCGAGACCGATGAACGTGCGCGCGAGCGCGGGATCGAGCGCCGCGCCGCCGACGACGGCAAGGCGCAGACGGCCGCCGAACTTCGCGAGCACAGGTGCGGCGACTAGCGCGCGCAATCCGACGCCGACCACCTGCTCCAGCGGCGACGCGCGCCGCTGTGCGATCCGCAGGCCGGTCGCGACACAGCGCTCGAACAGAAATCTCCTGACCGGCGATCCCGACAAATCGCGCTCGATTCGCGCGCGAATGCGCTCGAAGATGCGCGGCACCGCGAATATCGCCGTCGGCGCCTGCACGACGAAATCCTCGGCAAGCCGGGCGATTCCGCGCGAGAACGCGACCGTCGCGCCCAGCGACAGCGGCAGGTAGTAGCCGCCGGTCCGCTCGAACATGTGCGACAGCGGCAGGATCGACAGGAACACGTCGGTCGGGCGCGCCATCCGGGTCGCCGCGCACGCGTCGACGTTGGCGATGATGTTGCCGTGCGACAGCATCACGCCCTTGGGGCGGCCCGCCGTGCCCGAGGTATAGCAGATCGTGGCCAGCGCGTCCGCGGGAAGCGGTTGCACTTCCACCTCGCCGCCTTCGGCCGGAAGGTACTGTTCCACCGAGTGCGTCGTCTCATCCGCCGCGCGCGACGCGTCGGCGCGCAGGATCACGATGCGCGGCGCGGGCGTCGCCGGGGAGAGCGCCTTGCGCACGCCGTAGGCGAGGCGCAGGTTCTCGACGATGACGATTCGCGCCTCCGCGTTTTCGACGCACCACGCGATGCTCTCGACGTTGTCTTCGACGTAGAGCGGAACGACGACGAGCCCCATGCCCAGCGCAGCTAAGTCTGCCGCCACCCAGGCCGTGCCGTTGCGCGCACACAGGGCCACGCGCTCGCCGGCGGCGAGGCCGTCGCGCCGGAATGCCGCCTGCCAGCGCGCGATGTCGCGTGCGAGCGCGAAGGCAGTGATGTCGCGCCACACGCCGCCGGTTGCTTCGCGGTAGAGAACGGTGCCGGGCCGCGCGAGGTGGCGCGTGAAGAGTTCGGCGATGTTGGCGGCCATGCAATTCCCCAGGCGCTTCGCCGGCGGCCGAACGGCAGCGTTTCGCGCCGCGGGCACGGACCGCCAGCGCGTCGCGGCTTGGCTATACTTCAGGCTCCCACAGGAGGTCCCGGATGGCAACCCTCGCGATCGCCAAGAGCCACGCCCTCTCGCACAAGGCCGCAAAGGATGCGGCGGAACGAATCGCCGAGGACCTGAACGAGCGATTCGACCTCGAATATTGCTGGAGCGGCGACGTGATCGAGTTCGAGCGGCCCGGTCTCACCGGCCGGCTGCACGTCGGAAAGCGGGAGGTGCGGCTCGACTGCGAGCTCGGATTCCTGCTCTCGATGCTGAAGCCGAAGATCGAGGACGTCGTGCACCGCGATTTCGACAAGTTCTTCGGCAAGGCGAAAGCGAAGAAATAGGCGCGCGGCGCGCGCTCAATCCGCCGGCGCCGCCTGCGGCGGCGCGGCGGCGCGCAGCGTTTCGATCGGATCCGAAAACGGCGCGGTCTCGCCCGCGAATATCGATTCCACCAGCGCGCTCTCGCGCGCCGCGATCGTCGCGAGAAACTCGTCGGCGCCGCGCATCCTGCGAAACGCGCCGACGCCGCGCTCGAGAAAATGCTGGAGCGCCTCGAGCCCGGCCAGCCTTGCCGGCTGGCGCATCATCTTGAGCGCGCCGTGAATGAGCGGCTTGTCGACGTAATGGTCGAGCGCCGTCCCGATCTCGCCGATGAGCGCGATCTGCCGCTCGCGCTCGGGCCTTCGCCCCATCTTCCGGAATGCACGGCAATATTCCGCGACGGTGAAGCGGCCGTCGGGCCGCGCCAGGCGGGCGAGCAGCATGCGATCGAGCTCCTGCGACAGCGCGTTGAGCGCGACCGCCTTCGCGACGGTCCCGATCACGCCAGCCGGCAGCATCCGCGACATCACCGGCATCACACGCGCGAGATCGGCGTCCCGCTTTGCGAAATCGCCGCCGCCATAGAGGTCGGTCTCGAAAAATTCGATCGCGCGAAGGTACCGGGGCTGCGCCGCCAGGTCCGCGTAGGTGGCGTGCAGCCTGCGCGCCTGCCAGTTCGCGACGCGCTCGAGCGCGCCCGCGAGGATGGGATTCGCGAGGCGGTCGGCGTGCAGGCGCGCGACGTGCGCGAGCCCCGCCACGAGGGTCTGCTCTACCGCCGTCGATGGCGACATCGTGGATATCGAAATGGGCGAAGTCGGTCGTGCCGGTTATTGTCGCGGGACTCACGCGTCCCCTTCATCGGCTTCGTCGGGTAGTCTAGCCGAGTTGCACGCTCTGCGATGGCCGCGGCCGGGGATTAGATTGAATAGTCTAATCGCCGCCACTAGATTCGATACAGTCCGGGACCGCAGCCTGGCGGACTCCGAACGCCCCCCGATGCCCACGCGCCGCACCTTTCTCGTTGCCGGAATCGCCGGCGGCGCCACTCTTGCCGCAACCTGGTATCTGCGCGGCGGTCGCGATCGCCGATCGGCTCCGGCAGCGACGGCCGCGCTCGCGCGCCTCGACCCGGAGGCGCCTGCGATCATCGCGGCGATCGCGCCGGTGATGCTCGAGGGCGCATTGCCTGCGGATGCCCCGGGCCATGCTGCCGCGGTCGATGCGACCGTCGCCAACGTCGCGCGAGCGGTCGCCGGCCTGCCGCCGGCCGCGCAGAAGGAGCTCGCCCAGCTGTTCGCGCTGCTCGCGTTCGCGCCCACGCGCATGGCGCTCGCGGGCATCGCGACGCCCTGGTCCGATGCGCGCCCCGAGGCGGTCGCCACGATGCTGTCGCGCTGGCGCGACAGCAGCTTCGTGCTGCTTCGCTCCGCTCACGCCGCGCTGCATCAGCTCATCTTCGCTGCATGGTACGGCGATCCGGCTGCGTGGGCCGCGATCGGATACCCCGGTCCGCCAGAGCTGCCGTGAGCGCGCCGATGAACACCGCGGTGCGCGACCCCTATCGCTCCGAGGAAGCGCGCGCATGGCGCATCGTGGACGCCGCACTCCTGCCGGACGATGCGGAATTCCGCTGCGACGTCGCGATCGTCGGCACCGGGGCGGGCGGCGGAACCGCGGCCGCGATTCTCGCCGCGGCGGGGCACTCCGTCGTGCTGCTCGAGGAAGGCCCGCTCAAATCCTCCAGCGATTTCCGGATGCGCGAGGCCGATGCCTATCCGCAGCTTTACCAGGAGTCCGCCGGGCGCCGGACGAAGGACAAGGCGATCACCATCCTGCAGGGACGCTGCGTGGGCGGCGGCACGACGGTCAACTGGACGAGCTCGTTCCGCACGCCGGAGACGACGCTCGCGTGGTGGGCGACGCATCACGGGATCGAGGGGTTTTCGCCCGAAGCGCTCGCGCCCTCCTTCGCCGAGATGGAGGCACGGCTGTCCATCGGGCCATGGGAGTTGCCGCCGAATGCCAACAACGCGGCGCT
The DNA here is from genome assembly GCA_963846855.1 of uncultured beta proteobacterium. GTDB lineage: Bacteria > Pseudomonadota > Gammaproteobacteria > Burkholderiales > Casimicrobiaceae > CAIWHR01. Next base: position 412,752 of record CAWJXK010000004.1, read on the forward strand.
GGCGCGTGGCGCCGCGCGCATCGGCATCGAGACCCGCGCGATCCGGCGCAACGTGAAGGCGTGCTGGAACCTCGGCTACTGCGGCGTCGGGTGCCCCGTCAACGCAAAGCGCTCGATGCTGGTGACGACCATCCCGGATGCGCTCGACCGCGGAGCGACTCTCGTCACGCGCGTGCGCGCGCTCGAATTTGCCCACAGTCGCGGGCAGGTGACCGCGCTGCGCTGCGCGGCGATGGACACCGAGGGCGTGCACACGAGCGCGCGCCGGATTACCGTGCGCGCGAAGGCCTACGTCTCGTCCGCCGGCGCGATCGGATCTCCCGGACTGCTGCTGCGAAGCGGCGTGCCGGATCCGCATGGCCTCCTGGGCAAGCGCACGTTCCTGCACCCGACCATCGTGAGCGCTTCCCTGATGCCGGAGCCGGTGCACGCCTACGCGGGCGCGCCGCAGACCATCTACTCCGACCATTTCCTCGGGACACAGCCGATCGACGGCGCGGCCGGATTCAAGCTCGAGGCGCCGCCGGTGCACCCGATCCTCGGCGCGATCACGCTGCCCAGTGCCGGACGGGCGCACGCGGAATGGATGCGCGCGTTCCCGAACCTGCAGGTCGTGATCGCGCTCCTGCGCGACGGCTTCAACCCGGAAAGCCCCGGCGGCGCGGTGGCGCTCGACGGCGACGGCGCGCCGGTGCTCGACTATCCGTTGACGCCGTTCCTGTGGGACGGCGTGCGCCGCGCGCTTCGCGCGATGGCCGAGATCCAGTTCGCCGCGGGCGCGACGACGGTGATGCCGATTCACGGCGTCGGCGAGAGCTACCGGAGCTGGGGCGAGGCGCGCGCCGCGATCGACGCGTTCGCGCTGGGACCTGTCGTCACGCCGGTGTTCAGCGCGCATGTGATGGGCGGCTGCCCGCTCGGCCCCGACCCGATGCGCGCCGTCGTCGACACGACGGGTCGGCATCACCAGCTCGCCAATCTCTACGTCCTCGACGGCTCGATCTTTCCGACGTCGATCGGCGCCAATCCGCAGCTGTCGATCTACGGCATCGTCGCACGGCTCGCGCATGCGCTCGCAGCCGGGCTCGCGCCAGGCGAGGGCGCGGCTCATTAGTGTGATTGCTCTAAACAAACAGGCTAGATTGAAAGTTGGCGCTTTGGCGCTGAAATGAAAATCCTTCGAAAGGGAACGACCATGCTGAAACAATCCACGAATTTCTATCCGCGGCAGATCGGTGAGTCCGCGCTGGCCGCGTCCCGTCAAGTGTGGCTCGCCAGCCTGGGCGCCACCGCGGTCACCCGCGACTGGGTGCAAGGCGAAGCTGGACACGTGTTCAAGAAGCTGGTGAAGGAAGGCAACGTCGTCGAGGCGAACGCGGTTCGCGTCGTCAACGAGCGGCTCGGCCCCTCGATCGCGCGCGCCAACATGGCGTGGCGCCGGACCCGCCGGTCGGTCGAGACGACCGTCAAGCAGGCTGCGGCCGTCGTCGTCGACTACGCCGAGCGGGTGTTGCCGAAGGCGCTGCCGAAGGTCGAATTCGTGCGCGCCGGCAAGTCGGTCGCCATCAAGCCCGTGGCTCCGGCGAAGCGTCGTGCGAAGGCCGTTCGCGCGCGCAAGACCAAGACCGTCCGCAAGACGCGGCGCGCAGCGAAGTAAGCCGCAAGCGGCCGGTTCGCGGCCGCGCTTGGAGCCGGACGTTTCGCCTGGGGCGGAACGGCCGGCTTTCGCCCTTCCGGCAACCGCGGTCGCGCAATCGGAGCCATGCTAGGATTGCGCCACTGATGCAGGACGGCGGCCGCGAACCGTCGAGCGATCGTGCGAGTCGCCGCCCCAGGGTTCGCTGCCTTCACCTTCCAGAGGGGGGACATGTCGGGACCGACGGCACGCGGGCGCGCAACGTCCGCTGACAGGCTTCCACGCACGCCATCGGGCATAGGCCTCGCGTTGGCGGGTGGCGGTCCCCTCGGCGGCATCTACGAAGTCGGCGCACTCGTCGCGCTGACCGACTCGCTCGATGGCATCGACTTCAACGAGCTCGACGCGTACGTCGGCGTGTCGTCCGGCGGCTTCGTCGCCGCCGCGCTGGCCAACGGCATCTCGCCGGCGCAGATGTACCGGCTTTTCATCGACGACGGCGTCGACGCCGCGCTGACGCCGCAGATTTTCCTGCGTCCGGCGCTGGGCGAATTCGCCCGCCGGGCGGCGTCGCTTCCGCGCCTCTTCGCCCGCGCCACGATGCAATACCTGCGCGACCCGTTCCAGCGCGGAGCGATGGAATCGTTCGCGACCCTGTCGCACGCGATCCCCACCGGCATGTTCGACAATGCGTCGGTCGGCGACTTCCTGCGCCGGCTCTTTTCCGCGCCGGGCCGCACCGACGATTTCCGCAGACTGAGACACAAGCTCTTCCTCGTCGCCACGAATCTCGATTCCGGCGCATCGGTGACCTTCGGCGCCGCCGGGCACGACCACGTCCCGATCTCGAAGGCGATCGAGGCCTCTGCCGCGCTGCCCGGGCTGTTTCCGCCGGTGGCGATCGGCGGCGAGCATTACGTCGACGGCGCGCTCAACAAGACGCTGCATGCGTCGGTCGCGCTCGATCAGGGTGTCTCGCTCCTGCTGTGCGTCAATCCGCTGGTGCCGTACGACTCGAGCCACGCCACCGGACGCGACCACGTGACGCCGCGCAAGCTGAACCAGGGCGGATTGCCACTGGTGCTGTCGCAGACGTTTCGCGCCATCATCCACTCGCGGATGAAGGTCGGCATGGAGAAATACCGCAAGCAGTACCCGCACGCCGACGTCGTGCTGTTCGAACCCGACCGCGAGGATGCGGACATGTTCTTCGCCAGCATCTTCAGCTACTCGCAGCGCAAGCGCCTGTGCGCGGCCGCGTACGAGAAGACGCGGCAGAACCTCACGGCGCGGATGGCGGCGCTCGAGCCGCTGCTCGCGCGCCACGGAATCGGCATCCGCCACGACCGGCTCGCCGATGCGTCGCGCAAGGTCACGGACGCGCTCAGCGATCCGCGCCCGCTGCACACGAATCGCGACGACAACGACGTGCGCCAGACGGCGCGCGATCTCACGCACACCCTGGACCAGCTGCAGCGCTGGCTCGCCGGCGCCGCCTGACACGAACGGTGCGCGGGTTCCGTTTGCGTTGGCGGCGGACGCGCCCTACACTGCCCGCGTCACTTCCCCGAAGCGTCCACCATGGCGGAAAGGAAACGTCCCCGCCGCACCCGCGAACGCATCCTCGAAACGAGCCTCGCGCTGTTCAACCGGGCGGGCGCGCCGAACGTCACGACGGCGGACATCGCCGACGAGATGAGCATCAGCCCGGGCAATCTCTACTACCATTTCGGCAACAAGGAGGAGATCGTCGGCGAGCTCTACGCCGCGCACGAGGCGCGCGTATTGCCGCTCTTCGCCGACCCGGGCGGCAGGGCGATCGGCGTCGAGGATGTGTGGCTGTGGCTGCACGTCCTGTTCGAGGAGATCGCGCGGCACCGCTTCCTCTACCGCGATCTCGACCTCATCGCGGCGCGCGATCCGAGGCTCGGCGCGCGCTTCGGCAAGCTCGTCCGGCAGGGCAGCGCCACCGTGATAGAGTTGTGCCGCGCGATGGTCGCAGCGGGCACGATGCATGCGAGCGAGCGCGAGATCGCGGCGCTCGCGCAAAACATCCTGCTCGTCGCCACCTACTGGCACTCGTTCGAGCGGGTGCGCCGTGCCGCGCGTGACGACGCCAGCCCGCCCGACGCCGGACGCGCGGCGTATCAAGTGCTGACCCTGCTCGCGCCGTACCTTGTTGGCGACGCCCGAACGCTAATCGAGCGACTGGGAGAGGACTACCTTTGAGGAGAGGGGCGCCATGGCGAAGAAATGGGCGAAGTTCCCGCATCCGGACAAGCGCTTCGCATACGACGCCGCCGGCCTGAAAAAGCATTGGCCGCGCCTGCATCGTGGCGACGGCGAGCCGTTCCCGAAAGACGCCGCGGTGCAGGAAGCCTGGCGCCATTTCCATTCCGGTGACTTCGCCGCGGCGGTCGAGGCAGGCGAGAGCGCCGGCGGGGCGGGCTTCAATGCCGCGGTCAAGGCGCAGGTCGTCTACGCGACCTACCTCGAGAAATCCGACAAGGCGAAGCTCGCGCTGCTCGAGGAAGCCGCAGGCTGGGCCGAGGCGCGCTGCGGTGCGGCGCCCAAGGACGCGAACGCGCACTACCTGCATGCCTTCGCGCTCGGCCGCTACAGCCAGGGCATCTCGGTCGCGAAGGCGCTGGCGCAGGGCCTCGGCGGTCACGTCAAGGAGGCGCTGCTCTCAGCCATCAAGCTCGACCCGAAGCACGCTGACGCGCATATCGCCTACGGCGCCTACCAGGCTGAAGTGATCGATAAGGTCGGCGGCATCGTCGCAGGCATGACCTATGGCGCGAAGAAGGACTCCGCGGTCGAGCATTTCGAGAAGGCGATCAGGCTCAATCCCGATTCCGCGATCGCGCGCATCGAGTACGCCAACGGGCTCATCATCCTGTTCGGCAAGAGCAGAATCGGCGAGGCCGAGAAGCTCTACCGGGAGGCGGCCGCCACGACTCCGGCGGACGCGATGGAGCGGCTCGACGTCGCGCGGGCGCAAGCCGAGCTCGACTGATCGCGGGCCGTCGTCTCTGATACGGCGCCGCGCGAGCGGGATGGCGGCCAGAAATGAGCGCGCCTCTTCCCATTTCCGCTTCAATGCGGTAGGAATACAGCTTACAGCGGCAGGCGCGCAGGGGGGGCCGGGTGCTGCATTGCGTGATGTCGGCGCCGCCTGACAAGGCATTGTGGATCGCCCCTACTTTGTTGCGTTGCCTGCGGAAGTAGGTTTGTCGTGTGGCATGCAATCATGGTGCGCGGCTGCTATGTGCGACATCGAACGGACCATGGCTGGCTGTGTCTTCTATTCTCGTGCCCGGATCCTGCCGCGCCGATCTGCTGGAGGAACGACGAATCAGGCAGTCATGATCTGAACTTTCCGGGTTGTTCGTTTTGGACGAACCCCGGCTGGGGAAAGGCGAAAGACCTTGAACGCCCGTACGCGACGCCGTTTCAAATTGTTTGTCCTGCTATGCCTCGGCGCAGGCCCGGCCGCGGCCCAGCTGAACGTGACGCTCACCTCAATGAGCTTCACGCCAGCGTTAATCGCCATGGGCGAAACCTCGACGCTGTCGATCACCTTCGGGAATGACACCGGCGCCACGATCAGCAACGTGACGTTCACCGATGCCCTCCCGGCGGCAGTGACTTCCAATGCCTTCGGGTCTTCGACGTTCAGCCCAGGGTGCGTGTTTCAGAGCAACGTCGCGCTCGACAGCATCACCGTCTACGGAAGCGTATCGGTCGCCGCACACAGTACATGCACGATAGAGACTCTCGTCAGCGCGAGCGCCTCGGGCCTGTATAGGAACGGCGCGGCGAATATCACCCGCTGGAACGGAAATGCCCTCTCGCTTCCGGACTCGATGCTGATCGTCACCGGTGGGGCGAATTACCAGGGCCTGTGGTGGGTACCGAACGGCGCAGAATCCGGGTGGGGCCTCAATTTCGCGCATCACGGCGACCAGATCTACGCCACGTGGTACACCTACGATACGAGCGGCAAGGCGTGGTGGCTGTCGATGCTCGCGGGGCGCACAACGCCGACCGGCAACACCTACGCGGGGAAAATCTACATCGATGTCGGGCCATCCTTCAACAACTATACCGGGACGGCGTTGGCAATCCAGGTTGGCGACGGAACGCTGACGTTCTCGGATGCCGACAACGGCAGCTTCTCCTACGACGTCAACGGGGTCGTCCAGACGAAGCCGATCACGCGGTTCGACTTAGGCACGGGCCCGCAGCCAGTGTGCGTCTACAGCGCCGCCGGGCCGAACTTCACCCTGGCAACGAATTATCAGGACCTCTGGTGGGTGCCGAATGGTGCGGAGTCCGGCTGGGGGCTCAACCTCGCGCACCAGGGAAACAGCATCTACGCCACCTGGTACACATACGGCGTCGACGACCAGCCGCTATGGCTATCGGCGCTGGTCCAGTTCCAGGGCGGTAACGTCTACAGCGGGAAGGTCTACCAGAACTCGGGACCACGCTTCGACGTCTATGACAAGACCAAGGTGGCGGTGAATTCCGTGGGCAACGCGACGCTGTCGTTTTCCGACGGGAACCATGCGACCTTTGGATATAACGTGATGGTCGCGCCGTTTCCCGGGCCGATCATCCAGTCCAAGCCGATCACGCGCTTCCCATTCAGCGGCGGCGGCGCGACCATCTGCCAGTAGCCCGACCACTGGCGACGCGGCGACGCTACGCGGCGCGTGCGTGGCGCTCGACGACAGCGGCCGCAAGCGCGGGATCGAGATCGCCGTCCGGCCACGGGCAAAGCAGCGTCGTCAGCACGAGCTTCTCGAACTCGGGCAGGAAGCGCGCGATGATGCGTTCGGGATCCGGACAGAATCCGCGGTCGGTGATGAGCCCGAACTGGACGTGCCCGTCGTACGACAGGATCGACACGCCCATCCCGATGTCGCCTGACTGCGGCACCCAGAACATGAAGCGCTCGATGCGCGCGCCGGCGAGGTAGAGCGGCGTCTGCGGGCCGGGCACGTTGGTCATCACGGCGCTCGCGTTGCGCGCCAGTACGGTGATGAGCTGCTCCTGCAGGAGCTTGGGGCCCGCTCCGGAGGCGGCGAGCAGGCCGAGAGTGAGCACGGGCTGGAAGCTGCCCTTGAGCGCGCGCATGTTCGCCCGCACCGCGTAGAGGCGCTCCACAGGATTCTCGATGCCGATCGGCAGCTCGAGGAACACGACGCCGAACTGGTTGCCAAGCTTGTAGGCTTTCTCGAGCGGCCGCAGGTTGACGGGCACGAGCGCCCGCATCATCACGCCGTCCGTCGCGTCGCCCTTTCCGACGAGGTATTCGCGCAGCGCGCCGGCGACGCACGAGAGCAGCACGTCGTTGACCGACGCCCCAAGCGCGCGTCCGACCGCCTTTACCTCATCGAGCGGAATCGGCTCGGCCCAGGCGACCCGCTTGGCGACGCCCGGCGCGCCCTTGAAGCGCGTCGGCGAATCCTGGCCCATCATGGCGAGCTTGGCGATTTCCGCGGTGAGCGCGCCCCCCTGCTCCGCGAGCGCCAGCGCCTTGATCGGATCCACCCATATTTCGGTGCCCTTCTCGACCAGCGTCTTGCCAATGCCGAGCGCCATCTGCAGCGCGTTGGCGAGCGGCGCGGTGAGGGCGCCGAGCGAATCGGTCGACGCGTCCGCGCGCTTGCGCTGCGGCGGCGGCGCCGGCAGCGCCGGCGGGCCGCCCGGCGCCGAGTCCGTCATCGACAGCATCACCTGAACCAGCGCGATGCCGTCGGCGTAACAATGATGGATGCGGATGACGAGCGCGCTGCCGCCGTCGTAGTTGTCGACGAGATGCCATTGCCAGCGCGGATGCGCGGGATCGAGCTCGGTGGCAGCGAGCCGGCTCACCAGCGCCTCCAGCTCGCGCTTTCCCGCGCGCCCCGGCAGGGAGACGCGGACCAGATGGTAATCGAGATCGAGCTTCTCGCCGCCTTCCCAGCTCGCGATCCCGAGCGAATCGACCGGCCGTTGGCGGAAGCGCGGAAAGCGCAGGAAACGCTTCAGGACGACGGTGCGCAGGCGCGCCATCCGGATCGGAGTGCCAAACGTCAGCACGCCGCAGATCATCATCAGATTGGTTGGCCGGTCCATCCGCAGCCACGCGGTGTCGATCGCCGAAATCTTTTCGCGCTTTGCCATCGGGGCTCTCGAGCGAGGGTCTCCGCCCGGCGCCGGAATTCGCATCCGGGCGCCCGCGGGCGCGCGCCGATTGCGCGCGTTTTGTGCTTCGCGCTAAAGTAGCATAGAAGGCGGATGCCCGGAAAACGGACCAGGAGGACGAACGATGGCCGCGCCGAAGAAGGACGATCTCAAGGCGAAGTTCGAAGCCGCCGCCGCGGCCGCGAAGCAGACGAAAAAGAAGCCCGACAACACGACGCTGCTGAAGCTCTACTCGTATTACAAGCAGGCAGTCGAGGGGGACGTTACGGGCGAGCGCCCGGGCGGATTCGACTTCGTCGGCGGCGCCAAGCACGACGCCTGGGCAAAGCTCAAGGGAATGAGCCGCGACGACGCGATGCAGAACTACGTGAAGCAGGTGGAAAAGCTCAACCGCGATTGAAGCGGGAGTGGCGACCTCGCTGCCGAACGGCGGCGCTTCGCGCGAAGCGCCGCGTCCGTATCACTTGCTCGTGTTCACTTGCTCGTGCGGCCGCGCGGCGCTTTCCGCGCGCTCGCCGGTTTCGCGGCCGCCTTCGTGCGCGGCTTGCGGGCGCCGCCCATCGCCGTTGCGCCCGACTGCTTCAGAAGCGCATTCACCGCCGCCGACAGCTCGTCGACGCGGGTGGCGAGCTTCTGCACGTCGTTCTGGGTGTAAACGCCTAGCTTCGACAGCGCCCGCTCGACTCGATCCTCGAACACCTTTTCGAGCTTGTCCCACGTTCCGCCGGCCATCTTCTGCATCTCCTTCGCCTTGGTCCGTGCGGCATCCTGTGCCGCGGCAGCCGTCTCGGCCGCCGCCTGCCGCGTCTTCTGCTCGATCTTCGTCCCCTGCAGGACGAGATTGTCGAACATCTTCATGCCTTCACGCTGCGCCTTGACGAACGCCCCGAGGCCGGCAAGCCAAATCTGATGCGACGAATCGAGCACGGACTGAGACAGATCCCGCGCCCCGGGTGTCTCGCCGCGCCCCAGTTGCGCCTTGGCTTTCTTGAGCATCGTGCGTTCTCCTCGACTTTTTCGCGTGCGGCCCACAAGGCCAGATCGCAATTCTAGGCCGACCGCCTAGAGCAATCATACTAAACCCGGTGTTGGTGCCGCCGGGCAATGCGGCATCTAGCGAGGGCGCCGCGTCGATTCTGCGCCGTATAATCGGCGTAACAATGCTCCGGCCCGAACGGCTCCGGCGAACGCCGTCCGCCGAAGCGCGCCGCAGCGCCCGCTGGAGCACCGCGCATCACCGTGCCACGACGGCAGCGCGCGATCATCATCTCAGGAGGGTTGGTCATGGCGTACTTCGTCACCGGCGCGACCGGATTCATCGGCCGCTTCCTCGTCGCGAACCTGCTGAAGCGCGGCGATCCCATTTACGTGCTGGTTCGCAAGCGCTCGGCGAAGAAGCTCACGGAGCTGCGCGAGAATTACTGGGGCGCCACCGAGGCGCAGGTGATCCCGGTGTTCGGCGACCTCGGCAAGGACAAGCTCGGCGTCGACGCCGGCGACCTGCGCAGGCTGCGCGGCAAGGTGAAGCATTTCTTCCATGTGGCCGCGGTCTACGACCTCACGGCGAGCGCCGAGGAACAGCAGCTCGCGAATGTCGAGGGCACGCGCAATGCCGTGCATTTCGCCGAGGCGATCGACGCCGGCTGCTTCCATCATGTGAGCTCGATCGCCGCGGCGGGACTCTACGACGGCGTCTTCCGCGAGGACATGTTCGAGGAGGCGGAGGACCTCGACCATCCGTACTTCAAGACCAAGCACGATTCCGAGCGTGTGGTGCGCAAGGAATGCAAGCGACCCTATCGCATCTACCGGCCCGGATTCGTCGTCGGACACTCGAAGACGGGATACATCGACAAGATCGACGGGCCCTACTATTTCTTCAAGTTCATCCAGAAGATGCGCAAGGCGCTGCCGCCGTGGATGCCGATGATCGGCGTCGAGGGCGGCCGCATCAACATCGTGCCGGTCGACTTCGTCGCCGACGCGCTCGACTATCTCGCGCACAAGCGCGGGCTCGACCGCAGGTGCTTCCACCTGACCGACCCCGCGCCGCACCGCATCGGCGAAGTGCTGAACATCATCGCCCGGGCCGCCCATGCGCCGCAGATGACGCTGCGCGTCAACGCGCGGATGTTCGGGTTCATTCCGGCGCCGATCCTCTACGGGATCGGATCGCTCGCGCCTGTGAAGCGGATGATCCGCGCCGTCCTCACTGACGTTGGCGTTCCCAAGGACGTGTTCCAGTTCATCAACTGGCCGACGCGCTACGACAACCGCGAAACGACCAAGGCGCTCAAGGGATCGGGCATCGCGGTGCCGCATCTCGAGACGTACGCACCCAGATTGTGGGACTACTGGGAGCGCAACCTCGACCCGGACCTCTTCATCGACCGCACGCTCGCCGGGCGGGTCAAGGACAAGGTGGTGGTCGTCACCGGATCATCGTCGGGCATCGGCAAGGCGACGGCACTGAAGCTCGCCGAGGCCGGCGCAAAGGTAATCCTCGTCGCGCGTGGCGAGGAGAAGCTCGTCGAGACGAAGCAGGAGATCGAGAAGGCCGGCGGCCGTGCCTACATCTATACCGCGGACGTTTCCGACCTCGCCTCCTGCGACGCGCTGGTCGCGCGCGTGCTGAAGGACCATGGCGTCTGCGACTACCTCGTCAACAACGCGGGTCGCTCGATCCGCCGCGGCGTGATCAATTCGTTCGACCGGTTCCACGACTTCGAGCGGACGATGCAGCTCAATTATTTTGGTTCGCTGCGCCTCATCTTCGGCTTCCTGCCGAAGATGATCGAGCAGAAGCGCGGGCAGATCATCAACATCTCGTCGATTGGCGTACTGTCGAACGCGCCCCGCTTCTCGGCCTACGTCGCGTCGAAATCAGCGCTCGATTCGTTCTCGGCCTGCGCAGCGTCGGAATTCCTCGACAAGGGGATCAGCTTCACGACGATCAACATGCCGCTGGTGCGCACGCCGATGATCGCGCCGACCAAGATGTACGAGAACGTGCCGACGCTCTCACCCGAGCAGGCCGCGGATCTCGTCGTGGAGGCGATCGTCTACAAACCGGTGCGGATCGCGACGCGACTCGGCATTTTCGGCGCCGTTTGCCACGCGGCCGCGCCGAAGCTCACGCAGATCCTGCTCAACACGGCATTCAACATGTTCCCGGACTCGGCGGCCGCGCAGGGGAAGAAGCCCGGCGAGCCGCAGCCGCTGACGGCCGAGCAGATGGCGTTCGCCCAGCTCACCCAGGGGATTCACTGGTAGGACTTGCGGACGGGGAAGCAGGGGGAACGCGCGAGCGGCGAGCAGGGGCCCCGCGCACATTTCGCGCGGGGATGCGAGCAATCGCGAGCCGCGTTCGGAGGCCGACCGCTGGCCACCCGCACGCCAAGCGCGTGATGGAGGCCGAACCGCGCGCGGAGCGCGCGGGGATGCGGCCCGGAGCAAGGCCAGGCGGCCGACAACGCGACCTTCACTCCACAACGACGGTCGCGGAAGGCCGCGCGGCTCCAAAAGGTGAGCCACCACCCTGTATGACGGGTCGCGGAAGGCTGCGGCGCGCCGCAATCAGCGTCGCGGCGGCGATTTCGCAACCGCATCGGCCTGCACCTTCGCAAGCAGCTCGGCGGCGCACGCGAACACGCCCGCGTCGGCCAGCAGCGCGTTATGCGCGACGCCGACGAAGTCAACTTCTTCCGAGCCGTCCCAGCGCGCGCTGAGCTGCGGGATGACCATCGAGTCGTGCCAGCTCCAGAGCGCGACGCAGCGCACACCCGGCGGCGGCGCGTCACGGTTGAGGCGCTCGAGCCATTCGCCGCCAGGGCGCATTTCGCCGAGGCAGGTTCCCGGGAACATTCCCGCGAGAATGCTGCCGCGGTGCGGCGTCCCGATCGTCACCACTGCACGGATCCCGTCCGTTCCGTAACGGCGCAGGTATGCGCGCGCGACGAGACCTCCCATGCTGTGACAGAGCAGCGTGACGCCGGAGGCGCCGGTCGCGGTCCTGATGGCCGCGACCTTTTCCGCGACCTGCGCGGCGAATATTTCGATCGAGGCCAGCGGCGGCCCGTACGACAGCGTGTACAGCGGCCCGATGCCGCGCTCGCGCAGACGTTGCATGAAAGGAAACCAGACGCCGGCGTTGCAGCCGATCCCGTGCAGCAGCAGCACCGGCGCCCCGGCAGGCGCAGGCGCGGGCTCGCGCATCAGCCACCAGCGGAATCCCATCCGGATCGGCGATCCGGCGATGCAACGCACCTCGGTCAGGAAGCATCCTACGGCGCGCCACGACCCGATTCGCTTGTCCGGCGGCCGCGGCGAACGGTGAATCCATGCGATCGCGAACCAATAGGTGACCGCGACGAAGGGAACCGCGAAATACGCCGCGACCGCGCCGAGGATCACGAGCGGCCACGGCGCACCCTGCGCGATCGCGTGCGCGCCCCACGCCGCATAGGCGGCAGCGCCAAGCAGATACAGCGCAGCCAGTGTGACGGCGGTGATCAAATCAGCGCGTCATCGCCGGGCCACAGCCGCTTCCGCGGCCTGCGGAAAATGCGCGCGCCAGCTCTTGAGCGCGCCCAGCACCGCGGCGAGCTCGGGGATCAGCACGACGCCCGGCAGCGTCTTGCGCACGCGGCGCGTCATCTCGCCGCCCGCCCACAGCGTCATGCCTTGCGGCAGCTGCCGGCGCAGCGTCGCGAGACCGTCGCTCGCCTGGCGCACCGGAAAGGCCGCCGAGAACGACAGCGCGAGGATGTGCACCTCATGCGCGAGCGCGGCGCGGCGAATGTCCTCGAGCGGCGTCTGGACGCCGAGCGAGATGCATTGCGTGCCCTCGGGCACGAGCATCGCCTCGACCATCAGCAGGCCAAGCCCGTGGTGCTCGCCCGGAAACGTCGTCAGCAGCACGCGCGGCGTTCCTGTCTGGCGCGGAAAGGAATTGATCGCGGCACGGAGCACGGCCTGCATCTGCTCGGTGTAAAGATGCTCCTCGAACACCGGAAGCTCGCCGCGCATCCACGCGTCGCCGATCGCGCGGTTCAACGGCGCCAGCGACTCCTGGACGAACCGCTGCAGCCCCTGCTTCATGATGAGGTTCGCGAGCGAATTCTGCAGCGCGGTGACGTCATGCGCGCGCAGCATCGCCAGCACGTCCTTCTCGATGACGGGCGTGGACGTGTCGGCGCGCGCTGCGGTTCGCGCTTCGGCCAGCGTGTTGAGCGCCTCCTGCGTCGCGTGGATGATCTTGCCGGGGCGCAGGCCCACGTCCATCAGGCGCTTGATCGTGCGCAGCTTCTCGATCTCGGAAACCGAGTACTGGCGCTCGCCGTTCTCGTCGCGGCCGGGCTTGGGAAAGCCGTAGCGACGCTCCCACATCCGCAAGACGTCCTTGGACAGGCCGGTCTCGCGCTCGACTGCGCTGATATTGAGAATGATGCTGTGGGAGGGGTCCATCGACGCGTTCTTTGTTCAGGGTTGGCGGGCGAAACCGGCCCTGAATCGGCAATTGTCGAACAAAATTTGCGTTATGTCCAAGACATAATTAGGTTTCTGCCGTACGCGGCGAAGGCGATCGACGACGGGCTTGGCAAGTGCCCGGAGCCTTCGCAAACCCCCGCGACTTTCACCGATCGCGTGCGCATTCGAATCCGGATCGCGCATCGGCGCGCGTTCATCGCGTCGACGTTCGCACACGTGCATTCGCAATCGCCGCCCGCGCGAATGTCGCACCGAAATCCCGGTGCATCGGCGCAGCACGGAATGATCTCGGAGCGAACTCACGCGCGACGCGCGACGGTTTCCAGATGCGGGGGCCAATGACACGGGGCCGCGTCTCACCTTTGACCAAGGCGTGGGCGATCGCCTATACTTGCGGCCCTTGGCGAATTAGCTCAGCTGGTTAGAGCAGAGGAATCATAATCCTTTGGTCCGGGGTTCGAGTCCCTGATTCGCCACCAAAAAAACAACGGCCTGCAGCGATGCAGGCCGTTTTGTCTTGCGGCGGGGACAGGTCGCGCCGTTACTTCTGCGGCACTTTCGACCAGGTCGAATCAGGGTTGAATTCTTTCATCGCCATTGCGACCGAACTTCCGTTCGGGCCGAGATCCTTCTCGTAGACGGTGCCGTCCTTGCCGGCGATGAACGTCATCACGCCCGTGTCGCCCCATTTGACCGGCCATGCGACGAACGCGTAGCCACCGGTCATCGCGCCGTTGGCGACATAACTCAATGCGCCGCCGGGCGCGTCCTTGCCCTGCGCCGTCAGCACCCGGTAGCGATAGCCGTGATAGCCCTGGCCCGGCTTCACCGTCGCGACTTCGGAACCCAACGGGCTCTCGGGCTCGCCCGGCTTCGTCGGCCAGTAAAGGCCGTCCCTCTTTCCCTTGGTCGAGATGATGCGTGGCGCGTAGTCGTTCTTGCCATTCTTGTCGCGGTCGAACTTGCGGTAATCCTCTTCCGCGTCCCCGCATGCGAGCACGACCTGGATGGCGTTGAGCTCGTTGCGGCCGATGCGCCGGATGCGCAGCTCCTCGGGCGTCGCCTGCGTGTCGAACGACCAGCCCGCCTCGGACTTGACGATCGGGATCGGCAGCGTCCAGCCGTTTGTGCCGACCTCGAGATACGCCTTAGCGTCGCCCGCCTGCACGATCTTGTGGGACTTCGCCCATGCCGCGAGGAAGTTGGTCACGCTGTTCGCGGTCCGGTGCGGAATGTATTTCGCGTAATCGGCGCCGACGATGGCCTTGAGCGCGTCGCCGTCGTTGGCGGCGAGGCTCTGGACAAATGCGTTTGCCGCGGCATCCGGCGTCGGATACGCCTTTTGCGCCTGCGCGGCGGGAGCGATCACCAGGGCACACGCGCCGAGCGCCAACGCGAGGCCGCGCGTGGCGCGATTCAGGAGAGAGGATTGCGTTTTCATTTTTCCGGTCTCCCTGTCAACGCCGCCCGCCGCCGCCACGGCCACCGCCACCACGGCCACCGCCGCCGCCCGACGGACGCGACGCACCGCCGCCCGACGGACGCGACGCACCGCCGCCCGAGGGACGCGACGCACCGCCGCCCGAGGGACGCTGCGCCTGCTGCATCGACCTCTGACTCGAGTTGCCACGGCTGATTTCGGTGCCCGCGCGGCGATCGGTAACGCCGCTCATGGCGTCATTGCGCGAAGGCGCTCCGCCTCGGTCGAAGCTCTGGGCCTGACCGCGACCCACGTCGCGGTTCATGTTCTGCGCGCCGCCTCGGTCGAGGCTCCTCGCCTGCTGGTTGAGATTCCCGCGGTTGGCGTCGCTCAACGCGGCGCGATCCGTGCTGACGCCGCGGTTCTGCAGCGACTGCTGCGCGCGCTGGCGGTCGGCGTCCTTGCCGCGGTACTGGTCGCGATTGACCTGCTGCGAGCGGTTCTGCAGATTCTGCCGGGTCTGCTCGCCGCCGCGGTACGGCGTGTTCCTGCGATTCTCGACGTTGTGATTCCACTTCGCGTTGTTGATGTTGCCGCGGTTGATCTGGTTGTTGCGGTTGATGTTGTTGTAGCGGTTGACGTTGATGTTGACGTCGTGGTTCCACCAGTTGCACCCGCCCCACATCGCGTTGCGCACGCCGATGCCCACGCCCCACGCGATGCCCGTGATCACCGCCGCCGAGAACCAATAGCCCGGTGGATAAGGGATGTAATACGGCGGGTAGGCGGGGTACGGCCACGGCCCGTAGACGTAGGTCGGGTTGTACGACGGAACGTAGATCACCTCGGGGCTCTTCTGCTCGATGACGATCACCTGCGGAGGCGGCGGTGGCGAGGCCGCCTCGACGACGACGTCCGGCGGCGGCACGGTCTCGGTCGTGACGATAACCTCGTTGTTCGACTTGAGGTTGCCCGCCCTCTGCGCGGCCGCGCGCAGTCGCTGCACGGAATCCATCACGGCGTCGGGCTGTGCGAGGAACGCGTCGCCCAGGTCCTTCACCCAATCGGGCTTCTCACCCATCATGATGATGACCTGCGGAAAGGCGACGAGCGACTGCACGCTCGGGTCCCAGGGCTGGTCCTGGACCTTCTCCACGGCCTCGTCGCCCTTGTCGTCCGCGTGGGCGCGTGACCATTTGGCGGCTTCGGCCACGTCGGCCGGGTAGGTCGACGCCATCAGCACCTGCGACAGCAGCGCGTCCGGATACAGCGCGATCTGCGCGGTCATCTGGTCGAGCTGCTCCCTGGAGAACGGCTTGTCGCCGGCCTGGGCGGCGGCGATCGCCGGAGCGGCGAGCGCCAGTGCCAGAAGCGGCCAGCGCAGCCAACGGCAGACAGAGGTCGTCACGGGAACTCCTGAGGAGCTTGGTTGCGCGTCGCTTCCGCGCAAAGGACTCTTGATCGGGGTGCGTCGCGGATTCTAGCGAACCCACGCACACGCGTCCATGCGCTGCCAGGGTTCGCTCGATCCTGCACGTCCTCTGGCAGAATGCGGCGATGCCCGCTCCGGGATTCGCCGCCGACCTCGAAGGACATCGCGCCTACCTGCTGCGGGTCGCCCGACTGCAGTTGCGCGACGACGCTCAGGCCGAGGATGTCGTGCAGGAAACCCTCGTCGCCGCGCTGTCGGGCGCCGGATTCTCCGGCAAGTCGAGCCTCAAGACCTGGCTCACGGGCATCCTCAAGCACAAGATCGTCGATGCGATCCGACGCAAGCAGCGCGAGCCGCAGGCCGCGAGCACGTTCGGCGACCTCGACGACGAGCTCGACATCGAGGACTTCGACGCGATGTTCGACCGCACGGGCCACTGGAGCCCGAAGCCGGCCGCCTGGGGCGATCCGGAGGACGCGCTCGATCGCCGCCAGTTCATCGAGATCGTCGACTTCTGCCTGGAAAAGCTGCCTCCCAACACGGCCCGGGTATTCATGATGCGGGAGGTGCTGGAGCTCGAGACCGCCGAGATCTGTAAGGAATTGGCGATCACCCCGAATAACCTCTGGGTGATCCTGTACCGGGCCAGGATGGCGCTCCGGCTGTGCCTCGAGCAGAACTGGTTCGCCGCCGACGCGCCGCGCCGCGGCGCGGCCGGACCGGGGACTCCGGCTGCCCGTTGACCGTCATGTTCGGAAGCTCATTCTCCTGCCGGGAAATCTCACGCCTCGTCTCGCGGCTGCAGGACGCGCCGCCCAGCTCGTGGGAGCGCGTGAAGCTGCGCCTGCATCTCACCTTCTGCGACGCCTGCACGCGATTCGACGCGCAGATGCGCGTGCTGCGCGAGGCGATGCGCCGCTACCGCAGCTGACGCCGCCGGCGCGCGTATCATGGCGCCTCATGGTCTCACTCATGGTCAACGGCGAAGCACGAACTCTGGCCTCGGAGTCCGCGAGCGTGGCCGCGCTGGTGCGCGAGCTCGGGTTCGAGGGCAAGCGCGTGGCGGTCGAGCGAAACGGCGAAATCATTCCGAAGAGCCTGTACGACGTAACGGCGCTCGCCGACGGCGACACGCTCGAGATCGTCCGCGCGGTGGGCGGCGGCTGACCCGGCGCGGTAAAATCCTGCCATGAACGCTCCGCACCAAAGGGCCGACACTGCTTTTGCCGATCCGCTGCTGATCGCCGGCCGGGCCTACCGCTCGCGCCTTCTGGTCGGCACCGGCAAGTACCGGGATTTCGGCGAGACGCGCGCCGCAATCGTCGCCTCGGGCGCCGAGATCGTGACCGTGGCGATTCGCCGCACCAACATCGGTCAGGACCCGCATGCGCCGTCGCTCACCGACGCGCTGCCGCCCTCGGAATTCACCTATCTGCCCAACACGGCCGGCTGCTACACCGCCGACGACGCCGTGCGCACCCTGCGGCTCGCGCGCGAGCTCCTCGACGGTCACACGCTGGTCAAGCTCGAGGTGCTGGGCGACCCGAACACGCTGTTCCCGAACGTGCGCGAAACGATCAAGGCCGCGGAAACGCTGGTCGGTGAAGGCTTCGAGGTGATGGTGTACACGTCGGATGATCCGATCATCGCGCGCGAGCTCGAGGCGATCGGCGTCGTCGCAATCATGCCGCTCGCATCATTGATCGGCTCCGGGATGGGCATCCTCAATCCATGGAACCTCAAGCTCATCATCGCCGACGCCAAGGTGCCGGTGCTGGTGGACGCGGGGGTCGGCACGGCCTCGGATGCCGCGATCGCGATGGAGCTCGGCTGCTCGGGCGTGCTGATGAACACGGCGATCGCGCTCGCCACCGACCCCGTGCGCATGGCGCGCGCGATGCGGCTCGCCGTCGAAGCGGGACGCGAGGCCTTCCTCGCGGGACGGATGCCGCGCAAGCTCTACGCCGCAAGCCCCAGCTCGCCCGACGCGGGCCGCATCGGCTGATCCGCGGTGCGGCGTCCGAGCCCGGCCCGCAACACCGCGCGCGCCGCGCTCGCCGGCGCGCTCATCGCAAGTGCGTTCGCGACGGCGCTGCCGCTCACCCTCGACGAAATCGCCGGCCTGTGCGGCAGCGGCGCGGGGCCGGAGAACTGCGGGCGCAGGATCGAAGCCGTGCAGTTGAAGCGCCTGCCCGATCTCGCGAAACGCGACGGCGCGACCCTCGTCATCTCGCTCTATCCGGCGGGGACGATGACCTTCGCCGACGCCGACGTGCGCGGCGGCCTGCGCACCTACAGCCTCTACGATTACATCAGCGAGATCAACGCCGTCGTGCTCTATGTGACCGAAGGCACCGAATCGTCGTTCGTGCTGCTGCAGCGTATCGGCGGCCGCCGGACCGACCTGCCCTCGGATCCCGTCCTGTCGCCGGACCGGCAGAACCTCATCACCGCCGACTTCTGCGCGGAGCGCTGCACGAACGAGATCGTGCTCTGGCGGGTGACGAAAGATGGCGTCCACAAGACGCACGCCTGGCGCCCGCGCGAGCAGTGGATCGACGCGGCGGCGACGTGGAAGGACGCGGGCACCCTCGCGATCGAGTACACGCCGGCGGGTGCGCAGAAGGCAAGCGTGATGAATGTCAGGATTTCCGACGCCGACTGGGTCCGTTTCCCGCCTCGATGACGGCTTCCATGATGCCTCGACGTCCGGCAGGCGACGCCGCGTCACTCCCGGGCGCATCGGGCGATGTGACGCCGATCGCGCATCGTCGCCCCGTCAGGAGCTTTGTGTTGCGGCAGGGACGCATGTCGCCGGCGCAGCAGCGCGCGCTCGACACGCTGCTGCCCCGCTTCGGCTTGCCGTGGCAGGAATCGCCGCCCGACTTCGACCGCGAGTTCGGCCGCCGCGCGCCGCGCGTCCTCGAAATCGGCTTCGGCATGGGCGAGACGACCGCGGCGATCGCGCAGGCACATCCGGAGCTGGACTTCCTCGGTGTCGAAGTGCACGGTCCCGGCGTTGGCGCGCTGCTGCAGCGATTGGGCGTCCTCGGCCTCTCCAACGTTCGCGTCATCCGGCACGACGCGGTCGAAGTGGTCGCGGCGATGATCCCCGAGAATGCGCTCGCCGGAATCCACGTGTTCTTTCCCGATCCCTGGCCGAAGAAACGCCACCACAAGCGGCGCCTCCTCAACGCGGCGTTCGTCAGCGAGCTCGCGCTGCGGCTCTCGCCGGGCGGCTATCTGCACGTGGCGACCGACTGGGAGGACTACGCGCAGGAAATTATGGCGACCCTCGAGGCCGACCCGCTACTGGCCAACACTGCGAGCGGATTCTGCGCGCGACCGGCGCATCGGCCGCAGACCAAGTTCGAGGCGCGCGGTCTAGCGCTCGGGCATGGCGTGTGGGACCTCGTGTTCCGCAGAAGCGCCGCCGGCTGACGCTGAACAGACCGGCCCGGCGCAACCCTTCGCGCGGCGTGCAGTGCGCGCGCGGCGGACGTTACTTGGTCGGCACCGCGACGGGATCGGCGGCGACGGGTGCGCGCCCGGACATCGGGGCATTCGCGGCGCCCGATAATGCATCCCTCACCGCCTCGAGATAGCGATAGCCGTAGCGTGCGTCGGGCTCGAGGTAGGTGCCTTCGGCCCATTCGTTCCATGCGTTGAGGAAGATCATGTGCTCGGGCGCGGGCCGCTGCGCGGTGACTTCGACCAGCTGCCTCAACCAGTATGCGAATCGCTCGGGCGACGCGCCCTTGAAGATCCGCGCGCGCTTCTGGTACCGCGCGGTGTTGTCCCAGTCGACGAACGCGCCAGGGAACGCCGGAATTCCGCCCTCCCGCTCAACCTTCAGCATCTGCTTCCAGACCATGTCGTAGTCGTAGAACGTGAGGCCGGAGAGAAAACGGTAGCGCAGCGCGCGCATCAGATCCTGCAGCTTCTCGGGAAGCCTTCGCAGCGGCGCCACCATCTTGCTCGTCTCCAACACGGCGCCTTCGAAATCCGGCGAATAGATCGCTTCAAAAGGCTGGAACTGGACTGTCGCGTCGAAGTGCCGCAGCACTTCGGGCACCGGGAATTCGTACTGCTTCATCGACACGAGGTAGAGGCCGGGAAGCCCGCGCTGGTGCGCGCGCTCACGCCAGAGGTCGAACATCCGGTCGATCTCGTGAATGCGGTGGGCGCGATAGACGAGGAACACGGGCTTGCCGTCAACCTTGATGGCGCGATCGTCGCTCCACGCGCGGAACAGATAGTCGAAGTGGCGCTCCCAGAGCGCCGGATCGGGCCGGTGCGTCTGCTCCTGCAGGATGTGGTGATCACGCCCGTCCCATCGACGCGACCAAGTCTCGTTCGCCCAGGCGAGGCAGAACGGGAAGTCGAGCTCCTTCGATTCGAGCACGATGTTGGTCGGCGTCTCGAGCAGCTGCTTGCCGTCGAACCAGTAGTGGTAATGGCAGAAGCCCGCGACACCGTACTTCCGCGCGATGCCGATCTGCCATTCGATCGTCCGCTTGTCGGACTGGTCGTAGTAGTTGTCGCCGAGCGGGACGCGCGGCTGGTAATGCCCGCGAAAGTGGGGTGTCGCCCGGCGCACGTTCACCCAGTCAGTGAAGCCATTGCCCCACCATTCGTCGTTCTCGGGAATGGGATGAAGCTGTGGGAAATAGAACGCGATCAGCTTGACGAGTTTTTCTTGATTCATCGACGGCCTTGCGGGAACGGGCGCGCATTCGAGACGCTCGCCAGGGAGACTGCTATGCGGGCCGCACGATCCGAATCAGTCGCCGCAGGATCCGCTGCAGCTTGTGGATGGCGCGGCGCCACAGCGGAACGGGCGGCACCGGCGCAAAGGCGCCGTGCACGGGCAGCGGCACGTGCATGTCCTCGAAGCGCTTCGACACCTTCGCGCCCTTGTCGGCGAAATACGCGGCGAATTCCGGAGTACGCGCCATCTCGACCAGCTCCATGACCGCGGGCGGCGCGTCGCGACCGACGACGAGCACGCCAAGTCCCCAGCAATGCGTGAACTCGAGATGCGGGTAATGCGACTTCACGCCGTCGAAGAACTTGCGGACGCCGAAGCGCAGCGCCGCCTCGCCGGTGTTCGAGACCGTGACGTTGGTGTCGTGGAACAGCACCACCGCGCGGTCGGAGAGCTTGGGGAACCAGGTGTGGAAGTCGTTGCTGACAGCCTCGAACGTGTGCGTGCCGTCGATGTGCAGGAGGTCGACCGACTGGTCGTCGAACAGCGCCACCGCCTCGTTGAAATCCTTGCGCACAAGCGTGGCGATGCCGGGGTAGGTCGCGGCCATGTATCCGGAAATTTCCTGGAACAGGTCCTCGTCGAACTTCCCCATGTGGATGTCGCCCTGCCACAGGTCGATGCCATAGCACTTCGCGTCGATGCCGCAGGCCTCGACCGCCTGGCAGAACGCGGCGAACGACGAGCCGCTGTACGTGCCGAGCTCGACGATGATCCGCGGGCGCAGCCGGCCGATCAGCTCGTAGGCGAACGGGATGTGCCCGATCCACCAGGGCGATTTCAGCATCCGCGGCGAGAGTTGCCCGGCCCATGTGAACCGCTCGGCGCTGGTCACCACGGCTGTTTCCGCAAGAGTCATGCGACGGGTTCCGGCAAAACTGTGATTATCGCCGCTTCACCGCCCTGGCTCAAGCGACGACTGGGACGGACGAATGGGCTTTCCGGCCGCGTTGATCCGCGCGGCGATCCTGCGCCCGGTGGCGATACCGGGCAATTCCACGCACCGGTAGGTGATTTCGGCGGACCCCAACAAGGCGAACAGCGTGCCGACCACGCAGACGGGGTAGAGCCATCCTCCATCGGGGACTCCCCAAGTTAGCCAGAATCTGATAGCCGCGCCGAAGCACCGCCAGCACCACGGGATGCAGCAGGTAGATGCTGAAGCTGCGGTCGGCGAGCCATTGTGCAAGACCGGCGCGCATGAGCCTGCCGGGATACAGCGCCTGCCACAGGCACAGCACCGCGAAAGGCAGCGTCCAAGCGGCGAAATAGAGACCGCTCGCGCGCGAGTGGAGTTCCAGCGGATCGACAATGGCGAGCGCCAGCAGCAGCACGAACGTCGCGGCGAAGGCCCGGTTTGCCCACGGACGGCGCGGGCTCCGGTCGAGGGCGATGAAAACGCGGTAGGCAAAGAGCCCCGCCGCAAAGGCCGGAAGGTTGCCGACCAGCGAGTAATACGCAAAATTGTCGGGCAGCGCCGGGGCCCCGGCGGTGAACCGCCACAACATGACGCTCGATGCCGTTGCCGCCACGAACAAGAGTGCGAACGCGATCCGGCCGCGCAACAGGAACAGGAGTCCCGGCAGCAGCAGGTAGAAGATCATTTCCACCCCCACCGACCAGCCGGCGAACACCACGCCCTGCTCCAGCCCCGGAAAGAGATTGAACGTGAACGTCACATTGGCGAGGAGCGCCTCCCAGCCGGGAAAACCCACGCGCCACACTACGTAGCCCAGCATCACGTAATAGAGCGGCGCGATCCGGAAGAACCGCTTCACCAGATAGGCGGGATAGCGCGCCGGCGCGTAGCGGCTCGAGTGATAGAGCGAAAATGCGCTGATGACGAAGAAGAGCTGGACGCTGAGGTAGAAATGGCCGGCGAGGGCCGCGAACCACGAGTCGCGCGGCACGCCCTGCATCGCCTCCAGGTGGAACAGCACGACCGCCATCGCAGCGACGGCACGCAGCCCGTGCAGGCCGTCGAGCTTTCGTTCTGACTGGATCAGCGGTATGGCGGTCGACACTCGGCACTCCTCACGCGGGTGCTCGGTCGTCGCTGCGCGCACGCACCGCCCTGTTGTCGGCGAACGATGGCCCACCCGCGGCGAAGACCGGCGCGCGCGGCGCGCGAGCGTCACGCCTTCGCGCTGTCGCCCGGGCCATCGGCCGGCGCGGACCTGTCCGAGCGCGTCGACCTCGTCACGAAACGCGATGACGAGCTCCGCCGCGCGGCGCGCGCGCCACGGGTGCGTCATCACGTTGAGCGCGCCGAGGTCGTGCACGAACGCTTCGTAGATCGCGCGCAGGCGGCCGAGGTCGCCATTCGCCCGCTCGAACGCCGCACGGGTGTGCTCATAGGCGGCGACGCTTTGCGCATAGGCATTCTTCGTGTCCTCGTACGCCTTGACGCTCTCGCCGTAGGCCCCCGTCAGCTCCGCGTAGGCGGCGGTAAGCTGCCGGTACGGCTCGGTCAGCCCGGTCTGCGCTCCAATGCCCACACGGAATCGCGCGACCGGCCGCGCGGTGAGTGGAACGAGCGCGCGGTAGTCGTTCACCATCTCGGCGGTCGTCCGCCCGGGCGGCCGCGCCGCGAGATTGCGCGCAACCGCTTGCAAGAGCTCCGGCCGGTCGTGCAGCGTGCGCACGAGCGTCACCAGCGCGTCCTTGTCGGTTTCGAACCGGAAGCCGTTCTCGCCGTGCGCGACTCGATCCCTGAAACTGCCGAGATCCGTCACGAGCGGCGGCACGCCGAGTCCGGTCAGCTCGCTCAGCGTATAGCTGAACGATTCGGGCACGATCGACGCAAGCAGGCCGGCGTGCGGCGCAAGCTCGCGCAGGATGCCGGGGAGCGCCTCCTGCTCGTAGCGTTCGATACATGTCCAGCCGCACTCCCGCGCCAGCGCGACGCCGTGCTCGCCGCCGCCGACCAGCGTGATTTCGGCGAGGCCGGCAAGCTCCGGCGCGGCGGCACGCAGCAGGTCCGCGCCTTTGCGCACCGACATCCGGCCGAGCACGACGATGCGCAGCGGCTCCGCGGCCGTGCGCGGCGCAATCGGAAGCCGTGGCGCGACCGGGTCCATGCCGTGCGGGATCACGTGCATCGGCACGCCGGAAAGGCGCGGCGCGAGTAGGCGCAGCGTGGCGCCGACCGACGGCGACGGGACGACCATCTCGATGCCGCGCTCCAGCAGCAGCGTCACGAAGCGCTCGCGCATCGCGTCCCATTCCTCGCTCGACTGGTCGTGAAAGAGATCGTTGAGCGGATTCGACGTTGCGCAGCGGCGCAGGTCCTCGAGGGTGCAGCGCACGCACGGCGTGCCGAAACGCGGATTGATCGCCTGGCAGACGGGATAGAAATCGTGGCACGACGACGAGCGTCTTCCGGGGCTGCGTCAGCGCGTCGAGCGCGTGACCGATCAACGACGAGACGATGATCGCCTCGACGTCGAATTCAGTGAGGATCTGCGCGAGGATGCGCCGGTACTCGAGGCTCGAGGCAGCGGTCGACCGGATCGGCCGCGCGATGTCCCAGGTGCGCACGGGAACACGCGAGGCGGGATCGGAATAGAGCACGATCCGCTGGCCGCCGGTGTCGCCGATCCGGTAGGTCGCGAGGATCATGTTGATCCGTGTGGGGTCGGCCCGGCCGAAATCCCGCACCCAATGCTCGAGGCCGCCGCCCCAGAAATGCATGATGTGGAGTTGCACGGGGCGGGCGTCGAGCCCCGGGGTCGACACCGGCGGCAGGCCGCGCTCGATCGCCTCGTTCACGGCGCGCCGTAGTCCGCCCAACGGGGTGTCACGCAGGAACGCCGTTTGCTCGAAGTCGAAGCGGGTGGCGGGCGCGATCGCGTGGCCCGCGTAGCCGACGTAGAGATAGTCGACGATCACACTGGTGGCCCCGGTGGCGCGCCAGCGTGCCGCGAGCGCATCGAGCACCGGCTGCGGCTCCGCGCCCGCGGCCGTCACCAACGGCAATGCAGCATCGAGCGCCGCGCGGCGCAGATACGCACAGATCGGATGAAGGCCCGGAACCTCGTAATAGCTGCGGTTGCCCATGCTGAACGCAGAGTGATCCACGTGCGCAGGGTCCGCCGCAGCATTGCCGCGGAATTTTTCGTCGACCAGTGCGTAAAGCGGGGACACGTCGCACATCGGGATCGCGGCGGCGATGCCCGTCTCGGCATGCGCCGCCTTAGCGAGTCGCGCGTCCCACGCAAACGGAAGGATCGCGCCCGGCGCGATCAGCACGACGTCGTGCCCGGCATGCGCGCCGGCGACATCGCGCAGCAGCGCAGCGAACCCGGTGTCGGGCGCCACGCTGATCGCGTTCCACCCGTGTCGACCGTCGAGTTGCGCGCCGATCCGCCGCAGTTCGAGCTCGTCGTCGGCATCGAAGCCGCGGGCGGCAAGACACACGTGGACGCGCATCAGCACCGTATTGTCGGCGAGGCTGCCGACGGTGGCCGCGAGTGAAGGCAGGTCGTCCGAATCGACCGCGATGAGCACCGCGAGCCCCGGCTGGGGCACGTCAGCGGCGACGTCGTAGGGTGCAATGGGCATTCGTCACACGATCGGGCATTGCTGCGGTGAACGGGCCATGCCTCAGTCCGCCGCCGCAGGCAACCGCGCGGCAGCCGTCGCGCGGGTCGCGGCAAGGCGTGCGCGCACGTTCTCCCGAAGCGCCTTCGGCGGATCGCGCGTCACGAAATCGCGCACCGCCGGCTGGAACTCCGGATAGCGCTCATCGACGATTCGCTGCGCCTCGGCGCGGCGTTCGACACCGGTGGCGCCGAACGACACCTCTCCGGCGTGATAGACGAACGTGTCGCCGCAAAGCCAGTGGCGGAAGCCGGCGCGGGACGCGCGCATGCAGAAATCCACCTCCTCGCCATAGCCCTTGCCGAACGCCGCCTCGTCGAAGAGGCCGGTCGTCGCGAGGCAGTGCCGCGAGATCCACATGCAGAATCCTACCGCAGTAGGGATCTCGATCGCCTGCCTGGCGTTCGTTGCGGCGAATAGCCGGTCGAGCTCGCGCATCGTCACGCCGTCCGGCAGGTCGTTGCGCGCCACGAACTCGGGAAAGCTGCAGATCGTCGCGTTGTTGGAAAACGGCGTCACCGTGCCGGCCCGCGGGTCGCGCGCCCCGCAGGCCGCGATGCGGTCGAGCCAGCCGTCGGCCACCTCGGTATCGCTGTTGAGGAGCAGCACGTCGCGCCCGTCGTGCAGCGACATGCCCGCGTTCACCGCGCGCACGAAACCGCGATTCGCAGGGTGGACGACGAGCGTGATCGCCCGGTCCCGGGCGAGTACGCGCAGGAATTGCGCGATGTCGGCATCCGGCGTGGCGTCGTCGATGACGATCACTTCGCGCGGGATGGCGCACACCGCCGCGAGCACGCTGTCGAGGCAACGCCGGGTTTCGGCAAGGCCGCGGTAGACAGGGATGATGACGTCGATCAAGGCGATGGACCCCTCGCGGGTGCGTCATTCTAGCGGAGTCGGGGCGCCAAGGCGGCGCCCGCCCGCGCGCGTAGAATCACGCCTTGCTTCGCCCGCATGCGCGGGCACCGACAGGGCCACGCCACGATGTCCCGCCGCTTCGATGCGTCTTACTCCCGCCGCGACCCGGCAGCATCCGCGCTGCATCGGCGCGCTCGCGCGCGACGCGTCACGACCCCTCCTCACGACCCGATGAGCGACGCGCTTCCCTTCACCGGCGAGCGGTTCGTTCCGGGCGCACCCGGCGAGATCTGGTACGAGCACTGGCACCGCTATCATTTCGCGGCACCGCTCGTGCGCGACCGCGACGTGCTGGATGTCGCCTGCGGCGAGGGTTATGGCAGCGCGCTGCTCGCGCGAAGCGCGCGCAAGGTCACCGGGGTCGACCTCGCGGCGGCGGCGGTCGAACACGCGCGCGAACGCTACGCCGGGCTCCGCAACCTCGACTTCCACGCGGCCGATTGCTCCGCACTGCCGTTTCCCGATGCATCCTTTGACGCCGTCGTCTCGTTCGAGACGATCGAGCACATCGCGGCGCAGGACGCGTTCCTCGACGAAGTGCGCCGCGTGCTGCGTCCCGGCGGTCTGCTCGTTCTTTCTTGCCCGAACAAGACGGAGTACACCGACAAGCGCGAGGTCACCAACGAATTCCATGTGCGCGAGCTCTACCGCGACGAACTCGCCGCGCTGCTCGCGCCGCGCTTCGCGCACCTGGCGTGGTACGGGCAGCGTCCCGGGTTCTTCTCGGTCGTGTGGCCGGAGCGGGGCGACGCCCGCGGCGAGATCTTCGAGGCAAGTGAAGCCTCCGCCGGGACGCGGATACCGGGGCACGCGCGCCCGCTCTACTTCATCGTCATTGCAAGCGCGACCGGCGAGGCGATGTCGGGCATCGCGCCGCGCCTGTCGGTGCTGGCCGATCGCGACGAGTGGGTCTACCGCAACTACGAGAGCGTCACGCGCGCCTATTTGGCGTTGCAGCGCGAGCGCGCCGCACGGCAGGCCGGCGATGCCGAGGTCGCAAATCGCCTCGCCGACGCGCTCGCCGAACGCGATGCGCTGCGCGCCGTGCTCGCGGCCAGCGGGGACGCGGAAGCCGAGCGAACGCGACTTGCGGCGGAGCTCGCGGAAAAGCAGGGCGAAATATCGCGGCGGGCAGGCTTTCGCTGGTGGCTGGCGCTACCGTTTCACCGCCTGCGGAACAAGCTCACCGGCAAGCCGCCGTGGACCTAGCGCGCCGCCTGAGATCGCCCTATTCGATCTCGAGAATGACGGGCTGGTGGTCGGAGGCCTGGGTCAAGCCGTCGACGCGAATCGACTTCAGGCGCGGCACGAGGTCCTGGCTCGCGAAATAGAAGTCGCAGTGGAGCTCTCCGCCGCCCGGCTCCATCTTCATGTAGACGCAGAACGTCGACGGATGCGCGACTCCGGGGTGCAACACCTCCCAGGCGTCCGCGAGCGGCGGCGTGCCGTCGGCGAAGGGCGCCATCAACCGCGCGTGCAGCGGATCCTCCGGCTCGAGGTTGAAGTCGCCCGTGAAAAGCGTGGGCGCGGGCCGCAGATACGTGTTGAACGGTCCTCCGGACGTGTCGGTGATCGATCCCAGCCGAGCATGCGCGAGGCCGTCGGAATAGATCGCGCGAAGCGCGTCGATCTGCGCGGTGCGCTGCAGCTTCGAATACCACTCGAGATGCGTCGTGATCACGCGGAGTTCACCGAACGGGGCGACCACGCAGGCCTCGAGGGCGATGCGCGGCATACCCATGATGCCCGGCTCGATCGGGAACGGCAGCAGGTGGCGGAACACCTGCCGCACGGGCAGGCGCGAGAGGATCATGTTGCCGAACCGGCGCCGGCGCCCGTCGTCGCCGGGATGGTCGACCGCGATCGCCGGGAGCGCCGTGTAGCCGGGCATGAGCGCCGCGATCGCCTTGAACTGGTTCTCGCCGGCGCTGCCCGCAAGCCGGGGATCCGGAAAATTGTCGGCGATCTCCTGCAGGCAGAGCACGTCGGGGTCGGCAAGGCGCGTCGCCTCGGCGACGATGCGCGCGGGATCCACGCGGCCGTCGATCCCGCAGCACCACTGCGTATTCCAGGTCATCAGCCTCATCGGATTCCTGCCCTCATGAAACTCTGCACGAATTGTCGCTGAAAAAGCAGGAACGCGACCAGAAGGGGCGCCGTGGAAAGCAGCGTCGCCGCGTTGATGATCGACCAGTCGATGCCCTGGTCCGTTGCCGAGAACACCTGCAGGCCCACGGTGAGCGGCCGGGCCTCGACCGAATTGGTGATGATGAGCGGCCAGAGGAAATTGTTCCAGTGGAAGCTCACGCTGACAAGAGCATAGGCGAGATAGACGGGCCGCGCCAACGGCACGTAGACCCGCCACAGGACGCCGAGCGGGGAGCAGCCTTCGATGCGCGCCGCCTCGTCGAGCTCGCGCGGAACCGTCTTGAACGTCTGGCGCAGCAGGAAGATGCCGAACGCGCTCGCCATGTAGGGGAGCCCGATCGCGACGATCGTGTCCTTGAGGCCGAGCTCGGCCATCGTCCGGTAGTTCTCGACGATCAGCACGTCGGGCATCACCATCAGCTGGACCAGCACCAGCGCGAACAGGACGCTGCGTCCCGGGAAATCGAAGCGCGCGAATGCGTAGCCCGCCAGCGTCACCAGCACGAGCTGGACCGCCAGCACCATCGTCACCAGCATCAGCGTGTTCAGGAAATAGCGCGCGAACGGCGCCGCCGCCCACGCGCGCGTGAAGTTATCGAGCGTCAGCGGCGCGGTGAGGAGGAACCGGGTCGAGAATTCGCTCGGGTGGAACGCCGTCCAGAACGCGTAGACGAGCGGCAGGATCCACAGGAGCCCGAGCAGCCATGCGCCCGTCGACTCGAGCGCGTGCGGCGCGCCGCGAAGGGCGATGCCGCTCATTGGTAATGCACCTTGCGCTCGAGGAACCAGAATTGCGCGAGCGCGGCGAGCCCGAGGATCGCGAGCAGCACCATCGTCAGCGCGGCGGCGTAGCCCGTGTCCCAGAAGCGGAACCCGATCTCGTAGATGTAGTAGAGCAGGAGCGAGGTGGCGTTGTCTGGCCCGCCGCGCGTCATCACGACGACGTGATCGACCATCCGGAACGCGTTGATCACCGCATTGACGAGGACGAACAGCGTCGTCGGCATCAGCAGTGGAAACGTGATCCGGCGGAAGAAATACCAGCGCGACGCGCCTTCGATCGCT
This sequence comes from uncultured beta proteobacterium, assembly GCA_963846855.1. Lineage (GTDB taxonomy): Bacteria > Pseudomonadota > Gammaproteobacteria > Burkholderiales > Casimicrobiaceae > CAIWHR01. The sequence continues at coordinate 442,432 of CAWJXK010000004.1, forward strand.
GCCGCCTCGGCGAGTCGCGGCGACATCGACTGCAGCGCCGCGAGGTAGAAAATCATGAAGAAGCCGGCTTCCTTCCAGATGGTGACGACCATCAGGCAGGGAAGCGCCGTGCTCTTGCTGCCGAGCCAGTTGTGCGTGGCCACGCCGAACGGCGCCAGCAGCTTCTCCAGCAGGCCGTATTCCGGCGTGTAGAAGAACAGCCAGATGTTGGCGACCGCGATCATCGGCAGCACGGTCGGCGTGAAATACGCGAGACGCAGGAAGCCGCGCCCCGCGATCCTGCCGTTGACCCAGACCGCCATCAGCAGCGCCAGCGCGATCGACACCGGGATCGTGCCGGTCGCATACCAGAGGTTGTTCGACAGCGCCTGCCAGAAGATCGGGTCGGTGCCGAGCTGCGCGTAATTGTCGGCGCCTACCCACGCCGCGGGGCGGGCACCGCGCGGCGTCGAAAGGAAACTGTGCCAGAGCGTCGCGCCCGCAGGGTAATGCGTGAACGCCGCGAGCAGCACGGTCGCGGGCAGCAGCAGCAGCCAGCCGTACAGCCATTGCGTCGTGCGCGTCACACGGACTCCCCGAACCTCTTTGCGCTACGTTTCAGTACGCGAGTTAACCGGCGCGCGCCCCGGTGCGCGCCGGTTGAACGACGCGATGCTATTGGCTATTTGTACGTCTTCAGCAGCCGTTCGGCCTCGCGCTGCGAATCCTTCATCGCCTGTTCGGGCGTCTTCGTCCCCGTCAGCGCGGCCTGCAGGCCGTCGTTCAGCGCTTTCGTCACTCGCTGGTTGTCGTGCGTCGAAAGCTCCGCCTTGGCGAACGGCAGCTGGTCGCGGGCGACGGCGGCCGCCGGGAATCCGGCGACATATTGCTTCATCACGGGCGTTTCCCACGCGTCCGCGCGCACCGCGACGTAGCCGGTGTCGATCCCCCACTGCGCGGCGCGCTGCGGCGAGGTCATCCACTTGATGAACTTGAACGCTGCCTCGCGCTGCGCCGGCGTCGACTTCTTGAAGAGATAGAAATTGCCGCCGCCGGTCGGGCTGCCGCGCTGCTTTCCGGCCGGAAGCATCGCGACGCCGAAGTCGAACTTGGCGTTGGTTTTCACGTTGGTGAGATTGCCCGTCGTCGTCCACATCATCGCGACCTTCTTCTCGAAGAAATCCTTCGGCGTCGTCCCCCACTCGACGATGCCCTGCGGATGCACCTTGTACTTGTTCACGAGGTCGACCCAGTAGGTGAGCGCCTCGATCACTTCCGGCCGGTCGTAGTACGTCTGCGTGCCCGCGCTGTTCATCAGGTTGGTGCCGGCCTCGATCGCGAGCGCCTGGAAGAGCCAGTACGGAAAGCCGGACGACGGGATCTGGATGCCCCACTGCGTGACCTTGCCCGACGCGTCATGCTTGGTGAGCTTCTGCGCGTATTCGATCTGCTCCTTCCATGTCGCAGGCGGGCGGTTCGGGTCGAGGCCCGCTTCCTTGAACGCCTCCTTGTTGTAGTAGAGGACGATCGTCGAGCGCTGGAACGGAATGCCCCACGTCTTGCCGCCGGTCTGGCTGTTCTCCATGAACGCCGGGTAGAAGCTCGCGAGCCATGCGCGATCTTCCGGCGTCTTGATCACGTCGTCGAACGGCTGGATCGCATCCTCGTCGATCAGCGTGAACATGTCGGTCGAGAGCAGGATCGACGTTACCGGCGCGTCATTGCTCTTCACCGCCGTCAGCGCCTTGGTGATCGAGTCCTGATAGGTGCCGGTGTAGATCGCCTTCACCTTGATGCCCGGGTTCTCCTTTTCGAAATCGGCGGCGAGGCCGTCGATGACCTTGGTGATTGGCCCGCCGACGGCGATCGGGTAGTAGAACGAGACTTCGACCGGGGCTTGGGCCTGCGCGAGCGTGCACAGCAACACGGTGGCGAGCGCGGCGACGGCGCGCGCGATGGCTTTGCGGAACATGGTCTTCTCCTGAAGGATGGCGGAACGTCTCTTGGGTCAAGCGAACTGCGTTTGCGTTTGCTCGTCGGCGCGGTCGGGGACGCGCGTACCGTCGCGATCGAAGATCTGCTGGGCGCCGCGCGCCCACGAAATCCAGGCGGCGTCGCCGCGCACGACGCCGACGCTTCCCGGAACCCGGGCGGTGAGCGTTGCCGCGCCGAGGCGGCACGTGACGAGCGAATCGGCGCCGAGATACTCGATCGCGGCGACTTCGACGCGTGCGCCGCGCTCGGCTTCCAGGCGGACGTGCTCCGGGCGCACGCCGAGCGTGAGTCCCGCGCAGTCGGGCGGCGCGACGACGGGGCCCTCGGTACCGGCGACAATGGCGCCGTCGCGACCGGCGGCGAGCGGAATGAGGTTCATCGGCGGCGTGCCGATGAAGCGGGCGACGAACTCGTTGGCTGGGCGCTCGTAGAGCTCCGCCGGCGTCGCGTTCTGCGCCATGCGTCCGCGATTGAGCAGCACGACGCGATCGGCCATCGACATCGCCTCCGCCTGATCGTGCGTGACGTACACCATCGTGACCCCGAGCTTCTGCTGCAGCTCGCGGATCTCGCTCCGCATGCTCTGGCGAAGCTGCGCGTCGAGATTCGACAGCGGTTCGTCCATCAGGCACACCGGCGCCTCGGCGATGATCGCCCGGCCGAGTGCGACGCGCTGCTGCTGGCCACCCGACAGCTGTCCCGGCTTGCGCTCCAGAAGCTCGGCGATGCCGAGAAGGTCGGCGACCCGCGCGAGGCGCTGTTTCACCGCGGCGGCGCCGACGCTGCGCACCCTGAGGCCGAACACGATGTTCTCGGCGACCGACAGGTGCGGAAACAGCGCGTACGACTGGAAAACCATCGAGACGTTGCGCTGCGCGGGCGGCAGGTGCGTGACGTCGCGTCCGCCGATCAGGATGCGTCCCTGGTCCGCGTCCTCGAGTCCCGCGATCAGCCGCAGCGTCGTCGACTTGCCGCAGCCCGATGGTCCGAGCAGCACGTTGAGTGTGCCGGGCTCGAATGCGAACGACAGGCCGTCGACCGCGCGCACTTCGCCGTCGGCCGTCGTCCAGTGCTTGCTCACGCTCTCGGCGATGATGGCCGACAAGGTTGCGGTCCCCGGCAGTGGTGGATAAGGCGAAGTACAGCAAATGCCGCGCGCGCTGCCCGCATCTGTGCGCGGGTCTCAAGCATCGCCGCAACGGCAGCGCATCATAGCACCGCCGGCTTGCTGCATTGCGACATCGCGACGCGGTCGCCGTCCGCGCTTAGCGTCGCTCAGGCGATGAGCGCCGCCAGCGCCGCGCCCGGGTCGGCGGCGCGCATCAACGTTTCTCCGACGAGGAATGCGCTTACCCCTCGCGCGCGCATGGTCGCGACATCGGCCGGCGCGAGAATCCCGCTCTCGGTGACGACGACGCGATCCGCGGGAACGCGGCGCACGAGATCGAGCGTGGTCGACAGCGCGACCTCGAACGTGCGCAGATTGCGGTTGTTGATGCCGATGAGCGGCGTCGCAAGCCGGAGCGCCCGGTCGAGCTCGGCGGCATCGTGCACTTCGACCAGCACCGCAAGATGGTGTTCGCGCGCGCACGCTTCCAGCGACGCGAGCCGCGCATCGTCGTGCGCAGCGACGATCAGCAGGATCGCGTCGGCACCCATCGCCCGCGCTTCGGCGATCTGGTAGTCGTCAATGATGAAATCCTTGCGCAGCGCCGGCAGCGAGCACGCCGCCCGCGCCGCCGCCAGATCGCCGGCTGCGCCCTGGAAATAGGTCGGATCCGTGAGCACGGACAGGCACGCGGCGCCGCCGCGCTCGTAGGCCGCCGCGATCGCGGCCGGGTCGAAATCGGCCCGCAGGACACCGCGGCTCGGGCTCGCCTTCTTGATTTCGGCGATGACGGCAGGCCGTCCCGCCGAGAGCTTCGCCCGCAGCGCGCCGATGAAATCGCGCGGGGCCCCGGCCGCGCGCGCGGCGGCGTCGACGCCGGACCGCGGCCGGGAGCGCTTGGCCGCAGCGACCTCGTCCGCCTTGGTGGCGAGGATCCTTGCGAGGATGTCGGTCATCGCCGGCGCGCTGTTCAGGCCGGCTTCGCGCCCAGCTTCTGCGTCACCGCGACGAATTCGTCGAGCTTGCGTCGTGCCGCGCCCGACAAGATGGCGCCGCGCGCCGCCTCGATGCCCTCGGCGATCGAACCGACGACATCGGCGGCGTAGAGCGCCGCCCCGGCGTTGAGAGTGACGATCTCGCGCGGCGTCCCCGCGGTGCCCGACAGCGCCTCCAGCACCATCTCCTTCGATTCCGCCGCGTCGGCGACCTTGAGCCCGCGATTGCTGACCATCGAGAGGCCGAAATCCTCCGGATGGATCTCGTACTCGCGCACCTCGCCGTCCTTGAGCTCGCCGACCAGCGTCGCCGCGCCCAGCGAGATCTCGTCCATGCCGTCCTTGCCGTGGACGACCAGCACGTGCTTGCTGCCGAGCTGCTGCAGTACGCGAACCTGGATGCCGACGAGATCCGGATGGAACACGCCGAGGAGCTGGTTCGGCGCGCCGGCGGGGTTGGTGAGCGGCCCCAGGATGTTGAAGATCGTGCGCACGCCGAGCTCCTTCCTGCACCGGCGCGGCGTGCTTCATCGCGCTGTGGTGGTTCGGCGCGAACATGAAGCCGATGCCGCACTCCATGATCGACTGCGCGATTTCGGCGGGCTTCAGCATCACGTTGGCGCCGAGCGCCTCGAGGACGTCGACGCTGCCGGATTTGGACGACACCGAGCGCCCGCCGTGCTTGGCGACGCGCGCCCCGGCCGCCGCCGCGACGAACATCGCCGCCGTCGAGATGTTGAACGTGTGCGCGGAATCGCCGCCGGTGCCGACGATGTCGACCAGGTTGTGGTGATCCGGCACGTCGACCTTCGTCGCGAACTCGCGCATCACCTGCGCGGCGGCGGCGATCTCGCCGACCGTTTCCTTCTTCACGCGCAGTCCCACGGTCAGCGCGGCGATCATCACCGGCGTGACCTCGCCGCTCATGATGCGCCGCATGATCGACAGCATTTCATCGGCGAAGATCTCGCGGTGCTCGATCGTGCGTTGCAGCGCGTCCTGCAGGGAGATGGTCATGGCGATTTCGCCTTCACGGATTGAGATCGGGGATCCGCTGCGCCGTGGCGGCAGCAATATGTTGTCATGGCCGTGCCGCGCGCCCGTCGGGCGCGCCGTCGACGCGCGTCGAAGCTCCGGCGCGGATTGCTCCGGCGCCGGCGATAAAATTCGCGAGGAGCCGCTTGCCGTGCTCGGTCAGGATCGCCTCCGGATGGAACTGGACGCCCTCGACCGCGAGCTCGCGATGCCGCACGCCCATGATCTCGCCGTCGTCGGCGCTGGCCGTCACTTCGAGCGCGGCCGGCAGCGAGACGCGCTCGATCGCGAGCGAATGGTAGCGTGTTGCCGCGAACGGCGAGGGCAGCCCCGCGAACACGCCGCGGCCGTCGTGCGAGATCGGGGACAGCTTGCCGTGCATCACGCGCTTCGCCCGGACGATGCGCCCGCCGAACGCCTGACCGATCGCCTGGTGGCCGAGGCAGACGCCGAGAATGGGAATCCGCCCGGCGAAGCGCTGGATGAGCGGCACCGAGATGCCGGCCTCGTTGGGCGTGCACGGGCCCGGCGAAATGACGATCAGCGAGGGCTCCCACGCGGCGATCTCTCCCAGCGTGATCGCGTCGTTGCGATGGACGTGGACGTCGGCGCCCAATTCGCCCAGATACTGGACGAGGTTGTAGGTGAAGCAGTCGTAGTTGTCGATCATCAGCAGCATGGTCAGGCTTCCGCGTCGAGGCCCTGCTGCACCATGTCGGCAGCGCGCAGGATCGCGCGCGCCTTGCTCTGCGTTTCGGTCCACTCGGTCTCGGGCACCGAGTCGTGGACGATGCCCGCGCCCGCCTGCACGTACAGCATGCCGTCCTTCACCACCGCCGTGCGAATCGCGATCGCGGTGTCCATGTCGTCCTGGAAGCTCACGTAGCCGACCGCGCCCGCGTAGATGCCGCGGCGCGTGGGCTCCAGCACGTCGATGATCTCCATCGCCCGCACCTTGGGCGCGCCGCTCACCGTGCCGGCGGGAAACGACGCGCGCAGCACATCGATGCTGGTGAGCCCGGGCTTGAGCAGACCCTCGACGTTCGAGACGATGTGCATCACGTGCGAGTAGCGCTCGACCACCATCTGCTCGGTGACACTGACGCTGCCGGTCTGCGCGACGCGGCCGACGTCGTTGCGGCCGAGGTCGACCAGCATCACGTGCTCGGCGCGCTCCTTCGGGTCGGCGAGGAGCTCGCGCGCGAGCCTGTCGTCGGCGTCGCGCGAGGCGCCGCGCGGGCGCGTGCCGGCGATCGGGCGCAGCGTGATGTGCGCGCCTTCCTTGCGCACCAGAATTTCCGGCGACGCGCCGACCACGTGGAAATCGCCGAAGTGGTAATAGAACATGTACGGCGATGGATTGAGCGAGCGCAGCGCGCGGTAGAGCGAGAGCGGCGACGACGTGAACGGCCGGCGCAGGCGCTGCGACAGGACGACCTGCATGATGTCGCCCGCGGCGATGTATTCCTTCGCGCGCCGCACGGCGCCCTGGAACCGCTCGGCGCCGGACTCGCTCGCGGCCTCGGTCGAGGCAGCGCCGGTCTCGAAAGGTATGGCGACCGGCTCGCGCAGGCGGCGACGCAGCGCCTGCAATCGCTGCATGCCTGTCGCGTAGGCATTCGGCTGCGCCGGGTCCGCATACACGATGAGGAAGATCTTGCCGGCGAGATTGTCGACGACCGCGAGCTCCTCGGTCACCAGGAGCTGCAGGTCGGGGATGTCGTCGAGCCCTGCGCCGGCCGGCGGCGCCGAGTGCGCGAGCTTCGCCTCGACATGCCGCACGGTGTCGTAGCCGAAGTAGCCGGCGAGCCCGCCGCAGAAGCGCGGCAGCCCGGGTCGCGGCGCCACGCGGTAGCGGCGCATGAACTCGCCGATGAAGGCCAGCGGATCGCCGTCGTGGCGCTCGACCACGACGCCGCCTTCGTCGACCTCGATCGCGGTGCCGCGGGCCCGGATGCGCGTGCGCGCGGGCAACCCGATGAACGAGTAACGGCCGAAGCGCTCGCCGCCGACCACCGATTCCAGCAGGAACGTGTGCGGCGCGTTGGCGAGCTTGACGTAGAGGGACAGCGGTGTGTCGAGGTCCGCGAACGTCTCGAGGACCAGCGGGATCCGGTTGTGTCCTTGCGCCGCAAGGGCGCGGAATTCGGCTTCGGTCATGGCGCTTCGATGGCTACCTACGGCACGACAACTGATTCGGGGTGCGTCGCTTGGAGCGCGCGACGCCTGGCGCGGGCGGTCAGTGGCGCTGAGGGCGCCAGTCGCGTGCGCGCCACCACCCCGTCAGGGCGACGGGGCCGTTGCGGTCGAAGAGATCGAAGCTCACGTGAATTCCGGGACGAAATGCCGGACGCAGTCGGCGACCGCGGCCAGCGTGGGCACTATACCATCGGCGCCGAGATCCCGCACCGGCCGGCCTTCGCGATAGCCATGGGGAACGACGAGCACCGGGCATCCGGCAGCACGCGCCGCCAGCACGTCGTTCGCCGAATCGCCGACCATCAGCAGCCGCGACGGCGCGATGCGAAATGCCGCGGCGACGTGGAGCAGCGGCCCCGCGTCCGGCTTCTTAGCCGGCAGATCGTCGCCGCCGATGACGAGGTCGAAACGATCGGCGATGCCGGCGTGCTCGAGGTGCGGACGCACGAAGCGCGTCGCCTTGTTCGTGATGATCGCGAGCGCGAAACCCTCGCGGTGCAGGCGGTCGAGGCAGTCGACGAGTCCGGGGAAGGGCGTTGTGGCGCGGCCGAGCTGTTCCGCGTAGAGCGCCTGGTACCGGTCGAGCGCGGCGGTCATCGCCGCGTCGTCCAGCGATTCGGGCGCGCTCCCCGTCGAGAGCGCGATCGCGCGGCGCACGAGGTTCGCCATCCCCTTGCCGACGAGCTCGCGAATGACCTCCGGCGCGAGCGCAGGGTGACCGAGCTCCGTCAGCAGCGCGTTGACCGCGGCCGCGAGGTCGTGGATCGTGTCGAGCAGCGTGCCGTCGAGGTCGAACGCGATCGCGCTGACGTCGAACGACCGAAAAGCCTCCGCATTCATGTTCACTTGGCCGAAGTGAGCTCGTCGCGCATCCGCGCGATCATCGCCGCGTAATCCGGCGCGCCGAAGATCGCCGACCCGGCGACGAACGTGTCGGCGCCGGCCCGCGCGATTGCGGCGATATTGTCGGCCTTCACGCCGCCGTCGACCTCGAGCATGATGGGGCGGCCCGTGCGCTGCCGCGCGGCGTCGACGCGCGGTCGCACTGCCTTAAGCTTCTCCAGCGTGTGCGGAATGAACGACTGACCGCCGAAACCCGGATTCACCGACATGATCAGCACGAGGTCGAGCTTGTCGATCGTGTGATCGAGCCACTCGAGCGGGGTCGCCGGATTGAACGCAAGGCCCGCCTTACAGCCGCAGTCGTGGATGAGGCCGATCGTGCGGTCCACGTGATACGACGCCTCGGGATGGAACGTCACGATCGCGGCGCCCGCCTTCGCGAAATCGGGGACGATTCGGTCGACCGGCGTCACCATGAGATGCACGTCGATCGGAAGCTTCGTGTGCGGCCGGATGGCTTCGCAGACGAGCGGCCCGATCGTCAGGTTCGGCACGTAATGGTTGTCCATCACGTCGAAGTGAATGAGGTCGGCGCCGGCGGCCTCGACGGCGGCGACCTCCGCGCCGAGGCGGGCGAAGTCGGCGGAGAGGAGCGAGGGGGCGATTCGATAGTCCGGCATGGCGTTATAATTGTCCGAGCGGCATGTTGAGGTGGCAAGGATGTCTGAAGCGAAGAAATACGACGTCACCGTCGCGGCGCGCGCGACCTACGTCGCCGAAGAGTCCGACCCTTCGCGCAACAAGTACGTGTTCGCGTACACGATCACCGTGACCAACACGGGCTCGGTCGCTGCGCGCCTCCTGTCGCGCCACTGGATCATCATCGACGGCGACCACCACGTCCAGGAAGTGAAGGGGCAGGGCGTGGTCGGCCAGCAGCCGCTGCTCAACCCCGGCGAGAGCTTCGAGTACACGAGCGGCACGCACCTCACCACCGCCGTCGGGACGATGCGCGGCACCTATCAGATGGTGGCCGACGACGGCCGGACCTTCGACGCGATCATTCCCCCGTTCACGCTCTCGGTGCCGCGGGTGCTCCATTAGCGGGAGTCGCCTGCGGAATCGCCGCCCGCGGAGCCGCGCGGCTTGCGGCGCTGCGGCCACATGGTCCAAGCCACGATGGCGACGGCGACCAGCAGCGCGAGCGCCGCTTCGATGAAGAACCATTCCATAGCGTGAGGCTTTTCCGCTTTCGTCAGCCGGCGCCGCTCCTGGGCGCGGCGCTCATGGTGCTCGCGTGCGCGGGATGTGTGACCGCACCAAGCGCCCCTCCCGTCCCGCCTGCGCAGACCGCGCCGGCTCCCGCGATCGCCGCGCCGACGTTGCCGGCAACCTACCGCGCCGTCGACTGGTCCGCGCTGCCGGGCTGGGCCGATGACCCATCCAACGACGCCTGGCCCGCGTATCTCGCCGGCTGCGCCGCGCTGACCGCGCCTGGCACACCGACGCGCGACGTCTGGATCGCCCCGTGCACGGCCGCCGCGGCCGTCACTGCGCTGGACGCGGCGAGCGTGCGCGCCTATTTCGAAGCCCATTTTATCCCATACGCGGTCGGCGCCGCCGACGGCCGCGACAGCGGTCTTGTCACCGGCTATTACGAGCCGCTGCTCGCGGGCAGCAGGAACCGCACCACGCAGTTTGCGGTCGCGCTGTACGCGCCGCCGGACGATCTCCTCACGATCGATCTCGCGGAGCTCTATCCGGATCTCAAGGACCGCCGACTGCGCGGGCGCGTCGACGGCCGCCGGGTGATTCCGTACTGGTCGCGCGCCGACATCGACGCCGGCCGCGCACCGCTCGACGGCAAGGCGCTCGTCTACGTCGCCGACCCGGTCGAGGCATTCTTCCTGCAGATCCAGGGATCGGGGCGCATCGAAGAGCCCGATGGCAGCGTGATTCGCATCGGCTACGCCGACCAGAACGGGCACCCGTTCCGCTCGATCGCGCGCGTGCTGATCGATCGCGGCGAAATTTCCGCCGATCGCGCGTCGATGCAGGGCATCAAGGCGTGGGCGCGCGCGAATCCGGCGAAGCTTCCCGCGCTCCTCGAGGAGAATCCGAGCTACGTCTTCTTTCGAGAGGTCGCGCCGGCAGCAGCCAGGTTCGCTCGAGGCCAGGATCGACGGCCCGATCGGCACGCTCGGCGTTCCGCTCGCGGCGGGGCGCACGATCGCCGTCGACCCGCGCTCGGTGCCGCTTGGCGCGCCCGTGTTTCTCGCGACGAGCTGGCCGCTGTCGACGACGCCGCTCGACCGTCTGGTGCTGGCGCAGGACACGGGGGGCGCGATCCGCGGCGCGATCCGCGCCGATTTCTTCTGGGGATTCGGGCCCGATGCGGGCCGCGAAGCGGGCCGGATGCGTCAGGACGGCCGGATGTGGATCCTTTGGCCGAAGGGCGCGGCGTTGCCGCCCGCGCCGACAACAAAACCCTGAGCCCGCCGGGTCAGTCGCCGGCGTGCGCCAGCACGCCGCCCGCCTGCTTGTCCGCGTGGTACGACGAGCGCACCAGCGCGCCGACCGCCGCGTGGCGGAAGCCCATCGCATACGCTTCGCGCTCGAACATCGCGAACGTATCGGGATGCACGTAGCGCAGCACGGGCAGGTGCTCGCGCGTGGGCTGCAGGTACTGCCCGATGGTCAGCATCTCGATGCCATGCGCGCGCATGTCGGCGAGCGTGGCGAGAATCTCGTCGTCGGTCTCGCCGAGGCCCACCATCAGCCCGGACTTGGTCGGCACACCGGGGACACGCGCGCGAAAGTCGTGGAGCAGCGCGAGTGAATGCGCATAGTCGGCACCCGGCCGCGCCTGGCGGTAAAGTCGCGGCACGGTCTCGAGGTTGTGGTTCATCACGTCCGGCGGCGCCGCGGCTAGAATGTCGAGTGCCCGCGCGAGGCGACCGCGGAAATCCGGAACCAGCACTTCGATCTGTGTGTCCGGCGAGCGCGCGCGCACCGCACGAATGCAGTCGACGAAGTGCTGGGCGCCGCCGTCGCGCAGGTCGTCGCGGTCGACGCTGGTGATGACCACATAGGCGAGCCCGAGCGCCGCGATCGTCGCCGCGAGATGCGCGGGCTCGTCAGCGTCGAGCGGCAGCGGCCGCCCGTGGCCGACGTCGCAGAACGGGCAGCGGCGCGTGCACACGTCGCCCATGATCATGAAAGTCGCCGTGCCGTTGCCAAAGCATTCGCCGATGTTCGGGCACGAGGCTTCCTCGCACACCGTGTGCAGCGAATGCTCGCGCAGGATCTTCTTGATCTCGTGGAAGCGCGGCGAGGACGGCGCGCGCACGCGAATCCAGTCCGGCTTTTTGAGCCGCTCCGCCGCGACGACCTTGACCGGGATGCGCACGGTCTTGGCGCCGCCCTTCTGCTTGGCGCCGGCGGTGATGGGGACGGGAGGGGGAGCGTCTTGGGGCACGATCGGCCTGCAGCGGTTTGGGGTGCGGCGAACGTTCAGTGGATGAGCTTCGCCGCGACAATGGGGGCCAACTCCCGCCCGGCGTCGGCGACGGACTTCTTCACGCCGAAATCGGCGAGCTGCGTGACGGCGAGACCGCGAAAGCCGCAGGGATCGATGTCGGCGAACGGCGCCAGATCCATCGCGACATTCACGGCGACACCGTGATAGCTGCAGCCATTCCTGATCTTCAGTCCCAGCGCGCCAATTTTCGCCTCGGTTCCGCCGCGGTCGACGTAAACCCCCGGAGCGTCCGCCTTTCCCCAGGCGAAAATCCCCATCGAATCAAGCCATTCTACCACGCCCGCCTCGATGGCCCGAACCATCGGACGCACGCCGAGGCCGAGCCGGCGCAGGTCGAACATCAGGTAGAGGACGAGCTGCCCCGGGCCGTGATAGGTGATCTGCCCGCCGCGGTCGACCTTGATCGCCGGGATGCCGTTGGCGCGCAGCAGATGCTCGGGCCGGCCGGCGAGCCCCAGCGTGTAAACCGGGTCGTGCTCCGTGGACCAGACCTCGTCGGGCGTGGCGGCGTCGCGACCGGCGGTGAATGCCTGCATCGCGCGCCACGTCGTTTCGTAGTCGGTGCGGCCGAGCGCGCGCACGAGCGCCGCGCGCGCGGCCGTCTCCGAGGCGAGGGCCTGCGTCACAGCACCATCGCGACCATCGGATGCGACGTGAGCTCGCGATAGAGATTGTCGAGCTGGTCGCGCGACGTCGCGTTGATCGTCGCCGTCACCGACAGGTAGTTGCCGGCCGTCGACGCGCGCATCTCGAGCGTGCCGGCGTCGAAATCAGGCGCATGCTTTCGGACGACGTCGACCACCGCCTGCGCGAAGCCGTCGCACGTGCGTCCCATCACCTTGAGCGGGAACGCGCAGGGAAAGGTGAGCAGCGATTCGGTGGCGACAGGCGGCGTGGCGGGCATCGTGGCTCCAAAATACTCCAATGTGGAGACGGGCCCGGCGCCGCGCAAGGGTCGGCGCGCGCCGTCAGCCGCGGTCGCGCGGATACATGTAGTCGCGCGTCAGCGGATGCGGCAGTCGCCCGTCCGGCAACGGCTTGCCGGCGAGCAGCTGGAAGATCGACAGCCAGCCGCGCTCGAACGCGTGCGCCGAGCCCGCGAGATAGACGCGCCAGACGCGGAACTTCTCCTCGCCGACCTCCGCGCGGGCGGCGTCGGCATTCGCCTCGAGCCCGTCGAGCCAGCACCAGAGCGTCTTCGCGTAGTGCTCGCGCAGCGCTTCGGCGTCGATGAGCTCGAGGCCTTCGCGCGCGAGGCCTTCGACAACGCGGGAGACGTGCGCGAGCTGCCCGCCCGGAAAGACGTAATCCTCGACGAACGCTCCGATGCCGCTGCCCAGGCTGTCCGCGCCGAGCATGTTTTGCGTGATGCCGTGATTCATCACGAAGCCGCCGGGCTTGAGGAGCCGGTAGATCGTCCGGAAATACTTGTCGTAGCGCCGCGGCCCGACGTGCTCGAACATGCCGATGCTCGCGATCTTGTCGTAGAGCACGTCATCCGGCAGGTCGGCATAGTCGAGGTACTTCACGTGCACGCGGCCCGTGAGCCCGCGCGCGACGATCTCGCGCTCGACGTGCTCGAACTGGTGCTGCGACAGCGTGATGCCGGTCGCCGTCGCACCGTAGTGCTCGGCCGCCCAGAAGACGAGGCCACCCCAGCCGCAGCCGATGTCCAGCAGCGTCTCGTCGGGACGCAGCATCAGCTTGCGGCAAGTGTGGTCGAGCTTGCGCGCCTGAGCGTCCGCGAGGGACTCGCCGTCACGCTCGAAGTAAGCGCAGGAATACACCATCCGCGGATCGAGCCAGAGCCGATAGAAGGCATCCGACACGTCGTAGTGGTGCTGGATGTTCCGGCGGTCGCTGCGGTGCTGGTGCTTGAACCCGCGCCAGCGCTCCCGCAGCGAATCGCGTCCGTGCGTGATCGACCCCACCATTGCCTCGGCGACGTCCAGCACGGCGCGGGTACCCCCGGTGAAGTCGATGTCGTTGCGCACGTAGGCGCGGGCAAGGCTGCCGAGCGCCGGCGATGCGAGCGCCTTCAGGCCCGCCCAGCTCCGGGCGAAGATTTCGACCTGCGGCTGCGCCGACAGTGGCACGCGCCCGCCGTCCGGCAGGACCAGCGTCACCGGCAGGTTGCGCCCGCCATATCGGCTGGCGATGATCTTTTGCAGCGGTTGCGCCATGTTCTTTGCGCTCAGCGCGGATTGTTCCGCAGCGGTGCCCGTCACGCCACCCCGACGCCGGCGGCATGCCCGCTCGCTCCGGGCAGAAACCGCCGCCCGCGTCATGGCACGGGCCGACCGGACCATTCTAGCGAAAAACGGCGCGCCGTCCACTCCGGCGCGAAGGCTCGGCGCGGGACCGGTGCGGCCGGTGCGCTGCTACTATCGCGGGATCAGGGCGCCCGCCCCAATTCCCGCCCCCCGAACGTGCCCAAGACCCCCGCCGCCGACCGCGCCGGCCCGCCCGCGCGCGTGTTCACGGAGCGGCAGTTCCGCGACGCGCTGGCGCAGTTCGCGACCGGCGTCACCGTGATCGCCGCGCCTGCAGCGGGTGGGCGCTACGTGGGTTTCACGGCAAATTCGTTCAACTCCGTGTCGCTCGCGCCGCCGCTCGTCCTGTGGAGCTTGAGCCGCAAGGCGAGCAACCTCGCGACGTTCGAGTCGGCGCGGCGCTACGCGATCAACGTACTCGCGCGCGACCAGCTCGACATCGCGCTTCGCTTCTCGCGTCCGCACGCGGACCGTTTCGACGGCGTCCCGTTCCGGCTGGGGGCCGCCGGTGCGCCGCTGATCGAGGGATGTGTCGCGTGGTTCGAATGCGTCCATCACGCGCAATACCCGGCCGGCGATCACATCGTCTTCGTCGGCGAGGTCGAGACCTGCGAGCGCAGAAGCGGCGACGGACTCGTGTTTCATCACGGCCGCTACATGACGACGCAGACGCTGCCTGCCAAGTAGCGGGCCCCGCGCCATCCAGCGGAGGGCTTTAGCGGGGTGCCGGCTTGTGCCGCTGGTAGAGCGCGTGCATCCGGCGAAAGGCGGGGCCCGGAACGCCGCCGGCGAACGGCTTGCCGTCGACACTCGTCACGGCCAGCACTTCCTTCGTCGACGATGTGAGCCACATCTCGTCGGCCGCGAGCGCTTCGGCGCGTTTGACCGGCCGCGACTCGAGCGGCAGCGCCGCTTCCAGCGCGAACTCGACGGCGGCGTCGTAGGTGATCCCCGGCAGGATGAGGTTGTCCTTGGGCGGCGCGACGATCGTCCCGCCGATCACCACCAACACGTTCGACGCGGACGCCTCGGTGAGAAATCCGTCGCGGAACATCACGGTCTCGATCGCCCCGGCGTCGGCGGCGAGCTGGCGCATCAGCACGTTGCCGACGAGCGAGATCGTCTTGAGATCGCAGCGGCGCCACCGGTTGTCCTCGGCGGTGACGACGGCCACGCCGCGCTCGATCTGTTCCTTCGAAGGCGTGGCGAGCGGGTTGCTCATCATGAATACGGTCGGCGGCACGCCCTGCGGAAACGCGTGATCGCGCTTGGCCACGCCGCGCGTCACCTGGAGATAGACGCCCTGGTCGTCGAACGGCTGCTTCGCCACGAGCTCGCCGATGATCTGCGTCCAGTCGGCGTCGCCGTGCGGATTGGCGAGACGGATGCCGTCGAGGCTTCGCTGCAGTCGCGTGAGGTGATGCGGCAGCCGAAAGGCCTGCCGGCGGTAGACCGGGATCAGCTCGTAGACGCCGTCGCCGTAGATGAACCCGCGGTCGAGCACGGAGATCTTCGCGTCCTCGAGCGGCAGGTACGCGCCATTGAGATAGACGATCATGGGTTCACACTTCCTCGAATTCGTGCGGGATGAATGGATCTCGTGAGCGAGCGCGGCGTCAGCGCTGCGACCACCACAGCCGCACCGTGTCGTACGCGCGCCCGAAAAGGTTCGCGACAGGCACTTCGGACAGCGCGACCAGCGGGAATTCCGCCAGCGCCCTGCCGTCCAGCGCGACCTTGACGGTGCCGATGCGCTGGCCCTTCGCGACCGGCGCGATGAGCGGCTCGTCGGCGACGAGCGTCAGCTTCAGTCGGTCCGCCGCGCCTTTGGGCAGCGTCAGGTACTTCACGGCGGTGAATCCCGCGGCGACGTCGTTCGCCGCACCCTTCCAGATCTTCAGCGTCGACACCGGCTTGTCGGGACCATAGAGCTCGACCGTATCGAACGACTGAAAGGCGAAGTTGAGGAGCTTCAGGCTTTCGTTGGTGCGCGCAGCATCCGAGGTCGCGCCGAGCACGACCGACAGCACGCGGCGCTGCCCGCGCTTCGCCGATCCGACGAGGCACCAGCCGGCAGTCTCCGTGTGGCCGGTCTTCATGCCGTCGGCGTAAGGATCGACCCACAGCAGGCGGTTGCGGTTCGGCTGCGTGATGTTGTTGTAGCGATACTCCTTGAGCGAGTAGAGCGGGTAATACTCGGGGAAATCGCGGATCACTGCGGCCGCGAGCGCGGCGATGTCGGCCGCCGTCGAATAGTGCTTCGGATCGGCGAGGCCGGTCGCGTTGACGAAGTTCGTTCCGGCAAGGCCCATCCGCTTCGCCTCGGCGTTCATCCGCTCGGCGAACGCCGCCTCGCTCCCCGCGACCGCTTCCGCCAGCGCCACCGCGGCGTCGTTGCCGGACTGGACGATGAGGCCGTGCAGCAGCACGTCGATGCTGACGGGGCGCTTGGGCTCGATGAACATTCTGGACCCTTCGACACGCCAGGCCGCCTGTGACACGGTGACTTCCTGGGCGAGCGTGAGCTTGCCCTCGCGCAACGCCGCGAACACGAGGTACGCCGTCATCAGTTTGGTGAGCGAGGCGGGATCGCGCCGCTCCTCGGCATTCTCGGCGACGATGACTTGCCCGCTGGTGACGTCCATCAGCAGGTACGCCGGCGCCGCGATCGGCGGCGCGACGATGGGACCCGCAGTGGGAGCCGGTGCGGGCGAAGGGGTCAGCGCGGGCGCGGGGGAATGCGCCCGCTTGGTCGCCGCGATCGCGGGCGCACCCGGCGCACCGGCCAGAACGACGCACATCGTCACGGCAGCGAGGGCGCGCACGCCTTCCCGAATTGAAATGCGCGCCGCAGCCGTTGCCACTTGCGTCATCGGATCAATAAGGGTCGATTGGCGCGATGGTGACGACGCGCATGTCGCGTGCGTCGAGCACCGCGGTCATCGCCCCCAGCCGCGCGCGCAGCGGAACGTAGAGCAGCAGGCTTTCGGGGCGGCCGGCCTCGACCGAGGCGGCGCGAATTGCGCCGAGGGCCTCGGGATGCGCCTTCAGCAGCGCATTGAGCGGCTTTGCGCTTTTCTTCACTTCAGCGGCCATGTCCGCATACGGCACGTAATACTTCGGGAAGTCCTGCAGGTCCTTGCCCGAGGTCACCGCAAGCACCACCTTGTTGCGCTCGTCAGAATCGGTCGGCATCCTGGTGCCGATGATCCTGGGCCCGGTCAGCGAAAGGCTGCGAAACTCGGGCGGGGCCTCGGCGAGATCCGCCGCGTCGAGCTCGTTCGCGGCGACGACGTCGAAATGATCCTTTGCGAACACCGTGAACACCGGTCGGGCGCCGAACGTTACCCATGCACCATACACGAGCGCTGCGAGCTGCACGGCCGCGATGATCGTAAGATCGCGCCGCAATTCCTTCTTGGCCGGGTTGAACACGATCAGCGTGAGCAGCGGCCCGATGCAGACATCGACGCTGACGAGGATGATCAGCAAATCCTTGCCGCCCATGACGTCGAAATACGGCCGCGGGTACCAGAGCGCGATGATTATGCCGAATGCCGTCGCCGCGATCACCGCGGAGAGCGCGAGGTGAATCGCCGCGGCCTGCCAGCGATTGAACGATGCGAGATTCATCGGGAAGGGACTCCGTAGCCATTGACGACGGCCTGATTTTAACCGGTACGCATCGCCGGCTTCAGGATCGCGCGAAATCGAACTCGACTTCGGGCGCGCGTCCGGCGACGAGGTCGGCGAGCGAGCGCCCGGACCCGCATGCCATCGTGAAGCCCAGCGTCCCGTGTCCCGTGTCGAGGAACAGGTTGCGATAGCGCGTGCGGCCGAGGCAGGGAACATTGGACGGGGTCGCCGGGCGCAGCCCGGCCCAGTAGGCGATCGAGCCGCGCTCGCCGGCATCGGGGAAGAGGTCGAACGTGCGTTTCGCCAGCGCTTCGCAGCGGACGGCATTGAGATCGGTGCCGTACCCGGACAGTTCCGCGGTTCCCGCGACGCGCAGGCGGTCGCCGAGGCGCGTCATCACGATCTTGGCGGCAATGTCGGTCAGCGATACGGTCGGGGCACCCCCATGCGCGCCGACGTCGATGGTGGCCGAGTATCCCTTGACCGGATAGATCGGGCAGTGCACGCCGAGCGGGCGCAGCAGCAGCGGGCTGTAACTCCCGAGCGCCAGCACATAGGCGTCGGCGGCGAGCGTCTCGCCGTGCCCGGCGCCATCGACGCAGCGAACGCCCGTGAGCGCGTCTCCCGCGTGCAGCAGCGCGTCGACCGTCACCCCATAACGGAACGCGACACCCCGGTCGGCCGCGCGCGCCGCCAGCGCCTGAGTGAACCGGTGCGCGTCGCCGGATTCGTCGGACGCCGTGTAAATGCCCCCCGCGAGCCGGTCGCGGCATTGCGCGAGCGCCGGCTCGATCGCGACGCATTGATCGGACGAGGCGATCGCGCGGTCGATGCCGACTTCGCGCATCATCGCCGCACCTTCGACGGCGCGATCGAATTCGCTCGCCTCGGTGTAGATCTGCAGGATTCCGCGCGTGTTGCGGTCGTACTCGATCCCGGTGGCCGCGCACAGCGCGCGCAGGCAGTCACGCGAGTAGAGCGCCAGGTTGAGGCACTGGATCGTGTTGCGGCGCGTGCGGTGCGGCAGGCATTCGCGCAGGAACGAAAGCCCCCACAGCCACTGGCGCGGATCGGCGCGCAGACGGAAGAGCAGCGGCGCATCCTCGCGACCCAGCCACTTCAGGATCGTGCGCGGCGCGTCGGGATTCGCCCACGGCTCGGCGTGCGACGCCGAAATCTGCCCGCCGTTGGCGAACGAGGTCTCGAGCCCGGCACCGGGTTGCCGGTCGACGACGGTCACCTCGTGACCGTCGGCCGCGAGATACCATGCCGCGGCGACGCCGACGACGCCGGCGCCCAGCACGACGATGCGCATCGTCAGACGCTCGCGGGGTCGGCGGGCGCCGCGTCGCCCATGGCGGTCGTCTCCGCGTAGTCGGTCATGGGAGCGCAGCTGCAGAAAAGGTTGCGGTCGCCGTAGACGTTGTCGACGCGCGCGACCGGCGGCCAGTACTTGCTCGCGCGAAGCGCGGCGAGGGGATACGCGGCCACTTCGCGGCGGTACGCATGCGGCCACGCGTCGGCGGTGACGGCGGCCGCAGTGTGCGGCGCATGCTTCAGCGGGTTGTCGGCGCGGTCGGCGCGGCCCTCCTCCACCGCGCGGATCTCGCCGCGGATCGCGATCATCGCAGCGACGAAGCGGTCGAGCTCGGCCTTCGATTCGCTCTCGGTAGGTTCCACCATCAGCGTGCCCGGCACCGGGAAGCTCATCGTCGGCGCGTGGAACCCGTAGTCCATCAGCCGCTTGGCGACGTCGTCCACCGCGACGTCCGAGGCTTCCTTCAGCGGACGCAGGTCGAGAATGCATTCGTGCGCGACCAGGCCGCGCGGTCCCGCGTAGAGCACGGGATAGTGCTCCTTCAATCGCTGCGCCACGTAATTCGCCGCGAGGATCGCGCTTTCGGTGGCCGCCGTGAGACCTGACGCGCCCATCATCGCGATGTACATCCACGAGATCGGCAGGATGCTGGCGCTTCCGTGCGGGGCCGCGGCGACGGCGCGCGTGGGATCGCCTGACGCGGAATAGCGATGGCCGGGGAGGAACGGCGCCAGGTGCGCGCCGACCCCGATCGGACCCACGCCCGGGCCGCCGCCGCCGTGCGGGATGCAGAACGTCTTGTGCAGGTTGAGGTGCGAGACGTCGGCGCCGAACGCTCCGGGCTGCGCGAGCCCCACCAGCGCGTTGAGGTTGGCGCCGTCGACGTAGACCTGCCCGCCGTGCGCGTGGACGATCTCGCAGATGCGCCGCATGCCTTCCTCGAACACGCCGTGGGTCGACGGATACGTGACCATGATCGCGGCGAGATCGTCGGCGTGCGCCTTTGCCTTGGCCTCGAGATCGGCGAGATCGACGTTGCCGTCGTCGTCGCAGGCAACGACGACGACCTGCATCCCCGCCATCTGTGCCGACGCGGGATTCGTCCCGTGCGCGGACGCCGGAATGAGGCACACGCGGCGATGGCCCTGGCCGCGGCTCGCGTGAAACGCGCGGATCGCGAGAAGGCCGGCGTACTCGCCTTGCGAGCCCGCATTGGGCTGCAGCGACACGGCCGCATACCCGGTGATCGCGCAGAGCATCCGCTCGAGGTCGGCGAAGAGCTCCGCGTAGCCTTGCGCCTGGTCGGCCGGCGCGAACGGATGCAGCGCGCCGAACTCGGGCCAGGTGACGGGAATCATCTCCGCGGTCGCGTTGAGCTTCATCGTGCACGAGCCCAGCGGAATCATCGCCCGGTCGAGCGCGATGTCGCGATCGGCGAGGCGACGCAGGTAGCGCAGCATCTCCGTCTCGCAATGGTAGCGGTTGAACGTCGGATGCGTGAGGAAGGCCGACGCGCGCAGGAGTGCTGCCGGCAGCCGCGACGGCGCCGGCGCATCGAAATCTGATTCCATCGGGGTGGCGCGCTCGCCCGCGAACGCGCGCACGACGCGCTCGAGGTCCATCGGCGTCGTGGTCTCGTCGACCGACAGTCCAATGACGGCATCGCTGACCCTGCGGAAATTGACGCCGGCCTTGACGCCGCGTGCGTGAATCGCCGGTGTCGCAGCACCGGTGGCCACCGTGATGGTGTCGAAGAATGCCGTCGTCGGCACCGCAAATCCCGCGCGTTCGAGGTGGCTCTTGAGCGCCGCCGCACGTCGATGCACGCGGCGCGCGATGCGCGTGAGCCCCACCGGCCCGTGGTAGACGGCGTACATCGCGGCGATGACCGCGAGCAGCACCTGCGCCGTGCAGATGTTCGACGTCGCCTTCTCCCGGCGGATGTGCTGCTCGCGCGTCTGCAGCGCGAGGCGGTACGCGGGGTTCCCATCGGCGTCGACGGTGACGCCGACGAGGCGACCCGGCATCGAGCGCTTGAATTCGTCGCGCGTCGCGAGGTAGCCCGCGTGCGGACCGCCGAACCCCATTGGCACGCCGAAGCGCTGGCTCGAGCCGACGACCACGTCCGCGCCCCATTCGCCGGGCGGCGCGAGCAGCGTCAGCGCAAGGAGATCGGCCGCGACGACGAGATGCGCGCCGGCCGCGTGCACGGCGTCGGCGAGCGGGCGATGGTCATGAATCTCGCCGTCCGCGCCGGGGAATTGCAGCAGCGCGCCGAACGCACCGGCGGCCGCGGCCTGCGGCGGCCGGACCGACGACGACCTCGATTCCAAGAGGCTCCGCGCGCGTGCGGACGACGTCGCGCGTCTGCGCGAAAACGTCATCGGCGACGAAGAAGCGCGCGCTCTTCCCCTTGCTCATGCGCAGGCACAGCGTCATCGCCTCTGCGGCGGCGGTCGCCTCGTCCAGCATCGACGCGTTGGCGATCGCCATGCCGGTGAGATCGCACACCATCGTCTGGAAATTGACCAGCGCCTCGAGGCGCCCCTGCGAAATCTCCGGCTGGTACGGCGTATAGGCGGTGTACCACGCCGGATTCTCGAGGACGTTTCGCAGGACGACGCCGGGCGTGTGCGTCCCGTAGTAGCCCTCGCCGATGAATGAGCGCAGCACGCGATTCTTCGCGGCGATCGCCGCGAGCTTCTCGAGCGCCTCATCCTCGCCCATGGGCGCGCCCAGCGCGAGGGGCGCGGCACTGCGGATCGACGCCGGAACGAGCGCGTCGATCAGCGCGGCCCGGCTCGGGTAGCCAAGCGCCGAGAGCATTGCCACCTGATCGTCGGGCGTGGTGCCGATGTGCCGCGCGATGAACGCGCCGTGGTCGTCCTGCGCCGTGGCGGCCGCGAAAACAGTGTTGCTGGAATCGTTCATGTTCAGGCTCGGAGGGGTTCGCGGCGACGCCGCCGCGAAGGCGGCAATGCCTCAGGCGTCGCCGATCACGGCCTCGTACGCCTTCGCGTCGAGGAGCTTCGCGAATGCGGCCGGATCGCTTGGCTTCAATCGGAAGAACCAGGCCGCGTAGGCGTCCTTGTTGGCGTCCTCGGGCGTTCCGGTGAGCGCGTCGTTGACGGCGACCACCTCGCCTGAGAGCGGCGAGTAGACGTCCGAGGCTGCCTTCACCGATTCGACGACCGCGCAGGCCTCCTCGGCGGCGACGCTGCGACCGACGGCAGGCAGCTCGATGTAGACGAGATCGCCCAGTGCGGCCTGCGCGTGGTCGGTGATGCCGACTGTCACGGTGCCGTCGCTCTCGGCGCGCGCCCATTCGTGGTCGGCGGTATACCTCAGGTTTGCGGGAACGTTCATGCGGAGGGCTCCAATGGGTCAGCGGGTTCGGAAATGGAACAAAGGTCGAAAGCGGAAGCGGTGCCTCACGGCACGAGGACCTTGCCGTTGCGCGCAAACGGCGGCTTGACGACGGTCGCGGCGAGCGCCTTGTCGCGGATCGCGACCTCGACGCGCCCGCCTGCCGCAACGGCGCGCGGCAGGCGGGCGAGCGCGATCGAGCGTCCCAGCGTCGGACTGAACGTGCCGCTGGTGATCTCGCCGTCGCCGTGCGCCGTGCGCACGGCCTGATGCGCGCGCAGCACGCCGCCCTTGTCGGTCAGCAGGAGGCCCGTCAGCTGGCGTTGCGGCGGATTCGCGACGAGCGCGGCCTTGCCGACGAAATCGCGCGGGCTCTTGAGATCGACAGTCCAGGCGAGTCCCGACTCGAGCGGCGACACGCTTTCGTCCATGTCCTGGCCGTAGAGATTCATCCCGGCCTCGAGCCGCAGCGTGTCGCGCGCGCCGAGCCCGCAGGGGCGCACGCCGGCCGCCCGCAGGCGCGACCAGAGCGCTTCGACCTTCGCCGCTGGATAGACGATCTCGAATCCGTCCTCGCCGGTGTAGCCGGTGCGCGCGATGAATGCGTCACCGTGGGCCACGGCATTGAACGGCGCGAGCGCGGCGCTCACGGCTTCGCTGCCGGGCAGCGCCTTCCAGACCTTGGCGCGCGCGTTCGGCCCCTGCACGGCGATCATCGCGAGGTCCTCGCGCGGCGAGAGCTTCAGTGCCGGCGCGCGCTCGGCAAGGAGCTTGCGGAACCACGCGATGTCCTTGTCCGCGGTCCCCGCATTGACAACGAGCCGGAAGAAATCCTCGCGCAGGAAGTAGACGATCAGATCGTCGACCACCGTGCCCGCGGGTGTCAGCAGGCACGAGTACAACGCCTTGCCGGGGACCGTCAGCTTGTCGACGTTGTTCGCGATCGCGTAGCGCAGGAAGTCGCGCGCGCCGGAACCTTCGAGGTCGACGACGCGCATGTGCGAGACGTCGAACATGCCGGCATCGGCGCGCACCGCGTGGTGCTCCTCGATCTGCGAGCCGTAATGGACCGGCATGTCCCAGCCGCCGAAATCGACCATGCGCGCGCCGGCGGCGCGGTGGACGGCGTGAAGCGGCGTGGTCTTTGGCACGGGCAACTCCCGACAGACGAAAAAAGGGCGAAGCGGTATTCCGCCTCGCCCCGTCTGTCCTTTTTACCTGAGAGATTGCAGCGCGCCGTGAAGGCCGACGCCGGTGCCCCTTCGGTGGGCCGCCGCAGCGAAAACTCGGCCGCGCGGCCGCTCTCCAGATTCGAATTGCGTCCGGGCAGCCCTTTTTGCCTGAGCGATCGCGGGAGTTACGCCTTCGGCGGCGGCGGCGGCACCCGTGGGCGCCGGCGCCACTCTCTCCTGCGCGGACGTTGCAAGGTTACCGGCGCGCCCCGTCGGTGTCAAAGCGCGGCGCGCCGTTTCCAGGGCCTGTTCGCGCTATATCCGCAAGTGCGAACAGGCCCTAGCTTATTTCTTGAGCGTCAGGATCCAGCCGACCAGTGCCTTGATGTCGGCGTCGGGGGTGGTCGCGTTCGGCGGCATCGGCACCGGTCCCCAGACGCCCGAGCCGCCGGCCTTGACCTTGGCCTCGAGCTTGGCCGCGGCGCCCGCGTCACCCTTGTACTTGGCGGCGACATCGGCGTACGAGGGGCCGACGACCTTCTTGTCGACCGCGTGGCAGGCGGCGCAGCCGTCCTTCTTCATCATGGCTTCGGCGGCCGCTTTGTCGAGCGCGGCATGGGCAGTGCCGGCAAGCGCGAGGCCGGCGGCGGCGAGAGTGGCAACGGCGAATTTCATGGGAGCTCCGGTTTCGAGAGTGAGTGCGGCGTTGGGGGAAGTGCGGCAACCGGGCCGGATTTTACCGGAACCCGGATCCGCCGGCCCTCGGAGTCCGCGAATGCCGCCCCGGCGCCGCGTCAGGGGCGCCGGAGCGCGCGCTCCACTTCGGCCAAGTCGGTGAAAGGCGGCAGGCAACTCGCGCCCGCGCAGATCCACGCGACGCCGCCTTCGGCCGGGCGGGCGCCCTTGGCGAGCGGCGGCGGCAATTCCGCAGCGCCGGAAACGTCGAAGATGCGCACGGCGGGGCGCAGCGTCCGTTCGAGCGCGCGTTGCCACGCCGCGCACGTCGTGCGCTGCCCGTCGAGAATGACGATCGGCGGCGGCACCAGCGCGTCTTCGAGCGCGAAGATCATCGTGGCGAACCCCGATGGCGCGCGCGCGAGCGCCGGCGCGAACAGGCGCAGCGCCCGTTCCGCGGATTCGACGTAGCGCGGCTCCGAAGCGAGGTGCCCGAGCGCGATCAGCGCGCGCGCCGCGACGGCGTTGCCCGACGGGGTCGCGTTGTCGTGGCCCGGCTTCGTGCGATGGATGAGCCGTTCGTGGTCGTGGCTCGTGAACCAGAATCCTCCTTGCTCGCGATCCTCGAACTGCGCGAGCAGCACGTCGGCGAGCGAGCGAGCCCACGCGAAATCCGCGGGACGAAAACGCGTCTGCATGAGCTCGAGGAGGGCCGAGAGCAGGAACGCGTAATCGTCGAGGTACGCGTTGAGGTGCGCCTTGGCGCCCTTGCGCGTCGCCAGCAGGCGAGCGTCCCGCCACGCTGTCGCGCGGAGGGCGTCGACGGCAGCGAAGGCCTGCTCGGCGAAGGCGGGCTCATCCTGCGCGCGCGCCGCGCGCGCGAGCCCGGCGATCGCCAGCGCATTCCACGACGTGAGGATCTTGTCGTCGCGTCCCGGACGAACCCGCCTCTCGCGCGCGGCGAAGAGCGTTGTCTTGGCACGAGCGAGCCGGACCTTCGCATCGGCATCGGCGGGGCCCGATTGCGAGGCCGCTTCAGCAAGCGGCCGCGCGACGACGAGATTCCACGCGTGGCCTTCGAAATTCGGCGCCCGGTCGAGTCCCCAGTATGGCGCCACGAGCGCGTAGTCGCTCTCGCCCACGAGCGCGCGGATCTCGTCGCGGCTCCAGACGTAGAACTTCCCCTCCTCGTGCTCGCTGTCGGCGTCGAGGCTCGAATAGAGCGCGCCGTCCGGGGCGCGCATCTCGCGCTCCATCCAGCCCGCGATGCCGCGCGCGACCTCGGCGAACCGCTCTTGCCCGGTGTGCCGGGCGAGGTCCGCATAAAGCGCCAGCAGCGGCCCGTTGTCGTAGAGCATCTTCTCGAAATGCGGGATCGCCCAGAACGTGTCGACGCTGTAGCGGCAGAAGCCGCCGCCCAGCTGGTCGTGGATCCCGCCGTCGGCCATGCGCGATAGCGTGACGTCGACGACAGCGAGCGCGTTCGCGTCACCGGTGCGCACGGCTTCGCGCAGGCAGAGCTCGAGTTCCGCTGCGTGCGGGAACTTCGGCGCCGCCCCGAAGCCGCCCCACTCCGGATCGAAGCGCTCCTTCAACTCGGCCAGCGCGGCCGCCGCGGCTCCCGTCGGCAGCGCGTGCACCGCGCCCGCGCCGGGCTCGAGGCTCTCGAGCGCGTCCTTGAGGCGCGCGTTCTGCACCTTGATCTCGGCGCCGCGCTCCCGATAGGCGGCGGCGATGCGCGGCAGGAGGTCGAGAAATCCGGGAAGGCCGAAACGGCTTTCCTTCGGGAAATACGTGCCGCCGAAGAAGGGCTCGCCTTCCGGCGTGAGAAACATTGTGAGCGGCCACCCGCCGGAGCGCTGCGTGAGCAGTGCATGCGCGGTCTGGTAGATCTGGTCGAGGTCGGGTCGCTCCTCGCGATCGACTTTGATATTGACGAACAGGTCGTTCATCACGGCCGCGACACCGGGATCCTCGAACGACTCGTGCGCCATCACGTGGCACCAGTGACACGCCGAGTAGCCGACGGACAGAAGGATCGGCTTGCCGCTCGCGCGGGCTTCCGAGAGCGCGGTGTCGTCCCAGGGTTGCCAGTCGACCGGATTCCCCGCGTGCTGAAGAAGGTACGGGCTCGTCTCGCCCGCGAGTCGGTTCGGCATCGCGTTACGCGCCGCGCCTGCCGCGCGTTTGCGTCAGCCCGTCGACTCGTCGAAGGCAACGCGCTCGAAGTCGGCGCCGCGTTGGAGGAGGCGCGTGAGGCGGTACCGGCGCTCCGGCCCGACTTCGATCGAACGCAGCACGCGGCTCGGATTGAACGTGCGCGAGGGCAACAGCAGACTGGGCTTTTCCTCCGCCGTCTCGGCGAGCAGCAGCCCCGCGATCGGCGCATCCTCGGCCATCGACGTCGTGAGGGGCCGCAGCGCAACCACGTGCGGCACACCGGGCCACAGCTTGAGCGACAGGGCGAGCTCGCCGTGCGCGTCCTGCGCGACGCGGGTCACGCTCCCGACGCGCACGCGATCGTCGTCGCGCACGGTGGCGAGCTGCTCCAGCTGCCACCGGTGCGTGCCCGGCGACGTGCGTACGAGGCTCGCCTCGCGCCAGTCGTAGCGGCCGCTCCAGCTCTCCCACGCGTAGGTGCGCTCGGCGTCTTCCTTGCCGCGGTCGTAGTCGGTGAGGGGTCCCAGCGTCTGCAGCACCTGCGCGCCCTGGAACGACATTCGCCCGAGCGGATCCTTGCGGTCGAACGTGCGTCCGCCGATCCGGAAATACGCGCCGGTGATGCCGCCGCCGCAAAGCTCGATGGTCGTCTTCGCGGCCCCGTCGTGCTTGCGCTCGATGTGGTCCCAGCGGTGGTCGAGGTGCGCGAGCAGCGTCGTGCACTGCTCGACGCTGCAGTCATGCCCGAGCTGCAGCTCCGCGGGATTCGCGCCGCTCTGCAGCCGCTTCAGGCGCCCGCGCACGCTGGTGGCAAGCTTGGCCGGATAGCCGAAGCGCAGCGACGCATGGGGCTGCGCCGGCGCCGAGGCTGCGAGCACCGCGCCCGACGCCGCGTCGAGGTCGATCAGGAGCAGGGGGCCCTCATTCTCGCGCTGCTGCGCATACGGGAAGATCTTGCGCGACCAGAACCCCAGCCAGCGGTCGGTGAGCTCGATCTGCTTCACCGACATCGCGGACAGATCGGCGAGTCCCAGCAGCAGCGCGTGGCTGTACGTCGAGTAGCACGAGATCCCGATCGCGTTGGGCATGAGATCGTCGGACACGGCCGCCACCGCGCATTCGAGGATTTCGGCCAGCCGGTAATACGCGTGGAGCTCCTGCCACAGCGTGGGCGGCGGAACGCGACGGGCGAGCCCGTGCACCAGCAGGAGCTGCTTGCCGACGAAGAGTCCGCGTTGGAGGAGCTTCGCCTTCACGCCGGACAGCTGCGGATCGCCTTCGAGCAGCGGCTTCAGGCAACTGGAATACTGCTCCCACAGCGCCGACCACAGCGCGATCGCCTGGTCGGCCGCCTCGAGCTCGCGGTCGACCGCGGGCTGCGGCTTGCCGGCATAACGCCGGGCGAGCTCCGTGTGCAGGTGCGCGACCTGCTCGCGCAGAACCTCGGCCAGCGTCGCGCGTTCGCGCGGCGCGAACTCCGCCGCCGACAGCGCCTTCAACTGACCCTGGACGGCCTCGTAGACCTGGGCAACGTTGGTCAGCGGAAGCGCGTTGGCCCAGCGCTTCGCGCCGTCGAGATCGGCGAAAGCGAGCCGCGGCGCGCCGCTATCGGCCGATTCCGCGCTCGCGATGTCAGGGGAGGTCGAGTCGTTCATGGCGGCGAGCGGCGGGTTCAGCATCCCGGTCCCAGTACGGCCGCCAGGTCGGCGGCAAGCCCGGCGGCAAGCGCGGGCGCTGCAGCGGAGCGCGGCGCCTCGCGCTGGCGCGCGCCCCAGACCGGCTGCGGATAGTGCGAATCATCGGCGAATCGCGCGATCACGTGCCAATGCACGTGCGGCGTGAGATTTCCGAGCGAGGCGAGGTTCATCTTCAAAGGCGAGAGCCGCGAGCGCAATGCGCGCTCGACCGCGAAGGTGACCCGCATCAGGTGGTCCCGGTCCGTGGCGTCGAGGTCGGTCATCTCGCGAACGTGCGCATTCCAGATCACCCTGCAAAATCCCCTGAACGGCTCGTCTGCCAGCACGACCCGGCAGCGGGCGTCGCCCCAGAGCCTTTGTCCGCCCTCCCCGTCGCAGTACACGCATCCCGTTGTCATGGAATTGTTCGGGGGCGGTGGTCCCCGGCGGCTCCAGCGGCCAACCGCCCGATGCATGCCGCCGCGATCCCGGTTTTATAGCACAAACCCGCAGGGGCCCCCTGACCGCGCGGCGCCTCCGATGCGCCGGATGGCCGGCCGCAAACGTGAATATTCGGCAATCCGGCTGCCGAATCCTCGCTCGCGGGTTCGCATTCACCCCGGCTATGGTGGCGTCAAGGCCCCGCGGGATCGCCGCAAGGCGTCGCCCACGGGCCGGCAGAATCGCAGCGCGAGCCTCTTGCCTCCACCCCGCGCGGCGCGCCCGGCTACCTGGCCGGCCGCTGCCGCGGGGCGTTTTCGGAGCATGGGTCGTGCCTTTTGCAGCCGCTGCGATGAAAGGATAAACGCCATGAGCCCTCTGACCACCGCCGCCGAATCCGACGCTCTGCGCGCCCGCGCCGCGCCGTCGCTCCGCGCGCGCCTTGCCTACGGCGCGTCACGGCTGCCCCTGGTCGCCGTCGTGGCCGTCGCCGGATTTCTCGCCCTCGACATCGGCGCGCCGTGGCTGCTGTTCGACTCGCCGCCGTCGCCGTACGAGGCCGTCGCGCTGAATTCGCTTTGCCGCAATGCGACGGGCACGAAGGCTGCCTGCCGCGCCGCGGATCCGGCGCGCGCGATCGCGCCACCCGGCACGCTGCGGAGCCGCCTCAGATAGCGGCCGGGCGCCCGGGTCAGAGGAGGACGCGCTCGATGCCGCCGGCCCCGGCCTTGGCCACGTAATCGGCCATCCAGTTTTCGCCGAGCGTCCTCCGGGCGATCTCGACCACGATGTAATCGGCCGTCGTTCCGGCGTCGGCGTCGAACCGCGACAACCCCTGCAGGCACGATGGGCACGACGTCAGGATCTTGACGTCACCGTCGAACCCGTCGGCGCGCAGCCGACCGGCGCCGCCGCGCATCTCCTCCTCCTTGCGAAAGCGCACCTGAGTCGAGACGTCGGGCCGCGACACTGCAAGCGTACCCGACTCGCCGCAGCAGCGCGCGTTTTGCGGAACGTCGGTCCCCATCAGCGAATTGACGACCGCGCCCGGCGCATAGGTCTTCATCGGCGTGTGGCAGGGATCGTGATACATGTAGCGCACGCCGGCGATGCCTTCGAGACGCACGCCCTTTTCCAGCAGGTATTCGTGGATGTCGAGCAGCCGGCAGCCGGGGAAGATCTTGTCGAACTCGTATTTCAGCAGCTGATCCATGCAGGTGCCGCACGACACGATGACGGTCCGGATGTCGAGGTAGTTGAGCGTGTTCGCGACCCGGTGGAACAGCACCCGGTTGGCCGTCGTGATCTCGCGCCCGCGCGCGTCGTCGCCGGCCGCCGTCTGCGGATAGCCGCAGCAAAGGTAGCCGGGAGGCAGCACCGTCTTCGCGCCGATGTCGAACAGCATCGCCTGCGTCGCGAGCCCGACCTGCGAGAACAGCCGCTCCGATCCGCAGCCGGGGAAATAGAAAACGGCGTCGGCGTCCTCGCCCGCCTTGCGCGGATCGCGGATGATAGGGACGATCGCGTCATCCTCGATGTCAAGCAGCGCGCGCGACGTGCGCTTCGGCAAGCCGCCCGGCATCGGCTTGTTGATGAAATGGATCACCTGCGCGCGCAGCCCCGGCCGGCCGACGGTCGCCGGCGGCCGCCGCGTCTGCGCGCCGGCGGCGCCCATGCGCCGCGCCACGAGGTGCGCGATGCGCTGCACGCGCGTGCCCCAGTCGACCAGCACGCGCTTCACGAGCTTGATCGTCGTCGGGTCCGTCGCCGACAGGAAGAACATCGTTGCCGCGGCCGCGGCGCTCGTGCGCTTCCTGCCGTGCTGGCGCAGGAAGTTGCGCATCGCGATCGAGACGTCGCCGAAGTCGATGTCGACCGGGCAGGGGCTCTTGCACTTGTGGCACACGGTGCAGTGGTCGGCGACGTCGGAGAATTCGTCGAAGTGACGCAGGCTCACGCCGCGGCGCGTCTGCTCCTCGTAGAGGAATGCCTCGATCAGCAGCGACGTCGCGAGGATCTTGTTGCGCGGCGAGTAGAGGAGGTTCGCGCGCGGCACGTGCGTCGCGCACACCGGCTTGCACTTGCCGCAGCGCAGGCAGTCCTTGATCGAGTCGGCGACGCCGCCGATCTCGGAGGCCTCGAGGATCAGGCTCTCGTGGCCGATCAGCGCGAAGCTCGGCGTGTACGCGTCGTCCATTCCCGCGCCCGGCAGGAGCTTCCCGGCGTTGAACCGGCCTTCGGGATCGACGGTGCGCTTGTATTGCGCGAACGGCGCGATCTCCTCCGGCGTGAGGTAGGCGAGCTTGGTGATGCCGATGCCGTGCTCGCCCGAGATGACCCCGCCCAGGCGTCGCGCCAGCGCCATGATGCGCGCGACCGCAGCGTTCGCCTCCTGCAACATCGCGTAGTTGTCGGAATTCACCGGGATATTCGAATGCACGTTGCCGTCGCCCGCGTGCATGTGCAGCGCGACGAACACCCGGCTCTTCAGCACCTCGGCATGGATCGCCCTGCAGCGCGCGAGCAACGGCGCGAAGGCGAGGCCGTCGAAGATCTCCGCGAGCGGCGCCGCGAGCTCGCCCTTCCATGACACGACGACGCTGCGCTCCTGCAGCGCGGGAAAGGTCGCGTCGATCCGATCGAGGAGGTCCTGCCAGCGCGCGCGGACAGCGGCAACGAGCGCGCGCGCCTCGTCAACCTTCGCCTCCTGCTGCTCGCGCGACGGCTGCGATTCGTCGCCGGGACCCCACGCGTGGGCGAGCGCCGGCCCGGTGAGGAACGAGCGCAGCGCGTCGCAGAGCGAGAGCTTGTTGCGGATCGAGAGCTCGATGTTGATCCGCTCGACGCCGTCGGTGTAGTCGCCCAGCCGGTCGAGCGGGATGACGACGTCCTCGTTGATCTTGAACGCGTTGGTGTGGCGCGCGATCGCCGCGGTGCGCGCGCGATCGAGCCAGAACTTGCGGCGGGCTTCCGCCGAGACCGCGACGAAGCCCTCCGCGCCGCGCAGGTTGGCGATGCGGATGACCTCCGCCGCGGCGGCGGCGACCGCGCTGTCCGACTCGCCGACGATATCGCCGATCAGCACCATCTTGGGCCGGCCGTGCCGCGTCGCCTTCGTCGCGTACCCGACCGCCTTCACGTAACGCTCGTCCATGTGCTCCAGCCCGGCGAGCTGCACGCGCGCCTGCGGCGCCGCGGCGCAGAGACCATCCACGTAGCGCTTGATCTCGACGATCGCCGGTGTGGAGTCGCGCACCGCGCCGAAGAACTCCAGGCACACGGTGCGCACGGCCGGCGGCATCCGGTGCAGCACGAAGCGCGCGTTGACGATGAGCCCGTCGCAGCCCTCCTTCTGGATGCCCGGCAGCCCCGCGAGGAATTTGTCGGTCACGTCCTTGCCGAGCCCTGCCTTGCGGAACTGCGCGCCGGGAATCGCGAGCGTCTCGCGGCGGATCACGGTGCGGCCATCGTCGGCGAGTGTCGCGAGCTCGAACGTCGCAACCGCCGCATCGTGGATCTTGCCGAGGTTGTGATCGACGCGGGTCACCTCGAGCCAGCGCGCGTCCGGCGTCACCATCCGCCACGACACGAGGTTGTCGAGCGCGGTGCCCCAGAGCACCGCCTTCTTGCCGCCGGCGTTCATCGCGACGTTGCCGCCGATGCACGAGGCGTCGGCGGAGGTCGGATCGACGGCGAAGACGAGTCCCGCCGCGTCAGCAGCGTCCATCACCCGGCGCGTGACCACGCCCGCGCCGGCGGCGATCGTCGCCACCGGCAACGCAACGCCCGGCAGCGTCGACCACTCGATCGCCGACAGCGCTTCGAGCTTCTCGGTGTTGATCACCGCGGAACTCGCGGTCAGCGGAATGGCCCCGCCCGTGTAACCGGTGCCTCCGCCGCGCGGAATGATGGTGAGGCCGAGCTCGATGCAGCCTTCGACCAGCCCGCGCACCTCTTTCTCGGAGTCGGGCGTCAGCACGACGAACGGATACTCGACGCGCCAGTCGGTCGCGTCGGTCACGTGCGAGACGCGCGCAAGTCCGTCGAACGCGATGTTGTCGCGGTGCGTGTGGCGCGACAGCACGCGGACGACCTTCCGCCGCAGCGCCGCAGCCTCGCGGAACGAGCGCTCGAACCGGTCGACGGCAGTGGCGGTCGCGGCGATCAGCGCGGCGACGCTCGTGTCGCGCCCGGAGTCTTGGTCCCCCGCGGACGCCGCATGGTCGACGCGCCGCTTCTCGATCTCGGCCAACCGGTGGCGCAGCGCGGCGACCAGGAGCGCCTGGCGCTTCGGATCGGCGATGAGATCGTCCTGCAGATACGGATTGCGCGCGACGACCCAGATGTCGCCCAGCACCTCGAACAGCATCCGCGCGGAGCGCCCGGTGCGGCGCTCGCCGCGGAGTTCCTCCAGCAGTTGCCACATCGGCGCGCCGAGCAGCCGGATCACGATCTCGCGATCCGAGAACGACGTGTAGTTGTAAGGGATCTCGCGCAGCCGGGGCGCGTCCGCCGGCAGGCCGGCGTCGATTCCCTGCAGCAGCGGTTCGGGCGTCGCGTTCATGCTGTGCGGCCATTTTACCGCGCTGCAACATGCGGCGCCGGAGCCATTCGGACACGGTTGCGGCCTCCATGTGCGGGGAGGCAAGCAGACGGGCGCGCGTCGGCCGCTGGAGGCGATTCGCGTTTGCTCGCATCCCCACGCGCTACCCGCGCGCGGGGCCCCTGCTCACCGCTCACGCCTCCCAGTCGAGAATGACCTTGCCGCTTCCGCCCGAGAGCATCGTGGCGAAGGCCTTCTCGTAATCGTCGACGGGATAGCGATGCGTGATCATCGGCGTCAGGTCGAGGCCGCTTTGCAGCATCGCGACCATCTTGTACCAGGTCTCGAACATCTCGCGCCCGTAGATCCCCTTGATCTCGAGTCCCTTGAAGATGACCTGGTTCCAGTCGATCGCCATCTCCGCCGGAGGAATGCCGAGCAGCGCGACCTTGCCGCCGTGATTCATGCACGCCAGCATGTCGGCGAACGCCTCCGGCACGCCCGACATCTCCATGCCGACGTCGAATCCTTCGGTCATGCCGAGCTCCGCCATCACGTCGGCGAGCTTCGTTCGCCGCGCGTTGATCGCGCGCGTCGCACCCATCCGCCGCGCGAGGTCGAGCCGGTAGTCGTTGACGTCGGTGATCACGACATGGCGCGCGCCGACGTGGCGCGCGATCGCCGCGGCCATGATGCCGATCGGGCCCGCGCCGGTGATGAGGACGTCCTCGCCGACGAGGTTGAACGACAGCGCCGTGTGCGTCGCGTTGCCGAACGGGTCGAAGATCGCGGCGATCTCGTCGGGAATGTCGTCCGGGATCTTGAACGCGTTGAACGCCGGGATCACCAGATACTCGGCGAACGCGCCTTCGCGGTTGACGCCCACGCCGACCGTGTTGCGGCAAAGGTGGCGACGCCCGGCACGGCAGTTGCGGCAATAGCCGCAGGTGATGTGGCCCTCGCCGGATACGCGATCGCCGATCGCGAAGCCGCGAACCTCTTGCCCGAGCTCGACGATCTCGCCGACGTATTCGTGGCCGACGTGCATCGGCACGGGAATCGTCTTCTGCGCCCACGCATCCCAGTTCCAGATGTGGATGTCGGTGCCGCAGATCGCGGTCTTCAGGATGCGGATCATCACGTCGTTGTGGCCGAGCTCCGGCTTCTTCACGCGCGTCAGCGTCAAGCCCGGGGCCCGCTCGAGTTTCGCCAGTGCCTTCATCGCATTGCCCTTTGCCGCGTCAGTGAATCGCGCCCAGCGCGCGCCCGACCTTGGTGAATGCCGCCACCGCGAGGTCGATCTCGTCCGGCGTGTGGGCGGCGCTCATCTGCGTGCGGATGCGCGCCTTGCCCTTGGGCACGACGGGATACGAAAAGCCGATCACGTAGATGCCTTCCGCGAGCAGGGCGTCGGCCATCTTCGTCGCCAGCTGCGCGTCGCCCAGCATGACCGGAATGATCGGATGCGAGCCGGGAACGAGCGCGAACCCGGCCGCCGCCATCCCGCGGCGGAATCGCACGCCGTTGTCCTGCACCCGCTTGCGCAGCGCCGCGCCTTCCGCCGCGCCGAGGAGCTCCAGCACGCGCAATGACGCTGCCGCGATCGCCGGCACCAGCGCGTTGGAAAAGAGATACGGGCGCGCGCGCTGGCGGAGGAGCTCGATGAGCTCGCGGCGCGCCGCGACGTAGCCGCCGGACGCGCCGCCCATCGCCTTGCCGAGCGTGCCGGTGAGGATGTCGATGCGAGCACCCGTGCCGGTGTGCTCGGGCGTGCCGCGGCCGCGCTCCCCGACGAATCCCACCGCGTGCGAATCGTCGACCATGGTGAGCGCACCGTAACGGTCGGCGAGGTCGCAGATCGAAGCGAGGTCGGCGACAATGCCGTCCATCGAGAAGACGCCATCCGTCGCGATCAGCTTGAAGCGGGCACCCGCGGCGTCGGCCTCCTGGAGCCTCGCCTCGAGATCGGCCATGTCGTTGTTGCGATATCGGAAGCGCTTCGCCTTGCAGAGCCTGATGCCGTCGACGATGCTGGCATGGTTCAACTCGTCGCTGATCACCGCATCCTCCTCGGAGAGCAGCGTCTCGAAGAGGCCGCCGTTCGCGTCGAAGCAGCTCGAGTAGAGCGTCGAGTCCTCGGTGCCGAGGAACGCGGCGAGCGCCGCCTCGAGTTCCTTGTGCACGTCCTGCGTGCCGCAGATGAAGCGCACGGACGCAGTGCCGAACCCGTGCCGGCCGAGCCCGTCGCGCGCGGCCTCGATGAGCCGCGGGTCGTTGGCGAGTCCGAGATAGTTGTTCGCGCAGAAATTGAGCACGCGCGCGCCGCCGGCGAGCTCGATGACCGGCGCCTGCGGGCTCGAGATCACCCGCTCGGCCTTGTGGAAGCCGTCGGCCCGGATGCGCTCGAGCGTCGTGCGGACGTGGGTGAGGTAACGGTCGTGCATCGGGGGCCTTGAGGCGCCGGGATCGAATCCGGGAATATGTCGCAATCATAACGGCCCGCCGTCGAGCGCGCCCGCGCGGGCGGCAAACGGGGCGCCGCCGCATTGCTGTAGTCCCAAACAGCCCGTCGCGCGTTATGGGCATCCGGCCCATCTCGGGCCCGTTTCCCGGAGGAACACGTGTTCGACTCCCTGCAATCGGTCCTTGCGTCGAATCAACTGCTGTCCGGCGGTGTCGTGCTGGCCGCGCTCGGCCTCGCGGCCGTGTGGCTGCGCGAGGTTCCCGTCAAGCTCCTCGCCTGGGGCAGGCATTTCTTCGTGACGACGCTGACCGCCGACAGCCGCGACGAGCTCATGTTTCCGGCGCTGATCGAGTACATGGACAGCCGCGACGCGCTGCGCCGGATCAACAATTTCACCGTGCGCGCCGTGCGCCAGCAGGGCTCGTCGTACCAGAGCCTGCACGACGAGCTCCAGCAGGGCGGCCGCCCGGTGCCGCTGTTCTCGCCCGGAGAAGGCTTCCACGTCTTCGTGCTCGACGGCCGGCTCATGTGGATGAAGCGCGAGGTGCAGGTCGGCGCGACCGTCATCGAGAAGATCGTCCTGTCGACCTTCGGCCGCGACAAGCGGCCGCTGGAGGCGCTCGTGCACGCCGCGATGTCGCACCGCATCGAGCGCGAGTTGAACCGCATCGCGATCTACGTGCCGAGCCCGTACAACAACGAATGGACGCGCGCCCGGCTCGGCAACAACCGCAAGCTCGACTCGGTCGTGCTGAAGGACGGGCAGAAGGAGGCGATCACCGCCGACCTCGACCGCTTCTTCGCCTCCCGCGAGCGCTACGAGACGCTCGGCATCCCGTGGCGGCGCGGCTATCTGCTCTACGGCCCGCCCGGCACGGGCAAGACCTCGCTCGTCACGGCGCTCGCCTCGGAGCTCTCGCTCAACGTATGCGTGCTCTCGCTCGCCTCGCCCAACGTCACCGACGAGAAGATCGGCAACCTGCTCGGGAGCGTCCCGCGCCGTTCCGTGATCCTGATCGAGGACGTCGACGCGTTCTTCCAGCAGCGCAGCAAGTCGGACGCCGGCGTCAAGGTGTCGTACTCGGGCTTCATCAACGCGCTCGACGGCGTCGCGGCGCACGAGGGCTCGGTCGTGTTCCTGACGACCAACCACCCGCAACTCATCGACGAGGCCGCGATCCGCTCCGGTCGCGTCGACTTCCGTCTCGAGCTCGGTTTGTGCGATCGGGGCCAGCTCGCGCGGATGTTCCGCAAGTTCTTCGACGATGCGGCCGCCGCGGAGCGCTTCGCCGACACTCGTGGCCGCGGGCCGCTGGTCGCCGGCGCAGGTGCAGGAGCGGCTGCTGAAGGCCGCCAATGTCGACGAGGCGATCGCGCTCTTTCCGGACAACGCGCCGGCGGACGTCGCAGTGCTGCGCGCCGCCTAGCGCCGTCAGCCGCGACGCTCACAACCGGTCGAACCGCCGGTACCCGATCGCCTCGGCGACGTGCGGCGCGCCGACGGTCGCGCAATCCGCGAGGTCGGCGATCGTGCGCGCGACCTTGAGGATGCGGTGATACGCGCGCGCCGACAGCGAGAGCCTGGCCATCGCCTTCGCGAGGAGCGCCGCGCCGGCGGGATCCGGCGCGCAGTGCGCGTCGATCTCGCGCGGCGCTAGCCGCGCGTTGGGCTTCCCCTGGCGGCCGGTCTGGCGCGAGCGCGCGCGGGTCGCCTCGTCGCGGACCTCGGCGCTCGACGCCGATGCGGCGTTGCCGTGCTCGGCGGGAAAGCGCCCGGGCACAGCGCCGCCGCATCGACCGCGGGCACCTCGATGCCGAGATCGATGCGGTCGAGCAGCGGCCCCGATATGCGGCCGCGATAACGGGCGATCCGGTCCGGCGTGCAATGACAACGTCCACTCGAATGCCCGAGCCATCCGCACGGGCACGGATTCATCGCGGCGACGAACTGGAATTGCGCGGGGAACGTGCTCTGCCGCGCCGCGCGCGAGATGTGCACGACGCCCGATTCGAGCGGCTCGCGCAGCACGTCGAGCACGCGGCGATCCCACTCGGGCAACTCATCGAGGAAGAGCACGCCGTGGTGCGCGAGCGAGATCTCGCCGGGCCGCGGATCCGACCCGCCGCCGACCAGCGCGACCGCGCTCGCCGTGTGGTGCGGCGCCCGGTAGGGCCGCATCGCCCAGTTGGTTACGGAGAACCGTCCCGCGAGTGAGGCGATCGCCGCGGTCGCGAGCGCCTCGTCCTCGGTCAGCGGCGGAAGGATTCCGGGAAGCCGCTGCGCCAGCATCGACTTGCCGGTTCCGGGCGGCCCGATCATCAGCAGGCTGTGGCCGCCGGCTGCGGCGATGGTGAGCGCTCGCTTCGCCTCGGCCTGCCCGCGCACGTCGGCGAGATCGGCGCCCCGTTCCGCAGGCAGCGTCGGGATGCCGGGCGCTGCCGGCTCGAGCGGCGCGCGTCCGGCGAGATGCGCGCAGACGGCGAGCAGTCCGTCGGCGGGATAGACGACCGCGTCGCGCACCAGCGAGGCTTCGCGGGCGCTGGCCGCGGGCAGCACGAAGGCGCGCCCGTCGCGATGCGCGCAAAGCGTCATCGGCAGCGCTCCGCGGATCGGCCGCAGTGCCCCCGTGAGCGCTAACTCACCGGCAAATTCATATTGGGCGAGGACGGCGGCCGGGATCTGTCCGGTCGCCGCGAGCACGCCGAGCGCGATCGGCAGATCGAACCGCCCCGATTCCTTGGGCAGGTCGGCGGGCGCCAGATTGACGGTGATCTTGCGCGCGGGGAATTCGAACTGCGCGTTCTGCAGCGCGGCGCGCACGCGATCGCGCGATTCCTTGACCTCGGTGTCGGGAAGACCGACGAGGTTGAACGCCGGCAGTCCGCCGGCGAGATGCACCTCGACGGTGACGAGCGGGGCATCGAGCCCCGCCAACCCGCGCGACAGGACGACGGCGACGGACATGCGCGTTTTGCAATGGGGCGAAGAACGGAACCGGCGTGCAGTGTAGGCACAGGCACCCGCGGCGCGCGCTCATCCGATCGGCCGAGCGGCGCCGCTCGCCACCGGGTCATCTTTCGTTCGTGACCACGACGCTCTCGCGGCGTCGCGCCGCGTCTTCAGCGCAACAAGGCTACGCCATCGCCGGATGCAGCGACCCGCGCGCCCGGAAATCTCCGCCAGCGATGCGGATCTATGCCGACGGAGGCGGGAAGCGCTTCTCCATTTCGGCGAGACGCAACTCCAGCGCTTCCAGCTTTTCGCGCGTCTTCAGCAGCACCTGTGCCTGGACGTCGAATTCGCTGCGAGGGACGAGATCGAGCCGCGAGAGCCCGCTCGAGAGCATCGCCTTCACGTTCTTCTCGATGTCCTTGGCGGGGCTGGCCTCGATCGCCGCGCTGATCTTCGCGGCGAGATCGTCGAACGATTTGGTGTTCAGCATCGGTTTGCTCCTGCGTCGGCTTTCATGCTGCCGAGTCTAGCAAAGCCGGCGTTTTCCCCGCATCGGGGTGCAGGGAAACGTTGGCAAGCGCGGTGCGCGCCAAATGAGGGCGCGTTCGCACCGAGTTGGTGCTTGAAAGGGTGGGGCAAAGTGATGCACCGCAGCAAAACATATTGTAACTCAATGATTTAAAACGTTTTGCTGCAATGGCACACGAAATGCTCAGCAAGTGTCGGAAGTTGAAAGTTCGATCCGCACCCCGCCCATTTCCTAATAACAGGAGTCCGACATGTCCCCTCGATTGCGCCTTCGTTCCGTCGCTGCCGGCCTCGCGATCGCCGCGGCCTTTTCCGGCACGGCGCTCGCTCAGACCCCCGCGCCTGCGGCAACGCCTCCGGCCGCCGAGCCCGCGAAGCCCGAGCCTGACTGGACGTTCACGAGCAACATCGGGCTCTACAGCCAGTACGTGTTCCGCGGCATCACGCAGACCGACGAGAAGCCCGCCGTGCAGGGCGGCTTCGACCTCGGCCACAAGAGCGGGTTCTACGTCGGCACCTGGGCGTCGAACATCAGCTGGATCTCCGACGCCGACTCCGCGCCGACAGCGTCTCGGCAAGCATGGAGTGGGACTTCTACGGCGGCTACAAGGGCAGCCTGCCGGCCGACTTCGGCTACGACCTCGGCGTCCTCTACTACTGGTATCCCGGCGATTACGCCAATGCGCCCCCCGGCTACACCGAAGCCCGACACGACCGAGCTCTATGCCGCGCTCTCGTGGAAGTGGCTCTCGCTCAAGTACAGCTGGAGCGCGAACAACAAGACCTTCGGCATCCCCGATTCGCGCGGCGCGAGCTACCTCGACCTCACCGCCAGCTACGACGTCGTCGACAAGGTGAACGACGCGATCGGCAAGGTCACGCGTATTCGGCCATCTCGGCCACCAGTGGTTCACCGGCAACACCGGCGGCAACGCGCAACAGCGTGCTACAACTACGGCGACTGGAAGGTCGGCGCGTCGACCGAGGTCTACGGCGTGACCGTCGGCGTCTACGGCACCGGCACCAACGCGCAGGACCAGGCGCTCTACACGAACATCTTCGGCAAGAACACTCGCGCGACGCGCAGTTCGTCGGCTACATCCAGAAGACGTTCTGATCCATCGCTCCGTGACGCTCACCACGAGGAAACCATGAAGCTCGTCACCGCAATCATCAAGCCGTTCAAGCTCGACGAGGTCCGCGAGGCCCTGTCGGCCATCGGCGTGCAGGGCATCACCGTGTCCGAGGTCAAGGGATTCGGCCGCCAGAAGGGCCACACGGAGCTCTATCGGGGCGCCGAATACGTCGTCGATTTCCTGCCGAAGGTCAAGATCGAGGCCGCGCTCAAGACCGAGCTCGTCGAGCGCGCGATCGAGGCGATCGAGAAGGCCGCCAATACCGGAAAGATCGGCGACGGGAAAATTTTTGTT
This sequence comes from uncultured beta proteobacterium, assembly GCA_963846855.1. Classification (GTDB taxonomy): domain Bacteria; phylum Pseudomonadota; class Gammaproteobacteria; order Burkholderiales; family Casimicrobiaceae; genus CAIWHR01. Next base: position 482,762 of record CAWJXK010000004.1, read on the forward strand.
TTCGACCTCGAACAGGTCGTGCGCATCCGCACCGGCGAGACCGGCGCGGACGCGCTGTGAGGGGAACCGACATGAACCGATTGCTCGCATCACTCTCTCTCGTCGGCACGCTCGCGCTCGCCGCCGCTTTCCCGGCGCAGGGCGGCGAATTCGCCGGCACCCTCGCGCCCGCCTTCTACGGGTCGGCGCCGATCGTGTTGGCACAGGCCGACACCAAGGCTCCCGAGGCCAAGCCCGCGGAGGCCAAGGCACCGGAAGCTGCTCCCGCTGCGGCCGCGCCCGCGGCCGAGGCCAAGCCCGCCGAGGCCGCGCCCCCCGCGCCCACGACGCCGCAGATCGTCGCGGCCGACAAGATCAGCAGCGGCGACACCGCGTGGATGCTGACCTCTACCGCGCTCGTGCTGATGATGACGATTCCCGGGCTCGCGCTCTTCTACGGCGGCATGGTGCGCAAGAAGAACGTGCTGGCGACGCTGATGCAGAGCTTCGCGATCACCTGCCTCGTCACGATCCTCTGGGTCGTCATCGGCTACAGCATCGCCTTCATGCCCGGCGGCCCGTTCATCGGCAGCCTCACCGACCGCTTCATGCTGAGCGGGATGGTGTTCATGAAGGAGGCTGGCAAACTGTCCGCGTCGCACCTCGCCCTCTCGATTCCCGAGTCGGTGTACATGATGTTCCAGATGACGTTCGCGATCATCACGCCGGCGCTCATCTGCGGCGCGTTCGCCGACCGGATGAAGTTCTCGGCGATGTTGTGGTTCATGGGCCTGTGGTCCGTCCTGATCTATGCGCCGATTGCGCACATGATGTGGGAGCCATCGGGGTACTGGGCCACCGCAGGCGTGCTCGACTTCGCGGGCGGCACGGTCGTGCACATCAACGCCGGCATCGCGGCGCTGGTCTGCGCGCTGGTCCTCGGCAAGCGCCTGGGCTACGGCAAGGAAGCAATGGCGCCGCACAACCTCTCGCTGACGGTGATCGGCGCGTCGCTGCTGTGGGTGGGCTGGTTCGGCTTCAACGCCGGCTCGGCGGTCGCCTCGGACGGCCGCGCCGGCATGGCGATGTTCGTGACCCAGTTCGCCACCGCCGCCGCTGCACTCGCGTGGATGTTCACCGAGTGGCTGACGAAGGGCAAGCCGTCGGTGCTGGGCATTGCGTCGGGCGCCGTCGCCGGCCTCGTGGCCATCACGCCGGCGTCGGGCTTCGTCGGCGCCTCCGGCTCGCTCATCATCGGCATCGCCGCCGGCGTGATCTGCTTCTTCGCCGCGACGTCGGTGAAGAAGATGTTCGGCTACGACGATTCGCTCGATGCGTTCGGCGTGCACTGCATCGGCGGCATCGTCGGTGCGCTCCTGACCGGCTATCTCAACGTCAAGGAAATCAGCGGCGTCGACGGCAGCGTGATGACCCAGCTGGGCGCGGTCGCCACCACCCTCGTGGTGAGCGGCCTCGGAAGCTTGATCATCCTCAAGGTGATCGACTGGACGATCGGGCTGCGCGTCACGCAGGACGAAGAGCGCGAAGGGCTGGATCTGGCGCTGCACGGCGAGCGCATCGAGTGATCGAGGCGTTTCAAGCCGGCTTGGCGCTGGCGCAGGAATACGCGGCGGGTCGCAACGGATCGCGGCCCGCGACGTAGGGCGGGAATCCTCCTCTCCCGCCGGCAACAGGCAGTTCTCTCCTCAGTGGCTATTCGGGGCGCCCCAATCGGCGCCCCGCTTTTTTGCCTGAGCGCGGCGTCCGCTACAATCCGCGGATGGTCCCCCATCTGACGACGGCGCTCACCGGCCCGCTGCAGACGCTCGAGGCGCGCTTCCTCGACCGGATGCCCGACATCGAGCGCTGGCTCCGCACGCAATGGCAGGAACACGCGGTACCGTTCTACGCATCGGTCGACCTGCGCAATGCGGGCTTCAAGCTCGCCCCGGTCGACACGAATCTATTCCCCGGCGGATTCAACAATCTCAACCCCGCGTTCCTCCCGCTCTGCGTGCAGGCGATCCAGGCCGCGGTCGAGCGAATCTGCCCCGACGCCCGTGGCGTGCTGCTCGTGCCGGAAAACCACACCCGCAACACGTTCTATCTGCAGAACGTCTCGACGCTCGCGCGCATCCTCGCGCAGGCCGGCATGCGCGTGCGCATCGGCTCGCTGATCCCCGGCCTCACCGAGCCGTTGTCGCTCGACCTCCCGGGAGAGGATCCGCTGCTGTTCGAGCCGCTGCTGCGCAACGGACGGCGCGTCGCGCTCGCCGATTTCGACCCGTGCATGGTGCTGCTCAACAACGATCTTTCCGCGGGCCCGCCGGCGGTGCTGCAGGAGATCGACCAGCCGATCGCGCCGCCGCTCGAGGCCGGCTGGTATCACCGCAAGAAGTCGCATCACTTCGGCGTCTTCCACCGCGTCGCCGCCGATTTCGCGGCGCTGCTCGACATCGATCCGTGGCTGATCGAGCCCTATTTCAGTGTGTGCGGGATGATCGACTTCCAGGAGCGCTCCGGCGAGGAGTGCCTCGCGTCGAACGTCGACACGCTGCTCCAGCGCATCAAGGTCAAGTACGCGGAGTACGGGATCACCGAGCCGCCTTTCGTGATCGTGAAGGCCGACGCCGGCACGTACGGCATGGGGATCATGACCGTCCGCGACCCGGCCGAGATCACGGCGCTCAACCGCAAGCAGCGCAACAAGATGGCCGTGGTCAAGGAAGGCCTTGCCGTCAGCTCGGTGATCATCCAGGAAGGCGTCCCGACGTTCGAGTCGATCAACGAGGCCATCGCGGAACCCGTCGTGTACATGATCGACCGCTTCGTCGTCGGCGGGTTCTACCGCGTCCACACGGAGCGCGGCAAGGACGAGAACCTGAACGCGCCGGGCGCGAAATTCGTCCCACTCGCGTTCGAGTCACCGTGCATCCCCGACCTGTCGGGACCGGCGGGGTGCCCGCCCAATCGCTTCTACGCCTACGGCGTCGTCGCACGCCTCGCGCAGCTCGCCGCGGCGATCGAGGTCGCGGAGCTGACCGAGCGCGCGGAAGCGCTCGCCGTGGCCTGAACGCGCACGCCGGCGTCGCGATGGTCGATCCGGATTATTGCCGGCTGATGGCGCGCTACAACCGCTGGATGAACGAGCGGCTTTACGCGCTCCTGGCCGGGCTCGACGACGCGCAGCGCAAGCAGGACCGTGGCGCGTTCTTCGGCTCGATGCACGGCACGCTCAATCACATCCTGTGGGGCGATCGCATGTGGCTCGGGCGCTTCACCGGCGCCCCGTGCGAGGTCCCGGCCTTCGGCGCCGCCATGTTCGCCGATTTCATCGAGCTCGCGCGCGAGCGCGAGGCGACCGACCGCGACATGCTCGAGTGGGCCGGCCAGGTGTCGCCGGAATGGCTCGTCGGCGCGCTGGTCTACACGAGCAAGGTCGACGGCAGGACCCGCGAGCTGCCGCGCTCGGTGGCCGTCGTGCACCTTTTCAATCACGGCACGCATCATCGCGGCCAGCTCACGACACTGATCCGTCAGGCCGGATGCGATCCGGGCATCACCGACCTTCCCTGGCTGCCCGGCGTCGTCCGGGAGATCAGCTAGGCATTCTTCGCGGCGCGGCCGCGCCGTTGCGATCCCGATGCCCGAAAAAAAACCCCCGGGGAGGAGAGTCCCGGGGGTTTCCGCGTTGCGTTGTGTTACGCGGAGGGGATTCGGACAACGAATGAAGTGCTACGCGGAGCGGATCAGACAACGAATGCGAGGTCCTTCACGGTGAAGTTCGCGAGGTTGGGGAAGATCGTCGCGACGTCGACGGCGCTCGCGCCGAACCACTTGGCGAGCGTCGCGCCCACCTGGTCGGTCGAGGTCGTCGGAATCCAGCGCCCCTGGCTGCCCGAGTCGTCCGGGCCGGCCACCGTCACGTTCGGATAGGTGCCGTAGAACTTGTTGCCAAGCACGCCGCCACCGACGACGAAGTGATGGCTGCCCCAGCCGTGATCGGTGCCGGCGCTGTTCGGCTTCATCGTCCGGCCGAAGTCCGACAGCGTAAACGTCGTCACGTTGCTGGCAACGCCGAGGCCGACGGTCGCCTGGTAGAACGCGTTGATCGCCTTCGACACCTGCGGGAAGAGGCTGTTGTGGCCCGCGACCTGACCCGTATGCGTGTCGAACCCGCCGATCGAGACGAAGAAGATCTCGCGCTGGTGGCCGATCGCCGCGTGCTGCTCGATAATCTTCGCGACCGCCTTCAGCTGATTGGACAGCCCGGTGTTGAGGCCCGTGAACGCCGTCGTGATCGCGGAGCCGCCGGTGCCCTGCAGGATGGGCGACAGCACGGTCGCAGCGTTGAACGCGAATCCGATCGAGCCCTGCGCCGCGGTGACGATCTCATTGGCATCGGGCAGAGTCATGATGGCCGAGCGCGCGTTCATGCGCGCCGCCACTTGGGCGCTCGGCGTGCCCGTCAGCACGTCGCCGGTGAAGCCGAAGGCGCCGCCAGTCGGCAGGGAGATCGACTTCACGGTGACGCCGTTGCCGAAGACCTGCGCGCCCGAGAACGACATCGACATCGGCGGCGCTCCCGCGGTGTTCATGCTCGCGACGACGTCGCCCAGACGCCCGGCCCACCCGGTCGGCGCCGTGAGCGTCACCCCGTTGATCGTCGTCATGTTCTCGCGCTGCTGGTCGCTATGCGAGAAGAGCTGGGACGGGACCGCAATGCCGGCGTGCTTGGACGCGAGGTATTGCGTCCGCGTGATCGGTGCGGTCAGCGCACCGCTGTTCGCGACGATCGCGCACTTGCCCTGGTTGAACAGCGCCTGCAGCTCCGGCATCGTCGGATGCAGGCCGTAGGTCGCGCCCCCGGTGTTGGTCGGGCTGATCGTCAGCAGCGACGCCTGCGGAATGTTGATCCCGGTCGGTATGTCGCGCGACGCGAGGTACTGCGCGTAATTGCTGTTCGGCATCACCATGTTGCTGGCATCGTTGCCCCCGAACAGGAACACGCACACCAGCGCCTTGTAGCCCGGCGCCTGCGCCGCGGCGCTGGCGAGCCCGAGCTTGTCCATGCTGGCCGCAAGCGACAGCGCGGAGAACCCGCCGGCAGTTTGCAGGAACCGGCGACGCGAAAACACGAATGGTCCGCTCATGTCAGAACTCCACCTGGAAGCGGGGCGAGGTGACGGTGAGATAGACCGCCGTCCGTGCCCGATCGAGAAGTTGTTGCGCCGTGATCGGCGTGGCTGTCGGAATGGCGTTGACGGCGTTCACGATCTGCGCACTCATCGCCGGGGGCATCGTTCCGAACATCAGCATGTTGTCCACCTGCTGCACCAGCGTCGCCACGTTGTTCGCCGCGGCGGCGAGGGCGTTGTAGTCGAGGTGCGTGCCGACCGCGCCGGCGACGGACGCGTCCGCGGCGCCGCCCGTCCCGTTCGGGTTGCAGATGTTGGGCGTCGCCGCCGGGCAGGTCGCGCCCAGCGTCAGGTTCCACAGCGTGTTCCCTCGGGCGAAGACCTTCGGCGCGTCGTAGATTCCGAATTGCGGGCCATCGAGCGATGTCCCCGGGATCTGGAAATCGGCCGGATAGTAATTGAACACCGTGTCCGACCGGTAGATCGACTGGCCCATGTTCGGCGTCTGCAGCAGCACGTACTCGCCGTCGCTCTGCGCGTTCATCGCCCGCAGGAAGCTCGTCAGCATCAGCACCGGCTCCTTAAGCTTGCCGGCCTTCGAGTCGACCGGATCCGGCGCGGCCAGCGCTTCGGCGTCGAGCAGCACCGCCTTGACCACCGCAGCCATGTTGCCGCGCGTTCCGGTGCCGTCGTCGTTGAAGATGTTCGCGACGCGGTTCACGTACTGCGGCGACGGATTGCTCATCACGAGGTGCTGGATCAGCTGCTTGCCGATGAACGGCCCGACGTTGGGATGCAGGAACAGGTAGTCGAGCACCGCATTCAGGTCCTGATCCGCGGTCTGCCCGGCCGGGAAAGTCGGGGCCTGGTCCATCCCGGCCGCCAATTTCGCCGTCTGGTCGTGGAAGTTCGTGGTGCCGCAGTTGGGCGCCCCTTCGCACGGCATCATTGCGCTCGCGTAGTTGATCGTCGCGCCGAACTTCAGCACCGCGGGCGCGATCGGCGCATACGTCCAGCCGGTGAACAGGCCCGACAACACGGTGATGTCCGTCTGCGTGTAGGTCGGAATCGTCTGCCCGGTGGCGTCGAGCAGTGGCGTGCCGTTGTTGTTGAGCTCGACCAGCCCGATCGAGAACAGCTGCATGATTTCACGCGCATAGTTCTCGTTGGGCGACGTTCCCGCGGCCGGGTTGGCCTTCGCGTTGTTGACCATGTCCAGGTAGTTGCCCATGAACGGGTCGACGGTCAAGTTGCGCATCAGGGTGCGGAAGTTGCCAAACGCGCCGTTCAGCAGGATCTGCTGGTAATTGCGCATCGGATACGCGATGCCATCCTGCGTCGCCGACGTCACCCAGATCTGCGACAGCGCCCAGGCCACGCGCTGGCGCAGCTGGTCCGGCGCCGTCAGCGCGTTGGCGGCGAAGGCGCGCTGCACCGCGAACGTCGAGTAGAGATCGCGCGGGCAGTTGGTGCCGAACGGATCGGCCGGGCCGCCCGCCGTCAGCGGGCTCGTGCAGTTCGCCGGCTGATTCTCCGGAACGACCGCGAACACCGGCAGCGGCGTCGCAGGCATCAGCAGTTGCGCGTCGACGTAGGCCGGCATTCCCATCGCGGTCACTTTCGCGATCTCGGCGGCCGTTGCGCCGAACGACGCGTGCGCGAGGAAGCGCGCGGCATCGTTGGAAGGCGGCGGCGACGTGCCGCCACCCTGGCCAGGTCCGGCGCCCATCGGCACGTCGCCGGCGGCGCCGAACGTGAAGCTCGCCTCGGACTTGTCGTCGTGCGCGGTCGACACCGACCAGTTGCCGGCGTTGAAGATCGCCGGGTCGGCTCTGCCGTCACCGTCGAAGTCGAAGGCCACCGGGAGGTCGCCCGGGTTGCCGCCGAGCAGCATCACGACATCGGCGATGCCGTCGCGCTTGGTCGACACGAGCCACATCCCGGCCCGGTAGATGATGAGGTCGGCCTTGCCATCGCCGTCGATGTCCGCCAGCAGCGGAATGTCGCCGGGCAGGCCGCCGAAGCTGTAGATGGCGGTCGCCTTACCGTCGACGTTGCCGCTCACGAACCATGTGCCGGCGCGATAGGCGATGATCGAATCACGGCCCGCGCCGGTTGGATCGCCGATGAGAGGGATGTCGCCCGCGAGGCCCCACGTGACCGGGGCCGCGGGGCCGGTCATGAATTTCCAGGTGCCGGCGTTGAACGTCGCCGGCGACTTGGTGCCGGCTCCGGTGACGTCGGCGAGCAGGCCGGTGTCCCCGGCCGCGCCGAACACGACCGTCGTGTCGGCGGTGCCGTCGCGGTTGCTGTCGACGTAGAACGTGAACGTGGCGGGATCGAAATAGCCGACCGCCGCTGGATTGACGGCGGCCGCAGCGTTCGGCACGAGGGCGGCGAGCGCCAGCGTCCCGGCGGCGATCCTCAGGCCCTGCAACATACGGCGGTGCTGCGCGCTTTTCATGTCTGATGTCATGGACGACCTCGTCCTCGTTGAGCTTGTGCCGCGCCTTGCCCGGCGATCGACTGCCCCGGCCTTCTCTCGATTGCGTATCGGGTGCTCGCGGGCCGGTGAAACGGACCCCGGCCACTCGGCGCGCCCTTACCCCCTACTCGAGCGATGCCACGGCAATATGACAAATGCATAGATAGGTTGCATGACGTTTGCATAAAATGCAACCCCCCTGCCAGACCGGCAGCCGCTGTCCGACAAGCGGTCATCCCCGCGCAGGCACGCTCCGCACGGAGTCCGACCTCGGCCACCGTCAGCTTGTCAACCGCTTGAAGTAAAACGTGTTTTCAGAGCGCGGGGAGCGCCCTTTCGCGACGCGCGTCAGGACCGGCGCCGCTTCGCCCGGGGATGCGCCTGGTCGTACGCCTTGGCGAGGTACTGAAAATCGAGGTGCGTGTAGACCTGGGTGCTGGCAATGCTGGCGTGGCCGAGGAGCTCCTGGACCGCGCGCAGGTCACCGGACGACTGCAACAGATGCGAGGCGAACGAATGCCGCAGCATGTGCGGGTGAACGTGTCGCGACAGCCCTTGGAGCCTTGCCCACGACGCGAGGCGCCGCTCGATCGTGCGCACGCCCATGCGCGCGCCGGACTTCCCGATGAACAGCGCATCGCGATCGGCGCCGGGAATCGTTGCGCGGAGCGCAAGCCACGCGCGAATCGCGGCCTGCGCGGGCGCGCCGACCGGCACGATGCGCTCCTTCTGCCCCTTGCCCCAGACCCGGATCTCGCCGCGCTCGAGATCGATCCGGTCGATATCGGCGCCGGCGAGCTCGGACAGGCGCAGTCCCGCCGAGTAGAGGAGCTCCAGCAGCGCACGATCACGCAGCAGGAAAGGGTCTTCGCCGGTGATTTCGACGAGGCGCACGGCCTCGTCGGGAGACAGCGCGTCGGGAAGGCGGCGCGCGGCCTTGGGCGCCTTCAGGCCGGCGCACGGATTCTCGCGCATCGCCGCGTCGCGCTCCAGCAGGAAACGATAGAGAGAGCGCCACGACGACAGCACGCGGGCGAGGCTGCGGCCGGACAGCCCGCGGCCGTGCAGCGTCGCGAGCATGCGTCGCAGGTCGCGCGGAGCGAGCGCGGCGAGCGCCGTGTCACCCGCGAGTGCCGCGAGCAGCGTCGCGTCGCGCACATAGGCGACGCGAGTGAGGGCGGGACGCGCGGCGAGGCTTTTCGCGAAGGCGCCGATCACTTCCGCGTTGACGGGACCGGGTACCGGCGCGGCACGCTGTTGCCGCATCAGGATCGGGACGCTCGCCGCGACGCGCCCTGCACGGCGTCAGGCGCCCGGCAGGTAACGCGCGGTCGCAACGCTCGCGAGCTCGGCCAGCCGCGTGAGGTACATCGTGCCGATCCCCGGGTGGAATCGTTGCGGATCCTCGCTCGCGATGCCGAGGAGGCCGAACGTGCGCGCCGTGCGCAGCGGCAGGAACGCGAACGACTGGCACGCATCGCCCGCTTCGAACCATTCGCGCGTCTCGAACGGCGCCGCCGGTCCGCAATAGGGCGCGCCGAGGCCATCGGCGTAATCGCGCAGCTCCGCGCTCGCCGCGGCGAGCTCCGGCATGTAGGACTGCTCAGGCACCTTGCCCCACAGCCGCGACGCCGAGTGCGGCACGCCGAAATCGTCGGCGAGGCTGTGGTAGAGGACCGCGAGCGTCGTCTCGAGATCCGGCGAGGCGAAGAGCGCGAGGGTCGACCGGTGCAGCTTTTCGCTGATGTCGTCGTTCTCGCGCCCGTGCTCGATCAACTCCGCGAGCTTGGCCTCGAGCTCGCCGTTCCTCTCCCGCAGCGTGACGATCTGCCGCTCGGCGATCGGAATGGCGTGGCCGCCATGCGGGTGCGGCACGAAGATTTCGGCGATCAGATCGGCATAATCCTCGAAGAAGCGCGGGTTCTCCTTGAGGTACCGAGCGACGTCGTTGGCGTCCATCCGTTGCATCCCATCCATGGTTGTAATTGTCCGGTGCGTCGCGCGGTGCTTGCGCTCAATCCGTGCGCACGGCCCACTCGCCTTCGAACACCGGCTCGGCCGGCCCCGTCATCATGACCGCGGCGCCCGGTCCGTCCCATCGGATCGAGAGCGCTCCCCCGCGGGTCTCGACCCGGACGGCGGGATCGAGCAATCCCCGCCTTATGCCGGCGACCACCGCGGCGCACGCGCCCGTTCCGCAGGCGAGCGTCTCGCCGGCGCCGCGTTCCCAAACACGCAGGCGAATGGTAGCGCGATCCACCACCTGCATGTAGCCGGCGTTCACGCGACGGGGAAAGCGCGCGTGCCGCTCAATCCTGGGGCCTTGCTCGGCCACCGGCGCCGCCGCCACGTCGTCGACGCACTGGACCGCGTGCGGATTTCCCATCGACAGCACCGTGATCGCGACCGCCACGCCGTCAACGTCGAGCCGCTGGATCACGTCCTCGGTGCCGGACTCGAACGGGACGTCTCGCGGCGCGAACCGCGGAATGCCCATGTCCACGCGGACCAGGCCGTTGTCGAGAAGCTCCGGCGTGATGATCCCGCCGGCCGTCTCGACCCGAAGGGTCCGCTTAGAAGTGAGTCCCTGGTCTCGGACGAACCGCACGAAGCAGCGCGCCCCGTTGCCGCACTGCTCGACCTCGCCGCCGTCCGCATTGAAGATCCGGTAGCGAAAGTCGGCGCCCGCCCGAGACGGCGCCTGCACGACGAGCACCTGGTCGCAGCCGACGCCGAAGCGCCGGTCGGCGAGGCGGGCGAGCTCCTCCGGCGCGAGCTCGACGTGCTGGCGAATGCCGTCCAGCACGACGAAGTCGTTGCCGAGACCCTGCATCTTGGTGAACTTGAGCCGGGTCATCGCGCACACCGGAAAGATTGGCGGACCGGGATGCTAGACTCGCCGCCGCGCGGCCGCCTCCGTCCCACGAGCGCGCGCGCTTTGCGCCGGGACGGACTGGCGCGACGACCCCGATTCGCATTCGCATGACGAGCCCCCGCACCTTCCGCGCGCCGGACCCCGCCGACTACGCGCGCCGCCTCGCGATCATCGTTCCGTACCGCAACCGGGCCGAACACCTCGTGCGCTTCCTGCCGCACATGGTGAGCTACTTCGAGCGCGACAAGCTCGATCGCGCGATCGACTACTCGATCCACGTCGTCGAGCAGCTGGGCACCTTGCCGTTCAACCGGGGCGCGCTGCTCAACGCGGGATTCCGCATCGCGCGCGATAGCGCCGACTATTTCTGCTTCCACGACGTCGACTATCTGCCGATCTGGGCCGACTATTCGTACGTGACGCGCCCGACGCGGCTCGTCTGGCACGGGCTCGACCCGCAGACCGACTATCGCGCCTTCATGGGGGCAGTGGTCGCGGTCAACCGGAGCGACTTCGAGCGGATCAACGGCTACAGCAACGACTACCCCGGCTGGGGCTACGAGGACGATGACCTTCGCACCCGCTGCCAGGTCGCCGGGCTCGAGCTCGCGTTCCGCGACGGCAGCTATACGACACTGCCGCATCCCCATCGCGGCTATCACGACGACGCGACGCCGACGGCGGAAGCGCAGGCGACCGCGCGAACCTTCGCGGCGAAGCTCATGGAAGGCGCCAGCGCGTTCACCCGCGAGGGGCTCTCGACGCTCGAATGCACCGTCGACGAGTCCGTGGTGTGGATGCGCAACGGCGCGCCGCAGGCGCACATCCGCCACCACAAGGTTGCGTTGCGCTGACGACGCCTCTGACGCGCGGCGGCGCGTTCGCATCGCCCGCATCAGACGTTGAAGCGGAAATGCATGACATCGCCGTCGCGGACGACGTATTCCTTGCCTTCGAGGCGCATCTTGCCGTGCTCCTTGGCGCCGTGCTCGCCCTTGCAGCGAAGGTAGTCGTCGAACGCGATCACTTCCGCGCGGATGAATCCCTTCTCGAAGTCGGTGTGGATCACGCCGGCCGCCTGCGGCGCCGTGTCGCCCGCGTGAATCGTCCAGGCGCGCACTTCCTTCGGGCCCGCGGTGAAATACGTCTCGAGGCCGAGCAGCCGGTAGCCCGCGTGGATCACGCGATCGAGCCCGGGCTCGGCGAGGCCCAGGTCGGCGAGGAACGCGAGCTTGTCCGGCGCCGTCGAGATCGGCGATCTCCGCCTCGAGCGCCGCGCATACGGGCACCACCGGCGCGCCGACCTTCGCCGCGTACGCCTCGACCTCCGCCAGCAGCGGGTTGTCGTGGAATCCGCGCTCGGCAACATTGGCCACGTACATCGTCGGCTTCATCGTGAGGAGGAAGAACGGGCGCAGCACCTCGAGATCGGCCGAGTTGAGATCGGCGGAGCGCGCCGGCCTGCCCGCGTCGAGCACCGCCTCGACCTTCTTCAGCGCGGCGACGATCTTCTGCGCCTCCTTGTCGCCGCCGGCGCGCGCCGATTTTTCGTTCTTCTGGAGCTGCTTCTCGACGGCGGCGAGATCGGCCAGCGCGAGCTCGGTGTTGATCGTCTCGATGTCCGACACCGGGTCGCACCTTCCCGGCGACGTGGACGACGTTGTCGTCCTCGAAGCAGCGGACCACGTGCGCGATCGCGTCGGTCTCGCGGATGGTGGCGAGGAACTGGTTGCCGAGCCCCTCGCCCTTGGACGCGCCGGCAACCAGTCCCGCGATGTCGACGAACTCGACGACGGCGGGGATGACCTTCTCCGGCTTCGCGATCGCGGCGAGCGGCGCCAGCCTGGGATCGGGAACCTCGACGATGCCGACGTTCGGCTCGATCGTGCAGAACGGGTAGTTCTCCGCCGCGATGCCCGCGCGCGTCAGCGCATTGAAGAGCGTCGATTTCCCGACGTTGGGCAGCCCGACGATCCCGCAGCGCAAGCTCATTTCCAGGCCTCCACAACGCTTATTACATTCCGGTTTCCGAGCTGTCGGCCTTGCGCCATCGCTCGCGGACGCGCCCTTCGGGCCTTGGCTTCGCCCCGCTCGCTCACGGCGTACCCCTTTGATCCTTCGTGTGCAGCGCCATCATCGCCCGCTCGAAATCGCCGGCGGCGATCGCCGGCCATGCGTCGAGGGTGCGATCGATCGCGTCCCGCAGCGCCGTGCGCTCGTCCGGGAGCGGCGGCCGCAGCACGTAGTCGACGACCTCCTGCTGCGGGATCGCCGAATCGCGCGGATGGCCGATGCCGAGGCGCAACCGCCAGAAATCGGCGCTGCCGAGCGCCGCGGTGATGTCACGCAGCCCGTTGTGGCCGGCATGCCCGCCCCCGAATTTCATCTTCGCCTCACCGGGCTTGAGATCGAGCTCGTCGTGGACAACCAGGATCTCGTCGCCGCCAATGCCGAAGAACCGCGCCAGCGCAGCGACGGCGCGACCCGAGAGATTCATGTACGTGCCGGGCTTCAGGATGCGCAGATCGCCGCCGCCTCGTGCGACCATCCCGTGGAATCGACCCTCGCTCGCGAACGACAGCGCGAGTCGCGCGGCGAGCGCATCGGCGAACCAGAAGCCCGCGTTATGCCGCGTGGCGTCGTGCTCGCGGCCCGGATTGCCGAGCCCGACGACGAGACGGATCGCTGCCATGGCGAGTCGATGCGGTTTGCGTTGAATTCAGGGAGGGCGTGGCCGGTCGCGGCAAGGCCGCAACAAAAAGGCCCGCCGGCGGATACGCAGCGGGCCTTCGTGCCGGCATGACGCTGCGCTTACTTCTTCCTGTCGTCCTTCGCTTCCTTCTTGTCGCTTCCCTTCTCGCTGCCCTTCTCGCCGCCCTTCTCGGGAGCCTTCTCGCCGGGCTTCGCCTCGGCGCCGGGCGCCGCAGCCGCAGTGGTGACAGGCGCTCCGGCCACGGCCTCGCCTTCCGCGGCGACGGCAACCGTTTCTTCTTCGACGTGGGCCTTCGGCACGACGGCAGCGGCGACGACCGGGTCGGCCTTGCCGTGAACGACCACCGTCACGCCGGGGGGAAGCTTCATCGCGGAGACGTGAACCGAATGGCCGACGTCGAGTTCCGCGAGGTCGACCTCGATGAACTCGGGCAGGTCCTTCGGCAGACAGGCGATGTCGAGATCGTTCAGCACGTGGCTCACGATCGCGCCCGAGACCTTCACCGCCGGCGAGATCTCGCCGTTGACGAAGTGGAGCGGGACCTTCATGTGGATCTTCCGGTTCTCGTCGACGCGCTGGAAATCGACGTGCAGGATTTCATTCCTGAACGGATGCATCTGCACGTCGCGCAGCAGGACCTTGGTCGCAGTGCCGTCGACCTTCATCGTGAGGATCGACGCGTGGAACGCCTCGTTGCGCAGCGCGTGGAACAGCGCGTTGTGATCGAGCTCGATCGGCTGCGGGGCGGCGGGGCCGCCGTAGACGATGCCGGGCGCCTTGCCGGCGCGCCGCATGCGCCGGGACGCGCCGCGGCCTTCGGTGGTCCGCGGAAAGGCGGTGAATTCGAATTGCATGATGCGACTCCTGATGTCTGCGGCCTTCCGGGCGCACGCCGATGGTGCATAGGGGCGCGAGGTTCCGGTCGTCTGCGGGTTGGCGACATCCGGGACCGAGGTTGCCCGAGGTCCCGGGAAAGCTTTGAATTATAACCGGATTCGCCGGCTTTTGCCAAGCACGCCGCCCGCTGGGCGTCAGGGCATGTACTGGCCGCCGTTGACCTCGAGGATCTGTCCTGTCATGTAGCCCGACAGCGACGGCGAAGCAAGGAACAGGAACGCCCCGGAGCATTCGTCGGCGACGCCCAGGCGCCCCATCGGAATCGCCGACTTGAACGACTCCAGCATCGCGGGGGTCGAGTAGCGGTCGTGGAACGGCGTCGCGATGACGCCGGGCGCGACAGCGTTGACGCGGATGCCGTCCTTGACGACCTCCTTCGCGAGACCGTGCGTGAACGTGCTGACGAAGCCCTTCGCCGCCGCGTACATCGTCGCGCCACCGCCGCCGCCGTTGCGCGCAGCGACGCTGGTCACGTTGATGATCGAGCCGCCGCCGGCGCGCCTGAGATGCGGCAGCGCCGCGGCGCAGGCGACGACGAGCGAGCGGACGTTGAGATTGATGACGTCGTCGAAGAACGCGTCTGTCGTATCCGGCACCGGTACGCGTGCCACGAGGCCGCCCGCATTGTTGACGAGCACGTCGAGGCCCCCCAGGCGCTGCGCGGAGCGCTCGACCACGTCGCGCACCTCGGCGGACACGTTGAAATCGCCGGCGACAGTGAACGCCTCGCCTCCGGCAGCGCCGATTTCGGCGGCCAGCGCCTCGGCCGCGGCCGCGCTCGAATGGTAATGAATCGCGACGCGCGCGCCCTGCGCCGCGAACGCGCGCGCGGCGGCGGCGCCGATGCCGGTCGACGCGCCCGTGATCAGCACCGCGCGGCCTTTCAGGTCGTGGGAAAGCGGATTGCTCATGGCAATGGCGTCTTTCGGTGATGCGCGCGGCGCCCGCGCAACGAGATTGCGGTCTGTCGTGTGCCGCTACTCAGTGAACAGCGAGCTCACCGATTCCTCGTTCGAGACGCGCGTCATCGTCTCGGCGAGAAGCTGCGCGCACGAGAGCTGGCGGATGCGCGAGCACGCTTTCGCCTCCTCCGACAGCGGAATCGTGTCGGTGACGACGATCTCGTCCAGCTCCGAGGCGGCGATGCGCGGCACGGCGCCGCCGGAGAGCACCGGGTGCGTGCAGTACGCGACGACCTTCTTCGCGCCATGCTCCTTCAGCGCCGAGGCGGCCTTGCACAGCGTGTTCGCGGTGTCGACGATGTCGTCCATGATCACGCAGGTGCGTCCGGCGACGTCGCCGATGATGTTCATCACCTCGGAGACGTTCGCGCGCGGGCGCCGCTTGTCGATGATCGCGAGATCGGAGTCGAGCCGCTTCGCGATGGCCCGCGCGCGCACGACGCCGCCGACGTCGGGTGACACGACGAGCAAGTCGTCGTAGTTCTGCTTCCACAGGTCGCCCAGCAGGATCGGCGTCGCGTAGATGTTGTCGACCGGAATATTGAAGAATCCCTGAATCTGGTCGGCGTGCAGGTCCATCACCATCACGCGGTGCACGCCGACCGTCGCGATCGTGTCGGCCACGACCTTCGCCGAAATCGGAACGCGCGCCGAGCGCGGGCGGCGGTCCTGCCGCGCGTAGCCGAAGTACGGGATCGCGGCAGTGATGCGTCCCGCCGACGCGCGCTTCAGCGCATCGGCCATCACCAGGATCTCCATCAGGCTGTCGTTGGTCGGCGCGCAGGTCGACTGGAGGATGAAGACGTCGCGGCCGCGCACGTTCTCGAGGAGCTCGACCATCACTTCGCCATCGGAAAACTGGCCGACCACGCAGCGTCCGAGGCTGATGTTGAGATGGCGGCAGACGGCCTCGGCGAGCCGCGGGTTCGCGTTGCCCGTGAAGATTCGCATCCGCTCGAGAGCCATGGGAACCCGGAAGGTCAGGGCCGGTCGCCGGCGTGCGACGGTCCGCCCATCGTCGAACGACCGGGAAGGAAGGATTCGAACCTTCGAATGCCGGAATCAAAATCGCGCACGGCGAGAAATCCGGAGGTAATCAGGGGTGCCAATGATAGCGCATTCAATGGCTTGCCTTTCCCCGTTTTGTTCCAGTTTTCTCCTCATGCTTGCCGCCAGGTGCCCCCGCGCGTCCCAGCGGAAAGCACACCTCGGCGAGCGAACGCGTTCCCAGTGCTCCCCTACGCAAGACGTAATCCGGGTTGTCGATAGTTTCGCTGGGCCGGCGCCTGCGCGCGCCGGCTGCCTGACGATTGCAGACCGATGCCGGCCTACGTCCGCGGCGACGCGGTGACACGCGGCGTCGCACGCGGTGGAAAGCGTCGACGGAGCGGCCCGGACCGAGGCCGGGAGGTATGCTCCGGGGCGGTTCAGGCGGGGGTCGCCTGTTGTCGCCAGCCGGCAACGTGCCGCGCCTTCCGCCCCGGCACGTGAATATTCCCGATTGGCAGCCACTGGGTGCGGCAGTAGAGTGCAGTTTTGGATTGCGGCCAGCCGTGAAAGGTCAGCGCGTGCAGGGATCGACCGGCGTTACCACTCTCCTCTTCACCGATATTGAGGGAAGCGCCCGCCTGTGGGAGCAGCATGGGGAGGAGATGTCGCGCGCTCTCGCGGCCCACGATGCTGCGTCGCGAGCCGCTGTTGAGAGGAACCATGGCATCGTCGTCAAGATGACGGGCGACGGCATGTACGCCGCGTTCAGCGACCCAGTGGACGCGTTGAACGCCACCGCATTGCTACAGCAAACGCTCGAAAACCTGGCAACGGCGACGATTCCCCTCCGGGTGCGCGCCGGGCTGCACCTCGGCATGGTCGAGCGCCGGGACGACGATCTTTTCGGCAGCGCGGTCAACCGGGCAGCGCGGATCATGAAGGCGGCGCACGGGGGACAGGTACTGGTTTCCCAGGCCGTCGCCGACGGCGTCAACGACCGCCTCCCATCGATGGTCACGCTGCGTGATCTCGGAGCAGTGCGACTGCGGGACCTGGCGACGTCCGAGCGGGTGTACCAGCTCGTGCATCCGCAATTGCGGCAGGATTTTCCGGCGCTGCGCTCGCTCGAAGCGACGCCCAACAATCTGCCGCAGCAGATGACCTCGTTCATCGGGCGCGAGCGCGAGCTCATCGAAGCGAAAGCGTTGCTCGCGAAGACACGGCTGCTCACGCTTCTGGGCATGGGCGGATTGGGCAAGACCCGTCTGTCGCTGCAGATCGGTGCCGACGTGCTGGAGCAATATGCGGACGGCGTCTGGTTCGTCGATCTCGCTCCGATCAAGGACGCGTCGCTGGTGACGAACATCGCGGCGCAGGTCTTGGGCGTGCGCGAAGAGGCCGGCAAGCCGCTGGTGCAGACATTGTGTGCCCAGATCAAGGAACGCCAGCTGCTGTTGATCGTCGACAATTGCGAACACTTGGTCAGCGCCTGTGCAAGCTTGGCCGACGTGCTGCTGCAAGCTGCGCCCAAGCTCCGCATCCTCGCCACGAGCCGGGAGGCGTTGCATATCCGGGGCGAGCAAACATATCCGGTGCTTCCGCTTCGAGTCCCCGATGCCACCGCGGGGGTGGAAAGCCTGTTGCGATCCGACGCCGTGCAGTTGTTCGTCGAGCGGACGCGGTTGCAGAAGCCCGCCTTCTCGGTCTCGGACGAGGAGGCGCCGGCCGTTGCCGAACTGTGCGCCCGGCTAGACGGAATTCCGCTTGCGCTGGAGCTCGCCGCCGCTCGGATGCGATCGATGTCGGTCGCGCAGATCAACGAGCGCCTGCACGACCGGTTCAAGCTGCTGACCGGCGGCAGCCGCGTCGCTTTGGAGCGCCAGCAGACGCTGCGTGCGCTGGTGAATTGGTCGTACGATCTTCTGCAGGAAAGCGAGCAGATCGTTCTCGACCGGTTGAGCGTCTTCGCCGGCGGCTTCGACCTGGCGGCGGCGGAGGTGGTCTGCGGCGCAGAGCCGCTCGCGCCCGACGATATCCTCGATCTGGTGACTTCCCTGGTCGACAAGTCGTTGGTGATGTTCGAGCATGAGCGCGGCGGTGCGCGGTACGGACTGCTGGAGACGATCCGCGAGTTCGCCCATGAGCACCTGACCAAACAACGCTATGGGATGCTCGAGACGATCCGGGAGGTCGCGCAGCAGCGCCTGGAACAGCGTGACGATGTCGCGGCGACCGCGGCGCGGCACTGCGATTATTTCCTTGGCATTGCCAAGACGGGGCGCGCGAAACTGCAGGGACCGGAGGGGGGACAATGGACGCGGCGCCTGGAAGTCGAGCTCGACAACTTGCGCGCTGCCATCGCGGTGGCTCTTGCCGGCGGGGTAGACCCGGTGATCGCCGTCAAGTTCGAAGTTGCGCTGCTGAATTTCCGCATCCTGCGCGGTTATCTGACCGAGGCCCGCAACAATATCCAGGCGGCGCTCGGCCTCTCGGGGCTCCCGGACATCGCCCGTTGCCACGCGCTTTACGTGGGAGGCGCGCTGGCGACGAGGCAGGGCGACCTCGCCGGGGCGATGTCGATGCTGACGGAATGCCTTGCGCTGCGCCGACGCCTGGGCGACCCGCGCGAAACTGCGGGCACGCTGTCCACGCTCGCGCTGGCGCACCTGCAACAAGGCGACACGGCAATGGCCCGCGAGCGCGCAGAGGAAGCCCTCGGCACGTTTCGTGAGATTGGCAACAAGCTCGGCGAGGCGGACGGACTTCTCCATCTCGGAGAAATCTGCATGCAACTGCCCGACGATGCGAAGGCCCGAGAGCATTTCGAGCAGTGTCTGGTGCTCGCGCAAAGCCTCAAGCATCAGGAGATCGAAAGCGAGTGCGAGCGCAATCTGGGCGAGATCGACCTCGCGACAGGCGATCTGCAGGCCGCGCAGGCGCGGTTCGCGCGTTCGCTCAAGGTCAGTCGGGATGCCGAAGACAAGCGCAACGAGTCGATCGCGCTCTGGTGCCTCGGGAAAACCGACATTGCCCGTGGCGACCGGGACTTGGCGCGCAAACGGCTGGCCGAGGCGCTTCGCTCGTTCCATGCGCTCGAAATGCGCGCCGAGGAACTCGATTGCCTCGAGGACTACGCGGTGCTCCTGCATGCCGGGGGACAGCCCGACGGCGCCGTGCGACTGCAAGCGGCGACTACGTCCATTCGCGCAGCCCTGACACTCCAACGGTCGCGGCGCGACGAACCGAAGCGGCAGCGGGACATCGATGAAGTGCGCGCGGCCCTCGGCGAGACTGCTTTCAGCGCAGCGTGGTCAGAAGGCCAGAAATGGGCGCTCGACGATGCCGTCGAGTGCGCGCTGGAATCGACGTCTGCCGCTGCCGTGACGGCTTGAACCTACCGCCGCGGCGCGCTCGTGTCGCGCCTCGTCCTTGCGGCGACGCGTCCGCGTGAAAAGGCAGCGCAGATCAAGCAGTGGTGGGTAACGACTCGTCGTCGCCCTCTGGGCATTGATGACCCTGCTACTGCGAACGTCAACGGCGGACAGGCGCGTACGCCACCAACAAGGGCCGAGGATTGGAAATGCAAAGCCCCTGTCGTGACCGACAGGGGCCCAGCCCGATTTCGAGAAGATTAGGCTGCGGTTTTGCGCCGGCGCACCCACCAGCCCGCCCCGAGCGCACCCAACATCAGGACGAGCGAACCCGGCTCGGGCACGCGCGAGAACACCACACCGTCGGTTGCACTATAAGTGGGGTCGCCGCAGAAATATTTACCGTCAAAACTGCAGTGATCGTAAAAATTGACAACGTTGTTGACGTTCGACGCGTCGCCGGTCGCCACGAACTCAAACCAGAAAGTGTTGGCGCCAACATCAAGAGGGCCAATGACGCCGGTATTGATCCCTACGAAAGCTCCCCCGAAAACGTCAAACGTGCAGGACGGGCAAAGAGCAACAGGGAGAATCGAAGCAAAGTCGACCGACGGCGTGGTCGAAACGTTCCCTATTATCTGAATGGCACACCCGACGATGTCGCTTTGCACATGCACGCCGTCGGTGGACAAGCAAATGTCTGCGACATCGAAGGTCCCGGTACCGATATATTGGGGGGGATCGTACTGCGCGCTCCAAATCCCTGCTTGCGCCGGACTGCCTACCGTTGCAAACGCAAGCGCAGCGAGTGCGCTGAGCCATAACTGTGTCTTGTTTGACATGATTCTGCGCCCGTCCCTTGCGTGGAAGAATATTCAGCGGGCCACCGCAAGCGATACCTCATCGCAAGCAAGCCCGCTCGATTGCGTCGTCGAGGCAAGGAGAAAACGGCAGCAAGAAACGCACCTTACTTCACTCAAAATTTTAAGTTATTGATTTCTATCGATTGATTTCTGCACAAATTGCCGTCGCCGAAGGCTTTCGCCAGCGAATGTAATATTTCTCGACAATTCCATACGGTCGGTCTGAGCTCCCTCGCGGCACCGGTTTCCGGTGCCTGGTATCCCGAGCCAAGTACCTTAGAACGCAGCCCGGAGTAGGCCGCACCGAGGCCTCGGAATACTCGGAAGAGACCTTGCGCGACTCGCGGCGTCCGAGCCCGAGAGAACTGAATTCTCCCGCTGCGTCACACCAAAAGAAAAGCGCTCGGCCATCTCTGACCGAGCGCGTGTGATATGGCTGGGGAGGAAGGATTCGAACCTTCGAATGCCGGAATCAAAATCCGGTGCCTTAACCAACTTGGCGACTCCCCAGCGGAAAGCCTGCGAATGCATTGTGGCCCAAATTCCGCGCCGACTCCCGTCCGGGGTCATCCGAACGACGCGAGCGGATGGCGCGCGAGCGTGCGGGCCACGATACCCTGGGTGCCCGGTGCGCGCACCGCGACTGCCGCGCGCGCCTCGTGTTCCGATGCAAATGCCGCAAAAACGCAACTGCCGGAGCCCGTCATGCGCGCGGCACGCGAATGCGTAGCGAGTTCCGTGAGCGCAATGGCGACGTCGGGAAAGCGCGCGAGCGCGACGGGTTGAAGGTCGTTACGGCCGTAACCCTCGGAAAAGATTTCTATTTTCGCCGACGGCGTGTTTCGTGTCAATTCCGGCGCGGCGAAAATCGGACCTGTCTCGATTGCAATCGGGGGCACGACGAGCGCGATCCAGCACGCGGGCAGCGTGACGGGCACGAGCACGTTGCCGATGCCTCGCGCGAGCGCCGGCTTCGATTCCAGGAAGAACGGCACGTCGGCGCCGAGGCCGCGTCCGATGAGCGCGAGGTCCGCGCGCGCGAGCCGTGTCTCCCAGAGGCGATTGAGGGCCAGCAGGACCGAGGCCGCGTCGGAGCTGCCTCCGCCCAGGCCGCCGCCCAGCGGGATGCGCTTGGTGACCGCGATGTCGGCGCCGAGCGGCGAGCGCGTGGCGTTCTGCAGCGCGTGCGCGGCCCTTACGACGAGGTCGTCGGCCGCCGCGACGCCGGGGAGATCCTGCGTGCGCCGGATGGCTCCGTCCGCGCGCACCGAAAGCGAAACCGTGTCGGCAAGATCGATCGCGGCGAACAGCGTTTCCAGCGAGTGGTAGCCGTCGGCGCGCCGCCCGGTGATGTGCAGAAACAGATTGATCTTGGCCGGAGCGGCCACCACGATCGATTTCATCGCGCGATTGTCGCCGCGCGCGCCGCGACGCGCCAGCGCCGCGCCTTCACTGCCATCGATCCACGACGATTCTTACTTCGATGTCGGCGCGCGTGAGGCTCAAGCGCACCGGGCGCGCCGAGGTCGCATCCGCATAGCCATAGGCGACCTGCCAGCCATCCTGGCGCAGCAGCGACACGCGCCCCGCCGCGTCGCGCTCCTGGTCGTGCGGCGTATCGGGCTGGACCAAGCCCTGCATCCAGACCGCGAGCCCATCGACGGGCACGGGCGCGCCCAGCGTTCGCTCGGTCAGCGTCGCCCAATCGGCGGCCTCGTCGCGCACGCCATTCGCGCCGCGGACTTCGACGCGCCCGGCGCTCGAATCGCCGGTGATCTCCGCGATCTGCTGCCCCATCGGCGACGTGACGACGAGCGCGTCGGACGGCGGAGCGTGAGTCCACTGGAAATTGCCGCTGAACGCCTCGTTGCCGCGTCGCGCCGAAAGGCGTCCCTCCACGGTGAAGGGCGCGTCGCCCGCGGCGCGCTGCGGTGTCCGCGCGACCGGCGGCGTCGCGCAGCCGGTGACGACGAGCGCGGCAGCCAACAGCGCGAACGTCGCCGCGCGATGCACGCGACCGGTCAGCGGGAGAGCCTGCGGACCGTGTCGAGCAGAACGGGGTTGTCCGGAGTCGCCCTCAATTGAGCCTCCCAGACCTCCTGGGCGCGGGCGCGCTCGCCGCGGGCCCACAGCACTTCGCCGAGGTGCGCGGCGATTTCGGGGTCCGGGCGCTCGGCCAGCGCGCGCCGCAGATAATTTTCGGCGTCGTCCAGTTTGCCGGCGCGGAAGCTCGCCCATCCCATGCTGTCGAGGATGAACGGGTCGTCCGGCGAGAGCTTGTACGCGCGTTCGATCAGGGCCAGGCCCTCGGCCGTGCGCGTCGTCCGGTCGACGAGCGTGTAGCCCAGCGCGTTCAGCGCCTGCGCGTTGGCGGGCTGCAATGCGATCAGTCGCGTCAGATTCGCCTCGACGACGTCGAGCTTGTCGATCTTCTCCGCGACCATCGCGCTGTCGTAGAGAAAATCGGGCTGGTCAGGCTGCTCCGCGAGCGCCTTGGCGAGCACGGCGTAGGCCGCCGCCGCGTCTCCCGCGTCGCGCAGGATCTGCGCATCGGCCTGGATGACCTGCGCGCGCTGCTCGATCGTCACCGCCGGGAGATCGGCAAGGTAGCGGCGCGCGGCGTCGACCTTCCCCTGTTTGGCGAGCATCGCCGCGGCGCGGAGTTTGGCGACCCACGCGCGATCGCCGTCGGGTACCGTGCTGTAGCGCTCGAAGGCCTGCTCGTAGCGGCCGGTCTCCTCGGCGATCTGGGCGAGGTAGAGCTCGACCGCGCCGTTGTCGCCGTAGTCGGCCCTCTTCAACTCGTCGAACAGGGTCTCGGCCGTCGCCCAATCCTTGAGCTGCACCGAAAGCGCCGCCACCGCGAACGTGTAATCGAGGTTGTCCTTGTCGGTGTCGCGGAGCCCCTCGAACAGCGTGCGCGCGTCGGTGTAGCGCTTCTGCTCGACGTAGAACTGCGCCAGCGATCCGACCGCCGCCTTTGAATCGGGATGCGCCTTGAGGAACAGCTCGAGGTACGCCACCGCTTCCTTTGGCGAGCGCTTGGCGAGGATCTCCGCCTTGAGCAGCGCTGCCCGCTCCCAGCCGGGCTTGAGCGCCAGCGCGCGGTCGATTTCCTGCATCGCCGTGGCGCTCGTCGTCATGTCGGCGAGGCCGGTGTTGAACGCGGCGAGCGCCACCGCGAAATGCGCCTCGGGCAGATTCTGGTAGGGCTTTGCGACGGCTTCGATCAGCTTCAGCATCGCGGCCTTGTCGGGCTCGTGCGCGACCAGTCGGTTGAGCTGTAGAAACGCGTCGCCCAGCGGAGCGCCCTGGGCGGCGCTGTCCGCGAACACGCGTTCGAGCTCGGCCTTGAGGTCGGCCGTGCCGAGCGCCTCGAGCGAGCTTGCGCCTCCCGCGGCGGCGAGCGTCGCCGCCAGTTGCTTCGGGCGCTCGGCCGTGGGGTCGAGCTCACTCCACAGGCGCGACGCTTCGAGCGCCAGGCCACGCGTCCTCGCCGCGATCGCGATCTCGGTGGCGCGGCGCGCGAGCGCCGGATCGCGCGCGTCCTTCGCCGCCTCGATGTAGGCGCGAGTCGCTTGTGCCGGCTCTCCCCGTTGCAGGGCGATCTCGCCGACGAGCACCTTGTACATGATCTCGGCCGTGAGGAGATCGTCCTGCGGCGAGACCGCTTTGGCGGGCGGCGGCGCACCGCCCGGCGAGCCCGCTTGACCCGCGGCCAATCCGGGAAGGGCGAGAAGCCCCGCGACGAAGGTGGCGGGGAGCAAATGACGAAAATGGGACAAGATGGACCTCTGACGCTTCGTTTCGACGGATCGGGCGGGGCTCTCCCCCGTGTTCCGAGTCCGGCGGGAGGACCATCTTAGGATATATTCGGCGACGCAACAATTCTCGATCCGCGGCGCCTTCCCAGGGCCGTCGCTCGACCCCGATGCCCGAACTGCCCGAAGTCGAAATCACCCGCCGCGGATTGGCGCCGCACGTCGAAGGCAGCCGGGTCGACGCGCTCATCATCTACGACCGCCGATTGCGCTGGCCGGTTCCCCTGACGCTCCCGCGCGCGATCGCCGGCCGGAGGATCGAGCGCGTCGAACGGCGCAGCAAATATCTTCTGTTCCGGCTCGGCGAGGACACGCTGCTGGTGCATCTCGGCATGACCGGAAGCCTTCGCGCGTTCGCGCGCGTGCCGCCGCGCCAGGCGCACGATCATTTCGACATGAGGCTCGATTCGGGAATGACGCTGCGCTACCGCGACCCGCGGCGCTTCGGCGCGATGCTCTGGCTTCCTCCTCCGAGCGACGCGCATCCGCTTCTCGCCCGGCTCGGCCCCGAGCCGCTTTCGCGGAGCTTCGACGGGGAATACCTGTGGACCGCGCTCCGCGGGCGCACGACGCCGATCAAACTCGCGATCATGAACAACGAGATCGTCGCCGGGGTCGGCAACATCTACGCGAACGAATCGCTCTTTCGCGCCGGCATCCGCCCGACCACGCCCGCGCATCGCGTGTCACGTACACGGCAGGACACCCTCGTCGCGGCGATCCGGGCCACGTTGCGCGACGCGATCGCGAAGGGCGGATCGACGCTGCGCGACTTCGTCGACAGCGACGGCGCGCCCGGCTACTTTCAGCTCGAATATTTCGTCTACGGCCGCGAGGGGCTCGACTGCCGCATTTGCGGCAGCGCAACAAAATCGGTCCGTCTGGGCGGCCGTGCCACGACTTACTGCCCCCGGTGCCAGCGTTGACCCGCCCCTCGCCCAGCCCCCGGGGCTTCATGGGGTCGATTCGGCACACGTTGTGCTTCTCAACCTGTAATAATTCCCGCCGGCCGCGAAGCCGGCGCTGATCCGACCCCACCATGATCTTGCAGGAACCCCACGTCCACGCGTCGCGCGAGCTCGCCGCGCATTTCGAAGCCTACGGCGACTGGCGGCGTCGCCTGTCGGCGGGCATCTCCGGCCTGCACGAGTGGCTGACGCAGCAGGACCTCGCCGACGCTCAGATCGATCAGAAAGTCCAGGAGCTCCTCGAGCGGTTGCACCAGGACAAGCTCGTCGTCGCCTTCGTCGCGGAATTCTCGCGCGGCAAGTCCGAGCTCATCAACGCGATCTTTTTCGCCGACTTCGGCCAGCGGCTGCTGCCTTCGTCGGCCGGGCGGACGACGATGTGCCCGACCGAGCTCCTCTACGACGCGACGCGGGCGCCGTCGATACGGCTGCTGCCGATCGAGACGCGCCTCAAGGACGCGACCGTCACCGAATTCAAGAATTACGCCGACGAATGGGTGACGATTCCGCTCGACCTGTCCTCGGCGGACCGGATGAGCGAGGCGCTCGCCCGCGTGTCGCAGGTGAAGCATGTTCCGGTCGGCCTCGCGCGGAAATACGGGCTCCATGGCGACGAGGATTTCCTGACAAGGCTCGACGCGGCCGGAGAAGGCGCGGTCGAGATCCCGTGCTGGCGCCACGCGGTGATCAATTTCCCGCACCCGCTGCTGCAGCAGGGCCTCGTCATTCTCGACACGCCGGGTCTCAACGCGATCGGCACCGAGCCGGAGCTCACGCTCAACCTGCTCCCCAACGCGCACGCCGTGCTGTTCATCCTTGCGGCCGACGCCGGCGTGACCAAGACCGACCTCGATGTGTGGAACCAGCACCTCGCGGGCGACGACCCGTCGACGCGGGCCGGCCGCATCGTGATCCTGAACAAGATCGACGGCCTGTGGGACGAGCTCAAGAACGACGACGAGGTCGAAGCCGAGATCGACCGTCAGGTGAAGTCGTCGGCGAAGCTCCTCGGCATTCCGCCAACCCAGGTGTTCGCAGTCACCGCGCAGAAGGGCCTGCTCGCCAAGGTCAACGGCGACGACGCGCTGCTCGAGAAGAGCCGCCTGCCGGCGCTCGAGGACGCACTGTCGCGCAAGCTCATTCCGGCCAAGCGCGACATCGTCGGCGCGGCGACGCAGGCGGAGGTTCGCGCGCTCGCGGCCAACGTCCGGGCGCTGCTCGACGCGCGCCAGAACGGCATCGCCGAGCAGCTGACCGAGCTCCGCGCGCTGCGCGGCAAGAACCAGGATGTCGTCCTGCACATGATGAACCGTGTGAAGGACGAGAAGGAAAAGTTCGAGCGCGGGCTGCAGCGCTACACCGCTCTGCGCACGGTGTACACGCAGCAGACCACACATCTCCTCGACGTCATCGGCCTCGATGCGTTGCGTGTCAACGCGGGGCGCACCCGCCGGAGCATCGAGGACAGCCCGTTCACGCGGGGAATGCGCACGGCGATGACGGAGTTCTTCGGCACGATCCGGCGCGATTTCGAGGAAGCCGCGCGCCGCTCCGCCGAGATCCACGACCTGATGCAGGCGATGTACACGCGCTTCGCGAAGGAGCAGGGCCTCGAGCGCTATTCGCCGCCGCCGTTCTCGATGCTGAAGTACCAGAAGGAGGTCGACCGGCTCGAGCGCGCGTACAACCAGCATTTCAACACGCTGTGGAACATGGTCAGCAAGGCTAAGTACGCGCTGATGAAGCGGTTCTTCGAGACCATCGCGTCGCGCGTTAAGCACGTCTACAACATCGCCAACCGCGATGTCGAGAGCTGGTTGAAGGCGGTGATGTCGCCGCTCGAGACGCAGGTGAAGGAGCACCACCTGCAGCTGCGCCGGCGGCTCGACAGCATCAAGCGGATCCACCGCGCGAGCGACGAGCTCGAGGAGCGCGTGATCGAGCTCCGGCAGCAGGAAGAGGCGCTCGCCAGCGAAGTGCGCGAGCTCAAGCGCGAGGTGGCAGGGATCGACGCCATCGTCCAGAACCCCGAGGCGCTGCCGCTGGCCGCGAACGGCTAGCGCGCGGCGCCCGGTCGTCTCGCGGCGCGGCCCCGCGCGCAACGCCCTTTCACGCGCGGCGCCAGACGATCAGCGCTCGATCACCTTCACCGCCATCAGCCCCTCGTACTTGAGGCGCAGCGCGTCCTTCGATTCAACGTGGTCGGGGTCCACCGGAATGCAGTCGACCGGACAGACCTCGACGCACTGCGGCGTGTCGAAATGCCCGACGCACTCGGTGCATTTCTTCGGATCGATCACGTAGATCTCCGCACCCTGCGAGATCGCCTCGTTCGGGCACTCGGGCTCGCAGACGTCGCAGTTGATGCACTCGTCGGTGATCATCAGGGCCATGACGTGCTCCGATTCGCCTAGCCCTCGCCGGCACTGAAGCGCGCCTTCAGCCGGGCGAGCACCGGCGGCGACACGAACGCGGAAACGTCGCCGCCGAAGCGGGCGATTTCACGCACGATGGTGGCGGAAATGAACATGTACTGCTCCGACGGCGTCAGGAAGAGCGTTTCGACCTCCGGATAGAGGTTCCGGTTCATTCCCGCCATCTGGAATTCATACTCGAAGTCGGACACGGCGCGCAGGCCGCGCAGGATCGCACGTGCGCCTTGCGCCTGGACGAACTCCATCAGCAGCGACGAGAACGGCATGACTTCGACATTGCCGTAGGCCGCGAGCGCGGCGCGTGCCATGTCGACGCGCTCGACCGTCGTGAAGTAAGGGCCCTTCGACTCGCTGTCGGCGACGCCGACCACGACCCGGTCGAACAGCTTGGCCGCCCGACGCACGAGGTCCTCGTGCCCGCGGGTGAAGGGGTCGAACGTGCCCGGATAGACGACCTTGAGCATGCTTCGGCGGCAGCCTTGCGGAAAGTGCGGGGAATCGAAAGCCGCAAACGTGCGCGAAATGGCGACCGCGACGCCTCAGTCCGGCTTGACGAAAAGATGATAATGCACCTGCCCTGCCTTGTCGCGGCGCCAAGGCAGCAGTCCGGGCGGCGGCGCGAGCGGCGCCGGCGCTTCGGCATAGACGAATGCGCCGGGAGCGGCACGCCCGGCACAGGCAGGCAGAAGCCACGGCCACGGGTCCTCGCGAAACGGCGGATCGAGAAACACGACGTCGAAGTCGCGTCTTTCCCGCCCGATGAACGTTTTTGCATCGGCGATGTGCGTTTCGAGTGCCTGAGCGCCGATCCCTGCAGCCGTGGCGCGCAGCGCCTCGATCAGCAACCGATTGCTGTCGACCGCGACACACAGGGCCGCGCCGCGCGACGCCGCTTCGAGCGACAGCGCGCCGGTCCCCGCATAGAGGTCGAGGCAGCGCTTGCCGGTCAGCTCCTGCCCCAGCCAGTTGAACAGCGTCTCGCGCACCCGGTCGGGAGTCGGGCGCAATCCCGCCGCCTCGGGAAACCGGATCGTCCGGCCTCGCATCGCGCCGCCGATGATGCGGATGCGGTTCGCATGGGGCGTGGCCACGGCGTTCTCCGGCTGGCACGGACATCCGCCGGAGTCTCCAGGGCGCCGTCCGGGGGACGGCCGTGCTCGCGGCGGGTAAAATTATAGCTTCGTGTCAGCCTGCGCCGTCCGGCGTACGATCCGCCGCCGGCGCCCGTTCGATTTTCCCACCGATGTTCGACCTCTTTTCGCGCAAATCGCCCGCTGAGGATTCCCGTCCGTGGGCCGAGCGGCTGAAGGATGGGCTTACCCGCTCGCGTGAGCGGATCTCGGCGGCGCTGGGCGGCGCGCTTCGGCGAAACACGCTCGACGACACGACGCAGGACGCCATCGAATCCGCGCTGATCGGCGCCGATTGTGGTGTCGACGCGACCGAATGGCTGCTCGCCGATCTGCGCGCGCGCTTCAAGCGCAGCAGCGATGCCGACGTGTACGCCTTGCTGCGCGGCGGACTCACCGATCTGCTGCGCCCGCTCGAGGCGCCGCTGGTCGTGTCGGATGCGCGACCCTTCGTGATCATGCTGGCGGGCGTCAACGGCGCCGGCAAGACGACGTCGATCGGCAAGCTCGCCCGGTATTTTCAGATGCAGGGGCATTCGGTGCTGCTCGCGGCCGGCGACACCTTCCGGGCGGCGGCGCGCGAGCAGCTCACCGCCTGGGGCGAGCGCAACGGCGTCGCGATCGTCGCGCAACAGGGTGGCGATCCTGCCGCGGTGATGTTCGACGCGATCGCGGCCGCTAAAGCGCGCGGCATTGACATCGTGCTGGCCGACACGGCCGGGCGGCTGCCCACGCAACTCAATCTGATGGACGAGATCCGCAAGGTGCAGCGGGTGATTCGCAAGGCCGACCCGACGGCGCCCCACGAGACGCTGCTGGTGCTCGACGCCGGCACCGGCCAGAACGCCCTCGCGCAGGTGCGGGCGTTCGACGACGCGTTGTCGCTCACCGGCCTCGTGCTGACCAAGCTCGACGGCACCGCCAAGGGCGGGGTCGTGGCCGCGATCGCCCGCGAGCATCCGGTGCCCATCCGATTCATTGGCGTGGGCGAAGGAATCGAGGACCTCAAACCGTTTGTCGCGGCCGATTTCGTCGCAGCGCTGGTCGGCTAAGGAGCGCGGCGGGCGGGTGCCGGCACCGCCAGCCGTGGAAACACTGAAAACCGTCAATTCAAAATGTGAGCGCCCACTTCAGCAATTTGCGCTTCAGGGACTGCCGGCATGCAAAGCCCGGCTGCTGATGCGCAGGCGGGCCTTGGCCGCGGCGAGGCCAGCGAGCAAGGGTAAGAAAGCGACATACCCGACCAATATCCTCGGGAACTAACCCCCACCTTTGGCACTCTCATTGCCGGAGTGCTAAACTGAGGCGGGCTGGTGGAGCGGTGCGAAGAGCGGCCGTTTCAAACCACCCCGAAAAAGGAGATCGCAGATGTCCGGTGCCACGCTGGCTTTCCCGACCCCCGCATCGCTCGGGAGCCTCGATCACTACATTCAGGCCGTCAACCGCTTTCCGCTGCTGACCGCGGAGCAGGAGACCGACCTCGGGCGGCGCCTGCAGCGCGACAACGACGTCGACGCCGCGCGAGCGCTCGTGCTGTCGCACCTGCGGCTGGTCGTCTCGGTGAGCCGCAATTACGTGGGCTACGGGCTGCCGCAGGCCGATCTCATCCAGGAAGGCAACATCGGACTCATGAAGGCCGTGCGCCGATTCGATCCCGAGCGGGGCGTCCGGCTCGTGTCCTTCGCGCTGCACTGGATCCGTGCCGAGATCCACGAATACATCCTGCGCAACTGGCGGCTCGTCAAGGTCGCGACGACCAAGGCACAACGCAAGCTCTTCTTCAACCTGCGCAGCATGAAAACGCGCGCGGCGACGCTGACGCCGGCCGAAGCGCGCGCGATTGCGACGGAGCTCCGCGTGAAGCCCGAAGAGGTGGTCGAGATGGAGACGCGGCTCTCCGGCCGCGACGTGACGCTCGACCCGCAGCCCGACGAAGACGGCTATTCGATGGCGCCGATCGCCTATCTCACCGACCGCGAGGACGAGCCGGCGCAGATCCTCGAGCGCAAGCAGACGGCCGAGAATCGAACTGCCGGCCTCACGACCGCGATCGCGAAGCTCGACCCGCGCAGCCGCCGGATCATCGAGGCGCGCTGGCTGCGCGAGGATGACCCCGCAACGCTGCAGGATCTCGCCGACGAATATGGCGTATCCGCCGAGCGGATCCGCCAGATCGAGAGCAAGGCACTGAAATCGATGCGCGCCGAGATAGGCGCGCTCTGATCCCGCGCTGATGCCGAGCCGGCGCCTGCGGGCGCCGGCTTTTTTTGCGCTCAGCTGCCGTTGCCGGCATCCTCGCCGCGGCGCGCGAAGCGGATGTTGAGCTGCTTCAGCTTCCGGTAGAGGTGCGTCCGCTCGAGCCCGGCACGCTCGGCGACCCGGCTCATGTTGCTCTGCTCGCGGACGAGCAGCTGCTCGAAGTAGATGCGCTCGAACGCCTCGCGCGCTTCCCGTAGCGGCAGGTCGAAGAAGCGCGCGGTGATCTCCGGCGCGACCGCCTGGTTCGCGGCGGCGGCTTCGCCCAGCAGCCGCTTCACGTGATCGGAGGATATTTCCGTCGCCCCGGCATTGAGCGCGAGATTCGCGACGACGTTCTGCAGATGATCGAGGTTGCCCGGCCAGTACGCGTTGCAGAGCGCGCTGAGCGCCGGGGCCGCCAGCGGCACGACGGTGCGCGCACCGCCGCGCTCCGAGTCCTTTTGCGCGGCGGTGATCTCGCGCCAGTAGCGCTCGACCAGCGCCGGAATGTCGTCGCGCCGCGCGCGCAAGGGCGGCAGCATCACCGCGCCCACCGAGAGCGCGGCGAGCAATCCGGGATCGAATTTTCCTTCCGCGGCAAGATTTCCGAGCGCCTCGGCACTCGTGCATACCAGGGTGACGTTCGCCCGCTCGAGCTTCGGCAACAGGAACGCGAGCCCCTTCTGCTCGGCTTTCGAGTACTGCCCGATCTCGGCGCAGCAAAGCGTCCCGTCGCGGGCCTCGTCGAGCACCGCGAGCGGGTTGGCGGCGAGTCGCGCGCCGTTGGGCAACACGACCTTCGGCGCATCCGGAATGTGCAGCGCGCGCGCTGCGGCCTCATGGCCCGTCCCCGGCTCGCCGACGAACAGCACCGGCTTGCGCCCCGCCAGCAGGATCTCGATCTGCCGCTCGACGTCGCGGATCGCAGCCCCGCTGCCGAGCGCTGTCAGCGACACGCGCCGCGGCTCCTTGGCGGCCGCCGTCTTCAATGCGCGCGCGACCGTGCCAAGGAGCTTCTGCAATCCGACCGGCTTCTCGAGAAAATCGAAGGCGCCGATCCGGGTCGCCTCGACCGCGGTCTCGATCGTCCCGTGTCCGGACAGCATGATCACCGGCATCGTCAGCTGACCCGACGTGGCCCATTCGCGCAGCAGCGTGACGCCGTCGGTGTCCGGCATCCAGATGTCGAGCAGCACGAGCGCCGGCGCTTCGCGCACGCGGTACGAGCGCGCCTCGGTCGCGTTCTGCGCGAGGTGCACGCGGTAACCCTCGTCCTGAAGTATCTCCGAGAGGAGCTCGCGAATGCCGACTTCGTCGTCGACGATCAGTATTTCCTTGGCTGTGGCCATTGCGTCCTTATCCTACGCTGCCGCGCCGGCACGCGGAAAGATGAGCGTCACCTGCGCGCCGTGCGGAACGCGGTTCGCGAGCTCGATGCGGCCGTGATGCTCGTCGACGATCTTGCGCACGATGGCGAGTCCGAGCCCCGTCCCCTTCGCCTTGGTCGTCACGTAGGGTTCGAACGCGCGATGCAGGAGGTCGTCGGGAAAGCCCGTTCCCGCATCGCCAAACGCGAGCACGATCTCGTCGTCCCGCGCGAAGAGCGAAATGTCGAATTGCGGTACGGCCGCCTCGTGCTGCGCGTCGATGGCATTTTGGATGAGATTGTGGAAGACCTGCCGCAACCGTGTTGGCTCGCCTTCGATGAAGGCGGGCTCGGCGGGCAGCGCCAGCGCCACCTGCGGGCGCAGATTGTCGTACAGGGCGAGCACGTCCTGCAAGAGCGCCCCGAGATCGATCGCCTGCATCGCGCCCGGGCGCTGCTGGCGCGCGTAGATCGCGAAATCGTCGACCATCTGCTTCATCGCGCCGACCTGCGCGACGATCGTCTGCGTTCCCCGCTCGAGCGTCTGCTGCTCGGGAGGCTCGAGCTTCCCCGCGAGCTTCAGCGCGAGCCGCTCGGCGGAGAGCTGGATCGGCGTCAGCGGATTCTTGATCTCGTGCGCGAGACGGCGCGCGACCTCCCCCCACGCGGCGTCGCGCTGCGCCTGCACGAGGTCGGTGACGTCGTCGAACACGACGACATACCCCGCGACCGGCTCGGTGGGCAGCCGCGAGCCGCGCGTCAGCAGGACGCGGGTCATGCTTGCGACGCCCAGCTCGGCCTGCTTCTGCCATCCGCCGTCCCGGCTCGCCTCGAAGCCCTTGGCGATGACATCGGCAAACGTCTTCAGCTCTGGCACGCGGTCGCCCCACTCGGCGATGGTCAACCCCACGAGGTCGGCGAGCGGCTGCTGCAGGATGACCGCCGCGCTCGCATTGGCCGTGCGCAGCCGGTACTGGTCGTCGAATGCGAGCACGCCGGCGGAAAGGTTGCCGAGGATGCTCTCGAGATAGGCGCGCGTCGTTTCGGTTGCGCGGCGCGACTCCTCGGTCTTCTGCTGCGCTTCGGCGAGCTGTGCCGTCATCGTGTTGAACGACTCGGTCAGCACGCCGAGCTCGTCCTTCGAGGTGACCGGCTGCCGCCGCGTGAAATCGCCCTGCGCGACTGCGCGCGTTCCCTCGGCCAGCAGTCCGAGCGGCGCCGCGAAGCGCTCGGAGAGCACCACGGCAAGCCCCAGCGCCGACGTGAGCGCGAGCAGCAGCGTCAGGGTCAGCGTGGTCGCGTAAAGACGCTTCAGCGACGCGCGCGTGAACGAGATTTCCTGATAATCGCGCGCGCCGGCCTGCACCTTTTCCACTTCCTGCGCGAGCGATTTCGGCACATGGTCGACGACCTGCAGGACCTTGAGCGGCTCCTGCCGGTCGTCGCTGTTGACCGGAACGACGACGCGCAGCACGAGACCGCCGTCGGCGGCCTGCTCGAATCCGGCCGTCGTCTGCTGCAACCGAGCGCGCCGCAGCGCCTGCGCCGAGGGCGGCTCCGGAGGCGCCGTCCCGCCGCCGACGCCGGCGACCGAGAGAATCGCGCCGGCACCCGAATAAAGGGCCGCCTCGTAGACGCCGGCCTGCTCGGCGGCGCGCGGCAGACGCGCGGCGGCGGCGCCCGGACCGGCTTCCTCGAGGGTCAACGCGAGCTGCGAGGCCTTGTTCGACGTCTCCCGCAGCAGATAGTCGACCGCATTGCGGCCGAGGTTCAATCCCCCTTCGAGCGCGCGGTCCACGCGCACGTCGAACCAGCTTTCGATGCTCCGGCCGAGAAACTGGACGGAGACGGCGTAAACCAGAGCGCCCGGCAGCACGGCGACGAGCGCGAACAGCAGCACCAGGCGCACCGCGAGCCGGGAACCGAAGACGCCCGCGCGCAGGTTCCGGTAGAGTCGCCAGAGTTGCAATCCGACCAGCAGCATCAGCAGCACGACCAGCGCGCCGTTGAGCACGAGCAGGAGGTCGTAGCGCCGCGCGAAGAAATCCGTGTTGGCGGTCGCGGTCGCGAGGAGGAACAGCGCGATGGCGGCCACGCACGCGAAGGCGACCAGCAGCCAGCGCATGCCGCGCGACGGGATGAGGCCGCTCACGTCCCCGCCTCGCGAACGCGCCCTTCAGCGAGGCATTGCGTTGTCGGCCGCCGCTCGCGTGCGCGCCCTTCGGGCCCGGGCTTCGCCCCGCTTGCGCGGGCGTCCTGGGCTTCGCCCCGCGCGCTCACGGCTCGGCCTCCGCGCAGTGAAGTAGAGTCGGACGGGCTGCGCCGTCGGCCTCCCGCCATCGCGCGCGGACGCGCCCTTCGGGCCTGGGCTTCGCCCCGCGCGCTCACGGCGTATAGCTCCAGCGGTACCACTCAGACTGCAGTGTCCATTCGCGCGAGGCGAGCGCGCTCACCTGGAACGGCTTCGGCAACTGGTTGACGTCGAGGCGCAGCCGCACCGCCGCGTCATACCGCATTCCCTTGACGAGCTGGTCGCGCTGCGCGATTTCACGCGACGTCACGCGGGAGAGGAAATGCTCGACTTCCTCCAGCGTCGCGAAACCTTGCGCGAGGAGTCCGATCGACACCCGATATTGCCGGGTCAGCGCGTTGTACGTGACGCGGTACTGCGTGCTGGTGGCGGCCACCTTCTCGTCGAGCCAGTACCAGCGCGGCCGGGTGAGCTCGAATTCGAGGACGAAATAGAGCGGCACGCCCTTCTGCAGCGCCTCCTCAAGCGTCGGATTGAGCGACAGCTCGAAATCCGCGTTGAGGAAATAGCCGTCTTCCTCGGCGCGCACTTCGGCGGAGTTCACCTGGATCGTGTCGGCTTGCGTTGCCGCGGACCCCAGCGCGCAGACGAGCGCGAGCACCGCACCGGCGACACAGGCCCCCAGGCGCTTCCAAGAAGGGAAGCGGTGCGCGCGCCGTGTTTCGGCCAGGTGGGAAGCAGTGGTCATGCCGGTGGGCGACGCGCGGAAGCGGGCGGGCGGAAGCGGACGCGCGGCGCCGAGACGAGGATTGGCGTGACCCGTGACGTGCCGAGCGAGCCCGCGGGTCGGCACGAATCAGGCCTTGCGCAGGCGCGCGTAATAGAAGCCGTCCTGATTGTGGCAGGCGCCAGGGAGCGATGGCAAGAGTTGCCCCCCCTCGCAGTCGATCTCCGGCGCGAAGGTGAGTGTTTCGCGCAACGCATCGGGGTGGCGGGCGGTGAATCCGGCGATGCCGCTCTCGTTCTCGTCGGAGAATACCGAGCACGTTGCGTAGAGCAGCTTGCCGCCGCGCGCGAGGCAAGGCCACAGCGAGTCGAGCATGCGCCCCTGCTGCCGCGCGAAGCCCGCGATGTCCGCCTCGCGCCGCAGCCATTTGCCGTCAGGGTGGCGGCGGGCAACGCCCGAGGCCGTGCATGGCACGTCGGCGACGATGCGATCGAACGGATTGCCATCCCACCATGTCGCGCTCGCGCCGGCATCGGCCTTGATCACTCGCGTGCGCTCGTTGGCGAGCTTCAGCCGCGCGAGATTCTCGCGCACGCGGGCAAGCCTCGCTTCATCGATGTCGATCGCGATGAGCTCGACGTCAGCGAGCTCCGCTATGTGCGTCGTCTTTCCGCCGGGGGCCGCGCAAGCGTCGAGCACGCGCAGTCCGGGGGCCAGCTCCGCGAGCGGCCCCGCGAGCTGCGCGCCCAAGTCCTGCACCGAGAATTCGCCCTCGGCGAATCCGGGAAGCTGCGCAACCGGCCGCGGCGGATCGACGATGACTCCGGCCTCACCCAAAGCTTCCGCGCCGATGTCCGCGAGCGCGAATCGCGCGAGCAGCGCTTCGCGCGTCGTCGTCCGGCGATTGACCCTGAGCGTGAGCGGCGGGCGGGCGTTGCCAGCCTCGAGCATCGCTTCCCACCGCTCCGGGTACTCGCGCGCGACCCGGTCGATCCACCATCGCGGATACGACCACCGCGCGATCGGATCGGCACGCACGGCGGCGTTGAGCGCATCGCGTTCGCGCAGGTATCGCCGCAGGAGCGCGTTGACCAGCGCCTTCGCCGCGGGCCGCACCATCGCGCCGGCGGTGCTGACCGCGTGATCGACGATCGCGAAAGGGGGCGCACGCGTGTGATCGAGCTGGTAGAGCGCGACGGCGACGAGACAGGTGAGGCTCTCGTCGGGAAGCGGCTTCTTCGCGAGCGCGCGGACGAGGGCTTCAAGCGTTCCCCAGTGGCGGAGCGTTCCGTAAGCGAGCTCCTGGACCAGCGCGCGCCTTCGCCCGGCGACGCCGTCCGGACGCGCTACCGCCGCCATCGCCGCGGGCAGCGCTTCACCGCCGATGACCCGCCCGACGATGAGAGCCGCCTGCCTCTGCGCCTGCTGCATGGGTTGCGCTAGGGCTGCGGTGCGGAACTGGCGTCGAAGACGGCACCGACGAGCTGCCGATGTCCGGCGACGAATGCCGCGGCGCGCATGCGCCGGCCGTTGGCAGGCTGCAGTTCATGAATCGCGTACGCGCCGGTGCCGCACGCGACGACGATGCCGTCCGACGTCGCACGCCCCACGGTCCCCGGAACGCCCCCGGCATCGCCCGCGATCGGCGCGCCGGCCCAGATCTTGACCGGCTCGTCGCGAAGCGTGGTCCATGCCCCCGGCGCGGGATTGAACGCGCGCACCTGCCGGTCGATCGCCGACGCGGGCGCCGACCATACGATCGCAGCGTCCTGCTTGCCGAATTTCGGTGCGTACGTCGCCTCCGCGTCCGACTGCGCTGTCGCGACGAGCCCCGTCTCGGAATCGAGACGTCGCAGCACCCGAACGATCGCCTCCGCTCCCAGCGCCGCCAGCTTGTCGGTCAGCGCGCCCGCCGTGTCGTTGGGCTCGATCGCGAGCGACGCCGATTCGATCGTCGGCCCGGTGTCGAGCCCCTCGTCCATCCGCATGATGGTGATCCCGGTCGTGGCGTCGCCGGCCAGCAGCGCACGCTGAATGGGAGCCGCGCCGCGCCAGCGCGGCAGGAGCGACGCATGCACGTTGAGGCAGCCGTGCCGCGGCCACTCGAGAATCGCCGCCGGAAGGATGAGGCCGTAGGCCGCGACCACCAGCACGTCGAGCGGCACGCCAATGAGCGCGGCGCGCGCGGTCTCTTCCCTGAGGGTCGCCGGCGCTTGCACCGGAATCCCCCGTGTCAGTGCGAGGCGCCTGACCGGCGAGACGTCCGGCTTCTGGCCGCGGCCGCGCGGACGATCGGGTTGCGACAGCACGAGTGGAACGTCGAATCCGGCCGACAGCGCCGCGTCGAGAATCGTCGCGGCGAAGGCCGGCGTCCCGGCGAATCCAACGCGCATCAGCCAGCCAGGCGCTGCTTCTTGCGCACCCGCGCCGCGTACCGCGCGCGCTTCAGTGTCGAAAGGCGGTCGACGAACACCTTGCCGATCAGGTGATCCATTTCGTGCTGGATGCACACGGCAAGCACCCCGTTGGCGTCGAGCTCGAACTGATGGCCTTCCTGGTCGAGCGCGCGGACCCGGATGGCCTCGGCACGCTGCACCCGGTCATAGTAGCCGGGGAGGGACAGGCAGCCTTCCTCGCTCTCGATTTCGCCCGACGCGGTGAGGAGCTCGGGATTGATGAAGACGCGAAGCTCGTCGCGCGCCTCGGAAAGATCCATCACGATCACGCGCTTGTGCACGT
Source organism: uncultured beta proteobacterium (assembly GCA_963846855.1). Lineage (GTDB taxonomy): Bacteria > Pseudomonadota > Gammaproteobacteria > Burkholderiales > Casimicrobiaceae > CAIWHR01. The sequence continues at coordinate 520,710 of CAWJXK010000004.1, forward strand.
CGACCTGCGTCGCGGCCAGCCCGATGCCGGGCGCCGAGTACATGGTTTCGGCCATGTCGCGCACGAGCGCCCGGATTTCGGGTGTCACGGCCGCGACGGGCGCCGCGACCCTTCTGAGACGCGGATCGGGATATTCGAGGATCTTCAGCAGTGCCATAGGGTTATGGGAGTCGGACCCTCGCGGACGGGTTTCGGACCGCCTCTGCGGTCACCCCGGCGCCGGGGCTAAGAAGCTCCGACTTGCAAAATGCAGACTCGGGATGCAAAATCTGTCCCAAGTCCTTATTTTGCGGCGGTTTAGGACATTCGCAAGCCCAACTTGACCGGAAGAGGCTTTATGCGTCAGAAGTTTAGCATAGCGAAATGCGCTTTCGCCGCGATCGCCGGGCTGCTCGTTCTCTGCGCCTCGCCGGTCCGCGCCCAGACGCCGAACATCAGCGCCGACGCCCCGCAACGCTACACCGTCCAGAAGGGCGACACGCTCTGGGGCATTGCCGGGAAGTTCCTGAAGGAGCCCTGGCGCTGGCCCGAGATCTGGCGGATGAACAAGGAAGAGATCAAGAATCCGCACCGCATCTATCCGGGCGACGTGATCGTGCTGGACCGCGCGACCGGGCGGGTTTCGCTCGAGCGCCCGGTGACCCGGCTCTCGCCCACGATGCGCCCGGCGCCGCTCGACGTCGAGGCGATTCCCTCGATCCCGCCGGGGGACATCGAGCCCTATCTGTCGCGGCCGCTGGTGACGGGGCCCGACGGCCTCGCCGACGCGGCGTACGTCGTCGCGGGTCGCGAGCCGCACGTCGTCCGCGGCCGGGGTGACGCGATCTACGTGACCGGCATCGACCCGAAGGCCGGGGATCTTTGGTATCTCTATCGCAAGGGACGAACGCTGACCCCGATCGATGGCGGCGACTTTCTGGGCGAGGAGCAGAATTTTGTCGGCAGCGCGAAGGTCGAGCGCTACGGCGACGTCTCCACGATGCGCATTCTCACGTCGAAGCAGGAGATCATCGACGGCGATCGCGCCGTTCCGGCGCCGCGCGAGCAGCTCATCAACTACGCGCCGCACGCGCCTGGGAAGCCCGTCGAGGGCCGGCTCATCGCGATCGATCGCGATGCGTTCGAGGCCGGGCGTGGCTCGATCATCACGATCGATCTCGGCGCGAAGGACGGCATCGATGTCGGCACGGTGCTCGCGATCTATCGCGTCGTTCCGGCGATTCCCGACCCGCGACCGTCGAAGGAGCAGAACCAAGTCGAGCAGCTCGTCGGCGACATGTCGAAGTTCGTCCAGCCCGAGCGCGTCATCAACGTTCCCGACGAGCGCAGCGGGCTGGTGTTCGTCTTCCGCGTGTTCGACCGCGTGTCGTACGCCATCGTCCTCAACACGCTCGATCCGGTGGTGGTAGGCAACTACGTTCGCCAGCCCTAGGCTTCGAATGACCGACGGCGCTTCCGATTCGGATGCGCCGCCGCGCCGGCGGTTCGCGATGACAAGCACGCTGCGGCGGCTGCGGCGCGCCTGACCGCATTCGTTCGCGGACCTCGATCGACGAAATTCACGCAACAATACCAAGGCCGGGCATCGTCGTCGCCGTGCATCGCGCGTCACGCCGGCCCATTCGAACATGGATGTCGACGTCCGCGCTGAAGACTGGGTGCGCCTTTCGCTCTGCGGCCTCGGTCCCGCGCCGCTCGTCGCGTTGCTGCGCGCATTCGGCACCGCCTCGGCCGTCTTCGCCACAACGTCCGCCCGACGGCGGGCGGTCGTTCCGGCGAACGCCGCGGCGCAGCTCGATGCCGGGCCGGAGCCGGAGCGCCTCGCGGCATCGCTCGCCTGGCTCGCGGGCTCCGGTCACTCGCTCATGGCATGGGACGACGCCGATTATCCGCGCGCGCTCCTCGAGATCGGCGATCCGCCGCCCGTGCTCTACTGCATCGGCAATCGGGCGCTGGTCGCATTGCCCGCCTTAGCCATTGTCGGCAGTCGCAACGCCACCGCCCAGGGTGAAGCCGACGCCCAGGCGTTCGCGGCAGCGCTGTCGGCCGCGGGCCTCACGATCGTCAGCGGACTCGCCCAGGGAATCGATGCGGCCGCGCACCGTGGCGGACTCGCGGCGGCGGGCAGGAGCATTGCAGTCGTCGGCACGGGTCTCGATCGCGTGTATCCGGCGGCGAACCGGGATCTCGCCCTGGCGCTGGCCGCGAAAGGATTGCTGCTCTCGGAATTTCCGCCCGGCACCCCGCCGCTGAAGCAGAATTTCCCGCGGCGCAACCGGCTCGTCAGCGGGCTCTCGCTCGGCGTGCTCGTCGTCGAGGCGTCGCTCTCGTCCGGCTCGCTCATCACCGCCCGACAGGCCGCCGAGCAAGGGCGCGAAGTATTTGCGCTGCCGGGCTCCATTCATTCGCCGGTGTCGAAAGGGTGCCATCGGCTGATTCGCGACGGCGCCAAGCTGGTTGAGACCGCGCAGGACATTCTCGACGAGCTGAAGCTTCCCGTCGGCGCGCCCGATGCGCGCGGCGCGATCACAGCGCCCGAGGCTGCGCGTCACGAAGGCGCCGCGGCCGTGGTGCTCGCTGCGCTCGGTTTCGCGCCGACCTCCGTCGACACGCTCGCGCAGCGCACCGGCCTTTCGGCGGCGAAGATCGCCGCGACGCTGACCACGCTCGAGATCGACCGTCACGTCGCGGTGCTGCCGGGCGGACTCTGGCAGCGCCTTTCCTGAAGGCTCGCGTCGCGCGAGCGCGCGGGGGTGGCGTCACGCACGCGCGCGCGCACGCACGCACGCGGGCGCGTTGAGCGCCCCGCAAAAATCATTTCCTTGCTCCCGCCGCTATTCCTTCGATACTATCTGCCGCTCTTCGCGTCCCGCCCCCATGTCCAAGTCGCTCATCATCGCCGAGAAGCCCTCCGTCGCCGCCGACATCGCGCGCGCGCTCGGCGGCTTTGCGCGGCACGACGACTATTTCGAGAGCGATCACTACGTGCTCTCGTCGGCGGTCGGGCACCTGCTCGAGATCGGAATGCCCGAAGAGGAGGAGGTGAAGCGGGGCAAATGGACGTTCGCGCACCTGCCCGCGATCCCGACCCGGTTCGAGCTGAAGCCGATCGAGAAGAACGCCAACCGCCTGCGCACGCTGCTGAAACTGCTGAAGCGCAAGGACGTCACCGCGCTCGTCAATGCCTGCGACGCCGGGCGCGAGGGCGAGCTCATCTTCCGTTACATCGTCCAGTATGCGAAATCCGGCAAGCCGATCGAACGGCTGTGGCTGCAGTCGATGACCCCGGCGTCGATCCGCGACGGCTTCGCGCGACTGCGCACCGACGCGCAGATGCGCCCGCTCGCCGACGCCGCGGTCTGCAGGTCCGAGGCGGACTGGCTCGTCGGCATTAACGGCACGCGAGCAATGACGGCGTTCAACTCGAAATCGGGCGGGTTCCAGCTCACGACCGTCGGCCGCGTGCAGACACCGACGCTCGCGATCCTCACCGAGCGGGAGGAGCGCATCCGCGCCTTTCGCCCGCGCAATTACTGGGAAGTCATCGGCACGTTTCGCGCGGGCGCCGGCGAATATACGGGACGCTGGTTCGACGAGCGATGGCATCGCGATCCGGACGACGCCGACGCGCGCGCCGAGCGGCTGTGGGACGAGGCCCGCGCGCAGGCGCTGGTCGCAAAATGCACCGGCAAGCCCGGCATCGTCACCGAAGAGGCGAGGCCCACGACGCAGGGCGCCCCGCTTCTCTACGATCTCACGAGCCTGCAGCGCGAGGCGAACGGCCGCTTCGGGCTCTCGGCGCGCACGACGCTCTCGCTGGCGCAATCGCTCTACGAAAAGCACAAGGCGCTTACCTACCCGCGCACCGACTCGCGCGCGCTGCCCGAGGACTACATCGACACGGTCAGGGCGACGATGGAGTCGCTGTCCGAATCGAACGCGTACGGCGGCTTCGCGCGGACGGTGCTGAAGCAGAAATGGGTGCGCCCCAACAAGCGGATCTTCGACAACGCGAAGATCTCCGATCACTTCGCCATCATCCCGACGCTGGTCCAGCCGAAGCATCTCAATGAGCTCGAGGCGAAGCTCTACGACTTCGTCGTCAAGCGCTTTCTCGCCGCATTCTTCCCGCCGGCCGAGTTCATGGTGACGACGCGGATCACACGCGTGGAGAAGGAGCCTTTCAAGTCCGAGGGCAAGGTGCTCGTGACGGCCGGCTGGCTCGCCGTGTATGGCAAGGATGCCGCCGGCGACGAGGGAACGCTGCTGCCGGTCAAGTCGGGCGAGACGGTCGCGACCGAAAGGGTCGCCGCGGTGGCCGCGGTAACGCGCCCGCCCGCGCGCTACAACGAGGCAACGCTGCTCTCGGCGATGGAAGGCGCGGGCAAGCTGATCGACGACGAGGAGCTGCGCGAGGCGATGCGCGAAAAGGGACTGGGCACGCCGGCCACGCGGGCGCAGATCATCGAGGGCCTCATCAGCGAGAAATACATTCACCGCGAAGGCAAGGAGCTGATCCCGACGGCCAAGGCGTTCCAGCTGATCACGCTCCTGCACGGCCTCGACGTCGCCGAGCTCTATTCGCCGGAGCTGACCGCGGAATGGGAGACGCGCCTCGCAAAAATGGAGCGCGGCGAGCTGAAGCGCGACGTGTTCATGCGCGGCATCGTCGACATGACGAAGCGCATCGTCGGCCAGGCGAAGGAGCACGAAGCCGACACGATCGACGCCGACTTCGGTACGCTCGAAGCGCGCTGCCCGAAATGCGGCGGCGAAGTGCACGAGAAATACAAGAAGTTCCAGTGCCAGTCCTGCAGCTTCGGATTCTGGAAGATCGTCGCGGGACGCCAGCTGGAATTGGACGAGGCGGACGAGCTTCTCGCCAAGCGTGCCGTCGGGCCGCTCGAGGGATTCCGCAGCCGGCTCGGCCGTCCGTTCTCCGCGGCGCTGAAGCTCAATGATGCCAACGAGGTGACGTTCGACTTCGGTGATGGCGGCGGCGACACCGGCGAAGCCCCCGACTTCAGCGAGCAAGTGCCCCTCGGACCGTGCCCAAAATGCGGTGCGCGGGTGTTCGAGATGCCGCAGGCCTACGTTTGCGAAAAGGCCGTCGGACCGGACACGACGTGCGACTTCCGCTCGGGACGGACCATCCTGCAACGGCCCATCGAGCGTGCGCAGATGGAAAAGCTGCTTTCCGGCGGCAAGACCGACCTCCTGCAATTCGTGTCATCGCGCACCAGGCGGCCGTTCTCCGCCTTCCTCGTGCGTCAGCCGGACGGCAAGATCGGCTTCGAGTTCGAGCCGCGCGCGCCCGGCACACGGGGCGGGGCGCGCGGCGGCCGCGGGGCCGCCGCGTTGCGCATCCTCGGTGCGCATCCGAAGGACAGGCGCCCGGTAGAACTCCACGCCGGCCGCTACGGGCCCTACGTGAAGCATGGCGAGGTCAACGCGACCTTGCCTGACCGCGAGGCCGTCGACTCCCTCACGCTCGAACAGGCGCTCGTCCTGCTGGCGGAAAAGGCCGGCAAGACGCCGGCGCGCGCGCCGAAACGCGCGCCAAGATCCGCCGGAACAGTCGCCAAGACGAAAGCGGCGGACGCGATCGACGCGGCGTCACCCAAGGTTACGAAGGGCGCGACTCGGCGGGCGAAGGCAACCACGAAGGTCGCCACCGATATTCCCAAGCCGCGTGCAAAGGGCGTGCGCGGACGGAGCTCGGCGGTCAAGAAGCCGGCAACGGCGCGCAAGCGCACCGCGAAATAGCGCTGCGCGAGCCTCGCCGCGGCGCGGCGTCGATCAGCCCGACTTGCTCGCGGCGCCGGCTTTCGGCGCGCCGAAGTCGATGCCTTGCGCGAGCGGCAGCGTGCTGCCCCAGTTGACCGTGTTCGTCTGCCGGCGCATGTAGGCCTGCCACGCGTCGGACCCGGCCTCGCGACCGCCGCCGGTTTCCTTCTCGCCTCCGAACGCGCCGCCGATTTCCGCGCCGGAGGTGCCGAGGTTCACGTTCGCGATCCCGCAGTCGCTTCCCGTCGCGGCGACGAAAGCCTCGGCGACGCGAACGTCGCGGGTGAAGATCGACGACGAGAGCCCCTGGCGCACGCCGTTGTTGAGCGTGATCGCCTCATCCAGCGTGTCGAACGGAATCACGTAAAGGATCGGGGCGAACGTCTCGCGCTGGACGAATGGCGCCGCGTTGTCGACGCCGGTGATGATCGTCGGCTCGACCCAGTGGCCGGGCCCGGGAAGCGCACGACCGCCGCAGACGACTTCACCGCCCGCCGCGCGTGCCTCGGCGACGGCCCCTTGATAGTTGGCGACTGCGGCGGCGTCGATCAGAGGTCCCATCAGTGTCGAAGGGACGGTCGGATCGCCGATCGCGACCTGCGCATACGCGCTCTTCAATGCCGCCACGATCTCGGCCTGCCGCGAGCGGTGCACGATGAGGCGCCGCGTCGTCGTGCAGCGCTGCCCTGCCGTACCCACGGCGCCGAACAGCACCGCGGGAACGACCAGCTCGAGATCGGCGTCGGCGGCCACGACGAGTGCGTTGTTGCCCGCGCATTCGAGCAGCGTCTTGCCGAAGCGGGATGCGACCCGTCCGGAGATCTCGCGCCCCACCGCGGACGACCCCGTGAACGACACCAGCGCGACGCGCGGATCGGCGGCCAGCGCCTGCGTTTCCTTCGCTTCGCAGATGACGAGCGCGAACACGTTGGGAAGCCGCATCTCCCGGATCACCCGATTGGCGAGATGCTGGACGGCGATTGCGGTGAGCGGAGTCTTCGGCGAGGGTTTCCACACAACGGCATTGCCGCACACCGCTGCCAGCATCGCGTTCCACGCCCACACGGCCACGGGGAAATTGAAAGCGGTGATCACGCCGACTACGCCCAACGGGTGCCACTGCTCCGACATGCGGTGCTGCGGCCGCTCGGACGGAATCGACTTGCCGTAGAGCATCCGTGACTGCCCCACGGCGAGATCGGCGATGTCGATCATCTCCTGCACCTCGCCGTCGCCTTCGGCCTTGATCTTGCCGTTCTCCAGCGCGACCAGCGTGCCGAGCGCATCCTTATGCTCGCGCAGCAGGTCGGCCAGCCGCCGAACCGCGTCGCCGCGCTTGGGCGCGGGTACGTCGCGCCAGGCACGCGCGGCGGTCACGGCTGAATCAATCACCGCATCGAGATCGTCCGCGCCGGCGAGCCGCACCGCGGCCAGCGGACGCTCATTCGCGGGGCTGCAGGATTCGATGGTCGCGCCGCCCGCGCGCCACGTGTCCGGGCCGAGGCAGGCACCGGGGTTCTCGGCGGCGATTCCCAGCCGACGCAGTGTGATGCCGGCGACATCGGCGTGCGAGGTGACCACGGCAGCCTCCTTCATGTCAGTGGCAGAGCGTTCCGCCGGCGGACGCGAACGGAAAGCGCGTGACCGGCTTGCTCTGATTCGCGGCCGGCAGGCCTCCCGCGCCGCTGGTTATGTATCCGAGCGTCGCGTGATTGCCGTCGGCGAACACGATGCTGGCCGTTCCCACCTGAGTCGCGACCCATTTGCTGCTGTCGTACGCGTTGAAGGTCGGTCCCGACGTCCGATAGAGCGTCCCCGTGTACGCCGCACCGTTGAAGGTCGCGAGCACCGAGAGCCAGAGCGGCACGCCGCTGCCGTCGTAGGTGTACCACGTCGCGAAGATGGCGCTGCCCTGGTGCGCGAAATTGATGCCCCAGCCGGATTCGGCGCCGTTGGCGACCCACCAGAGATCCTGGTAGTTGGTGGCGCTGGAAAAATCGGGCGTCACGACGCTGTAGGTGCAGATCGGCAGCGCTCCGGTGCCGAGGTCATAGCGGGCGAGCGGCTTCGTCTGCATGATGCCGTTGACGGTGTACGTGAAGGTCCCGTTGTTGACGTCCGTGAACGAGAGTGTGCCGTTGCCGACGGGTTTCCCCGGCAGGAACGCCGTCTGGTTGGTGTTGTTGTTGAACGGCGGCCCGTTCGTCGTGTAGATGGTGCCGCCGAAATTCTCGCCCGACGTGCGGTCGGCCAGCATCGACAGCCACCAAGCCTTCCCCGCCGTGTCATAGGTGTACCACGTCGCGAAGATCTGGTTGCCCTGGTGCGCGAAATTGATGCCCCAGCCCGACTCGAGGCCGCCGGTGCGCCACCACAATCCCTGATAATTGGTACCGCTCGCCCCGGCGAGCGCCTGCGCCGCGGCCACCGCCGCGCGCGCGTCGACGATGCCGGCGCCGCACCTCGAAGTGTCACAGTTCGATCCCGTCGGAAACGGCTTTGCGCTCGATCGGAGGAGGGCTCGGACCTGCGCCGGCGTGAGATTGGGTGCGACGCTCAGCATCAGGGAGATGACACCGCTCACGAGCGGCGCCGCCGCGCTCGTGCCAGCGATAAAGGCATACGTCTCGGTCGTTGGGACCGTGGTGCCGAAGTTGTAGAGCGTGAGAATCGCGTCATTCTGGTCCTCGCCGCCCGGCGCCGAGACCGCAACCCCCGCACCGAAATTACTGTAGCTCGCGAGCGAGCCGCCACGCGTGGTGGCCGCCACCACGATTGCTTCGGCAAAACAGCCGGCCGGCGTCGACGTTGCAACATCCGCGCTGTCGTTGCCGGCGGCGACGACGATCGCGCGCGTCACTCCGTGTGCCAGCGCCTGCTGGAACGTCAGGTGATAGAGCGGGCTGCACGGGTCGGCGCCGCCCAGGCTGAGGTTGATCACCTGCGCCGGAAACGGATTCACCGGGACGCCGGGAACCGGCAGGCCCGCGGCCCAGGCGACGCCGTCCGTGATGTCGGAGTCGTACCCGATGCACTTTCCCAAGACGCGCACCGGCAGGAGTCGCGCCGACCAATCCATGCCAGCGACGCCCACCGCATTGTTGGTGTTGGCGCCGACGATGCCGGCGACGCTCGTTCCGTGCCACGAACTGTCTTCGACCGTGCAATCGTTGCTCGAAAGCTCCGGGATCGCGAGATCGGCCGCGGTGACCCAGTCGCCGGGGTCGGACGGGTCGGGATCGCGGCCGTCGCCGTCGTTCGCTATCTGGGGATCCGCGACGAAGTCGTATCCCGGCAGCGCCCGGCCCGCAAGCTCGGAGTGACTCGTGAATCCGGTGTCGACGATCGCGACCGCTACCGAGCCCGAACCGCGCGTGAGATCCCAGGCCGGGAATGCGTTGACACCACCGGGTGAGCTGTCGAAAAAGACTTGCTCGCCCACCAGTGGATCGCTGGGAATGACCAGTCGCCGGCGCATGCCATCCGGCTGCGCGAACAGGACATCGGGGTGCGTCGCGAGCCGCGCCGCGAGGGCGCGCGCTTCGCCCATCGGCAGCGCGCGGAACAGCGTCACGACCTGCGCGCCCAGCGCCATGTCGCGCGCACGCGCGAGCGTGACGCCCGCGTCGGCCGCCAGTGCCGACACGCGCATCGCCGGCGCGAGCCCGGCGCGTGCGCCGCCATCGCGAAACTTGACGATGAGTTGCGCCGTCACCGGCCCGGCCGATTGCGCGAAGGCGCTCGCGGCGGCGAGCGCCGGGAAGAGCGCGCCGAGCCGTAAAGTGCGGCGCAGCGCCCGCGCCGAGAGGACGCTCATCGCTTCACCCGCCGACCTTCACACGTCGAGGTTGCGCACGCCCAGGGCGTTGGACTCGATGAACGCGCGCCGGGGCTCCACCTGCTCGCCCATCAGCGTCGAGAAGATTTCCTCCGAGCTGATCACGTCCTCGATCTGCACCCGGAGCAGCCGACGGACGCTCGGGTCCATCGTCGTTTCCCAGAGCTGCTGGGGATTCATCTCACCGAGGCCCTTGTAGCGCTGCATCGTAACGCTCGAGCGCGCCTCTTCGAGCAGCCAGTCGAGCGCGCCCTTGAACGTGGCGACCGGCTGCTGGCGCTCGCCGCGGCGCACCGTCGCGCCGGAGCGGATAAGTCCCGTCAGCACGTCGGCAGCCGCACGAATCTGCGCGAAGTCGCTGCTGGCGACCATGTCGTCGTCGATCACCGAGCCATGCGGTGTGCCGTGCACGGTGCGCACGACGCTGAGGCGGTGCGTTTCGGCGGTGGCGTCGTACTTTGCGTCGACGCGCACCGCGTCGTCGCCTATCGCCGCCGTCAGCGCTTGCGCGCTTGCCGCCGCCGCGCTCGCGGAGGACAGGTCGATCCGCGCGCCGGCGAGGAGTGCGTAGAGCGCCGCGGGCTCGACCAGCCGCGCCAGCCGGTCGATGACCGCCTCGGCGACCAGGTAGCTTCGCGCGACGCTCGCGAACGTCTCCGCCGCGAGCGGCGGGAGGCCCGCGCCAGGAACGAGCTCCGCGCCTTTCAACGCGATGCGCAGCAAATATTGCTGCAACTCGTGCGCGTCCTTCAAATACGCCTCCTCCTTGCCCTGCTTCACCTTGTAGAGCGGGGGTTGCGCGATGTAGACATGACCGCGCTCGATGAGTTCCGGCATCTGCCGGTAGAAGAATGTCAGCAGCAGCGTGCGGATGTGCGAGCCGTCGACGTCGGCGTCGGTCATGATGATGATGCGGTGGTAGCGCAGCTTGTCGGCGTTGTACTCGTCCTTTTCCTCCTTCTCGCCGGTCTGGCGCCCGAAACCGGTGCCAAGCGCGGTGATGAGCGTCACAATCTCCTGCGAGCTCACGAGTTTGTCGAAGCGCGCGCGCTCGACGTTGAGGATCTTGCCGCGCAGCGGCAGGATCGCCTGGAACTTGCGATCGCGGCCCTGCTTCGCCGAGCCGCCGGCGGAATCGCCCTCGACCAGGTAGAGCTCGCACTGCGCGGGATCGCGCTCCTGGCAGTCGGCGAGCTTGCCCGGAAGGCCCATCGAATCGAGCACGCCCTTGCGCCGGGTGAGCTCGCGCGCCTTGCGCGCCGCCTCGCGCGCCCGCGCCGCGTCGACGATCTTGCCGCAGATGATTTTGGCGTCCGCGGGATGCTCGAGCAGGAACTCGGCGAGCTTCGCCGACACGACCTCCTGCACGATCGGCTGCACTTCCGAGGAAACGAGCTTGTCCTTGGTCTGCGAGCTGAACTTGGGTTCCGGCACCTTCACCGAGAGCACGCAGGTGAGCCCCTCGCGCATGTCGTCGCCGGTGGTCTCGACCTTCGCCTTCTTGGCGATCTCTTCCTTCTCGATGTGGTTGTTGAGCGTGCGCGTCATCGCCTGCCGCAGGCCGGTGAGATGGGTGCCGCCGTCGCGCTGCGGAATGTTGTTGGTGAAGCACTGGACATTCTCGACATAGGCGTCGTTCCACTGCATCGCCACCTCGACGGTGACGCCTTCCTTCTCGCCGATCGCATGGAAGATCCGCGAGTGCAGCACCGACTTGCTGCGATTCATGTACTCGACGAAGCCCTTGATGCCGCCGACGTAGCGGAAGTTCTCGCTCTTGCCGTCGCGCTGGTCGATCAGCTCGATGCCGACGCCGTTGTTGAGGAACGACAGCTCGCGGATCCGCTTCGCCAGGATTTCATAGTGGTATTCGACATTGCCGAAGGTCTCGGTCGCCGCCATGAAATGCACTTCGGTGCCGCGCCGGTCGGTCGCGCTGGTCGTGGCGAGCGGAGCCATCGGCACGCCGTGGCGGAATTCCATCTGGTGCGCCTTGCCGTTGCGCCAGATCCGCAGACGCAGCCATTCCGACAGCGCGTTGACGACGGACACGCCGACGCCGTGCAGTCCGCCCGATACCTTGTAGCTGTTCTGGTCGAACTTACCGCCGGCGTGGAGCTCGGTCATGACGATCTCGGCCGCCGAGCGATGTTCCTCGTCGTCGTCCTTGATGTCGGTTGGGATGCCACGACCATTGTCCAGCACCGAAATCGAATTGTCGGCGTGGATCACGACCTTGATCTCGTCGCAGTAGCCGGCGAGCGCCTCGTCGATCGCGTTGTCCAGCACCTCGAAGACCATGTGATGGAGCCCGGTGCCGTCGGCGGTGTCGCCGATGTACATGCCGGGGCGCTTGCGCACCGCATCGAGGCCCTTCAGGACCTTGATGCTGGACGAATCGTAGTCTTCGCCGTTGCCGACGGACTTGGATGCAACAGGAGTCATGTTCATTTTCGCTCGCTTGCCGGACGGCTCAAAACGCCGGCGCCGACTCTGGGGTCGGCGCCGCGCGATGCTCTTGCAGGTCGTCCGGACGCATCAGATTCGCATCGGCATCACGACGTACTTGTAGTCGTCACGCCCGGGAACGGTGACGAGGGCGCTGGAATTGGCGTCGCCGAAGGCGAGCTCGACGCGTTCCATCGCCATGTTCTGCAGCACGTCGAGGAGATAGGTGATGTTGAAGCCGATATCGAGCGCGTCGCCCTTGTAGGCGACCTCGAGCTCTTCCTCGGCTTCCTCCTGCTCGCTGTTGCTGCAGATGATCTTGAGCTGGTCGGGTCCCAGCACCAGCCGCACGCCGCGGAACTTCTCGTTGGAGAGGATCGCCGCGCGCTGCAGCGCCGCGAGAAGCTCGTCGCGTGGCAACTCGATCTTCTTCGCGTGTCCGGTCGGAATGACCCGGTTGTAGTCGGGAAACTTGCCGTCGACCACCTTGCTCACGAGTTCGACGTTGGCGAAGCCGAAGCGCACCTGGTTGCCGAGGATGTCGAGCGTCACCGGATCGTCGACGTCGGCTAAGAGCTTGCCGAGTTCCAGCACTGTCTTGCGCGGCAGGATCACCTCGCGCCGCGGATAATCGGCGCCGATCGCGAGGCTCGCCCACGACAGCCGATGGCCATCGGTGGCGACCGCCTGCAGTTGATTGCGGTCGATGACGAGGAGCATTCCGTTGAGGTAATAGCGGATGTCCTGCTGCGCCATCGCGAATTCGGCGGACTTGAGCAGCCCGCGCAAATCGCGCTGCGGCAGCGTCAGCGTCTGTTTGTCGTCCTGCGAGATGCCGATGCGAGGGTAATCGGCCGCGGGCAGCGTCTGCAGGTTGAACCGTGACCGCCCGGCGCGCACGGTCAGCCGGCTCGCCGACGACTCCACGGTGAGCGAGGACTCCTCCGGAAGCGCCCGCAGGAGATCCTGCAGCTTGCGCGCGGCGACCGTGACCGCCTGCGGCTCCTTGCCCGGCAATTCGGCGTGCGCCGTGATCTGCATCTCGAGATCGGTCGCCGTGACAAGCAGCCGGCCGTCGCGCTGTTCGAGCAGCACGTTAGCGAGAATCGGCAGGGTATGGCGTCTTTCGACGATGCCGGCGACCGCCTGCAAAGGTTTCAGCAGCGCATCCCGGGCAATGTTCTTTAGTTGCATTGATTAAACCAAACAATAGCTAATAGGTGATGGACCGGTTCGGGTAGAAATGACTAAATTCTTTATTTTTCAGTCTGTTGTACTCATAAAAACCCTGTGGAAAACCGTGTTCGCAGCGATGTATCGTTTGTGGGTTTTATTGGCTGGCAGCGATTGCGGCCGATAATCCACAAATTATAGACGGGATCCGGGCTATTTTCCAGTCGGATCTTTGCCTTGGGCCGAATAAAAGCGGCCGCCCGATCCCGGTGTCTTCCGGACCTGCGTCCGACGCTCAGTTGCGCAGCACCTGGAGCAGGAAGTTCACATCGTGGTTGATCTCGGGAACGTTTTCCCGCAGCCGCCCTATCTGGCGGCAGGCGTGGAGAACCGTCGTATGGTCGCGGCCGCCGAAGTTGCTGCCGATCTCGGGCAGCGACAGTTGCGTCAGCTCCTTGGCGAGCGCCATCGCGACTTGCCGCGGGCGGGCGATCGCCCGCGAGCGCTTCTTCGAATGCATGTCGGAAACACGGATCTTGTAATAGTCGGCGACAGTCTTCTGGATGTTCTCGATTGACACCTGACGGTTCTGCACCGCGAGGAGGTCGCGCAGAGCCTCCTTCGCGACCGGCAGCGTGATTTCCTGGCCGTGAAAGCTCGAATACGCGGCGACTCGCTTCAGCGCGCCCTCGAGTTCGCGCACGTTCGAGCGAATGTGCTTGGCGATGAAGAAGGCGACCTGCTCGTCAAACTTGAGGCCGACCGACGCTGCCTTCGACAGCAGGATCGCGACCCGCATCTCGAGTTCCGGCGGCTCCAGCGCGACCGTGAGGCCCCACCCGAAGCGTGAGATCAGACGCTCTTCGATCCCCGAGATCTCCTTGGGATAGGTATCGCAGGTGATGACGACCTGCTTGTGCGCCTCGATCAGCGTGTTGAAGAGGTAGAAGAACTCCTCCTGCGTGCGGTTCTTGCCGTTGAAGAACTGGATGTCGTCGATCAGCAGCAAGTCGAGCGAGCGGTAGTAGCGCTTGAAGTCGTCGAACGCCTTGTGCTGATAGGCGCGCACGACATCCGACACATAGGTTTCCGCGTGGATGTAGCGGATCTTCGCCCCGGGGTTGCGGCCCAGGATGTCATTGCCGATCGCCTGGATCAGGTGTGTCTTGCCGAGGCCGACGCCACCGTAGACGAACAGCGGGTTGTACGAGGTCGGATGCTCGGCGACCTGCATGCCGGCGGCGCGCGCGAGCTGATTCGCCTTGCCGGCGACGAAGCTCGCGAAGGTGAAGCTGGGGTTCAGGCTCGTCTGGTCAAAGCGACGGACGCCGGTGACGCCTTGCGCGCTTGCCGCCGGCTCCGGGGCGCGGATCTGGGCTGCCGGGGACGCCGCCGCGGGCGCGACGCTCGCGGCTGGGCTGCGCGACGGCGCCGGAACAGCGTCGACGATGGCGAGAACGATGGGGACCGCCCGGCCCTCGACGGCCGCGGCGAGCTCGGCGATCCGGTCGGAGAAGCGCTCCTTCACCCATTGCAGGACGAAGCGGTTCGGCGCGAGCAGACGATAGCCGTCGGCCGAGCCTTCGACGGCGAGCGGACGGATCCAGGTGTTGAACTGCTGCGGCGTGAGCTCGTCGCGGAACGCGTCGAGGCAGCGCTGCCAGAAAGGAGGAACCAACGTCATGCGATCTCGAGGTAGCGTTCCGGTGGGCTCGCGCGGCCCCGTCCGGCAGGCGGGGCCGGCGTTCACCGGGCCCGCGATCGGCGCCTTTGTCCCGCGGTGTCCGCGAGACCTCTCGGGCACACCTCGCGTGCCCGATCGGGTAACCTTCGCGGTCGCGCCAGGAATCATGCGCCCGCCATCATTGTAAGCCGCGCGTGCGAAGTTATCCACAGGCGAATGAGCGTGCCGAGGGAAGGCGGCGGCGCCGCGTGGGGCTTTACGCTCGCCGCCGAAACCGTTGACAATTGGGGCATTAAAGTGTTTGAATATAAGGCTTTTTCACCCAAGGCCTCCGACCATGAAACGTACGTACCAGCCCTCCGTCGTCAAGCGCAAGCGCACGCACGGTTTTCGCGCCCGGATGAAGACCGTCGGCGGCCGCAAAGTCCTCTCGGCGCGGCGCGCCAAGGGCCGCGCGCGCCTCACCCCCTGACAGCGACAGCCGGGCCCGCGCCGCGTGGTGCCCGCCGGTATCGGCTCACCGGCACCGGCGCTTTCGAGGCGGTATTCCGGCACGGTCACCGCTGTGGTGGAGACTATCTCGAGGTGATCTCGATGCCTGCCCAACGCGCCTGCGGTCGCGTCGGCTTCGTGATCGGCCGGCGCGCCTTGCCGCGCGCCGTCGACCGCAACCGGGTTCGCCGCATGCTGCGCGAGACACTCCGCGCGAGCCGTCCGGCCATCGAGCGCTTCGATCTCATCCTGCGACTCAAACGCGGCGCCATGCGCAGCGAACTTGCGCAAGTGCGCGCGGAAACCCTGCGCTGTCTCGCGGCGCTCGAAGCGCCGGAATCAACGCGATGAGGGCGATCCTGCTGGCGTTTCTCGGCGTCTATCAATACCTGTTCCGGCCGCTGCTGGGATCGAACTGCCGCTTCGCACCGAGCTGCTCCGACTACGCGAAGGAAGCGATCGCGAAGCATGGCGCCGCGCGCGGCAGCCTGCTCGCGCTGCGCCGGATCGTTCGCTGTCACCCGTATCATCCGGGCGGGTTTGACCCGGTACCGTAACCTCGCAACGAAACACTTCCCGAACCAGGCAACGCGGGCCTCCGCCCGCTGGGTCGTCATGGACACGCAACGCCTCATTCTGTTTTTCGTCTTCTCCTTCTCCGCCTTCCTGTTGTGGCAGCGCTGGGATGCCGAGCATCGTCCGCCAGCGCCCATCCCGACCGCGGCGCGGCAGGCAGCACCCGGCGCAACGTCGGCTGAATTGCCCGCCGCGCCGGTCTCGGCGACACCGGGATTGAATGCGGCGCCGCCAGCACCCGGTGGCGCCGTGCCCGCGAAGACGGGCGAGACCATCACCGTCGCCACCGATCTGTTCCGCGCGGACATCGACACCGCGGGCGGTGTCATCACGCAGGTCGCGCTCCTCGCGCATCACGACATCGCCGACGAGGCGAAGCCCTACCTCGTGCTGCAGCGCACGCCGGAGCGCATCTTCGTCGCCGAGTCCGGGCTCCTCGGCGAGGGAATGCCGAACCACCGGACGGCGTACGAAGCCCTGCCCGGTCCGCGCACGCTCGCGCCGGGCGCCGACCGGCTCGAGTTGAAGCTGCAGGCCGTAGCGGCCAACGGCGACAAGGTCATCGAGACGCTGACCTTCCACCGCGCCACCTACGTGATCGACGTCAGCTACGCGATCACCAATGCCGGCGCGAGCCCGATTGCGCCTTACGCCTATTTCCAGCTCGTGCGCGACACCAAGACGCAGGGCGCGCAGCACTCGATGGCGCCGGCGGCGTACACAGGTCCCGTGATCTACAACGAAGCCGACAAGTACAAGAAGGTCGAATTCGGCGAGCTCGACAAGGAAGCCGCCGATCCGGCGCGCAAGCTGCCCTACACCAAGGAGGCCGACAACGGCTGGGTCGGCATGGTCGAGCACTATTTCGTCGCCGCGTGGCTGCCGCCCGACACGCCGAAGCTGCACCGCGAGTTCTATGCGCGCAAGCTCGACGGCGGCACCTATGCAGCTGGCGTGGTCGTGCCCGTAGGCACGATCGCGCCCGGCACGTCGGGCTCGATCGACGTTGCGCTCTACGTCGGCCCGCAGGACCAGGCGGCGCTCGCCGCGCTCGCCAAGGGCCTCGACCTCACCGTCGACTACGGCATCTTCACCGTGATCGCGGCGCCGCTGTTCTGGCTGCTGAAATGGCTGCACGGGATCATCGGCAACTGGGGCTGGGCCATCATCGCGATGACCATCATCATCAAGAGCGCGTTCTATCCGCTCAACCACGCGAGCGCCCGCTCGATGGCCAAGATGAAGATCATCGCCCCGAAGCTGAAGGCGCTGCAGGCGCAATACGCCGACGACAAGCAGCAGCTGCAGGTCAAGATGATGGAGATGTACAAGGTCGAGAAGATCAATCCGCTGGGGGGCTGCCTGCCGATCATCGTGCAGATCCCCGTCTTCATCGCGCTCTACTGGGTGCTGCTCTCCGCGGTCGAGCTGCGGCACGCGCCGTGGATCGGCTGGATCCACGACCTGTCCGCACCCGATCCGTGGTTCGTGCTGCCGGTCGTCTACGCGATCACGGCGTTCCTCCAGGTGAGGCTCTCGCCGACGCCGATCTCCGACCCGGTGCAGGCAAAGGTGATGCAGATCATGCCGGTCGCGTTCTCGGTGATGTTCGTGTTCTTTCCGTCGGGGCTCGTGCTCTATTGGCTGGTCAACAACTGCATCCAGATCTTCCAGCAATGGCACATGAACTACCTGCTGGAGAAGGAAGCGGCGGCGGCCGCCGCGAAGCGGCGCTGAGCGGCCGTCGACCGCGCCCCATCCGCGGCGGCGCGCGATAATGGCGGCGCAATGAGCGACGCGCCCGACACCATTGCCGCAATCGCCACGGCGCCGGGGCGCGGCGGCATCGGCATCGTTCGCGTCTCGGGCCGAGACGCCGAAGCGATCACCGCAGGCATCGTCGGCCGCCCGCTCGCGCCGCGCGTCGCGACGGCGACCCGCTTCCGCGGCGCCTCCGGCGAGGCACTGGACGAAGGCCTCGCACTCTATTTTCCCGCGCCGCACTCCTACACCGGCGAGGCCGTCCTCGAGCTGCACGGCCACGGCGGGCCCACGGTGCTGCGCCTCGTGCTCGCGCGATGCGTCGAGCTTGGCGCCCGTCTCGCGCAGCCCGGCGAATTCACGCAACGGGCGTTCCTCAACGGCAAGCTCGATCTCGTGCAGGCGGAGAGCGTCGCCGACCTGATCGACGCCTCCACGGCAACCGCGGCGCGCGCGGCCGTGCGCAGCCTCTCCGGCGACTTCTCGCGCGCGATCGAAGGCAGCGTGCGCGCGCTCATCGAGCTTCGCACGCTGGTCGAGGCCTCGCTTGACTTTCCCGACGAGGACGTCGGCTTCGTGCGCGCCGCCGACGCGGCGGGGCGGGTCGAGGCGCTGCGCGAGCGGATCAGCGGAATCCTTGCGCGCGCGGCGCAGGGGGCGCTGTTGCGTGAAGGGCTCGTGGCCGTGCTGATCGGGCGCCCGAACGTCGGCAAGTCGAGCCTTCTGAATCAGCTGGCTGGTTCCGACGTCGCCATCGTGACGCCGATCCCGGGCACGACGCGCGACACCGTGCGAAGCGAGGTCGAGATTCACGGCATACCGCTCGCCGTGGTCGACACGGCGGGATTGCGCACGACCGAGGATCCGATCGAGTCGCTCGGCATCGAGCGGACCTGGGCCGCGGTCGCGCGGGCCAATGTCGCGATCGTCATGGTCGACGCGAAAGCCGCCGAGGCGAGGATCGACGCGGCCGATGCGGAAGTGCTGGCGCGGCTTCCGTCCGCGCTGCCGCGCATCGTCGTGCACAACAAGATCGATCTCGTCGCGCTGGAGCCGAAGGCGATGGCGCCCGCGGACGAGGGCGCGACGCGCCACGTGTGGCTTTCGGCAAAGACCGGCGCGGGTGTCGAGATCCTCCGCCGCGAGATTCTCGCGCTCGTCGGCGTGCACGAGGACATGGAGGACACGTTCCTCGCGCGTGAGCGCCACCTGGGCGCGTTGCGCGAGGCGGCCGCTCGCCTCGCGGCCGCGGCCGCGCACCTCGCGGCGGGCGCGCCGCCGCTCGAGCTGCTCGCCGAGGAGCTGCGCGAAGCGCAGCACGCGCTTGCGGCGATCACCGGCGAATTCACCGCAGATGACCTGCTGGGCGTGATCTTCTCCCGCTTCTGCATCGGCAAATGAATCGGCCCGGAGTCGTCAGTTGGCTCGCGGGACTCGCGATCGGCGCGTGCGGGGGCTTCGTCTTCGCACGGGTCGGGACGCCCATTCCGTGGATGCTGGGCCCGCTGCTCGCGCTCGCGCTGCTGCGCGTCGCAGGCGTGCCTGTGGCGGCGCCTCCGGGAGGACGTCAGGTCGGGCAGTGGATCATCGGCACGGCGTTGGCGCTGTACTTCACCCCGCAGGTCGTGCACGAGGTTGCGGGGTCGTGGCTGCTGCTCGTCGCCGGCGCGGTCTTCGCGATCGCGCTGGGCTACGCCGCCGGGCTCGTGCTCGCCCGCCTTGCGCGGCTCGACGTCACGACGGGAATCTTCGCGAGCGTGCCCGGCGGCGCCGCCGAGATGACGATCCTGTCCGAACGCTTCGGCGCACGCACTGATCGTGTCGCGGCCGCGCAAAGCATGCGCATCATGATCGTCGTGCTGGTCGTTCCCGCCGCGTACGTTCTGCTCGGATTGCACGGCAGCGATCTCTACGTGCCGGGCACCGCAGAAGTCCGCGGCGATGGACTCGCGCTGCTGATGGCGGCGACGCTGGCGGGCGGCGCGCTCGCGCAGTGGATGAAGCTTCCCAATGCCTTCGTGCTGGGGTCGCTCGCCGTCGCGATTCCGCTGACGGCATTCGACGTCCACCTGTCGGCAATGCCGACGATCTTCTCCAATGCCGGCCAATGCCTGCTCGGCTGCGCGCTCGGCGCGCGCTTCGATCGCGACTTCCTCCGCGGGGCGCCGCGATTCGTCGGCGCCGTGGTGGCGACGGTACTGGGCGCGATCGTCGTGGCGATCGCGTTCGGATGGGGCCTCGCGTCGCTCGCCGGCCTCAATCCGGCGACGATTTCGCTCGGCATGGCCCCGGGCGGGATCGCCGAAATGTGCATCACTGCGAAGGCGCTGC
Organism: uncultured beta proteobacterium; assembly: GCA_963846855.1. Classification (GTDB taxonomy): domain Bacteria; phylum Pseudomonadota; class Gammaproteobacteria; order Burkholderiales; family Casimicrobiaceae; genus CAIWHR01. The sequence goes on from CAWJXK010000004.1 coordinate 540,800, forward strand.
AGCTCGGCGTGCCGTTCGTTACCGCGTTTCACGTGACGCGGCTGGTGGCGTTGCTGCTGCTGACGGCGCCGCTGTTCGGACGCGTCCGCGCGTGGCGGCGCCGCCGCGAAGGAGCAGGGCGATGACGTGGAACCCCGAGCAGTACCTCAAGTTCGCCGACGAGCGGACCCGCCCCGCGCTGGATCTCGCCGCGCGTGTTCCGCTCGCGTCACCGAAAACGATCGTCGATTTGGGCTGTGGCGCCGGCAACGTGACGCGTCTCCTCGCGCTCCGCTGGCCCGGCGCCGCGATCACCGGAATCGACCTGTCGGCGGCCATGCTCGCGCAGGCGCGCGCGTCGAGCGATCCGGCCTTGGGCATCGAATGGCGGGAGGCGGACATCGAGCGCTGGTCGCCCGCGACCGAGGCGCCCGAGCTCCTGTTCAGCAATGCGGCGCTGCATTGGCAGGATCACCACGCGACGCTGTTCCCGCGCCTGATTGCGGGGCTTCGCACCGGCGCAGTGCTGGCGGTGCAGATGCCGGACAATTTCGCGGCGCCGTCGCATCGGGCGCTCGAAGAGACAGTGCTCTCGGCGCGATGGCACGCGCGACTGGGCGCGCTGCTGCGGCCGGCACCGGTTGCGCCGGCGGAGGACTATTTTCGCTGGCTCTCGCCGCACGCGGCGAACCTCGATCTCTGGACGACGGAATACCTGCACGTGCTCGCGCCGAGGCAGGGTGGCGATCATCCGGTCGTCGCGTGGATGCGGGGAACCGCGCTGACGCCGTACCTGTCACATCTTGATTTCGCCGCACAGCGCGAATTTGTCGCCGATCTCGAAAGCAGGGTTGCGCCGGCATACCCGGCACTCGGGGACGGGCGGGTGCTGTACCCATTCCGGCGCCGCTTCATCGTTGCCACGCGTGCCAATCGGTAAGGCCACCGGGCCGCCACGCGGGGCGGCCGCGCTTTCGGCGGGACGCCAGCGCGTGCTAACCTTTCCGGTTCCCGCGGCGGTATTGCGATTCGTGCAGCGCGCGGGCGTCCCGTCACGTCACGCAGGTCCCGCATGAATCCTCCCCAATCGCTCTCCGCGCTCGCGGCCTCCGTCGCTGCGCCCGACTACGTCCGCCACGAGAAGGCGCTCGCCTGGGTGCGCGACATTGCGGCGCTCGCCAAGCCCGAGCGCATCGTCTGGTGCGACGGCAGCGAGGAGGAATACGACCGGCTGTGCGCGGAGATGGTCAGCTCGGGCACGCTGACGCGGCTCAATCCGGCGAAACGGCCGAACAGCTTCCTTGCGCGGTCGGATCCGTCCGACGTCGCGCGCGTCGAGGACCGCACCTTCATCTGCTGCGAGCGGGAGGAGGACGCCGGCCCGACGAACAACTGGGTCGCGCCGGCCGAGATGCGCACGACGATCCACGGTCTGTTCGACGGTTGCATGCGCGGGCGCACGCTGTACGTGGTGCCTTTCTCGATGGGCCCGATCGGGAGCCACATCTCGCACATCGGCATCGAGATCTCGGACAGCCCCTACGTCGTCGTCAACATGCGGATCATGACGCGGATGGGACGCGCCGTATTCGCGGTGCTCGGGACCGACGGCGCCTTCGTGCCCTGCGTGCATTCGGTCGGCGCGCCGCTCGCGCCCGGCGAGAAGGACGTCGCGTGGCCGAGCAACCGCGAGCACAAATACATCGTGCATTTTCCGGAGTCACGCGAGATCTGGAGCTACGGGTCGGGCTACGGGGGCAATGCGCTGCTGGGCAAGAAGTGCTTCGCGCTGCGCATCGCCTCGGTGATGGGCCGCGACCAGGGCTGGCTCGCAGAGCACATGCTGATCCTCGGCGTGACCTCGCCCGCCGGCGAGAAGACCTACGTTTGCGCGGCGTTCCCGAGCTCGTGCGGCAAGACCAATTTCGCGATGCTGATTCCCCCGCGCGGCTTCGATGGCTGGAGGGTGACGACGATCGGCGACGACATCGCCTGGATCAAGCCGCACGCCGACGGCAGGTTCTACGCGATCAATCCGGAAGCCGGCTATTTCGGCGTCGCGCCGGGAACATCGTACGAGTCGAATCCGAACGCCATGGAGATGCTGGGCGAGAACGTGATCTTCACCAACGTCGCATTGACCGACGACGGCGACGTGTGGTGGGAGGGCATGAGCAAGACGCCGCCGTCGCACCTGGTCGACTGGCAGGGCAACGACTGGACGCCCGACTGCGGACGCAAGGCGGCGCACCCCAACTCGCGCTTCACGGTGGCGGCGATCCAGTGCCCGTCGCTCGATCCCCACTGGAACAGCCCGGACGGCGTGCCGATCACCGCGTTCGTTTTCGGCGGCCGGCGCAGCGACACGCTGCCGCTGGTGGTCGAGGCCTCGTCATGGGCCGAAGGCGTGTACAAGGCCGCGACAATGGGCTCGGAAACGACCGCCGCCGCTGCCGGCAAGGTCGGCGAGGTACGGCGCGATCCCTTTGCGATGCTGCCCTTCTGCGGCTACCACGTCGGCGACTATTTCGCGCACTGGCTGGCGATGGGCAACTCGGTCGTGTCGCCGCCCCGGATCTTCAACGTGAACTGGTTCCGCACCGATGTCGACGGCAAGTTCGCGTGGCCCGGCTTCGGGCAGAACATGCGCGTGCTGCAGTGGATCGTCGAGCGCTGCCGCGGCCGCGCGCACGCGGTCGAGACCGCGCTCGGGTACGAGCCGGCCTACGCCGACCTCAACTGGACCGGCCTCGATTTCCCGCCCGAGAAATTCGCGCAGATGATGAAGGTCGACGGAGCGATGTGGCAGCGCGAGTTTGCCGCCCACGACGCACTGTTTGCGAAACTCGGCGCCAAGCGGCCGGCGGCACTTGCCGCGGAGCGGGCGAGACTGGGCCAGCGAATTCCGAGGTAAGCGCTTACACTGAATTGCCGGCGGAGGCTGGGGAGCGATTGGCCGGCCGTGCCGAATGGGCCGGTCCTCCGGCCAACCGCTTTTCGCTAAGTAAATCAATCGCTTGCGTTGATGAGCCGCATGACCTCGGCGCGGCCGGGGGCGCCGAGCCGGCCGCCCGGCCGCGTGCATTTCAGCGCAGCCGCTGCGTTGGCGAAGAGCGCTGCGTGCATGATCGGGGAGCCTTCGCCTAGGGCGAGCGCGAACGCCCCGTGCCATACGTCCCCGGCCGCGAGGGTATCGACGGCGACGATTCCGGGTGCGGCGACGCGGCGTTCCGTCTGGCCTTCGAGCCATAAGAATCCGTCTGCACCCAGCGTAACGCCGACGACGCCCCGCACCTCGGCGGCGATTCGGGCGAGGGCCTTGCCGGGAAGGTCGACGCCGGCGGCCAGGCGCAATCCCGGCTCCGAGAAGACCGTGTGGGTCGCACGCCCGGCCAGGTCGAGCAGATCGCCGACCGGGCCGACGTCGCCATCCACGACCGCGACGACCCCGGCGGCGCGGGCAGCGTCGAGCACGGCGCGCGCGCCCGCCGGCCAGCGCACGTCGGCGAGGACAGCGTCGAATCCGGCAACCCGGGAGAGTGGCAGCCATCCGGGGTCGGGGTCGAGCGCCGGGTCGTTGTAGGCGCACACCAGCCGCTCCCCGTCCGGCAGCACGAGGATGGCTGCCGAGGGGGAAGCTCGCCCCGGCACGCGGCGAACCGTTCCGACGTCGACCCCCTCGACGGCGAGGTCCGCGAGAATCCGTTCGCCGAGCGCATCCGCGCCGACCCGTCCCCAGTAGCTTGCGGCGCCCCCCAGTCGGGCGACCGCAACGCTGGCATTGGCGGCCATGCCGCCGCCGCATTCCGAGAACCCTGTGGCGAGGACCTTGGCCGGCGCCGGAGGAATTGTCGGCACGCGATAGACGGCGTCCATGGCGGACATGCCGAGGCAAAGGACCGAGGTCATTTTGGGTGCCAGGGTGGGGGAACGCCGGATTGTAGCGGCGCGCCCCGGCGGCCCGCTCGTTTCACGTGAAACATCGGAGTCCGAATTGGCCCCTCCCGCGTCGAGGCCGGTCATTGGTTTCACGTGAAACATCGAAGGCAGCCGCCGGGATCCTGGCCCGGACCGGACTCGAACGGAAGCGACTCAGCGGGAGCGGAGCTTGGCGCTTTCGTGGCCGCCCGCTCTGGCGTATCATTCGCGTTTGGCCTTTCGCGGTGCCCCAACGGCGGCAAAACTGCGGAAAGTCGATTAAAATCATGATCTTCCCCACTCGATTCGACGTCATCATCGTCGGCGGCGGCCATGCCGGAACCGAGGCCGCGCTCGCCGCCGCGCGGTTGGGCCGGCGCACGCTGCTGCTGACCCACAGCATCGAAACGCTTGGTCAGATGTCGTGCAATCCGTCGATCGGCGGAATCGGCAAAGGGCACCTCGTCAAGGAGGTCGACGCGCTGGGCGGAGCCATGGCGCTCGCCACCGACGAGGCGGGCATCCAGTTCCGCACGCTCAACTCGAGCAAGGGGCCGGCGGTGCGCGCCACCCGCGCGCAGGCGGACCGCGTGCTCTACCGTCAGGCCATCCGGTCGCGCCTCGAAAGCGAGCCGAACCTCACGCTGTTCCAGCAACCGGTCGACGATCTCACGCTCGACGACGCCGAGGGCACTCCGCGCGTGACGGGCGTGGTCACGCAGATCGGGTTGCGCTTCGAAGCCGATGCGGTCGTGCTGACAACGGGAACGTTCCTGTCGGGGCTGATTCACGTCGGGCTCGACCACTACGAAGCGGGACGCGCGGGCGATCCTTCCGCGAAGACGCTGGGCGCGCGGCTGCGCGAAATGGATCTCGGCGTCGGCCGTTTGAAGACCGGCACGCCGCCGCGGCTCGATGGCCGCACCATCGATTTCTCCCGGCTCGAGCTCCAGCCAGGCGATGTGCCGGAGCCCGTGATGAGCTTCATGGGGTCGCGCGCGATGCACCCGCGGCAAATGCCGTGCTGGATCACGCATACCAACGCGCGAACGCACGAGATCATTCGCGGCGGGCTCGATCGCTCGCCGCTTTTCACCGGCGTGATCAAGGGGGTGGGCCCGCGCTATTGCCCGTCGATCGAGGACAAGGTCGTGCGCTTCGCGGATCGCGACAGCCACCAGATCTTTCTCGAGCCCGAAGGCCTCGCGACGCACGAGATCTACCCCAACGGCATCTCGACGTCGCTGCCGTTCGATGTGCAGCTGGCCCTCGTGCACACGATGCCAGGGTGCGAGCGCGCGCACATCCTGCGCCCCGGGTATTCGATCGAGTACGATTATTTCGACCCGCGCGGATTGCACCGGACGCTCGAGACCAAGGCAATCCACGGGCTCTTCTTCGCAGGGCAGATCAACGGCACGACCGGCTATGAGGAGGCTGCTGCGCAAGGCATTCTTGCCGGCATCAACGCGGGTCGCTTCGCCGCGGGCGAGCCAGGCTGGTGCCCGGAGCGCGACGAGGCCTACCTCGGCGTCCTCGTCGACGACCTCGTCACGCGCGGCGTGAGCGAGCCCTACCGGATGTTCACGTCGCGCGCCGAATACCGACTGCAGCTGCGCGAGGACAACGCCGATCTGCGGCTGACCGAGGCCGGCCGCGAGCTCGGGGTCGTCGACGATGCGCGCTGGAACGCTTATGCGCGAAAGCGAGACGCCGTCGCGCGCGAGATCGAGCGGATGAAGTCGACGTACGTCAATCCGAACGTCGTCGCGGCGCATGATGCGATGCGCATCATCGGCGCGCCGATCGAGCGCGAATATTCGCTGGCCGAGCTGCTGCGCCGCCCGGGGGTCACGTACGCGTCGCTCGCAACGCTCGCCGCGGCCGGCCAAGGCGTCGGTGACGAGGTCGTCGCCGCGCAGGTCGAGACCTCGATCAAGTATTCCGGATACATCGACCGCCAGCGCGACGAGATCGTGCGGCATCGCGCGCAGGAAACGCTGGCGCTGCCGCCGGACCTCGATTACCGCAGCGTGCGCGGGCTCTCCACCGAAGTGCAGCAGAAACTCAATCTGCACAAGCCCGACACGCTCGGCCAGGCGACGCGCATTTCCGGCGTCACGCCGGCCGCGATATCGCTCCTGCTCGTGCATCTGAAGCGCGGACTCCCCGCCGCACCGTCGAAGCGGCGCAGGGCGTGATCGCCGCCATGGATCTGGATGAGGGCCTGCGCGAGCAGGCGACGGCGGGCGGCGCGCGGCTCGACCGCATCGCGCGCAACAAGCTCGGCGCGTTCCTGCGCCTTCTCGCCAAATGGAACCGCACGTACAACCTCACCGCGATCCGCGAGCCCGAGCGGATGGTCACGCATCACGTCCTGGACGCGCTGTCGGTGCTGCCGCAGCTGCCGTCGCGTGCGGGAATTCGAGTGCTCGACGTCGGCAGCGGGCCGGGCGTCCCCGGCATTCCGCTGGCGCTCGCACGCCCGGACTGGCATTTCGTGCTGCTCGACAGCAGTGAGAAGAAGACGGCGTTCCTGCAGCAGGCGGTGATCGAGCTCGGCCTTCCCAACGTCGAGGTCGTGCACGAGCGCAGCGAGGACTACGCGCCGTCCGCGCCGTTCGACGTCGTGATTTCACGCGCTTTCGCCGACCTCGCGGATTTTGCCGCGGCGGCCGCGCGGCATCTCGCGCCCGATGGCCGGCTCTACGCAATGAAGGGCGAGTTGTCCGTGGACGAGATCGCGAGCGTGCCCTCTGCGCATCGCATCGTCGCGACGCCTGCGCTCCACGTGCCGGGGCTCGACGCGGCGCGCCACCTCGTCATCATGGCGCCGGCGTGACGGAGGGCGGATGACACGCATCATTGCGGTCGCGAACCAGAAGGGCGGCGTCGGCAAGACCACGACCGCGGTCAATCTCGCGGCGTCGCTCGTCGCGATGAAGCGGCGCGTGCTGCTGGTCGACCTCGACCCGCAAGGCAACGCGACGACCGGCGCGGGGCTCGACAAGCGCTCGTTCCAGGCGACCGTGTATCAGGTGCTCCTGGGCGAGTGCAAGATCGCCGACGTCCGCGTCGCGTCGCCGTCCGGCGGCTTCGACCTCGTGCCGGCGAACCGCGAGCTTGCCGGCGCCGAAGTGGAGCTGGTCGAATTGCCGGAGCGCGAGATGCGCCTGAAGGACGCGCTCGCCGAGGCGCTGCAGTCGATGCGCACGGCGATCTCCGAAGTCGCGCAGGAATACGATTTCATCCTGCTCGATTGTCCGCCGTCGCTTTCGCTCTTAACGCTGAACGGCCTTTGCGCCGCCGACTCGGTGCTGATCCCGATGCAATGCGAGTATTACGCGCTCGAAGGGCTCTCCGACCTCGTGCAGACCGTGAAGAAGGTCCGCGCGCATCTCAATCCCCGACTCGAGATCGAGGGCCTGCTGCGCACGATGTACGACCCGCGCAACACGCTCGCGCAGAACGTCGCCGCCGAGCTCGAGCGGCATTTTGGCGACAAGCTCTTTCGCACGATCGTGCCGCGCAACGTGCGCCTCGCCGAAGCGCCGTCGCACGGGATCCCGGCGCTGCATCTGGACAAGAACTCGAAGGGCGCGCAGGCCTATCTCGCGCTCGCGGGCGAGATGCTGCGGCGAATGGAAGCGTCCGCGGCGCCGTCCGACGTCGCCGCCGCCTGAAGCAAACCGCAGGAGTCACCGGAATGATCCGACCGAAGGGCCTGGGCCGCGGCCTCGATGCGCTGCTCGGTGGCGCCGACGAGGCGACGTCCACCGAATCGCTGCAGATGCTCGTGATCGATCGCATCCGGCCGGGCAAATATCAGCCACGCACACGGATGGACGACGCGTCCCTCGCCGAGCTCGCGAATTCGATCCGCGAGCAGGGGATCATGCAGCCGATCCTCGTGCGCCCGGTCGAGGGCGGCGGCTTCGAGATCATCGCCGGCGAACGCCGCTGGCGCGCCGCGCAGCGCGCCGGGCTCACTTCCGTTCCCGCACTGGTGAGGTCGGTCCCCGATCAGGCGGCCCTCGCGCTGGCGCTGATCGAGAACATCCAGCGCGAGGATCTCAATCCGCTCGAGGAAGCGCAGGGTCTGCAGCGGCTGATCGACGAATTCGGATTGACGCACGACGCTGCGGCGAAGGCGGTCGGCCGCTCGCGCAGCGCGGTGACGAATCTGCTGCGCCTGCGCGAACTCGCGAAGCCGGTGCAGGAATATCTGCTCTCGGGGCAGCTCGACATGGGGCATGCGCGCTCGCTGTTGAGCCTCAGCGCGGGACAGCAGGTCGCAGCGGCCGCGCGCGTCGTCGCGCAGGGCCTTTCGGTGCGCGAGACCGAGCGGCTCGCGCATCGGATGGCGCATCCGGCGAAACACAAGGCAAAGAGCGGCCCACGCGCCGCCGATCCGGATCTCGCGCGGCTTACCACCGAGCTCGCCGATGCGCTCGGGGCGAAAGTCGCGATCGAGGCTGGCAGGGCCGGCGCGGGGCGCGTCGTCATTTCGTATTCGAGCCTCGAGCAGCTCGACGGGATTCTCGCCAGGCTGCGCAAGTAGCCACGCGCCCGGATCAGGGCGGACCACCGCCGATGTTCATTGCGGGTGACGCGTCGGGTGAGGGCGACTTCGCGGCAACGCGGCCCGATTCGATTCCGCGATTGCGGCCCTCGGGGGTCGCAAAGGCCGAATCCGACCACCATCCTTCCTCGCCCGGACCGTCGCCCACGCGATATTCGATGAGGGCTCCGGCGAATGTGCCCGCACAGGCAGGATTGAGGCGATAACGCATGCTCTGCTGGGGGCCGATCGAATAGCGGTAATACCCCTGATCGGTTTCGGAATGCATCGCGCAGGCCCGCCAGCCGTCGGCGGCCGTCGCATCCGGCATGACCTTCGCCAATGCGACCGTTCTCCACGCGGACGAGCCGTTGGTCACCACCACCGCGACGCCCTCATCCACAACTGAAAGCATCGGAGGCACTTCGCCGGGCGCGCCGTGTGCCTTGGATTTCAGCGATTTGATCCACGCGGCTCGCATTCGCCCCCGCTCCTGCGCAGCGTCGTTCGAGGACCGGATGGCGCGCGCCTCGGCCATGTGCGACAGAGTAACCGGCACCGCGTAGGCGGCGACACCAATCGTCAGCGCGACGCCGTCCCAGATCAGTCGACGACGGAAGGGTGGGCCGCTCCGCATCATCGCGAGCCAATAGCAGACACCGACGCCCAATCCCGCGACCGCGCCGGCGACGAGCCAGGGTATGCCGCTCAAGTCGACGCAATGGCTGAACGAACAACCCAGCCAGTACACGCCCCAGAAAGCGGCGAATCCCAATCCAATCGCAACCGGGATCTCGAACAGGCTGAGACCTACGCGGGCGGCATCGGGATGCATGACGTCAACCCTCCTTGGGAACATCAACGTGCATGCCGGCGAGAACGGGTTACCGCGCGGGCGCGGGCGTTCCGCTCAGCCATCGGCCTCTCCCACCAGTGACGTCTGTCGACGGTTCTTGTCGTCGGCCGACCTCCATCGCTCGGCGACGCGCGGCCTCCGCATCGCGTCAGCATGGTTCTGCATCGGCGTGTCGGCCGCCACCCGTGCTCGCAGACGCGAGCTTCGCTCCTTGGCTTCGCCCTGCTCGCGCGGGTGTCCTCGGGCCTTGGCTCGGCCTCACGGCCTCGCCCGCCTCGCTCAGTCGAGCTGCTTTAGCATCGTGTCGGCGTCGGACACCTCGAACTTGCCCGGCGCCTCGATGTTGAGCGTCTTCACGACGCCGTTGTCGACCAGCATCGAGAAGCGCTGGCAGCGCGTGCCCATCCCGCGCGCATTGAGATCGAGCTCGAGTCCCAGCGCCTTGGTGTAGGCGGCGCTGCCGTCGCCCATCATGCGCACCTTGCCGCCGGATTTCTGGTCGCGCGCCCACGCGCCCATCACGAACGCGTCGTTGACCGACATGCAGATGACTTCGTCGACGCCCTTCGCCTTCAGCTTGTCGCGGTTGGCGACGTAGCCCGGCACGTGCTTCGCCGAGCAGGTGGGCGTGAACGCCCCGGGCAACCCGAAGACGACGACCTTCTTGCCGCGCGTCAGATCGTCGACCTTGAATTCGTTCGGGCCGATGCTGCAGCCGTTGCCCTCGACTTCGATGAACTCTGACAGCGTGCCTGCCGGAAGCTTGTCGCCTACCTTGATCGTCATGCCTTGCTCCTTGCGTTGAGAGTGTCGTGCGGAATCATGGAGAATCGCAGCCTTCGTGCGCGATTTCAACCCCTGCCTCTTGCCGGCTTTGCGCGGGAGAGGTAGCGTAGCCGGCTCGAAAGTTCCGGAGGCGACGATGACGACAGGAGCGAAGAAAAGCGCGGGTACGGCTCGCCGGCCGCAGGGCACGACGCTGCTCATCGCGACACGAAAGGGCCTCTGGACGCTGGCGAGTGACACCACGCGACGCACGTGGAAACTCGGGGGCCCGCAATTTCTCGGCAACATCGTGCACCACGCGGTGCTCGATCCGCGCGACCGCAGGACGCTCCTCGCCGCGGCGCGCACGGGCCATCTCGGTCCGACCGTGTTCCGTTCGACGGACCGCGGCAAGACGTGGAAGGAGGCGACCACGCCTCCCGCGTTCAAGCCGGGCGGCACGCGCAGCGTCGACCACACGTTCTGGCTCACGCCGGGCCACGCCTCGCAGATCGGCGTCTGGTACGCCGGCACGTCGCCGCAGGGGCTCTTCCGCTCGACCGACGGCGGCGCGAGCTGGTCCGGTGTCGACGGCTTCAACGAGCATCCGCGCCGCAAGGACTGGTGCGGCGGCGACAAGGACGGCACGCCGGACGGGCCGAAACTGCATTCGATCCTCGTCGACCCGCGCGACGCGAAGCACATGTATATCGGGATGTCCGGCGGCGGCATCTTCGAATCGCACAACGCCGGCGCCGACTGGCATCCGCTCAATGCGGGCGTGCGCGCCGATTTCATGCCCGATCCCTATCCGGAGTACGGGCATGACCCGCATTGCATGCGGATGCATCCGCTCGCGCCCGATCGGCTCTATCACCAGAATCATTGCGGGATCTATCGTCTGGATCGGCCGGCCACGCGCTGGACCGAGATCGGCGTGACGATGCCGAAATCGGTGGGCTCGATCGGCCTGCCGATGGTGTTGCATCCGCGCGATCCGGACACGCTCTGGGTGTTCCCGATGGACGGGACGAGCGTCTGGCCGCGCGTTTCCCCGGGGGGCAAGCCCGCCGCCTACCGCTCGGTCAACGGCGGAAAGTCCTGGCAGCGCCAGGCGTCGGGGTTTCCGGCGGCGCAGGCCTGGTGGACGGTCAAGCGGCAGGCGATGACGGCGGACGACGCCGCCACCGTGGGCGTGTACTTCGGCACTACGAGCGGCGAGGTCTGGGGCAGCAAGGACGAGGGACGCACGTGGAAATGCCTCGCCCGGCATTTGCCGGAGATCTACGCGGTCGAGTCGGCCTAGCGCCCTCAATGCACGAAGGCGTGGCCTGGGGCAACGAAGCGTGAACGTCCGCATCCCGGGCCTGCTGCGCTCCTACACGAATGGCGCGCAAACCGTTGACGTCGACACCGCGTCCGCCGCGCCGACGCTGGCCGACGCGCTCGCCGCGCTGAACGATCGCTTTCCGGGCTTTCAATTTCGCATCGTCGACGAGCAGGGCGCGATCCGGGCACACATCAAGATCTTCGTCGACGGCGTGCTCGCGCGCGACCTCGCGACGCCGGTTCGTCCGGACGGCGAGCTCATGATCGTCGGCGCGCTGTCGGGCGGATAGCGACGAGGTAAATCCGACTGAAGTTGCGGGGCTTTACGCGTCCGTTTGCACCGCAACATTTCATTGCGGAGCACCGCGGCAAACCGCTATAATTTCGCGTTTGCTTTTGCCCGAAGCGCCTGGTGACAAAACTTCGGGAAAACGTTCGCGCGCGCCGCGTGATTCCCCCGCTCAAGACCCGGCCCATCCGCACCGTTTTGAGGTGGCAAATCATCGTCACGGCACTCGCCGCGGCGGTGGCGGGCGCGGTGGCGGGAGTGCCGGGGGCCGTGTCGGCGCTCCTCGGCGGCGGTGTGAATCTCGCGGCAGGATTCGCGTATGCGTTCCTGCTGGGGCTGGGCCTCGGCAACACGCCGGTGCCCGGCGCGGCAACGACGCTGATCGCGCTGTTCCGGGCGGAGGCGGGCAAGGTCGTCGTGATCGTGGTTGGACTGTGGCTCGCGCTGACGGCCTATCCGGAGGTCATTCCGGCCGCCGTGATCGCGACCTTCATTGCGACGGTGGTCGTGTTCAGCATGGCATTTTTCGTGAGCGACGGGCAACCGGGAAAGCAAGGCGATGGCTGAAGGCACTGAACTCAATCCCACCGAGTACATCCAGCATCACCTCACGTTCCTCGCGCGGCCTGTGCACGAAGGCGGCGGGTTCTGGACGCTGCACTGGGACACGTTGCTGACGACACTCGTCCTCGGGGTCGTCACGATCGGATTTCTCTGGCTCGTGACGCGCAAGGCGACGTCCGGCGTGCCGTCGAAGACGCAGGCGTTCGTCGAGTTGGCGGTGGGCTTCGTCAACGGAGAGGTCAAGGGGATCTACCACGGCGAGAGCAAGATCGTCGCGCCGATTGCGCTGACGACGTTCGTGCTGGTCCTGATGATGAACGCGATGGACTTCCTGCCCATCGACATCATGTCGTGGCTCTACGAGCACGTGCTGCATCAGCACACGTGGCGCGGCGTGCCGACCGCCGACGTGAACACGACGTTCGCGCTCGCGCTCTCCGTCTTCGCCATGATGATTTACTACAGCATCAAGATGAAGGGGCTGGGCGGCTGGCTCTACGAGCTCGTCTCGACGCCGTTCGGGCTGAAGCCGCTGTGGATCGCGCCGCTCCTCGCCGTCTTCAACCTGCTGTTCCAGCTCGTCGAGTACGTGTCGAAGCCGCTGTCGCACTCGCTGCGGCTCTACGGCAACATGTACGCCGGCGAAATCATCTTCATCCTGCTCGGCATGTGGGCCGCCACCGGACTCGCCGGCATCGCGTTCGGCGCGCTGCTGAGCCTCGGCTGGTCGATCTTCCACATCCTGATCGTCGTGCTGCAGGCTTACATCTTCATGATGCTGACCATCGTCTACATCTCGATGGCACACGAGCATCACTGACGTTCTGCTTCGCCACACCGTTCACCCTGCTCAAGAAAGGAAAGACATGGACCCGCAACTCACCGCAACGATCCTGGCGTACTCCGGCATCGGCATCGGCCTCATCATCGGCCTCGGTGCCCTGGGCGCCTGCGTCGGCGTCGGCATCATGTGCTCGCGCTTCCTCGAGGGCGCCGCGCGCCAGCCCGAGCTCATGCCCCAGCTGCAGGCCAAGGTTTTCCTGCTGCTCGGCCTGATCGACGCGTCGTTCATCATCGGCGTCGGTCTCGCATTGTGGTTCGCCGTCGCGAACCCGCTGCTCGGCCAGCTCAAGTAGGGTGCGTGCCGGACATCACTTGACCGAGGGAAAGCCATGAACATCAATTTCACACTGTTCATGCAGGCCGTCGCGTTCTTCGCGTTCATCATCTTCACGGCGAAGTACGTGTGGCCGCCGCTGATGCGCGCGATCGAGACGCGGCAGAAGGACATTGCGGACGGCATCGCCGCCGGCGAATCCGGGCGGCAGAACCTCGCGAGCGCCGAGAAGCGCATCGCCGACATGCTGGCCGAGGCGAAGTCGCGGAGCTCCGAGATCATCGCGCAGGGCGAGAAGCTCAAGAGCGAGACGATCGACGCCGCCAAGGCCGACGCCAAGGCCGAGGCCGACCGCATCCTCGCCGCGGCGAAGGCCGAGATCGGCCAGGAGATTTCCCGCGCGAAGGAAGCGCTGCGCGGGCAGGTCGCCGATCTTGCCGTGGCCGGTGCCGCGAAGATCCTGAAGCGCGAAGTCGACCCGAAAGCGCACGCCGACCTGCTGGCGTCGATCCGGCAGCAGCTCTGACGGGACCGCGATGGCCGAACTGACGACGATTGCAAGGCCCTACGCCGAAGCGGCATTCCGGCTCGCGCGCGAGGGCAATGCGCTGCCGGTGTGGTCGCAGATGCTGCGCCTTCTCGCCAGCGTGATCGCCGATCCGAAGGTCGCAGGTGCGCTCGACAATCCGCGGCTTACCACGGGGGACAAGGAAGCGCTGCTGCTGTCGATCTGCGGCGATCGGCTGGATCCGCAGGGCCGCAGCTTCGTTCGCGTTCTCGTCGAGGCCGATCGCGTCGGCGTCGTGCCGCAGATCGCGGCGCAGTTCGAACTGCTGAAGGACGACGCTGACGGCCTGGCACGCGCCCAGATCGACAGCGCCTTCCCGCTTTCCGATGCCGAGATCGCGGAACTCAAGACCGCGCTGGAACGGCATTTTGGCAAGAAGATCGAGACGTCGGTCAATGTCGATCCGGCGCTGATCGGCGGCGCCCGCATCACTGTCGGCGACACCGTGGTGGACGGCACGATCGAGGCGCAGCTCTCTGCGATGGCGACCCATTTGCGAGCCTAACTGAAACTACCGTGACGCCGGCGCAATCACGCGCCGGCGCGCCGCGAGGACATCATGCAGTTGAACCCTTCTGAAATCAGCGAGCTCATCAAGACCAAGATCCAGAACCTGGACACGGGCGCCGAGGTGCGCACCCAGGGGACCGTCGTCTCGGTGACCGACGGCATCTGCCGCGTGCACGGGCTCTCCAATGCGATGGCCGGCGAAATGCTGGAGTTTCCGAAGAACACCTTCGGCCTCGCGCTGAACCTCGAGCGCGACTCGGTCGGCGCGGTGATTCTCGGCAGCTACGAGCACATCACCGAAGGCGACACGGTCAAGTGCACCGGCCGCATCCTCTCGGTGCCGGTCGGTCCGGAGCTGATCGGCCGCGTCGTCGATTCGCTCGGCATGCCGATCGACGGCAAGGGACCGATCAACGCCAAGGAGACCGACGTCATCGAGAAGGTCGCGCCCGGCGTGATCTGGAGAAAATCGGTGTCGCAGCCGGTGCAGACCGGCCTCAAGGCGATCGACTCGATGGTGCCGATCGGCCGCGGCCAGCGCGAGCTCATCATCGGCGACCGCCAGACCGGCAAGACCGCGGTCGCGATCGACACGATCATCAATCAGAAGGGCAAGGACCTCATCTGCGTCTACGTCGCGATCGGGCAGAAGGCCTCCTCGATCAAGAACGTGATCCGCAAGCTCGAGGAGCACGGCGCGATGGCGTACACGATCGTCGTCGTCGCAACGGCGTCCGACTCGGCGGCGATGCAGTACATCGCGCCGTACTCCGGCTGCACGATGGGCGAGTACTTCCGCGACCGCGGCCAGGACGCGCTCATCATCTATGACGACCTGACCAAGCAGGCGTGGGCGTATCGCCAGATCTCGCTGCTGCTGCGCCGTCCGCCGGGGCGCGAAGCGTATCCCGGTGACGTGTTCTACCTGCACTCGCGGCTGCTCGAGCGCGCGGCGCGCGTCAACGAGGAATACGTCGACAAGTTCACCAAGGGCGCGGTCAAGGGCAAGACCGGCTCGCTCACCGCGCTGCCGATCATCGAGACGCAGGCGGGCGACGTGACCGCGTTCGTGCCGACCAACGTGATCTCGATCACGGACGGCCAGATCTTTCTCGAGACCGACCTTTTCAACGCCGGCATCCGGCCCGCGATCAACGCCGGCATCTCGGTGTCGCGGGTGGGCGGCAACGCGCAGACCAAGGTCATCAAGAAGCTGGGTGGCGGCGTGCGCCTGTCGCTCGCGCAGTACCGCGAGCTCGCGGCGTTCGCGCAGTTCGCCTCCGACCTGGACGAAGCGACTCGCAAGCAGCTCGATCGCGGCCGCCTCGTCACCGAGCTCATGAAGCAGCCGCAGTACCAGCCGTTGCAGGTCAACGAAATGGCGGTGACGCTTTTCACCGTGAACAAGGGCTACTACGACGACGTCCCGGTGGAGAAGGCCCTGGCCTTCGAATCCGCGCTGCGCGCCTACCTGAAAAGCAAGTACACGGCGCTGATGGACAGCATCGAGAAGACCAAGGACCTGTCGGCCGACGACGAGAAGGCACTGACCGCCGCGGTCGAGGACTTCAAGAAGAACGGCGCGTACTGACCGATTGAAGTAGCCGGAAGGCACGCGACGGGCGACAAGGGCGGAACATGGCAGGCTCGAAAGAAATAAGAACCAAGATCAAGAGCGTGCAGAGCACGCGCAAGATCACCAAGGCGATGGAGATGGTCTCGGCCTCGAAGATGAAAAAGGCCCAGGACCGGATGCGCGCATCGCGGCCCTACGTCGTGCGGGCGCTGCAGATCGCGATGCACATCGCCAAGGCGAACACCGAGTACCGGCACCCGTTCCTCGTGCGCCGCGAGGCGACGAAGCGCGTCGGCGCGATCGTGGTGACCACCGACAAGGGACTGTGCGGCGGCCTCAACACCAACGTGCTGCGGCTCGTGCTGCAGCAGCACAAGGAATGGAAGGCGAAGGGCATCGACGTCGACTACGTTGCCATCGGCAACAAGGGCCTCGGGTTCCTGCAGCGGCTTGGCGCCAACGTCATCGCGAGCGCGGTCCAGCTCGGCGACCGGCCGCATCTCGATCGGATGGTCGGGCCGGTGAAAGTGCTGCTCGACAAGTACATGGCCGGCACGATCGACGAGGTCCACGTCTACTTCACGACGTTCATCAACACGATGAAGCAGGAGGCCCGGCACGGAACCATGCTGCCGATTCCCGAGGAGTTCCGCTCCCCGGGGGCAGGCGAAATCTTCCGCCCCGACACGCAGGCGGGATCGTGGGACTACATCTACGAGCCCGATGCCAAGCAGCTGCTCGATGCAATGATGCTTCGCTACGTCGAGGCGCTGGTGTTCCAGATGGTCAACGAGAACATGGCCTCGGAGCAGTCGGCGCGGATGGTGGCGATGAAGGCCGCCTCCGACAATGCCGGAACCATCATCGACGAGCTGCAGCTCATCTACAACAAGACGCGCCAGGCCGCCATCACCAAGGAGCTCGCCGAGATCGTCGGCGGCGCCGCGGCAGTCTGACGCAAAGCAGAATCCATCCGGACCCGAATTGACAATGCAGAGCGGAACACCGAGGACATCATGAATCAGGGAACGATTGTTCAATGCATCGGCGCGGTCGTCGACGTCGAGTTCGCGCGCGACCAGCTGCCCAACATCTACGACGCGCTCAAGATGGACGAGATCGGGTTGACCCTCGAGGTCGAGCAGCAGCTCGGTGACGGCGTCGTGCGGACGATCGCGCTCGGCTCCTCTGACGGACTGCGCCGCGGCATGAAGGTGATCAACACCGGTGCGCCGATCTCGGTCCCGGTCGGCGCGAAGACGCTCGGCCGCATCATGGACGTGCTCGGCCGGCCGATCGACGAGAAGGGTCCCGTCGATTCGAAAAAGACCTTGTCGATCCATCGCAATGCGCCAGCCTTCGACGAGCTCTCGCCCTCGCAGGAGCTGCTCGAGACGGGCATCAAGGTGATCGACCTTATGTGTCCGTTCGCCAAGGGTGGCAAGGTCGGCCTGTTCGGTGGCGCCGGCGTGGGCAAGACGGTCACGATGATGGAGCTCATCAACAACATCGCTACCGCCCACTCCGGCCTGTCGGTGTTCGCCGGGGTCGGCGAGCGCACGCGCGAGGGCAACGACTTCTATCACGAGATGATCGCGTCGGGCGTTATCGACAAGGACGACCTCTCGAAGTCGAAGGTCGCGATGGTGTACGGCCAGATGAACGAGCCGCCCGGCAATCGGCTGCGCGTCGCGCTGACCGGACTCACGATCGCCGAGGATTTCCGCGACGAGGGCCGCGACGTGCTGCTGTTCATCGACAACATCTATCGCTTCACGCTGGCCGGCACCGAAGTATCGGCGCTGCTCGGCCGCATGCCCTCCGCCGTGGGCTATCAGCCGACGCTGGCCGAGGAGATGGGCCGCCTGCAGGAGCGGATCACCTCGACCAAGACGGGCTCGATCACGTCGATCCAGGCCGTCTACGTTCCCGCCGACGACCTGACCGACCCGTCTCCGGCGACGACGTTCGGCCACCTCGACGCCACCGTCGTGCTGTCGCGCGACATCGCCTCGCTCGGCATCTATCCGGCGGTCGATCCGCTCGACTCGACGTCGCGCCAGGTCGACCCGAACGTCGTCGGCGAGGAGCACTACAACACGACGCGCGGCGTGCAGTCGGTGCTACAGCGGTACAAGGAATTGCGCGACATCATCGCGATTCTCGGGATGGACGAGCTCTCTCCCGAAGACAAGCTCGCCGTGTCCCGCGCGCGCAAGATCCAGCGCTTCCTGTCGCAGCCGTTCAGCGTCGCCGAGGTGTTCACCGGATCGCCCGGCAAGTACGTGTCGCTGAAGGACACGATCAAGGGCTTCCGCATGATCGTCGACGGCGAATGCGACGCGCTGCCGGAGCAGGCGTTCTACATGGTCGGGACGATCGAGGAAGCGTTCGAGAAAGCGAAGACGCTGCAATAGGCGCAAATCCATGGCCCACACAATCAAGGTCGACGTCGTCAGCGCGGAGGAGCAGATCTTCTCCGGCGATGCCGAGTTCGTCGTGCTGCCCGGCATCATGGGCGAGCTCGGCATCTATCCGCGCCACACGCCGCTGCTGACGCAGATCAAGCCGGGAGCGGTGCGCATCAAGATCCCCGGCCAGGCGAACGAGGAGCTGGTGTTCGTGCATGGCGGTTTCCTCGAAGTCCAGCCGGCGCACGTCACGGTGCTCGCCGACACAGCCATTCGCGCGCACGACCTGGACGAGAAGGCGGCGCTCGAAGCGAAGCGCGCGGCCGAGGAGACGATGCAGAACAAGACCTCGCGCGAGGAAATCGCGCAGGCCGAGGCCGAGCTCGGCATTGCGGTCGCGCAACTCGCGGCGATCCGGAAGCTGCGCCACCGCGCCTAAAGGCCGACACAATTCTGGGGGGAGGCAACGGGGCGGCCGAAGATGGCCGCCCTTTTGTTTGATCTGATCCGTGGCAGGCGCAGGGCCGTTGGCGTAGGATGTTGCATCGCAACATCCTCGCGTACAGACGATGTCACGACTGTCCAATCGCACTTTCGACGAGATCAAGGTCGGCGCGACCGAGACGGTCAGCCGCACGCTGACCGCGACCGATGTCGAGGCGCTGGCGCTCGCCGCAGGCGATGTCGAGGGCTTTCATCTCGAGGGGGGCAGTCCCGACGACCGGATTTCGGCGCAGGGTGCCTCCGCCATCGCGCTGGTCGCGGGACTCCTCAACCGCCGCCTCCCGGGCCCGGGGAGCGCCATCATCGGCACCGCGTTCCGCTACTCCGGCGCATGCCACGTCGGCGACACGCTCACGGCGACCGTCACTGCAAAGGCGCGACACAAGCGCACGCACACGATCGATTTCCTCTGCACGTGCACCAACCAGGACGGCGTGACACTTGTCGACGGCGTCGCGATGGTGCAGGCGCCGACCGAGCGGATCGCGTATGCGGACGTCGCCACCCCGGAGCTCATCCTGCGCCGCAACGACGGATTCGCCAAGCTCTTCAAACGGTGCGAGGCGCTGCCGCCGGTGACCTGTGCGGTCGTGCATCCATGCGATCGCGACTCGCTGCTGGGTCCGATCGAGGCGGCGAAGCGAGGACTGATCGTCCCGGTGCTGGTCGGACCGGAAGCACGCATCCGCGCCGTCGCGCGCGCCGAGGGCGTCGACCTTTCGCCCTTTCAGATCGTACCGGTCGAGCACAGCCACGCTGCCGCGGCGAAGGCGGTCGAGCTCGCCCGCGCCGGCCATGTCGACGCGCTGATGAAGGGGAGCCTCCACACCGACGAGCTGATGGGCGCCGTCGTGTCGACGGCCGATGGGCTGCGCACGGCGCGGCGCATCTCGCATGTGTTCGTGATGGACGTGCCGACCTATCCGCGCCTGCTGATGGTCACCGACGCCGCGATCAACCTCTATCCGAATCTCGAGGACAAGGTCGACATCTGCCAGAACGCGATCGAGCTCGCGCACATCCTCGGCATCGCGAAGCCCCGGGTTGCGATCCTGTCCGCCGTCGAGATGATCAATCCGCGCATTCCCGGGACGCTCGACGCCGCAGCGCTGTGCAAGATGGCCGACCGCGGCCAGATCGAGGGGGGCATCCTCGACGGCCCGCTCGCGTTCGACAACGCGATCTCGATCGAGGCGGCGCGAACGAAGATGATCGATTCACCGGTCGCCGGCCGAGCCGACATCCTGCTCGTGCCCGATCTCGAGGCCGGCAACATGCTGGCGAAGCAGCTGCAGTATCTCGCCGGCGCGGATTCCGCGGGCATCGTGCTCGGCACGCGCGTGCCGATCGTGCTCACGTCGCGCTCAGACAACGTGCGTACGCGCCTCGCCTCCGCCGCGGTGATGAAGCTCGTCGCGAGCGCCCGGCGCGGCAAGCTGATGCCGAAGGACTGAGGCGGCGGGCAGCCGCGTCAGGCGCGTGCCGCCAACTGCTGCTCGGCCAGCGTCACCCAGTAGCTCGCGCCCACCGCGAGCGCGTCGTCGTTGAAATCGTAGTGCGGGTTGTGAACGTTGGGCGTGTCCGGCCCGCGCCCGGCGCCCAGCCACACATAGCAGCCCGGCTTCGCCTGCAGCATGAACGCGAAGTCCTCGCTGCCCATGTTCGGCGTCGGATCGGTCTCGACGTTGGCCGTGCCGACCACGGCGCTCGCCGCGGCGATCGCGTGGCGCGTCTCGGCCTCGTGATTGACGGTCGCCGGATAGCGGCGCTCGTAGCGAACCGTCGCCGTCATCTCGAACATCGCCGCGATGCCGGCGACGATGCTGCGCATCCGCTGCTCGATCAGGTCCTGCACGTCGGGCTTGAACGTGCGCACGGTGCCGCGCAGCACGACCTCCTGGGGAATCACGTTCCACGTATCGCCGCCATGCACCTGCGTGATGCTGACCACGCCGGCGTCGAGCGGATGCAGGTTGCGCGAGACGATCGTCTGCAGCGCGGAAATCGCATGCGCGACGAACAGCATCGGATCCTTGCCGGTGTAGGGCATTGCCGCGTGCGCGCCCTTGCCGGTCGCGATGATCTCGAAGATGTCGAACGCGCCCATGAGCGGCCCCGCGCGCATCGCGAACGTGCCGAAGGGTTTTTGCGGCCAGTTGTGCATTCCATAGACCGCGCGCATGGGGAACTTCTCGAACAGGCCTTCCTCGACCATCACGCGACCGCCACCTTCGTTTTCCTCCGCGGGCTGGAAGATGAAATACGCGGTGCCGTCGAACTTCTTGCGGCGCGCGAGCGCGGCCGCGGCGCCGAGCAGCATCGCCGTATGGCCATCGTGGCCGCAGGCGTGCATCTTGCCCGGCACCTTCGAGGCGTGCGTGACGCCCGATTTCTCGGCGATGTGAAGCGCGTCGAGGTCGGCGCGCAATCCGATCGCATCGCTGCCGTCGGCGGCACCGCGGCGTCCGTGGCGAAGAATGCCGACGACACCCGTGCCGGCGAGACCGGTGTGAACCTCGAGGCCGAGCGCGGCGAGCTTGTCGGCGACGAATGCGCTCGTGACCGTCTCCTCGAAGGCGGTTTCCGGATGCGCGTGGATCTGGTGCCGCCAGGCCTTCATTTCCGGGACCAGGGCCGCAATTTCCGGGATGAGCTTCATCGCCGAGTCTCCACTGTTGGGGACGGGCGGCGGCGAATCGCGCCGCCGGCCTCGCGTTGTTGATCCAAGCTTAACATCGTGCGCGCGAGCGGGGCGGGCGCGCACGACGGCGGTAAAATGAGACCCTCGTTCAGGGGCGGGCATGAACACGGCGAACAAGAAGAACAGCTTCGATCTCATCGTCATCGGCGCGGGCATCAACGGAGCGGGAATCGCCCGCGACGCCGCCGGGCGCGGCCTCTCGGTGCTCGTCGTCGAGCAGGACGACATCGCCGCCGCCACGTCGCAGTGGAGCACCAAGCTGATCCACGGCGGTCTGCGCTACCTCGAATACTACGAATTCCGCCTGGTGCGCGAATCGCTCTCGGAACGCGAGGTCGTGCTGCGCCAGGCGCCGCACCTTGTGCAGCCGCTGCAGTTCGTGCTGCCGCACGAGCCGCACCTGCGCCCCGCGTGGATGCTGCGCCTCGGACTCTTCATGTACGACCATTTCTCCCCTCGCGTGACCCTGCCGGGATCGTTCGGCGTCGACCTCGCGACGACGAAATGGGGCGCGGGCCT
Organism: uncultured beta proteobacterium; assembly: GCA_963846855.1. GTDB lineage: Bacteria > Pseudomonadota > Gammaproteobacteria > Burkholderiales > Casimicrobiaceae > CAIWHR01. Next base: position 562,967 of record CAWJXK010000004.1, read on the forward strand.
GCGGCGCGATTTCCGCAAGGGATTCGTCTACGCCGACGCGCGCGTCGACGACGCGCGTCTCGTGCTCGCCAACGAAATGTCGGCGCGCACGCTGGGAGCCGACATCCGGGTGTGCACGCGCTTCTCCGGCGCGCAGCGCGAGGCGTCGCCGGACGGCCAACGCTGGCGGGCGACGCTCACCGAGCGCGACAGCGGGCGCATCGAGGAAGTGACCGCCACGGCGATCGTCAACGTGTCGGGTCCGTGGGTCAAGGTGGTGCGCGACACGGTCAGCGCGACGCCGTCGCGCGAGAACGTCCGCCACGTGAAGGGCAGCCACATCGTCGTGCCGCGCGTGCATGCGGAGGATCACGCCTACATCCTGCAGAACGCCGACAAGCGGATCGTCTTCGTGATCCCGTTCGCCGAAAAGTATTCGCTGATCGGCACGACCGACGTCCCCGTCAGCGACTTCGAGCATCCGGAGATTTCGGAACCCGAAGTCGAGTACCTGCTGAAGCTCGCCAACACGTACCTCGAGAAGCCGCTGACGAAAGCGGACGTGGTCTGGACCTTCAGCGGCATCCGGCCGCTCTACGACGACGGCCAGTCCGATCCGTCGGCGATCACGCGCGACTACGTGCTGAAGCAGGACGGCGCCGAAACGGGCGCGCCGCTGTTGTCCGTCTACGGCGGCAAGATCACCACCTACCGAAAGCTCGCCGAGCACGTGCTGGAGCAGTTGCGGCCCTCACTGCCGTCGATGGGGCCGGCCTGGACACTCGGCAAGCCGCTGCCGGGCGGCGATCTCCCGGCGGGCGGCATCGCGGCCTGGGTCATCGAGATGCAGCACCGCTATCCGGCGCTACCCGCCGACGTCGTGCGCGGCGTCGCGCACCGGCATGGCACGCTCGCGCCGACAGTGCTGGGCGACGCGAAGGGTGCGGCGGACCTCGGCGAGGATTTCGGCAACGGGCTCACCGCGCGCGAAGTCGAGTATTTCGTCCGCGAAGAATGGGCGCGCAGTGCGGACGACGTGCTGTGGCGCCGCAGCAAATGCGGGCTCGGCATGAGCGCCGCACAAGCCGCGGGTGTGGCGGCCTGCGTCGCGCGGGCGGTTGCGGCGGCCGGCGCGTGACGGCGATGCCCGCCGGCGTGTTGCAGCCGCTCGCGGCAATGGCCGACGCGACGCGCCGCGGCGTGCGCGGCGTTCTGATCGACATCGACGACACGCTGACGACACACGGCCGGCTCACGGTCGACGCCTACGCGGCGCTGGGCCGCCTCGCCGAAGCGGGCAGGACCGTCATCCCGGTCACCGGGCGGCCTGCGGGCTGGTGTGACCACATCGCGCGGATGTGGCCCGTCGACGCGGTCGTCGGCGAGAACGGCGCGCTCTACATGCGCTACGACCGCGCGGGACGCCGGCTCGTAAAGCGCTTCGTCGTCGACGAGCCTGCGCGCAAGGCGGGGCGTGAGCGCCTCGCCGGCATCGGAGCGAAAATCCTTGCCGCGGTGCCCGGTTCCGCGCTCGCGTCCGACCAGCTCTATCGCGAGTGCGACCTCGCGATCGATTTTCGCGAGGACGTTCCGGAGCTGCCGCGGGCGGCGATCGATCGCATCGTCGCCCTGATGGAAGCCGAGGGCATGACCGCGAAGGTGAGCTCGATCCACGTCAACGGCTGGTTCGGCGCCTACGACAAGCTGTCGATGGTGCGAACGCTGCTGGCCGAGGCGTTCTCGACCGACCTCGACGCCGAGCGCGAGCGCTTCGTTTTCGTCGGTGACTCGCCCAACGATGCGCCGATGTTCACGTTCTTTCCGCAGGCGGTCGGCGTTGCCAACATCCTCGGGTTCGCGGATCGCATTCCGGCGCTGCCGCGCTACGTGACCTCCCGGGCGGCGGGCGCGGGCTTCGCCGAGCTGGTCGATTTCCTCCTTCGGCCCTGAGGGCGACGGCGGTGCGGCGGCGTCAGCCCCGTGCGCCGGGAACAGCGTGTAGTTGACAGGCAACGTCACGGGAACATCGAAGCCGGCCGTTATAGCCCTATCCGAACCCGGGGCGTTACTCGCTTCAAGAGCGAGTATTCACTTACGTTTAGAATGGCGATATAGCTGGATCCACAAGGAAACCATCTTGTGGCTTCGCACGGCCTTCCGGCACGGCGTGCCGCCCGGCGGAGCATGCATGCGCCGGGAATGATATTTGCATAATCAAGGGCCTTCGGCGCGAAACTAACACGACGCGCAAGGGCAAGGAGGCACGGCGATGATCCGCTTCGGCTTTCACATCAGGACCCGGACAGGACAGAAGGTCGAGAACATCTCGATCGTCGCGGCGACGCAATCGGACGCCGAGCGGCGCCTGCGCCAGATGTATCTCCATTGCGAAATCATCGAGTGCAGCACGCAGGCGGTGCCGCGGCACGTCGACACGTTCGACATTGCGGGCATCATCGGCATGCTGAGCGCCGCGCCGGCGACCGTGCCATCGCAGGGCGCGAAGGTCGTCCGGCTGCGCGAGAAGACCGGAACGCGCTGACCCACCCGGTTCCTGGTTCGGCCGCGTCGCCTGGCCCGATGCCCGGCGCAAGGGGCCGCCCGGCACGACGCCGCGCGCGAGCTGCGCAGCGGCCACAACCCTGACGCCTTGCCGCAGTCCGCCGCGCCCGTGGCGAACGCCATACGGGCGATGTCGTATCATGTGAGGCCGTCGCCGCTGCGCCGTTTCGCCTCCCCTTCCTCGTGGCTTCGCAACCTCTGCAAATCGTCGTGATGGCCGCCGGCCAGGGCAAGCGCATGCGCTCGGCGCGTCCGAAGGTATTGCATCCGCTGGCCGGGCGACCGCTGGTGGCGCACGTGCTCGATGCCGTTCGCACGCTCGGGCCACGCGCACTATGCGTCGTCGTCGGTCATGGCGGCGAGATCGTTCGCGCCGAGGTTGCCGCGCCGGACGTCATGTTCGTAAAACAGGATCCGCCGCGCGGGACGGGGGACGCAGTGCGCGTCGCGCTGGCCGCGTTGCCGGACAATGGCGTGACGCTGGTCGTGAACGGCGATTGTCCGCTCATTCACTCGGAGACCTTTGCCGCGCTCGCCGAGCGCGCGGCAGCCGGCCATCTCGTCCTCCTGACCGCACACGTCGCCGACCCCGCCGGACTCGGCCGAGTGGTGCGCGACGCCGCGGGCGCCGTGCGCGCGATCGTCGAGGAAAAGGATGCGTCGGCCACGGTGCGAGCGATCGACGAGATCTACCCCGGCTCGCTCGCGGCGCCGACCGAACTCCTGCGCCGCTGGGTCGGCGCGCTGCGGGACGACAATTCACAGCGTGAGTTCTATCTCACCGACATCGTCGCGCTCGCGGTCGCCGAGGGTGTTGCCGTGGAGGCATGTATTGCCGGGCACGCGGACGATGTCCTGGGCGTCAACGACCGCGCGCAGCTGGCGGCGATCGAGCGCATCGTGCAGACCCGCATTGCGAAGACGCTGATGCGGGAGGGCGTCGCCCTCGCCGATCCCGCGCGCATCGACGTGCGCGGCCGGCTCGCCTGCGGCCGCGACGTGCGGATCGACGTCGGCTGCGTGTTCGAGGGCACGGTCGAGCTCGGCGACGACGTCGACGTCGGCCCGTATTGCGTGCTGCGCGACACCACCGTCGGTCCCGGCGCGCAGATCGCCGCCTACTCGCACCTCGTCGGCGCCACCGTGGGGGCGGGCGCGCGCATCGGCCCCTACGCGCGGCTTCGCCCCGGCGCGGACCTGGCTGCGGATGTGCACATTGGCAATTTTGTCGAGGTGAAGGCGAGCAGGATCGGTCGCGGCACGAAGGCGAATCACCTGAGCTACATCGGGGACGCCACGGTTGGCGCGAACGTCAACGTCGGCGCGGGAACCATCACGGCGAATTACGACGGCGTGAACAAGCACGAGACACAGATTGGCGAGGGCGCGTCGATCGGATCGAATTGCGTCCTCGTGGCGCCGGTCAGCGTCGGCGAAGGCGCGACGGTCGGCGCCGGCAGTACCATCACCGAGAACGCCCCGCGCGACGCGCTGACGCTCGCCCGCGCGCGGCAGGTCACGCTGGGCGCCTGGAAGCGTCCGGCCCGGAAGCCGGCCGCCAAGTAGGCGCCTCGGCCGAGAGGAAACCGACTCCATGTGCGGCATCGTCGGCGCGGCATCAACGAGGAACATCGTCCCGACCTTGATCGACGGCATTCGCCGGCTCGAATACCGCGGCTACGATTCGACCGGCCTCGCCGTGATCAACGGCACCGTCGAAGCGCCACGGCTCACGCGCCTTGTCAGCACCGCGCGGGTCGCCGACCTCGCAGCACAGGCGAAGGCGAGCAAGCTCGACGCCGTCACGGGCATATCGCACACGCGCTGGGCGACGCATGGCAAGCCTTCCTCCGAGAACGCGCATCCGCACACCTCGCACGGCGAGGTCGCGGTCGTCCACAACGGGATCATCGAGAATTTCGAGGTGCTGCGTGAGCGCCTGATCGGCCAGGGGTACCGCTTCAACACCGAGACCGACAGCGAGGTGATCCCGCATCTCGTGCACTCGCACTGGCACGGCGCCGGCGGCGGTGACCTGCTGCGCGCGGTGCAGATGACGGTGGCCGAGTTGCGCGGCGCCTATGCAATAGCGGTGATTTCCGCGCGCGAGCCGGGACGGATCGTCGGAGCGCGCGCCGGCAGCCCGCTGGTTGTCGGCATCGGCGCGGATGACAACTTCCTCGCGTCCGACGCCGCGGCGCTCCTGGCAGTGACGCGGCGGTTCGCGTACCTCGACGAAGGTGACATCGCGGACGTGCGGCGCGACCAATGGTCGATATTCGACGCACGTGGCGAGCCGGCCGATCGTCCGGTCGTCACGATCGAGGCGTCGAGCGCGGCGGTCGAGCTCGGCCCTTATCGGCATTTCATGCAGAAGGAAATCTTCGAGCAGCCGCGCGCGGTGGCCGACACGCTCGAAGGGCTGACCGGCATCAACGCGAAGCTATTCGGCGCGGACGCCGAGCGCACGCTGACGGACGTCGACAGCGTACTGATCCTCGCCTGCGGAACGAGCTACTACTCAGCGCTGGTGGCGAAGCAGTGGATCGAGTCGATCGCGCGTATCCCGTGCACCGCGGAAATCGCGAGCGAATATCGCTACCGCGACAGCGTGCCCAATCCCGCCGCGCTCGTCATCGTCGTCTCGCAATCGGGCGAGACGGCGGATACGCTCGCCGCATTGAAGCACGCGAAGGATCTGGGACACCGGCACACGCTCGCGATCTGCAACGTCGCGACGAGCTCCATGGTGCGGCAGACGGCGCTCACTTATCTGACGCGCGCCGGCACGGAAGTCGGCGTCGCCTCGACCAAGGCCTTCACAACGCAGCTCGTTGCATTCTTCCTACTGGCACTCGTGCTTGCCAAGCTGCGCGGCCGGCTGACGGAGGAGGAGGAGGCCCACTGGATTCGCGGACTGCGGCACCTGCCCGCCGCGCTGCAGGCAGCGCTGGCGCTGGAGCCGCAGATCATCGCCTGGGCGCAGCACTTCGCGACGAAGGAGGATGCGCTCTTCCTGGGCCGCGGCCTGCATTACCCGATCGCGCTCGAGGGCGCGCTCAAGCTGAAGGAAATCTCGTACATCCACGCCGAGGCCTACCCGGCGGGCGAGTTGAAGCACGGGCCGCTCGCGCTGGTCGATGCCTCGATGCCGGTCGTCGTGATCGCGCCCAACGACGCATTGCTGGACAAGCTCAAATCGAATCTGCAGGAGGTGCGCGCACGCGGCGGCGAGCTCTATGTCGTAGCCGACCTCGACAGTCGCCTCGTGTCCACTGACGGCGTCCACGTCATCCGCCTGCCCGAGCATGCGGGGCACCTGTCGCCCATCGTGCACACGATTCCGCTGCAGCTCCTCGCCTATCACGCCGCGGCGATTCGCGGCACCGACGTCGACAAGCCGCGCAACCTCGCCAAATCAGTCACGGTCGAGTAGGAGCGGCGTTCCGCGAGCGGTCAACACTGACCGGAATTGTTGCATCCGCGTCGCCCTCCCACGGGTGACGAGCAATTGATGTCGATGCGCTAGGCGCGTCTGTGCACGTAGAAGTTGTACATGCCGAGAAAAGTGCTCGGATTCTCCACTTCGAATTGCGTCCAGCAGTTCAAGTCCGATCGCGCGAGTTCGCCCGGATATTGCAGCGAGTACCGCTGCTGCACGGCCGAGTCTACGTTGAATTTCAGGAATTCGAGTTCAAGCTCCGCAAGGATTTCCTTGATCTGACGCAGCGTGAAGCGGCGCTCCTTGGCATGGAACAGAAGATCACGGCAGCCGCTCGTGTCGTAGAAATCCTCCAGGGATGTCAGGCTTCTGAACGGTCGCCATCGGTCGACCAATTGCAAATCGAGCCGGAACTGGCGAATTCCTTCCGTCGTCGGCGCATAGCCTTCAGCGACGATGAGCTCTTGCGCGGCGGCGATGTCCCGACGAGCGAGCTCGCTGTAGAGACCGACATGCATGACGCCGCCGGGACGCAGCAGGGATCGAAGAATGCGCCAACCCGCCACCGGATCCTCGAGATGGTGCAGCACGCCGACACATTGGATGAAATCGAAGGTCTTGCCGATGGATTCCAGCCGCAGAATGTCTGCCTGCGCGTATACGATGTTCGGAATGCCGAGCTCTCGCGTTTTTCGCTTCGCGTAGGCGAGGCTCGCCGTGCTGAGATCGACCGCCAGAATCCTCGCCGCTGGAAATCGTTGCGCTGTTTGGATCGATTGCTGTCCGGTGCCGCAACCGGCGATGAGTACGTCGATATTGGCATCCTGACGCGCGAAGCGAGAGGATTCGAGACCGAGTTCGCTCGCCAGGAAGGCACTGAACGGGACGGCACCCTCAAGCGAGGGTGCTCTCACCCACCTGGGATACGGATGGTCTTCGTATTGGTTCGACACCCGTCTGGAGACCTCATCGTCGATCGGAGTCAAATTTTTCAGGTCGACGCGATAACCTTCTTCCTGAAGAGGCTCTCTCACCTGTTGCGAGAACAAGCCGGCTAACGGCGGCGCTTTCATGACACCCGCCAGACGTTGGCAGTCGGGGAGCGAGACGACAACGGGGAATAGCAGGCAAATGCGGCGATCCATGCGCCGGGGACGGGCTTCGCTTCGGTGACGCGGTTGGAAACTGCGTCGCGGAGCCAGGTGACGCCATCGGATTCTTCGGCCGTACAGTTATAGACGTATTCGTTGATGTGGCACTGACGCGCAAGGGCGCAACAGAAACGCAATAGCGATGAATCGGCTTCGTCAGGCAACTGCGACGCCAGGACATCGAGAAGGAGGGCGCGCCTGGCCAGCGTCAGGAAGTGCTCGAAATCCAGCCCGGCCGCCGGCGTGTTCTCGAGTACGGCGGTGAGCAGATCATCGGCGGCCAATGCAGCAAGGCCCTCCGTTCCGAACAATTCCTCCTTCGACAGCGCCGTTGGCCACGATGCGACGGCTCGCTCAATACATTGCCCTGCCTCGCGATGGGATTTGATCAGTGCTAGGCTTGCAGGAACGAGTTGACCCGTGCGACACCACGGATCGGAGAGCGCGCGAATCAGGTATGGCCGTACGAGCCCGCTGTCATCACTCGTTCTCGTTTTGACCAGACGAACGAACAGCGCTCTCGCGGCGGGTGTCTCGTTGGCTCGCAAGGAACGGAGGCAGGCCTTCATCGCGTCGTCCAACCTCCCATCAGCGATGAGTGCTGATGCGAGATCGTTGAGCGCATTGATCTTGCGACTGGCCCGTCCCTGAACTGCCACGATGGAGTTCCTTACCGTCCCGGGAACAATTAGCCTACTCTCCCCCCAGCCCTTGCGTAACGCCGGCCCCTGTGCAGTTGGGCCACGCCATCGCGGGAGCTCGAATGACAGATCGCAGGAGCACAAACATGACCATCAAGCGTGTCGGACTCATCGGCGTGGGCCTCATGGGACACGGCATCGGCAAGAACATCCTGGCAAAGGGTTACGAGCTCGTCGTCATGGCGCATCGCAACCGCGGACCGGTAGACGATCTGGTTTCGAGAGGGGCGGCCGAGCGCGACAGCGCGCACGCGCTCGCCAAGGATACCGATATGGTAATCCTGTGCGTCACCGGCACTCCGCAGATCGAGCAGCTCGTCTATGGCGAACAGGGCCTCATGGGCGCGATGCGCAAGGGTCTCATCATCGCCGACTGCTCGACGGCCGAACCGGCCTCCACGCTGAAGATCGCCGCGGACGTCGAAGCCAAGGGCGGGCATTTCGTCGACACGCCGATGACCCGCACGCCAAAGGAGGCGGAAGTCGGCAAGCTCGGCCTGATGATCGGCGGGCCGGACGATGTGCTCTCACGCATCCGCCCGGTGCTCGACTGCTTCGCCGACACTATCGTCCATGCGGGTGGCGTCGGCTCGGCCCATCAGTTGAAACTCATCAACAACTTCGTCGCGCTTTGCCATGCCGCGGTGGCGGCCGAGGCCATCACGGTTGCCGCAAAGGCGGGAGTCAACATGCAGGCGATGAAGGACATCATCATGGCGGGCGGTGCCGCCTCCACAATGTTCGGCCGCCTCATCAATGTGCCCTTGCACGATGACGACAGTCACGCCCAGTTCACGATCCGCAATGCCAGGAAGGACCTGCGCTACTACACCAACATGACCGAGCAGTTGCCGGTCACTTCCTTCCTGGCGGAGACGGCTCACCAGATCACCGTGATGGCCGACAACCTGGGCTACGGCGAGCGCTTCGTGCCGCGCCTCATCGACGTGCTGATGAAGGTGAACGGCGTGGGCGCCTGAAGGCGCCACGTTGCCGGATCACCCGCGCGAATCCTCGAGCTCGCGCAGGATCTCGTTCGTCTCGCGCATTCGGATCGACATCAGGCGCGCGAGATTGGTCATCAGCCGGATCGCGATCGCGGGCTCGCTCCGCGCGATCTCGTCGAGCGCGGTGCGCGTGAGCTCGTAAACGGTCGTCGCCTCGACCGCCTGCGCGGTCGCCGAGCGCGGGCGCCCGTCGAGGAGCGCCGCTTCGCCGAACTGGGAGCCTTCGGCGTTGGTCACGATGCGTGCGCGGGCGCCGCCGGGCACGACGATCGAAATCTCGACGGCGCCGCTGGCGAGGAGGCACAGGCGATCGCCGGGATCGCCCTCCTGGAACAGCACCTCGCCCTCCGCGTAATCCCGCCGGACGAAATGTTTCGTGATCCGCGCGAGCTCGTCTTCGCCGAGCCCGTCAAGCAGCGGAAACGCGGGGAGAGGAACGCCGGCGTGCTCGACGTGCCCTTCGGCCTTGAGGATCGCGCGCTCCGCCCATTCGACCGCCTGGTCCGCGTCGCGGAACCACAGTCGCGACGCGGGCTCGCGGTAGGTGTCGTGCGCGGCCAGCGTCGCGCCATGACGCCCCTGCGGCGTCACGCCGGCGAGCAGAACCATCGTTCCTTTCCTCGCGAGTCGTCGCGTGATGCTGCCGAGCAGCATCGCGCCGGTTGCGTCGATCACGGTGACGCGGCGGAAATCGAGCACGACCGCATCGGCCATGCCGGCGAGCGGCTCGACGCGCTCGATCAGGCGCTCGGCGCTGCCGAAGAAGAGCGCGCCCTCGAGCTCGATCACGCGAATGCGCCGCCGCGCCGCGGTGACGCGCACGGCGTCCTCGCCGCCCCACACGCGGCGCGACGGCCGCACGGTGCCGTCGACGACGCTGCGCACGAGCGAGCGCTTCATGCCGAGGTAGAGCAGGAAGCCGGAGAGCTGGAAGCCGATCGCGATCGCCGGCATGAAGCCGAAGAACACTTCGGCGAGAGCGACCAGCGTGACGGTCGCCGCACTCCACAGCAGCGCCTGCTCGCGCAGCGCCCCCTTGCGGCGCATTCGGCCCGCGAGGCCTTTCGTCCAGTTGTCGATCAGGAGGAACCCGAGCGTGATCATCAGCCCCGACAGCACGGTCACCGGAATCCGCGTGATCAGCGGACCGCCAAACGCCAGCGCGAGCGCAAGCACCGATACCGAGATGATCGTCGTGCTGCGGGTGCGGCCGCCCGCGTTCCAGCTCGCCAGCGCGACCGCGCGCGACAGCACGACGGGAAGGCCGCCGCAGAGGCCGGACAGGACGTTGGCGAAACCGTGCGCGACGACCTCGCGCTTTGTCTTGTGGCGACCGTCGGTGACGTTGTCGATTGCCACCGCCGCGAACAATCCGTCCAGTGTGCCGATGAAGGCGATCAGTCCGGCCGTGGTGACAATGAGCTTGGCGTGTTCCTCGATCGCACCCCAGGGCGCGTGCGCGAGCGCGAGCAGCGCGGTCGGGACGGGCAGGAACCCCGGCGCCGTGCCGACGATGGGTCCCAGGCGCGCCGTTGGAATGAGGAGCGCGATCGCGTAGTACAGCAGCGATCCCGCGACGAGCCCGATCAGCGGCGCCGGCATTCGCCTCCATTTTGCGGCGACCGCCGAGATCGTCAGCACCGTTGCAATTCCGACGATCAGCGTCGCCGGCTCGAACGCTTTCCATTCGCCGGCCGGACCGGCGGCGAAGTCGGCCTGCGTGAGGCCGGCGAGCGGCGCAACCTGCGCCATGATGATCAGCGCGGAAGCCCCGCACATGAACCCCGCGACGAACGGGTAGGGCACGAAGCGCGCCGAGCTTCCGGCGCCGAGCGCGCCGAGAACGATCTGGATCACGCCGGCGAGCACGACGGTCGCGCCCGCGATCGCGACGATCCATTCGGGGCCGCGTGCCGCCGAGGGCGCGAGCGCCGGATCCGCCGCGAGCACCGCAACGAGCGCGGCGAGGATCAGCGCCGGCGCTGCCCGCGGTCCGCTGCCAGGATGCGTGGCGCCGCCAAAGAGTCCCGCGACGAGCTGGCCGTAGATCGCCGACGCGAAGCCCGCGTAGATACCGACCTCGTAATACTTCGGCCCGAGCGGCATGAAGGCGAGGAGGCCGAGCGAAACGGCCAGCGCGAAGTTGACTCCGGCGCCTGCGAGGCCGCCGATGATGTCGCCGTTGGCCGGTTTCGTCGCAGCCGAGGAGGGTGCCGGGGCGGGGACGCTCCAGTGACCCGATCGGCGGGTGTCGTCGGGGTACGCGCATCTGCCGGCGGCGCAAGGATCTGCCCGGATTCTGCCGGGATGTTCACGTCGGAATTGGCTCGCACCGCAGCGCCAGGGCGAAATCCGAGCTTGCAGCCAACGCTAGGCTCATCGAATCAGCGTATCACGCGCCGGAATGTATGCAACAAAGCCGCCTGGCGGCTGGTGGAGTGCGCATCTTGATGCTCGATTCGCCGGCCGGGCCTGGGCCTCCCCGGATTGCTGCGGTGCGGGTAATCCCTTGCACCGCCTATCGTGCTGTCGTAAACAAACGAACCACCCGCCGGCTGGGGCCTAGCGGGCGCACCCGGAGAGGAGGCCATCAACGCGACCCGGCCCGTGAAGTTGTCGCCGACAACAACTTCACTGTCAGTGTAGAAGAATTGGCAAGATCCGGCGCCATTCGCGCGAACGGACGGGCCACCGCGATTCCTTGTTTCGCCTGGTGCGGCGCCCATCGAATATTCACATTGTCGTTCTATTGACAATCATTCTCGCGCGGATGCCCAAATGCATGCCTTCGGCGTGTAAAGAATACAAATATCGTCACGGGCGGACCGCGTCCGGACTGCAGTCGTCGAAGGGCAGCAGCCTGTATCCGGCAGCGGGTGCCGGACAGGTTAGTGCGCTGGCGCCACAGGTAGCCGGCGCGACCGTTCAAACGACGGGTTGCGACATTTCAGCGATGCATTTTGAGCGCCTTGTGGGCTTTCGATCGGGAAGCATTCGTGCGAAGTCGCACGCGTGTTCACGATCTGAGTGTCCCGATCGCCGCGCATCGCATTTCGAGTTCCGATAGTTCGCGGGAGGTTCGGATCATGAACAGCATGCGCAAGATCGTTGTCTTCTTGATGGCAGCATTGATGCTTGCGGCGCTTCACATTGCCAAGCGCCGCCGGCAACGAGAAGAAGCAGTCTACAGCCTTGATACGATGTCGGTGCCCCCGGGGCAGACGACGGCCCCGTTCACCGTCGAAGGCCACGATCAAGAACGAAGGCAATTCCTCCATCCACTCGTTCAATCTCTTCGTGCCTACTGGGGTGACGGTCGTCGGCGTGACCAGCCGGGCACGGGAAACGCGACGATCACGCCATTGACGTTCACGCCGGTTCGATCGGTTACGGTCACGAAGGTGGACGTCTTGAAGTCGGGAGATTCGCGCACCTTGACGATCAAGGTGAACAGCTGCGGTGACTGGCCAGTGGAGTGCCGTCGGTCGTGGACTGGCGCGAAATTGAACGGCCAGCCCTTCAACCTAGTGCCTGCCCACTTCCAACCTCTACATCATCGCATCCCGTGCGGCCGCCGCCGCCGGCTGGCGCCGGCGTTCAACGTGTACCGGACAGCCTCAATACCAATTGCGTCACGGGTCAACGGGGGTACTACGACAGCGACGGCAGCGTTTTCCCGGTCGAGGTTCCTGAGCATCTACGTGACGAATACCGTTCCCACGAACGGACATCTGCATTTCAGGTGGCCCGATGACCAGACACGGCGGCGATTCGCTTGCGGCGTTCGAGTACGACGATCTGTGCGACCGGTCGCGGCTGCCGACGAGTCTCAAGTATTGCAGGTCGCGTGGCTGAACGACGGCGGGCGATCCGGCAAGGAGCCGGGCGACTCCTGCGTATATCACCGCCCAGGACGTGCATCGATTACGCCAACATCCTGCCGGCGCCCTATGGGCTCCACGTTGGACGACGCTGGGACTGGCCGGCGACACGAGGGCGACTCCTCGATAGATAACGGTCAACCGCGATCGGCCACGCTTGGTACCATTCGGTGACCAGGGCCGCGTTCGGTCCGACTGAACACGAATGGCACACCCAAGGACCGCCGTTCGACATCGGGATCGGGGCCAGGAACCGTGCCGTATTTCGATGTCGTGATCGGGAACGAGCGCATGTAGGTTTACCTAGACGTGCAATCCGACGATGCCCAAGAAGCGGACCTCAGACGATAACACCGAACTCGGCGAGCACGAAGCCCGAGCAGGAAACCTGGACCGTCACCCGCGGCGTGGGCCATACGACGAACCCGCCGGCGACCTCCGACGCCATGACCGACGGGCATAGCAACAATGCCATGGTCATGAGCACCCCACATGCCGCTGTTGCCGACCGCGGGCGTGGGTCTACCCGTACAAGCCGGGCACGCCGGCGCTGATGTGCGTCGCGTGCCCAGCAGTCCAATGCCCGAGCTGGCGGCAACCATACGACGACCTTCATCGACATCGGTGGCGACGGTCACGTGCAGTCGGGCCATGGCAACTTCGTAGAGCCGCGTAGCAAATGGGAGCGGCCCCGCGGGGCCGCTTCTCTGTTTACCGGCACTAACGTGCCGGAAGCGGCACGGGTGGGACGGCCCGAACCTTGAGGCTGCGAGAGCAGCGAGCGGCTCTCGTTCACCATCTCAAGCGGCGGCTCGACGCCTTCGAGGCGGTCGAGCTCGATCAGCGAAAGCATGGTCAGCGTCGCCTCGAAAAGATCGTGCCGCTCCCTGGCCGACAGCAAGGCTAGCATCCAACGCGTCCCGCGCGCCCCACAGGTCGTCTTGCTGCGAGCAGCGCGTGGCCTTGTATGCGCTCGAGCAGCGGCACGACTCCTCGCCACGCTCGTTCGAATTCGCTCGCGCTGACTGAGCATGCCGCGCACTAACTCGAGGCCGCCGGTCCAGATTGCCCCATGGCGACGCGGCACTCTGCGATGCGTGCATCGACGGCCGGGACTTCCTCCTCCGCACCGACATGCAGAAAGTTGCGCCTTGGCCTCTTCGAAGCGGCTAAGCGCCTCGTCAAGGCGGTCCAGACGCAGCGACACGCGTCCGAGCAGCGACAGGCAGAATGCCAAGATGGTAGTGATATTGCGACGCCTTCCAGAAGGGCAATGTTTCCAGCAGAAGCGCATCGGCCTCCGCCCACTCGCCGCGGTCGATCAGGATCTCGGCCGATATTGATGCGCTGCAACGGCCGCGGCCACCGTGCTCCCGAGCTTCAAGCGCTGCATGGCGGCCGCGCTCGTAGTACGACAAGGCCTCGTCCCAGCGGCCCTCCCACTGGCACACGACGCCGAGGTTTCCCAGGACGCCGGCCTGCCTCACGACGTTGCCCGCGCGCTGAAAGGCTTCCAGCGAACGCTCCATAAACGGTTAGTGCTCCCTCCTTGCCGAGTTCGCCGTACGCTCCAGCCTATAACGTAATAACGCTTCCCCGAACGCTTCCGGGTCATCGGCCGCCTCCGCCTCCGCGCACCATTCGCTCGGCCCAGTCGAGCGCCTCGGTCGTACGGCCTGCGTACTGAAGCACCGTCGCATGCCAGGCACCCAAGCGGGCGCCTCTGCCGGGCGGCCTCCGGGCCCGGTAGTCCTTGCAAGAGTGGTGCGCGCCTGCTCGGTCCAGCGCAGCGCTTCCGCGTAGTTGCCGAGCTTCTCCTCCACGCTGCGAGAGCTTGAGCATCAGGACGTCTGCGTCCACGAGTCGGATCGCTCGCGGCCAATTCGCGCGCCGCCGCATAGGCACTCGGACGCCTTGCTGGAACTCGCCTGCCCGATACCACGCGTCCCCGAGCGCCTCATGCGCGGCTGCGAGCGTGCCGACTGGTCCAGATCACCGATTTGGCGCCCGGCCTCCAGTGCGCGCGAGTACAGCCTCGCGGCTTCGACGTATGCATAGACATCCTTCGGCACGTTTTGCCGCGGCGTTGGCGTACTGCCAAGCCGATCGATATTCGCCGGCTTCGAAGTAGTGCAGCGACAGGATGTTGCCGGCCTCCTCCGGAAAATCCATCTCCTCTTCGATGTGCGCCGCGACCGCGCTATGGAGTTGTCGCCGGAGCCGGAACGGCAGCCCCGCGTAGGCCGAGTCGCGCAGCAGCGTCTGGCGAAACCGCAGGTATCCGTCGGGCTCCTCGTCGAAGAGCTCGCGCAGCTTGACGAGCGCCGATTCATCGGGCGCCGGTCCGTCCTCCTCGGAATAAAGCCACGACACCATCCGCGGGTGGAACGTCAGGCCGAACACCGCGACGCGGCGCACCAGTGCGCGGTCCTCCGGCGGCAGCGTGTCGATCAACGTCATGGTGGCCGCTTCGGCGGATTCGGGCAGATCCGCGGCGCCGCCGGATTCGATCGCCGCGCGCAACAGGTCGCGCAGGAACTGCGGGTTGCCGCCCGACCGTGTCGCGACGACCTCGAGGACGTGCGGCGGAAGCGGACTTTGCGCCGTTGCAAGCTGGGCGAGACGCAGCGCGTCCTGCGGCGCGATGGGTTTGAGATCGATCCGGACGACCTCGGGCGCTTCTGCCGCCTCGAATCCGGCGGTCGACGATCGGCGCGCAACGGCGAACACCCAGTTCCGCGCGGCGAGACCGCCGGTCAGGTGCGCCAGGAGCTCGGCCGAGGCCTCGTCCATGTGGTGCGCATCGTCGATCTCGACCAGCAGCTTCTCGGGAAACTCGACTTCGAGGAACCGGGCGACGGTCTCCTGCAACTTCGTGCGGCGGTTCTTCTCCGCCAACTGCAGCACCTCGGGCGTGTCGGCGATTTCGACGTCGAACACCGCCCCGAGCAGCGGCAACCAGGGCTCAAGCTCGGGCGCCTTGGTCGCCACTTCCGCGCGGATCCGCTCGACGATGTCCGCTTCGGCGGAGTCACGCCCGAAGGCCAGCATCTCGCGCAGCAGCTCGCGCCACACGACATACGGGATGGACGACGTGTAGGCCTCGCAAGTCGCGTGCTGCTTGCTGAATCCTGCGGCACCGTCGCGCAGCGCCTCGAGGAGCCGGGTCTTGCCGATCCCGGAG
Organism: uncultured beta proteobacterium; assembly: GCA_963846855.1. Lineage (GTDB taxonomy): Bacteria > Pseudomonadota > Gammaproteobacteria > Burkholderiales > Casimicrobiaceae > CAIWHR01. The sequence goes on from CAWJXK010000004.1 coordinate 578,874, forward strand.
TCGCCCACGACCTCGATCAGGCGGCCCGCGCCCGACCGCGCACTGGTGAACGCCTTGCGGATCACGCCGAGCTCGGCGTTGCGCCCGGTCAGCGGAAGACGCTGCAGCGTCACCTGCCGCGTCCGCGAGCCTTCGGCGCGCCCGACCGACCACGCCTGCACCGGCCCGGCTTTCCCTTTCACCATGAACGGCTCGAGCTTGTTGATCGCGAACAGCGTATTGGAGCGATCGAGCACGTCGGCGGTCGCATAGATGTGGCCCGGCTCCGCCCGCGCCATCAGGCGCGCGGTCAGATTCACCGCATCGCCCATCACGGTGTACGTGCGCCGATATGCGAGGCCCGATGTCGCCGGCGAAGACCGCGCCGCGATGCACGCCGATGCGCAGCGGAATGGGGAGATCGGATTCGACGATCTTGCGCAGCGCGAGCAGCATGCGATCCTCGTCGTCACCGGTGACGGTCGGCGCGCCGGCGGTCAGGATCAGCTTGCCGCCGTCGGCATCGACGTCAGAGCCCAGGAACGCGATGCCTTGCTCCTCCGTGGCCGCCGCGACCACGCTCACCACGCGGTGCAGCGCCTCCGCCGCGGCCGGGGCACCGCCTTGCGCGATCAGTGCGTCGGTGCCCTCGAAGCGGATGAAGGCGATCGTCACGGGACGGTGCTCGGAGGTGCCGCCACCCGCCAGTACGTGCGCGCGAATCGCGGGCGAGAGGCAGCGAAGCAGCGACTCGGGCAGCATCTTCGGTCGCGGGATGTACGGAATCTTCTCGGTGTAGCCGGGCGGCTCGCCCAGCAGCAGGACGCCGGATGCCTTGGGATCGCCCAACAGATCAGCCGGGAGGAATGCGGCCGTTTCGGCGCTGACGAGAATCTCGCCGGCGTCGGCGTCATGCTCCATCGCGGTCGTACGGCTCCACGCCGGGCCGGTGGGCAGCATCTCCAGATGCGAGGTGCCGACGGCGAAGAAATGAAATTTTCCCGTGTGCACGCCCTGCGACATTCGCAGCGTGACCTTGGCACCCGGCAGCTCGATCCGGCCGACGTCGTCGAGCGTCCCGCGCATCCGCACCGCCGCCGCGCAGGCGCGCGCTGCGTGGCCTTCGCTCTGGAACCACAGGAGGAGCGCGTCGCCGCCGAACTTGAGCAGGCTGGCGCCGTTCTCGTAGGCGACCTTGAGGATCGACGCGAAGCTGCCGCCGATGGTGTCGGTGATCTGCTCCGCGCCCTCGCGGCCCTTCCGCGCGAGCTGCTCGGACAGCTGCGTGAAGCCGGAGACGTCGGCGAACAGCGCGGTGCCTTCCGCGGTCCAGTACGGCGTGTCCGGATCGGCGAGGAGGTGCTGCTGCAGGATGCGGGCGAGGTAGGGAACGACGCGTTCGGCGGGTTCCTGCGGAGGCTGCGGCGCGGCCGGTTCGGAGGTCATCAATTCAATCGGCTTCGGAACGCTGCATTGGCGGCAGCGCCACGTCGCGAGACACCGCGTGCCGCGGAGGTCCCGATGCGGCGCGGGCGCCAAATCCCCCCATGTTACTTGCGTCTGTGCAATCGCGGAACGACCGAGGCTCGATCCGCGCGCGCGAGCCGAGCGCGGCCGACCCGGCCCGCAGGCGATCGGACGTGCTCACGCAGGGGACGCCCACGGTTCATGTCGCGCGGGACTCTTGTTATGCTCCGGCGAGAAGCGGGCGCCTCCGGCGTCCCACGGGCAACGACGCATGCGCGAACTTCCCTCCGGTACCGTCGCTTTCCTCTTCACCGACATCGAAGGGTCGACACAGCTCTTCGAGCGGTATCCGGAGGCAATGCAGGACGCGCTCGCGCGCCATCACGCGCTCATGCGGAGCGCCATCGAAGCCCACGACGGCCGCATTTTTCAGGTTGTCGGCGACGGGTTGTGTGCGGCGTTCGCAACCCCCGATGCGGCATTGCAGGCGGCGCTCGATGGCCAGCACGCGCTCAGCCATGAGGATTGGGGAACGATCGGCGCCCTCCGCGTGCGCATGGGCATGCATGTCGGCGAGGCGCAGGCACAGGACCGCGAATACGTATCCTCGCTGACGCTGGCGCGGGCGCAACGTGTCACCGCCGCGGGCCACGGCGGGCAGACCCTTCTGTCCGGGGCGATGGCGGACGCCGTGCGCACGCGTTTGCCCGAGGGCACGACGCTGCGCGAGCTCGGCGCGTTCAGGCTGCGCGGCCTCGCCGACGCGGAGACCATCTGCGAGCTGGTCGCGGCGGATCTTCCCTCCGAGTTTCCTCCGCTCAAGGTCGAGGACTCGCAGCCGCCGCCCTCCGGCGCGCTGGACGAGCTCGTGCGGGGGAAGCTCGTCGGACGCGCCGCCGAGCTCGCGCAGCTGAAGCGGCACTGGGAGCAGTCGCAGCAGGCGCGCGGTCACCTGGTGCTCGTGTCCGGCGAGCCGGGCGTGGGCAAGACGCGGCTCGCGCGCGAGCTGATCGCGCATGCGCAAGCGACCGGCGCGACGATCCTGCGCGGGGGCTGCTACGAATTCGAGGCGACGACGCCTTATCTGCCGTTCGTCGAGGCGATCCGCGACTGGGTGCACCGCCAGACACCGACGCAACTGCGCGCCGCGCTCGGTGCGACCGCCGCCGAGATCGCCAAGTTCGCGCCCGAGATCGAGGCGAAGCTCGGACCGATCCAACCGAATCCGCCGCTCGCGCCCAACGATGAGCGTATGCGTCTATTCGACAACATCGCGCGCTTCCTGCAGTCGCTCGCCGCGGCGCGCGGCCTTCTGGTATTCACCGACGATATCCACTGGGCCGACCAGGGGACGCTGTCGCTGCTGCTCTACCTGTTGCGCTCATTGCAGGGGGACCGGGTGCTCTTCCTCGCGCCGTATCGCGAGATCGAGCTGGACCGGGCGCACCCGCTCGCGGCGGCGCTAGTCGAATGGAATCGCGAGCGACTGGCCACACGGGTCGCGCTCGGCAGGTTGTCGCCGGCGGACTCCAACGCGCTGCTGGCGACGCTGTTCGGGCAGGCTTCGGTTTCCGAGGATTTCGCCGCCGCGCTGTTTCGCGAGACCGAGGGCAATCCGTTCTTCATCGAGGAAGTGGTGAAGTCGCTGATCGAGCAGGGCCAGATCTTCCGCGACGAGGGCCGCTGGGGCTGGTCCAATGTGCAGGATTTGGCGATTCCGCAAAGCGTCAAGGAGGCGATCGGACGCCGGCTCGACCGACTCTCCGAGGTTGCCGCCGACACGCTGCGAACGGCAGCGGCGCTCGGGAAGATCTTCGGTTTCACCCAGCTCGCCGCGGTGTCGGCCACCGGCGAGGACGCGCTGCTCGACGCGCTCGACGAAGGCAGCGCCGCGCAGCTCGTCCGGGCGGTCGACGGCAGCGAGACGTTCGTGTTCACGCACGACAAGATTCGCGAGGTGCTCTACGAGGAAATGAATCCGATCCGTCGGCGTCGGCTGCACCAGCGGATCGGCGAGGCGCTCGAGCGGATCATTGCCGCGCCGCCTTCGCCCGGGGCGGTGGCCCGCGCGGTTGCCGACGTCCGCGTGCAGGACCTGGCCCACCATTTCACGCAGGCCGGCGACTTCGGGCGCTCGCTCAAGTATCTGCGGCAGGCCGCGGGCAACGCGCGGCGCATCTTTGCGCACGACGAGGCGCTCAAGTACCTCGAGCAGGCGCGCGAGTCGGCCGACGCGCTCGCGCGCGACGAGGATGTCGCCGCGGTCGACGAGCAGATCGGCGACGTGCACGAAGCCCGCGGGTCGAGCCCCCTCGCCGCGGACCGGTATCTGCAGGCGCTCTCACTCGCGCGCGATCCGGCGGTTCGCGCCAATCTCAAGATGAAGATCGGCAATGCCTACGTGCCGGTCGGGGACCCGCGCGGCCTGGCACTTCTGGAGGAGGCCGTCACCGAGCTCGATCCGGCGACGCAGACCAATGCCTTGGCACGCGCCCTCGCGCTGATCGGACGCTACCATCACTATCGGACCCTGCATCGGAAGGCGCTCGAGTACCTCGAGCGCGCGCTTGTGCTCGCATTGCCGCAGGACGATCCCGAGACGCTCACCGACATCTACGGCTATCTTGCGGGCGCGCATCAGCATCTGATCGAGTACGGCGAGAGCGACCGATACGCGCAGCTGTGCATCGAAATGGGCGAGCGCCGGCATTTTCCGGCGGCGGTCGCGATGGGCTACGAATTCCGTTCCGAGAACGCGATGGGCCGCGGCTTCTGGGACGAAGCGATCGCCTCCGCGCAGCGGAACAAGGAGGCGGGCAGGACGATCGGCTCGATGACGCGCGTCGCCTGGGGCGGCTTCGGCCTGACGGCGGCCTTGCATGGCAAGGGTCTGCTGGCCGAGGCGCGCGCTGAAGCGCTCTCGACGCTCAAGCTTTCCGAGCAGATCGGCGAGAAGCGCCTGCTGACCTGGCTCGATCCCGCGCTGGCGATGGTCGCGGCGGATCTGGGCGATGACGATGCGGCAGCCCTCCACGGCGCGCGCGGTTGGGAACGCGCGCGCGCGCTCGAGCAGGTGGCGCTGACCGGATGGGCGCTGATCGCCCTCTGGCACGCTGCGCTGCGCAAGGGCGACCTGCCTGCTGCACTCGACTGGCAGGCACAGTATCTGGCCCTGGTGGCGGGCACCGAGAACCGCGTGGTGAAGCTCGTGGGTCTTGCGCGTGCCGCGGAGGTATCGGCCGCAACGGGGCGCCTCGACGAAGCCGAACGCGTTGCAAACGATGCGATCGAGATCGCCGAGCTCGGCGGTGCGCCGCACTACCGCGCGCATGCCCGGGCGGTCCAGGGCCGGGTTGCGTTCGCGCGCGGCGACTTGGCCGGCGCCGCGCGCGCATTGGACGACGCCGTCATGACGCTCACCTCGACCGGGAGCGGGCTCGAGCTCGCCCGCGCGCGAATGCATCGTGCCGCCGTGCACGTGGCGCGGGACGAGCGCGACGCAGCGCGTGCGGAGACCGCGCGTGCGCGTGACGCGTTTGCGGAACTGGGCGCGTCGCGCGAGGCGGCCCGCGCCGGGGCGCTGCTGGAGGAGTTGCGTTAGGGCCGCGTCACACTACGAACAGGCGCTAGTTCGCGGGCGAGGCGAGCGGCTTGCCGCACATTCCGTCGCGCTGAGCAATGACCGGACAACGGCGCGTTGCGGTAGCATGAGCGCGTTTTGCCGCCGTCCGGATCGGACCGCGCCCCCGACACCCGAGCCCGCGATCGCATGGACTTCGCCTTCATCCTCGACCCGTTGCCGGCACTCAAGGCTTACAAGGATACGAGCATCGCGATGATGCGCGCGCTCACCGCGCGCGGCCACCGTATCTTCGCGCTGGAAGCCGCCGATCTTTACTGGACGAAGGAGACGACGGCGGCGCGGGTCGTCCCGCTCGAAGTCCGCGGGGGCGATCACGACTGGTACACGGCCGGTGCGCCGGAGGATCGCGCACTGGCGGATTTCTCGGCCGTCCTCATGCGCAAGGATCCGCCGTTCGACATGGAGTACGTCTACGCGACGTACCTGCTCGAGGCCGCGGAGCGCGCCGGCGCGCGCGTGTTCAACCGGCCGCGCGCGATCCGCGATCACAACGAAAAGATGGCGATCGCGGGTTTCACCGAATTCGTAGCGCCGACGCTGGTCACTCGGGATGCCGGCCGGATCAACGCTTTCATCGACGCCCACGAAGATGTGATCCTGAAGCCACTCGACGGCATGGGTGGCACGTCCATCTTCCGGATCCGGGGCGACGACCCGAACCGCAACGTCATCATCGAGACGGTGAGCCGCGACGGCGCGCGGACCGTGATGGCGCAGCGCTACATCCCCGCGATCGCGGACGGCGACAAACGGGTGATCCTGATCGCCGGGGAGCCCGTGCCGCACGCGCTGGCGCGGATCCCGAAGCCCGGCGAGACGCGCGGCAACCTCGCCGCCGGCGGTCGCGGCGTCGCCCGTCCGCTGACCGCGCAGGACCGCAGGATCGCGCAGGCGCTCGGGCCGAAGCTCTGGGCTGAGGGGCTCCTCGTCGTGGGCCTCGACGTCATCGGCGAGCATCTGACTGAAATCAACGTGACCAGTCCCACCTGCTTCGTCGAGATCACCGAGCAGACCGGCTTCGACGTCGCCGGCATGTTCGCCGACGCGCTTGTTCGCGCCTGCGCCTGAGGCGAAGCCGCGTGCGGCGCGGGACCGGCATCCCTGGGCCGGGGAATCCCCCGTCCGCGCGCATTCGCTCGCGGAGCGCGTGCTAACATCAACGCTCGCTCGCCGGGGAGCCGGTGGGGTTCCGGTATCGCTTACGCGCATGAGCCATTTCGCCCGCAACGCATGCCCCGATCATAACGGGCACAGACCGCGGCCATGATCGGCGTCCTGATCATCGCGCACGACTCGCTCGGAGAAAGCCTCGCCCGGGCGGTGACCCACGTGCTCGGCAAGCGCCCGCCGCAGTTCGAGGTGCTGTCGGTGGCGGCGACGGATGACCCGCTGCAGCTCATGCCGGCGGCGCGCGAGCAGCTCGTGCGGCTCGACACCGGCGAGGGCGTGATCGTGCTGTGTGACATCTACGGCGCGACGCCCGCCAACCTCGCCTGCAAGCTGCTCGTAGCCGGCCATATCGAAGGCGTGGCCGGGGTCAACCTGCCGATGCTGGTGCGGGCGTTCACCTACCGCGACAAGGGCATGGACACGATGATCAGGAAGGCGGTGTCGGGCGCGTGCGACGGCGTTCTGCACATCGACGTGGACCCGGTCTATGCAGCAACGCGAGGTTGAGATCGTGAACAAGCTGGGGATGCACGCCCGGGCCTCGGCGAAGCTCACGCAGCTCGCGGCGCAATTCCAGTGCGACGTCATGATGGCGCGCAACAACCGCAAAGTGAACGCCAAGAGCATCATGGGTGTCATGATGCTTGCGGCGGGCAAGGGGGCGAAAGTGACGCTCATCACCGACGGCCCGGACGAGGCCGACGCGATGGCGGCGCTCACCGCGTTGGTGGGCGATTGCTTCGGCGAGGGCGAGTAGCGCGGCGGCCGACATCCGGGTTGGCCGCCCTGGACGGATGACCGCGAATGGCCAGCTTTGCACTGCACGGGATCGGCGTATCGGGCGGAATCGCGATCGGACGGGCGCAGCTCGTCTCGCACGCGATGCTCGAGGTCGCGCACTACGCCATTTCGCAGGCGAAGGTCGAGGCCGAGATCGCGCGCTTCGCGACCGCGATCCATGAGGTGCAGACCGAGCTCGAGGGCCTGCACGGCGCGATGACCGGCGGCGACGCGCCCGCCGAGTTCGGCGCGTTCCTCGACGTGCACTGGATGATCCTGAACGATCCGACGCTGTCGGACGTGCCCAAGAAGATCATCGCCGAGCAGCACTGCAACGCCGAGTGGGCGCTTACCCAGCAGATGAACGTCCTGGTCGAGCAGTTCGACCAGATCGAGGACGAGTACCTGCGCGAGCGCAAGGCCGACGTGGTCCACGTCGTCGAGCGGGTGTTGAAGCGCCTGCTCGGGCGGCCCGGCGCCGTCTCGCCGCCCGGCGCCGAGCAGCACACCATCCTGGTCGCACACGATCTCTCGCCGGCCGACGTCATCCAATTCAAGCAACACCGTTACGCCGGATTCCTCACCGACCTGGGCGGGGTGACGTCGCACACGGCGATCGTCGCGCGGAGTCTCGCGGTGCCCGCGGTCGTCGCCGCGCACAACGCGCGCGCGTTGATCCGGGAGAACGAGCTCCTCATCATCGATGGCACCAACCATGTCGTCATCGTCAATCCCGACAAGTCGGTGCTCGCCGAATACCGGCTGAAGCAGGGCGAGCTGGGTCTCGAACGGGCGAAACTCAAGCGGCTGAAGACCAAGCCGGCGACGACGATCGACGGCACCGAGATCGAGCTCTTCGCCAACATCGAGCTTCCGGGGGACCTTCCCCAGGCCCTCGAGAATGGCGCGTCGGGAATCGGCCTGTTCCGCTCGGAATTCCTCTTCCTCAACCGTGATGGGCTGCCGTCGGAGGACGAGCAGTTCGAGGCCTATCGCGCCGTCGCCGAGGGCATGCACGGGAAGCCGGTGACGATCCGGACGTTCGACCTTGGCGCCGACAAGCAGATCTCGGGGCTGGGCGGCCTCGTCCGCGTCGCGCCGAATCCCGCGCTCGGCTTGCGGGCGGTGCGCTTCTGCCTCGCCGAACCGCGGCTCTTCCTCACGCAGCTTCGCGCGATCCTGCGCGCGTCGCATTACGGCAACGTGCGCATCCTGATCCCGATGCTGGCGTCGGCGTCCGAGATCAACCAGACGCTCGACATGATCGCGCAGGCGAAGGAAACGCTGCGCGAGCAGGGCGTGCCCTTCGACTCGGGCATCAAGGTCGGCGGCATGATCGAGATACCGGCGGCGGCGCTCGCGATCTCGTCGTTTCTCGCCAAGCTCGATTTCCTGTCGATCGGGACGAACGACCTCATCCAGTACACGCTCGCCGTCGACCGCGCTGACGACGCGGTGTCGCACCTCTACGATCCGCTGCACCCCGCGGTGCTGAAGCTCCTCGCGATGTCGATCGACGCCGCCAACCGCGCCAAGGTCTCGATCGCGGTCTGCGGCGAGATGGCGGGGGAGGTCGCGCTGACGCGGCTGCTGCTCGGCCTTGGGCTGCGCAACCTGTCGATGCATCCGGCGCACCTGCTCTCGGTCAAGCAGCGCGTCCTCACCACCGAGGTCGCGCGGGCCAAGCCGGTGGTCGACCGCATGCGCCGCCAGGACGATCCGGTGAAGCTCGCGGCGCTGCTCGACAAGCTCAATCTCTGAATACGGTCCGCCGCGGATTCGGAATTCCGGGCCATTCCACGTGTTTGCCGTGCCAGGTCCCGGGCGCTCGCCGATGCGCGCGCGCTGTGCAATAATGACATTGTCATGAGATTCCCCCTCCGCCTGCCCATCAGGCTGCGTGCATGCGTCGGCGTGTGCGCGGCGGCCGCCTTCGCCGTTGCCATTATCCCGTCGGCAGCCGCGGTCGAGCCCGGGGCGCTGGCGCCCGCGTTCGCGCTGCCGGACGGCAACGGCGAAGTCGTCTCGCTGGGAAAATTGCGCGGTCGTGTCGTCTACGTCGACTTCTGGGCGTCGTGGTGCGGCCCCTGCCGGCAATCGTTCCCGTGGATGAGCGAGATGCAGCGCAAGTACGGCGCGCAAGGCTTCACCGTGGTCGGCATCAACGTCGACAAGCGCGACGCCGACGCGCGGCGCTTCCTGCAGCAGGTCCCGGCGACGTTCACGATCGTGTTCGACCCAATGGGGCAGGTGCCGGCCGCGTACGGAGTGAAGGCGATGCCCAATTCGTATCTCATCGACGCGCAGGGCCGCGTCGCCGGCGTCGAATATGGCTTCAAGGACGAGCGCAAGGCGGAGCTCGAGCGCCAGATCGCCGCCCTGATCGCGGCGCGCTGATGACGGCCGCATCCCGGGAGGGAGGCATGCATGCGAAATGATTTGTTTCTGCTGATGCTTACCTTGGCATTGGGCGGCTGCGCGACGCTGCAACCGCCGCAGCCATGGGAAAAGGGCGATCTCGCCAAGCCGTCGATGCAGATCGATCCCGATCCGCTGCACACGACGCTGGAGCAGCACATCTACACCAGCAAGGAAGCCGCGACCGGTGGCTACGGCGTCGGCGGCGGCGGCTGTGGCTGCAACTGAACGCAAGCGACGGGCGCGGCACCGGCGCGGCGCGGCGATTGTGCAGCCGGGGCCCGGGTTCGCAAAAAAGCGCGCACCCGATCTGACGAGCGGGGCGGGCGCGCTTCTCGCCGCGGCACTCGCGTTGCCCGGGATGCTCCCGACCAGCGCCGCCGCGCAGTCGGTGCACGATCACGGCGTCGTCGAGCTCAAGTATCTCAACTATCGCGACTGGCAGCCGGGCGCGGATCGGATGACGGTGCAGAGCCCCACGCTCTATGCGCTCGTGCCGATCGACGACACGCTGGAGGTCGAGGGATCGGTCGTCTACGACGCGATGTCGGGGGCGTCGCCGCTTTTCTTCAATGCGCTCTCCGGCGCGTCGCATCAAGGTGTCGGCGATTACCGGACCGCGGGCGAAGCCAAGGCGACCAAGTACTTCAACGGCTGGTCGCTTTCCTTGGGCGGCGTTGCCTCGTCGGAGCAGGATTATCTTTCGCGCGGTGGCGGGATCGACGTTCGCATCTTCTCCGACGATCGCAACACGACCTACGCCTTCGGCTTCGCCGGAACGAGCGACCGCATCTATCCCACCAACGGTGTCGTGTCGAATGCCCCGCGCAACACCGTCGAGTTCCTGGTGGGGATCACGCAGGCGCTGTCGCCGACGTCGATCGTGAACTCCAACATCACGTACTCGCACGGTCACGGCTACTACGACGATCCGTACAAGACGTTCGACCACCGGCCGTCCGAGCGGAACGTCTTCGCGTGGCTCACCCGCTACAACGAATATTTCGAGAAGCAGGACGCGACGCTGCGGCTTTCCTACCGGCTGCTTGCCGATTCGTGGGGAAGCGTCTCCAATACCTTCGGCGCCGCCTGGGTGCAGCCGCTGCCGCAGGGTTTCAGCGTCACGCCGGAGTTCCGCTACTACACGCAGAGTTCGGCAGATTTCTATTTCGGCCCGCCGCTCGGCAACCACCTGGTGTTCGGCGACCCCTATACGGCCGACACACGGCTCGCAGCATTCGGCGCGTTCACGCTCGGCCTCGACGTCGCGAAGTCGTTCGGCGATGGCTGGAGCGCCGACGTGCGCGTCGATTTCTACCGCCAGCAGTCGAACTGGCGGATCGGCGGAGGCAGCCCGGGTATCCTTCCGTTTTCGGCGCGCTGGATCATCGCGGGCATCACGAAGAACTTCTGACGTTCGCGGCCGCTCCGGCCCGCTGGGGATTCCCGTTCGATGAAGATGCCGGTCCTGTGCAGGACGTTTCGCGCGATGGCCGCGGACAACGAGCTGCAGCTCGCCGCCGCAGACCCGGTGCTCGCGGAGCGCGCCGCCGCGGCCGCGATCGCCGACGTGAAGCGGATCGAGGCGAAGTACTCGCGCTATCGCGAGGACAGCGTGACGACTTCGATCAACCGCGCCGCCGGCGGGATCCCCGTCAGGATCGATGCGGAGACGGCGGCGCTGCTCGACTATGCGCAGCGCTGCCATGAAATCTCCGACGGATTGTTCGACATCACGGCGGGCGTGCTGCGCCGCTGCTGGGATTTCCGCGCCCCACCGCCGCGCCTGCCGGCGCCGGCGGCGCTCGCCGCCGCGTGCGCACTGATCGGCTGGAGCGATGTCGAGCGCGACGACGCTCGCGTACGGCTTCCGCGCGCCGGCATGGAAATCGACTTCGGCGGCATCGGCAAGGAATACGCGGCCGACCGTGCCGCGACAATCCTGCAGGAGGCGGGCATCGCGCACGCGCTCGTGAACCTCGCCGGGGATGTACGCGCGATCGGCCCGCAGGCCGACGGCACGCCCTGGCGCGTGGCGATCCGGCATCCGCGGCGCGAGAACGCGGTGATCGCATCCGTCGAGCTCGCCGGCGGCGCCGTCGCGACGAGCGGCGACTACGAGCGCTATTTTGATCTCGACGGGCGGCGCTACTGCCACATACTCGACCCGCGCACGGGCATGCCCGTCGCGCATTGGCAGTCGGTCAGCGTGGTGGCGCCGCTGTGCGTCGTGGCCGGCAGCTGCGCGACGATCGCGATGCTGCGAGAAGAAGGCGGCGCGGCGTTCCTCGCCGCGCAGGGCGTGCGCTACATCGCCGTCGGGCCGGACGGCCGCCGCGTCGGCGACGCTATTGCGTCCTGACGTCCCGGTCGGCTATTGGCAGAGCGTCCCGGCGGGCGCGGCGAAGAGAAACCGCGTGAGCTGCTTCGTGATCTGCGTCGGCGCTGCCATGCCGGAAAGCTGGATGCTCGCGCTGAAGTTCATGTGGCTGCCATCGGGGAAGCTGAACGTCGCCGTGCCGACCGGCTGCTTGCTCACGTCGCTGGCATTGAAGTTGTTCCAGGTGGGGCCCGAATTCCGGATGACAGGGCCGCTATAGGCGCTGTCCGCGCCCTGAATCGCGAGCGCCGACAGCCACATCAGCGACCCGTCGATGTCGTAGGTGTACCAAGTGGCGAATATCTTTGCGGGGAGCGTGCCCTGATGCGTGATGTTGACCCCCCATCCGGATTCGGTGGGCACCCACCACAGATCCTGATAGTTGGTGGCCGTGGCGAAACTCGGTTGCGCGCTGTAGGTGCAGGTCGGCACCGATCCGTAGATGAACTTCGTCAGGGTCTTGGTCTGCATGCGGAAAGCCCGTCAAGGTGTATGAGAACGATCCATTGGCGGCATCGGTGAAGGAGATCGACCCCGAGCCCGCCGGCGTCGCCGGCGCCGGGCTCGGGTTGTTCAGCCCCAACCCCTGGTTCGCGAAGATAGGTCCGGAGAATGTGCCGTCCGTGTTCTGCTTCGCGAGCATCGACAGCCACCAGGCCTTGCCCTGCGTGTCGTACGTGTACCAGGTGGCGTAGATCTGGTTGCCCTGGTGCGCAAAGTTCACACCCCAGCCCGATTCCGCGGGCACCCACCACAAGCCGCCGTAGTTCGCCGGGCCCGCCGCCGCCACCGCCACCACCGCCGCCACCCCCAATTGCGCCCTCAGTGAGGTCGCAAGGCCCGGGCAAGGGGGTGATCTTGCATGCGTAGAAGTACTCGGCAAGGTCGCCGAGGGCGTTCGGTTGGGACCGTACGAACTCGGCATAGCCTGCGGGAGTATAAAGCGGCAGCGCGTAGTCGATCCAATTGGGATCACGCGCCCCGTTCAGCAGTATCGGATTGGGGTTTGGCAGCGCTGGATTACCAACGCGCGGGTCGGAGAGGTGGCACCCGATGCAGTCCAAGTTTTTGTACGCCGCCAGCCCCTTTGCTGGGTCGCCGGTCGGTACGGTCGACTGCCCAAGCGACGGAAGCGACCATGCGCACGCGACGATGGCGAGGAATGCAACTCGGAGCGAGGCGGAACGTTTCATCGCGGGCCCTTCCAACCTTGTAGGGGGGCGCCCGAGGGCGCGGGACGGCGCGGCCGACGCGCGGGACGCGCTGCGGCGAGCCAAATTATTCCAATGTCATGTTATTCCAATGTCATGAAATCGGTCAAGAGGGCAAACGATAGGGGGCCGCCGACGGAAGGGTTTTTGCGGGCGCCTTGGGTCGCTCGCGGGGCGGCCGGGCTGGCCACTGGGGGTCATTAGGCAATCCGCGGCCGCCGGGATAAAATGGCCGCGAGCGCCGATTTGAACCAGCTTGCGGGCGCGTAACGGGCATCCGGATCAAAGGGATACCGCTACAAATACGGCTAAAGCGGAGAAGGCAGGCGGCACCCCCGCTCCCGACCCGATTAGCGCGAAGCTGGTCGGGTTTTTGTTGTCGACAGAACGCGGGCTTCGCCATGGCATCCTTTTCCTCCACGACCGGCGGCACGCACCCCGGCGCCTCCACGGGCGCCTCGGTCGGCGCGGTGACGCCGCGGCGCGCCCGCTTCGACACACCCCTCCCGCTCGCCTGCGGGGCGAGCCTGCCGTCCTTCGAGCTCGCCTACGAGACGTACGGGACGCTTTCGGCGGCGCGCGACAACGCCGTGCTGGTCTGCCATGCGCTGAACGCCTCGCACCACGTGGCGGGCTTCTACGCCGACGATCCGGACAACGTCGGCTGGTGGGACAACATGGTCGGGCCGGGCAAGCCGCTCGACACCGATCGATTTTTCGTCGTCGGCGTCAACAACCTCGGGAGCTGCTTCGGGTCGACCGGGCCGGTCACCCTCAATCCGGCCACCGGAACGTCGTGGGGCGCGCAGTTTCCGCTGGTGACCGTCGAGGACTGGGTCGACGCGCAGGCGCGTCTCGCCGATTACCTGGGCATCGAGCAATGGGCCGCCGTGATGGGTGGGAGCCTCGGCGGGATGCAGGCGCTCGACTGGGCGATCCGCTACCCCGCCCGCCTGCGCCATGCGCTCGTGATCGCCGCGGCGCCAAACCTTTCCGCGCAGAACATCGCCTTCAACGAAGTCGCGCGCCAGGCGATCCTCGCCGATCCCGAGTTTCACGACGGAGATTTCGAGGCGCATGGCACGAAGCCCCGCGGCGGCCTGCGCCTGGCACGCATGGTGGGCCACATCACCTACCTGTCCGATGAGCAGATGGAGGAGCGCTTCGGCCGCGATCTGCGCGACGGCCTCAAGTTCTCGTTCGCGCCGGAATTCCAGATCGAGTCCTACCTGCGCCACCAGGGTGAGAAATTCGCCGAGTACTACGATGCCAACACGTATCTGCGCATCACCAAGGCGCTCGACTATTTCGATCCCGCGCTGGCGCAGGGGGGCGATCTCGCGCGCGCGCTCACGCCGGCGCAATGCAGGTTCCTGGTGGTCGCCTTCACGACTGACTGGCGTTTCGCGCCGGCGCGCTCGCGCGAGATCGTGAAGGCGCTGGTCGACGACGCGCGCGACGTGACGTATGCCGAGGTGGTCGCGCCGCACGGCCACGACGCATTCCTGCTCGACGATCCGCAGTATCTCGGGGTTGTCCGCGCGTATTACGAGCGGATTGCGAGCGAGCAGGCGCCGCTCGCGGCGGGCGGCGCGAACGCGGCGCCGCGTGCGCAGCCGGTGCGCACGGCGCCGCACTACGTTCCCTCCGCCGCGGCCGCGGCCGGACGCGCCGATTTTGCGACGATCGCGGGCTGGGTCGGCAAGGGCGCGCGCGTGCTCGACCTCGGTTGCGGCGACGGCAGCCTGCTCGCCTACCTCGCGCGCGAGCGCGGCGTCACCGGATATGGTATCGAGATCGGCAACGCCGGCGTGCTCGCGAGCGTGCAGAACGGCATCAATGTGCTGCAGAGCGACCTCGAGTCCGGGCTCGCCGGCTTCGCCGACGCGTCCTTCGATTGCGTGATCCTGTCGCAGACACTGCAGGCGATGCACCGCACCGAAGCCATCGTCGCAGAAATGCTGCGCGTGGGGCGCGACGCGATCGTGACCTTCCCCAATTTCGGCCACTGGACGCATCGGCTGCAGATCGTCCGGGGGCGCATGCCGGTGTCGACGGCGCTGCCCTACCAGTGGTACGACACGCCCAACATCCACCTCTGCACGGTCGCCGACTTCGACGCGTTCCTCGCCGAGCGCGGCTATGCCGTCGAGAATCGGGTCGTGCTGGCCGGCGGGGCGCCGGTGAACGTGCTGCCGAACCTCCGCGGCGAGCTCGCGATTTATCGCTTCCGGCACCGGTAGAATCCGCGGATGACCGATCCGGCAATGCGCGCCGCGCCTGCGCAGGAGACCTGGCGCGAGGCGCTCATCAACCGGCGAATGCTGATCTGCGTGTTCACCGGGTTTTCGTCGGGACTTCCGCTCTATCTGCTCATCAACCTGCTGCCGGCGTGGCTGCGCTCCGAGCACGTCGACCTCGTCTCGATCGGCCTGTTCGGGCTGATCCAGTTGCCGTTCACGTGGAAGTTCCTGTGGTCGCCGCTGATGGACCGCTTCGGGCTGCCCGTGCTCGGACGGCGGCGCGGATGGATGCTGGTGACGCAATTGCTTCTGCTGGGGTCGATCCCCCTGTTCGGAACGCTGCGCCCCGCGTTCGACCTGTGGACGATCGCCTACCTCGCGACCGCGGTGGCGTTCTTCTCGGCGAGCCAGGACATCGTGCTCGACGCGTACCGCCGCGAAATCCTGCCGGATCCGGAGCTCGGTCTCGGCAGCGCAGTGCACGTCAACGCCTATCGGATCTCGAGCCTCGTCCCCGGCGCGCTGGCGCTGATCCTCGCCGACCTCCTGCCGTGGTCGAGCGTATTCGCCCTCACCGCGCTGTTCATGCTGCCCGGCATCGCGCTGACCCTCGCCGTCGCCGAGCCCGCGATCTCGAGGGCGGCGCCGAAGACTTTGCGCGAGGCGGTCACCGAGCCGTTCCGCGAATTCATCGCCCGCGCCGGATGGCGGGAAGCGCTGCTGGTGCTGCTGTTCATCTTTCTCTACAAGCTCGGCGACAGCATGGCGACCGCGCTGGCGACGCCGTTCTACCTCGATCTCGGCTTCACCATGACGGACATTGGCGTGATCGCGAAGAACGCCGGGCTGTGGGCGAGCGTGATCGGCGCGATGCTGGGCGGACTCTGGATGGTGAAGATCGGAATCAACCGCGGGCTGTGGCTGTTCGGCGCGGTCCAGCTCGTCTCGATCTTCGGGTTTGCGTGGCTCGCGTGGGAGAACCGCGCCGACCGCCTGCTGCTGGCCGGCGTGATCGCGTTCGAGGCGCTGGGTGTCGGTCTCGGCACGGCCGCCTTCGTCGCCTACATCGCGCGGGCGACCGATCCCCGCTACACGGCGACCCAGTTCGCGCTGTTCACGAGCCTCGCGGCGCTGCCGCGGACCGTGGTCAACGCGTCGACCGGATGGATCGTCGAGCAGACGGGGTGGTTCGCGTTCTTCCTGCTCTGCGCCGCCCTGGCGCTGCCCGGGATGGCATTACTCTTGCGTGTGGCTCCCTGGTTTGACCGTACCACCAAGGACGCAACGAGATGAACCACCACAAGTTCTCCGCGATCGCCCACCGCGATCACGACTATTGCAATCCGATCTCCGCGGCGAAGATCGAGCGGCTGCTCGACCTCCTGCCGCTCGACGAGAACACCCGGGTGCTGGACCTGGGCTGCGGGCGGGCGGAGCTCGCGCTGCGGATCATCGAGCGGTTCGGCTCGAGCGTCGTCGCCGTCGACAATTCCTCGCCGATGCTCGACGCCGCCCGCGAGCGGGCCGAATGGACCGGCGCGCTGCACAAGCTGCATCTCGACGACATCGACATCCGCGAATTCCGGGCCGACCCCGAAACCTTTCACCTCACCGTGATGATGGGGGCGGGCGGCATCGCCGGGGGCATGGCCGGGATCTGCAACGCGCTCAAGACCTGGACCAAAGGCGGCGGCTACGTGCTGATCGGCGAAGGCTACTGGCGTCAGCGGCCGCATCCGGACTACATTGCGACGCTGGGCGGGCTCGACACTCAATATCTCGATCATCGCGGCAACGTCCAGGCCGGCGTCGATGCCGGGCTGATCCCGATGCACGCGGCCACCTCGTCGATGGACGAGTGGGACGAGTACGAATGGAAATATTGCCGCGCGATCGAGCGCTACGCCCGGGAGATGCCGGACGACCCGGACGTCCCGGCGATGCTGGAGCGCATCCGAAAATGGCGCGACGCGTACCTGCGCTGGGGCCGCGAAACGCTGGGATTCGCCGTCTACCTTTTCTATCGCCCGAGCCATCAGGTCGGGTGACGCGACGGCGTGACGGGCGCGGGATATTCGGGCACTCCGCTCCATCGCAAACTCGGTCTGGCGCCCGGCCACCGCGTGTACGCCGTGGGCGCGCCCGGGCATCTGGCCACGCTCCTTGCCGGCGCTCCGCCCGATCTCGCATGGCTGCCGCGACTCGCGGCATTCGATGTCGCGTTGATCTTCGTGACCGGGATGCGCGCGCTCGAGCGCGACTTCAAGCACGTGGTGGGTAAGCTCCCCGACACCGGCGCGATCTGGGTTGCGTGGCCGAAGAAGACGTCCGGCGTGGCGACCGATCTTTCGGAGAATGTCGTCCGCGACATCGGGCTCGCCTTCGGCGTCGTCGACGTCAAAGTCTGCGCGATCGACGCGACGTGGTCGGGCCTCAAGTTCGTGCGGCGGCGGCGCGACCGGGCTCCCTCGACGAAATCCTGATTCGCCGCGCGCTCCGGGAGAACCGGCGCGCCGGGGTCAGGCGTCGGAATCGAGCCGGTCCATCGCATCGGCGAGTTCCAGCCATTCGGTCTCGAGCCGCGCGAGCTGCCACGTGACATCGCCCTGCCGGACGATCCGTTCGGAGAGCGTCGCGCGATTGGCCTCGGTGTACGCGTCCTGCTGCGCGAGCCAGTCATCCAGCATCTTCTTCTCGGCGCCGAGCGCCTCCATCGCGGCCTCAACCTCGGCGCGTCGCTCGGCGAGCGGCCGCTTCTTCGCGTAGGCGCGCTGCCTAGCCTCGGCATCGGCGCGTCGCTGCGCCTTGCGGTCGACGCCGGCCACGCCGTCGGCGGCGCGCGGCAATGCCGCGCTTGCGCGTCGTGCTGCGTCGAGCACCCAGTCCCGGTAGTCGTCGAGATCGCCGTCGAACGGCGCGATCGCGCCCTCGTCGACGAGCCAGAGCGTGTCCGTCGTCGCGCGCAGCAGATGGCGGTCGTGCGCGACGACCAGGAGCGCGCCGCCGTAGTCCTGCAGCGCTTCGGCGAGCGCTTCGCGCATCTCGATGTCGAGGTGGTTGGTCGGCTCGTCCAGCAGCAGCAGGTTCGGCCGCCGCCGCACGAGGATCGCCAGCGTGAGCCGTGCCTTCTCGCCGCCGGACAGCCGCCCGACCGCGCCGCTCGCCATGTCGCCGCGAAAGTCGAAGCCGCCCAGAAAATCGCGCAGCTCCTGCTCGCGCGCCGCGGGATCCTCCCTGGCGAGATGCCACAGCGGCGATTCGGTTGGCCGCAGCTGCTCGACCTGATGCTGCGCGAAATAGCCGATCACGAGATTGTTGGCGACGTAGCGCTTTCCGTCGGCGAGCGGCAGCGTGCCGGCGATCGCCTTCATCAGCGTCGACTTGCCGGCGCCGTTCGGGCCGAGCAGGCCGATGCGCTCACCGCTCATGATGCTGCACTCGAGCGAGGTGAGGATCGGCGCCGCGTCGCCGTAGGCGAGCGTCGCCTGCTCGAGCCGGACGAGCTGGCGCGGCGCGTTGTCCACCGCCGGGAAGGCGAACTCGAACGGGCTGTCGACGTGCGCCGCGGCGATGCGCTCCATGCGCTCCAGCGCCTTGATCCGGCTCTGCGCCTGCTTCGCCTTGGTCGCCTTGGCGCGGAAGCGGTCGACGAACGCCGTGAGGTGGGCGATCTGCCGCTGCTGCTTCACGTACGTCGCCTGCTGCAGCGCGAGCTGCTGCGCGCGCTCCTTCTCGAACTGGGAATAGTTGCCGCTGTAGCTCGTCAGCCGGCGCGAGTCGATGTGCACGATCGTCGTCGCCACGCGGTCGAGGAAGTCGCGATCGTGCGTGATGAGGAGGAGCGTGCCCGGATAACGCGCGAGCCAGTCCTCCAGCCAGAGCACGGCGTCGAGGTCGAGGTGGTTGGTGGGCTCGTCCAGCAACAGCAGGTCGGACCGGCACATCAGCGCCTGCGCGAGATTGAGCCGCATCCGCCAGCCGCCGGAGAAGCTTCCGACCGGATCGTCGTGACACGCGGCGCGAAAGCCGAGCCCCGACAGGAGCGTCGCCGCCCGCGCGTGCGCAGAGTAGCCGCCGATGGCCTCGTACCGGTGATGCAAGAGCGCGAGCGTCTCGCCTTCGAGGTCGGGGTTGACCGCGGCCGCTGACTCGGCGGCGCGAAGGGCCGCCTCGACGTCGGAGAGCTCACGATCGCCGTTCTGCACGAACGCGATTGCCGGCATGCGGCCCGCAGGCGTCTCCTGCGCGACGTGCGCGACGGTCCATGCCGCGGGCAGCGAAACATCGCCGGCATCCTGATGGAGCCCGCCCAACAGCAGCGCGAACAGGCTCGACTTGCCGCAGCCGTTGGGGCCGACCAGTCCGACCTTGTGCCCGGCGTGAACCGTCAGATTCGCGCCTTCGAGCAGCCGCTTCGCGCCGCGGGCCAGCGTGAGGTTTGAGATGCGGATCATGGTGAGTTGCTGACGAGCGGGCGAGCAACGAAGCAGATCGGACCCGCAGCAGCGCTACACCGTCAGTTCGTAGTCGTAGTCGATGATGAGGGGCGCATGGTCGGAGAAGCGCCGGTTCTTGTAGATCGCCGCCGCGCGCGCCTTCGCGGCGATCCCCGGCGTCGCGATCTGGTAATCGATCCGCCATCCGACGTTCTTCGCCCACGACTCGCCGCGATTCGACCACCACGTGTACTGCTCGGGCCGTGGATCGACGCGCCGGAACACGTCGACGAATCCGAGCTCGTCGAACACGTGCGTGAGCCACGCGCGCTCCTCGGGCAGGAACCCCGAATTCTTCTGGTTGCTGCGCCAGTTCCGAAGATCGATCGGCTGGTGCGCGATGTTCCAGTCGCCGCACAGGATGATCTCGCGGCCGCATCCACGCAGTTGCGCGAGGTGGGGAAGAAAGGCTTCGAGAAAGCGGAACTTCGAGGCCTGCCGGTGCGGGCCGCTCGAGCCCGACGGCAGATACAGGCTGATGATCGTGAGTCCGGCGAAATGCGCCTCGACGTAGCGCCCCTCGGCGTCGAATTCCGGATGCCCGAATCCCGTGGCGAAGCGGGCGTCGGGCTTGGCATACAGCGCGACGCCCGCGTAGCCCTTGCGCTCGGCCGGCGCGAACGCGGCGTTGGCCCGGCGTGGCGCGCGCATCGCCCGCGGAATGTCGTCGTGCGCGGCCTTGATCTCCTGCAGGCAGACGACGTCCCACGGCTCGGCGCGCACGAGCCAGCGCGCGAGCCCGCGCCGCTCGGCGGAGCGGATGCCGTTGACGTTGAGGGTGATGACGCGCACAGGGAATTCCGGTCGAGCGGGATGCATGGGCGAAAGGCGACGACCGGCGAGTTTACACGCGCGCGCGATCGCGCCCGGCTGCTCCCCGCCGCGTATAATCCGGACCAGTCACAAGAGGCGTCCGTCATGCACGATTTCCGCCGGGAATTCCTGCGTTTCGCCATGGCACGCGGCGTGCTGAAGTTCGGCCAATTCACCACCAAGGCCGGGCGCGAGACTCCATACTTCTTCAATGCAGGATTGTTCGCGGACGGCGACAGCCTCCGCCAGCTCGGCAGGTTCTACGCCGATGCGTGGCAGGCGTCGGGCCTGCCCTGCGACCAGCTGTTCGGACCGGCGTACAAGGGCATCACCCTGGCGGCGGCGATGGCCATTGCGCTTGCCGAAAAAGGGCACAATCTGCCGTTCAGTTACAACCGCAAGGAAGCCAAGGACCACGGCGAAGGCGGGGTCGTCGTGGGCGCTCCGCTCTCGGGCCGGGTGCTGATCGTCGACGACGTGATCACGGACGGGGGCGCCAAGCGCGAGTCGATCGAGTTGATCCGGACCCACGGCGCGACGCCCGCCGGCGTCGTCATCGGCTTCGACCGGATGGAACGCGGCAAGGGCGCGACGTCGGCGGTGGAAGAGCTGGAACGGGATTTCGGGGTCGAGGTCGTGGCGGTCGCGACGCTCGATCATCTCCAGGCGCTGCTTGCGGAAGACGCGGGGCTGGCGGCGGAAGCGGCGAGGGTGGCGGCGTACCGGGAACGGTACGGCGCCGTGCGCGTGGCGGTGGAATAGATCAGCGTTACGGTCGCATGCTTGGGGTCATCCCGGGTGCGGCCGGGCCGTCGGGTTGCGCGGGACGTCCAATACCTGATCGAACGGGAGTGGCGATGCGGCGATGCGAGGAGGTCGTGGCGGTCGGCGGAGCAGCGCGCGGGAGCGCGGCGCTCGCGATATTTGCGCTGGCCGCGCTGGCCACCCATGCCGGCAGCACCCACGCGGCGCTCTACAAGTGGGTCGATGAGCACGGTGAGGTCCATTACTCCGACAAGGTCCCGGCGGAAGCCGTCAACAAAGGCAACGTCGAGCTCAACAAGCAGGCGATCCCGATCAAGAAGACCGAGCCGGCGCCCACCCCCGAGCAGCTGAAGGCGAAGGCTGCCGAGGACGAACGGCAGCGCCAGGCGGCGAAACAGCAGGAGGAAATCAGCCGGCGCGACCGCGCACTCCTCGCGTCATACACAAGCGAGAATGAAATCGATCTTGCGCGTGCACGGGCGATGCAGACGATCGACAACGTGCTGCAGTCGACGCAGGCCTACATGGCCCAGCTCGTGAAGCGCAGGGACGGCCTGCTCGCGAAGAAGGCCGCAGCCGGCGACAAGGTGCCGGTCAACGTCGAACACGAGCTCGAGATGCTGAACGGAGAAATCGAGCGCCAGGGCGATCTCATGGCGCAGAAGAAGCGCGAGGCCGCGACGGTGACCGCCAAGTACGACAAGGACAAGCAGCGCTGGCACGAGCTCGTCGCCGCGAAGGCAGCCACGGCCGAGCCCATGATGGTCACGCAGCCGGAGGACTATCCCGGCGCGAGCAAGAAGAAATAGCGCCGCGCGGCGCGCTCCCGGCAGGGCGGTCCTCGCATTCGCGGGCCGCCCTTGTCGTTCGTGGCGTTCGCTGCGCGCTGCCGGCGCGCGACCTCCGACTTTGCGATAATAACGGGTTTTCCACCCGCACCAGGTCCGAGCGCAACGATGGCCCAATACGTTTACACGATGAACCGCGTGGGCAAGATCGTCCCGCCCAAGCGGCAGATCCTGAAGGACATCTCGCTTTCGTTTTTTCCCGGCGCGAAGATCGGCGTGCTCGGCGTGAACGGCTCCGGCAAGTCGAGCCTGCTGCGCATCATGGCGGGGGTCGACCGCGAGATCGAAGGCGAGGCGGTGCCGATGCCCGGGCTCAAGATCGGCTTCCTGCCGCAGGAGCCGGTGCTCGATCCCGCCCAGTCCGTGCGCGAGGCGGTGGAGGAAGGGATGAGCGATGTCCTCGGCGCGCAGAAGCGCCTCGACGAGGTCTACGCGGCGTATGCCGACGAAGACGCCGATTTCGACGCGCTCGCCGCCGAGCAGGCGAAGCTCGAGGCGATCATCGCGACGTCGGGCGCAGGCTCCGACGTGCAGATGGAGATCGCCGCCGACGCGCTGCGCCTGCCGCCGTGGGACGCGAAGATCGCGACGCTTGTCGGGCGGCGAGAAGCGCCGCGTCGCGCTGTGCCGGCTGCTGCTGTCGAAGCCCGACATGCTGCTGCTGGACGAGCCGACCAACCACCTCGACGCCGAGAGCGTGGACTGGCTGGAGCAATTCCTGCAGAAGTTCCCGGGCACCGTCGTCGCCGTCACGCACGACCGCTATTTCCTCGACAACGCGGCCGAGTGGATCCTCGAGCTCGATCGCGGCTCCGGCATTCCGTGGAAGGGCAACTACAGCTCGTGGCTGGAGCAGAAGGAGCAGCGCCTCGAGATCGAGGGCAAGCAGGAGGCCGCGCGCATCAAGGCGATGAAGCAGGAGCTCGAGTGGGTCCGGCAGAATCCCAAGGGCCGGCAGGCGAAGAGCAAGGCGCGCATCTCGCGCTTCAACGAGCTCGCGTCCTACGAGCACCAGCAGCGCAACGAGACCTCGGAGATCTTCATCCCGGTCGCCGAGCGGCTCGGCAACGAGGTGATCGAGTTCAAGGGCGTGTCGAAGGGCTACGGCGACCGGCTGCTGATCGACGATCTGTCGTTCAAGGTCCCGCCTGGCGCGATCGTCGGCGTGATCGGCCCCAACGGCGCGGGGAAGACGACGCTGTTCAAGCTCATCACCGGCAAGGAGAAGCCCGAGTCGGGCGAGGTCGTCATCGGGCACACGGCGCAGATCGCCGTCGTCGACCAGACGCGCGAGGCGCTGCCGAACGACAAGACCGCGTGGGAAGCGATTTCCAACGGGCAGGACATCCTCACCGTCGGCCGGTTCGAGATGCCGTCGCGCGCCTACCTCGGCCGCTTCAACTTCAAGGGGCCGGACCAGCAGAAGAACGTGGGCCAGCTGTCAGGCGGCGAGCGCGGCCGGCTGCACCTCGCGGCGACGCTGCTCAAGGGCGGCAACGTGCTGCTGCTCGACGAGCCCTCGAACGATCTCGACGTCGAGACGCTGCGCGCGCTGGAGGAGGCGCTGCTCGAGTTCGCGGGCAGCGTGCTCGTGATCTCGCACGATCGCTGGTTCCTCGACCGGATCGCGACGCACATCCTCTCCGCCGAGGACGACTCGAAGTGGGTGTTCTTCCCCGGCAACTACCACGAGTACGAGGAAGACAAGAGGAAGCGTCTGGGCGAGGAAGGCGCGCGCCCGCATCGCCCGCGCTACAAGCCGCTGATGCATTGAGGCTGTGAGCGGGGTTGGTGACCCGCATCGCCATCACCGGACAGCGGACGGTTTCCAACAAAGGCTATCGTTCGTCCGGACCGAGATCTCGACCCGGCGCCCACCGCGAGCGCATATTTCTCGACGGTGCCCAACGTGGGGCGGGTGCGCGAACCGCTTTCGAGCCGCGAGATAACGCTCTTGGTGGTCCATTCGCGCGGCGACTTCCTCCTGCGTCATGGCCGCGGCTCTGCGCGCGGCCACTAGATCGGCCACCAGTAGTTGCAACGTGCGATCCGCTGCGAGCGCGTGCGAGCGGCGAGTCGCCCGCCGGCCTTTCGTCAGAACGCCAGGTTCCTGTCCAGGAGATGAGAACGCTCGTACATTGGCCGCGGAGGTTGAGGGGTCGTTCGCAATAATGCTAACTCCGACGAGCGGAGACGCCCATCGACCGTTCGGCGTAACCTGCGCCCGATTTACCGCGCCTGCGTTCGACTTTGCGCGCCGAACGCAGTGCGCATCTTTGCTAACTGCCGGTCTTCGACGTTCGATTAGCACGGCGAACCGATGTCCGAGCACGAGAGTCAACGGCCGAGTTTCTTCTTCAGCACCGCATTGACCTGCGCCGGATTCGCCTTGCCCTTCGACGCCGCCATCGCCTTGCCGACGAGCGAGTTGAACGCCTTTTCCTTGCCGGCGCGGAACTCGGCGACGATCGCCGGATTGGCGGCGAGCACGTCGTCGACGATCCGCTCGATGGCGCGCTTCGTCGGAGATCTGCGTCAGGCCTTTCTTCGCGATGATCGTATCTGCGTCGATCGCCATCTCGCCGGCCCACATCGCGTCGAAGACATCTTTCGCGATCTTGCCGGAGATCGTGCCGTCGCGATGCGCGCGAGCAGGCTGGCAAACTGCGCCGGGAGACACCGGGCGAATGCGCGATGCCGATCTCGTCCCGGTTGAGCGCGGCCGCCAGCTCCCCCAGCATCCAGTTCGCGACGAGCTTCGCTGCGCGGTAGTCCCAGTAGGCGCCGGTGAGCCGCACCTGGCCAAGTACGCGGCCAGTCGCACGATCCGAAGCTGTAGCGGCGCCGCGTCCGTGCCGCGTGAGCCCATGGCGGGCTGTACTGCGGCGCGACGATGTCTGTCGCATCGCCTCCGGCAGCTCCGGCA
Source organism: uncultured beta proteobacterium (assembly GCA_963846855.1). Classification (GTDB taxonomy): domain Bacteria; phylum Pseudomonadota; class Gammaproteobacteria; order Burkholderiales; family Casimicrobiaceae; genus CAIWHR01. Next base: position 604,013 of record CAWJXK010000004.1, read on the forward strand.
GTTCGGCCTTCACGCGCTCGATCCACTCCTCCGCGATCACGAGTGGCGGCAGGTCGGGATCAGGGAAGTAGCGATAGTCCTGCGCGTCTTCCTTGCTTCGCATCGACCGCGTCTCGCCGCGGTCGGGATCGTAGAGCCGCGTCTCCTGCACGACGGTGCCGCCGTCCTCGATGAGCTCGATCTGCCGGCGCACCTCGAACTCGATCGCCTCGTGCATGAAGCGGAAGCTGTTGAGGTTCTTGATCTCGCAGCGCGTGCCGAGCTGTCTCGCTGCCTGGCGGGCGCACCGAGACGTTGGCGTCGCAGCGGAAGCTGCCTTCCTGCATGTTGCCGTCGCAGATGCCGATCCAGTGGACAAGCGCGTGCAGCGTCCTTCGCGTACGCAACGGCTTCCTCGGCGCTGCGAAGGTCCGGCTCGGAGACGATCTCGAGCAGCGGCGTGCCGGCGCGATTCAAGTCGATGCCGGTCATGCCGTGGAAATCCTCGTGCAGGCTCTTGCCGGCGTCTTCTTCCAGATGCGCGCGGGTGAGCCGCACGGTTTTCTCTGCGTCCTTCGTGCGGATCGTCAGCGCGCCGCCCTGCACGACGGGGATCTCGTACTGCGAGATCTGGTAGCCCTTCGGAAGATCCGGGTAGAAGTAATTCTTGCGGGCGAACACGCTGCGCCGGTTGATCGTCCCGCCGACGGCGAGCCCGAAGCGGATCGCGCGCTCGACCGCGCCCTTGTTCAGCACCGGCAGCACGCCGGGCAGCGCGATGTCGACCGCGGATGCGTGCGTGTTCGGCGCGGCGCCGAATGCGGTGGAGGCGCCCGAGAAGATCTTCGCTGCCGTGGAGAGCTGCGCGTGCGTCTCGAGGCCGATGACGACTTCCCACTTCGCCATCACGCGCTCCTTTTGCCGACGCTCATCTCGCCCCCTCGGGGGGCAGCGAGGCTGCTGTTCCCGCGAGCGTGGGGGCCTTGAGCGCCGCGGGGCCGCCCCAAGGCGCTCATCTCGCCCCCTCGGGGGGCAGCGAGCCTGCTGTTCCCGCGAGCGTGGGGGCCCTCGTATGCCAGTCGGTCGCCTGCTGGAACCGGTGCGCGACGTCGAGGATCTGCGCCTCGGCGAAATAGTTGCCCTGGATCTGCAGTCCGATCGGCAGGCCGTTGCGGTCGAAGCCGCACGGAATCGAGATCGCCGGCGCGCCGGTCAGGTTCGCGGCGATGGTGAAGATGTCGTTGAGATACATCTGCACCGGGTCGTCGCTCTTGGCGCCGAAGCGGAACGCCGCCGACGGCGCGGTCGGACCGACGATCACGTCGCAGCGCTCGTAGGCATGGCGGAAGCCGTCGGCGATGAGCCGTCGCACCTGCTGCGCCTTCAGGTAATACGCGTCGTAATAGCCGTGCGACAGCACGTAGGTGCCGACGAGGATCCGCCGCTTCACCTCGGCGCCGAAGCCCTCGGCGCGCGACTTCCGGTACATGTCGAGCAGATCCGTGTACTTTTCGGCGCGGTGGCCGTAGCGCACGCCGTCGAAACGCGACAGGTTCGACGACGCCTCGGCGGGCGCGATCACGTAGTAGACGGGAACCGACAGGTTGACATTCGGCAGCGTCACCTCGACCGTCGAAGCGCCCAGCGCGCGGAGCTCGGCGAGCGCGGCGTCCATCGCGGCGGCGACCCCCGCGTCGTTGCCGGCGCCGAAGTATTCGCTCGGCAGGCCGACGCGCAATCCCGCGAGCGGCTTGGCTTCGGCGGCCGCGCGAAGAAGGCGCGTGTAGTCCTCGCCCGGCCGGTCGAGCGAGGTCGAGTCGCGAGCGTCGTGGCCGGCCATCGCGTTCAGCAGCAGCGCGCAATCCTCGGCGGTCTGCGCGAACGGACCGGCCTGGTCGAGGCTCGATGCGAACGCGATGAGGCCGTAGCGCGAGCAGACGCCGTAGGTCGGCTTCAGACCGCAGATGCCGGTCAGCGCCGCGGGCTGGCGGATCGACCCGCCGGTGTCGGTGCCGGTCGCCGCGGGGACGAGGCGTGCCGCGACCGCCGCCGCGGAGCCGCCCGAGCTGCCTCCCGGAACGTAATCGAGGTTCCACGGGTTCTTCACGGGGCCGAAGTACGACGTCTCGTTCGACGAGCCCATCGCGTACTCGTCCATGTTGGTCTTGCCGACCAGCACGGTGCCGGCGCGCTTCAGCCCGTCGACGACGAAGGCGTCGTAGGGCGCGGTGAAGTTCGCGAGCATCCGCGAGCCGCAGGTCGTCCTGATCCCGGCGGTCATCAGCACGTCCTTGTGCGCGACCGGGATCCCGGTGAGCGGATCGGCGGCGCCCGACGCGATCCGCGCGTCGGCCGCCCGCGCGGCGGAGCGCGCGCCCTCGGCATCGACCGTGATGAACGCGTTCAACGCTGGGCCGAGCGTCGCGATGCGGCCAAGGACGTCCTCCGTGAGCTCGACGGCGGACAGGCGCCTGGCGCGAAGCGCCTGCGACAGCTGGGCGATGGTGCCGGGAATCATGGGGTTGCGCGGTCAGCGGATCACGTTGAGGGCGGTGGCGTGTGCGGGGGCGAGAGGTCCTGCAGGTCCATCGAGGCTCCGATGCCATCGTTATTCGATCACCTTCGGCACGAGGTAGAGGCCGTCTTCGACGGCCGGCGCGAGGCGCTGGAACAGCTCGTGCTGGTCGGTCTCTGACACGATGTCCGGACGCAGCGGCAGCATGAGGTCCTGCGCGTGCGCCATCGGCACGACGCCGGTCGTGTCGATGGCGTTGAGCTCATTGATCATCGCGAAGATCGCGTCGAGCTTGACGCGCACCTCGGCCGCCTGTCCGGCGTCGATCTCGATGCGGGCCAGATGGGCGATGCGCAGGACGTCGTCGATGGAGATCGTCATGGGATCGGCGGGTCGCGGGACGGGAGGCGCGGGTCGGTCCGGAGAAGGGCGGACGCGACGCGCGCCACCTCGGGACGCGCCGGATTTCCGCGCAAATTCAGTGCAGTGGCAAAGCGCGTTAGAGTATCATATCGTCATATTTTGAGCAGGCACCGCGACTCTCGCGCGGTGCTGATTCCAACTCTCCGGAGCCGCCCGACGCGATTTTTCGGCGCTCCACGAATATTCGGACCATTGTCTTCATGTTCCAGCTTTTCAAAGGGTACTTCTCCAGCGACCTCGCAATCGACCTCGGCACCGCCAACACGCTGATCTACGTGCGCGGAAAAGGCATCGTGCTGAACGAGCCGTCGGTCGTCGCGATTCGCCAGGACGGAGGGCCGAACGGCAAGAAGGTGATCCAGGAAGTCGGCCTCGCGGCGAAGCAGATGCTGGGCCGCACGCCGGGCAACATCACGGCGATACGGCCGATGAAGGACGGCGTCATCGCCGACTTCACCGTCACCGAGCAGATGCTGAAGCAGTTCATCAAGAAGGTCCTCGACTCGCGCCTGTTCTCGCCGTCCCCCCGCATCATCATCTGCGTTCCGTGCGGCTCGACCCAGGTCGAGCGGCGCGCGATCCGCGAATCCGCGCTCGGCGCTGGCGCGTCGAAGGTCTACCTCATCGAGGAACCGATGGCGGCCGCGATCGGCGCGGACCTGCCGATCTCGGACGCGACCGGCTCGATGGTCGTCGACATCGGCGGCGGCACGACGGAAGTCGGCGTGATCTCGCTTGGCGGGATGGTCTATTCCGGCAGCGTGCGCGTCGGCGGCGACAAGTTCGACGAGGCAATCGTCAACTACATCCGGCGCAACTACGGGATGCTGATCGGCGAGACCACCGCCGAGACGATCAAGAAGACCATCGGCTCCGCGTTCCCCGGCTCCGAGGTGAAGGAGATGGAAGTGAAGGGGCGCAACCTCGCCGAGGGCATTCCACGCAGCTTCACCGTGTCGTCGAACGAGATCCTCGAGGCGTTGACCGATCCGCTCAACAGCATCGTGTCGGCCGTGAAGAGCGCCCTCGAGCGCACGCCGCCCGAGCTTGGCGCCGACATCGCGGAGCGCGGGATGGTGCTGACCGGCGGCGGGGCGCTGCTGCGCGACGTCGACCGCCTGCTGATGGAAGAGACGGGCCTTCCGGTGATCGTCGCCGACGATCCGCTGACGTGCGTCGTGCGCGGCTGCGGCAAGGCGCTCGAGAACATGGACAAGCTCGTCACGATCTTCACGTCGGACTGAGATTGTCCAGGAGCCTCGCGGAGGCTCCGTTTGGCGGCGATCGTGCAGACACCTCTCAGAGTTCGACCGTGGCATGGATTTCTCCGGTCTCGCACCGCGTGACGCCGGAGGCCTGACGCTGCCCTGATGCACCACATTCCCGCCGAGCCGCCCGCGTTCTTCCATCGCGGGCCGTCGCCGCTGACGCGGCTCGCCTTCTTCGGCGTGCTCTCGATCGCGCTCCTGTTCCTCGACACGCGCTATCGCTACCTCGAGAACGTCCGCCATGTCGCGGCGGTCGTCATCTATCCGCTGCAGCGCGCCGCGCAGTGGCCGGGCGACGCGATGGCGTGGGTGGGCCGGTACTTCGCGTCGCAGCACGCGCTGATCGAGGAGAACGCGCTGCTCAAGCGGCGCGTCGTCGAGGAATCCGCGCTCGCGCAGCGCGTCCCCAGCGTCGAGCGCGACAACGCGACGCTGCGCAGCCTGCTTGCGGTGCGCGACCGCTACACGAGCGCGGCCATCGGCGTCGAAGTCCTCTACTACGGGCGCGATCCGTTCACGCAGAAGGTGTTCGTCGGCAAGGGATCGGCCGACGACATCGCGCCGGGACGCGCGGTGGTCGACGCGCAGGGCGTGGTCGGTCAGGTCACGCGCGTGTTCCCCGGAATGTCGGAAGTCACGCTGGTCACAGACAAGGATCACGCGGTTCCGGTGAAAGTCGAGCGCAGCGGCGTTCGCTCGGTGATGTTCGGCGCAGGCGCCGGGCACCTGCCGGAGCTCCGCTTCATGGCCCCCAACGCCGACATCGTGGTCGGTGACATGCTCGTGACCTCCGGCATCGACGGCACCTATCCGCCCGGATTGCCGGTGGCGCAGGTGGCGACGCTCGAGCGCGAGACCGGCCAGATGTTCGCGCGGATCACCGCAAAGCCGATCGCCGGCGTCGATCGCAGCGAGTGGCTCCTGGTGCTGGCGCCGTCGACTGCGCTTCCGGCGCGACCGGAAGAGCCCGCCGATCCCGATGCCGCGAAAAAATCGGGCAAGGGCCGCAGAAGAGGCTAGCAGCCTGATGGAGAACCTCTCATGAGCCGCGTTTCGGCCGAGATGGCCCCGGATGCTAGGCGCGAGCCGCGTCGAATAGCCCACGCATATTCGCAAGGCGAGCAACGACGCAGCCGGAGCCATATCGTCGAAACCCGGACGGGCAGCGCCTTGCCGGGCGGTCTGCTTTGTCGCCGCTCGCTCGTGTGGGGTCGACCACACGTCGCTCGCGGCTTCGTGCATCCCATCCCGCCAAGCCGCTGCGCGGCCATGACGGGTTTTCCATCAGGCTGCTAGATGGTCCTGCCCAACATGTCGTCGCTTTCTCCGGCGCGGCCGGAGGAAATCCTGCTGCCCGCGCGGCCATGGTTCATCCTCTTCACGCTTCTCGCCGGGCTGCTCGCCAACCTCGTGCCGCTCTCGGGCGTTGCGCTCGCGCTCCGGCCTGACTTTCTCGCGCTCGTCCTGCTCTATTGGTGCATCCAGGCGCCGCGCTACGTTGGCGTCGGCATCGCCTGGTGCGTGGGCATCCTGATGGACGTCGGCGACGGAACGCTGCTGGGCCAGCACGCCTTCGCCTACGCGTTCCTCGCCTACGCGGCCGAGTACTTCCGCCGCCGCGTGCTGCGCTTTCCGCTGTGGCAGCAGGCGGCGCAAGTCGCCGTGCTGCTGTTCCTGTGCGCGGCGCTCGTGCTCCTCATCCGGTTCGTCGGCGGCGCGCCGCTGCCGCAGCTCACCTACGCGGCGCCGCCGTTCGTCGGCGCGCTGCTGTGGCCCGTGATCTCGGTCGTGCTGCAGTGGCCGCAGCGTCCGCGGCGCTCGTCCGAGCTCTAAAGAAGCGCGATCCACCCGAGCCGATGGCGCGACGACTCCTATTCGGCGGCAAGGGACGCGGACGCGATTCCCGCAGCGGATTCGGCTCGAACGAGCTGCGCAATCCCGAGCGCGAGGTGTTCCTCTTCCGGCGCCGCCTGGGCGTGGCCGGGGTGCTCGTGCTGATGGCGTTCGCCGCGCTGTTCGCGCGCTTCTTCTACCTGCAGGTCGTAGAGCACCGCCACTTCCAGACTCTCGCCGAGACTAATCGCATCGCCATCGTGCCGATCGTGCCGAATCGGGGGGTCATCACCGACCGCAACGGCGTCGTGCTGGCGCAGAGCTACTCGGCGTACACGCTCGAGATCCAGCCTGCGCGCGTCGTGGATCTCGACGCGACGATCGACGCGCTGGCCGAGATCGTCGACGTGCAGCCACGCGACCGCAAGCGTTTCCGCAAGCTGCTCGAGGAATCCAAGAATTTCGAGAGCCTGCCGCTGCGCACGCGCCTGTCCGACGAGGAGGTCGCGCGTTTTGCCGTGAACCGCTACCGGTTTCCGGGCGTCGAGATCAAGGCACGGCTCTTCCGTCAGTACCCGTACGGCGAGATCGCCTCGCACGCGCTGGGGTACATCGGCCGCATCAACGACCAGGATCTCGGCCGCATCGAGCAGTGGGACAGCACCGCCAATTACAAAGGCTCCGACTACATCGGCAAGCTGGGACTGGAGTCGTCTTACGAGCGCGATCTGCACGGCAAGACCGGCTTCGAGGAGGTCGAAGTCGACGCGGGCGGGCGCGCCGTGCGCACGCTGTCGCGCACGCCGCCCGTCTCCGGCGACAACCTCAAGCTGTCGCTCGATATCAAGCTGCAGGAAATCGCCGAGAAGGCGTTCGGCGAGCGCCGCGGAGCGCTGGTCGCGATCGAGCCCGCGACCGGCGACGTGCTCGCGTTCGTTTCGCGCCCGGGCTTCGACCCGAACCTGTTCGTCGACGGCATCGATTCCGCCAGCTGGCAGGAGTTGAACGAATCGCCGGACAAGCCGCTGATCAACCGGGCGCTGCGCGGCACCTACGCGCCTGGCTCGACGATCAAGCCGTTCCTCGCGCTGGCGGCGCTGACCAGCGGCAAGCGCACGCCGCAGCAGACGATCTTCGATCCCGGCTTCTTCCAGATTCCCGGGCAGGCGCACCGCTTTCGCGACGACAAGCCGGGCGGGCACGGCACGGTCGACATGTACAAGTCGATCGTCGCGTCGTGCGACACCTACTACTACATGCTCGCCAACGACACCGAGATCGACGACACGGCGCGCTTTCTCAGCCGGCTCGGTTTCGGCGCGACGACCGGCATCGACATCGAGGGCGAGGTCGCCGGAGTGCTGCCGTCGCGGGCGTGGAAGCGGCAGCGCTTCCGCGGCGAGCAGCAGAAATGGTATCTCGGCGATTCGATTTCGGCCGGCATCGGCCAGGGCTACAACGCGTTCACGCCGATCCAGCTCGCGCACGCGATCGCGATGATCGCCAACGACGGCGTCGGCCATGTGCCGCGCCTCGTGATGAGCGTGCAGAGCCTGAAATCCGGCGAGCTGCGCGAGATCCCGCGCGCGCCGCCGACACTGCTCGACGTGAAGCCCGAGCACCTCGCCGTCGTGAAGGCTGCGCTCGCCGGCGTGCCCAGGGAAGGCACCTCCGCCGCGGCGTTCGTCAACACGCCGTACACGAGCGCCGGCAAGACGGGCACCGCGCAGGTGTACTCGCTCAAGGGCGAGAAGTACACCGAGCACAAGGTCGACGAGCGGCTGCGCGACCACGCGTGGTATATCGCCTACGCGCCGGTCGACAAGCCGCGCATCGCCGTCGCGGTGCTGGTCGAGAACGGCGGCTTCGGCGCGCAGGCCGCCGCGCCGATCGCGCGCCAGGTGTTCGACTACTATCTGACCGGCCAGACGCGCGGCGCACCGGCGCTGCCCGTTCCGGCCAAGGAAAGCGAAGACGAGAGCGACTGATGCTGAACTTCCTCGCGCGCATGTGGGAAGGTCTGACCCGCCGCGTCGACAGCTTCCTGTTCGGCATCGCGATGGCGCTGGCGGGCGTCGGGCTCGTCACGCTGTTCTCGGCATCCGACCAGAGCGTCACGCGGGTGGTGAGCCAGGCGGCGAGCCTCGGCCTCGCGCTCGTGCTGATGTGGATCGTCGCGAACATCCCGCCGCAGACGATTTCCCGCGCCGCGGTGCCGCTCTACGCGCTGGCGATCGTGATGCTGATCGGGGTCGCGCTGTTCGGCACGACGGTCAATGGCTCGCGCCGGTGGCTGAATCTCGGCCTCGCCCGCTTCCAGCCGTCCGAGCTCATGAAGATCGCGCTGCCGCTTCTGCTCGCGTGGTATTTCCAGAAATTCGAGGGCCGCATCGGCTGGAAGGATTTCGTTTTGGCCGCGGTGCTGATCGCCGTGCCGGTGTGGCTCATCAAGCGCCAGCCCGACCTCGGCACGGCGCTTCTCATCGGCTTGTCGGGGTTCTACGTGCTCTACTTGGCGGGGCTCTCGTGGAAGATCATCGTGGGACTGGCGGCGCTCGGCGCGGGCGCGGCGCCGCTCATCTGGCCCTACCTGCACGACTACCAGCGCGAGCGCATCCTGACGTTCATTGATCCGTCGCGCGATCCGCTCGGCGCCGGCTACCACTCGACGCAGGCGTCGATCGCGCTGGGCTCGGGCGGCGTGGTCGGCAAGGGGTGGCTGAATGGCACGCAGGCGCACCTCGACTTCCTGCCGGAGCGGCACACCGATTTCATCTTCGCGGTGTTCGGTGAGGAATTCGGCCTGATCGGCGCGGCGGTGCTGCTCGTCCTCTATCTGCTGCTGATCGGGCGCGGCATGATGATCACGGCGAACGCATCGACGATGTTCGCGCGCCTCATGGCCGGCGCCGTGACGCTGATGTTCTTCACGTCGGCGTTCGTCAACATGGCGATGGTGAGCGGCGTGATTCCCGTCGTGGGCGTGCCGCTGCCACTGGTGTCCTACGGTGGCACCGCGCTGATCTCGCTCTACATCGGTCTCGGGATCCTGATGAGCGTGCAGGCGCACCGCAAGCTCGTCAGCACCTGAAGCGGAAGCCGCGGGCCGCGGCCCGCCGGCGGAGAGTGTCAGTCCGCGGCGAGCGCGGCGACGGCGCCGAACACCGGCGCGTCGAGCCCCGCGTCGGAGCGTCCACGCGGCTCGTGGCGGCGGATGTAATCGTGGATCATCTCGAGCGCCGTGCGATCCGAGGGCGGAAGCTCCATCTTGCTCACGCCGAGCGGCGTCGTGCGCTTGCCCCAGCGGATCAGGTGCGAGCAATACGTAAGGCCGCCGCCGAAGGCCGGCGTCAGCACCAGCGAGCCGGCCTTGATCCGCCCTTCGTCGACCGCTTCGAACATCGCGACGGGCACCGTCGCCGACGACATGTTGCCGTAGCGGTGCACGGTGACGTAGACACGCTCCATCGGCGCGCCGAGGCGCCGCGCGACCATCTCGATGATGCGCAGGTTCGCCTGGTGGGGAACGACGAGATCGATATCGGCGACGGTCTTGCCCGCTTTCTTCAGCACGTCGCGCGCGGAATGGCTCATGCCGACGACCGCGCGCTTGAAGATTTCCTGGCCGTCGAAATCCCACTTGGTGTCGCCGTAGACCACGTTGCGGTTCGCGTAGAGCAGCCCCGTGCCGCGAATGCGCAGCGTCTCGCGCGCATCGGCGTAGCAGCCGAGCTTCTCGGCAAGGAGTCCCTCGGGCTCCTCCGAACGCTCGAGCACGACCGCCGCGGCGCCGTCGCCGAAGAGCACGGCAACGCCACGGTTGCTCCAGTCCATCAGCGGCGTGATCACTTCCACGCCCACGACGATCGCGTTGCGGACGACGCCGGTGCGGATCATCGCGGTGGCGGTCGACAGCGAGTAAAGAAAGCTCGTGCAGGCGGTGTTGACGTCCATCGCGGCGGCGTCCCACGCGCCCAGCTTCTGCTGCAGGCCCGAGGCGGAATTGGGAATCTGCTCGTCGTTGGAGCAGCAGCCGTAGACGATGAGGTCGACGTCCTTCGCCGCGAGTCCCGCGCAGGCGAGCGCGCGCTCCGCGGCGACGTGCGCGAGCGTGAGGCCGCTGACGTGCGACATGCGCCGCTCCCTGACGCCGGTGCGGCTCAGTATCCACTCGTCGTTCGTGTCGAGGAACGTGGCGAGATCGGCATTGGTCAGCACGGTCGGCGGCATGCACGTGCCCCAACCGGTAATCGCGGCGTAAGTCATGGCAGTCGTCGCAGGCGATTGGAAAGGATCAGCGCGCGGCGCACGCCGTCGCGGGACGGGCGCGGGCAATCCTGGCGCACACGGACGGCAACTCCCGTCACTTCCGGGACTTGGACTTCGACGTGCCCTTCGGGGCGGCGGCGCTCTTGTTGTCGTCCTTCGAATAGTCGCCGATCACGCTTTTCAACGGACAGATGCTGAAGGCCGGGCATTTCTTGCATCCGACGGCGATGGCGATGGGGCAGAGGGTCATGGGGATTCTCCGGAGAGCGGCCCCGGCGTGGGCGGCGGGGCGCGCGGGCGCACGAGCGGTGCGAAGGGATCGCGTTCAATCCGGCATTGTCCTCCAAATCCCCATCAGGCCGAAAGTTTTCGGGGGCGGGCGCGCGCCGCGCACATCTGCGCCGGTAACCGGCCCGGTGCGCTCGCGGTATCCCGGCGCCACGGCGGAATCATCGGGCCGATGTGGATTCGTGGGCCTGCAACACGCGCCAACCCGCCGATCCCCTGACCGCCACGAACGAGAGGGCGTATTCCCCCGCGCGTTCTTCGCCGTCCATGAGCGTGCGTTGCGAGCGTCCGAGTCCGGTGACGACGGCGACCCCTTCGGCGGGAAAGGCGATTCGCTCGATCGCCGTGCGGAAGGAAATCCTGGCAACGTTCGCCCACGCGGCGACATTGAATGCGCGCAATTCGGCGCGCGCGACGCGCACGGTGCCATTGAACGAGAACGCAAGATCGGGGCCGTCGACGAAGTACGAGAGGAAGCGGTCGACGTCCTGCGCCGAGGCCGCGGCGTCGAGATTGTCGAGCAGCGCCGAGACGGCGGCGCGATCTTCGATCATCGCGTCTCCGTGAGTCGAGGGACGCGGAGCGCGCTCAGCGCTTGCGCTCGAGCAAGGTCTTGAGATCCGCGAACGGCCGGTGCGTGGCCGGGGTCTCCGGCGGATTGCCGCCCGCCTCCCCGGTTTCCGCCGAGTGCTCGAGCTCGCGCGAATGCTCGTTGTCGTGACAGTAGACGCAAAGGAGCTCCCAGTTGCTGCCGTCGGGTGGGTTGTTGCCGTGATTGTGATCACGGTGGTGCACGGTGAGCTGATGCACGGTGCTGCGATCGAACGTCCGCGCGCACCGGCCGCAGACCCATGGGTATATCTTGAGGGCACGCTCGCGGTAGCCCTGTTCGCGCGCTTCGCGTGCACGGCGCGCGTCGGCGACGACCCGGTCGAGTCGCGCGGTGTCGGGTGTTCCGGGCTTCGAGGGCATCGGGTTTCCTTGGCGCCGTCAGGTCGGCCGCTCGAGCGGCCGGCCCGCATCGTCGATTGCAGCGCAACGGCGTTCCATCGTCAAGCACCGCGCCCCGGCCGTCAGTCCACGCGACCGACGACGACCATCGGCAGCGCCGCGCGCTCGACGAATCCCATCCGCCGGTACAGCGACCGCGCTCGACTGTTCTCGCTGTCCACGTGCAGGAACGGCGTCATCCCCTGGGCGTGGATCGCGTTGACGATGCGCGCGACGAGGATGCGCGCGAGGCCGCGGCCCGCGAATTCCGGGTGGGTGCAGACGCCGCTCACTTCGCGGTATCCGTCGAGCAGGAAGCGCGTCCCGGCCATCGCGATCAGCCGTTGCTCCGAACGGATGCCGAGGAACGTCCCCAGCGCGTGCGTTCGCGTGCGGAACGGGCCGGGCTTGGTGAGCTTGGTCAGCGCGAGCATTGCATCGGCATCCGCATCGGAGAGCGCGATGACCGGCGCGGCATCGGGCGTGCCGTCGATTGGCCGCGGACAGATCATCTGCACCAGCACGGCGCGCTCGCGCACCGCGACCGGGGCCGGCAACGCGGACGGCTCACGCTCGAGATCGTCGGCCGCGAGGTAGAGAACTCCGCCGGGAGGGACCAGTCCGGCGAGCTCGGACCAGGCCTCCGGGCCGTCGCGCGCCAGCGCGCCAATCGGGTCAATGTCCTCCGGATAGCGCCGGGCGAGCGCGCCGCCCTGCGCAAGATGCGCATGTCCGGTCGTGAGCGCGGACCAGACGGGATTGTCGAGCGGATGCGGCTTCATCGCGCCGAGTTTGCCACGAGCGCGGACATCGGGCGGCGCCAATGCAGGATCGCGCACGGCCTGATCGAGCGGCTAGCGCGCGAGCGCATTGCGCTTCGCGACATCGATGTCGAGGTATTTCCAGTAGTTGTTGAAGAGCGGCGGCGAATATCCCTGCAGCCACGGCTGGACGTAATCGTTCTCCAGCCGGAACAGCGCGGACAGGATCGGCTGGTAGGCGAGCGCGATCTCGCGCATCCTGCGCGCGAGGGCGATCTGCTCGTCCGTGCGTTCGCTGCGCAGGAAATCCTCCATCAACGCGTCGTACGCCGGCAGGCTGAAACGCGAAATGTTGGTCGTCCGCGGCGCCTTGCTGTAGAGCTGGAACAGCTCGATATACCCGGAGGGATTGCCGCCGAATCCGACGAAGCAGACCTGGAATTTCTCGGACTCGATTTCCTTGACCATGTCCTGGAACGGCGTCACATGAAAATCCAGCCGGATGCCGATGGCGCGCATGTCCTTTTTCCAAAGGGTGGAAATTTCACGCGAGACCGGGCTGGAGCGCAGTGAGAGCGTCAACGTCAGCGGCGTGCCGTCGGAACGCAGGCGGAATCCTTCGGCATCGCGCTTTGCATAGCCGAACCGGTCGAGGAGGGCGTTTGCCGCGGCCGGGTCGTGTCGCGATTTCGGCGGGAGCGAGGGATCGTGGCCGGTCACGCCCGGCGGGATCATCTGGTTTGCAGGAATCGCCTGTCCCGCGTAGACGACCTTGGCGAGCGACGCGAGGTCGACTCCGAGCGCGATCGCGCGGCGCAACGCGACGCGCTCGTTGTCCATCCCGCCGATGCCGGGGTCCTTCAGGTTGAAATAGAACGAAAATAGGGTGGGCTCGGGGAACGCGATTCGCGTGATGCCGCGGGCCGCGTACTCGGGGCTGAGCTTGCCGTTCGCGAGCGGCCGATTCGCGACTTCGCCGCGCAGCACGACGTAGTCGAGTTTGCCGCGGTCGAACTCGAGGAGCCGCGGCAGGTCCTCGTCGATGATGCTGATCTCGATCACGCCGATCTGCGGCAGCGCCTTGCCCTGCATGCTGCGCACGAGCGCCGCGTGGGCGGGATCGCCGCTTTCAGGGAAACGCAGCGTGCGATAGACGGGGTTCGCCTCGAGCACGACGCGCGAGCCGCGCTTCCACTCGCGCAGCCGGTAGGGACCCGTTCCGACCGCGCGCGTGCGGATATCGCCGCCGGCGGCCTCGACGACCTCGCGCGCGACCGCGCCGAACGTGAGCCAGGCCTGGACCAGCGGATAGTGCGGCTCGACGAGTTTCAGCTGCAGCGTGTAGCGGTCGAGCGCACGCAGTCCGGCGATGGGTTGATCGTAATCGAGGCTCGCGCCCGGCCGGCTCGCCGCGTCGACCACGGCGCGCGCGCCGACGACGATGTCGGTGATGGCCGTGTAGCCTCCGCGTGCGAGATTGGGATCGAGCACGCGCTTCAGCGAGTACACGTAGTCCGCCGCGACGAGCTCGCGCGGCTTTCCCTTGAAGGCGGGATCGTCGGTGAAGTAGATGCCGGGCTTCACGCGGATCGTCCATGTCTTCCCGGCGTCCGTGATTTCCGGCAATGCGGTGGCGGTCATCGGCGAGAGGCGCGGCGGCGACGTGAGGTAGTGCCACTCGTAGAGCCCTTCGAAGATCGCGTCCTGCACCTGGAACGACGGGTCGTCGCTCCACTGCTCCGGATCGAGCGTCTCGATGTCCGGAAGCGCGACGCGAAGAATCTTGCTCGAATCCGCGCCGCCAGCGGCGCCGGCGGCGGCCAGTAGCAGTGAGAGCGCAGCGATTCGGGCAATGCGAGACCCGACGCATGCGGCGCGGCAGGCGTGCGGCGCACGAGGCGTCTGCCGCGCGGGCGCACCGGAGCGATCGATCGAATGGCCGTTCATGGGCGTGCGGGCTCGGTGTTCGCCGCCCTGAGCGCGGCAGCCGCGATGGTGCCACAACGCGCAGGGGCGCGATGCCGGGCCTACCAGCGGCAGCCCTTGTCCGTGATCGCATCGGCGATCAGCACGGGAACGGCCAAGAGACCGAGTCCGGCATACGCCTCGCGACAGTCCGGCTGCGCGGCCTTCTGGATCGCGCGGCCGAGCTTCGTCTCCGGCTCGGGCGCGGGGGGAGCGAGATTCAGCGGAACGAGGCCGGTCCAGCGTCCGCCGGCGCGATTGGCGTCGCGCGCGGGCCCCTCGAAACTCAGGCGGGGACGCGCGCCGGGCGCCGCCAGCGTGGCCGATGGTGGCTCGACGAGCTGGCGCAAATCGTCGTCGACCGTGGGCTGCGCGCCGAAATTCAGGCGCGCGGGGCCGGAGGCCGCAGGCACTTCGCGTGGGCGCGCGGCGTCCTGCGATTGGCCTGGTGCAGCAGCGGGCGCGGATGCGGAGGGAGCGCTTTCGCGCGGTGAGGCGGACGCCGGTATGGCCGGCTCGGTGGAGGGGCTTGCCGGAATCGGTGGCGCCTCGGGCAGCGGCGGAGTCGCGATGCGCACGGGCGGTTCAGGCGCGGCCGCGGGCGGTGCGGGCACGGTGACCGGTGGCGCGGGCACAGTCACGGACGGCGGAGGCACGACGGGCGCGGGCGCCTCCCGTTCGGTCTTGACTTGGGGCGTCTCGCGCAGCGTAGGCGCGGGTTCCGGAAGCGGGATCACCTCGGGCTCCGGAAGCGGGGAAAGAATCGGCTGCGGGCGTGGCTCGACGGGTGTGGGTGCCACGACGGCGGGCGGCGCCACCTCCGGCGCGGCGACGACGGTCGGCTCGATCGACGGCGCGACAGCCTCGGGACGCGGCGGGGCGTCGCCCTGCAGCACCGTGGCCTTCGGTGTTTCAACCCGCTGCGCCGGCGCCGTCTCGACCGATCGCGAGGCCGGAAGGTCCTGCGGCGGCAGCGATCCCACTGGAAGATCGGGTGGCACGGCCGCGGGCGCCCCCGGAGTCGCCGGCTTCTTCGGCTTGCGCGCCGCGGGCGCGGGCAGAGGCGCGGCCTCCGGCCTTTCCTCGAGCGGGACGATCTTCACTTGCGGCACGACGGCCTTGTCGACCTCCACCGGCGCGCCGAGGTCGATGCGCGGCAGGACGTCTTCTGCAGGCGCCGGGGCAGGCGGCGCGAGCGAGGTCTCGGCAGCCGGCAGCGCGGGCGAGACCGGCCGACCCGACGGCGGTGATGCCGGGGCGGCGGCGGACGCGCGGTCGGCGGTCCTGGGCGCTCGCTCCGGCGCACGCGGAAACGCGGGACCGGCGTGACCGCGCTCGCCGCCCGGCGAGGTCCGGAACACGGATTCCGCTTCGGGAACGCGCGCGCGCAGCGTCACGGTGAGTGGATTGCGCCATCCCATGGGCCCGCCGCCCCCGGCAGGGCTGCCGAACACGACGATGATCAGCGCGTGCAACAGCAGCGACAGCACGACGAATTGCGTGAGCGTCGGCGGTGGCGGAAGCGCCCGTCGCGCAGGCGAAATATTGGCGGAAATACGGGACACGAATGACGCGATGTATCGTAGCGCGCGAAAGGCCGGCGCGCCGGGTGGCCGTCGCGCCTGCGTGAAAAGGAATCGGAATATTACGGCAGGACAGTGCGCCGCATTGCGCAATGCGGCACTCGCGTCGCGGGAATCCCGCTTAGGGAACCTCTGAACAAGTCGCGCGCGATTGCGACGGGGAATTTTCGGGATGGGCTGCCTCAGTTGCCAAATGAGGCGAGGCGAAGCCAATGGCCGGCCCCTTCCGCAAGCCTCGCGCTCATTTACCAAAATGAGCAGACCGCCCGAAAAGCCCTGTCCCTTCGGGCATTTGCCAACTGAGGCCAAATGCGGCGCCTGCTTTGCCGCGCTCCTCGGCATCGTAGTGTGGACTACGACCTTCGTCGCGCCTCATTTGCCAACTGAGGCATGCATCCGCGTTTGGCACTGCAGCGCAACCGCGTGGGACTTGTTCAGAGGTTCCTTAGATGCCGAGCTTTCGCATCGAGTGCTTGCGCGAGCGCGCCCGACCGTGCGCCAGCTGCACCGCGGCCAGCGTCAGCGCGATTGGCAGCGGCAGCACCAACAGCGTCGCAAGCCAGTTCCACGTTCCGGCGGGATCCTGGAGCATCAACGACGCGAACACCATCACCGTCGTCACGAGCGTCGCGGCGATGGCCGCCGCGCGCGTGTGCCGTGTGAAGTGCTCGGACGCGTAGCCGATCGCGAGCGGCAGCAGGACGAGGATGATGAGCGGCTTCATGGCGTCCACGGTGAGCGTGGTCACAGGCGTTCCGTGACGAGCACGCGGCCTTTGGCGCCCAGCGCCGTGCGGCCGTCCTGACCCTTGATGCGCCCGCGCAGGTCGACGACGTCGCCGCCCAGCTTGTCGTTCGCCGCGACCCTGATGACGAGCCACTCGAGCGTCACCGTCTCGTCGGCGTAGACGGGCCGGCGAAAGCGCACCCAGAACTCGAGCCCGACCATCGCGCCGGATTGCGAGAAATGCGAGGCGGTCAGCCCGAGCAGCAGCGCGGTGGTGTGCGTGCCGCTCGCGATCGTGCGGCCGTAGCGCGTCGCCGCCGCGAACGTCTCGTCATGGTGCACCGGGTTGGTGTCGCCGACCGCGCCCGCGTAGTGCGCGACCATGTCCGGCGTCAGCGTCACCTCCGTGGAGAATCGATCGCCCGGTTGCGGTCGTTGCATCGCGCACCCCGCTTCGCAAGGGGTCATCGCCGCCGCACGAGCGCGGGCATCGCGGCGAAGACGCCCAGAAGCACATGATAAACCGATCCGGAGACGGGGTCGCGCCCCGCGAGATGCTGCGCGACTGACCGGCCGCGCAGCCAGCGTGAGCGCGACGCTGCCAAACGCCAGGCGTCGCCGTGAAAACTGACGGCGTAGCGGCCGAGCATCCGGCGCGCCGCGGCGAGGTGACCACGAGCATGATCGGGGCTTCGACGCGCTCGGAGAGGCGCGCCGAAGCGCGCTTCGACCCGCGGCGCGGCTCCGCTCTAATTCAGCGATCGTCGCCGGCGTGGGGCCCCCGAAGCTCGACCGGTTCGCCGTGGCGCCGGCGCACCCGGATATTAAGCATCTCGACGGCGATGGAGAACGCCATCGCGAAATAGACGTAGCCCTTCGGAATGTGGTGCTCGAAGCCGTCGGCGATCAGCACGACGCCGACGACAAAGAGAAATGCGAGCGCCAGCATCTTCACCGTGGGATGCGCGGAGACGAAGCGCCCGAGCCTCCCGGCGAAGGCCATCATCAGCAGCACCGAGACGACGACCGCTGCGGCCATCACCTCGATGCGGTCGACCATGCCGACGGCGGTGATGATCGAGTCGAGCGAGAACACGATGTCGACGACGACCACCTGCGCGATCACGGCCATGAACGCGGTGCGCATCCTCGCGCCGGCCTCGTCCTTCCGGCCCTCGAGCAGCTGATGGATCTCGCTGGTGCTCTTCCACAGCAGGAAGAGGCCGCCGCCGATGAGGACGAGGTCGCGCCCGGAAAGCTCCTGGCCCAGCAGCGTGAACAGCGGCTGGGTGAAGCCGATGAGTCTCGAGAGCAGGAAGAGGAGCGCGATGCGCATGAACATCGCGAGGAAGAGCCCGATCCGCCTCGCCGTCTCCCGCCGCTCGCGCGGCAGGCGGTCGACGAGGATCGAGATGAAGATGACGTTGTCGATGCCGAGTACGAGCTCGAGGGCGGTCAGCGTCAGGAACGCGACCCATGCATTCGGATCGAGCAGGAGCCCGGTCATGCGGCGGACGCGCGCCCCGCGCGGCGCTCGTAGCGCAACGCCCAGAAATACTGGAACTGGCGGTACTCGATGTCACGGCCAATGCCTTCGACACACGACCGAAGCTCCTTCTCGATCAGAAAATTCTTGAGCACGCGGTGAGTGGCGCCGTCGGCATGTCGCCTCACCTGGTACGTGTTGCCCGCTGCGTCCATGCCGTCGATGGGCGAACTGCTGCCGTCGACGAATCGATTGTCGATGAACAGCACGCAAGCGCCGGGTTCGAGGCGGGAATTGAGCTGCGACACGAACGGGCGCAGCTTGGCCTTGGGAACATGCGACAGGAAGAACCCCGCAAAGGCGGCGTCGAATGCGCCGAGGCCGTTCGCGAGCGCATAGGCGTCGCCCGTGACGAAGCGTACCGTGGCGATGGGGACTCGCTGGCGCGCCAGCGCCAGCATCTCCGGTGCGGCATCGAGGCCGGTGACGGTGGTCGCGGTCGCGGCGATGAATCGTGTCCAGTACCCCGTGCCGCACGCGACTTCGAGCACGCGCCGCCCCGCGAAGACGGCGGCCACCCAGCGCTCGATCGCGCGAAGGTCGTCCTGCCGTTCCGGCTTCAGGTAAACGTCGTCGTAGAGCGGCGCGCTGGCGCGATAGTAGTCGACGAGCGAGTTGTCGGCGGGCTCCATGGCGGCCGCTAGGGCAGGAAATGCTTGGCTTCGAGCAGCGCGCGGAGCTTCGCCGAATCCACGCGGAACACGTCCGGGTCGTACTTGATCTCGCTCGTGTAGTACTGGGCAAGCGACGAGATTCCATGCGCCTCGATCGCCGCCTTGACGTCCGGCATCGACATGTAGCGCTCCCAGCCGCGCTCCTCGCGGCGCGCGTACACGGCCTCGAGCTGCGCCTCGGTCGGGCGCTGGTAGGTCTCGTCGTGCAGGAACGCCGGCGCCAGCAGCCGGTCGCGCTTCGGCGGGTCCTCGTCGGGATGACCGACGACGATCGTGGTCACGGGAACGCAGGTGTCCGGCAGGTCGAGGAACGCCGCGATTTCGGTCATCGAGTGCAGCGTCGTGCCCATGTAGCAGATGCCGAGGCCGTGTGCCTCGAATCCAAGGCAGGCATTCTGCGCGACGATCATCGCGTCGAAGGCGGCCACGTGGTAGCCGATGAAGTTGTTGAAGTTGTCGCGCGCGCCGCGGCACTTCAGCCATTCGCGCGTGCGAAACCAGTCGGCGCAGAACGTGATGACGAGCGGCGCCTGCAGCACCATCGGCTGCTCGAAGTGCAGTTCGTACAACCGGCGCCGGCGCTCCGCATCGCGCGTCAGGACGATCGACACGCTGTTGAGGTTGCCGGACGACGAGCCGCCGGCGATCGCGTCTGCGCAGACGGATTCGACGAGCGCGGGGTCGATTGCGTCGGGCTTGTAGCGGCGGATCGACCGGTGCCGATTGAGGAGTCGCGAAATTTCGGTCATCAGGACTGGCTCGGCCGCGCGGAATTCAATGCGGCCACAGCCAGCCGAACACTCCCGCGGTCAGCAGCGCATAGATGAGTCCGTCGACGGTGGAACGGATCGTCGTGCCCCAGTCGCGGTGATACCAGATCGACATCGGCCACAGCGCGACCGCGTAGCCGATGAACGCCGTGGCGCCCGCCATCTGGAAGACGCGGGGGTACGCGGTGCCCGGCGGCAGTGCCGCGCCGGCGATGTACGCGGCGAGGATGCTGACGACGACGCAGAAGACGAACCATTGCACGAGATTCCTGCTCATCGACATCGGCCCGTTCGGCATCACCGTGAATATCACCACGGGCCCCTGTTCCATCTTCTGCGCGAATGCCGGCGTCTTCATGTCGGCCATGGAGTCAGGGCGGGGCACGTGGTAGTCGCCCGGAGGAATGCCCAGCGGCCGCAGCGCGTCCCGGAATTTGTCTTCGTCGGGCACTTTGTGAAAGTCGTTCTTGTGCCAGGCGGGCAGCAGCATGTGAACGATCGAGCTCGCGATGAACACCAGCACCGACGACACCACGATCGGCATCCACAACGCGGTCAGTCCGGTCATCATGGTCTCCTTGGAAGGGTGGACGCGCCATTCTGGAAGCGCAGCACCGCGGCGTCAACGCATTGCCGGCGCGACACCCGGGATCTGCGCGCGCACGACCCGTGTAGACGGTGGCCATACACGATCGAATGCAACGTGCCGTCGAGGAATGCGGCGAAATCGGGAATCTCGCCGACAGCGATCATGCCCGGGCTTCGCCGCCCGCGGGCCCCCAGAACACCGCCCAGGCCGCGAAATCGCCGGAAAAATTCTCGAACCGGTGCGGCGCGCCGGCCGGTACGAAGAACGCATCTCCCGGCGCGAACGTGTGGCGGGCGCCGTCGACGAGGAGTTCGCCGGTGCCGGAATGAATGAAATAGAGCTCGTCCTGCGCGTGGGGCGACTGCGGATCCGCACCTGCCGGCGCATAGAGCTCGACCGACATCGAGCCATGCGCGAGCGCAGCGACGAAGCGCTCGCCGTCGGGACATTGTTCGGACACCTTCCCCGGCAGGCGCCGCAGGAGTTCCGTCACCGATGCTTTCATTCATCAATCCTTGGGTGCACGTGCGGGACGCCTGTGATCGGGGGTCACGTCAGGGATTTGACGAAGACGCGCTTGGCGAACCCGGGAATGAAGTCGGGAATTTCGGCCTGCAGCCGGTAACCGGCGCCAATGTATAGCCTCGCCGCCGAGGTGCTCAAGGTCTCCAGCAGCGCATCGGCGCAGCCGCCCTCGCGCGCATGCTGCTCGAGGGCGCGCAGCAGCGACGATCCGAGCCCTTCCTCGCGCCGCGCTTCCTCGACCCAGAGCAATTCGACGAACAGCCGGCCCTTGATGATTCGGCCCACCGCGCCGCCCACGATCGAACGGCCTTCGCGTGCGAAGCAGGCAAACGGTGGCGATTCGTCGCCCGCGATCTGCGCGAGCGCGTGATCGCGCATGCCGCGGGCGATGAGCGCGACGTCGTTCGCGTCGGGAGACGTTTCAAGCGTGATCGCAGGCGCCGGTGGCATCGCGCTGGGAGCGGGTAAGCGTAGAGGAGACGAGGGCGCGCGCGTAGCGGGGTCAACGCTGCGGCGCAGTCAAGTCAACGCGGCGCCCGTGCGCGCCGCCTCGGTCACGGGGCGCCCGAGCCGCGCATAGAGCGCGCAGACGACGACGATGGTGATGCACGAGGTTGCCGCCATCGCCGTGACCGACGGTGGGGGTGGAGCGACGGTCATTCCGGCGATGGTGAACGCCAGAATGAAAAGCGTCAGGAGGGCGAGCGCAATCTTCCGGCCCCGCGACAGCTGCGCGCCGGCGAGGTAGAGATAGAGTCCGGCCGCGGTGAACAGTGCCTCGACGCCGAGCGCCAGGGGAATGTTGCGCCACAGCCATAGTCCGATCTTCATCGACTCGGCGCCCGCGATCGGCAGCTCTGGCGCGTGAACGAGCGCATCGAGAATCCAATGCGAGAAGACCGCCGCGGCCACGAGGATGGCGCCCCGGAGTTTCACCGTGTCGCGGCGCGGGTACCAGAAGTAGAACGCGACGCCGGCAAGCGCAGACCATGCGAGGCTCCCGACGAGGCCATGTGAATACGGGAAGACGAATTCCGGCTGGTGCGTTCGCGCGTAACCCGCCGGCAACGTGACCGACTCCCAGCCGAGCAGGACGAAGGTCCACAGCAGGAAGTCGAGCAGCACCGCACCAGCGACAAACACGCCCACGTTAACCTTCCGATCGGCGCGTCCGAATGCCAGCGCGGCGCCCACGTGCCCTGCGAACATGGCATCTCCGTTCGTTGCGGTGCAGGCCGCCGGCTGGCGCCGTCCGCTTACGTGCGCTCCCGCCGCACGGACTGAAAGCCCCGATCCTGCGCCGCCGCCCGCGCGCGATCGGCCGGTAGCGTGGCCGCGCTAGGCATGGCGCTCGACGACGACCGCCGTCCCGTAGCACAGCACCTCGGTCACGCCTTCCATGACGTCGTTGGCGTCGTAGCGAATGCCGATCACCGCGTTGGCGCCCAGCTGCTGCGCGTGCCCGACCATCAGCTCGAAGGCCTCGGCGCGCGTCTTTTCGCACAGGCTCGTGAACAGCGAGATGTTGCCGCCGACCAGGCTCTGCAGCGAGCCGCCGATCGTGCCGAAGATCGAGCGCGAGCGGACCATGATCCCGCGGACGATGCCGAGATTGCGCGTGATGCGGTAGCCGTCGAGCGTGAAGGCCGTGGTGGTGAGCGAATGATCCATGCGCGAATCGGTTGTCCGAAGGCTCGATTATGGGGCCTTGCGCCGCAGCCCGGAAGGCGACGCGCACCCGCGCGCGGGGGACGAGCTGGCTGACGAAGGGAGCGCGAGGAGCCTAATACGGGTCGAATTTCACGTCGTGCTTGCGCAGGAGCTCCACGATGAGTCGTTTCCATGGGCCTTCCGGCGACCACACGGCCGCGACCGACTCGAAGGCGCGGTGCGGATCCTCCTTGCGCGCGATGACGCGGTAGAGGAAGACCATCGACGACGCCCGCATGTTGATCTGGCAGTGCACCAGCACCTTGCGCTTGCCAAGCGCGTCGAGCACGCCGGCGAAAGTCTCGTAATCCTGCTCGGTCGGATGGTCGAACTGGATCGGGAGGTTGACGAACGCGAGGCCCTGCCGACCGACGAGGTAGGCTTCGTCGCGCACGGCGTCGGATACGGTGGGTGGGGCGAGGTAGACGACCGCCTCGAAGCCCTGCGCGCCGAGCGTCGACAATCCCTTTGCGGAGGGCTGCCCCGAGGTGACGAGGCGCGGCGTGATCTCGACGATGTTCGGAGCGAACGCGACAGGCTGCTGCGCGAGGGACGGCGACATGCCGATGACGCAGAACGCAGCGAACGCTCCGGCCATGCGAACGATGCGCCGACGAGCACGCAAGCACCAGTGCGGGCTCATCGGCGGATCAGCCGGCGCCACAGCGATCCGAGCGAGGAGCGCCGTCCCGGCAACGTGCCCGGCATCGGGTCGAAGTAGCGCCGATGCACGTAGCACCAGCCCCAGGTGTCGCCACGCGCCAGCGAAGCGATCATCGGATGGCCGGTGGCATTGAAATGCGCGAGCGCATGCGCGTGCTCCGAATCCTCGCAGCAGCCCACGTGGCCGCAGGTCAGGCACACGCGAAGCTCGTTCCAGTCCTCGCCGAGGGCGATGCATTCCTCGCAACCCCGCGTGCGCGGGCGCACGCCGTTGATGGCGCCGAAATGCTCGCACGAATCGGTCATGCGGTGCCTTGACCGGAGCGGCGCGCTGACACAACGATGGTCCGGTCTCGCGTCATCGGAGATTCGAGTCGAGCTCTCGATAGTCGATGAACTCCACCGGCGCGAGGCACTCCGGATAGAGGATCGACGCGAATTGCCTGACCTCGGCGGATTCGGAATGCCGGCGCTGGGCCGCGGCGTCCTGGAAGATGAAGAGATGGACGAAGCGCGTCGGCTCGTCGCGCTCCTGCCAGACTTCGTAGCGCAGCGTCCCGGGCTCGTGCGCGCGTACGTATGCGACAAACTCGCCGATGGCGACGAGGCAACGCGCCAGGGCCTCGGGGCGCACCTGGTAGCGCGCAAGCTCGCGAATCGGATGGGTATCTGCGGAGTTCGCCATGGCCGTCTCCTCGGCAATGCCGTTTCGATGCGGGAATTCGAAGCGCAGCGGAGGGCCGCTATTCCCGGATGCTCGCGCCGCGCTCGGCCAGCAGGTCGCGCAGAACCGATCGGTGGCAGCGAGCCTCGTCTGCGCAGTAGCAGCCGACCGAAAAATTCGCATGATGCGACAGCGCGGCGAGGAGGTCCAGCGTACGGCCGTTGTCCGGCGTTGCCATTTCGGTCCGGTATTTTTTCGCGAAGGCGGCCCATTCGCGCTCGGTCACGGCATTCTGAGCCGACTGCACGGTTGCGGCGCTCGGCGCCAGATTCGGGAACCACACGTCGTACCAGTTCCCTGAGGCGAACAGGGCTTTCGGCACGCCGCGCGGCGGCCGGCGAACGGTACCGATGCGCAGGCCTTCGCCGGCCGCCCGCGGGGTGCCAAGCCTGACGACACGGATCGCCATGAGGGCGCGGTGTTCGGCGGATCAGCGAACGCGGACAATCCGCGCCGGTTCGGTGCGCGGCGCGACGCGGGTGGAACATCGTGCGGCTCGCGACCGGCGATGCACTGTCGTAGCTTCACGCATCATTTCAATCGGCGCGGTTCGAGCCGTGTGTCAGCCAGGACAACGCATCTGGTGTGGAGGTGTAGACGTCGCAGACGAGGCCGAAGCGCTCCGCCACTCTTACGCCGAACTTCTGCGGATGAATGTATTCGGCGGTCGTCACCATGGCCACGATGACCTTGCCGCTCGATTCGTGCGCCCAATCCTCGACCATCAGGAAGCGCTCGACGAGGGTCGGGATCGGAATGCCCGTGATGCCGGTGACGTCGACCAGCAGGCGATCGACGCCGCGGTCCCGGCAATGCGCGATGGCGTTGGAGACGAGGTCGACCGCGTCGACCAGCGAATATTCTCCCGACGGCGCGAATCGGCCGATTCCGTCGAAGAGGTCGATCGGATGCAAACCCTTCGTCGGCAGATTCTGCTTTGCGTCCATGGCTCTGAGCGCTCCTGCGGGCGGTCGGAACGGGGCCCGCGATCATTCCGGCTGCGGGCCTTCGTAGCCTTCGATGATGATGAGATCGGCCGTCGAGACGGGCTCCCGCAGCGCGATCGCCCGCTGGTAATCGGGCGACTTCCAGCAGTCCAGCGCCGCCTGATACGACGGAAACTCGATCACCGCATTGCGGGCGCGACTCGTCCCCTCGGGGTTCTCGAACGCGCCCCCTCGCACGAGGAAG
Source organism: uncultured beta proteobacterium (assembly GCA_963846855.1). Lineage (GTDB taxonomy): Bacteria > Pseudomonadota > Gammaproteobacteria > Burkholderiales > Casimicrobiaceae > CAIWHR01. The sequence continues at coordinate 629,005 of CAWJXK010000004.1, forward strand.
CGCGCGCCGAATTTCGCGAGCGGCTTGGCGTTCGCCGCAATGTACTCCTTGTACCGCACCGGGTCGGTGATGTCGACGCGCACGATCCAGTAACCCTTGGGCATGGCTCTCTCCTGTTGCTCGCGCCAGCGTGAGCGTCACCTCGCGCGTGTCAGTCGGAGCGCGCGGAATCGTCTCCGCTTCGGACGAAGCCTACGACAAACGCGACCATCGGCCAAGGTTGGCGATGCGGTCGGTCAGCGCGCATTCCTGCGGGCTTGCCGTTCCGCGGCCAGCATCCGCTCGAATGCGCTCGGGCGCGCCCGCGTCCGCCAGGCGGTGGTGACGGCGGCGGCGTTTTCGCTGATCGGCCGGGTTGAGTCGATCTCGAGGTCGTAAGTGCCGAAGGTGTGGATCATCGCATGGTCCTGGCGGGCCTCGCCCGCCCGTCGGTCGCCCCGCTGCCGCTCGCGTCGTTCGAGCTCGGGAAGCGGACAATGCAGCCCGACGAAGAATACGTCGATCGGCGCGAGGAGCCGCACCAGGCGGGACATCCATGCGCCAGTCTCGACGATGTGCTCGACGATCAGGTTGTTGCCGGCGCGCGCGAGCGCCGGCAGGCACCGGTGGAAGCCGTCGAAAAACGCGGGCCGGAGCGCGGGCCACGAAAAATCGCCGCGGTCGATGCGCTGCCTTGGCAGGACGCCGCTGTCGCGGAAGTGATCGATCGAGTAGTGCCAGAACGGCTCGTCGAGCGTTGCCTGCAGCGCATGGCAGAGCGCGGACTTTCCCGAGCTCGACGCGCCGTTGACCAGGATGATCTTTCCTTTCATCGAAGGGCTCCTGGTGCGCACGATGCCAAGTGCTCGTGACCATGCCACTGCATGCGCACGGGGCTGCTTACGAGCGCCCCTCGCGAACGCCGCGGTAAGAGCGGGAGCGCATCCAGGCTCCGGCCGACGGCGCGACCACGAGCGAGAGGAGGAACAGCGCGTGATACCAGATCGGAAATCGCGTCCAAAGCGAATAGTGAACCGGCAGGAAGACGGCGAGCAGCAGCACCGTAAGGATCAGAACGTCGCGTCGCTTGCCGGCGATCCAGGAAGCGACGAATCCGGCAACGATCGAGGACAGGACGCCCACTCCAAGCCGGGCGACTTGCATGCCGAGCGTGAAATTCATCGCGACTTCGACGTCGGTGTATCCCGGCAGCGCAGCGCGCACGACGAAATTTCCGAGCGTCGCGACGACGAACCACGTGACCAGGCCGGCGGCAATGGCGGCGATCGACTTGATCATTCGGTCTCCATGGATGGGGTGCGGGAGCCGCGCGGCGGCGCGATGACGACGCGACCTTACAAAGCAAGATAGATCGCGACGGCGATGCCGAGGAGGCCCAGCATCACCGCGACGACGAGCGGGAAGTTGACACGGTGTGCCGCGGGCAGGTCGGCCGCGGGCAGCGATGCCACGTAATTGCGGTGCTGGCCGGCGGCGACCAGGATCGATACGGCACCCAGCACGACCAGCACGATGCCGACGACCGATGAAATATGCGGTGTCGAGTCGATGCGGGAGGCCGGCACCGGATGCTGTGCGGCGAGCAGCGCGAGAAACAGCCCGAAGCGCGCCACGACGAAGCCGAAGCCCATGATCGTGAGGCCGGTTCGGATCCAGGCGAGCAAGGTGCGCTCGGCGGCGAAGAAGACGCGGGGATCGGACATGGCGGGGTCGAGGTCGAAGATTCTGAAATGCCGGGCTGGGGCACGCCCGCGCTTGCACGATCGCAACGTCAGGCGCGCCGGATCACCACGCCCGCCATCACCGGTCCGCCAATGCCGCGGGTTTAACGTTGAGGAGAACATTGACCGCGAACAGCGCGAGACCGATCAGCACGATCGTGGCGGATAGCGCCACCAGCGGGACGATCCATGTTTCGCCCGTCAGCATGAGTCCGAGAGAAACCATGAACACCGGCAAGCCGAGGTTGTGAAGCCAGAAATGAAGGCGTGCGAGGCGGGTGGTCGAGGCTGCCGGATAGAAGTGGTAGATGAGGCCGGCGAGCGCGAACGACGCCCATCCGAGCAATGCGAGGTGCGCGTGGATGGGCGCGAGCGCGAACTGCTGCGTGATGCCCATGATGAGGCCCAGCGTCGCGCCGATGAGCAGATAGACGACGGCAATCTTCAAGAAACGCAATCCCATGGACACTCTCCCTGTCGTATCGTCTTGTCCGCGCGCGGCCCGACGTGGTCATTCAGCATCGAGTTGCGCAGCATCGTCGCTTCGTTGAGCGGATTGCCGTGATCCTCTTCGGCGGCCCGGCGCGAACGCGCAATGCTGAACCGAAGTCCGCGACGTTGCAACCGCGGCGGCCCGGGCCGCCGCGAGCGGTCGAGCGATCCGCTCGAGCAGCAGTGTCGGACTGCGCGCGCCTACCAGGAATCCGGGGGCGGCGGTTCTTTCGCGGCGCCACGGCCGAACGGTTGTCGCGTGACGGCTCGAATCAGCCAGACGAACAGGACGACGAAGAGCGCGCCGGCGACGGCAGCCTGCAACGAATGGGCGCCCGTGACGACGCCGAGCGATGCGGCAAGCAACGAGAAGGTCAGATCGTCGCCGAGGCCGAAGAGCAGCAGGTCGGGCAGCGGCCGCCAGCCCGCGCGCTTCATCCGCGCCACGACGAATACGATCGTCCCGAAGGAGACAGCGAGAAAGACGGCAATCGGAACGTGGCCCGGCGACCAGAACTGGAATAAATAGAAAAGGACCATGCAGCCGCCCAGCAGCGCGGGCTTCACGGAGTGATCCGCCGGCGCGAACGAGGATGGGGATTGCGCGCCGCTGCGACACCGCAGAGCGAGTCCCACCAGGACAAGCGTCGCAAGAGCATAAAGAAGAAAGGTGCGAAAATCGCGGCGCACCGGATTCAGGAAATACAGCGCGTAGAGACCGGCCAGGATGAGGAGCAGAACGTACAGCAGCCAGCGCGCCCACCCCGACTTGAACCAACGTCGCCCCGCTGCGACCGGAAACATCCAGCGGCAGAGGAGCATCGGATACAGCACGCTGTGTGGCGAGTGCCAGGCGACCATGAAGATCGTCCACCCACCTTGCAGCATGCCGACCTGACCGTAACCGGCGAAGTCGTACAGCGGCGGCCCGGCGGGCTGCGTGAGGGTCTTGGCGATGACGCCTTCGTTCAGGATGCCGTAGGCGAGCCCCAGCAGCGCGACACCCAGCGGGTTCAGCTTGCGGGCGACCGCGAGCTCGCGGATCAGGAGCACCGGCACGCCGTAGGTCAGCGTCACCAGGAGGAACGGGAGCGGCTGCAGGAAAGCCAGCAGCGGCACATTGGTCGACAGGACTTCCGCGAGCGGCCCGGTGGCCAGCAGGAGGAACAGCGCCGCGCGCTTCGCCGGCGCATCCATCACGGAATTCGGAGGGGCATCATTTCCGCGCGCAGCCGTCAAGGGGGCGATGCAGCGCTACTCGTCCGAGCGATCCCACCCCTCCGGCAGAATGCCGACCGGCGCGTGCTCGAACAGCTCGTCGAGATTGCCTTCCCCGAGCGCCATGAAGGTCAGCTCGAATCCCGCTTCCTCGTCCGTCTCCCGTGCGAAATGCTCGACCAGCTCCGGCGCGAACAGGGTCGCCACGTTCGGCGCTCCGTTGCGCCGAAGAAACTCGTCGGACGCCAGATGCCACGTGGCGTGGCACTCGAAATGCTCGGCCGGGTCCGACTCGGCGATCCACGTCATGAATTTCGCCAGCGAGCGAAACGCCGCCCGGTTGCCGTAGAGTTTCACGCCGTCGCGCGTGACCACGACGCAAGCGCGCGTTCCAGGAATTCGGTCGGGAGCGGCCATGGTGAAGTGTCCGAGAGTTGATCAGGGCTGGGATTGACAGCTGACGCGGTCACAAAGACTTCGTGCGGCGATGCGATGCGCGGCGCGCCGTCGCCATCGCATCAGGTCCCGGCCTGTGCGTACGAAGACGGCTGCTTCGCAAAGCGCTCGACGCACGCGAGCGAGCAGAACCAATAGGTGCGATCGTCGAAATGCAGGTCGCCGGCAGCCCGCTGCTTGTCGACCTGCATCTTGCAGACGGGGTCGATCGCATATTGGCGCGCCGAGCACGGCAGCACGATCTCGTGGAGATCCACGGGCTGCGGCAGGTTCTTGAGCGAGGCGGACCCCTGGTGCGTGATGACGATGTCGGGGGCCTTCGCCCGGGCCAGGATGTCGGCGACGTGTCCGGTGCAGAGGATCTGGCCGCCCGTTGCCTGGGCCGCGACGCGTGCCGCGATGTTCACCGTCGAGCCGAAGTGACGATCGCCCCGGCAAAGCGCCGGGCCATGGTGCAAGCCGGTGCGAACGACCGGAAAATTGCGACGATCGGCGACGAGCTCATAGAGGGCCGACAACGCCTTTATCGCGACGACGGGATCCGGGAACACGAGGAAGGCGCAATCCCCGATGAGCGATTGCAGCTGACCCGACGGCTCAAGGGCGGTCCGGACCAATTCCGCGAAATCGTCGACGAGATCGGCCGCGGCCCGCTCGCCGTGCGTGTCCGTCAGCGCGGTGTACCCGGCGATGTCGACGAAGCAGAACGTTGCCTCGATGGTGCGATCCGCGTTCATTCGGTCACTCTGCAGGTGAGAAGGACCACCGGGCAAAGGCTGCACTGCGCTTCGCCGAATGGACGCGCGTCCCGGCGCGCCCGCTCGACGCCGCGTCAGGTTTTCGGCTTCTGCGCATCCGCATCCCGGGCCGCGATGCTCGCAAAGAGCGCATCGCGCCGCGCCAGGCTCTCGGCCGGCCAATACTTCCTGCGATCGTAATACTCCGCGACGGCGGGAGTGCCGGAGGGCAGGATAACCCAGGGCTGCTTGGATGCGGTGAAGATATGAATGTCGGGGGGCAGCCGGTCCGGATCGTCCAGCGTGCCGACCCGAACGAATCGCACGTGAGGCCCGGCGCCCGAGTAGTTGCTCCATACGGCGATGCGACACTTCGGGCATCGTGCGATCTTCTGGCCCTTGCCGCTCGCGGAGGGCGTGTCGACGATCTCCGGCTCGCCGGCGAGAAGCGTCACCCGATCCGCCTCGATCATGGCGTTGAGCGCGAAGGACGCGCCCGACTCGCGCTGACACCAGCGGCAGTGGCAGCAGTGCACGAAGAGCGGCGGGCTCTCCAGGCGATACTGGACGGTTCGGCAGTCGCAGCCGCCGACGAGCGGTTCTGGATCAGGAGGCGACATCGTGATTCTCCGGCTTGAAATTGCTCGCGAGCGAAAGCCGCCCGTTGTGGCATGCCGCTACTTCGCGAAGCGCAGGATGGAGCGCTCGCGCGCCTTGGCGGCCTCCACTTCGCGATATCTGGGCGGCGCGCTCGTCGTGAGCGAATCGAGCAGCGTGGCGGAGATCGTCGTGATGCCTTCGACCGCCGCCATGAACGCGGCCTCATTGGCCTTGGAAGGCTTGTTGAAACCGCTGACCTTGCGCACGAACTGAAGCGAAGCGGCGCGAATCTCGTCCTCCGTCACCGGAGGGGCGAAGTTGAAGAGCGTCTTTATGTTTCGGCACATGTCGGATGCCTCACTGCGGTCTTGGCGGGTGCGCCGCCTGCTACGATGCGGACAAGCGGTGCCTCCGACACCGGATGCGAGGCGTCGCGGGCGTTCGCGCCCGACGGAATATTTGCCGCGGCGCGCGCCTTCTTCATTGAGGTCGGCCGTCGCGGTACATCAGCATTTCGTCGGGATCGATCGACTGCATCAGGAGTTGATCGGACTGCGCGAGCGAGAAGCCCAGACGCTCGAGCAGGCGCACGGAGCGGCGATTCGTGCGTTTCAGCACCGCACAGAAAACTGCGTACGCCGTAGCGCTCGACCAGCTCGTTCATCATGGCGCCGACCGCTTCGTGCGCGAGCCCGCGACCCCAGTACGCGCTGGCCAATTCGTACGCGATCGCCGCGCGCCCATCCGGATGCACGGTCGCCTGGACATAACCGATGAGGTCGTCCGTCGGGAGACGAATCACCCAGTTGAGCCATTGATCGCCGCCATCCGCCGACGTCCTGGACTCGAGCTTGGCGAATCGTGTGCGCAGCCACTCGAGCGAGGCAGGCGGCTCGTTCTCGTGCTCGTAGATCGCCGGGTCGCTCAGCACGACGAACATTGCCTCCGCATGCGCTTCGGTCTGTGGCTCCAGCGTCAGGCGGCCGGTCTCGACGAAGCGCATACCGCCATTGGCCGGATCGCTCAACCGGTGACCCGGCCGCAGCATCTTGGCAAGGCATCGATGCTCACGCATGCGCCTCGCGTCGGACCATGAACGCGAGCACCGCCGTGACGATGCAGGCGATGACACTCGCCCAGAACGGAATGACGATGCCGTTCACGGTGACCTCCCACCCCAGGGCAACCCGCACGAACTGAACCAATGCGACCAACGAAAAAAGGACGACAGCGGCGGTCGTGAACGGTTTCATCTGTGATCTCCTCCCGACCCGAGTCCGGCGCATGCCGGGGCCCGCGCGCCGATCTCCGGCCGCGCACGCGAAACGATAGCGCTCGAAGAACGCCGATGCAAACGAAGGGTGCGCCGGTGTCGCGACGGGCACGACGCGGGACGGGCCGGACGAATGTCGGAATGCGGGAAGCCCGGCCGCCAAACCCATCGAGCGGCGCACTCACGCGTTCCGGAGGCGGTCGGCTCGCGGACCTGAGGACTCGTCTCGGGTTGATTGCCTATCGCACCGAACCATCAGCTGCGCCGGGTGGCGTCGACTCGAACGGAAGCGGCGACCGCGCGAGGTCGACCTGCGGGCCGAGCTCGTAGATGTTGCGGTAGCCGTAGGTATAGAGCGCGATGTACGTGGACAGGTTGAGCGACGCGCTCGGCAGCTTCGACGGGAACGGGCCTTCGGCGTTGCGGAAGTTGTTGTTGCAGTAGATCAGGATTCGCGTCGCGGGGTCCGGAATCGTCCGGCGCAGCGAGTCGACCGCGATGTCGGAGAAGCTCAGGTTGACGGCCCCGGCCACGTGCAGCTCGTCGTAGCGCTCGCGGCTGCGCGCGTCGAGAACGATCGTGTCCGGCTCGCGGGCGAGGCGCAGGAACTCCGCTTCGGTGAGCCGCCGTTCGTCGCGATGGAGCGCGGCCTCCGACGCCATCGCCAGGAATCCCTGCATGTCGATCGCGGGATTGGCAATCGACGCCGCGCCTACCGCGTTCGCCAGGGAGGCGAGCGCCAGCGCGCACAGCGCCGGCATCAGCGCAAGCGACTTCATGGAACTCCTCCGTCCGGCGAACATTCGCCGATGAGCCTGTCCTTGCGATAAACGGGCGGAGGGGGCGGCGCGTTGACCGGCCGTCACGGGCCGCCGCGAAGCGCGGACGCTCGTGCGGCCTGCGGGCTAAGGCTGCGGCTTCACCGGCACGCGTTGCGCGGGGCCGTAGAACGGCGACGTGCACCTCCCGCACGGGGTGGGCTGCGAGCCTGCCTCAGCGCTAGTGAGCGCGAAGCTCGTGCTCATGCGCCATGAATCGGTGACCGTCGCGTCCGATCTCGACTGGAAGCGTTCCCGAAGAGCCTTCGACAGGTTCCGGATCCGCGCGGCGACACGATCGCCCCGCTTTGACGAAACGCGACCGGCGTCGGCGTCGTCGAGTGTCTTGACTGAATCGGCCAGTGGACTCGAAGGGTCCGATGCCGTGCATCTGCACTCGTTCGTCCGGCGACGTGCCGAACATCGCTCCCCGGCGCGCGCAAGCTGCCGCCTGCTCCTCAGGCCCGCGTCGAAGCGTTCGCCCAAGCTGAAGTACCACGTGCCCTGCACGACGGTGATTTTCGCGACCGGATGCGAATGCGGCGGCACCACGCCGCGATGAATCGCTCGAGCGCATGACGAACGGACTGGCGGCGTCGGGTCGCCAAGGATTCGACGTCGCCCGCATCGGCATCAGCGGAGGATCTCGTATCGAATGCCACCGTCCGCGCGCCTACTCCCGAGTCGCCGCCATCGCCGACTGCGCGTCGTGAGCGGGCGCGGATGGCAGGAACGCGGGAGCCGTGCGCACAGGCGGCCAGCCCGGGCATCGCGGCGAAGCACCAGGCGGCCGGACGCACGACCGCACATTCACGCAGGTAATCAACGCCCATATCTTGAACAGTCCTCCGTTTCCGAGGTCATGCAGAGAACCTTCCAGGTCTTCAGGTCGGAGCTCACGATCGCCCGCCGTGCCGGCCGGCGAGTTGTCCGGCGCGAGGTCGACATGAGCCGTCCATACCGCCGTCGGGCGAACGCGGATGGCGACGATGGCGTTGTTCACACCGGCCCGTTTCAATGCCTCTGCGATCCCGTCCCACGTCCTCGGATTCTGGGAGCGCTCCGTGTAGACGGGAAACATGGCGCTCGGCCGTCGTCGGCGGTCCGGCTCTCAGGCGGAGCCGCGAAGGCGCCTGCGGCAAGGCCGAGCGCCAGCACCGCAAGCCAGGAAGGTCCAAGCATCAGAGCGGCCCTTCTTGCCGAAGTGCAGTTGCTGGCTTCATGGGAAGACGGCCTGCGCAGCCTAGCCTGCGCCGGAATTCGCGCGCGCGAAAAGCGTCCGCGCCATTGCCATGAGTGCGACGAGCGCCCAGACGCCTTCCAAGACGACGAAGGGCAGGAAGTCGATCAGATACGACGAGTAGCACGCCAGTCCGGCTCCGACGAGATTGAGGGCCATGTAGATGCGGGTGTCGGCCCGGAGCAGCTTGAGCAGGTTCAGCAGGAACGCGACGAGCAGGAGCGCGACTCCAGCGGAGCCGATCCATGTCGCCAGATCGTCGTGAGTCATCGTCCTGGAATGTCGTCAGGGTGTCGAGCTGCCGCGCCGAAAATGCTGGAGCGTTGCATCGAGCGGCTCCCAGGCAAGCCGATGCTCCAGCCAGATCTCGCGCGTCGGTGGGAATTCCTCGGGCCGGTCCAGCGTCGCGGTGGTCACATCGATCGAGTCCGGGCTGTCGTCATGTTGATAGGTCAACGAAGTGCCGCACTTTCCGCAGAACGTCCTGGTCACCTGAGGCGACGAGTGAAATCGAGCGGGGTCGCCGGCCGTGAACGTGAAATCCGACCGCCCGAGCACGACCCATGCAACGGACGGCGCGCCTGCGGCGAGGCGGCAAGATCGGCAATGGCAGAGGCTCAAGGCGAGGGGCGCACCGGAGATGCGATAACGAATCGCGCGGCACAGGCAACCACCTTCGGCCAATTTCTCTGACACTGGATCTCCCGCAACGCGAACGAGCAAAGATGGGACGCCGCCTCATGCGATAAGCCGAAACGCCGCGCGCATCGTCGCGTCGGTCTTGCAGTCAGCGCATCACACGGCTGAATACCAGCCAGAAAAGGAATACCAGCGCCAGCACGGCCAGCGGCGCCACGATCAGGACCAGCGCGCGCGCGCTGCCGATGAGGCCGGCGCTCTTCGCTTGTATCTTTTCCGCGCGGTCCTGCAGCTCCTGGGCCCGGCCGGCCTGCGTCTTCAGGATGGCAAATTGCTGTTGCTGCAGGGCCAGCGCCTCGGTCTGGCGATCGAAGGCGTCGGCCTGCCGCTTCAGGTGCAACTGCTGCCCGTCACGGATTTCCTCGAGCAGCGCGATCATTTTTCGGGCGTCGTCGGTGTCCATGGCTTCCTGACGAATGAATTGCGCCGATGGCAGGGCGCGGACACGCAATGCCTCGGGCGTCGAGGGCGCGCTGGCCGCGGCGTCGCGTTCCTGCGGACGAGTGCTTGCGACATGCGGTCGCCCCGGATCGGCACCTCGTGGCAAGCTTACTTCGGATCGGGGAAACCGTCGACATCGGGCGTGCAGCATCCGCCCGACTGCTGCACCGGCGGACACTTGACCGAGCCGTACGAGCAGAAGACGCAGCAATCGCCCGGCTTCGGCCGGAGCAGCACGCCGCAGCCGGCGCATTCATGGAAATAAAGGCAGGCATCCGTGGGCATGATCTCCCGCGCTGCGAAACCGCATTGCGGGCAGGTGAGGACGGATTCGAGAACCGGTGACGAGTTCATCGCGTGGCTACGGGCGACGATGCATCGCCCAGACGGTACTCGACGATCCCGTCCATGCCGCCGACGAGAAGTACTTCGCCGGCGCCGGCCGCGTTGGGAATCGCGAGGATGGAGCTCAGCTTGTTCATTTCCTCCTGCCAGACCAGGCGGCCGTCCGGATCGAAGACGAGCAGCACGGAACGCGCATATCCCGAACTTCCGTGACTGATGACGGCGAGATGGGGCCGCTCGTTCGCGAGAAAACGCACCGCGGTTCCGTCGGGGCCGTGATAAGGGTTGAACGAAGTATCCTGGATGACGTGGCGCAGCACTTCGCGGCCATCGGGATCGATAACGCCGATCCAATTGCCCGCGCCGATCAGCAGGTTGCCCGATTTTGGCCACGCGATCGCCTGGACGTTCGACGCCCACTCGGGAAGCGGGATCGTGCGCGTTTCGTTCCCGGCCGCGTCGAAAAGCCGAAGGCGGCGCTCGCTCCCGTTTCCGGTAATCGCCGAAGGCACTTGCCTGCCGTCGGCATCCACGTAGACCTCGACGGTTTCAACGGGGAGCTTCGTGCTCCACCGCACCTTGCCGTCGATTTCTCGAAGGTCGATCCGATCGAGCTGGTGATAGGCGAGAAATGTCGTGGCGGACGGCGGCGCCTGGATGGGAACGTTCTTGGAGAATCCTTTTGCCTTGGTTTGCCAGAGCAGGCGGCCCCGCCCGTCCGAAAGGCCATCGCTGGTCGCGACGAGCACGCCTCCCTTCCCATCGGGAACAACGTACGGATACATGTGAACACAGGCATCGCAGTCCTGATGCTCGAAGGGGGCCTGCGACTTGACGGCGTACGTCCCCGGATCGAGCATGGCGAGGCCCGTCGTGCCGAGCACCGCTACCTCGTTTCCCGGTGCACGGTCGAAATCGTCGAACGCCATTGCGTCGACGCGGCCGATGGAGCAGCACGCGAACACCGTGCGCTTGGTCAGGGGAATCGACTTCACCGAGACCACCGGGAACCGGTTCTCGCGCGCGGCCGCATAGATCGATTCGTTCACGCTCGTCCCGACACCGCCGGCAATGGCGACGGTGATTGCGATGGCCGCGAGCCAGACGCGCGAGCGGTCGTCGCGGGTCATCGCGTGGACAAGCCACCCGAGCGCCCACCCGCCGAGGACCGCCCCCACGGCGTAGAGCGGGATGAACATGAGCCCGAGCGCCGCAGTCGAGCTCGAGCGAAGGTTCATCGTGCCATGGAACCACAGCAGGAATCCGACCAGCGCCGCGAGCGCGAACCAGAAGGCAAGCGGCGCGCGCTTGCTGGCCTTCCCGACTCCATACAATGCCATCGCCGGAATCAGGTTGAACACGGAAGTGAACAGCACGGTTCCGCCGAGGCCGGGAAAATAATCGGTGAACCAGTCGAGCCCGCGCCACGGGACGCCGGGCAACCGCGCAAGCAGCGGCACGAACACCCCGATCGCCGCGGAATCCAGGAACAGCTGACGCGGCAGCGTTACCCGCTCACTCAGCACGAATCAGTCATCCATCGCACCGTTTCGCGCGACGCATGCACTGCGTGCCGCAGGGGCGCCCCCGGGTCGAGCATCGAATCAGTCGCCGCTTTCGGCGATGCGGACATCGGCGATCCAGTTGCGGCTCCGGCGCGCGAGGCGCGACTCGACATCCTCGCCGTCGAAGTTGGCGTTCCCACGGCGCAGCCAGGCCCGATCGACGTTCTCCAGCGTGTTGACGTTGACAACCGCATAGAGATGGTCGGCGATTTCGCTCGTAACGAGCGGCACCGAGCCGCAGCGCGAGCAGACATGAAACGTGGCCGTGCGGGTTCCGAACGCGTATTTCGACACCAGCGCGGCCTCGCGAATGGTAACCGCCAGTCTGGATTTCGGATGGGACGTCCAGACGCCGCCATGCTTGACGCAGAACGTGCAGCCGCAGGCACGAGCGGGAATCTCGGGCGGGTCTCCTTCCCATTCGAGTTCGAAGGCGACGTTGCCGCAGTGGCACTTGCCGTTGAGGCGCATTCGATCTCCGATGCACGTGACGCCCGCGCAATGCCCCGGAGAGTCATCGTGCGCAAGCTAGAGCAGAACGTCAGGGTCGTCCCGCCATCGACCAATCCGTCTTCCGATGCGCGCCGAGCATGGCGCGGCCCGTCGGAGACACCGACACCAGCGCACCGGCCTGATCGGAGCGTGCGTGGGTCAGGTAGCCGCGGGCATTGGCTTCCTCCCACACCGGCAGCCGGGGACAGGATGTGCGCCACGCCTCGATGACTTCCGCGTACGGCCGTGGGCGAGGCCCGATCCATTCCAGGAGGTCCAGCACCAAAGCGTCAACGGGATCCGACATCTGCGCCTCCGCAGGAAAAGCACGACGATCCTACGCCGGCAACGGAGCGCGAGGCAACTTCCGGGCGCCGGCGCGCGATCTCCGCCCGCATGGCAACGCCGGATGCGCAAATCGTCTTCAACTCGGCAGCACGGTAATCACTCTCACTCGCCGGCGATGCCGCCGCAACAGATAGTCGACGAAATCGCCGACGATGAGGTTCGGCTTGCCCGAGCCCTTGTTCACGACGCGGCAGGACAGCACTCGGGTTGCGGCATTCCACTGGATGTTGATCGAGCCGCGGCGGCCTTCCGCGTGGCTTCGCAATTTCGTCCAGCCGGGAAACCGTCCCGCCTTGCGCTCGAGCACGACCTCGAGGCCGTGCGCGTCGAGCTTCGCGTCATTGGCGATGGCATCCCGGACACTCAATCCGGGAGTGCATACGACTTGAACGAGCGTTTGCACGGTGTCCTCCTGCGCAGCGCCATCTGTGCGCGTCGATCGGGCGGCGACGCCCGCGCGCACACCCGAAGGTATCACGCCGCGAATCCGATTCTCTTGTGACTCCCGTCGCAGAATGGCTTCGTGGCGGATCCGCCGCAGCGGCACAGGCGGACGTCGCGACACTCGCGCATTCGACCGTCGGCGCCGGACAGCGCCAACGGCCCGATGCACTTCAGCGGGCCGTTCGGCGTCGGGAGGATGGCCAGCCTGCCATTCCCGGACGAGGAGGGCGGCTCCGGGCTCGCGGGCAACACTCCGGCATCGATGAATTGGGCGGGCCGGTGCGTGCCGTCGCAATAGGGCTTGTTCGATGAGCGCCCGCAGCGGCAAAGCACGACGCTGGCATCGTCGCGCGGCGCGCCTCGCGCATCGAGCGAAAAATCGCCGGTCACGATGTACGGTCCGTCGGGTCGCACGTAGACGGTTGTCACGCTCATGACCTGCGTCGATGGTGTTGGCTTGACGGGCTCAAAGATCGAGCACCGTGTCCAGCCCACGATGGACGCCGACGAGTGTGGAAACCTTGCGAATGGCGAGCAAGGCCCCGTCCGCATAAGGACGCGCACTGTTCCCCGCGTCGTGGCGGATCGAGAGCCTTTGATCCGGCATACCGAAAATGATTTCGGCGCTGATCACGTAGCCGGGCAGGCGCAGCGAATGAACCTGCGTGCCCGACACCGTGGCGCCCCGGGTCTCCCGCGGGCCGACCGTCTTCGCGAGGGGAATCGTCGGCTCGGGATTCCGGACGCTGGACAGGCGAAACGCGAGCTCGCGAGCGGTCCCGCTCGGCGCGTCGACCTTGTCGTCGTGCGCGTAATCGATGATCTCCCATTGCGGGATCAGCCGCGCCGCCGCTTCCGCGAATTTCTGGAGGAGCACGACGGTCAAGGCGAAATTGCCGCACGCGAGCACCCCGCGCTGCCGCTTGCGCGCGAGGGCGTCGATCTCTCTGAAATCGTCTTCCGTCAGACCGGAAGTCCCCACGACGACATGCGCGCCGCGCTCGAGCGCGGCCAGCACATTGGCCCTCGCGCTGTCCGGCTTGGTGTATTCGACAAAGACGTCGCAGGGAATGGCGAGCGCCTCTTCGACCGACGCGCATATGGGAGCGGTGAGGCGCGGCTCGCCCAGCACGTCGCCCAGGACGCGACCGGCGTGCTTGCGCCCGACCGCGGCCACGAGCACGAGGTCGTTGGCCTTCGAGATCGAGCGTGCGAGCTCGGAACCCGCCCAACCCGTTGCGCCCGCCAGGCAGACTTTGAGCACCATGAAGGTTGCTTTCAGCTCGCGCCGGACGTCAGTCGCATTCAGTCAAGAAACGTCCAGGTGGACGCGCTGTCGAGCTCATTCCACTTTGCCAAGCAAGCGATAGATAACAATCAGGATTCCGACGCCGACATACATCGCCAGCAACGCGGCGAGCATCAATTTCGCGACGGCGACGCTGATGATCGCGATACGCGCCAGAAAGAAAATCGTGCCGGCGAGCCCGATGAACGAAGCGGCGATGCCGGCGGCGAGCGCTAACGTCTTGTTTCTCGACATGGGCAATACGGGTCAGGCGCCGTTTTCCGGCTTCGGCATCCGCACCCGGCGCGGAGCCGCACGGCAGTATCGCTCCCATTCCTCTCTGTAGTCTATCGGCCGGGCTCACCGGCGCGCCCCGCCAAGCCAGGCCGATGCGGCATATTTCCACGTCCCGATGAGCACAGGGACCCGCAGCAGCGATTGCCTGTCGGGGAGATGCAGGAGCGAGTCGTACGGTCGCACGGTCTGAAGCCGAAGCTCTCTCACCAGCACGATGTCCCTCAGGGCGAGGGGATCATATTTCGTGAATGCGAGCGTCTTGCCTTCGCTCTTGACGAGCACGTGCGCCGGCCATTTGTCCTCGGGAAGAGGCAGGAGAATCTCGCCAATGATTCGCGGCGCCTGCGTGCCGTCGCCATCGCTCATCGGCCTGGCGCGACGCGGCTCCATGAAGACGACGTGGATGAACGAGCTCGAGGCGAGCATGCCGGCCCGGGTATCTCCCGACATGGCGTACGCCGTGGAATTGCCCGAGCAGGAATTTAGCAGCGCGACGAGCCTTGCGGCCAGGGCCTCGGGAGCGGCCACGGTGACGTCCTGATGGTAGCGGACGGCGCGGACAACGGTATCGCGCGGAGACGCTGCCGCGACAGAGCAAAGGAACGCGGCGACGAGCAATACGGGCGTCTTGAACCTCTGGACGCCACCGTTGCGCCATTGCACCTCATTGGGTATTCCTACTCTTATGGCCACGAGATTCACACGGGCTCCTGCGAGCGGTATGACGAAACCGATCGACCCGACGCGCGAATCTCGATCTGTCTCGCTCTGCTCAACGAGGCTATCGCCCTTTGGTACGAACATTCCACCAGCTCCGTGAGATAGGCGGCGGGAAAGCCGGACACGTTGACGATGGTGACCCAATGGAAACGCCCTCGGTATCGGGCAGGCTTCACTCCCGGCACACCCGTCAGCTCGACGAAGCGGTCCGGCGATACCCGAATGCTGAACCGCCATTGTTCCGGATGACTGGTCTTGAAATAGGCGAACTTCTTTCCACCCACGGAATAGACGAGAAAATTGTAGGGCTCCCCATACAGCGTTTCGGTGGCGCTCGGAAATCCGCGGCAGAATGCTTTCAGCTGCGCGACGTTCATGAGCGTGTAGCGCGGCGTCTGATGCTTGATTTTCCGCGGGCCATTCCCGAGCGTGGATACCGCTCCGATCCTCGAGTTCATCACGCGGCTGTCGAGAGGTGTGACTTGCGCATCGCGTCGACAGCGGCGGCGGATAGCCACAAGGCGATGTCCCAATCGGCCTCGATGAGCTCGACGATCGACTGTCGTGGCCCGTTTCTCCATGCGCCGCTCGAATAGAAGGCCTCTTGCGACGAGCGCCGATGATCGAGGCTGTCGTATGCGCGCACCAGGAAATACGCGTCAGGATCGTGCGCCGATTGACCAAAGGCAACCACCTCGATTCCGAACTCGTGCAGCAACGGCATGCTTTGCGCAACGACCAGTTCGTGAAACCGGGCGCCACTTCCCGGCTTCAGCTTGTACGACCGGATCTCAACCAGGCGTTGCATCGTCCGCGTGTGTCGCCGGATCAGGCGCGCTTGCGCAGAAAGACGTGGGCCGCACGCTCGCCCGCGACATAGCTCGCGCATTCATAGCCCAACGCGGACAGGTCGATGTCGCCCAGGAGATGCTCCCCGGAACCGAGCAGGACGGGTCGGATGGCGAGATGCAGCTCGTCGATCAGGGCGGCGCGCAGATACTGCCGAATGGTGGACACGCCGCCGCCGAGGCGGACGTCGCGCCCATTCGCGGCGTCGGTGGCCTGTGCCAGTGCGGCGTGGATACCTTCGGTGACAAAGCGAAACTCCGTGCCTCCCGTCATCCGGAGCGGCGCCCGTGGGTGATGCGTCAGCACGAATACGGGCGTGTGGTAGGGCGGCTCGTTGCCCCACCAGCCCTTCCAGCGTTCGTCGGGCCACGGGCCACGGACAGGGCCGAACATATTGCGACCGAGAATCCAGGCGCCGATGCCGGCAAAGCCCTGCTCCGCCATCCCGTTGTCGACGCCAGTCTCGCCGTCGTCGTGGCCGTGCATCTTCCGCCACACGCGTGTGTGGAAGAACCACTCCATCAATTCGGGCCCACGGACGCCGAGCGGATGCTCGAGGTCCTGGCTGGGGCCGGCGCCGTAGCCGTCGATGGAAATGGCGAAGCTTTGAACGCGGAGTTTCGGCACGACGTTCCTCGCTGCGTGGTCAGGGGGATGCGCCGGCGGCGGGCGCGCTAACGGAGCAGGTCAAACATCCAGCCGGCACGGAGAAGCTGAGTGGCGCTGCCATTGCGCAATCCTCTTCACTCGACACTCGGTTGCGGTGCAGCGTCTGGCCTGCCGGGGCTCCATGCGGAAGCCTGACAGACCAGGTCAAACGACTCGTGCGACGTAGGCCCGCCGACTTGACTCCGGCTGAACGCGGAGCTTCTAGGCAGCGTCTGTTTCGATGTGGCGCGCCAGAAGCGCGTAAACGAGGTGCGACGCAGCGAAATAGACATAGAGCCAGGTGCCGGAAGCGCTGATGGGGATATCGATCGACGCACGCAGAAGCTGGACCAGCACAATAAGGCCAAGCATCCCGCCCGCGCAAGCCGCCGCCACCCGAGCGGCCAACCCTCCAAATCGGTAGAAACGAAACCACAGGATGAATTGCGCGCCCGCAATGAAAATTGGTGCCAACACAACGCGGGCCGACCACGGGCCAAACTGCAGGTTGAGCTGCTGCACCTGAGAGGTGTAACCCCACAATTCGTAGAGATTCGAGCCAATGCAGAGCCACACGGCAACCAGGAAGTTGAGGCGCAGCAGTAGCCACATGGTATGTCGGGCCGTCGCCATCCTGCGTGACCGGACAAGTTAACCAACCGTGATCGCGTGCTAGCAGGGACGCACGCCGATCAAGGACCGGTTGACCGCCGGTTCAACCGTCTCACTCATTCGTGCGCGAAAAGGTATCGGCCGGAAGATCGCCGGCCTCGGCATAGGTGTATCCGGCACCCACGGCAAAGTCAGGGATGCCCAGCGCGCTGACGAGCTCCTGGTGCCGGTCCGATTCAAATGTGAACTTGTCGTGTCCGCCTTTGCGAAGGATTGATTCGATCGGCGCAGGATCGGCGATGCCAAATGCCTTCGCAAGGATCGCCGCGTCTCCACCGGAAGGTCGATCACCCTCCGGCACGTTCTCGAAGTAACCAGGACATGAGTTGTACTGATCCAGCCGAGCCCCTTGTTTCCATAGCTCGTAGCAAAGGACATCGTCATCGTGGATCAGTACGGCAAGCACTGGGCAGGATAGACGCGAAGACAGGTGTGTGGCCAATTCCGCAAGAAGCTGCATGTCTTGGGATTCGCAGGCCTCGTCGAGGACGACCGTACACGCGTTCACGGTTCCCGATACGAATGCGCGTCGGTCTCCGATGGCGGAAATCACCTGGTCTCTCGATGGGCCGCGCACCGTGAGATTTGTGTAAAAGGCGCCCATACGCGTTCCCGAGACGTTAACGCTTCAGGCCAACCGGCGGCCGGCTGTGCGGGCGCCGCCCCGCGCGGCGGCCCTCCGCCCGGAGCCGAAATCGCGCATGCGGGACGTCCGCGACGAGTGATGGGTTAGGTCGTCTCCGCTGCATATAGAGCGAGCCACGCCGCCGTTGTCGATGCCTTCTCGTCCGCTCGCCATGGCCGGCCCAGTTGGTGGCCGAATTCGGCCAGACGGACGTGAAGAGCGCCGGACGACAGCCCGAGTCGAGCGATCGCGATACTCTCGATTTGACGTTCCGGAAAGGCCACGCAACGCAAATTGTTCGTCGCGACGCCGGCTTCGAGAACCTTGCGAAACAGCACGCCTTCCGCGGCGTGCGCCCGAATGTGCGGACTTCCGATCGCAGCAAGGTTTCGCTCGGGCGCGCCGACAATGCCAACGCAGCATGTCGTGAGGTTTCTGGCCTGCAGTTCTGCGAATAGCGCGCCCAGCGCCGCGGACGCGATCGCCTGCAGTGCTTGCTCTGCTTTCCGCGCGGCCAGGACGGCGCGATCCCACGGCAAGTCCATGACCTCGTGATAGGGCTGAAACAAGGGCGTCTTGTCCGAGCTCGCAAGCACAAGTTCGGTTCGCGTGATCGGCTGCGGCGACTTGCTCGATCCGGCAAGCACAACGGCGACGGCCCGGCCCGTCTTGGCCCGAAGTCCCACGCACGCGGTTTGCGCACCCCTCACGGCTCCTCGAGCATTCTTGTCAAGAAGACGCTGTTCGGGTCTTCGGCGTAGTCCGCGAACGGTGAACAGTACGAAAAGCCGAAGCCCTCGTACAATTTGCGCGCCGGCTCGAAGGCCGGCATGGAACCCGTTTCGAGGCTGAGGCGAGCGTAGGAGCGTCTCCGGGCCTCGGCAATTATGTGCTGCAGCATGGCGCGAGCCACACCCTTGCGTCGATGCTCGGAGGACGTTCGCATCGACTTGACTTCGCCGTGCGTCGATGCGAGTTCTTTCAGCGCGCCGCACCCAAGCAGCTCGCCGTGAGACCAAACTGTCCAGAAAGTGATCTCCGGCCTGAGAAGAGAAGTCAGGTCGAGGGCATGCACGCTCTCGGGCGGAGAGAGCTGGTGCATGTTGTGCAAATGCTCGGCGAGGAGCGCGCGGATCTCTGCGCCAGCGAGATCATCGACTCGAATCTGCATGACCGTTCGGCATCTACTGCGTCACCGCCCCTGCTAACGCAGCACTCCGCTGCGGGCGAGGCTTCGTGCATAGATCAGCAGCGCGACTGCGATTACGATGATCACCGCGCTGAAGATCACTCCACCCACTCCGCCCATCATCGCGAGCCCGTCGGTGAGCACGAAGTTGTGGAACGTGGTCAGCAATATGGTCGCCAGCGACACACCGAAGACCGGCACCGCCCAGCGCCTGCGTAACAGGAGCAGAACGGCACCGAGCACGCCTCCCCACACGCTCAGCGCCCAGGCGGCGACGACCCATATCGGGAAGTCGCGGAAATAGGCCAGTTGCTCGGGAGTGAACGTGCTCATGTACGAGGCGTTGCGGGTCTCGGTCATGACGTAGTCGAAGGCGCCGACACTGCTCCATAGCAAGGCGAGCACGCCGACGACCCACAGGTGCCAGGGAGTGCCAATGCTGCGTGCGGGCAGCGAGCGGTTCACAGAGCCTCCAGGGAGTGCGACAAATTCACTCGAGATCGCTTAGGAAGTCGGTGCATACGATTCAAGATAGCCACAGCTCGAACATCGATACGTGACTATCGGGATATTGCCGCTCCGCCGCCACTTGATGCCCCCGAATAATCGAGGGATGGGCTCTCCGGGAGTCCAGGAGCTCTGCAGGGTCGCGCCGTAACCGATGTCCGCGCCATAGCCTGTCTCCATGGTCTGCTGGCACCGTGGACCATGCAATGTGTTTGCCATTGTTGGACTCGATGGTAATGCGCTAGGGGGCATGCGGCCGAAAGAACGCGCCTGCCGCACCGGAGACGCAACCAAGAATCGCCGCGGCAAGCGCTGATGCGAGAACGTGCAACGGAGGCGCGCTAAGCAGAAATGAAAAAGACCATCCCGACCAGACACCGGGCAGAGAATGAAAGCCCCAGCTGACCAGCGATGCGAGAACGCCCATCAGCGCGCCAAGCGCGGGACCGCGGCGACCCGCCAGCCATCCGACGATGAACGCAGGAGCGATTGAGATGATCTGGTTGAGAGGGAGGCCGAGGAGTCCGTACCAGTCGGGAATTGGTGCGCCCGTGACCTCGCCATGAACCTGCAACCCGACCCATCGAAAACCTGTCCATAGCAGCAATTGAAGCGCAGCCGCCAACACGACGAGAACTGTGAATCGGATCGAAGTCTGCGACATGGTGCGGCCTGACAAACCAAGTTAACCGGCGCCGATGTCGGCGCGACCCCGCATGCGCGCCGCCCGCGTCGAGCGAGAGGTTGGCCGGCATGGATATGCTACCCATCGCAAGAATAGCTCAACCTTAGCCGCGTCGGGGTTTGGGCAAGCGCCACTATGATGGGCTGGCGTCTGATCGGCGGGCGAAATGCGAAACACGTCGACTTTGTCCCGGCGCTGGCTTCCACCCATGAGCCGGCCTGATAGACGTGAAGAGGAGTCGGGTCGGCAACGTCGATGGCGCGAATAAGATACAGCGACTCCCCTGCGGGGACGTCTGGAACGCGCCCCACGAGGGACGCGGCGCGCTCGGGCGAAATGGAGACAATTGCGTGAGTCTTGAGCAACTGCGCCGCGGCGTCGATTTGCGACGCCGACACATACCAAAATGAGCGGATTTCCCTCGCCACCCGTGGGTCGAAGAAGTGGTTGCCGGAAGGATTCGACTCATCAAGCCAGGCATCGCTGGCGCAGGCGGCGATAGTACCCGCAGCAACGAGGACGATAAGAAGACCGGGACAACTCGATTGTCGCGCCGGTTGCTCGACAGTGTTCATGTCGGCTGACGTATCAAGGGGCGCCAACGGATTGAGTTCATCGGCGTCAGCTTGAATGCCCCGGCGAGCCGCCCACCGGCCCGTCCGGTTGAGTGCACTGTTAGCCAGGCGGCAAATGCGCGCACTACCATACTGGTCGCTCCCGAATGGGTCCAGGCTGCGCAATACGAGTGCCGCTATGTGGAATGCTGACGGGAGACTGCCAATGGTAGCCAGTGCAGGGCCACCACGATGATTGGAAACGCACCGAGCAGAGTGCGCAGCCACGCGAGCGAGAGGGGAAGCGGCAGCGGATTTAGCCACGTATAGAGGCCATGAATTAGCCAGAAGAGACCCACGACGAAAACCGTACTTCTGGCAAAAAGCCCTGCCGCCGGTCCGAGGCGGGCCGCGTAAATGATGAGGCAACCGGCCAGAAAAACGATAACGCTCCACGAGAAATTGAGAGCAAAGACGGCCCACACGAGACTGTCCGGAACGCCGTCAAATCCCTGGGACCACTTCATGTGATAGGGAAGCACCGCGTGATAGAGGGCGATACCGCACTCAAGTACGCCGGCCAAGCCGAGCGAGAGCCGCCAAAATACCAATGCCCGCGCAGTCTTCGATCCACTCGCGCTGTCGCTTCGATCCATTGCCGTCTAACGCAACAAGCTAACCGGCGGCCCGCTGCGGGGCGCAGTCCGAATGCGGGACGTCCACGTTGAGCGACGGGTCAGGCCGCGCCCATGGGAATGGGGTAGGCGCATCATTTGTGGACGAGCTGTGGTCCGGAAATTGTAAGTTCAGCGTTCTTCGGCAGGGAAATGACAATAGTCTCGCGGACGAGCTTCTGTGCGTCAATGTAGCGGGTCCGCTGTAATCGAGCGTGAACGGTATGGCCGCCAAGCTGGGCGTAACCAGCTTCGTGGGTGACCGACAAGCTCGCCAGAGGGAAACCCTCCAACCGCTTGAGTTCGGTTGCCAAAAGCGAGCGGGAGCGGCCAAACGCCGTGATCGTGAAATTTTGGCATATGTCGCCACTCGCGGAAGCTTCAACGACGATCGCGCCCGTCTCCGGTAGTTCAGCCGATCTGACGGTGATCGACTGCCATGGAACAAACGCCTCCTCGGACGCAGGGGCGACGATCGGATACCCGGCGAGGCAAACCAGAAAGAAGATAGCGCGAATCATCGAGTCAGAGTGTGCCTTCCTGCGCCCAACATATCAAACTGCCCGGCGTTGACGCCGACAAGAACGAAGTCGTACATCGACGCCGGCCACAGGCGATCGTCAAGAACGAAGCGCGTGCCCGGACGCCAGGCTGAGCGCCAGGTTAGGCCGCAGAGAGCGCACTGAGCGTCACGTAGTACCCGTCCGGATCTCGGAGTGAGAACTCCATAGTCCCGGTGTTCGGGTTCACGTGGGGCTCCTCCTCGAGCCGAGCGACGAGCGCGCGTGCCCTTGGCAGCGCCATGTCGATATCATCGACGCGGAAAAACAGGAGGAGGCCGTTGCCAGGCTGGGCACGATCGGGGCTCATTAAGGAGGGATGCTCATGGGCACCCCATTCGTGAAGGCAGAGCAAGACCGTTCCATCCGAGTCGAGGATTTGTCCGAAGTCCTCGTGGGCAGGAGCAGTCGCTGGCAGGCCAAGTAGCGATTGGTACCACTTGAAGCTGCCAGGCACGTCGCCAACGCCAATGATCGTCCACGTGCGTCTCATGGGGTCCCTCCTGCGGCCTAACGAACCAAGCTAACCGGCGGCTTCATGCCGGGGCGCAGCCCCGCATGCCACCAAATCTCAAATCGGATCGGCTCCTTTGTGATCGACGGCACGCGAGAGGCCTGACGGATGGAGTTAACCGGCGACCCGACTGCCGACACGCAGTGCCGCAGGCGCGGTGTCCGGTCGAACGCTGGGTTAGGCCCTTGGCCAACGAAGGCGCGCACGGTTGCAACCAAGTACCCCGCGAAGTCGATGAACTCAGCTAGCTAATAGTCGATGAAGAACGGAACAGCCATAAGAATTGCACCAACTAAGATGAGCCATAGCAAGCTGTCTACAAAATACGGATAAACACACAACAATGCGCCAGCAACCATTGGCACAATCTTGGTCTGGCGCTTTCCGTAGATGAAATAGCCGACCCCTATCGCACCGGCGATCATGCCAACAAGCAGGTTATTCACGTCGATCAATGAGCGCTCCGGCGTGCATGCAGATGAGGGAGATGAGAGGCCTAACGGACTGAGTAAGCGGGCCACCCAGCGGCGGCGAAGTCCCGCAGGCAGGACGGCCGCGTTGAGCGACGGTTAGGCCTCAGAGGGTAACCGCGCACGATTGCTATGACGAATGGACAAAATGAACGCCAGAACCATGACTCCGAAGATGACCCAGTTGATTGCGCCCCCCGGCGCCTGACCACTGCGCTCGATAGGGATGTACGCGGCGACACCCCTGCGAGCGACGTACTCGACGAGCAGCAGGAGCAGGAAGAGCGGGACGAGTGGGCGATACCTGAGAAGTAGCACGACGCCAAAGACCCCTAAGATGAACTGGGATAGGCCGAGCGAAGCAAAGAGCGACAGAAAGGCCTGTGCACCCTGCGGCGTATAGGAATCGATGGGTATCCCATCTGCAACGGTCGCGGCGTAGTGCCCGTTGAAAATGACGCCAAGCGCGATGGCAAGTTTGAGGACAAGGACTAGGCCGAGAAGCCAAAGTGCGATCCGGCTTCCCCGATAAGTGAAGTCAGCTGCAGACGGAAACACCCTCTCAAGCATTCTGTGCTCCCTGCGCCAAACCGAGGCGCCCGTTCGGAGGCCTAACGATACATGCTAACCAGCGGCCCGCTGCGGGGGCGCAGCTCGCGCATGCGGGACGTCCGGGTTGAGCGACGGGTTAGGCAGCGCTCTCCGCTCGGCCAGTCGCATGCAGTTCGCACAGCAAGGCGGTAGTTGAAAGCTGACCGTGCTCAAGTTGACTTCCTTTTACTCTTGGCCATGGCCTTCGCCAGATTCTGCTTCAGGCGAAGCTTGGTTATGCGCTCGATTAGATCGAATGGGATCGGTTGGCTGAGTGGAAATCGGAGATTCCCCTTCTCTCCGGCGTACGCAGACACCGCTCGCTCGAGTTGCGCATCGCCCTTGACTGGGGGATAGAAGCCGATGTGACTCTTGAATGCCGCGAAGTAGACGAGCACGCCTTTCTGCTTGAAGGCGGGAATCTGGTAGCTAATCACTTCCTCGGCCTCGGGCGCGGCGCTATGAACAACCTGGCGAATTCTTTGAAGCAAATCCTGAACTTCAGGCGAGAAACCGGAAACGTATTCGTCGATCGCGGTCGAGGCTTGACGTTTGGTTGCCATCGCGGTTCATCGTGGGTCCGGGCGGACTCGCGCCGTCTAACGAACTGGGTTAAGCGGGCCAGCCGGCGCCGGCGAAGCTACGCCAGGCTGGGTCCGCTCGAACGCCGGGTCAGGCTCCATCCGGCCAATTACAGCGGAATTCGCTCGTACTGTGGCAACCCATCAGTGATTTCATAATAATCGCCCTTCTCCGCGACGAAGATGTGCAACTCTGTGTGCGTCTCGGTGGATCCATCAAATGCCCCCATTGAGATTCCGATCCAGTCCTTTGCGGGCGGATCAAAGAACATTGAGCATCCACAGACGGAACAAAATCCGCGACGGACTTTCGCGGACGAGTGGTACCAGGTGATGTTGTCAGCACCGAGAATCTCCACAGCATTCCTTGGTGCATCCGTTCCGACGGAGTAATGCCCAGAGAATTTTCGACACTGTACGCAGTGACAGGCGTCAGGCGGTTTCAATTCACACGAGACCGTGAATTTCACTGCACCGCAGATGCACGATCCGCTTTTCACAGCACCTCTCCTGGTTCAGTGGGAAATCTCGCCCGACACCGCAAGGGCCGAACGAGTTAGGCCTCATTTCTTCAGTTTGCCCGCAGGTCCGCTCGAACGTCGGGGTGGAGCGCAACACACTCAATTAGCGACCTTCAGCGTTCTACAGTGACAATGTGCGCCTGAATCTTGGCGTCGACAACACCATCGCCGAATCGGCGGGCAATAGCTTCTGCCGCGATGTCGGTCGCTTCACCGGGTCGCGACTTGTCGCGTGCCTCGATCTCGTTGCGTAGCGGCGTCCCTTGGCAGTAAGCGATCGCAGGGACTCGGGGAGAATTCGCCCGACTGCGCGCTGCAACTGTATCAATGTGCGGGGGCCACGTGAATCCGCCGCTCTTGAGATCACACTCGATGGTCTCGTGGTCGTAATAGCCATGGGGGGTCCGCGCCAGAAAGCGGGGAGGATCATCAGGAAACACATCTTCGAGTGCGGCTGTCACCGTGTGAGCGAATTCATTCTCCTCGATTCGGTCCCATACGTTGAAGAGGAACACGCCGCCTGCCTTCAGCACTCGACGTACCTCCGAGAAGGCTGTCGACTTGTCGGCAAAAAACATGACGCCGAACTGACACACCACAGCGTCAAACCCTTCATCCTCGAAAGGCAGTTGCGTAGCGTCGGCCTGACGCCATTGCACAGGGCGCGGGTCCGTCCCTATCTCCGAAGCCATGTCAAGCATGGGCTGATTCAAATCCGTGGCGACTATGGAAACGCCTGCCGGTAGCGTGGATGCCAATTTACGGGTCACAACACCCGTCCCGGCGGCAACCTCGAGCACACGGAAAAGAGATCGTGAAGCCAGGCGACTCGCCAGGTCTTCAGCGTACGGCGCGAAGATCAGAGGAACGAGATATTCCTCATAGAGCTTCGGAATCGAGCCCGCGAAGACCCTGTCGGAATCGGGCTTGCTCACGGCGTTCTTCTTCGCCCCTTTCTCAATGGCGCTCTAACGAACTGAGTCAAGCGGCGGGCCGCTGCCGGGGGCAGCCCCGGATGCGGGACGTCCGCGTTGAGCGACAGGTTAGGCCTCATAGACATAGGCCATGAGTAGGTCGTCGACCGGCCGCCCATTGATGATGTACGCGCGCCGTCGCGCGCCCTCCACACGAAAACCAAGGCGTTCATATAACGCAACGGCGCGGACATTATCTTGATCCTCCGGTGCGTCATGACCATGCGCCATAACGGGTGCCAGAAGGCGATGGCGAAGTCCCGTCGAGCTGGGTCCGGTTGAACGCCGGGTTAGTCCTTGGCCTTGAGCAGGGTTTTTCGGATTGCCCAAGCAATTGGGACGCCAAACAGCAGTGTGTGAGACAAGAAATCAAGAACGGTGGCGAGAGGCTTGAATGTGACCGGATAGGGGAATGCTGAAAGCGGCAGGACTATGAGCCGCATCGCAAGAAAGACGAAAGCTCCGAATACGATGCCTGACACCAGAGGACGAAGCGTAAGCGCTGGCACAAGCTTGGCCAACAGAAGAAACGCACCCGCCCAGAGAAATGACATGACAAAGTGCAGCCCAAGCCCCAAAGCGGCGACCGGGACACCGCCGGTGAAGGCGGCGGTACCGAGCAGACCGCTCGCGACGGTTTGCAATAGGCGGACGGGAGTGGCTCCGTTGTAGGCGGCAAACGAAATTGCAAAAATGATGTCAAGTGCACCGGCAATCGACCCACCCAGGAGTACAGCGGAAAGATTCGCCGCGTTCATTGTGTACTCCAGGGCCTAACGGACTTAAGCGGCCATGGCGAAGTCATGCCGATCTGGGTCCGCTTGAACGCCGGGATAGGCCGCATATCGCAAGTCCGCAAATCATGCCGCGACGCTTGGCCTCAAGGGTTTTGGGGTAATAGGCTTTGTTCTTGACAAGAGCGAATTAGACGCCCTCGTTACCACGGGAGTGACCATTTTTGTAGAAAAACACAGACCCCAGCCGCGAGAAGCCAGCCGAAGCCGATAAGCGGCATATGCGAGATCAATGTCCACACCACGGAATTGATCAGGCATAACGTTATGGCGAATACGCCGACAAGAACGTTACCCATATATAGCCTTGTTTACCAATTATGCCCGCAGCAATCCGTACATTGCGGCCTGACGCTGGATTTAAGCGGAGCCGAGGCGGGCGAAGCGGCGTCGGGCCGGTTGAATGAGTTGTTAGGCGCCAGAACCAAGTGCCACCGCAAGCCCCCACAGCAGGCTATTGCACCCGAGCGCGAACCATTGAACGAGCGATGAATGCGAACCGGGCCCAAGCACACCAAGGATGGACATGACCGGCTGAAACAAGACGTTCGAAGCCCCAGTGGCAACACGTTCAATGGCCGATGGCTCGAGGAACTCCGCTGCGTCGAAGCGCGACATTCCGAACGTGTATGACGTCGTAAGGCTGCCAAGTGCCAACACCAAGTGGACCGCTGCAAGAACGAAAACCAGGCGCAAGAATCGAGAATGCGGCGACATGCTGGCGCCTAACGGACTAAGTTAAGCGGGCCAGCCGGCGACGGAGAAGTCCGCGCATACGGGACGGGTCCGTGTTGAGCGCCGAGTTAGGCGTTGTCCCGCAAATCATTGCGCGACCTTAGCGACCTACGAACGCTCACCAGGTGCTACGATATGTCCAGCCAAACGTCAAGTCCTTTCCTTCGGCATGAGAACTCCGCGCACTTGATAAATTTGACGTCAGGTTTTAGCTCGAGCCTCGATCAGGGCTGTTGCGCTTCGCATTGTCGCTAGCGCATGGCGATTTCTTGAATCGTCGCTCCATACGCATTCTGTGAGGTCGAGCTTCAACTCCGCAGCTTGGCACTGCATGGAAACCAAACGTGATAATCTGTCACGCGGATATAGAGAAACCTTTCCGCGATTGCGCTTCGCGAAGACGGGTCGTTGATTGGTGTGGATTCGTTTGCCATTGACTTCAGAAACGATGAAGTAGGCCGCGCGATACTGACTCTCCATTTCGGAAGAGTCGACGATCTTTGCGGTTGGGCCTGTATATCCTGGAGGAACGGGCGAAGTTACACATCCGCCAAGTAGCATCGTGACGAATACCAAAGCCATTAGCGGGCGTCGACATCGCGAATTCCTCCCCTTGGAACTGTACAACGCCTAACGAATACAAGCTAAGCGGCTACACGGTGCGCGGGCGAAGCCCCGCACCTGGGGCCCCTTGAGCGCCGGGTTAGGCCGCGAACTACGAGATCGAGAGGCTGTAGGCCAGTATGATTGACGATGCGCGAAAGCATTTTGGGGCCGATTTCTTCGCAATCGTGAACGGCGAATGACAAGAGTAGGCCAACCTTCCCGTTGCAAGCGTGCGATGAGAACGGGACTGCCGGTTGACGCGCACCCAATACCGAGAAGCGGCAGCAAGAACACGGCGAGCCTTAGTCGAGGGCCACTGGCTCACGCCGCGGCGACAGAGATCTTTATCGAGTGGGCGCGAGCCTCGACGTGCTCAAAATAGCGTGTCTGGCCAAGACGGCGACAGAGCTATGAAGGAGGACTCTGATACAATTAAGAAGGGCTGCGAGGCACATCCCGCACGCGCGATCACGGTCGGCAGGTGCGGCACATCGGCCAGCCAGCGTCCATCTTCTTCGAGTTCACACTCAATATTGAAATCCACGATTCGCCCCTGAAGCTGGATGTCTGAATTCTACGCCACCGCCATTCTCCTGCCGCCTAACGAACCAAGCTAACCGGCGGCCTCATGCCAGGGCGAAGCCCGCATGCGGGACGTCCGCAATTAGCGACAGGTCAGGCATCAATTCTAAGCACTTCATCGATGACGCTCCAAGGTCGAGCAGCTTCAACTGCATTCGTTTCGGTCAGACCAGCTGCGACGATCAACGCTTTCCATAGAGTCCACGCGCGGCCGCGTGCCCATGTACCGGGGTCGAGCGGAAGCATTGCACGAAATGCTCTGCGGCTTTCACCTCCGAACAGTGTCCACGCGACGGACAGATCGCACGCGGGGTCGCCAACCCCCACCATGCCGAAATCGATGATAGCGCTCAAGCGGCCCTTGTGTACCAGGAGGTTTCCAGCGCTGACGTCGCCGTGGAGCCACACGGGCGGACGGTCCCAGGTGGTATTGAGCGCCATGTCCCAAACCTCGGTGGCCGCTTCGGTATCGAGCTTGCCTTTGAGAACGGCGATTGCTTGCCTGGCTTCGGCGTCATAAGCCGTGAGTGAGCTACCGCGATAGAAGTTGTGAGGGCCGGGGCGCGGGCCATCCGTCGTGTCGATGCGTTGTAGAGCGATGAGAAATTCGGCGAGTCCGGTCGCAAAGTCTTTCAGATCGCCTATTCTCTCCGGAGCGGCGGTTTCTCCCTCGATCCATCGGTAGACAGACCACTCCCAAGGATAGCCATCCGCTGGCTTTCCGATCGCCAGAGGCGTTGGAATCTGAAGAGGGAGCTGGGGCGCAAGTTGTGGAAGCCACCGATGTTCTTTTGCAACCTGTGCCGCGTAGACCGCTGCCTGCGGCAAGCGGACGATCATGTGGTCGCCCAAGCGAAAGGTTCTGTTGTCCCACCCGGCGGCCTCGACCGACCGGACTGGGAGACCTTTCCATTTGGGAAACTGCGCCGTCACGAGGCGACGTACGAGGGCATCGTCTATGACGGGTGCCATATAAGATATTTTCGCTAGGCCGAAGAATGCGGCATCCACATGAATTGATGCCTAACGGAGCAAGCTAACCGGCGGCCTCATGCCGGGGCGCAGCCCCGCATGCGGGACGTCCGCGTTGAGCGACAGGTTAGGCGCCTTCATTCAAGCCAGCCGCCCCAAGACATAAACGGCGGCGATTTTTCCAGCCACTGACACGGGTAATGCATCATTCCAGGAACCAAACGACTCCAGACGGCCGCGACCAAGGCGAGGAGGGCGACCCCGACTACGACCGGTTGCCAAATTGCAACCAACGGCGCATGTGCGTGCAACATGATTAGTGGGTTAGCCCCGGCAGGTGGATGCACAGTCTTGGTGGCGAGCATGAATACGAGCGTCAAAACGAGCGCAAGTACGTAGACCCAAAGCGCATCCCCAAGCAACTGAAAGCAAAGAATGCCTATGAGTGCACCACCCACGTGGCCGCCAAACAGCGCGCGCGGTTGAGCTGCAGGGGCGCGGGTGAGGCCGAATAGAAAGACAGCTGACCCGCCTATCGAAGCGAGGAACAGCGGTGCAGTAGGCGGATCGGCGAAAAACAGAACTAGGCCAAGGCCTAGGGCCGCTCCGACAGCGGACGAGGTAAGTCGGAAGATGGTCTTAGCGACCTGGCGCGAGTGTTGGCGGTGAGTAGATTTGGTGGGCATCAGATGTGCATTTGATGTGCCGTGCCGAAGGCGCCCTAACGCTAAAGATCACCGGCCCGCGCAAGCGGACGAAGCCCGCCGTAGCGGGTGCGGTGCATCGACGGGTTGGGCGTCACTTTGTGCTCGTCCTTCCGGCAGCGTGCAGCGCGAGGATGTCTGCGATCGCGCGGTTCAGGGATGTCGGTACGCCTTTACGCTGACCAAGTTCGACCACGCCTCCGGAGAGCCAACGGACCTCTAACGGATTGCCGCGCTCGAGATCGTGATGCATCGAGGAAGTCATGTCATGGGCCACGTCGTCCGCGAGCTTGAGGCGCACCTCGGCGTAGTCCTCAGGCAAGTCCACGCCGTGGGCCCTACCGACTGCGACAACCTCGCGCATTACGTCATGCAGGAAGGCGCGTGTCTGTGGATTCTCGCGGATCGGGCCGATGGGCCTGCGAATTGTCGTCGTGGTGCCCGACAGCCCCACCAGGAACACATACTTCTGCCAGATCTCGCGAAGGATGTTTTCGGAGAGCTCCGCCTTGATGCCCCCCGCAAGGCAGGCTTCGAGAAGCGCCTCACCCCGCCGCGAGCGCAAGCCATTGAACTCGCCGAATAGCAGTCTCTGCATCGGCCCCGTTTGGCGTATGACGCCCGGCCTGTCGATCATCGCTGCGACGTAGCCGACACCGCCCATGATCTGCGATGCGTCATAGGCAGCTCGTAGGTACTGGTCCTTCAAAACACCGTTCTGGAACGAGATGATTGTCGTGCCGGTGCCAACCATTGGGCGGATCTGATGCAACGCCGCTTCAGTGTCCCAAAGCTTGACGCAGAGCATTACGAAATCGACGACACCGACTTCCCCTGGATCGTCAGTGGCGTTGACGCGGGCGATCTGGATTGGATCGGGACCTTCGACGCGCAGGCCTTCGCTTCGCATGGCCTGAAGGTGCTTGCCGCGGGCAATGAAGTGGACGTCCGCACCCCCTTTGCAGAGACGGGCGCCGAAGTACCCGCCCAGTCCGCCAGAGCCCATGAACGCGATACGCATGACCTGCACCTCACTCTAGCGCTTGAATGCGGCATACATCGCAAATCCTACTACCTCGGCGGCGATATCGTGCGCTCTGACAGCGTCCTCTGTGACGCCCAACGCTCAAGTTGAGCGGCTCGCCGCCACTGCCGCTCGGACGAAAATGCCGTTTTTGGGCGGGTCTGCTCGAACGCGGGGTTAGGCGTCGATTTCATCCGCAGATAGCGAGTAAGCAGCTCGATAGAACGCCAAAGAAGCGCTCGCGCACCCGTGCGCTTTTAACTCCCTGAGGCTGAGTTCGGCACTTTCCAATTCAGCGACGGCGTCATGCTCGTATCCCGTTGCCACCAGAGCCCAGTCGACACCCGCGTCGGCACCACGAATTTGTTGCTCCGATGTCATTGCTGCCGCAAGCGCGCCTCGCAGAAGGTGGACGCTGCCCAGTCCCGGTCTCAACGGGAGATGAGGCAGGACCTGACCGTCCAGCCATTCGATCAGTGCGCTGGAATCGGCAGTAGGCTTGAATCGGATAAGTAAGGAGTGGTGTCCGGTCCCAAACCCATACGATCTCTCGACCGAGCACAGGCCGCGGATCATGCCTCGGTAGTGGGTCATCATTTTCGAAGTCCAGGGCGTGGGATTGTTCAAGCGCTTTAAATACGCCTCTGACCCCAGTGTCTCAAGGCGATCAATCTCGTAGATCACGGCGTACCTCGGCGAGCCCTGAACCGAAACCCAGCGAGTGCCCCTCAGGAAACCCGGGATCGAGAGACGCTCGGGAAGATGTTCATGCGTATGCCAATCGTCATGTTCGCAGATCGCCGCCTCCTCGATGTCGAAGGTCAGGAGCATCGCCGCTTTGCCGAGTAGAGGCATAGACGAGTAGTTTTCTGCGTTGTTGGTCAGTTGGGAGATCGACGCCTAACGAATACTAGCTAACCGGCGGCCCGCGAGCGGGCGCAGCCCTAGGAACTGCTCATCAAGAAACTCGTTCAAGTGTACCTTTGTCCTGATTGATCTCGGCCTGAATCCAAGCGTCGCTCAAGGCAATGACTTCAGAGGCGGGATCCAACCCACCCGCATGCCCTGCGCTGTAGAAAATGCACGCAATGAAGCCGAGGGTGAGGCGGAGTGATCGGTACATTCTGAAACACCCCTCGCAGGCGATGCGTGTGATTTACGACGCCTAACGGACCAAGTTTAGTGGCCCAGGCGGCGCTGGCGAAGCCACGCCGATCTGGGTCCGCTTGAACGCCGGGTTACGCCCCACAATCAGACGAACACCGAAACCACAATTCAAGGGCGTGCTCCCGAAGCGCGAGCGTCCTCGGGGGCTGATTGTTGCGTGCCGCCGGCGGTTACAAGTAGATAGCCTCGAGTCTGCCCAGAATCAGGGTCAATCGTGTTCAATGCATTCCAGAGCTTCGATGCAGGAACCCACGTGTACGGGTATTTGTATGCCGCGACATCGAGGACAAGCATTCGATCCGTCTCAGGGCTGTACGCGCCGACCGGAGATATATGCCCGGCACCCTCCTGCTCAAGCGTTGCCCGATCGTAGTTGACGATGAGAAAGGTCGACGGTTCGGCGAGCGTGGCGCGGGCGGTGTTGCGGAAGGACTCAAGACTAGATTGTGCCGCATGTACGACCTGCACTTGTAACCCGTAGGCGCGAATGATGTTTGCGATCTGGTCGAGCGTGAGGCCACCAAATGAAACAGCAAGCTCACTTCGCACGGCTGATGCCGCAGGCGTGAACAGTGTCTGTGCTGCGTCACCGGAGTCTGCCGGTGGAGCGCAGCGTTGACAACAATAGTGCTACTTGCGACGCCACAAAAGGCTCTGCGGCTCTGTGTTACGAAGTACGGGTTAAGTTGATCGTAGTCCGTCTTGGCCGGGGTCGCAGTGAGCAGCTGCTGACCTTGGGCCGATGTGCCGTCAATGAGATCGTGAGCAAGCGCAAGGTGCTGAACGGACGGTGCGGAAAACACGTACCAGGCAACGCCTGATGAGGCTAGTGCCACTGCCATTGCGGCGACGATGGCAACGACCTTCAACGCTTGTCTCATGTGATACCCCTCCAAGCGGGCCTAACGTAATTAGCTAACCCGCGCGGCCCGGTGCGGCGCGAAGCGCCGCACACGGGACGTCCGCGTTGAGCGACGGGTTAGGCCCCATCTGTTGACTATGGGACGTGACAGTTGCGCGACGCCACAGCAAGCAATATGCCGCCTGAGCTGCCAGTGAAACGATGGTGGTAAGGGAAACGATGAACAGGATCGGGGAGAGAAGCGTGGAAGCTGGCCGCGGTCGTTCCGAGTAAGCCACCAAGGTTATCAGGATGACTGGCGCAACACAGGCCAGTGCCGCCAGAAAAGCAAATCGTCCCCACAGCCAGGCAAGAGGAAGTGCGAACACTATTCCCCAAACCAGTGCAAAGAAGAGTCCTTGGACTTGCGATGTCCCGACCATAAATTCAAAAGGCACCTTGAATGTGTCTCCGAACGCCCATCGACTCAAGGGAGTCGAAAACGAATACGCAACAAAGAACGCGCACGAGAGCGCGAGCAACAGAATCAATTTCCCGGCAAACTTGGCCATGCGAGGGGCCTAACGGACCAAGCTAAGGGGCGACCCGGTGCGGTGGCGAAGCCACGCACACGGGGCGTCCCTTGAGCGCCGGGTTAGCCGTCTAAGACCAGCCCGCTTCATGGATTTGTTGCGCACGATGACGCTTCCTCCCTGACACAAACTCGTCCAGCCGATCGTTCAAGAATGCACCAAAGATTCGAATTTTGGAATGGCGAGGAGCTTTCCGGCCGCGCACATCGGCAGCGCTTTCCCAACGACCGTTAAAGATTTCGGCATTAGCGTCCTGTGGGTGCGTCCACTCGCCGTCGCACCTGTCGCAAAACCGCAAGCCAGCTTCAGCGAGCCATGCTTTCGCAGAATGCGTCGAAAGTGACTCGACATCAAAGCCAAGCTCAGTGCCCCCATTTTCGCCCGCCCATGCGATGAGTTTGGGTGTGATCGCAGCAATGAGCTGATGGTTCGCGGCCAGGCCCTCGTAGGGCGAGCGATAGTAAGCGCCACGGTAGCCCTGTTCCGAGTTGAAGAAGGCGTCAAATGTTGACAATGAGACTGAGATGCAATAGGCCGCTCGACTAAACCCTGCCATGTCATCGCACGGCTGGATGTGGCGACATTGGACATGCATGTCATTCGCGATGCAATCGACCACTGCATCGAAGCCGCTCCCTGCCGCAAGCGCGGCGGAGCGCTTCGGGTCTAGGGCGTAGTGCCACACTGCGTCGGCGAGACGGCTAACGAACAAGCTAACCGGCGGACCGCCGCGCGGGCGCAGCCCCGCACGCGGGACGTCCGCGTTGAGCGACAGGTTAGGCGGCACTTTGCTCACGATTCACCTCGACATCTATGGCCGCAGCCGTCTCGCCTGGCGACAAGCCGGTCGTATCCATCAATATCGCGTCGACTGGCAATGTGAAGGCGGGAACGTGCCATTTCGAGTTAGCTGACGAAACAGCTCAACCGAATTAACCTTTCCAATCGCGCACGGTCAGCCGAGGCGAGGCGTTGCTCAAGTTCACCAGCGCTGCAACTGAGCTCGATGCAGGACACTCGGGCACCCAGTGTGCGTAGCGCTGGCACAAGGGTTATCAAGAAATCAGCACGCAACGATTGGTCACGGGCCTCAGGCGGGCAAGCTCCTTGGCAATGGTGAGTTTGCCCACGCCGGGAAGACCACAAAGGATGACTATGCGCATGTCTTGGGTGGCTAGGTTGGGCCCGTGATCCAAAGCAAGGTGACCGCAGCACTCACCAAGAATACGCCCGCCCGGCACCGAAGCCGAAGACAAATGGTCACGCGCCATCGAAGCTGAACGTTCCCAACGACTAGACCGCGCAAATTTTCGCGGGCTTAGTGGAAGCCTCGAAATGCACGAATAAGGCCTGGAACCACATACCACTTGATCTCGGTTACCCTTGCGAGGAACCGGAACTAGAGGAGAGACGATGGAAAGCCAGCGGAAATGCTTGGCAGCCGCAACGGGCTTCAACGTTCGATTGGAATCAACTTTTGGCACCGTGCGCCGACTCGCCATGTTTACCCTTCCCGCCGTCGGCCTCGTCGTCGGGTCGCTGGCGCAGGCCCAGGTTGTCAAATGCGTCGACGCCAAGGGCCGCGTCGAGTACGCGAAGACCTGTCCGCCCGGCACCAACGAGGCCGCCCGGCTCCAGCGCGACGTAGCGCCCACACCCGCGGCGCCGCCCACGCCCGCTGCTGCGCCCCGGCCCCCTTCCGCTCCTGCAGGTTCCGCGAAAGCAGGAGAGATGGACCCCGCGGAGCTCGACGACGCCGAGACCAACGTGTGCAGGGCGGCGGGCCTCGTGCTGGGGGCTACGGCCGTGCTGAAGGAGTTGGAGAAGGACGTGCCCATGGAGCAGCTCGCGGGCCAGAAGGTCGACGATCCGCGGCGGCGCGCGGCGCAGTCCGAGATGGGTGCCGGCATCCGGTCCAGCCAGAAAAGCGCCGTGGCGAACGCCATCAAGGACCTCGCGAAGTACCAGGACGTCTACCGGCATCTGACCGGCGCCGAGTTTGACATCGGGCTATGCAACGACAACCAGCGCCGGATCGCGAGGCGCGAGGCCTGGGAAGCGAAGCGCCGGGAAGACCAGCAGCGGCAGTGGGCGGACCGGACGGTATCCAACGAAGCAGACGGCGTTCGCACGATCTGCAAGGAGAAGCAGAGGATGGACGGCCCGTCGAAGGAATTGGCGGTCCACCTCCCCGCCGACCAGATCAAGCACATCCAGACCGAGGGGCGGGCGAACTACATGCTGCTCGTCGCGTCCTACGAAAAGACGTACAACAAGCGCTTCGATCCGGCGAGTTGCCGGTAGATTTCGGAGCGTAGATAGACTCTCGGCTCCGGAAATTATTCGATGCCTAACGGAACAAGTTAAGCGGCCCGGCCGGCGCTGGCGAAGCCACGCAGATCTGGGTCCAGCATCCCACCGGCGACCATGCGATGCCTTGAACAAGCCACCACTGCCCTGAGCTCGCTGATGAGAGCAATAGAGCTCCGACTAAACTGTCAGGATCCAGATTCCCAAGCCTAGGCTGATGGTCAGCCCAAGATACCACCCGCCAAGCCTCCACCCGTACGCCGTCAGAAGCCACGTAGCGGACACGACCACGCAACCCCTTGACGACGAGTTTGCAGCACCGCGTCACAGATGCCTAACGGAACAAGTTAAGCGGCCCAGCCGGCGATGGCGAAGCCATGCCGGTCTGGGTCCGCTTGAACGCCGGGTTAGGCCTCATGACACTTGCGTACCTGCACGGGATGGGAGATTCATCTGACTTCCGTGAACTGTCCACTGATCGACCCATCGGGATTAAACACGGTCATTTTGGTGCCAACGCGGCGTACGGTAAAGCAGCGCTCTTGCCCGGAACGAATATTCTTCCAGGTGGTGCAGTAGCCCTGATCGGAGAGGCGCCAAGTCCCGACGTCATTCGTTGAGCCGGCCGCAACCGATGCCGTACCGTCAGGCTGAAGCTTTAGTGTCGCAGACGCGCCATTGGCTGTCGTTCCAATTAGGACCTTCCCCACCCAAGAATCTTGAATTTCCTTCGGCGCAACCGGCTGCTCCTGCGCGAATGCGGGCACGGAGACAGCAGCGACGAACGCTGTGATTGCGACATTGCAATAATTCATTCGACATCTCCATAACGGATTGACCCAACATGCGGCCTAACGGACCAAGTTAACTGGCCCAGACGGCGGTGGCGAAGCCACGCCGATCTGGGTCCACTTGAACGCCGGGTTAGGGCTCGCGCTACCGGCCGAGATAGGAGGAGACATTGAGAACCAACATTATGAGTGCGCATGCCACGGACAATATAGCGCCTGCGAGAAGGAACGCCGCAAGATAACCCGGGCCGCCTGCACCCGTTATCACTTGAAATAGGACCTCCGCAGACATAAGGGATTTCGGGCTCGCCATGAACATTCGCCGATACTCACGCAGCAGCGCGAACGCGAAGACGGCAAGCACGACCGCCAATGCAAGGGCTGCAACGGGACCGTCGAGCAGATGCCACATCTTTGCGGGCCCTAACGAACTGAGTTAAGCGGGCCAGCCGGCGACGGCGAAGCCGCGCCGAGCCGGGTCCGCTTGAACGAGGTGTTAGGCAACATTGGCGCCTCACTTTGACGAGATCTTTTCGGTGACTCGCTCCCCGGTTTGAAGTACTTCGATCCAAACCGACGTTCCGTCTGGACTGAGCTCGCCCTTTACGATGTATTTGATATTGGGGGACGGTGCAAAATTGACTACACCCTCGACCGATTGAAAGTGGCCGCCAGCGCGACTAAGTAGCTCATGAATTGGCGCGGCTGTCTCGTGAGTTCCGAGAAGCGTG
The DNA here is from genome assembly GCA_963846855.1 of uncultured beta proteobacterium. Taxonomy (GTDB): domain Bacteria; phylum Pseudomonadota; class Gammaproteobacteria; order Burkholderiales; family Casimicrobiaceae; genus CAIWHR01. Next base: position 666,663 of record CAWJXK010000004.1, read on the forward strand.
ACCTTCATGGGTTCGGCGGGAACTTCGCGCTCAATATACATCGCCGAGAGACTGAACCCTTTGCCGTAGCTTGCTTTGCGCGTCGCATCCAGAGACGTTTCAATCGGTTTGCCATTCACGGCAGCGAGAACAAAGAATGCGGCTTTGCCGCGGTTTTCGTATTCGCGACTATCCGAGACGATCGCAACCGGACCCTTGTAGCCTTCGGGTACGGGTTTCCACTGAGCGCAGCCTACGATAAAGAGAGCGGCGGCAAGCAGCGGCAGCATCAAACGCTTCATCGATCGCTCCCCTTGAGGCGATGTTGCCTAACGGATTAAGTTAAGCGGCCCGCCGAAGGCGGGTCCGCTTGAACGCCGGGTTAGGCCTTAGTGTCCGGAGGTAAACCATACAAGATAGAGCACGAGTCCAGTGCCAAAGCCCAAAAGGAACAGCGATCTTAGCCACCTGGAGCCTGTGGACTCTTGGTCAACGGCGACGATTGGGCCGCCGACGATGCCAGAGAAGAAACCGTACACCACGTGACTCAGATCACCAATGATGTCGCCGACGAAAGGACCCGTGAAGAATCCCGTTGCGCCGAATACGCCAACCCCGAACCAAAGGTATTCGCTGCGGAACTGTCCGTCCGTGAACCACGCCACACAACGGCGATCAGACAACTATAGAGCGCACCAAATACCGCTCCCAATAGCGCGCAAGCAGCTCAATCGGAGAAACTGAGCTTCGCCACGATCCTTAAGGCCTAACGGACCAAGCTAAGGGGCGATTCGGTGCGGTGGCGAAGCCACGCACCCCGGGCGTCCCCTTGAGCGCCATGTTAGGCAACACCTACTCCTTTTTAAACGGCGATTGCCAGTACTGCATTGCTGAGACCTTTTCAGAAACGGTCCTAAGCCCAGAGTTAACAGCCCTCTCCAGCACTTGGCTAGTTGATAGATCGCCTTTTAGCGGGATAACGTCAACGCTGTTCACAGCGTATCCACCGACATTCAGTTCAAAATTGCTAACCGCAGCTTCGCGTACCCGAAGACTCTGGATCGCGTAGGAGAGACCATATCCAAGCGCAAGGCCCGCCGCAACAGCGCTTGTTGGGACGCCTCTTGTATCAACACTTGATAGAGCGGACGAGTCAATCCGTGGCGCGCCCACAGAGTCTTGCCATAAGCCAACGTCAAGGCGCAAGACTTCGACCTTGGTGTCGCGATAAGCCAATGGAAGAGCGTCGGCGATGCGCGAGCTCAACAATTCGAGCAAGGCCGGGCTTATGGATGAGTCACCAAAGAATCGGTAGGTGCCGCCAGACTCGATGACGCGATAGCTTCGAGCTGACTGCGGACGCGCGTCTTTGAGGCTGACGCGGTCGGAACTCGGTTTCAGATTGACGAGATCGATACGATCTGGAATTGGCGTGGGCGTTGCACAGGCACCAAGCAAGCATGCGCAACCCAAGATCGACAGCTTGACTGTAGATATCACGGATACCTGCGACAGGGAGGGTGTTGCCTAACGTGATGATAAGCGGCCCGCGGCGCGGGGGGCGCCCCGCATGCGGGACGTCCGCGTTGAGCGACGGGTTAGGCGTACTCATAGACGTGCCACAAGAAGCCAGCATGCCAAAGCGCCCGCGACAGCGAGCACCCCATACATTAGTTGCGCAACCCAGCTCGTCGCCCTTTTCCTCAGCACCCCAGGCGTCCTGCATCGTGCGTGAGAGAGATTCCCGTATGGCGAGGAGGCGAGCCCGTCGAACGGAAATGGACTTCTCAAGCTTGCGGAGAAGGAAAAGGCCCGCTAACGAGGCCACTAGCGCACGCCGAACAACCATCGTTCGGCCGAAAACGGCACCGGCTTCAAGAGCTGTTCGATTCCGACCAGTGCAGCAAGGGGGGGCGTGATTTGAGACGACACTCTGCGATTTGAGAAGGCGAGATCGGAGACGGTTACTTGGAAAGGAAACCTAGATCATCGCCAACCTTAAGACGCTGCCGGTTCCATCGAATGTAAACGCCTTAAGCGAAATAAGTTAAGCGGTGCCTTGGCGGCTCCCGCCTGAATCGAGGTGTTAGGCGTTGGCGCTTCCCCGCCAAAGTACTTGGTTGGCAAAGAAACCTCAGTCCTCACCAAAGACCTTGAGAGTTGGCCGCAACTCACGACATAGTTGTCGCAATATCAACGAGGACCGTCGGATTGATGGATGCGTGGGTACGCTCGTGCAAATAGCGCCAGTCAACAAATGCGGAACTCACTGTGGAAAACAGCGTGCGGCGCGTGAACTCGTATTTTTGACCGCACGAATGCCTTCAGGTAGCGTGACAAAGATATCGGCGAGATGCTGGGGCGGCCCGATAACAATCGCATGCAACAGCTTCAATATAGAGCTCGGCGGCGAAAGCGTAACAAACAACTCCCGCCGCCGTGGGAGAGATCATGGCTATGGGGGAAATGTGGATGGGGGCCATGCAGCGTGAAATGGAAGAACGCCACGGCTTGATTCATCAAGTCCTGTTCAAAGTTCCCGGGAGAAAGCTTAGCTGCAAGGATTGTCGACATCGTGCTCGCCACGC
>CAWJXK010000005.1:0-54972 GCA_963846855.1 uncultured beta proteobacterium
CCGGGTTGTACCGGTCGTAGTAGATGAACCACCACGCCGCGGCGATGGCAACCGCAATGGCCGTCAGCACCAGCAGCGAGCGGTTGCCCGACGAGCCGTCGGCCTCGCGCATCGTCCGCGCCTCGGGCGGCAGCGCGGGCCCCCAATCCGGCTTGAAAATTGAGACCCCTATCACGTAACTCGCGTAGAGTGCCGCAAGCGTCAGGCCGGGAATGAACGCGCCCGCGTACATGTCGCCCACCGACTTGCCGAGCTGGTCGGCCATGATGATCAGCACGAGCGAGGGCGGGATGATCTGGGCGAGCGTGCCGGACGCCGCGATCACGCCCGACGCCAGCCGGCGGTCGTAGCCGTAGCGCAGCATGATCGGCAGCGAAATGAGGCCCATCGAGATGACCGATGCGGCGACGACGCCCGTGGTCGCGGCGAGAAGTGCGCCGACGAAGATCACGGCATAGGCGAGTCCGCCGCGGATCGGCCCGAACAGCTGGCCGATGGTGTCGAGCAGGTCCTCGGCCATGCCGCTGCGCTCGAGGATCAGCCCCATGAAGGTAAAGAACGGCACCGCGAGCAGCGTGTCGTTGGACATCACGCCCCAGATCCGCTCCGGCAGCGCCTGCAGCAGCGAGGCGTCGAGCAGGCCGAGCTCGATGCCGAGAAGGCCGAAGGCGATGCCGACGGCGCCCAGAGAGAAGGAGACCGGGTAGCCGATGAGCAGCACGATCACCAGCGCCGCGAACATCATCGGGGCGATGTTCGCAATGAGGAAGGCGGTCATGAATGTGCCCCCACGCTTGCGGCCTCATTGAACAATTCGGCCGCTGCGCTGCCCCCCGAGGGGGCGCAATTCGCGCCTTGGGACGGCCCGGCGGCGCTCATGGCTTCTCCTTCCTGCCGACGCCGATGCCCTCGATTTCCTCGGCGATCGCAAGGTCGCCGCGCGATCGCAGAATCTCCTCGGCCAGCAATTCCTCGGACGTCTTTTCGATGTGCTTTTCGCCCGGGTCCGGGATCATCCCGCGCAGGAACGCAAAGCGCTTGATCAGCTCCGACACGGCCTGGGCGATCAGCAGGAAGAAGCCGATCGGCACCATCAGGCGCGCCGGCCAGATGATGAGGCCGCCGGCATTGGTCGACACTTCATTCCGTTCCCAGGCGTCGACGAACACCGGCCATGACAGCCACATGATCAAGAGAGCCATCGGAAGCAGAAAGAAGAGCGTTCCGAAGACGTCGATCCATGCGCGTCCGCGTGCCGACAGCCGGCCCGTGATGATGTCGATGCGCACATGCTCGTTGTTCTTGAGCGTGTAGCCCGCGAGAAACAGGAAGATCATCGAGAACAGGTACCACTGGATCTCGAGGAACGAGTTCGAGCTGTAGTTGAAGATCTTGCGGACCGTGGCGTTGGCGGCGCTGATCAGGACCGCGACCAGGACCAGCCAGTAGATCGTGTGGCCGATGCGGTCGGTCATGCGATCGATCAGCCGGGAAAGTGCGAGCAGGGCGTTCACGTCACCTCCTCCAGGGAATTCTCGGCCGTCCCAATGGTCGCGTCCGACGCGCGACCGGCGGAATTGGCATCGCGCGGATTATAGCCGCCAATTCCTCCGGCGCGTCGGCCGTTTCCGGCGTTAGCGGGTGCTAGAATCCTGCCTAGAAAAACGCCCCCGAGGCCGCCCGTGTTCCCGCGATCCCGCACCCTCGCCCAGACCGACCCGGAATTGTGGGCCGCGGTCGCCGCCGAGACGCAACGGCAGGAAGATCACATCGAGCTGATCGCATCGGAGAACTACGCGAGCCCGGCCGTGATGGCGGCCCAGGGGTCGCAGCTGACCAACAAGTACGCTGAAGGCTACCCTGGCAAGCGCTACTACGGAGGCTGCGAATACGTCGACGTCGCCGAGCAGCTCGCGCTGGAGCGCGTGAAGAAGCTCTTCGGCGCCGAAGCCGCGAACGTCCAGCCGCATTCCGGCGCGCAGGCGAACCAGGCGGTCTTCTTCGCCGCGCTCAACCCGGGCGACACGATTCTCGGGATGTCCCTGCCGCACGGCGGGCACCTGACTCACGGCTCACCCGTCAACATCAGCGGCAAATGGTTCCGGGTCGTCGCCTACGGCCTCGACGCCGAATCGGAGCTCATCGACTACGACGCCGCGGAGAGGCTCGCGCACGAGCACAAGCCGAACCTCATCATCGCCGGCGCGTCGGCGTATTCGCGCGTCATCGACTGGGAGCGCTTCCGCGAGATCGCCGACTCGGTCGGCGCGGCGCTGATGGTCGACATGGCGCATTACGCGGGGCTGATCGCGGCCGACATCTATCCGACGCCGGTCGGCATCGCCGACTACGTGACCAGCACGACCCACAAGACGCTGCGCGGCCCTCGCGGGGGGTTCATCCTCACGTCGTCCGCCTACGAGAAGGCGGTGAACTCGGCGGTGTTCCCCGGGCTGCAGGGCGGACCGCTGATGCACGTGATCGCGGCGAAGGCGGTGGCGTTCGGCGAGGCGCTGACCAAGGATTTCCGCCGCTACCAGGAGCAGGTGCTGGTCAACGCGCGCGTGCTCGCGAAGGTGATGGCGGAGCGGGGGCTGCGCATCGTGTCCGGCGGAACGGATAGTCACCTTTTCCTCGTCGACCTCCGCGCGAAGGGCATCACGGGCAAGGACGCCGAGGCGGTGCTCGCGAAGGCGCACATCACCGTCAACAAGAACGCGATCCCGAACGATCCGGAAAAGCCGTTCATCACGTCGGGCATCCGCCTCGGCAGCCCCGCGATCACGACACGCGGCTTCTGCGAGATCGAGTGCGAGGAGCTGGGGCATCTCATCGCCGACGTCCTCGACGCGCCGGACGACGACGTGGCGCTGGCGCAGGTGCGCGCCGGCGTCGCCGCCTTGACCAAGAACTTTCCGGTGTACGGCTGACGATGAAGTGCCCCTTCTGCGCCAGCGCCGACACCCAGGTCATCGATTCGCGCGTGTCGGAGGCCGGGGATTCGATCCGCCGGCGCCGGCGCTGCTCGGCCTGCCAGAAGCGATTCACCACGTACGAGACGGTCGAGCTGCGCCTGCCGCAGGTCGTGAAGACCAACGGCACGCGCTCCGACTTCGACGTCGGCAAGCTTCGCAACGGCTTTCAGCGGGCGCTGCACAAGCGCCCGGTGCCGACCGAGTTTGTCGATCAGGCCGTCGATCGCGTCGTCGGCCAGGTGCTGGCGCTGGGCGAGCGCGAGATCGCGTCGCGCCGGATCGGCGAGATGGTGATGCAGGAGCTCTACAAGCTCGACAAGGTCGCGTACATCCGCTTCGCGTCGGTCTATCGCAGCTTCCAGGACGTCGAGGATTTCCGCGAGGCGGTGCGCAAGCTGAAGAAGCACTGACGCCGCGCCGGCGCGTCGCGGGAACGCGCCCGTGACGACCGCGCCGCTCGAGACCATCGGAATTCCGCGCGGCAACCCCATTGCGATGACAGAATTCACCGATCACGACCGCACGCACATGGCGCGGGCACTGGCGCTCGCCGAGCGCGGGCTGTTCACGACCACGCCCAATCCGCGCGTCGGCGCGGTGATCGTGAAGGACGGCTTCGTCATCGGCGAGGGCTGGCACGAGCGCGCAGGCGATGCGCACGCGGAGGTCAACGCGATCAGCGACGCACGGGCACGCGGCAGCGATCCGCGCGGCGCGACGCTGTACGTGACGCTCGAGCCGTGCAACCACGAGGGACGCACGCCTGCGTGCACCGATGCGGTCGAGGCCGCCGGCATCGCGCGCGTCGTGGCCGCGATGCGCGATCCCAATCCGTCCGCGGCGCACGGCGCCCGGCGTCTCGCGGCAAATGGCGTCGCCGTCGACGTGGGGCTGTGCGAAGCCGAGGCACGCGAGCTCAACGCAGGATTCGTGTCAGTGCAGACGCGCGGGCGGCCGTGGGTGCGGCTCAAGGTCGCGGCGAGCCTCGACGGGCGCACCGCGCTGACCGACGGGCAGAGCCGCTGGATCACCGGCGAAGCCGCCCGTGACGACGGGCACCGCTTCCGGGCGCGGGCATGCGCGGTCATGACCGGCATCGGCACCGTGCTCTCCGACGATCCCGAGCTGACCGTGCGCGCGCTTCCGACGCCGCGCCAGCCGCGCCGCGTCATCGTCGACCGCAACGCGGAGACCCCGGCGACGGCGAAGGTGCTTCGGGGCGAAGGGGCGCTGATGGTGACCGCCGGCGCGCGCAATCCGGCATGGCCGGCAGCCGTTGAATCGATCGCGCTGCCGAACGAGGCGGGCCGCGTCGACCTCGCGGCGATGCTGCGCGAGCTCGCGCGCCGCGACATCAACGAGCTGCACGTCGAGGCGGGCGCCGGTCTCAATGGCGCGCTCCTCGCAGCCGGCCTCGTCGACGAGCTCCTGCTCTACGTGGCGCCTTCAATCATTGGCGACCCCGCGCGGGGCATCGCGGATGTTCCGGGGGGCATTGCGACGCTCGACGATCGCGTTTCGCTGGCGCTCTTCGACGTCACCCGCATCGGAGAGGACCTCCGCATCATCGCGCGAATCGCGAAAGGAAATGCCTGATGTTCACCGGAATCGTGCAGGCGATCGGCAAGATTGCCGCCACCGCGCCCAAGGGCGACGGCCTGCGTCTCGCCGTCGTCCCCGGAGCGCTCGACGTCGCGGAGGTTGCGATCGGCGACAGCGTCGCGGTCAACGGCTGCTGCCTCACGGTAACGGCGAAGGAGGGGCGCACGATCGCGTTCGACGTGTCCGCCGAGACGCTGCGCTGCACCGCGGGGCTCGACGGCGGCTGCGACGTCAATCTCGAGCTTGCGCTCCGGCTGTCCGATCGACTTGGCGGGCACCTGATGAGCGGGCACGTCGACGGCGTCGGCACCGTCGTCGGGTTCGATCGCGTCGACGAGGTGGCGTCGGGCGAGGGCAGCTTCCGCCTCGAGATCGAGGCGCCCGCGCCGCTCGCGCGCTTCATTGCCGCCAAGGGCTCGATCGCCGTCGACGGCGCGAGCCTCACCGTCAATGGCGTCGCCGGCGCGTGCTTCCACGTGAACCTGATCCCGCATACACTCGACGTGACAACGCTCAGAGGCCTGCGGCCGGGTGCCAGAGTCAACCTCGAGGTGGACCTCATCGCGCGCTACGTGGCGCGCCTCGCCGAGGCGGACGCCGGCACCGGCACCGGAAACTGAGGCGCCCGGAGGACATCATGGAAACCGCTACCCGCGAAAAGCTTCCGCTCTGGATCGGCGGGCGATCCGTCGCCGCACGAACGACACGCTACGGCGACGTCACCAACCCGGCGACCGGGCAGGTGATCCGTCACGTGCCGCTCGCGAACGCCGACGACGTCGACGCCGCGGCACGCGCCGCCACCGCGGCGTTCGCGGAGTGGCGCACGTGGCCCGCGCTGCGCCGCGCCCGCATCCTGATGCGGTTTCGCGAGCTCCTCGAGACGCACAAGCAGGATCTTGCGCGCGTGGTCACCGAGGAGCACGGCAAGACGCTCGCCGATGCCGCCGGCTCCATCTCGCGCGGCATCGAAGTCGTCGAATTCGCGGCCGGCATCCCGCATCTCGTCAAGGGCGAATTCAGCGACAACGTCGGCAGCGACGTGGACAGCTGGTCGCTGCGCCAGCCGGTCGGCGTCTGCGCCGGGATCACGCCGTTCAATTTCCCCGCGATGGTGCCGCTCTGGATGTTCCCCATCGCGCTCGCCTGCGGCAACACGTTCATCCTGAAGCCGTCCGAACGCGATCCCAGCCTGGCGCTGCGCATGGCCGAGTTGCTCGCCGAGGCGGGACTGCCCGAGGGCGTGTTCAACGTCGTGCACGGCGACAAGGAAGCCGTCGACGCGATCCTCGCGCATCCGGCGATTCGCGCGGTCTCGTTCGTCGGCTCGACGCCGATCGCGAAATATATCTACGAGACCGGCGCGCGCCACGGCAAGCGCGTGCAGGCGCTGGGCGGCGCCAAGAATCACGCCGTCGTGCTGCCCGATGCCGACCTGCGCCACGCCGCGAGCGCGATCATCGGCGCCGCGTACGGGTCCGCGGGCGAGCGCTGCATGGCGGTGTCCGCGGTCGTTGCCGTCGGCGATGCCGGCGACGATCTGGTGCGCGAGCTCGCCGCGCAGGCAAGGCGAATCGCCGTCGGCCCCGGCGACGCGGCGGACGTCGAGATGGGTCCGGTGATCACCGCCGCGGCGCGGGACCGCATCATGGGCCTTATCGACCGCGGCGTCGCCGAAGGCGCGACGCTCGTCGTCGACGGACGCAAGCCGAACGTGCGCGGCCACGAGCAGGGATTCTTCGTCGGGCCCACGCTGCTCGATCACGTGACGCCGGCGATGTCGGTGTACCGCGAGGAGATCTTCGGGCCGGTGCTCGTCGTCACGCGTGCGGACGCGCTCGCCGACGCGATCGCGCTGATCAACGCCAATCCGTACGCCAACGGCACGGCGCTGTTCACGCGCTCGGGACACGCGGCGCGCCGGTTCCAGCAGGACGTCGAGGTCGGGATGGTCGGCATCAACGTGCCGATCCCGGTGCCGATGGCGTTCTACTCGTTTGGAGGATGGAGGAATTCGCTGTTCGGCGACCTCCACGTGCACGGCATGGACGGCGTGCGTTTCTACACTCGCGCCAAGGCGGTCACCGCGCGCTGGCCCGACGACGGCAGCGCAGCCCCGGGCTTTCACATGCCGACGCTGGGGTAGGCGACCGCAGCGCGCCGCTATCGCGGCGATGCATTGACCGCGCCATCGGGCGCGCCGACGCGGTCGATCAGGAAGTCGAATTCGAGAACCGTGTAGAAGGGAATCGCCCGATCCTCGATGTCGATGGCGGGCAGGAGCCTCGCTTTGGCGAGTCCGTCGGCGACCGCCAACGAGAAATCGTCGTCACCCGACACGATGTTGAGCTCCGTCACCGAGCCGTCGGTGCCGACACCGAGCCATGCGACGACGACGCCCTCGCGATGCGCCTCCAATGCCGCGGCGGGGTATTCGAAATGCATTGGCTCGCCGAGACGCACCGGCTGCATCACCTCGTTCGGGAATTCACCGTGCGAGCGGTTCTCGAGGAACCATCCCACTCGCGCCAGCGTCGGATCCGCCGAGACGCGCACATGGCCGTTGAATCCCTCCGCCTGAGGTTCCGCGAACGCGCCGAGGGGCACGGCCGGCGGGTCTTTGATCGTCGCATTGACGCTCGGAGCGAGCTCGCTTTCGACCGAGTCGCGATTCGACGCTCGGGCAAACACCGCGGGGGAATCCATGCGTTCCGTGGACACCCGCTCGCCGGCCCGTTCCCGGACTGCGAGCGACGGCACCGGAGCATCCTCGATGCGAACCGACAGCGGCGTCTGCGGGAGAGGTGCGGGCTCGCGCGTCGCCGCGAATCCCTGCCCGACGACGACTCCCGCCGACGCGTGGACGAGCAGCGAGGCCGCGAATGCGGCGAGAAGCGTTGCGCGCGGCGAATCGGACGTGCGGATCATGTCATCGAGGGCAGGCCGGGCCGCATCGGGATCGTTGCGCAGCGTTGCGCGGGAAGCAACGATAGCACCGGAGCGCGGTCAGTTCACGCACGGGGCGCGCGGATCCCGACCGGAAAAAGAGAGCGGCGCCCAAGCGCCGCTCTCCGCCCATCGGGAAATGCCGTCAGCCCGTAGGACCCGTCACTGCGTCAGTTTCCGAGCATCCGCCACGACATGCGATGCGCGCCGCCGAACGACTTCGGCTGGAGGGTGTACGGCGTGATGCCGGCGTTCGTCTCCTGCGTGATGGCGATGCCCAGCACCGGGAACGAGCTCGACGCGCTCAGCAGCGCCACGAGCTCCAGGCCGACCGCGCCCTGATCCGAGTAGGCCGCGTTGACGGTGACGCCGCCCACCTGAATATCAGAATCCGCCGTCGTGTACTCGCGAGCATAGATGTAGGCGGGCAGCGACGTCAGGCACGGATCCGGCTGGGTCGCCGTGGCAATGAACGTCACGACGTTGAGGTCGGCCTCCGGGTCGACGACAACGCGCTGCCCCAGCGGGAGATCCATGTACCAGCCGTTCGGCACCGCGCCCACGAGCGGAGCGGTCGTCAAGGCATTCGCGACTCGCAGCCCCCCCGGACCCACGGAGCGCGGCTGGACCGGAAGCCCGGCGACGTTGGGCAGGGTTATCGTGCCGTCGCGGATCGCGTAGAACGTCTCGATCTGTTCCGGCACCGTCGACGGCGCGATCACGCCTGGCGACGGCGAGAGCAGGTCCAGATTGTCGAGCAGCCGCCCCGTGCCGACGAACACCCAGCGGTCGTTGCCGTTGTTGAGGTCGATCTCGATCTGCGGCGCGGTGGTCACAGGCTGCGGAACGACCGTCGATGGATCGCCGGGCGGTGCGGTCAACTGCGCGAACAGCACGGTCTTCCAGTTGGCGACAAGCGGATCGGAGACATCCCAGCGCCAGACGTTTCCGTTGAGGTCGCCGCCGTAGATCTGCTCGACGATCTGATTGTGGAAATCCTCCGTGAAGCCGCTGATCTGGGCGAGGCCGCTCGGGCTGGCCGGCGTGCCCGAGTCAGCCGCGGTCGTGGTCAGCGTGCGGATGAGGGCACCGGTCTTCGCGTTGATCATGTAGATCTTGCCCTTCCCGCTGACCGTGTCATAGCCGTTGGCGACCATGACCACCCAGCCGTCGGCGCGCGTCTTGGCGATGATCGGCCGCGAATACGAGAACTGCATGTCCGGCGCGGTGAACTCCCACAGGACCCTCGTCGCCGCCGCCGCTTCCGTGTCGGTGGTGTTGACCGGGACCGTGGCATCGATTGCGTAGTAGCTGCCGCCGCCCTTGCCCAGCCCGCCGACGACGATCGTGTGCCAGTCGCCGCTGCCGCCGGCGCCGCCGGTGTTGTTGAAGTCGACGTCGGCGCTGCGCGGCGAGCTGTTGACATACATGTGATGCTTGAATATCGGCGCGCCGCCGTCCTGGTAGGTCAGCGCCTGAATGCCGCTGGGAGCGCCATTCTGGTCGACGGCATTGGTGAACAGAGCGCTCGGGATATAGGCGAAATCCTCGTCGCCCGTAGCGGCGTCGAACACGTGCAGCATCCCGTCGTTGGCCCCGACGTATACCCGGGTGGCCCGCCCGGCCTGCGCGGTGACGTAGGCCGAGTAGCCGGGATCGTCACCATCGGTCCACGGCGACGACGGCGGGCCGACGACCAGCGGACCGGAATCGCTGATGTCGCCCAGCTTGCCGAACCGCTGGCGGAAATCGCCGATGTTGGTTCCTTCGATCGATCTGGGGGTCGGCGCACCCGCGACGGAGCCGCCGCGCAGATAGGCGATCACGTTCTGCTGCACCGGGGCGGATCCACCCAGCGTCGCGAGCTGCGCGGCCGAGAGGTTGCCGAAAAGGAACGGCACGGGCGCCGCGTTCCACGTGACGATGCGGCGGTTCGCAAACCACGGGTAGAGGTTGTCGGACGCCGGAGGAATCGCCGGCGTCGCGAGCAGCGTGTTGAGGATCGTGAGCGCGTCCCAGAGCGTCGCGCCCTGGACCGCGGTAATGGGATCTATGTCGACCTTGCGCAGGTCGCCCGCCCAGCCGGGCTGGATGGAGGGCTCGAAGATCGAGTGGTTCGCCAGCGTCAGCACGCTGCTCGAGAACGCCGAGGCCGCGCGCGACTTCGTCTGGTTCTGGATCCCGGCGAGGATGTGGCCGAGGCCGTACGACACCTGCAGCGGATCCTTCGCGTAGACGAAGGTCCCGCGCGAATTGACGGTGGCGTGCCAGAGGTCGTCGACTGCCGTCGCGCCTTTGCTGCCTGCCGGCACGGTCGGCGAGTTGGGGCCCGGCGTCAGGAAATTCGGCGCGACGAACCACTTGGTCGCGCCCGCGGCGATCGAATCCGTCACCGCGACCGCATTGCTCGCGTCGAGAATCCCCTCGGAGCCGAACGATATCGCGCTGAAGTTGACGTGCTGCCACCACGCGGGATCGTTCTCCCAATTCAAATCCGCATTGAGGCGACCGTCATTCGATGGCACGTTGTCGGTGGCGATGTTGGCCGGCCACGTCGGGGTCGTCCGCAGGTCGTTCTGCCAGTAGTACAGCGCGATGTCCGCCAGCGAGTTGGCTTGCGGGATGGGGTCCTTGTACGGATTGGGCCAGGGCGTTCCCGCCAGCGGCCGAAGACCTGACAACGTGATTTCCGGGTGGCCGGGATGGGGCGGGGGGCCGGCGCTTGGGGGGTCGGGATCCGGCGGGAAGACGGGCACGTTGCCGGCGTCGACCTCGCCGCGGATCGCGGGAAGCTTGAACTGATTCGTGAAGCCGTCCGTGAACAAGATGTGGTAGTTCTTCTGGCAGCTGACCGTGATCGGATCCAGCGCCGCGGCGGGAATGAAGCCTTCCGGAGTGTCAGCGGCTGAGAGGATGCCCTGCCCACCGGCGCCGGTGCGGAAGAGTTCGCTGACGCGAAGCATCGAATTGAGGGTCGGCGTGAGCCCGGTGCCGATCGTGACGCCGAAGAGCTTCGTGTACCAGGTATCCCGCTGGTTGCCGGCGCCCGGCAGCCAATCCTTGACGTCGACATAGTTCGTCGACGGCGTGTTCATCGTGTGGAACCCGACGCGGTAGGTCGCATCGAGGAAATTGAACGCGATGGCCGTCGTCGTCTTCGCGGCGAGCACGCGGGTGCGGTAATACGAGGTCCAGTTGGCGTAATTGGTCATCTCCTGCGCGTACGTGCGCGTGCCGGGAAGGCTGGTGTACGGGTCGACGAACGAGAACGTCCTGCCGTCGTTGATGAGGTTCACGCGCGTGAATGTGCCGTACGACACGTACTTATAGGTGGTGAATTCATTTTTCGACTGACAGGGCGCCACGCCGAAGCCTGCCCATTGCGCATTGACGGTCGTGTTCTTGTTCTGGCAGTACTGGATCGAGGCGACCGTGTAGTAGTGGCGAGGAATGGCGATAGTGGACGCGAACGTCGGGCAGCCGCCGGTGACCGTCTTCTTGAAATTAGCGTTGAGCGGCAGGGTCGTGTAGTTTACCGGCGACGCGGCGGGCCCGCCGATGCCGGTGTAGTCGAAGTTGTTCTGGCGGCACACCGTGCCGGTGCCGCCGTTGGTCAGCTGCGCGTCCTGCAGCAGCGTCGTGGCCGTGTAGACCTTGAGAACCGGGTCCCAGACCTTGTCGGTGCAATTGGCGTTCGCGGCGGCGGGGCACGTCGGGATGAGCGTCCCACCCAGCGTGCATCCCGTCGGATTCGTCACCTGGTCGGGGCACTTGGGATTGCTGTTAACCACGATCGTGCAGGGCGTGCCCGGAGGCGAGTCGGTGCATCCGCACGACGCCGCGGTGACGCTGCACGCCCCTTTCTCGCCGGTTCGCCTCTGGTTGCAGGAGCAGCCTGGCGTGCACTCGCCGGGAAGGCCGATTCCCGGAGAGCAATATTCTGGATTGCTGCTGGTGTTGCACGCGGCAGGCGTATACGTGGAGGCCGCTGCGCAGCCCGCCGGGTTGTTGACGGCCGTGCAGCACTGGTTTTGCACGCCGCCGTCGACGCAGGTTTGAGTGGTTGTCCCGCCGCCCGTCGGAACGCCGACAGTGCAGGCAAACGTGCAGGCTGCGCTTGCGAGGTTGCGCGGCCATCCCGCTGCGGTCGCGTCGCACCACAGCGTCTTGGTGCCGCCCTGGCGATAAAAGTATTTCGCGTCCGGCGGCGTGACCGACGGCTGCCACGGGTAGTTGTAGTCGGCGGAAATGGCAGGCGCCGCGCCGATCGCGTTGTAGTCGTTGCCGTTGATCCGGCAGTGCTCGCCCGCAACGCCCCACTTGGAATTGTGGACCGCGCCGTCGTTCTCGCCGTTCGCATCCCCCACGTCGCCCGACGACGTAGGCCGCTCCGACCAGCGGCCAGTCGGAGTTGCAATAGACCGGGACCGCGACCTTCGCCACGATGCTCGGTTTGGTCGCCGGGGAGAGGTACGGGTCGCTCTGCACCTTCGTCCAGTTCACCGTGTTCACGGCGTTCTGATCGATGTACGACGTGCCGTCGTACTTCTTCGGCGCGGTGTAGGTGACGTTGGGGTTGTAATACATGTGGTTGAAGTCGGCATCGAGGAACGGCGGGAAATTCCACGGGGAGCCCACCCCATTGCACTGCGCAAGCCCAAAATTGGCGGCCGTGTAGAGGCCGCTGCGACAGTAGGCCCAGCCGCTGACGGGCGTGTTGGACTGCACGAAGTCCGGGATGTAGTTGTTGACCATGCTGCCCGAATCGTCGAGCGTGTACACGATGTTCGGCTTCGCCGTCACCTTCGACGCGATCGGCAGATCGGTGAGCACGGTGGTCGCCGCGTACGCGGGCTCGCTGAGCGGCCCGAATGCCAGCGCCAGGGCCAAGGCGCCCGCCAGGTACTTGCGTCCGATGCAATTCGCGTTGGTCTTCATTGTTGCTCTCCCATACCGCCAGATTCGTTCTCAGCGCATCATTGCCTGAGCGTAGGTCACGGTGTTCTGCGGACCCTCGACGCGGATCGTCTGCCGGAAGATCGGCTGCGGATTCGTCGGCGGTCCGCCACCCTTCATCGTCGTCTTTCCCGGGGAAACCTTCGGCAGCAGAACGTCGCACTGGCCGATGTTGACCAGCGGGTCGCCGTTAACGGTGCACAACCGTTCGATCACCCATTTCGCCGTGTTGCCAGTATTGGCATCAGTGACCTTCTGGAACGCGCCCGGATAGGCCGCCTGGGTTGCGAGGACGGTAGGCACGCCATGCACGTTCGTGCCCGCCTGAAGGGTCGCGTAGAAATTGTGGCCCGTGTCGTCGATCGTGGTGTCGGCGATGTTGTGGTGGTAGAAAAGATCGTCCGCAGCCTGTTCTATCGCGATGTTTATAAGCGCCATCGAGGATTGCCGGAACGCGAGGTTGCCGGCGACCGAGCTGCCGGCTTCGGTCGCGCGGAGCAGCGCGACGCCGGCAAGGCTCAGCACGACCATGGCGATCAGCGCGACGAACAGCACGACGCCGCGCTGACGGACAGGCGCTCCCGCGCGCGCGAATACAGCCGATCGGGTCCGGTTCATCATTTGTTCCATATCAGGTTGCGCAGCGGTATGGTCGTCTCGTAGATCCGATGCCGATAACCGTCGGCAAGCACGCCGCCCACGCCACTGTCGATCTTGATGCGTCCCTGGCAGGCCGCGTCGGTGTTGGCGGAGCAGTTGAAGAGGTATTGCGACGGCTGGGCGACCAGCGCCGGATCCTTGTCGAATTCCTCGCTCCGCACGACGACGGCGATGCGCACGGCCTTGATCGTGCGGATGAGCGCGGCCGTGGCGTTGTTGCCGTAGTTGCAGCTGGCGAACAGCGCGTCGTTGCTGCTGTTGTTGCAGGAGTAATCGACGCCGTTCGAATTGGCGGGATTGGCCGCCGCCGGAACCGCCGATGTCCAGAACCCCGGCGGCACCGTCGCGGCGCTGATGATGTTCGTGTCGGTGGGGTCGATGCCGTACTGCGCCTTGACCAGGACGACGTTCTGCGCGACCGGAAGCACGGGTTGCACCGCGACGCCCGGCGCCGGGTTGATGACCTGGCTGTTGAGCTGGCGCTTGGCGGCGTCGACCGTGTATTGAATTCGATCGATCTGGTTGCCGAGATTGACGTCATGTCCGAGATTGAGAATCTTCGACGATGCCGGGTAGCGCAGCGGCAACAGGGCGGGAGAATAGGGCGTCGGGACCACGGGCGAAACCGTCATGTCGATACCGCCCTGCGCCGCGTTCGCGGCATATGGCACAGGCGCCCCAGTTATTTGCGTCAACCAGCAGGTTGACACCTTGTCGGTCGCGATGACCCAATCCTTGTCGGCGAACCCGTTCGGGCTCTGGACATTGAACCGGTTATTGAAGGCCATCGAGGTCAGGAACAGGACCGGGTTGGTAACCTGGAATGTGTTGCTGTAGAACACGACGAAGCCGTCGGACACGTTGTTGT
Source organism: uncultured beta proteobacterium (assembly GCA_963846855.1). Taxonomy (GTDB): domain Bacteria; phylum Pseudomonadota; class Gammaproteobacteria; order Burkholderiales; family Casimicrobiaceae; genus CAIWHR01. The sequence goes on from CAWJXK010000005.1 coordinate 14,008, forward strand.
TGCCGCTGTCCGTGATCAGGACCGGAATCGGCTTCAGTCTCCAGTCGCCGGGGCCGGTCGGCCCGTTCACGCAAACGGAGAAATCCGGGATGCCGGTCGCGATCCCGTTACCCGAGTTGGAGATCTCCCGGTTCAGCACGAACTGCGCGAACAGCCCGGTCGTCTGCGTGTCGGCGACGCCGATGGTCGTGCGCTTGTACCCTTCGGCGAGCGACAGCACGTTGTAGATGACGAGCAGGACGACGACCCCGATCAGGATCCCGACCATCGTCTCGACGATGCCCATGCCGGCCTGGTGGCGGGGGAAGCGAAGCGGGCGCATGGTGGAGCTCATCCGGGTCAATTGGTCGAATTGACCATTGCAGTGGCGACGAATTGGTGCGCGATAAGCCCGGCTGTCGTGGGGAGCGCCGGGTTGGTCAGCGCCAGGGATTGCGACGGCGCATTCCACAACACGATGACCGTCACCTGCGTGCCTTGCGCAGGGGGCGCGACCGGCGCGACGGTCACCTGTGGAACGAGCGCGCCCGACGCGCCGGGAAGGCGAGCCTGGACGACCTTCTTGAATTCATCGTAGGGCGTGCCGGCGCCGGCGGTGTCGGCGAAATTCGCCGCGAGCGTGGTCTGGTCCGCGACCCACATCTGGGCGATGTACGAGTTCGCCAGCGCGATGGCCTCGCTGCGGTACTGCGAATCATCGGTGTTGTAGAGCGCGCGTGCCTCGAGTCCCAGGATGCCGAGGATGCCGAACGCGACGATCAGGATCGCGACCAGCGCCTCGAGCAGGAAGCTGCCGCGCTGGACATCGGCGCGCGGTACAGCGCGATATTGGCGTCGTTTCATGACGGGCAGGCCCTCGAATCGTTGGCCGGAAGCGAGCCGCTCGGGTCGCAGATCTTGACGCCGTTCCCGGCGACCCCGCCGAACACGACGTCGAGCTCGCGGGCGGACGGAATCTGGACGCGCACCGAGGTCATCACTGCGCTCGCGTCGGAGTTCGTGGGGCTCACGAAGCCGAGTGCCGTGTAGGTGACCCGCGTCGCTCCTACGGGGGCCGCGGTGAAAGTGGCCGGGCACGTCGACTCCTGGAAGGTGCCGGACTGCAGCACGGAACCATCCGAGTCGAGCTGCACCTGCCAGCCGCCCGTGCATGAGGTGGGGTCGAGCACCAGACGTACCAGATCGTTGCGCAGCACCGCCTGCGCCTTCGCGTAGCGCAGCCCGCTTCCGAGCGATTCCGCGCCGTTGCGGATCTTCGAGTCGGCGACCCACGTCGTATAGCCCGGCAGGGCGAGCGTCACCAGGAGCGCCGCGATCGCGAGCGCGACCAGCAATTCGATCAGGGTGACGCCGGATTGTCGAGCAGAATACATCAGCAGGAGCCGTCCGACCTGAGGACCCAGCAGTTCGCACTGGCGGTCCAGCCGGCGTACACGCCCGGTGTCCACTTTTGATTCAGCTCGTTGATGCGGTAGTCGAAGCTCGGCATTCCCCTGGCTGCAATTCCCTGGGCCCGCAACGTGTAACTTGTTGCGTTGACAGCCGGGCAGTCGTACTGAAAATTGGCCGCGGGATCGAGGTTGTATGCGTCAATGATCGGCTGAACCCCGCAGGCGACGCCATTGAGATAGGTGCGGTTGTCCATGAAGTACTTTTCCATCTGGACGCGCAGGTCGCCGAGGTGCGAGGTCGCATCGACGATCTTGCCGCGCATCACGTAGCTGCCGTACATCGGAATTGCGATGGCGGCCAGAATCGCGATCACCGCGACGACCATCATCAGCTCGATCATCGTGAAGCCGGACGCGCGCGAACGCGCCGCCACCGTCGCAAGGCACATGTTGGACTCCCTTTTCACACGGCTATCGTAGGAGCGGACCCGCTGCACCGCAACGCTGCCCGACTAGTGGCCGCTCTCCGGGAACGGACGGCGGGCCCTCAAATCTCGTTTGGAGACCGTCACTTGCACGGGCGGCGGGCCTGCGCCCGACGTTGGTGCCACGAAGCGCCGCCGATCGCCCGGTCGCTCCGCCTGTCGGGCCAAACGGGCGCTGTCGGCATTTCGGGCGGCGCAGCGACCGTCGTCCGCCGCGCGCCGGACGTTACGGGCACACCGCCGGCGTTCGGTCGATCCGGACCCGGCCGGTGCTGACCAGGACCACGTCGACCGCGCGCTGCCCCCTGCGGCAAACCGTCATCGTGCCCATTTGCAACGCGCCGCTCAACAGCCGTGCCGTTCCGAGGTTCGTGAACGAGACGTAGTCGGCGACGGGGCGATTGCCGCTGACCGTCACGGTGGAGGGCGCCGCCTCGGCGACCTGCACGATCGGCTCGGCACCGCCGACCTGGCCGTCGACGTCGGCATCGACGAATACGATGAAGCCGTCGGTCCAGCTCGCGGCCGGATCGCATTGCAGGCGGTCGCGCGATTTGCACAGATTGACCCGCTCGCCGCGCCGGATCGCCTCGGAACGGGCGACGCCCATGATGCCGGCGAGGTGCCGCGCCTCGTTCATGACTTCGTAGTCGGCGATCCAGGCGGACAGGTTCGGAATTGCGATGACGAGCAGGACGCCCGCGACCGCGAGCCCGATCATGAGCTCGGCCAGCGTGACCCCGCGATGACGCCTTGCGGCGCGAAGCCCGGCGCGGGTGACCAGGCGCATGGCGGAATCCATGAGGCCTCCGGACGGCGGCACGCCGGAGCCGGCGCAACCAGGAGCCAAGGCTGCAACAAGAACCCGTCCGAGGATATCGTCCACAGCGCCTAGGCCGGCCGGCCGAGGCGCCGGGCGCCGCGGCAGCCGCTTGACACTGGTTATTTCATGTCTAATATATTCAGACCTTAAAGAACTGCGGACGGCCGGGCGCACTGGCCGGCGGAGCGACATGCGGATCCTTTGCATCGGCGGCGGCCCGGCGGGCCTCTATTCGGCCCTGCTGCTGAAGCAGGCAGACCCGGCCAACGCGGTGCGCGTGGTCGAGCGCAACCAGCCGGGCGACACCTTCGGCTGGGGCGTCGTGTTCTCCGACAACACGCTCGGCAACCTCGAGGCGGCCGACCCCGCCTCCGCGCGCGCGATCGTCGGCGCGTTCAACCACTGGGACGACATCGACGTCCATTTCAAGGGCCGCACCATCACCTCGGGGGGCCACGGATTCTGCGGGATCGGCCGGATGCGCCTGCTCGAGATCCTGCGGCGTCGCTGCGCCGAGGTCGGCGTCGAGCTCCAGTTCGGTACCGACGTCGCCGACGACCGCGCCGCGTCCGACGCGTTTCGCGCCGATCTCGTCATCGCGTCCGACGGCATCAACAGCCGCATCCGCGAGCGCTACATGGCGACCTTCGCCCCCGACGTCGACGTCCGGCGCTGCCGGTTCGTCTGGCTCGGCACGAAGAAGCGCTTCAAGGCGTTCACCTTCGCGTTCGAGGAAACGAAGTGGGGCTGGTTCCAGGCGCACGCCTACCAGTACGACGGCGACACGTCGACGTTCATCGTCGAGACGCCCGAGGAGGTATGGCAGAAGGCCGGGATCGAGCGGATGTCGCAGCAGGAGGGCATCGCCTTCTGCGAGCGGCTGTTCGCGCGCTACCTCGACGGCGAGGCGCTCATGAGCAATGCGTCGCACCTGCGCGGATCGGCGATCTGGATCCGGTTTCCGCGCATCGTGTGCCGCTCCTGGATTCACTGGAGCGAGCGCGACGGCAAGCCGGTGCCGATCGTACTGATGGGCGACGCCGCGCACACCGCGCATTTCTCCGTCGGCTCGGGCACCAAGCTCGCGCTGGAGGATGCGATCGCGCTCGCGCGGGCGCTGCGCGGGCAGGGCGGCATGCACGCGGCGCTCGCGGCGTGGGAGAGCGAGCGAGCGATCGAGGTGCTGAAGATCCAGAACGCCGCGCGCAATTCGACCGAATGGTTCGAGCACGTCGATCGCTACACGGGATTCGAGGCGGAGCAGTTCGCGTACAGCCTCCTCACCCGCAGCCAGCGCATCTCGCACGAGAACCTCCGGCTGCGCGACGCCGCCTACGTCGGGAAGATGGAAAGCTGGTTCGCGCAGCGGGCCGACGCGGGAACGACGCCGGTGCCGCCGATGTTCACGCCGTTCACGCTGCGCGGCGTGACCCTGCCGAACCGTGTCGTCATGTCGCCGATGGCGCAGTACTCGTGCGTCGACGGCACGCCCGATGACTTCTACCTGGTGCACCTCGGCAGCCGCGCGCACGGCGGCGCCGGCCTCGTCTTCACGGAGATGACGGCACCCTCCGCCGACGGGCGCATCAGCCCCGGGTGCGCGGGAATGTACGGGCCGGCGCATGCCGCGGCGTGGAGACGGATCGTCGACTACGTGCACGCGCGAACGCCGGCGAAGATCGCGCTGCAGCTCGGGCACGCGGGCCCGAAGGGCTCGACGCAGCTCGGCTGGGAGGACGCCGACGAACCGCTTCCCGCAGGCAACTGGCCGCTGCTGGCGCCCTCGGCGATCGCGTACGGGCCGCGCAACCAGGTGCCGGCGGCGATGACGCCCGCCGACATGGAGCGGGTGCGCGACGATTTCGTGCGCGCGGCCGTCGCGGGCGCGGCCTGCGGCTTCGACTGGCTGGAGCTCCACTGCGCGCACGGCTATCTGCTGTCGGCGTTCATCTGCCCGCTGACCAACGTCCGCACCGACGATTACGGCGGGTCGATCGAGAACCGCTGCCGCTATCCGCTCGAGGTCTTCCGCGCGCTGCGCGCCGTCTGGCCGCAGAACCGTCCGATGTCGGTTCGCATCTCGGCGCACGACTGGGCGCCCGGCGGCAACACGCCCGATGACGCCGTCACCGTCGCGCGGCTCTTCAAGGAATCGGGCGCGGATCTCGTCGACGTGTCGTCGGGGCAGACGACGCGCGACGCGAAACCGGTCTACGGCCGGATGTACCAGACGCCGTTCTCCGACCGGATCCGCAACGAGGGGGGCATCGCGACGATGGCCGTCGGCGCGATCTTCGAGCCGGATCACGTCAACAGCATTCTCATGGCGGGGCGCGCCGATCTCTGTGCGCTCGCCCGGCCGCATCTCGCCGATCCCTACTGGACGCTGCACGCCGCGGCGCAATTGCGCTGCGACAACGCGCCGTGGCCGGTGCAATACCTCGCCGGGCGCGACCAGCTCCGCCGCAACCTCGCCCGCGCCGCGCAGCTGGCGGGCGATATTCCAGAGGCCAGCGGATGAGCGCCGCGCTGCGGGCCACGGCAAGCGATCTCGAGTCGCGCGCGCACGATCAGCATCATGAATCGCTGCGGATGTGGCTGCGCCTCCTCGCGTGCACGACGATGATCGAGCGCTCGATCCGGACGCGCCTTTTCCGCCGCTTCGGAACGACGCTGCCGCGCTTCGACCTGATGGCGCAGCTCGAGCGCAGCCCCGACGGCCTCAGGATGGGCGAGCTGTCGCGGCGGATGATGGTCACTGGCGGCAACGTCACCGGGATCACCGATCAGCTCGTCGCCGAGGGGCTCGTCGAGCGGCGCCCGATCGCGACCGACCGGCGCGCTCATGCGGTGCGGCTCACCGCCAAGGGCCGCCGCAGGTTCATGACGATGGCCGCCGAACACGAGCGCTGGATCGAGGAGATCACCGGCCTGCTGCCGGCGGCCGAGCGCGCGCGCCTCTACTCGCTGCTCGGCCACCTCAAGACCGTGATACGCGACGACGCGCACCGCAGCGCCAAAGCAATCCCGGGAGGCCTGGCATGAGCATGCAACATCAGCTGCAGCCGCTGCGCGATTATCGCGCGCGGCATTTTCGCTGGGACGCGAGCGCCGACGGCCGCGTCGCGACGGTCACGCTCGACCGGCCGGAGAAGAAGAATCCGCTGACGTTCGACGCGTACGCCGAGCTGCGCGACCTCTTTCGCGCGCTCGTCTACGCGAGCGACGTGCGCAGTGTCGTCGTCACCGGCGCGGGCGGCAACTTCTGCTCCGGCGGCGACGTGCACGAGATCATCGGCCCGCTCACGAAGATGACGATGCCCGAGCTCCTCGCGTTCACGCGGATGACGGGCGATCTCGTCAAGGCAATGCGGCACTGCCCGCAGCCGATCGTCGCGGCGATCGACGGCATCTGCGCGGGAGCCGGCGCGATGATCGCGCTCGCCAGCGACTTCCGCCTCGGCACGCCGGCGGCGCGCACGGCGTTCCTGTTCACCCGGGTGGGCCTTGCCGGATGCGACATGGGCGCGTGCACGCTGCTGCCGCGGATGGTCGGGCAGGGCAGGGCGGCCGAGCTTCTCTACACCGGCCGCGCGATGACGGCCGACGAAGGCGCGGCGTGGGGATTCTTCAACCGGCTGGTCGACCCCGCGGCGCTCGGCGGCGATGCGCAAGCGTTGGCAAGGTCGCTCGCCGACGGTCCCGCGTTCGCGCATGCAATGACCAAGAAGCTGCTGCATCAGGAATGGGCCATGGACCTCGACGCCGCCATCGAGGCCGAGGCCGAGGCGCAGGCGATCTGCATGCAGACGCAGGATTTCCGCCGCGCCTACGACGCATTCGTCGCGAAGACCAAGCCGGTCTTCGCGGGCAACTGACGCGGATTCCCCCGATGGATCGCGCGCACCTCGACTGGCCTTTCTTCGACGCGCCGCACCGCGCCCTCGCGACGGCGCTTGGAGAATGGTCGGCGCAGGCGCTGCCGTGGAGCGAGCACGCCGACGTCGATGCCGAATGCCGGCGCCTCGTGCGCCTGCTCGGAGACGCCGGCTGGCTGCGCTACTGCGTCCCGGCGGCGCACGGCGGTGCGCTTCCCGAGCTCGACGCGCGATCGCTTTGCATCGCGCGCGAGACGCTCGCCTGGCACGACGGGCTCGCCGATTTCGCCTTCGCGATGCAGGGCCTCGGCAGCGGCGCGATCACGCTTGCCGGCTCCGCAGCGCAGAAGGCGCGCTGGCTGCCGCAGGTCGCGCGCGGGCATGCGATCGCGGCGTTCGCGCTGTCGGAGCCCATGGCCGGGTCCGACGTGGCGGCGATGAGGACGCATGTGCGCCGCGACCGCGCCCATTACGTCCTCGACGGCGCAAAGATGTTCATCTCGAACGGCGGCATCGCCGATTTCTACTGCGTGTTCGCGCGCACCGGCGATGCCGGCGGCACGCACGACATCTCGGCGTTCGTCGTACCTGCCGACGCACCGGGGCTCGTCGTCGCCGAGCGGATCGAGACGATCGCGCCGCACCCGCTGGCGCGGCTCGAATTCAGGGAATGCCGGCTTGGCGCCGACGCGCTCATCGGCGGCGAGGGCGAGGGATTCAAGCTCGCGATGCGGACACTCGACATCTTCCGCGTGTCGGTCGCCGCCGCCGCGCTGGGATTCGCGCGGCGCGCGCTGGCTGAGTCAATCCGCTACGCCCGATCCCGCCCGATGTTCGGCGGCGTGCTCGCGGACCTGCAGCTCACGCAGGCGACGCTCGCCGACATGGCCACGGCGATCGACGCCGCGGCGCTGCTCACCTACCGCGCCGCGTGGCAGGCGGACGTGCGCAGGACGCGCGCGACGAAGGAAGTGGCGATGGCCAAGATGAACGCCACGGAATCGGCGCAGCAGGTGATCGACGCCGCGGTGCAGCTGCACGGCGGTCTCGGCGTCACGCGAGGGCAGGCCGTCGAGCGGCTCTACCGGGAGATTCGCGCGCTGCGCATCTACGAGGGCGCGACCGAGGTGCAGAAGCTCATCGTCGCTCGCGAGCTGCTGGACGCGTTTCCGCGGCGGAAGCGATGACGGCTCAAGTCGACACCTACGCCCGCGACCACCTGCCGCCGCGCGATCAGTGGCCGGAGCTGATCTTCGAGCTGCCGGAGCTTTCGATTCCGTCGCGGATGAACGTCGCGACCGAGCTGCTCGACTGCGCCGTCGAGCGCGGCTGGGGTGATCGCGCGGCGGTCCTCGCCCCGGGAGGGCTGCGCTGGACGTATCGCGAGCTCCTCGCGCAATCCAATCGCATCGCGCGCGTCCTGACCGAGGATCTGGGCCTCGTCCCCGGCAACCGCGTGCTGCTTCGGGCACCCAACAATCCGATGATCGCGGCCTGCTGGTTCGGCGTGCTGAAGGCGGGCGGCATCGCGGTGGGCTCGATGCCGTTGCTTCGCGCGAAGGAGCTGACCGACATCGTCACCAAGGCCGAGATCTCGCACGCGCTGTGCGACGCACGCCTCGCCGAGGATCTCGACGCGGCCCGGCCCAGCTGCCCGACGCTGAGGTCGGTCATGCTGTTCGGCGGCACGGGTGCGACCGACCTCGAGACCCTGATGGCGACGAAGCCGCCGACGTTTCCCGATGTCGACACCGCAGCCGACGACACCTGCGTGATCGCGTTCACGTCGGGGACCACCGGCAAGCCGAAGGGGACGATGCATTTCCACCGCGATCTGATTGCCGCGTGCCGCTGCTGGCCCCTGCACACGCTGCGGGCGTCGCCCGACGATCTCTTCACCGGCAGCCCGCCGCTCGCGTTCACGTTCGGGCTGGGCGGCCTCCTGTTGTTCCCGTTGTCGATCGGCGCGGCGACGCTGCTGGTCGAGCGGCCCGCGCCGGACGCGCTTGCAGCCGTCGCCGCGCAGCATCGCGCGACGGTGCTGTTCACCGCGCCGACGTCCTACCGCGCGATGGCGTCCGCCGTCGGCCAGCACGACCTGTCGTCGCTGCGCAAGTGCGTGTCGGCGGGCGAAGCGCTGCCCGCCTCGACCCGAAAGCGCTGGAAGGACGCCACCGGCATCGAGATCATCGACGGCATCGGTGCGACCGAGATGTTCCACATCTTCATTTCGCACGACGAGGCGCACGCGCGACCGGGCGCGACCGGCACCGTGGTTCCCGGATACCGCGCATGCGTAATGGACGACGCGGGGGCGCCGCTGCCCGCCGGACAGGTGGGCAGGCTCGCGGTGAAGGGTCCGACCGGGTGCCGGTACCTCGCCGACGACCGGCAGTCGAGCTACGTGCGCGACGGCTGGAACTACACGGGCGACGCGTACCTGATGGATGCCGACGGCTATTTCTCGTATCAGGGGCGCACCGACGACATGATCATCAGTGCGGGCTACAACATCGGCGGGCCGGAGGTCGAAAGCGCGCTGCTCGCGCATCCCGCGGTGGCCGAATGCGGTGTCGTCGCCTCGCCCGACGCCGAGCGCGGCCAGGTCGTCAAGGCGTTCGTCGTGCTGCGGCCCGGTTTCACGGCAGGGGAGGCGATGACGCGCGACCTACAGGATTTCGTCAAGCGCGAGATCGCGCCCTACAAGTATCCGCGCGCGATCGACTATCTCGAAAGCCTGCCGCGCACGGGTACGGGCAAGCTGCAGCGCGCGAGACTGCGCGAGCTGGACGAGGCCAGGCGGCGCGGCGACGCATGAGCCCCAATCGCTTCGTCACCACGCGCCGTGTCGGCTTCGGCCAATGCGATCCCGCCGGATTCGTCTTCTATCCGCGCTTCCTCGACTTCGTGCACGAGGCCGAGGAGGACTGGCTGCGCGACGCGCTCGACTGGCCGTTCGACCGTTCGGTGCGCGACCTCGGATTGGGTCTTCCGGTGGTGAAGGCGGAAATCGACTTCCACGCGCCGTCGCGGCAGGGCGACGTCCTCGAGATCGCGGTCAGCGTCGCGGAGATCGGCGGCGCGTCGCTGCGGCTCGCGTTCGAATTCGATTGCGGCGGCGAGGCGCGCGCGAGCGTTCGCCTCGTCGTCGTGCAGATGGACTTGGCCACTAAGCGGCCGGTGCCGATAGGCAGCGAATTGCGCGCGAGACTCGAGCGCTTCCATGCGGGCGGCGAATGACATGACGGAGAAGACGATGCAGATGCTGCAACCCCCGGGGTGGGCTCCCGCGAAAGGCTATTCCAACGGCGTCGCCGCGTCGGGCCGGTTGGTCTTCGTCGCGGGCCAGGTCGGCTGGAACGCGCAGCAGCGTTTCGAAGCGGACGACTTCGTCGGCCAGGCGCGCCAGGCGCTTACGAACATCGTCGCGGTGCTCGCCGAGGCCGGCGCGCGACCGGAGCACATCGCGCGAATGACCTGGTACGTGACGGACAAGCAGGAATACCTCGCGAGCCTGAAGGCGCTGGGCGCGGTCTACCGAGATGTGATCGGCGCGCACTATCCGGCAATGAGCGCGGTCGCGGTCGCAGGGCTGGTCGAGGAGGGCGCGCGCCTCGAGATCGAGGCGACCGCCGTGATTCCCGCGGCCGGATCCGGCGAAACCTGATTTAGGGCCTGCTAACGCTATGTCTACGGATGCGAACGGGTGGCATGGGGCGCCAATCAAGGCGCTTGACGAGGCCAAGACCGGGTGTCTTCGCGAGGAAAGCAACGTAGAGTGGCGCCCCAGGCCGCCCATTCCCTTCGGGTTGCGGCCAAAACGGCCGTTCGCTTTGTTGCAAAGCCTCGCCGGGCGGCCGGCCCGGCTTCGTTTCGCGCCGCGCGCCCGGCCGTTTCTGGCTCCGCAACGCATCTCGCAGACATAGCGTTAACAGGCCCTTGGTCAAGTCAAGGCGTCGTCCGGGGTCGCGGCCGCTGGCACGCCGCCGGACGCCGCGCCATAATCCCCCACCCGATTGGTTGCGTGCGCCGACTGCGCCGCCGCCGGCGCCATTCCCCGGAGTCCAGCGATGAACGCTCCAGAAAAGCCTGTCCACGCCGCCAAGGCCCGCTTCGCCTGGGACGACCCGTTGCTCCTGAACGAACAGCTCAGCGAGGAAGAGCGGATGGTGCGCGACGCCGCGTACGCGTACGCGCAGGAGAAGCTGCTGCCCCGGGTGACCGACGCGTTCCGCCACGAGCACTCCGATCCGGCGATCTTTCCGGAAATGGGCGCGCTGGGGCTTCTCGGCGCGACGATTCCTTCGGAGTACGGGGGCTCGGGACTGAATTACGTCTGCTACGGGCTCATCGCGCGCGAAGTCGAGCGCGTCGACTCGGGCTATCGCTCGATGATGAGCGTGCAGAGCTCGCTCGTCATGTTCCCGATCTTCACCTACGGCTCAGACGCGCAGCGCCGGAAATACCTGCCGAAGCTTGCCACCGGCGAATGGATCGGCTGCTTCGGCCTGACCGAGCCCAATCACGGCTCGGACCCGGGCAGCATGGTGACGCGCGCCCGTGGCGCGATGGGCGGCTATTCGCTTTCCGGCTCGAAGATGTGGATCTCGAATTCGCCGATCGCCGACGTGTTCATCGTGTGGGCGAAGACCGACGACGGAATCATCCGTGGCTTCATCCTTGAAAAGGGCATGAAGGGGCTCACGGCGCCGAAGATCGAAGGCAAGTTCAGCCTGCGCACGTCGGTCACCGGCGAGATCGTGATGGACGAAGTGTTCGTGCCGCAGGAAAACCTGCTGCCCAATGTGCATGGCCTCAAGGGGCCGTTCGGCTGCCTCAACGCGGCGCGCTACGGCATCGCCTGGGGCGCGCTCGGCGCCGCCGAATTCTGCTGGCACGCGGCGCGCCAGTACACGCTCGACCGCACGCAGTTCGGCAAGCCGCTCGCGGCGAACCAGCTGATCCAGAAGAAGCTGGCTGACATGATGACCGAGATCACGCTTGGCCTTCAGGGCTGTCTGCGTCTCGGCCGCCTCAAGGACGAGGGCAAGGCGGCGCCGGAAATCACGTCGATCATGAAGCGCAATTCGTGCGGCAAGGCGCTGGACATCGCGCGGATGGCGCGCGACATGCATGGCGGCAACGGCATCGTCGACGAATTTCACGTGATCCGTCACGTGCTGAATCTGGAGACCGTCAACACCTATGAAGGCACGCACGACATCCACGCGCTGATCCTCGGCCGCGCGCAGACGGGCATCGCCGCCTTCTGACGCAAAGCTGCTGCCGGTCTGACGCGATGAAGCTCTACGACTACTTCCGCTCGTCGGCCGCGTACCGCGTCCGCATCGCGCTCAACCTCAAGTCGCAGGCACCCGAGCGCGTGTTCGTCCACCTGCGACGCGGCGCGCAGCGCGACGAGAGCTACCTCGCGCTCAATCCGCAGGGCCTCGTGCCGATGCTCGTCACGGATGGGGGCGACGTGCTCACGCAGTCGCTCGCGATCCTCGAATGGCTGGACGAGACGCACCCGCAGCCGCCGTTCCTGCCGGCCGATCCCGCGAGCCGCGCCCGAGTGCGCGGCATCGCCCTCGCCATCGCCTGCGACATCCATCCGCTCAACAACCTGCGCGTCCTGAACTACCTCACCGGCACCCTGGGCGTCACCGAATCGCAGAAGGACGGCTGGTACCGCTATTGGGTCGACACCGGTCTCGAGGCGCTGGAAACGAGTCTCGCGCGCGACAAGGCGACGGGGCGCTTCTGCCACGGTGACGCGCCGACACTCGCCGACATCTGTCTCGTTCCGCAGGTTGCCAACGCACGCCGGTTTTCGATCGACCTGGCGCCATACCCGACGCTTACGCGCATCGAGGCCGCGTGCCTCGCGCTGCCGGCGTTCGCCGTCGCCGCGCCCGCGAAGCAGCCCGATGCGGAGTCCTGAGTGGACGGGACTCCGCGCGGGTCCTGCCGACGCGGCAACACAAGAGTGACTCGATGACCTTCTCGATTCCTGCGTGGGACCCGCCGTCGGTGCCGGTCCACGGCAGCGCGGAGCGCTTTCCCGTGCGTCACATCTACTGCGTCGGGCGCAATTACGCCGAGCACGCGAAGGAAATGGGCGGCGACGCGGCGAAGGAGCCGCCGTTCTTCTTCACCAAGCCCGCCGACGCGGTGCTGCCCGTGGTGCCGCCGGCGGTCGGGCCGGATGCGCTATCCGCTCGCGACCGCGAACCTGCACCACGAGATCGAGCTGGTCGTGGCGATCGGCGCGCGCGGCGTCGATCTCGCGCCGGAACGCGCGCTCGACATCGTCTGGGGCTACGCGGTCGGCCTCGACATGACGCGGCGCGACCTGCAGAACGAGATGCGCGAGAAGAAGCGTCCGTGGGACATCGGCAAATCGTTCGCGCAGGCGGCGCCCATCGCGCCGATTCATCCCGTCGCCGCCGTCGGGCACCCGTCGCGCGGCACGATCTCGCTGGACGTCAACGGCGCGCGTCGCCAGACCGGCGACCTCGCCGACATGATCTGGGACGTCGCGCACACGCTGCATTTCCTGTCGCGCTACTACGAGCTCCTGCCGGGCGACCTCGTCTTCACCGGGACGCCCGCCGGCGTTGGTACCGTCGTCGCCGGGGACCGGCTGGTCGGCGCGATCGACGGCCTCGGCACGCTGGCCGTCACCATCACGCCAGGGGCTGCGTGAGCACGGCAGCGCTCACCGGCTACACGCCGGAGTTCGTCGAGCGCGGCTACAACAATCGCGCCGCGGTGCCCGACCACCCGCGCTGGTTCGCGTGGTACGCGGAGAAATCGGCGGTGGCGCGCGCAGCCCTCTCGCATCGCGCCGACCTGCGCTACGGTCCCGGCCCGAAGGAAGCCCTGGACCTGTTCCTGCCGGTCGGCGCACCGCGCGGAACGTTCGTGTTCTTCCACGGCGGCTACTGGCGCGCGCTCGACAAGAGCGACGTCTCGTTCGTCGCGGCGCCGTTTGTGGCGCAGGGCCTCGCCTTCGCCTCCGTCAACTACGACCTCTGCCCTGAGGTCACGGTTGCCGCGATCGTCGATGCATGCCGGCGCGCGGTCGCGTGGCTTGCCCGCGAGGGCGGCAGGCACGGCGCTTCACCGGCGCGGATCGTCGTCGGCGGCAATTCGGCGGGCGGTCATCTCGCGGCGATGCTGCTCGCGACCGACCCGGCAGCGCTCGGCCTCGATTCGCGCACGTTCGCGGGCGCGGTGTCGGTCTCGGGCGTCCACGACCTCACGCCGCTCGTGCTGTTCTCGTTCAATGTCGATCTGAAGCTCGACGCCGGAGAAGCGCTGCGGCTCTCGCCGGCCTTCCTTTCACCGGGGTCGGGCGCGCCGCTCCTGCTCGCGGTCGGCGCCAGCGAGACTGCGGAGTTCCTGCGGCAGACGTGGATGCAGTGGGATCGCTGGCCGCAGAGCCGGCCGGCCGGGGCCACGGCCCCGCTGATCGTTCCGGGCTGCGATCACTTCAGCATCCTGGCGGAATACGCTGACGGCGCCAGCACGCTGACGCGCGAAACCCTCGCCCTGTTCTGAACCTTTGTCCGGGCATCGGCTCGTGAGATGCACCTCTTGACGCGCACTTCGATTCGGCATTAAGTGACCAACGGTCATTTGATGAGAGTCTTCCGTGGGAGTCGTCAATGGTCATCCGCCAACGCGCCATTCAGGCCCACGACAAGCGGCAACGGCACGACGCGATTCTCGACGCCACCGAAGCGCTGCTGCTGCGCTCGCCGGAACACGCCGCGAGCGTCGCCGACGTCGCGCAGGAAGCGCGGCTCGCCAAAGGCACGGTCTACCTCTATTTCCGCAGCAAGGAGGATCTTCTGCTCGCGGTGCACGAGCGCGGCATCGACCGCTATTTCCGCGCCATCGACGCGCTTCTCGAGGGACCGGGACCGGTGACCCTCGACGCCATGCTTGCGGTGATGCGGCGCCACGTGGTCGAGCCGCCGCTTTTCCTGCCGTTGGCATGGCGCGCCTTCGGCGCGATCTCGATGAGCGGTCCCGATGCGCTCGGCATGGCCTTCCACCGGCGCATGGCCGATCGACTGGAACGCGCGGGTGCGGGATTGGAACGGCGGTTCGGAGAGCTCGCACGGGGAGAGGGCTCCGCGCTGCTGCGGCGCAGTTATGCGCTGATCCTGGGACTCTGGCAGATCTCGCTTGCGCGTGGCGCCGGCGCCGAGCGCACGGCGACGCCTTCCGACGCCGGCGCCTCGCCGGGGGTTGAGGCGCGTGAGGTCGAACGCGCGCTGCGCGCATTGTGGCACGGCAGCCTGCATGCGCCGGCGACGCGATGAATGCGTGGTATCGCCACCGCGACATTCCGCATCGCGAGCACGTCCGGATCGCGAGTGCGCACTTCCGTCCCGTCGGTATTTGACGCCACAGGATCTTCGCGCGGCCCGAATGGCATGTTCGGCGTGCTCCCGACGCGGGTAGAATGACGGCTTTGCCGGACCGTGCTGCCATGACCCTCACGCCGACCCCCGAAATCATCGCCGAGCTCAAGGCCGGACGCATGGTCGTCCTCGTCGACGAGGAAGACCGCGAGAACGAGGGCGATCTCGTGCTGGCTGCCGATTTCGTCACGCCGGAAGCGATCAATTTCATGGCGCGCAACGCGCGCGGCCTCATCTGCCTCACGCTGACCGCCGAACGCTGCCGTCAGCTTGGGCTGCCGCTGATGGTGTCGACAAACCTGTCGTCGCACGGCACCAATTTCACGCTGTCGATCGAGGCCGCCGAAGGCGTCACCACGGGGATTTCCGCGGCCGACCGCGCGCGTACCGTGCGCGCTGCGATCGCGGCGGACGCGAAGCCCGCCGACATCGTGCAGCCGGGCCACATCTTCCCGGTGATGGCCGAGCCGGGCGGTGTCCTCTCTCGCGCGGGCCATACCGAGGCCGGCTGCGACCTCGCCCGACTCGCCGGCTGCACGCCCGCCGCCGTGATCTGCGAAATCATGAAGGACGACGGGACGATGGCGCGCCTGCCCGACCTCGTCGATTTCGCGCGCGCGCAGGGTCTGAAGATCGGAACGATCGCCGACCTCATCCATTACCGCAGCCGCACCGAGCGGCTGGTCGAGCGCATCGCCGAGCGCCCCATCACGACGCCGCAGGGCGCGTTCCGGCTCGTCGTCTACCGCGACAAGCTCTCCGACGCGACGCACCTCGCCGTGACGCGGGGGCCCATCAGCGCCGACACCGAGACGCTGGTGCGCGTGCACGAGCCCGTGTCGCTGATGGACCTGCTCGACGCGGGCAGTACTTCGCATTCGTGGGCGATTCCCGCCGCGCTCGAGGCGATCGCCAAGGCGGGGCGCGGCGTGCTCGTGCTGCTGCCGCATCCGGAGAGCGCCGCCGAGCTCCGCCGCCGCGCGCTCGCCGACGATCCGCCGATCTCGGCGAAGGTCGACCTGCGCAACTACGGCATCGGTGCGCAGATCCTGCGCGACCTCAACGTCGGCAAGATGCGACTGATGGCCAAGCCGCGCAAGATGCCCAGCATGACGGGCTACGACCTCGAGGTCACGGGGTTCATCGAGCCGCCGCTCGCGAATGCGTCCTGAGCGGCCCTGATTCGCGGCGCGCCGGGCCGGCGCGCGCATCCGTCCCTGTTCCCATGCCCATCCAGCGCATCGCTCCCAATGTCAACGGTGACGGCCGCCGCGTCGCCGTGGTCCTCTCGCGTTTCAACGCTGAAATCGGCGAGACAGTCCTCGCGGGCGCGCTGCGTGCGCTCACGGAGGCCGGCGTGGCCGAGCGCGACGTCCTGGTCGTGACCGTCCCCGGCGCGCTCGAAGCCCCGCTTGCGCTGCAGCGCCTCGCGCAGAGCGGCGAGTTCGACGCGCTGGTCGCGGTGGGCGCCGTCATCCGCGGCGACACGTATCACTTCGAGATCGTCGCCAACGAATCGGCCGCCGGCGTCGCCAGCGTGCAGCTCGAATTCGGCATTCCCGTGGGCAACGGCATCCTCACGACCGACACGGACGAGCAGGCGCGTGCGCGCGCCGACGGCAAGGGATACGAGGCCGCGCGGGCCGCGCTCGAGCTCGCCAACCTGCAGGACGCGATCGACGAGGTCGCGTGATGCGGGTCACGCCGCGCCGCCGCGCCCGCGAGTTCGTCCTGCAGGGGCTCTACCAGCGCCAGCTGTCCGGCAATGCGCCGGACGCCATTCGCGAGCACCTCGTCGAGGCGTCCGGATTTCGCAATTGCGACGCGGCGTATTTCGACGCGATGTGGTCGGGCGTCGTCGCCGAGTTCGAATCGCTCACGAAGGAGCTTCCGCTCACCGACCGCCGCGTCGCCGAGCTCTCGCCGATCGAACGCGCGCTGATCGCGATGGGCGCGTGGGAGCTCGCGCACCGGCCCGAGATTCCGTATCGCGTCGCGATCAACGAGGCGGTGGAGCTCGCCAAGTCCTACGGCGGCACCGACGGCCACCGCTTCGTCAACGGCGTCCTCGACAAGATCGCCGCGAGCGCGCGCGCGAGCGAGATCGACGCCGAGAAGCGCGCAGCCGGCGTCGCGTGAGCCGGTGCAGGTAGCGCCGCCTGCGGTGGCGCGCGAGCGGAGCCCGCCCGGCGCGGAACGGCGCATCTCCTATAATTCCGGCGTGAACGAGTTCGAGCTGATCGCGCGATTCTTCTCGCGGCCGCCGCGATCGAAGGCGGTCGTCCTCGGAGTCGGCGACGATGCGGCGCTGCTCGCGCCGGCGCCGGGCTGCCAGATCGCGGTGTCGGTCGACATGCTGGTCGCGGGTCGTCACTTCTTCTTCGACACCGAACCGGAGCGCCTCGGCCACAAGACGCTTGCCGTCAACCTGTCCGACATGGCGGCGATGGGGGCGACGCCACGCTGGGCGCTGCTCGCCGGAGCGCTGCCCGACGACGACGTGGCGTGGCTCACGGCGTTCGCGCGCGGGTTCTTCGCGCTGGCCGATGCGCACGGCGTCGACGTCGTCGGGGGCGACACGACGCGTGGCCCGCTCAATCTCTGCGTCACGATCCTGGGCGAGGTGCCGGAGGGAATGGCGCTGACGCGCGGCGGGGCGGTGCCCGGCGACGACGTCTACGTGTCGGGCACGCTGGGCGACGCCGCGCTCGCGGTGGCGGATACGACAGGGTCGCGCGCAACTCGATGCGGCGACGGCGATCGCGTGCAGCGGCGCGCCTCGACACGCCGACCGCGCGCGTCGATCTGGGCGTGGCGCTGCGCGGAGTCGCGACCGCCGCCATCGATGTGTCCGACGGCCTCACCGGCGATCTCGGCCACATCCTCGAGCGCTCGAAGGCGGGTGCGACGATCGACCTCGCCTGCGTGCCGCGATCGGCGGTCCTCGACCGGATGCTCTCCGGCGCCGAGCGGGCGCTGGCGCTCGAATGCCTGCTCGCGGGCGGGGACGATTACGAGCTCTGCTTCACCGCGGCCGTCAATGCCCGTCCGAAGATCGCCGCGATCGCAGAGCGACTCGCGCTGCCGCTTTCGCGCATCGGCTCGATCACGCGCGACGGGGGCCTTGCCGTCATCGACGAAGCGGGCGCGCCGCTCGCGGAAGTGCCGCGTGCGTTCGATCACTTCGCGGCCGCGGCGCGATGAAGGCGCCCGCGCCGTCGGTGCAATTCCTGATGAGCCATCCCGCGCACGTCATCGCGCTCGGCTTCGGCGCCGGATTGTCGCCGGTCGCGCCGGGCACCGTCGGCACGCTCGTCGCGATCCCGCTCGCGCTGGTGCTGCGTGCTCACGTTCCGGACGGTGTGTTCCTCGCGGTGATCGTTGCATCGGCGGCGATCGGCATCTGGGCGGCGGCGGTGACGGGGCGGGACCTCGGCGTCCCCGACCACGGCTCGATCGTCTGGGACGAAGTCGTCGCCTTCCTGCTCGTGCTCTATTTCGTCGGCGACGGCGCGCTGCACGTCGCGTTCGCCTTCCTCCTCTTTCGCGTGTTCGACATCGTGAAGCCGCCGCCGATCCGCAACGTCGACGCGGCGATGAAGAACGGGCTCGGAGTCATGCTGGACGACCTGATCGCGGCCGGGTACACGCTGCTGGTGCTCGCGCTCTGGCAGCGGGTGGCCGGATGAGCGCCGCGACGGGCACGAGCCGCGAACGGCCTCGACGCCAGGCGAATCGAGGAGGCCGGACTGAACGCGCTGCAGACGCAGCGGCAGCTCTTCTACGACGGCTGGCTGCTGCGCGTGTCCCCCGGCAAGGCGAAACGCGCGCGCAGCGTCAATGCGCATTTCGGCTCGACGCTTCCGCTCGACCGGAAATTCGCGCACTGCGAGAGCGTGTTCTCGCAGCACGGCCTGCCGATCCTTTTCCGGATGACGCCTTTCGACCGACCGGCCGGGCTCGAGGACGCGCTCGCGGCGCGCGGCTATGTCGCGTTCGAGGAGACGCTGGTGCAGGCGCGCGCGCTCGAAACGGCGCCGGAAGTTCCGGATTGCGGCCCGGGCGTCGCGCTCTCGGCGCCCGATGCGCAGGCGTTCGTCGATGCGGTGACGGATCTGCGCCGATCCACGCCGCAGCAGCGCGACGCGCATTTCGAGCGGATCGCGCACTCGCCGCTCGGCAAGCGCTTCGTCGTCGTCCGCGACGGCGAGCGCGTCGTTTGCACCGCGCAGGTCGCCGTCGAGGGCGAGCTCGCCGGCATCTACGACGTCGTCACCGCGGAGGACGCGCGCGGCCGGGGCCACGCGACGCTCGCCTGCGCTTGGCTCATGTCGTGGGCATGGCAGCACGGCGCGCACGCCGCGTATCTTCAGGTCAGCGCGGACAATGCGCCGGCGCTCGCCATCTATCGCAAGCTGGGATTCGCCACGATTTACACGTATCACTACCGAGGCCTGCCCGGGGCTTGTGAATGATTGGCACCAGTCCGCAGAGCGCCGCGACGGACAGAAAACTTCGCGAGGGGGCTGCATGAGCGAGGCCACGTATCCGCTTGCCGCGCAACTCGGTCGCGAACTCGTCCGCCGAAGCGTCAAGGTCGCAACCGCAGAATCCTGCACCGGCGGCCTCATCGCCGGCGCGATCACGGATGTGCCCGGCAGCTCGGACTGGTTCGAGCGCGGCGTGGTCACCTATTCCAACGACGCCAAGATTGACCTCCTCGGCGTGCGGCCGGAAACGCTGTGGTCGGAAGGCGCGGTCAGCGAAGCGGTGGCCCGCGAAATGGCGGACGGAATGATTGCGCACAGCACCGCCGAACTTGCCGTCGCCGTCACCGGCGTCGCCGGTCCCGCAGGCGGAACGGCGCAGAAACCGGTCGGGATGGTCTGCCTCGCTTTTGCCCGCCGGGGAGGGCCGGTGGAAGCGGAGACGCGCCATTTCCCCGGCGACCGGGCGGCGGTCCGGGAGGCCACCGTGGTCGCCGCGCTCCAGGGCCTGCTCGCCCGAATCCGGGCCGGCTAGGCCGCCGCGCCCCCGCCCCTCAGTGGGCGGGGCCGAAGGCGGACCCGAATTCCGGGTCTTCCCGAGTCGATTGGGGGGCTCGAAGGCGGAGCGGCCCGCCTCGACCGTCCGGGGGATTGCATCGAACGATCGTTCTATGCCATCATCGCACTATGTACCGCCCGCCTTCCCGGCCGCCAGGCCGCCGGGCGATACTCCGGAGATCCCGATCATGCCCCTCGACAATTCAATGGACGACCAAAAATCCAAGGCGCTCGCCGCCGCGCTGGCCCAGATCGAAAAGCAGTTCGGCAAGGGCTCGATCATGAAAATGGGCGAGTCCCAGGTCCAGAACGACCTCCAGGTCGTCTCGACCGGCTCGCTCGGCCTCGACATCGCGCTGGGCTGCGGCGGGCTTCCGCGCGGCCGCGTCGTCGAGATCTACGGTCCCGAATCCTCGGGCAAGACCACGCTCTCGCTGCAGGTCGTCGCGCAGGTGCAAAAAGCAGGCGGCACCGCCGCCTACATCGACGCCGAGAACGCGCTCGACCCCGTCTACGCCGGCAAGCTGGGCGTCAACGTCGGCGAGCTCCTGATCTCGCAGCCCGACACGGGCGAGCAGGCGCTCGAGATCGCCGACATGCTGGTCCGCTCGGGCGGGGTCGACATCATCGTCATCGATTCGGTCGCGGCGCTCGTTCCCAAGGCCGAGATCGAAGGCGAGATGGGCGACGTGCTCCCCGGGCTGCAGGCGCGCCTCATGAGCCAGGCGCTGCGCAAGCTCACCGCCAACATCAAGCGCGCCAACGTGCTTGTCGTGTTCATCAACCAGATCCGCATGAAGATCGGCGTGATGTTCGGCAATCCGGAGACGACCACCGGCGGCAACGCGCTCAAGTTCTACGCGTCGGTGCGGCTCGACATCCGCCGCATCGGATCGATCAAGAAGGCCGACGAGGTCATCGGCAACGAGACGCGCGTCAAGGTCGTCAAGAACAAGGTGTCGCCGCCCTTCCGCGAGGCATTGTTCGACATCCTCTACGGCGAGGGCATTTCGCGCGAAGGCGAGATCGTCGAGCTCGGTGTCGTGCACGACATCGTCGAGAAGTCCGGCGCGTGGTACGCGTACAACGGCGAAAAGATCGGGCAGGGGAAGGACAATGCCCGCGAATTCCTGCGCGAGCATCCGGAGATTGCGCAGGAGATCGAGAACAGGATCCGCGTCAAGGTCGGCGTCCCGGTGCCCGGCGCGCTGCGCGCCCGTGGCGAGCCGGCGCCGGAGGTCTAGGGCAGCAGGCGGTCACGTGTCTGCGCCGGATTGCGGACCGTCGCGTCGGTGAACGGCTAGCGGTGATCGACGAGCGCCCGCGCCGCCCGGCTCGGACGCCCAAACCGGCAAGGACGGTCAAGGCGCAGGCGGTCGCCCACCTGGCGCGCCGCGAATACTCTCGCGCCGAGCTTCGCACGCGCCTGCTCAAGGGCGACGTGTCGCCCGACGAGGTCGATTCCGCGCTCGAGCAGCTGGCGCAGCAGGGACTGTTGTCGGACGCGCGATTTCGCGCATGCGGTGGTCCGGCAGAAGGCAGGCGCCTACAGCCGGCGCGCGATCGGCGAGACGCTGAAGGCCAAGGGCGTGTCGGCCGATGCGGCCGCGGGCGCGCTGTCCCTGCACGACGTCGACGACGCCGAAGCGCTCGTCGCGCTCTGGCGGCGCCGGTTCGGCGTGCCGCCCAACAATGACCGCGAAAAAGCGCGGCAGATCCGATTTCTGCAAAGCCGCGGCTTCGCGCTGTCGGCGATCTTCAGGCTCTGCGCAATCCGCCTCCGGCGGACGACGACTCCGGCGACCTGCCGCGCCATCCGGCACGGTAAAATAGCGGCTTTCCATCGCCCTGCGCTCCGTCCCGTCACGCGGGGCGCGCGACACGCACGCAATGACTGCCGCCGAGATCCGCCAGACGTTCCTCCGCTACTTCGAAGAGAACGGGCATACCCGGGTCGCCAGCTCGTCGCTCGTTCCGGCGAACGATCCGACGTTGCTCTTCACCAAT
This sequence comes from uncultured beta proteobacterium, assembly GCA_963846855.1. Taxonomy (GTDB): domain Bacteria; phylum Pseudomonadota; class Gammaproteobacteria; order Burkholderiales; family Casimicrobiaceae; genus CAIWHR01. The sequence goes on from CAWJXK010000005.1 coordinate 36,075, forward strand.
TCCGGGATGGTCCAGTTCAAGGACGTCTTTCTCGGCATCGACAAGCGCCCGTACGTCCGCGCGGTGTCCGTGCAGCGCTGCCTGCGCGCCGGCGGCAAGCACAACGACCTCGAGAACGTCGGCTACACGGCGCGGCACCACACGTTCTTCGAGATGCTGGGCAACTGGTCGTTCGGCGATTACTTCAAGCGCGAGGCGATCCGCTACTCGTGGGACCTGCTGACGCGTGTCTACGGGCTGGCGCCGGAAAAGCTGTGGACCACCGTCTACATCGACGACGACGACGCCTACGACATCTGGACGAAGGAAATCGGCGTGCCGCCCGAGCGCTGCGTGCGCATCGGCGACAACAAGGGCGCGAAATACGCGAGCGACAACTTCTGGCAGATGGCCGAGACCGGTCCGTGCGGGCCGTGCTCCGAGATCTTCTACGACCATGGCCCCGAAGTGTGGGGCGGGCCGCCGGGATCGCCCGAATCCGAGGGCGACCGCTACATCGAGATCTGGAATCTCGTGTTCATGCAGTTCGATCGCGACGCCGCGGGCAAGCTCACCCCGCTTCCTGCGCCGTGCGTCGACACGGGAATGGGATTGGAGCGCCTCGCTGCGGTGCTACAGCGCGTGCACAGCAACTACGAGATCGACCTCTTCCAGGTTCTGATCCGCGCCGCGGTGCGCGAGACCGGTGCGAAGGACTATCTCAACCCGTCGCTGCGCGTGATCGCCGACCACATCCGCGCCTGCGCTTTCCTGGTCGTCGATGGCGTCATCCCGGGGAACGAGGGCCGCGGCTACGTGCTGCGCCGGATCATTCGCCGCGCGATTCGCCACGGCTACCAGCTCGGCCAGCGCCAGCCGTTCTTCCACAAATTGGTCGAGGATCTCGACCGCACGATGGGCGACGCGTATCCCGAACTGCGCAAGAACAAGGCCCGCGTCGCGCAGGTGCTGAAGCAGGAGGAGGAGCGCTTCGGCGAGACGATCGAGCACGGGATGAAGATCCTGAACGAGGCGCTCGCCGCGGTCGAGAAATCCGGCCGGCGCGAGCTCGACGGCGAGACGGCGTTCACGCTGTACGACACGTTCGGCTTTCCGTTCGACTTGACCGCCGACGTCTGCCGGGAGCGCAGCGTCAAGGTCGACGAGGCCGGATTCGAGAAGGCGATGACTGCGCAGCGCGAGCGCGCGCGCGCCGCGAGCCAGTTCAAGGTCGACGCGCAGCTCGAATACTCGGGGCCGAAGACGCTCTTCCGCGGCTACGACACGCTCTCGGACGAGGGGCGCGTGATCGCGCTCTACCGCGAAGGCTCGGCGGTCGATGCGCTCGGCAGCGGCGAGCGCGGCATGGTCGTGCTCTCGCAGACGCCGTTCTACGCGGAGTCGGGCGGGCAGGTCGGCGACCGCGGGGAGCTCACCAAGGGCGGCGCCTGCCTCACGCTTTTTGCCGTCGACGACACGCAGAAGATCCAGCCGGACGTCTTCGGCCACCTGGGCGTGGTGAAGACGGGTGAGCTGAAGCTGGGAGACACGGTCGCGGCGAACGTCGATCATGCGGCGCGGGCGCGCACGATGCGCAATCACTCGGCGACGCATCTGATGCACAAGGCGCTGCGCGAGGTGCTGGGCGGTCACGTCCAGCAGCAGGGCTCGCTGGTCGACCCCGACAAGACGCGCTTCGACTTCGCGCACAACGCGCCGATGACCGACGACGAGATCCGCCGCGTGGAGGCAATCGTCAACCGCGAGATCATCGGCAACGCGCCGACGCAGGCGCGGGTGATGCCGATCGAAGAGGCGCAGAAGTCCGGCGCGGTGATGCTCTTCGGGGAGAAATACGGCGACCAGGTGCGCGTCCTCGACATCGGCAGCTCGCGCGAATTCTGCGGCGGCACGCACGTCGCGCGCACCGGCGACATCGGCTTCTTCAAGATCGTCGGCGAGGGCGGCGTGGCCGCCGGCATCCGCCGCGTCGAGGCCGTCACCGGCGAGAACGCGCTCGAATGGGTGCAGGCGCAGGAGGCCGCGCTTCAGGCCGCCGCCGCCGCGCTGAAGGTGCCGATCGCCGAGATCGACGCGCGGATCGCGCAGCTGCAGGAGAGCGCGCGCAACGCCGAGCGGGAGCTCTCACGCGACTCAAGACGAAGGCCGCGGCCAGCGCGGGCGACGATCTCGCGGAGCAGCGCGGTCGACGTCAAGGGCGCGAAGGTGCTCGCGGTGACGCTCGACGGCGCCGACGCGAAGGCGCTGCGCGAGACGATGGACAAGCTCAAGGATCGCCTGAAAAGCGCGGCGATCGTCCTGTCCTCCGTCTCGGACGGCAAGGTGACGCTGATCGCCGGCGTCACCGCGGACCTGACGGCGAAGGTGAAGGCGGGCGAGCTCGTCAATCACGTCGCGCAGCAGGTCGGCGGCAAGGGCGGCGGCCGGCCCGACATGGCGCAGGCGGGCGGCACCGACGCCGCCGCATTGCCGGCGGCGCTGAAGTCGGTCGCGGGCTGGGTCGAGCAGCGGTTGTAACAGGGCAGCCTTGCCACGCGCACGCGCCGCGAATTGCTGCGGCTACAGGAGATCGGATGTCGTTGCGTCCCGAGTTCACCCTTGAGTCTGCGAAGCAGCGCGGCGTGGGCCGGCTTCCGGGGCTCTTCGGCTTTCGCGTGATGGCGGTCGAGCAGGGCATGCTCGTCGCCGAGCTCGACATCCGGCCGGAGCTGCTTGCGCCCAACGGTTACCTGCACGCGGCGACGGTCGTCGCGCTGGCCGACACCGCATGCGGCTACGGCTGCATCGCGCACATGCCGGTGGGGGCGGAGAATTTCACGACGATCGAATTGAAGACCAATTTTCTCGGCACCGCGCGCGAAGGGACGCTGACCTGCGTCGCGAAGCCGGCGCATCTCGGGCGCACGACACAAGTCTGGGACGCGACCGTCAGTCGGCACAAAGACGGCGGCACGATCGCGCTCTTTCGCTGCACGCAGATGATCCTCTGGCCGAAGCCCGCGTGAGCCATAGCAACCGCGTGGAGCTGCATCATATGCGGCCGCGGCGCAGCAGGGTACGCCACAAGCGTGGGTATACTTGCTCATGTTGACCGTCCAGCGCATCGACCATCTCGTGCTGACCTGCCGCGACCTCGCGGCGACGATCCGCTTCTACACCGAAGTCCTGGGCATGAAGGAAGTAACGTTCGGCACGGGCCGCAAGGCGCTGTCGTTCGGCCGCCAGAAGATCAACCTGCATCCGGTGGGACAAGCCGCAAGCGGCGCCAGCGGAAACGTCGCGGCGGTCGCGGCGCGGCCCACATCGGGTTCGGCGGATCTTTGCCTCGTCGTCGCCGAAACCGCGGACGCCGTCGTCGCGCATCTCGCGGCGTGCGGCGTGCCGATCGAGGAAGGCCCCTGCACGCGCACCGGGGCGCTTGGTCCGATCGAGTCGGTCTACGTCCGCGATCCCGACGGCAACCTGATCGAGCTCGCGCGCTACGTCGACTCCGCCGTGTAGGGTGCACGGACTCATAATGCGGGGTTCGCAATCCCGCCGACGCTTACCGTTGCAGAACGTCTGCTTACGGCCATGAAGAGACGGTCGGCAAGGGTGCGAAAATTGCCGGGAAGCCGACATTGGTGTTCTGGCAAGGAAATGACCCACTTCCGTCGTACTCATAGCGGTGAATGAACGGTGCGAAGACTCCCGATGGCTCGACGGCAGGTGGCAGGGCTGCGTGGCGGCGAGTCTCCCACGTGGGAAAAGGCGCCCACCCGAAGGGTTCTGCGATTGCCGCGAGGATCGTGCGCCTGGTAAGCGCTGGGTAAGGAAGCACTTCTAGTCTGGAGGCGTTGCGCGAGCGTGGAAGCAGGGGCTTCCAACTGCGGCGTGCATTTCCAGGAGAACGTGCCATGAAGATCCGCCCACTCGCGTTGACCGCACTCGCCCTTTCCGCTGCCACCACATTTGCCGTGGCCTCGCCGTCAGAGACACAGCCGCTGAACCTTGCCGAGGTGATGGCCCACATGGAGTCACGCTATTCCGGCGAGGTGGTCGCGATCCAGTTCGACGGGTCCGGCGACAAGCGCCCGCATTACCACGTCGAAATGCGGTTCCCCGAGAGCGGGCTCGCACACGTCGACATCGATGCGGTGACGCTCGCAGTGGCCTCACGCGACGTGGCTCCCCTGGCGGCGGGGTCCGCGACGCTTGCCTACGCGGCCGCGCTGATCGCCTCGCAGATTCCGGGCCAGGTGATTGTTGCGGAACTCGATGCATTTGAAGGCGTAGCGCCACATTACGACGTTGACGTTCGGTTGCCACAGGGCGCGATCGCGCGGCTCAAGGTCGACCCGGTAACGCTTCAGATCGCGTGGCGCAATCCCGCGATCCTCGATGATTAGCCCTCTATTGGCACGCCGCGCCAAGCGATCCGGAGGGCACTCGATTGAAGAGCATTCCGGGTCTCCAGCCCGGCAGCCGATCCCTATGGAATAGTAGGTGCCACCTAAAGGCAGTTGCGTAATCTGCGAAGCCAATTCAGTTAAGGAGACCCGCCATGTCACGCGTTGTCCGCCGCTCGCTTTCTATACTCGCCGTCGCCGGCGCCCTTTCCGCAGCGGCCTGCCTACGCTGTGACGCCTGATCAACTGCAGGCCGAATACGAGGCGATCGCCCGCAAGGAGGCGGCCAGCTTCAATGGTGTTTCGGCCGTGCGCGGCGGTGAGTTCTTCCGCTCGACCCATGGCAATGACTGGAGCTGCGCGACCTGCCATACGGCGAAACCCGTGGTTCTGGGCCGGCATGCGCGTACGGGGAATGTCCTGCAGCCGCTCGCGCCCAGCGCGAATGCCGAACGATTCACCGACCCTGTCAAGGTCGAAAAGTGGTTCAAACGCAACTGCGGCGACGTGCTCGGCCGTGCGTGCACAGCACAGGAAAAGGGCGATGTCATCGCTTTCCTGCGTTCGCTGAATTGAAGGAGCATTTGATGAATATTGAACGCAAGCGCCGTCTGTTCGACCTCACCGTTTGGATCACCGCCCCACTGCTCGTCTTCGCGTTGCTCGCTGTCGATGCCCAAGGAAAGTCTCGTAGCCTCATGGCCGACAACGCGATCTGGCGCGCCGAGTGTGGCAGTTGCCACGTGGCCTATCCGCCCGCGCTGCTCCCTGCGGCGGAATGGCGCCAGCTGGTGGGGTCGCTCGACCGCCACTTTGGCGTGGACGCTTCCATCGACACCAACACCGCGACAGAGATCGACCGCTTCCTTGCGGCCAACGCGGGGCGCGGCGAAGGTCGCGCGGCCGAGGCGCAGCCCCGTATCACTACCACACGCTGGTTTCGGCACAAGCACGATGAGGTCTCGGCGGCTGTCTTTCGTTCGTCGAGCATCAAGACAGCGGCGAACTGCGCGGCCTGCCACCCAGGCGCCGCGGCCGCCGACTTCAACGAGCATGCGGTAAGAATTCCGCGCTAAGCAAAGGAAGATCCATGCACAACACTTCTGATTCAAGTCGCGCAACCGTCCTCGTCTGGGATCTCCCTCTGCGCGTGTTCCACTGGCTGCTCGCCGGCTCGTTTGTCGGTGCCTTCCTGACCGCCGAATCCGAGCGCTGGCGCGACGTGCACGCCGTATTGGGCTACACCGCGCTGGCCATGGTCGCCTTTCGCGTCCTATGGGGCGTGTTCGGCACCCGTTATGCCCGGTTCGGCGCGTTGCCGCTGGCCCCGCGACGTGCGCTCACGTATTTGCGATCGCTCGTTTCAGCGCGGCCAGAGCATCACCTCGGCCATAATCCGGCTGGCAGCCTCGCCATCTACGCGCTGCTGATCCTTGCGGCAGCGACCGCGCTCACCGGACTTGCCGCGTTCGCCGACGGCGGCAATTGGCTGGGTGAACTGCACGAGGGCGTCGCCAATGCGATGCTGGCGGTGGTGATCCTCCACATCGCCGGGGTTGTTGTGGGTAGCCTCGCGCATCGCGAGAACCTGGCGGTTGGCATGCTGACGGGCCGCAAGCGGGGCGCGTCGGGCGCAGGTATAAACCAGCCCCGCCGGTTCGTCGCCGCCGCTCTGATCGGCCTGGTGGTGGGCTTCTGGACCGGGCTCATTCCCATGCCGGGACTCGAACTACAAGAGACATTGATCAGCGTCACCTCGCCCGCGCACGCTGCCGTGCATGCTGGGCACCACGACGATTAGTGGACCGACGATGCGCATCCTGCTCGCCGAAGACGACGCGCTGTTGGGCGACGCCCTCGAGGTCGGCTTGCGCCAGGCGGGCTTCGATGTCGACTGGGCGCGCGATGGCATTGCTGCCGAGAACGCATTGGCGGGCGCACCCTACGCGGCATTGGTACTCGACCTTGGCCTGCCGCGGCGTTCGGGAGATGAACTCCTCGCTCGCCTGCGGGCGAAGAACGAACGCCTGCCAGTGCTTATCCTGACTGCACGCGATGGTGTAGAGGACCGCATCCGCGGCCTCGACGGCGGTGCCGATGACTACCTCGTCAAACCCGCCGACCTGCATGAGGTCGCCGCGCGGCTGCGCGCGCTTGTGCGGCGTGCACGCGGCGAGGCGTCGCCGAAGCTCCGCGCCGGCGATATCGGGCTCGATCCCGCGAGTCGTGAGGTGACGTTGCGGGGCGTTCCCGTGTCGTTGCAGCCGCGCGAATTCGCGCTGTTGCACGAACTGATCCTGAACGCCGGTCGCGCGCTGTCGCGCGAACAGCTCGAGGAGCGGCTCTACGCATGGGGCGAGGAAGTCGGCAGCAACGCGGTCGAGGTGCACGTGCATCGGCTGCGCCGTAAGCTTGGCCCGGACGTGATCCGCACGGTGCGCGGAGTTGGCTACCTCGTCGTCAGGGACCCCCGTGGTTGAACTTTCCGGTGCGCCATCGCTGCGCAACCGTATGCTGGCACTCGTACTCGTCGGTGTCGCCGTCGCGTGGATCGGCGCGGCAGTGTTCGCGTACCGCGACGCACGGCACGAGACCGACGAACTCCTCGACGGCTATCTCGCGCAGTCGGCCGCGCTGATCGTCGCACAGGCCGGCGAAGACCTCGACGAACTCCAGCTCGAACACGCGCCGCAGCTACACCGTTATGCGCGCCGCGTCGCCTTTCAGATCTGGGACGGCGGTAACAGCCTGCGGACGCATTCGGCGAACGCGCCCGACCGACGCCTTTCACCTCGCACCGAAGGCTTCGACGAGGTCGAGGTCGACGGTCAGAACTGGCGGGTTTTCTCGAGCTACGACCCGCACCGCAAGATCCTGGTGCAGGTCGGTGAGGCACGCAACGCGCGGGATGCGATCGCCCTTGCGGTTGCGCGAGGGCTCGCGGCGCCGATGGTCGTCGCGCTTCCCGTGCTTGGCGTGTTGCTCTGGATTGCAGTGACGCTCGGCCTAGCGCCGTTGAGAGCCGTGGGCCGGGCAGTCGCGCGGCGCGATCCCGCGAACCTTGCCCCGCTCGATGTCGGTTCGACTCCGCGTGAGGTGGCGCCGCTCGTCGCAAGCCTCAACTCGCTGTTCGAGCGCGTGCGAGCGTCGATGGAGCATGAGCGCCGTTTCACTGCGGATGCTGCGCACGAATTACGCACGCCAGTCGCCGCATTGCGGGCGCAGGCTGAAGTTGCTCTTGCGGCAGACGATGACGCGCAGCGACGCCACGCGCTCGGTGGTGTCATCGCGGGCTGCGACCGGGCGGCACATCTGATCGACCAGTTGCTAACACTTGCGCGGCTCGATCCAGCGCGAGCTGGGAGTCCCGATGAAACCGCCGACCTCGCCGAGGTCGCAAGGGAGGTGGCTGCAATGCATGCGCAGGCGGCGCTGGAACGCGGCCTGGAGCTGTCGGTCGAGGCGCCAACGTCCGCAATCGTTGCGGTGGAGCCGGCACTCCTACAGATTCTACTGCGCAACGTGGTCGACAATGCCGTGCGATACGCCACGGGCGTGGGCCGCGAGATCCGCATCGAGGTTGTGGATAGTGATCACCCTGTTTGCCGGATTGTCGACGACGGGCCCGGGATTCCGTCCGAGGAGCGTGCGCGCCTCGGTGAACGGTTTCACCGCGGCGCGGGATTGGGTGAAGAGGGAAGTGGACTCGGTCTGTCCATCGTCCGACGCATCGCGGACCTTTGCGGCGCGACCGTGACCTTCGAGACCGCGCCCGGTGGACGCGGTCTTTGCGTGACTGTGCATTTCTTGGCAAAACGCATGGGCGATTGATGAATCTGATAACCCAAAGTCGACCCATGGCGACGGCCCGATCTGGACCAATCGTCGCCGCCATGCCCGGGTCGACCGACGCGGCGCAGAACGCGCGTCAGTAGTTGAAGCCGATGGTTCATTTCGCAGCCGATGGTTTGAGCGAAGTCGAAGCGCGCCAGCGCTTGGCTCAGGACGGTCCAAACGAATTGCCGGTTTCCCGGCCTCGCGGCGTGTTGCGTCTGCTGCGGGAAGTCGTCTCGGAACCCATGTTCTTGTTGCTCGTGGCCTGCGGTGCCATCTACATGGTGCTTGGCGACCGCCAAGAGGCGCTGATGCTGCTTGGTTTCGTGTTTGTCGTCATGGGCATCAGTTTCGTGCAGCAGCGTCGCAGCGAGCGTTCGCTGGAAGCATTGCGCGACCTCTCCAGCCCGCGTGCGCTGGTGATACGCGACGGCGAGGCGCGCAGGATCGCCGGGCGTGAAGTGGTCCTGCGGCGACATCGTGCTGCTGGCCGAAGGCGACCGCGTTCCCGGCGACATGCGTCTCGTGGAGGCTTCGAATCTCGCGGTTGACGAGTCGATGCTGACCGGTGAGTCAGCTCCGGTACTCAAGGAGGCGACGCGATGGGACGGACGTGGCGGCAGTCGCGCCGGACGAAAGCGACCCATCCAAGGTGTACTCCGGCACCTTGGTGACCCGAGGCACGGCGCGAGGGTGCGTCGAGGCCACCGGTGCGCGGAGCGCGTTGGGCCGCATTGGCGCGTCGCTTGCGGGCATTGCGGTCGAGATCACGCCGATTCAGCGCGAGACACGGCGGGTCGTAAAGTGGGTTGCGCGTCGTCGGCTTGTCGCTGGCGGCCGCCCTCGCCATCGCCTACTGGGTCAAGCTGGGCGACTGGCTGCACGGCTTGCTGGCCGGCCTGACTCTGGCGATGGCGATCCTGCCGGAAGAACTGCCCGTGGTGCTTACGCTTTTTCTGGGGCTGGGTGCCTGGCGGCTGGCGCGCGAGAAGGTGCTGGCCAGGAGCATTCCCGCCGTCGAACTGCTGGGCGCGACAACCGTGTTGTGCGTTGACAAGACGGGGACGCTGACGGCCAATCGCATGGCGGTCCGGCGCTTGTGGTCCGAGGTGGCGGAGCACGACACCGCGCCGGGCAGCGCTGTTGCATTGCAGGAGGAACTGCATGGTGTACTGGAGTATGCCGTCCTGGCCAGCCATCGTCGGGCATTCGACCCGATGGAGTCGGCGATTGTTGCCGCGGGGCAGCGATTGCTGGCTGACACGGAGCACCTTCACGCGGATTGGACCCTGGTCGACGATTACCCGCTGTCGAGTGAAATGCTGGCGATGTCGCGGGTCTGGCAATCGCCAGACCGACAGGAACGCCTGATCGCCAGCCAAGGGCGCACCGGAGGCCATCGTCGACCTATGCCACCTCGATGCTGCGCGTCGCGCCCGAGTCGCGGAAACGGTCTCGACCATGGCTTCCGAGGGTCTGCGGGTCCTCGGCGTCGCGCGCGCCACGTTCGATGCCAGCGAGTTGCCCGGCACGCAGCACGACTTCGCATTCGAATTCCTGGGACTCGTCGCGCTGGAAGATCCGGTTCGTCCCGACGTGCCGCAGGCCATCGCCGAATGCCAGGCCGCAGGCATCCGGGTCGTAATGATGACCGGCGATCATCCCGCGACTGCGATCTCCGTGGCGCGGCAGGCGGGTCTTGGCGTCGAGGCCCCGGTCATCACCGGCGCCGAACTCGCTGACACTGAGTGACGATGCACTGCGGGCGCGTCTTGCCGATACGCACATCTTCTGCCGGGTCCAGCCGGAACAGAAGTTGCGGCTGGTGCAGGCCTTTCGCGCCCGCGGGGACGTGGTCGCGATGACCGGCGACGGCGTCAATGACGCCCCGGCGCTGAAAGCGGCCGACATCGGCGTGGCGATGGGTGCGCGGGGCAGCGACGTGGCGCGCGAGGCGGCCGCCCTGGTACTGCTGAACGACGACTTCGCCTCCCTCGTGACTGCGGTTCGGTACGGACGCCGGGTGTTCGCCAACCTGCGCAAGGCCATCGTTTTCGTAGTCGCGGTGCACGTTCCCATCGTCGGGCTTGTCCATCGTGCCGGTACTGCTGGGCTGGCCGATGCTGCTGATGCCGGTGCACATCCTGTTCCTGCAACTGATCATTGACCCTGCCTGCTCAGTCGTGTTCGAGGCCGTGCCGCTCGAACCCGATGCCATGAAAGCTCGCCCGCGTCGACCGGACCAACGCTTGTTCGACAAGGACGTGGTGGTGCGCGGGTTGTGGCAGGGCGCCGGTTTGTTGGCTCTCTTGTTAGCGGTGTATGACGGTGTGCGGTCATACGCAGGCTCGGACGACATGGCGCGTGCATTGACTTTCACGGTGCTCGTGCTGTCCAACCTGTGTCTCATTCATGCCAACCGATCCTGGGGACGTAGCGCTTGGCTTGGAGGGGACACTTCCAACCGGCAGTTCGGCTGGATCGCGTTGGCCACCATCGTCCTGTTGGGCTGCGTGCTCGGTGTGCCGGCAATCAGCCGGCTTTTCTACTTCATACCACCGTCACCCATCATGCTGCTTGCGGGGCTGGGTGCGACAATCATTTCCTTGATGTGGTTTGAAGGTGTCAAATGGGCCCTCGGTCGGCGTCACTCTCCTGTGCGCCGAAATACCAGTGGCGCCGCGGCGCGATAGCCCAGATGTAGCCGCGCCGTCATCCGGCACCAGCGCGCCGGATTCTCCGCCTCCGCAGACTCTGCGATCCTACGAATGATTTGGCCCCATCCACGCCCCCCTTGAAACCAGGTCGCATCGTGCGCCCACGAACCGCGGCGGATCAGGCCGGCTGGATGCGGTGGATGCCGGGGTTGCATACCTTGCGCCATTACGAGATCGCGTGGCTGCGGCACGATGTCGTAGCGGGGCTGGTACTGACTTCGGTACTCGTCCCCGTCGGCATCGCCTACGCGGTGGCCTCTGGCTTGCCCGGCATTTGCGGCCTGTATGCAACCATCGTTCCGCTGCTGGCTTACGCCGTGTTCGGCCCCAGCCGCGTGCTCGTGCTGGGTCCAGATTCCTCGCTGGTCGCTCTCATTCTTGCCGTGGTTCTCCCGCTTGCTGCCGGCGATCCACAACGCGCCATGGCGCTCGCAGGAATGATGGCCGTGGTATCGGGCCTGCTGTGCATCGTGGCAGGCGCAGCACGCCTAGGCTTCGTCACCGAACTGCTCTCCAAGCCGATTCGTTACGGCTACATGAACGGCATTGCGCTGACCGTGTTGGTCAGCCAGCTGCCCGCGCTGTTCGGCTTCTCCGTCGACGCCGATGGCCTGTTGAAGGAAATCTGGGGATTCATCCAGGGCGTGGTGGCCGGCAAGACGAACTGGACATCACTGGTGCTCGGCACCGGAACGCTCGCGGTAATTCTATTGCTCAAGCGCAGCAAGCAACTGCCGGGAGTGCTGATTGCCGTCGTGGCCACGACCGTCATTGTCGGCGCAATGAATCTGGCAACCATTGCCGACGTGTCGGTCCTGGGTTCGCTGCCTCAGGGCCTGCCCGCATTCGCTTTCCCGTCGATCACGTATCGTGACATCGTCCCGGTGCTGCTCGGCGGCTTTGCGGTTGCCCTCGTGTCGTTCGCCGACACCAGCGTGCTCTCGCGGGCGTACGCCGCGCGCTCCGGGACCTTTGTCGATCCCAATCAGGAGATGGTGGGGCTGGGTGTTGCCAACCTGATCGCTGGATTCTTCCGTGGCTTTCCGGTCAGTGCGAGTGCGTCGCGCACGCCGGTCGCCGAAGCCGCGGGCGCCAGGACGCAGCTGGCCGGTGTCGTTGGTGCGCTCGTCGTCACTTCGTTGCTGCTTGTGGCGCCGAACTTGCTCGCGAACCTGCCCACGACCACGTTGGCCGCCGTGGTGATCGCCTCCGCCATCGCTCTGATCGAGGTCACCGACCTGCGCCGCATCTACCGCATCCAGCGCTGGGAGTTTTGGCTGTCGATCTGCTGCCTCGCAGGTGTGGCTGTACTTGGCGCGATTCCGGGCATCGGTCTGGCGATTTTGATTGCCGTGATCGAATTCCTCTGGGATGGCTGGCGCCCGCATTCCGCGGTCTTGGGTCGCGTCGAGGGCGTCAAGGGCTACCACGACATCACGCGTTATCCCGACGCCCGCTTGGTCCCCGGATCTGGTACTGCTGCGCTGGGATGCGCCCCTGTTCTTCGCCAACGCCGAGCTGTTCCAAAGCCGCGCGCTGGACGCGGTCGCAGCGTCGCCGACGCCGGTGCATTGGCTTGTCGTCGCGGCGGAGCCGGTCACCAGTGTCGACGTGACCGCCGCCGACATGCTGACTGAATTGCATGAAACCTTGCACGCGGCCAGCATCGAGCTTTGTTTTGCCGAAATGAAGGACCCGGTCAAAGACAAGCTAAAACGATTCGGCATTTTCGGTCGGCTTGGCGAAGAGAGATTCTTTCCGACGATAGGTGAGGCGGTGAGCGGCTATCTCAAGAGCTTTCCAGTGGAATGGGTCGACTGGGAGGAACGTGGTGCATGAATCGAGGAGCGGACGAGCGAGCGCGGCTGTACTTGGGACGACCCTCGCGCCGTCCTCTATCAACTCCGCAGGGTCGACTGACGAGCCTACTCTTGTCCTGCAGAAAGTGGAGACCGCGATGACTGAAACGACATCCGACCCACCGATCCGCAAGGATCACAACGCAAATCTGCATTCTGAAAGCGGTCGTTCTGGCGAATCGACAGACCCCCCGATGCTGGTCGCCGATGAGTCGACGCAAGCGCTGACTGATCCTGTGTGCGGAATGACCGTGTCGGTCGACTCACCGCATGTGCTGCAGCATGAGGGCAAGCCGGTCTACTTCTGCAGCTCGGGGTGTAAGGCGAAGTTCGTGGCAAACCCGGCGAAGTACCAGGTATCCCACCCGGAGTCGAATGCGCCAACGCCGCCCGCTACTGAGCGAACGGTCGACGGTGCGATCTACACCTGTCCGATGCACCCGCAGATTCGCCAGGTGGGACCAGGCAATTGCCCTATCTGCGGAATGACATTGGAGCCGGTCACTGCGATAGCCGCCGCAGGGCCGAACCGCGAACTCGCGGACATGACCCGGAGGTTCTGGGTCGGGTTGGTTCTGACGGTGCCGGTCTTCGTCCTGGAAATGGGTGGCCACATCCCCGGTCTTGGGCTGCATGACCTTGTCCCGGCGCACATCTCCACCTGGATTCAGTTTGCGCTATCCACGCCGGTCGTTCTGTGGGCAGGGTGGCCATTCTTCGAACGTGCCTGGGCATCTGTCGTGCATCGCAGCCTGAACATGTTCACCTTGATCGCCCTCGGGACAGGTGCTGCCTACCTCTACAGCCTCTTCGCGACCTTTGCGCCGGGAATGTTCCCTGCCGGGTTCCGTGGGATGGGCGGCGCGGTCTCCGTATACTTCGAAGCTGCTGCTGTAATCACCGTTCTCGTACTCCTGGGCCAGGTGCTGGAACTGCGCGCCCGCGAGCAGACCGGCGGCGCCATCCGCGCGTTGCTCAAATTGGCGCCAAAAACGGCGCGCCGCTTGCGGGCTGGGGGCGACGACGAGGAAGTGGCACTTGAGCTGGTCCAGGTCGGCGATCATCTTCGGGTACGGCCCGGTGACGGCGTGCCGGTCGATGGCGAAGTCCTCGAGGGCAAGAGTGTCGTGGATGAATCGATGGTCACCGGTGAGTCGATGCCCTCCGCCAAGCAGCCAGGTGACAAGATCATCGGAGGGACCGTCAACGGCACCGGCTCTCTGGTCATGCGCGCTGACAAAGTGGGTGCGGAAACCATGCTCGCGCGCATCGTGACCATGGTCGCCGAAGCGCAGCGGAGCCGGGCGCCGATCCAGCGGATGGCGGATACCGTGTCGGGCTACTTCGTGCCGGCCGTACTTGGCGTGGCGGTCATTGCGTTCGTCGCGTGGGCTGTCTGGGGTCCGGCTCCCGCGCTTTCCTACGCCCTGATTGCGGCGGTCTCGGTCGTCATCATCGCTTGCCCCTGTGCGCTTGGCCTGGCGACCCCGATGTCGATCGGCGTGGGCATCGGCAAAGGCGCTGGCGCCGGCGTCCTGATCAAGTCGGCCGAGGCTCTCGAGCGCATGGAGAAGGTAGATACCCTTGTCGTAGACAAGACCGGCACGCTCACGGAGGGTAAGCCCAAGGTGACGGCCATCGTTCCCGCTGCGGGGCTGTCGGAGTCCGAGATTCTGTCGTTGGCAGCCAGTCTTGAACGGTCCAGCGAACACCCTCTTGCCGCAGCCATCGTCGCCGCCGCGCAGGAGCGCAATGCTGCAATTCAAGAGCCGACGGACTTCGCCTCGGTCACCGGCATGGGTGTTACCGGAAAGATCGGCGGCAGGTCGGTGGCGCTGGGCAACGCGAAGCTGATGGCGGATCTCGGCATTGCGGTCGGTGATCTTGAACACAAGGCCGACGAACTTCGCAGCGACGGAGCGACTGCCCTGTTCCTCGCGGTAGACGGCAAGCCGGGTGGTGTGATTGCAATTGCCGACCCGATCAAGTCAACGACGCAGGCGGCCCTCGACAGCCTGACGAAAGACGGCATACGGATCGTGATGCTGACCGGCGACAACAAGACTACCGCCGAGGCGGTCGCCCGCAAACTCGGCATCACGGAGGTCGAGGCTGATGTATTGCCGCAGGACAAGAACCGCATCGTCAAGAAACTCACGGCTGAGGGACGCATTGTCGCCATGGCGGGCGACGGCGTGAACGACGCGCCGGCCTTGGCGGAAGCCGCCGTTGGCGTCGCCATGGGAACAGGAACAGAAGTCGCCATCCAGAGTGCCGGAATAACCTTGGTGAAAGGTGATCTTGCCGGCATTGCGCGGGCCATCGTCTTGAGCCGGGCGACGATGCGCAACATCCGCCAGAACCTGGTCTTTGCGTTCGCCTACAACGCGATCGGCATCCCGATTGCCGCGGGCGTCCTCTACCCGACCTTCGGCCTGCTTCTGAGTCCGATCATTGCCGCGCTGGCAATGTCGCTCAGCTCAGTATCGGTCATCGTGAATGCGCTGCGCTTGCGCACGCTGAAGCTTTAAGGCGGGACTACATCCCGCCAAGGCCGCTGATAAGCTCCGGCACGTCGATCCCGGGCGTTGGAATCAAGACGATGCCGTGAGGGAACTGGAGCGAGGCTTTCGCTGGGCGGTGCGCTGACAATTCCCGGCGTCGGTCAGACCTCGAACTCCTGCGAACGGACGTGCGAGGAGAGTTGGTCCTTGTTGTAAAAGCAGTGAAGGCGCGACCTACAAACGCACGATGGAGAATCCCCATGATCGAGCAGCTTAAGAATTTTCCCGAGAACATTCTCGCGTTCGTCTGCACGGGACGTGTCACGAGAGCGGATTATGATGCGGTGCTGGTTCCGGCCGTAAACAATGCGCTTAGGAGCCACGACAAGGTTCGTCTTTACTATGAGACTGCCGCGGATTTCGTTGGCATCGATCCGGGCGCTATTTGGGAAGACTTCAAGGTCGGGATGGAACACCTCTCGCGCTGGGAGCGTGTTGCGGTGGTCACCGATATCGAATGGATCAAGCAGACGATGCGGTTTTTCAGTTTCCTCATGCCCGGCGCGGTGAAATCATTTCCCTCGTCGCAGACCGCGGAAGCACGCGCTTGGATCATTGCGAAAGGGGATCGGTGACGTTTTGAGTTGCCAGATAGCTGCCGTTGGCGACGGGCCGCTTGGGGTCGATAACGGCGTTGAACGTCTGCTCTGAGCGCGGCGCTCGAAGCTGTGAACACTGCGCAGTACTGATTTGGGCAGGCCTCAGGAGCGTCAGGCCAACTCGAGTTCCACGTGAACGCGACGACCGATTGCCGTGGCGATGTTCACCAACGCGTCGAGCGAAAAGCGCGACACGCGCCCGCGCAGCAGATCATTCATTCGCGGTTGAGTGATGCCACATCGCTGGGCAGCCTCGGTCTGCGTCCATCGGTTCTTCTTCACAATGGCTGCGATCTGCTGCATGAGCTCTGCCCGGGCACGGAGATTTGCTGCCTGCTCCGGCGTGTCGGCGATCGCATCCCATACATTCGCATACGCCTTCGCTTTGCTCACCTTCTAGCCCTCATCAGTTCCAAGAATCGAGTCCTTCCGATCTCTAGGTCACGTTGCGAAGTGCGCTGCGTCTTCTTCTGGAACGCGTGCAGCACGAAAACCGCTTCGGCAATTCTGGCGGTGTAGATGACGCGATAGATTCCTGCATCATCACGAATCCGGATCTCCTCAACGCCTTTGCCGACTGTCGGCATTGGCTTGAAGTCGTCGGGCATCAGGCCCCTTTGCACCTTGTCGAGCTGGTATCCGGCGTCCTGCCGCGCATCCACCGGAAAGTCCCGCAAGCGCTCAAGAGAGTCGCCAAGGAACCGCACCAGTTTCATGAGTGCATTATACTGAAACGGATATAAACGGCAAGCCTGGCGGCCCGGTCTGGGCTACTCGGAGACTGGAAATATTTCGATCGCGGATATCGGTGTAAGTCTGCGTATCTCGGCGTATCTCGGAGAAACCGAAACGGCGTCCCCAGCGACGCCGTTTTTGTTTTCCGCGCAAGAACTTATCGCGGCCGACCTGCGGATTATTAGTCCGTCGCTCGACTGGATCGTAGGAAGGTGCGACGCGACCATTGCAATTCCCGTCAGGGCGTCTGAACCCTGGTAAAATCCTTACTAGGTATTACTCAGGAGCGGGCGATGGCGGTTTCGGTCACAAGCAAGGGTCAAGTCACCATCCCGAAGCGGGTCCGGGAAGCCTTGGGCATCACGACAGGCAGCAAGGTCGAGTTCGACGTCGCCGGCGGTGGCGCGCGACTCAAGCTGGTCAAGAGACATGCTTCTTCACGCGTTGAAGAAGGTGCCGCCATTCTTAATTACAGGGGCCCGAGGATTCCTGTAGACAAGATGCACGGGGGGCTGGCGATGAAAAAGGCGGCGAAACGTGCGCGCCGTTGACACCAACATCCTTGCGCGCTTTTACCTGCGCGATGATACGACTCAGGGACGGATTGCCGCGGACGTGCTTACGGCCGGCGACGTCTTTATTCCGAAGACCGTGGTCCTCGAGCTCGAGTGGGTGCTGCGGTATGTCGCCGATCAGCCGGGAGACAAGGTGACGGAATGCCTGGCGCATCTGATCGCGTTGCCTGGAGTTACCGTCGAGGATCGCGACGAGATCGAGGCAGCGTTGGGCCATTGTCGTAATGGGATCGACTTTGCCGATGCGCTGCACCTCGCGGCCAGCAAAGCGTGCACCGAGTTGTTGACTTTCGACGACCGAGGTTATGCGCGCAGGGCAAGAAAGCTTCGCCTCAAACCACCGGTCCGAGTGCCAAACCGCTGACTATCGGACCCTCCGCCGTACCCGACTGGCGGATTCCCAATCCGCCGACTCCCGATTCAGGCTAATCCGGGCCGACGAGACCATCTTACGCTACTGGGATTCGATCTCCCGTATAAAAGGGTGCGCTCTGACCGGAAGACGCGAATTGTGCGAATGCAGCCGTCGTGATCCAGTCAATACTCGGCATCGCGGCGCCACGCGAACACGCCGTGCTCAATGCGCCCCACGATATCATTTACAGTTTCTGCACCGATGTCAGGTCCAGCAGGCTAAGCGGTTCGTTGCCGCCAAGCACTGCGCTTGGCGACTTGAGCCGACCAACTCCGACGGCAGGGTCGTCAAAGACTTCGCCTACGCGGCGAGGGTGTTCACGGTCATTGACCTCTACCCGCACGAGGTTCGACGACCTTCGCGCCGAGGTCCTTCAGCAACCGCTAAAACTCCGGCGACTCGAGGATGATCGTTCCCGCTGCGGCACGCAGGCGATCGACGGCTTCGGGCTCCAGCACGAACGTGGTCGGCTGCAGGTTCAGATAGTCGAGTCTCTTTCTGGTCCTTGAGCTGGAGAACGACACGTCGATCGCGTAGATCTCGGCGTCGGGAACGCGCAGTGCTTTGGCCACCACAGGGTCCTTGTTGGCTGCAAAGGCAGCCGAATTCCGAAGCATCGGCATGGTCTGCCAGCGTGCAGCGGTGTCCTTGAGCGATTCGACCCTCTCGTACGAAAAGGCGATCGCACAACGATTTCGAGCGCGATAATAGAATCACCTCGTATTGACCATCGTCGTCGAGATCCTCTAGCGCGACGTAGTGGGGACCCGTCGTGACGATTTCCCGCGCCGCAAGATCTTGCAGTATCGCTCTCTCTCCTTTATCGGACATTTTCCCGATCTTGATGGCGCGAGCTGGAGTGAATGACGTCAGAGCTTGTCCGTAGGTGTGACTCCACAGACCGAGCAATAGGACTACCGTCCAAATCGCATTGCGGCCCGCAGCCTTCGCCTCCCGCGAGCCAGGAGTGCGCGCTCGCCACCGGTGAAGCGGAAGCGCCGTCCTCTGAGCCGGTCCTTGAGCAGTCGGTTCTCAGCCTGAAGCATCCCGATAGCGATCAGCTGATGACGATGAACCCAGCCAGCGGCGATCATCAAGAGACACGACAGCGGAAGTGGTACCAGACCATGCTGTCATCCCACTGCCACCCTTCGTTCGTGATTGTGGGACACCGCGGTCTTGTATCACATGCGTTGCACGGCGCCGGGGCCC
>CAWJXK010000006.1:0-28382 GCA_963846855.1 uncultured beta proteobacterium
GCTCGGGCGCCTGGGCCAGCGGCCCAGAAGACTTCGCGCCCTCCGAGTACGAATGGGGCTACAACCGCATGATGACGGTCGACGGGCTCTTCGGCGCCGGCGACACGATCGGCGGCACCGCGCACAAGTTCTCCTCAGGATCATTTACGGAAGGCCGGATCGCTGCCAAGGCGGCTGTCAGGTACGTGAGCGACTTGGGCAAGAACCAGCCTCAGGTTAGCGAACAGGAGTATCGGGATCTCGAGAAGTTGATCTTCCAGCCAATGGAGAACTACCGGGTGGGCCGCAACGAGATCATCGCCGGAACGGTATCGCCGAGCTATCTCCTGCCGATCCAGGGTCTTCAGCGCCTCGAGAAGATCATGGACGAATGTGTCGGCGGCATCAGTGCCAACTACATGACCAACGGCCAACTGCTCAATCGCGGCCTGGAGCTGCTGGGCATGCTGAAGGAAGACATGAATTCAATGGGTGCCGAAGATCTTCACCAGCTTCAGCGCACGTGGGAGCTGCACCACCGACTCCTGGCCTCGGAGTCCGTGACCCATCACACGCTTTTCCGCCAGGAAACGCGTTGGCCGGGGTACTACTATCGGGGGAATCACATGAAGCTCGATGACGAGAACTGGCATTGCTTCACCTTGTCCCGCTACGACCGGGACTCGGGCAAGTGGGAATTGGAGAAGGCACCGGTCCACCACATCATCGGCTGACGAGGCTCGACTGCTCGGCGGTCGCGACGGCCGCCGCCGCGTCACCTGCAAGGACGGAACCGGTCGGCGCGGAGCCCGGGCTCTAGCGGAACCAGGCTGCCTCAGGACGGGGGCGCGGTTTCCGCCACCGCCCCTTCCATCACCCTCCGCACGAGCGGCGCCAGGTCGGGTGGCAGCGCAAGCAGCGTCACCGCCGCCGCGCGGCCGCGCGGCGACATCTTCTTCGCGGTCTTCGCGAGGATATCGGTGAATTTCGCGAGGTCGTACTGGCCGTGCTTTGAGACAAAGTCAGCGAGGTAATTCTCGATGAAGACGAGGTCGACCACGTCTTCCAGCATCTGCGCCTCGGCGTCGCTCTTGAGCCCTTCCTTCATGAGCAGCCTGGCGACGCGGGCGATCGTCGGCTCGTCATAGCCGATCTGCCGCAGGATGCCGCCGGCGATCTCGCCGTGGAACTTGTTCAGACGCTTGCGCCACTGCAGGTAGCCGATCCGGTCCATCGCGTATTCGGCGCGCGGGATCTTCCACCGCTCGATGTGCTGGCAGCGCACGGCAAGGCGCACGACCTCGGACGCGTCGGGTGCGAACCGGTGCTGCATCGCGGTCATGCGCTCGGCGTAGACGAGTTCCTTTGGCCGGTCGGTTCCCTCGACGGACTCGCGATTCGGATCCTGCGCGTTCGCCGCATCGAAGGCGGCGATCGCACGATCGAAGCGGTCGCGGTCGGCATTCATTCGGTCACCGCAAGCTGCTTTGCACGCCACATGAACGCGAAATCCCGCAGGTCGGCGTCGTTGAAATCGGAAATCGAGGATTGCACGATGGGCCCCCAAAGCCGAAACCGCGGCCCCGCCGCGGCGCGAAGCCGCCCGCCCGAGTGGGACGGGGATCGACGACACGGCACGGTGAGACGACATCGAAAGTATGGCCGCGGCCACGAGGCCGCGCAACCCAAAAAATGCGGGAGATCGGCTCCCGAACGGATATATCGTCCGCCCCCCTACCCAGCCGGAGTATGCCGCTCCCCTTTCGCGATCGCCAACAATCGGCGACCATTCGCCTGAAGGAGATCCGACCCCAAGTGCCGCCACTGCAACGTGCGAACGGGCGACGCATCGCCCGTCGACTCTTCCCATTCCTGACGTGGCCGCGGATCACTGTCGCGATCGCGCGCGACGACCTAATCGCTGGCATCAGTGTCGCACTGGTGGCGATCCCGCAAGCGCTTGCCTACGCCCAGCTCGCGGGGGTGCCGCCGCATTATGGCCTCTACGCGGCGTTCATTCCGGCAATTGTCGGCGTGCTGTTCGGCTCATCGCCGATCCTGTCCACCGGTCCCGTGGCGATGACGTCGCTGCTCACCGCGGCGAGCGTTGGCGCGCTGATCCCGGCGACCTCCGGGCATTTTCCCGCCTACGTGACGCTCCTTGCGCTGCTTTCCGGCCTGTTCCAGCTGGGATTCGGGTTGGCGCGCGCCGGCGTGCTGCTGAGCCTCGTATCGCACCCCGTTCTCATCGGCTTCATCAACGCCGCAGCGCTCATCATCGCGCTGTCCCAGCTGCCGGCGCTCCTGGGAATATCCGTGCGCCAAAGCACGCACCTGCTGCTCGACACCTGGAATGTCCTCGGCAACATGGACCTTGTGCACTCGCTCTCGCTGGCTTTCGGTGCCGTGGCGATGGCGCTCCTGATCGCTCTCAAGCGTCTCGGGCCACGCGTTCCGGGCGTGCTGATCGTGGTCGCGCTGTCGACCTGGGCGAGTTTCGCGCTCGGGTTTGCCGATCGCGGTGGTCGCATCGTCGGCGCCATCCCGGAGGGTCTGCCCGGCCTGTCCACACCCGAAATGAGCTGGGACGCGACCAAGGAGCTGTTGCCGGCGGCTTTTGTGATCGCGCTGATCAGCTTCATGGAGGCGATGTCGAGCTGCAAGGTGATCGCGCTGCGTACGCGGAAGCCCTGGGACGAAAATCAGGAGCTCGTTGGCCAGGGACTGGCGAAAGTCGCTGCCGCCTTCTGCCAATCGATGCCGGTCAGCGGGTCGTTCTCGCGCTCCGCACTCAACCTCGCGTCGAACGCCACGACCGGCCTCTCCGGCCTCGTGTGTGCCGCATTTGTACTTGCGACGCTGCTTTTCCTGACACCCTTTCTCTACCACTTGCCGAAGCCCGTGCTGGCCGCGATGATCATCCTCGCCGTCCTCAGGCTGGTTGATCTTCCCGGACTGCGCCAGGCGTGGCAGGCGAGCCGCGACGACGGATTCGCCGGAACGGCGACGTTCCTCGTGACACTCGCGTTCGCACCGAACATCCAGAATGGCATCCTCTCCGGAATCATCCTCTCGCTGGCCGCTTTCCTCTATCGCCGGATGCGCCCGCGCGTCGTCGTCGTCGGCATGCACGCCGATGGAACGCTGCGCGACGCGACCCGCTTCGCGCTTCCGCCGCTGCATCGGCGGATCGGCGCGCTGCGCTTCGATGCATCGCTCCATTTCGCCAACGCGGCGTTTTTCGAGGACGCGGTCCTGAAGCTCGAGCGCGAGCGCCCCGAGGCTGCGTATATCCTCATCGCCGCCCACAGCATCAACGACATCGACGCGTCCGGCATTCATGTCTTGCGTACGCTCGCCGAACGGCTACGCCAGAACGGCGTTACGCTGGTCCTGGGCGGCGTGAAGAAGCAGGTGCAGGACGTTATCGAGCGAACCGGTTTGATCACCGCCTTGCGCGAGGAGAACGTCTTCACCTCGGAAAATCTCGCGATAGAAGCGCTCATCGCGCGGCTCGAACGCGCGAGAAACCCCTGAATTACCTACCGTTTGCGGCGCGTCAATGCGCACCGGCGCATCCTGGACTACAGTGCACTTAGGTTTTTTGCGCACTGATTTCCGGGAGGTTGCGTACCATGAAAAATATCGTCATCCTCGGAGCGGGGACGGGCGGCGCCCTCATTGCCAACCTGCTCAGCCGCAGCCTGGATTCGCGCGAATGGGCGATCACGGTGATCGATCGTTCCGGCAAGCATGTCTACCAGCCGGGATTGCTTTTCCTGCCGTTCCGACTGTACGGTTACAACGACGAATCCGACGTCGTGCGGCCGATTGCCGCACCGCTGCCGCGCAATGCAAGGCTCGTGACGGCCGACGTCCGGCTCATCGATCACGCGAGCAAGGTGGTCGAGACCGACCAGGGCAAGCATCCGTACGATTTCCTGGTTTCGGCGATGGGCTGCCGCACGGCGCCCGAGGAAGTCGAGGGCATGGCCGAGGAAATGGGTCGGGGCGTGCACACGTTCTACACGCTCGAGGGGGCGCTGCAGATGCGTGACGCGATGGCCACGATGACCGAAGGCCGGCTGGTGATCGACATTTGCGAGATGCCGATCAAATGTCCCGTCGCGCCGCTCGAGTTCGCCTTTCTCGCCGACGATTACTTCACCCGGAAGGGAATCCGTGACCGCATCGAAATTTCCCTTGTGACACCGTATACGGGAGCATTCACCAAGCCTAACGCGAACCGGATCCTGTCGAAGATCGCCGATGCCAAGGACATTCACGTCGTGCCGAACTTCGCAATCCAGTCGGTGAACGTCGGTGCGAAATCGATCCGGACCTTCGATGGCCGCACGGTCGGTTTCGATCTGCTTTGTGCAATCCCGCCCAATCTCGGCCCCGCCGTGCTGGACAATTCGGGACTGGGCGACGGCGCCGGCTACGCGATGACCGATCCAAGGACGTTGAAGAGCAAGGTCGCCGAGAGCATCTACCTCCTCGGCGACAACACGAATGTCGCGACGTCGAAGGCGGGGTCTGTGGCACATTTCGAGGCGGAGACGGTCGTCGAGAACCTGCTCCGCGAAATCGACGGCAAGCCGCCACTGCAGAGCTTCGACGGACACGCGAATTGTTTCGTCGAGACCGGGCACGGCAAGGCGATGCTGCTCGACTTCAACTATGACATCGAGCCCCTTGTGGGTTCGTTTCCGCTTCCCCACGTCGGACCGTTCTCGCTGCTCGAAGAGAGCTACATGAACCACATGGGAAAGCTCGCCTTCAAGTGGGTCTACTGGAACATGCTGCTGCCGGGCCATCTGCCCAACGTACCGCTGCTGCCCTCCCACATGAGCTTCATGGGCAAGGACCTCGAGACCGCGCCGCAGATGCGCCACGCGCGCGCGATGCACGTGAGCGACGTCATGACGAAGGACGTCGTCAGCGTCGCGCTCGGGTCGTCACTGCCCGTCGCTGCCGAGCTGATGGTGCACAAGAGGATCAGCGGGCTGCCGGTCCTCGACGCCCACGGCAAGCTCGCTGGCATCGTCACCGAGGCCGACTTTCTTTCGGCGATGGACTTGCGCGTCCCGGGACTTTCCAACGCTCTCGAGACACTGGTGCGAAAGCGCAGGGCGCGCAAGCCGATGGGAACGATCGTCGAGGACATCATGACCGAAACGCCCGTTACAATTGGCGCGGACGACACGCTTGAAGACGCGGTGGCACTGATGGACCGGAAGAAGATCAAGCGACTGGTGGTGGCGTCCAGCGATGGGGGCGTTGTCGGGATCGTTTCCCGCAGCGACGTCGTCAAGCTCTTTGCGATGAAATAACTGGAACAGTCGGGAGACTGATTGTCGTTTTTCAGAGTCGCCTGTTACACATTGGCGGGAGCCCTGGAATGCCGGATTGCAGGCGCGATGTCGACCAGCGTCGTCGGCGCCTTGGTGAAGTAAAACAGTTGCGATTCTGACTTGTCCACCGGCCGGCCCATCTCCACGGCATGCGCGTGGTAGTTGCGGCCAACGAAGAACAGCCGGTTTATGGGAAAGCGCTCCTTCTTGCCGCGCACCGGCAGCGAATAGACCGGCGGCGGAGTCCACAGATACATCGCTTGAGTCATGGTATTGGCTTTACTCATCCCGGGATATGGAAGCGGCTGGTACTGCCGGAAGTCCGACCGCTGCGGTTCCTCAACTTCGCGATACTGACCTGGAACACGAGCGGATAGTCACGGATACTTTGGATCCGCGGCACCCGTTGTCTGCGCACGGAGCGCCGTGAACGCGGCAAGTTCCCGCATGTACTCGGTTCGCGCCTCGGCTGTGACCGCAACACCGCATTCGTAGCAAGCATTGGTCATGCGGTCGAACCAGCGGCAACCGCACTCGTCGCAGGCGAGTTCGGGAGCGCCGGCCGGATTCCTGAAGATCATCGACAAGCCCCCATGAACGCAAAGCCGAGCGCGTCGAGCAAATCTTCGAGGCCACGCTCCTCGAGCACACAGCGCCGCTTGAGCATGTAGCAGACGATGTGGCCCGAGCGTACGCCGGCACGAAGCACCTCGAACAACTTCCCGGCGTCCCCCGTGCGAACCGCAATCAGCGACTCGTCATCAGCAGCCAGAACGATATCGGCGCCGCTCGTAGCATAGTCTGCGAACGGCTCGATCCGGACGTCGACACCCCGATTGCCAACTTCCCAGACGAGCATTTGCGTCGGTGCAGCGCGGGCCAACAGCGCAATGCGGACGCCGGAATCGAGTTGCGCGAACAACTCACCGTGGTGCGCGACGGCCGCAAGCCAGGCTTCCGGCGACGGCAGCCGGTCAACGGCGCAGTCACGCGCCGATCGGCCTTGCAACGCGGCTTCCGCTATAAACGGCATCACAGGCGGACTCCCAGACGAAAGCCCTCTTGGATCGCCTGCTCAAGTCCGCGCGGAATCAGCGCGTCGCCGACGCCATGCAGCTCGTCGATCATCCACTCAAATTCGTGAAACATCGGATGCGCCGGTGTGGCACCGTCGGCCTGGATAACGGTGTCCGCCGCGATATAGACCTCCTCGCCTTTCGCGTTTCTCACCTTGACGCCGTCGGCATCGACTCCAATGAGCGAACTCGAAGTGAGGCACGTGATGCCCAATTCCTCGACCCACGTCGCATGTCGCCACTTGAACGATGGCTTGACGTCGCCGGCGATCCTCTTGCCGGGCTCGACGACGGTGACGTCGGCCTCCTGGTGCTTGCGCAGCGATTCCGCGAGCGTCAGCCCGAGTTTTCCGCCGCCGACGATGACGACGCGCCGACCGGTCTTGCAGCGGCCGTGAGCCACCTCCAGTCCATCCAGCATTCGCTCGGCGCCCTTGATGTGGGCGTAGCGGCTGCGATCGAGCGTCGCGCCGGCGGCGATCACGCAGACGTCGTACTGATGTAACACGCTGCGCATGAATTTCGCGTGCACTTCAGTATTGAGCCGCACTGCGATGCCGAGTTTCCTGGAAACCGCCTCGTAGTGTGATATCACCGACAGCAGGTCGTCGGGACGCGCGAGATCGTTGATCGCGTAGGCATAGAGATTCCCGCCGATGCGGTCCGCCTTGTCGAACACGGTCACGTCGTGGCCGCGCTTCGCCGCGGTAATCGCACACTCCATACCGGCAGGCCCGGCGCCGATCACCATCACCTTCTTCTTCACGGCAGCCGGCGTCACCTGATATTCCGGCTCGACCTCGTGACCGAGTGCCGGGTTCATCGTGCACGTATAGGGTAGGTCGCGGAACAACCGCGAAAGGCAGTTGAGCGAACCGATGCAACGCCGGACCTCGTCGAGGCGATCCTCGGCTGCCTTGTGAATGAGATCGGGATCGGCCAGAAGCGGCCGGCAGACCTCCCAATAGTCAAAGACGCCGTCGCGCAGGCAATCATCGGCCATCCGCGGATCGGGAAGTCGGTTGCCGAACGTGATCAGGGTGTTCGGGAACATCTTCTTGGCGCGCGCGGACAGGTAGTTCCAGTAGCCTGGCGGAATGTCGCGGCCGATCGACGATTCGGGCGCCTCCTGCCAGCCGACGGTCACGCTGATCATGTCCACGCCGACGTCGACGGCCTGCTTCATCAACTCGAAGCACTCGTCCTCGGTATTGCCGCCCCATCGATCCATCAGCTCGGCGCCGTTGAGGCGGACGACGAGCGGATTGTCCGGGGTCGCCTGCTTGATGCCGTCGATCAGCTCGCGCATGAACCGGCCGCGGTTTTCGATCGATCCGCCGTACTCATCGGTACGCTGGTTGGTGAAGCGCGAATTGAAGTTGGCGAGCAGGTAGCCCATGAAGCTCGTCACCTCGGTGCCGTCGAAGCCCGCACGAATCGCCCGCTGCGCGGCCTCGGCGTGCTGCCGAATGCAATCACCGATCTCATCCTTGGTCATCACCTTGGGCGGGCGAAAGTGCGGCAGTGTCTGCGGCACGTCGGAAGGCTGGATGCAGTAGCCGAGGTCGATCCCGCCGTAGCGTCCGGCGTGCAGAATCTGCTGGATTGCCATGGCGCCTTCCGCCTTGATGTCCGCGGCGATGCGCTCGAACTGTGGCAGGAACTTGTCGTCGAAGATCGCGACTTGCCGAAAATAGGCCTTGCCTTCACCAAGCGGATCGGGATACGCCCCCTGGTTGGTGATGATCCCGCAGCCGGTGCGGGCGATGACGCGCATGCGCGCGATCTCACGCTCCGTGATGAAACCGTCGCGCGTGTTGTAGTTCGACACGCAGCAGGCGCCGTATTTGATGCGATTCTTGATCTCAAAGCGGCCGAAGCGACCAGGCTGGAACAGGTGCGGCAGCTTGACGACTCCAGGTTGCATGCGAGGCCTCTTGAGTCCGAGAATTTATCGGGTCAAACCTTGGTGGACGACGCGCGCTCGTGCGCGAGCCTCTCGACAATCATTTCGCGCAATTGACGCTTGAGGATCTTTCCGACCGGACTCACCGGCAGTTCGCGGAACAATTCCAGCCGCTCTGGCAACTTGAACGAAGCGATCTGCCTGCCGCGCAGGAACGCGATCAGGTCGGCGAATGCCAGCGTCTCGCCTGGCAGGGTGACCACGCACGCACAGGCTTTCTCGCCGAATACGGGATCGGGCATGCCGACCAGCACCGCGGCCTTGACGCTCGGATGTCCGAGGATGAGGTTCTCGATTTCTTCACAGGAAATCTTTTCGCCGCCGCGGTTGATCATGTCCTTGCGCCGACCTTCGGTGTAGACATAACGGCCATGGCGCCGGACGACGTCGCCCATCCGGTACCAGCCTCCGGGCAGGAAGGCCTCGGCGTTCTTGTCGGGCGCGTTGTAATAACCGCGGATCGTGTAGGGGCCGCGGGTGACGAGCTCTCCCGATTCGCCGTCGGCCACTTCGACGCCGGCGTCGTCGATGACCATGATCTCGTCCTCGTCGCATACCGGGGCGCCGGAACTCTCGAGCAGCAGCTCGTCCGGATCGCTAAGGCGAGTCATGTTGATGAGACCCTCGGCCGTGCCATAGATTTCCTGTGGCGTGCAGCCGAGTTGCTGGCGGAGACGGCGCCGCAACTCCGGCGCAAGGCGCGCGCCGCCGTTCTGCACGACTTCAAGCGACGACAGGTCGTAGCTCGACAGAGCATCGGAGTTGAGCCACGTCGTGATCAACGGCACGACCGCGGCAGTCACGGTGACCCGCTCCCGCTGCACCAGCGAGAAGACTTCGTCGACGCTCGTTCCGGAGGCGAGCACCACGGTGCCGCCATAGTAGAACGTCGCCAGCATGCCCGGCGACGCCAGGTTGTAGTTATGCCCGAGCGGCAGGATGGCCAGGAACACCGTGCGATCGGTGAAGCCCCCCGCGGCGCCGCACAGGCGTGCGTTGAGCACGTAATCGTCGTGTGTGCGCGGGATCAGCTTCGACAGCGACGTGGTACCGCCGGACAGAAGCATCGTCGATACGTCGGCCGGGCGGGGTCCATTCACCGGAGCCGGCGCATCGGGCAGGCTGGCCAGCGCCACTTGGCCGGGTGCCGGATCGCCCGCCACCAGCACGTGCTTCAGTGCCGGGTACTCCGACCTGCATCTCCGTCGCCATGGCCCGGAAGTCGAAGCTCCCGACGACATCGGGTATGAGGTAGGCAGTCGCGCCGGAAGCGCGCAGAAAGTGGCGCACCTCGGCATGGCGGTGCGCGCGCAGGGCCATCACCGGGATGACTCCGATCATGTTGAGCGCGAGGTAGTTGACGACGAACTCGAGAGTGTTCGGCAACTGCATCAGCACGAGATCCTCGGACCGCAGCCCGAGACCGGCGAGGCGGGCGGCGCGGTCCTTCGAGCGCGCGAGCAGTTCAGCGTAGGTCAGCCGCTGCTCCCCTTGCACCAGGGCGAGCTTGTCCGGTGAGCGGCGCGCGCTGCGCGCAAACATCTCGCCGATGGTCACGCCCTCCCACAGCCCGCTCGCGCGGTAGCGTGCTGCAACGTCCTCCGGCCAGCCGACGAAGCCTTCCATGACACCCGCCTCCCGTGCTCTCAGCGTACAGCGGATGAAAGCACCTCGTAGATTCCCAGCTTGCGCTGCAACGGCGCATCGTCCACGACAAACAGATAGGCCGGTGCGACACTCGAGGCGTTGGCGAGCAGCACGTCGGCGTGCGTCGGCACGGCGAGTGTGTCGGCGGGTTCGAAGCGATGCGTTGCCTCGTCGACAACGGCCGTGCCGGAGCCCTCGACCACGTGCAGGACGGCCGACGCGGAGCACCGGGGCAGCCGCAACTCCTCGCCAGGACGCAGCTGGAGCGCCGAAAAGCCCAGAGCCGCAAGGCATTCGCGCCCCGTCTCCGGATTGACGTAAGCGAGGCGAACGGCTTCGTCGCGGGGGGTCACTGCCGCCAGCTCGCCCAGCGCGCGCTGCACGTCTTGCCACGGGAAACGCAGCATCGGGTACGGCTGCCGCGGCGAGTCGAGCGAGCGGTACGGCAACACGCCACCGTTGCGGAAGCGCGCGCCGCCCCAGCCGATCGGCTTGTCAACCGATTGCCGGGGTCCCTCAATCGCGAACGACGCCTCGATGCCGTAGACAAGCGGCAGGTCGAGCGCGTCGAGCCAGATCACCGGGCCTCGTCCTTCGTGACCGTGCTCGTGCCAGAGGCCGGGCGGCGTGAGAATCAGGTCCCCCCTTCCCATCCGCAGCTTCTCGCCGTCTACCACAGTGAACCCGCCCTCGCCCTCGACGACGAAGCGCACCGCCGATGGCGTATGGCGATGGTTGGGTGCCGTCTCGCCAGGCAGGATCAGCTGCAGGCCGACGTAGATGGTCGGAGTGGCCCTCATGCTCTCGAGCCCCAGGCCCGGGTTGCACAGGACCAGCACGCGGCGCTCGGCCTTCTCGATAGGCGTCAGCTCGCCGGCGCGAAGGAGTTGCGGCCGGATGTCCTGGTAGCGCCAATGCACCGGCTGCGTGGAGCGGCTCGGCCTGCCGTACGGCAGCACCGCGCGCAGCGACGGCCACAGCGGCAGCGTGTTCTGAGCCCGCAGATCCTGCAGGTAATCGGCCGGCAGGTCCGTGAGGCGGCCAAGTTGGTCGGTCACGATTGACCTCCTTCAGGCAACGACTTCCGGGTGCAACGCCGCATAGGCCGACGCCAGCTTCGGGTCCCGGCGTTTGACTTCAGCGTGATCGATGCGACCGGTACGCGTCATGTAACTGTAGGCGAGCTCGACTGGTGTGAGCGTCCGCACGAGCCGGTCCATGTCCTCGTACCAACGCAGGCTTGCGTTCGCCGCTTCCCAGATCTTCCGCATCGGCGGCAGGCGCTGTTGCTGGAACAACGCCAGCGCGCCGGGGATGTCCTTTGCCCCGACTTCCCTGAACGCCTTGAACAATGCGACGGAATCCTCCATCGCCAGGCGCGTGCCCGAGCCGATCGAGAAGTGCGCCGTGCGCAGCGCGTCGCCCAGCAGCACGACATTGTCGAAGCTCCAGCGTTCGTTCCAGATCGCCGGGAAATTGCGCCACTGCGAATTATTCGAGATTATCCGATGCCCATCCAAGTCCTTCGCGAAGACTCGCTCGCAGTGGCGGATCGTGTCGTCCGGGCTCATGGACTCGAAGCTCGCGCGTTTCCAGGTGGCGGCTTCGACCTCGACCAGGAACGTGCTGCGGTCGGGATGGTAACGGTAGTGATGCGCGCAGAACACGCCGAGGTCCGTCTCGCGAAACGTCAGCGTCAGGCTGTCGAAGGCCTTGGTGCTGCCGTACCAGATGAATTTGTTCTGGCGCCAATCGGTCATGGTGCCGAACCTGTCCTCGTTCTCGCTGCGGATCCACGAAAATGCGCCGTTCGCCCCGACGACGAGATCGGCTTCGCCCATCTGCGCGAGGGCCGTGATCTCGGTGTCGAAGTGCAGCTTCACGCCGAGCCGCTCGACATAGCCGTACAGCAGCGTCAGCAACTCGAGTCGACCGATGGAAGCGAAGCCATTGCCGGCGATCGGAATCGCCGTGTCGTTGTGGACGATGGTGATGTTTGGC
The DNA here is from genome assembly GCA_963846855.1 of uncultured beta proteobacterium. Taxonomy (GTDB): domain Bacteria; phylum Pseudomonadota; class Gammaproteobacteria; order Burkholderiales; family Casimicrobiaceae; genus CAIWHR01. Next base: position 12,027 of record CAWJXK010000006.1, read on the forward strand.
CAGTTTTCCAGATGCGGCGTCAGGTACTGGTAAAGCGCCTCGTCGTCCGCTCGCAGGAACTCGAGCGCCCGATCGGAGAACACCACGCCGAAACCCCAGGTCGCGTCGCGCGGGTTGCGATCGAAGATCGCGATGTCGTGCGACGGGTCAAGACGCTTCATCAGTGCCGCGAAGTACAAGCCAGCCGGGCCCGCCCCTAGGATCCGGATCTTCATGGTTTGGTCAGCCGGGAGCCGCGTGGAAGCCGACTTCCGTGTGCAATGCCATTGCACACGGATTCGCTTATGCCTTGGTCAGAAATGAGCTAAGTGTTTGGTGGCCAAGGGCGGAATTGAACCACCGACACAAGGATTTTCAGTCCTCTGCTCTACCAACTGAGCTACTTGGCCAGGAGGCGAATTATAGCAATTTGAGGCAGTCCGACGAAACCTCTCTACGAACCACGATGCTGCGACACTTTACCCGTCCAGGAACGCTACGAGCTCGGTGAGCGTCTCCTCCGGCGCTTCCTCGGCGAGATAGTGGCCGGACGGCAGCGACCGTCCGCGCACGTCGGTCGCGACGCCGCGCCAGTCGGCGATCGGATCGAACAGGCGGTTCACGACGCCCTTCTCTCCCCAGAGCACGAGCAACGGGCAGGCGATGCGCGCACCCGCATCGGCGGCATCGTGGTCGAGGTCGATGCCGGCCGCCGCGCGGTAATCCTCGCAGGTCGCGTGAACGGTTGCGGGGTCGCCGAAACAACGCTCGTATTCCGCGAGTGCACGCGGGTCGAAGATCGACAGGCCGGCCGAGCCCCACCCCGCGAGCTTGCGCCGCAGGTAGTAAACGGGGTCGGCGCCGATCAGCCGTTCCGGGAGATCGAACGGCTGGATCAGGAAGAACCAGTGGTAGTACGCGGTCGCGAACGCCGTATCGGCTCGCTCGAACATGATTCGCGTCGGCGAGATGTCGAGCAATGCAACGCGTTCGACGGCGTCCGGGTGGTCGAGACAAAGGCGGTGCGCCACGCGCGCACCGCGGTCGTGTCCCACGAGACGAAAGTGCGCGAAGCCCTGCGCGCGCATCAATTCGACCTGGTCGGCCGCCATGGCGCGCTTCGAATAGTTGACGCTGCGCTCACCTCCGGCGGGCTTCGCGGAATCGCCGTATCCGCGTAGGTCACTGCACACGACGGTGAACCGCTCGGCGAGGCGCGGCGCGATCCGGTGCCACATCACGTGCGTCTGCGGGTAGCCGTGCAGCAGCAGGATTGGCGGTCCGTTGCCGCCGATGACGAACGATATCTCCGCGCCCGATGTGGTTATCCGACGCTGTTCGAATCGCGGAAACAGTATCGAATCCGCGTTGCCCCGCTCGCTCATCGGATCAATCGTCGGCCTCTCCCGCGCGGATCACTATGCGGCGCCCGACTCGTCGGCCGACCGAGGGCCACGCCCGCGCGGCGCACACCGCCGGCAGCAGCGTCAGCGCGACGCCCGCGACGAGCGTGGCGAGCTTCTTCATTGTTCCGACCTCCGGATCGAGCGCGCTCAGGCCACCATTGCGGCCGCACGCGCGTTGTCGATGCCGACCGACGCCGCCGCGGCGATCAGATCGGCCCATGTCTTGTCGTCGAGCGGCACGCCGCTCTCGAGCCGGGCCGCGCGCGTCTTGCGCTCGATCTCGCCGGGCGCCAGCACCGGCTCGCCGGGCCTCGCGGGCGGCGATGCCTTGACCCATTCGACGAAGCGCTTCGCCTCGGCGAGCACGCCGCCTTCATGGTCGTACACCGCCGGCGCGATGTAGATCGACAGCATGTTGTTGCGCAGGATGGTGTCGGACGGATCGGAGCTGCGGCCGGTCGTGACCGCACCGGCCAGGAGATCCGTGAGAATCGACAGCCCCGAGCCCTTGTGCGCGCCGATCGTCAGCAGCGCGCCGCCGTCGTAGAAATCCTTCGGGTCCGTCGTCGGTTTGCCGTTGCGGTCGACGATCCATCCTTCCGGCACCTGATCGCCCTTGTTGAGCGCGACCATCAGCTTGCCTTCGGCGACGGTCGACGTCGTGATGTCGAGAATCGCGGGCGGCGCGTCGGCAAGCGGCACGCCGATCGCCATCGGATTGGTCGACAGGCGCCGGTCGGATCCGCCGAATGGCGCGACGCGCTGCGCGCCCGACGTGTTGAGGAAATGCAGCGACACCTGCCCGGCCGCCGCCGCCATCTCGGCCCAGTCGCCCAGCCGGCCGAGATGGCCGCAGTTGCGGAGCCCCACCATCGCGATGCCGAATTGCGCCGCCTTGGCGATCCCGAGCCGGGTCGCGAATTCGCCCGTGACCTGGCCGAAGCCGCGATGCCCATCGACGATGGCAATGCTGTCGTTGTCGAAGACGATCGACGGCGCCGTGTTGGGCTTCAGCGTGCCGTCGCGAACCCACTCGAGATACTTGGCGACGCGCAGCACGCCGTGCGAATCGTGACCGACAAGGTTCGAGTCGACGAGGCGGTGCGCAACGGTGCGCGCCTCCTCAGAACTGCAGCCGCCGCCTTCCATGATGGCGGCGACGAGCGTGACGAGCTTGGGAGCGGGAACAGTTCGCATGGCTTCAGTGGATTTCCGGTTCCGCCGTCGGCGCGGTGCCTTCGAGAAAGTCGAAATCGCAGCCCTGGTCGGCCTGCGTGATGTGCTGCTGATAGAGCGCGCCGAAGCCGCGCTCGAACTTGGGGGTCGGCCGCCTCCATGCTGCACGGCGGCGAGCCAGCTCGGCGTCGCTGATTTTGAGCTCGAGCTTGCGCTCCGCGACGTCGAGCTCGATCAGGTCCCCGTCCTCAACCAGCGCAAGGGGCCCCCCCACGAACGATTCGGGCGCGACGTGCAGCACGCAGCACCCGTAAGCCGTCCCGCTCATCCGCGCGTCGGAGATGCGCACCATGTCGCGCACGCCCTGCGCGAGCAGCTTCTTCGGAATCGGCAGCTGGCCCCACTCCGGCATTCCGGGTGCGCCCTGCGGCCCGGCGTGCTGCAGCACGAGCACGGAATCCTTAGTCACCGGCAGCGCTGGATCGTCGACCCGCGCGGCCATGTCGTTGTAGTCGGCGAACACCACCGCGGGGCCGGTATGTCTCAGGAGGTGCGCCTCGGCGGCGGCCGGCTTGATCACCGCGCCGTCCGGCGCGAGATTGCCGCGCAGCACCGCGAGGCTGTCGCGCGCCACCAGCGCCTTGTCGCGCGGCAGGATCACGTCGCGGGAGAAGACTTCGGCGTCTGCAATGTTGTCGCGCAGCGTCTTCCCGTTGACGGTGCGCGCGTCGAGGTCAAGCAGGTCCGCGATTTCGGCGAGCAGCGCGCGCAGCCCGCCGGCATAGTAGAAGTCCTCCATCAGGTACTTGCCGGCCGGCCGGATGTTCGCGACGAGCGGCGTGCGCCGCGCGAGCGCGTCGAAGCGGTCGATCGAAAGCGCGACGCCAGCGCGGCGCGCGAGCGCGACCATGTGCACGACGGCGTTGGTCGAGCCGCCGATCGCCAGGATCGTCGTGATCGCGTTGTCGATGGCCGCCGCGGTCACGAAGTCGCGCGGCTTCAAATCCTCCCAGACCATGTCGACGATGCGGCGGCCGGTTTCGGCCGCCATGCGCCCATGGCGCGAGTCGGCGGCCGGGATCGACACGGCGCCGGGCAGCGTGAAGCCCATCGCCTCGGCGGCCGAGGTCATCGTCGACGCCGTGCCCATCGTCATGCAATGGCCCGGCGAGCGCGCGATGCCATCTTCGATCGCATGCCACTGGTCGTCGGTCAGATTGCCGGCGCGTTTCTCCGCCCAGTATTTCCAGACATCCGAGCCCGACCCCAGCAACTGCCCGCGCCAGTCACCGCGCAGCATCGGCCCTGCGGGCATGAAGATCGCAGGAAGATTCATGCTGAGCGCGCCCATCAGCAGCGCCGGCGTGGTCTTGTCGCAACCGCCCATCAGCACCGCGCCGTCGACGGGGTACGAGCGCAGCAGCTCTTCGGTCTCCATCGCCAGCAGATTGCGATAGAGCATCGTCGTCGGTTTCTGGAACACTTCGGCGAGGGTGATCACGGGCATCTCGAGCGGAAATCCCCCGGCTTGCAGCACCCCACGCTTCACTTCCTCGGCCCGTTGCCGGAAATGCGTGTGGCACATGTTGATGTCGCTCCACGTGTTGACGATCGCGATGATCGGCTTGCCGTCGTAATCGGCGCGCGAATACCCCATCTGCGCCGCACGCGAATGGTGGGTGGAGTCGCGCACCGTGCTCTCGCCGAACCAGCGGTGCGAGCGCAAATCTTCGGGTTTCCTGCGCGCAGCCATTCTTCCTCTTCCCTCGGGCGTCCGGGATCGGTGGCGACGAAGACATCGCGCGGCTCGCTCCGCGACGTGCACGCGCGGAATCGCCGGCGCGTCTTCGCGGCCAATTATACGCAGGCGCAGTCGTCACCCAAGGCAGGCCATGCCGGGCGCGGGCGGCGCGGGCGCCATGGATCCCGTGCGGCTCTCCGGTAGAATGCGGCGGTCCCGCTGCCGCACCTGCGCGTGCGCTTTCGGCACTCCCTACCGGCCACCGCATGCTCCTATTCGCCGTCACCATCTTCGTCAGCGCGTTCCTGCTGTTCCTGGTTCAGCCAATCGTCGCCAAGGAGATCCTTCCCTGGTTCGGCGGCACGGCCGCCGTGTGGACCACGTGCCTCGTGTTCTTCCAGACGACGCTCCTCGCGGGTTACCTTTATGCGGACATCGTGGTGCGCCGGTTCCGGCCGCGCGGGCAGGTGCGCCTTCACGTCGTGCTGATGCTGCTCTCGCTCGCCGTCCTGCCGATCATTCCGTCGGCGGGCTGGAAGCCGTCGGGCGCCGAGAATCCGTCCTGGCTCATTCTCGGGCTGCTCGCCGTGACGATCGGCGCACCGTATTTCCTCCTGTCGACGACGAGCCCGCTGATACAGGCGTGGTTCGCCCGCGCGCGGCCGGGTACCAGCCCTTATAGGCTGTTCGCGCTGTCGAATCTCGCGTCGATGCTGGCGCTCGTGGGCTACCCGTTCCTGCTCGAGCCGTGGTCGCCGACCCGCACGCAGGCCATCGGCTGGTCGCTGGGCTATGCGCTCTTCGTCGGCCTCTGCGCTGCCGCGGGCTGGAAGAGTCTCGGACGGCATCCCGCACCGACCATCCGTTCGCTCGAGCCCGGAGACAGCGCGCTCGCGAGCGCATCCGCCGCGCCTCCCTCCGCCGCGCGACAGCTGCTCTGGGGCGCGCTGGCGGCGACCGGATCGCTGCTGCTGCTCGCCGTGACCAACCACGTCACGCAGGACATCGCGTCGGTGCCGCTGCTGTGGATCGCGCCGCTCGCCATCTACCTGCTGACGTTCATCCTCTGCTTCGACGCTGCGGGCTGGTACCGGCCCGGTCTCATGCGGGTGCTGGGGGCCGTGGCGCTCGGCGCGATGGCCTGGACGCTCTTCGATCAGAAGCTCGAGCATCGGCTCGGCGTGCAGCTCGGCGTCTTCGGCGCAGGCCTCTTCCTCGCGTGCATGTTCTGTCACGGCGAGCTCGTGCGTCTGAAGCCGGCGCCCCGCTACCTCACGCGGTTCTACCTGATGCTCTCGCTGGGCGGCGCCGTCGGGTCGGTGCTGGTCGGGATCGTCGCGCCGCTCGTGCTGCCCGCCTATTTCGAGCTCGCCGGCGGCCTTGTGCTGTGCGCGCTGCTGCTGCTCTGGCAGGTCCGCCGCGATCGAATCCCTCTGCGGATTCTCGGCGTCGCGGCGACCGTCGTGACGATTGTGAGCGCCACGTCGGTAATCCTCGCGTTCTATGACGCGACGATCGGCGCCAAGCGCAATTTCTACGGCGTCGTGCGCGTCCTGGAATACGACCGCGGCAACGAGAACCACCATCGCACGCTGATGCACGGGACGATCATGCACGGGCGGCAGTTCCTCGAGAAGGGATGGCGACGCACGCCGACGACCTATTACAGCGAGACGTCCGGCATCGGCCGTCTGCTGGAAATGCTGAACCCGCGGCTCGCCCCGCTGAAAGTCGGGGTGATCGGGCTCGGCACCGGGACGATCGCGGCGTATGGCGCCAAGGGCGACGTATTCAGGTTCTACGACATCAATCCCGCCGTGCTCGAGATCGCGCAGCGGGATTTCTCGTTCCTCAAGGACAGCGACGCGACGATCGAGCTCGTTCTTGGTGACGCCCGGCTCTCGCTCGAGCGCGAGCCGGCGCAGAAATTCGACGTCCTCGTGATCGACGCATTCTCCGGCGACGCGATTCCGGTCCACCTCATCACGGCGCAGGCGCTGGAGTTGTATCAACGGCACATGAAACCGGGCGGCGTCATCGCCTTTCACCTCACCAACCGTTTCCTCGACCTCGCACCCGTCGTCGACGAACTCGCGAAGAGCCGGGGACTGCACGAACTGCACATCGCCGACGATGCCGAGGGCAATTCCGTCGCGAGCATCAGCGACTGGGTCCTGCTCTCCGACAACGCGGCGCTGCTCGCCGATCCGCGGCTCGCCGATGCGGCGACCCCGATCGAGCCCCGCCCGGGCCTCCGGCTCTGGACCGACGACTTCAACAACCTGGTCCAGGTGCTGAAGGACTTCTGAGCGCCCGGTCGGGGCGGCTCGTTCGCGCTAGAATTTGCACATGCAGCACGATCGCCCGAAGCCCGCCTCGACCGAGGATCCCGCGCCCTACAAGGCCCTCATCCATCCGCCGGGAACGCGATTCATCGAAGCCCTCGACCAGCGCGCGCTGCCGCATGCGGTCGTCACGGTCAGGATTGCCGACGCGGGCGCGGCGGCGCGCGCGATCCGCAAGATGTGGGTCCGCGGCGCGCCGCTGATCGGAGCGGTCGGAGCGTACGGGCTCGCGCTGGCGCTGGATCAGGACGCGTCGGACGCAGCCCTCGCGCAGGCGCATGCGACGCTCGACGCGACGCGCCCCACGGCCGTGAACCTTCGCTGGGCGCTCGATCGCGTGCGCGCCGCGGTGGCGCCACTGCCGCCCGAGCGCCGCGCCGACGCCGCGTGGCGCGAAGCCGACGGCATCGCCGAAGAGGACGTTGCGCGCAACCATGCGATCGGATTGCACGGGCTCTCGCTGCTGCGTGAGATTGCGCGCCATCGCTCCGGTCCTATCGGCGTGATGACGCATTGCAACGCCGGCGCGCTCGCGACCTGCGGCTGGGGGACGGCAACGGCGCCGCTGTTCCTTGCCCATGCCGAGGGCCTGCCGCTGCACGTCTGGGTGAGCGAAACCCGGCCACGGCTGCAAGGCGCCAACCTGACCGCGTGGGAGCTGCACCGGCGCGGGCTGCCATACACGCTGTTCGCCGACGTCGCGAGCGGCGCGCTGATGCAGCGCGGCGAAGTCGACATGGTGATCGTCGGCGCCGATCGTGTCGCCGCGAATGGCGACGTGTGCAACAAGATCGGCACGTACGAAAAGGCGCTCGCGGCAACGGACAATGGCATCCCGTTCTATGTTGCGCTGCCGTCACCGACGCTCGATTCCTCGCTCGAAACCGGCGCCGCGATCCCGATCGAGACGCGCGACAGTGACGAAGTCCTGGCCATCACCGGGCGTGACAGCTACGGCCAGACGGCCACGGTCGCGATCGCGCCCGAAGGTGCCCATGCAGTGAATCACTCGTTCGACGTCACGCCGGCGCGGCTCGTCACGGGACTCGTGACCGAGCGCGGCGTCGCCGCCGCGAACCGAGAGTCGCTGCTCGCGATGTTTCCGGAACGCGCGAGATGACCGAGCTCCGATTGCGCGAAGCGGTGATCGCGGCGGCCCGGGAGATGAACGCGCTGGGAATCAACCGCGGCACGTCGGGCAATGTGAGCGCGCGCTTCGTCGCTGCGGATTTCGACGGCTACCTCATCACCCCAACCGGCCTTCCGTACGGGCAGATGCTTCCCGAGGACATCGTCTCGATGACGATGGAAGGCGAGGCACACGGCCATCGGTTGCCGTCATCGGAGTGGCGGTTCCACCGCGACATCTACCATTCGCGTGGCGAGATCGGCGCGATCGTCCATACCCACGCGCCCTATGCGACGACGCTTGCGTGCATGAACCGGTCGATCCCGCCTTTCCACTACATGGTGGCAATCGCTGGCGGGCGCGACATCCGCTGCGCGCCCTACGCAACGTTCGGCACCCAGGCGCTCTCCGATCTCGCGGTCGCCGCGCTCGCGGACCGGCGCGCATGCCTGCTTGCCCACCACGGCATGATCGGGACCGGCGCGACCCTCGAGTCCGCCCTCGCCGTGGCGCTCGAGGTCGAGACGCTCGCCGAGATGTACTGGCGTCTGCTGCAGCACGGCGAGCCCGAGCTTCTGGCGGACGCCGAGATTGATATCACGCTGGAGAAATTCCGGACGTACGGCCAGCCACGTTGAAGCGCCGACGCCCCGCGCGATACCTGCCGCCTGGCCTCGCCGCGGCGACCCGCAAGGTAGACTATGCGGCGAGCAGCGCCGCCGCGGCACGTAAGGCCGCCATTCCCGAACGACCACGATGAAGCGACTGACCCATCTCGAGTGGCTGGAGGCCGAGAGCATCCACATCATGCGCGAAGTGGTGGCCGAGGCCGCGCATCCGGTCATGCTGTACTCGATGGGCAAGGACAGCGCGTGCATGCTGCGCCTCGCGAAAAAGGCGTTTCATCCCGCTCCCCCGCCGTTTCCGCTGCTGCACGTCGACACGACGTGGAAATTCCGCGACATGTACGCGATGCGCGAGCGCATGGCGAAGGCAATGGGGATGGACCTCATCGTCCACCGCAACCCGGAGGCGCAGAAGCTCGGCATCAATCCGTTCGAGCACGGCTCGCAGGTCCATACCGACCTGTGGAAGACGCAGGGACTGCGGCAGGCGCTCGACCAGTACGGCTTCGACGCGGCCTTCGGCGGGGGCCGGCGCGACGAGGAGAAATCGCGCGCCAAGGAGCGCATCTTCTCGTTTCGCACTGCGCAGCACGTCTGGGATCCGAAGCGGCAGCGCCCGGAGCTCTGGCGACTCTACAACATGCGCAAGCACAAGGGCGAGAGCATCCGGGTGTTCCCGCTGTCGAACTGGACCGAGCTCGATGTCTGGCAATACATCCACCGCGAGAACATCCCGGTCGTGCCCCTTTATTTTTCCGCGGAACGGCCCGTGGTGAGGCGTGACGGCGCATGGATCATGGTCGACGACGAGCGCATGCGGCTCGCCGCCGGCGAGCAGCCGGTGCTGAAGCGCGTGCGGTTTCGCACGCTCGGCTGCTATCCGCTGACCGGCGCGATCGAGTCGGATGCCGATTCCGTTGCGGCAATCATCGAGGAGCTTCTGCTCGCGACCACCTCGGAGCGCCAGGGCCGGGTGATCGACCATGATGGCGCGGCGTCGATGGAGAAGAAGAAGCAGGAAGGCTACTTCTGATGGCCCGCTCCGATCCGGCCGGAACCGGCATCCTCGCGAACTTCCTGAAGGCGCAGGAAGACCGCGACCTCCTCCGCTTCCTCACCTGCGGCAGCGTCGATGACGGCAAGAGCACGTCTGATCGGGCGTCTCCTCTATGAGTCGAAGGCGCTGTTCGAGGATCAGCTCGCCGTCCTCGCGGCCGACTCGCGCAAGGTCGGGACGCGCGGCGACGACGTCGACTTCGCGCTGCTGCTCGACGGGCTCTCGGCGGAGCGCGAGCAGGGCATCACCATCGACGTCGCCTATCGCTTTTTCTCCACCGACCGCCGCCAGTTCATCGTCGCCGACACGCCCGGCCACGAGCAATACACGCGCAACATGGTGACCGGCGCGTCCACCGCCGATCTCGCGATCATCCTCGTCGACGCCCGCAAGGGCATTCTGGTGCAGACGCGGCGACACAGCTACATCGTTTCGCTGCTCGGCATCCGTCAGGTCGTCCTTGCGGTCAACAAGATGGACCTCGTCGAATATGCCCGCCCGACCTTCGAGGCGATCGCCGCCGAATACCGCGAGTTCGCGCGGTCCATCGAGCTTGCCGAGGTCACGGCGATTCCGCTCTCGGCGGTGCACGGCGACAATGTCGTGGACGCGAGCCCGCGCATGCCGTGGTATCGCGGCCCGACGCTGATGCAACATCTCGAGTCCGTGGAAGTGGACGAGCAGCGGATGCAGGAGCATCCTTTCCGCCTGCCGGTTCAGTGGGTCAATCGCCCGGATGCGGAGTTCCGGGGGTTCGCCGGCACCATAGCCGCCGGCGTCGTTCGGCCCGGACAGCGCGTTCGCGTGCTGCCCTCCGCGCGCGAGACGACCGTGCGCCGCATCGTCACCGCTGACGGTGATCTCCCCGAAGCGGTGGCCGCCCAGTCGGTGACTCTCGTCCTCGCGGATGAGATCGACGTCTCGCGCGGCGACATCATCGCATCGACGGATTCGCTTCCCGAGGTCGCGGACCAGTTCCAGGCGACGCTGGTCTGGATGAGCGACCAGCCGATGCTGCGCGGCCGCAACTACCTGATGAAGATCGGCACCCGCACCGTCACAGCAACGGTAATGCCGCTCAAGTACAAGGTGAACGTCAATACGCTGGAGCACGTCGCGGCATCGTCACTCGACCTGAACGAGATTGGCGTCGTCGACTTCGAGCTCGACCGTCCGATCGCCTTTGATCCGTATCAGGAGAACCGTGACACGGGCGGCTTCATCCTCATCGACCGAATCACCAACGACACCATCGGCGCCGGCATGCTGCGCTTCGCGCTGCGCCGCTCGCAGAACGTGCACCTGCAGGCGCAGGACGTGGACAAGGCGGCCCATGCGTCGCTCAAGGGCCAGAAGCCTGCGGTGCTCTGGTTCACGGGCTTGTCCGGATCGGGCAAGTCGGCCATCGCCAACGTCGTCGAGCGCAAGCTGTTTGCCGAAGGGCATCACACCTATCTGCTGGACGGCGACAACGTCCGCCATGGGCTCAACAAGGATCTCGGCTTCACCGACGCCGACCGGGTCGAGAACATCCGTCGCATCGCCGAAGTCGCCCGGCTCATGGCCGATGCCGGACTCATCGTCCTCACCGCGTTCATATCTCCGTTCAGGAGCGAGCGCCGGATGGCACGCGCGCTCCTCAAGGACGGCGAGTTCATCGAGATCTTCGTGGACACGCCGTTGGCGGTTGCCGAGGCCCGCGACCCCAAAGGCCTCTATCGAAAGGCGCGCCGGGGTGAGCTCAAGAACTTCACCGGCATCGATTCGCCGTACGAAGCTCCCGAAGCCGCGGAGATTCGCATCGACACGACGGCCATGTCATCCGAGGCCGCGGCCGATGCGATCATGGCCTACCTTCGCGACAAGGGGCTTCTCCACCTGTAGACGGGTCGAGCGTTGTGCGGGCCAGCGCTGCGGCCCGTCCACATTCCGGCTGCGACCGCCGTCAACCGCGGGGGGCGTGTCAACTGCGAACGATCACCCGTGATCCCAGTGGCCGCGCTCCAGATGCCATCGTCCGTCGTGCTCGCGCCACTCGCCGCGGACCCAATGTTCGCCGTGGCGCTCGTGTTCCCAGTGCCCGCCGCGCCATACGTGATGATGGCCGTCGTAGTCCCAATAACCCGGCGCCCAGACATAACCGACACGCGGAGCCGGAACCGGCTCATAAATGACGGCCGGCGGACCGAAGCTGAGCTGCACGTCGACATCGCGCGCCATCGCCGTCGAAGCGGCGGCAACCGAAGCAAACCCAACCACAAGCAATGCCTTGGTATATCGCATCAAATGCTCCTCGCAGTGACCTGCCCATCTGCCGAGGCACCTGCCTGCGGCATGTCGTTTATGATGGGCCTCGAGAGGGCACGAAAGCATCGGACGACGCTCGATCATCGCGTAAGGTCGCTCCGACGCGGGTGTCGTCCGCGCTCTGGCGCCGCAAGCACGGACAGCGGCGGCAAAAAAAGCCGACCGCGATATCAATCCCGCGGCCGGCCTCGCTACGGTTTTGGTCGTCAATGCTTTTGTGGCTGCATCTGGCCGCCCGAATTCGCCGAAACCCGCGTCGACGAATCACTGGAGGAGGACGCCTGTCCGGTCGTCGACGTGTCCCGGCTCGAAGACGACGTTCCCGAGTTGCGGCTCGAAGACGCGGATCCCGATTGCGACGTCTGGATGTTCGACGCATCGACGCCAAGCGCTGCCAGCGTCCGATCGTCAAGCTTGTTCGACGCGGTGATCCCTTGCGAATTCTGGAACTTCGTCAGTGCGGCCTGCGTGCGCGGGCCCCACTTGCCGTCGATCGGACCCGGGTTGAAGCCCTTCTCGTTCAGCGCCTGCTGCACCTCCCGGACCAGGCTTTCGTCACGCGTACTGGCAGTGACACCCGAGCTCGAGCCACCTGAGCGATACGACGATCCGCTGTTCGCCGATGTGTCGTTGTTCATGCCGGTGCCAGTCGCGCGGTTCTGCGCGTAGTTGCTGCCCGTGCCCGACGTCGAATTCTGCGCGTAGGCGCCGTTCGACCCCATGGCCATGCTCGAAGGCGCGGTGGTCGTTCCGCCGGCCAGAGAATTCGAGGTGCTGGCGGTGGTGCTGGACGGGTAGCCCGACGCCGTATTCGACGTCCCGGTCGCCGTGCTGGCCGCACCGTACGCCACTCGGCGACGAGGTCGATGCGGTGTTCGACGTGCCGGTCGCCGTGTTCGCCGTGCCGGTTGCCGCGTTCGGCGATCCGGTCATCTTGTTCGACGTGCCGTATGAGCTGCTCGTATTCGACGCGGTGCTCGTCCGGCTGTTCGATGCTGTCGTCGTGTCGCCACGCATTCGGCTCATCATGTCGTTCCAGCTCGTGCTCGAGCATCCACCGAGCGCAACAAGCAACGCGCCGGCGACTGCGGTCATGCGCAAATCTGATGTCCTCATTTCAATCTCTCCATTGACTTGGCCTGCAAACTGGTTGGACTTCGAGGGCAATCGCCGAGGTGCCCGCGGCCCCGGTTGGTGCTCCCCCCATAAGTCTCCGCACCTGCGCGGCGCCAGCCATCGGCGGAGTCGCGGTCCCGCTGTAGGAGCGTCGGCCACCGCGCTGTAGGCCCATTTGCTCGCGGGCGCGATTGCGGCGCACGTGAGGTACGATAGCGCCCTTGTTCGCCCGGCCTCACGGGCGAAAGACCCTTCTCGCAACATCCTTCTATCGCCCCCATGACAACGCCCACCGACAATCCGCTGCTTCAGCCATGGACCGCGCCTTTCGGTCTTCCGCCGTTTTCCGCGATTCGCGCGCGAACATTTCGTTCCCGCCTTCGATGCAGCGTTGCGCCTGCACCGCGAGGAAGTCGCCGCTGATCGCGGCGTCGACGGCCGCGCCCACGTTCGCCAACACGCTCGTTTCGTTCGACCGCAGCGGCGCCACGCTCTCACGCATCGAAAAGGTGTTCTTACAACCTTACCGGCTCCGAAACATCGCCTGCGCTCCAGGCTGTCGAGCGCGAGATGTCGCCGCGCCTCGCCGCTCACCGCAGCGCGATCTACCTCGATGCCGCGCTGTTCGCCCGGATCGACGAGCTGCATCGGCGTCGCAGCGAGCTCGGGCTCGACCGCGGAGCAGCTGCGGCTGCTCAGCGCGTGCATCTCGACTTCGAGCGCGCCGGCGCGCGCCTGTCCGAGGCGGCCAAGGCACGGCGCGCCGCGATCGTCGAGCGCCTCGCCAGCGCTGTCGACGCGATTCGCGCCAGAACGTGCTCGCCGACGAAGCGAGCTACCGGCTGGTGCTGAAGGACGAGCGGGACTTCGCGGGACTGCCCGAGGACCTGCGCGCCGCGGCGCGTGCGGCCGCGCAGCAGCGCGGCGTAGAGACCGGCGCGGTGATCACGCTGTCACGCTCGCTGATCGCTCCGTTCCTCACGTTCTCGGAGCGGCGCGACCTGCGCGAGCAAGCGTTCAAGGCGTGGATCCGCCGCGGCGAGAACGACGGCGAGCACGACAACCGGCCCGTCGCGCGCGAGATGCTGGCGCTGCGCAACGAGCTGGCGCGGCTGCACGGCTACCGCAACTTCGCCGATTACGCGCTGGTCGACCGGATGGCCGGCACGCCGGCCGCGGTCGCGCAGCTGCTGGCGCAGGTCTGGGAGCCGGCGAAGGCGCGCGCCGCGACCGAGTGCGACGCGCTGCGCGCGACGGCGCTCGCGCACGGCGAGACGCACCCGATCGAGCCGTGGGACTGGCGCTTCTACGCCGAGAAGGTGCGCAAGGCGCACTACGGCTTCGACGGCGCCGCACTGAAGCCGTATTTCGCTCTCGACCGGATGCTGGGCGCGGCATTCGACACCGCGCATCGCCTGTTCGGCATCCGCTTCGTCGAGCGTCCCGACCTCCATGCGTATCACCCCGACGTTCGCGTCTTCGAGGTGCGCGGCCGCGACGACCGCGTCGTCGGCGTCTTCCTGTCGCGACAATTTCGCGCGCCCGACCAAGCGCGGCGGCGCATGGATGAGCGCCTACCGCTACCAGTCGCGCGTCGACGGCGAGACACTTCCGATCATCGTCAACAACAACAACTTCGCCAAGGGCGCGCCCGGCGAGCCGACGCTGCTGTCCGCCGACGACGTGTCGCACGCTGTTCCACGAATTCGGCCACGGGCTGCATGGGCTGCTGTCGCAGGTGACCTACGACCGGCTTTCGGGAACGCAGGTCCTGCGCGATTTCGTCGAGCTGCCGTCGCAGATCTTCGAGCACTGGGCGTTCGAGCCGGAGGTGCTGAAGCGGCACGCGCTGCATCAGCGTGACAGGCGAGCGCATTCCCGACGAGCTGATCGAGAAGATTGAAGGAGGCGCAGCGCTGGAACCAAGGCTTCGAGACCGTCGAATACACGGCATGCGCGCTGGTCGACATGGCGCTGCATGCGCGGACCGATGCCGACGGCGTCGACATCAGCGAGTTCGAGCGCACCGAGCTCGCACGGATCGGCATGCCGCGCGAAATCGTGCTGCGGCATCGGCTGCCGCATTTCGGCCACCTGTTCCAGGGCGATGCCTACGCGGCCGGCTATTACGTCTACATGTGGGCCGAGGTCCTGGACTGCGACGGCTACGAAGCCTTCGTCGAGGCGGGCAGTCCGTTCGATCCGGGAGCTGGCCGAGCGGCTGCACCGCTACGTCTATTCCTCGGGCGGCACACTCGAGCCGGCGACGGCATTCCGTGCGTTCCGCGGGCGCGACGCGGTAGTCGGGCCGATGCTCGCCAGCCGGGGCCTGGTCGACGAACGCGAAACCGCGTGACCGGCATCTGCTGATACGGCCGGAGGCTCAGGCGGCGATTTTCAAGCTGGCGTCGCCGTGCGACCCTACTTGCGCTGTCGGAGCTGAATCGCCGCGCATCGTCTACGCCTTGACGAGAAGGAAATCCAGATCGTCGCCGGCGCGGAACTCGCGCGGCTCTTCGCCATTGCGGAACACACGGCACTGCCCGCTGCCGACCAGACGCGCGCTGGCGTTTTCGATGCGCAACCCGGTTCCCTCGCGCAATCCGGCAACCCGAATGCGCGGCTGCAGTACCCCGAATTCCCTGATTCGCTCCTCGCGCGTTTCGCCCTTGAATCCCGGCGGGTTACCGTGCAGGTAGTGCGGGTTGATCTGGAACGGGATGAGGCCGAGCGCATCGAATCCTCCCGGGTCGCAGATCGGCATGTCGTTGGTCGTCATGATCGTCGGACAGGCGAGATTCGAGCCGGCGCTCCAGCCGATGTACGGCGTGCCCGCCATCACGCGATCGCGGATCAGCGACAGCAAGCCGAGCGTACGGACCTCGCGAAGGAGCTTCCATGTGTTGCCTCCGCCAACGACGATGACGGCAGCGTTACGCACCGCAGCGACTGGATCCGCCTCCGAGTGCAAGCCTTTGACGCCGATGCCGAGCGCACGAAATGCGACCTGAACCTGCGCGACATAATCGTGGTACGTCTTCGTTACCGCGGCGTAGGGGACAAACAGCGCTTCGCCCGGCGATTCCCCGAGAAACTCGCGCAAGGATCCCATGGCGTGCTCGAGATAGCCCATGCCCTCCGTTTGGGAATTGCTGAGAAGCAGCAGGCGCATGTCGTTCTCCGCCATTGTCGCGATCTGGATGCAAGAGTCTTATTGTGCTTTCGGATGCACGCAAAACGAAACGGCCCGCGCGATGGCGGGCCGTTTCGTATTATAGGGTGCCTGACGATGACCTACTTTGGCTGCGGCCGCCGCTGCGCGGCCTTAACCTGCTGCGCAGGTTAGCCTTCGCCGCAATCGACCCTGCAGATGATTTTTGTTTGAGGGCCGATTGTCGTACCGAAAGTAGGTGAGTCGCGGAGCCACCTGAAACTGGCGAAGCCCGACCATTTGGTCGGGCTTCGCAGTTTGAG
>CAWJXK010000007.1:0-503964 GCA_963846855.1 uncultured beta proteobacterium
GGTCGAAGGTGCCCGTGCCGGTGACCTTGCGTGACACGGCACTCCGATACGGGACGAATCGGTCCCGCGGCGATCAAGGGCCGAGGACTTCGAACGGCGCCCGACGCAAATCGAGCGCCGGGTTGCGGTCGAAGAAATGCGCCGGCTTGATCTCGAAGGAAAGCGTCTCGCGCGAGAGCACAGGAAAGTCCTCGGTCCACGGCACGTGATGGAAACCGACGGTCAGCCACAGCACGATGTCGGTGTTGACCAGGCTTTGGTTGTTCTGGATGTATTGGGGCAGCCCGGGCTCGCCCGGATTCTGGTTCGGGGTATCGCCGGCGGCGTAGCGCTCGTCGGGATCGTAGGCCGTGACCCAGAGGTTGTGACCGATGAAGCGTGCGCGCTTGAAATCCGGGCCTTTCAGCAGCGGGTCCGCGTTGGCGTGCGATTCGACGATATAGCCGGTGTTGTAGCCGCGCGCATTCCGCCGGCTGGGGTTGATCACGCGCCAGATGGAGTTGTCGTCGTCGAGTTGCGCGTCCTGCTCCCGGTTCACCCGTTGCTCATCGACCACCCAGACGCTGTTGCGCGGATTGTTGTTGAGGCTCCGCGTCTTGAGCTGCCCCAGCATGAAGCTGTTGTTGCGCCCGTCGACGTCGAGGTCCAGGCGGAAGTTGAAATGGTGGCTGTGGTTGATCGCGACCAGGTTGGGCGCGACCAGCGTGCCGAACTGGGTGTCGCTCGAGCCCAGCGGGTCGCCGAGCAATCCACTGCGCACACCCTTGGCCGCGTCGATGCCGGTCAGGCCGACCTCCACGCGAATGACGCCGTTCTGCGAAAAGATCCAGTCGACCATGTAGTCGTAATTGCCGACCTGCGCGATGCTGCGCACCACCAGCTCGACCTCGGCGCGTCCTTCGTACAGGCCGCCCGAGAAGAGCTCGAAGTGGCGCCATGCCGGATTGCCGGTGAGCCGCTCGAACACACCGATCACCTTGGGCAGCGGGAGCGGCACCACCGGAACTGTCGGATCGGGAATCGCCGCCGCCACCAGTGCGTCGACCAGGACCGCGTTCGACGGCACGTCCAGGCCCGGCGCGAGCGGCGAAGACAGCAGGCCCAGCCCGAACTCGCCCGCGTCCATGTACGTGCGGTAGAACCAGTTGGCGTCCGGGTCCTGGTACGGCACGAAGATCTCGGCGAGCGAGCCCTGGTACATCACCGGCCGCCCGTCGTAGGTGACCAGCGACACGATTGTTCCGGCGCGCCGCTCGAAGCGCACATGGAAGCGCCATTTCTGCCACTCGATGAAATTGCCGGTCATCGTGAAGTTGGCCCCGTCGGGCTGGCTCACGGTCAGCGGCTTCATCGGCGCGCGCAGGCCGTAGCGCGCCGCGACCGTCGCCTCGTCGAAGTCGTGCGTCATCGCCGGCACCGGCACCACTCCGGTGTCGATCACCTGCAACACGACCTTGTCGTCGAGGTCGATGATCGCCTGCATGCCCTCGATCGGCCGCGCGTACAGGTTGATGCCTTCCCCTTCGGTGTAATACATCTGCGCCTTGACGATGCGCCGGTTTTCTTCGGGCAACCCGAACGAGCCCGCGGTGAGCGGCGTCACGAACACGTGCGCGAGCTGGTCCGGCGTGGTGAGACCGCGGCGCGCGAGTGCGTGCAGGAACTGCGGATCCTGGAACGCGAACGAGAAATCGAAGACTTCGGCGATCGTCAGCCCGAGCTGGCCGTCGCTCTTGGGAATTTGCACCGGCGGCGTGAACGTGCCGTGCGTCAGGTCGACGATCGACTTGTAGCTCTTCTTGCTCTGCCGGTAGAACACCTGCGCCGCGCGCGGGATCGGGTCGCCCGGATGGAAGGCCAGCACCGCATCCTTGGGCGGCTCGCGCAGCTCGATGCTCTGAAAGATCGCCCCCGGCTGCGCGGCATGACCCGCGAGCAGGATGTTGGCCGCGGCGAGGATCTCGGTGTCCTCGAGCGGGTCCATCGGATGCGAGACCGTTGCGTAAGACACCGATGTCACGGCAAACAGGCCGCACAACGCACAGGAGAGCGAACGGCAGAGGATATTCATGAGGTCCTCGCGATCAGAGTCATGGTCTCGTGGCAACCGCAGCGGCTGGCCGGTTGTTCAATCAGGCTCGGGCGGTGCCTGCAGCGCGAAGCTCGTGCGGCCGGTGAGGACATCGACCACTTCCAGCGTTGCGGCCACCGGGATGGCGCGGCCGATCGCGTCCGGATCCGGGGGTTGCGCGAAGCGCACCAGCGCCCGCACCATCGCCCGCCCGCCGCGGGGGACAATTCCCCGCGCGCCAGCGTGAGCGTCGCCGATTGGCCCGTCGCGATCGTCTGCACCGAGCGCTTGAACACGCTGCCGTCGCCGTCGAGGAACACGATCTCCACAGCGATCGGCGGCGCCTCCGGCTCGGGTGGCGCCTGGAGCCGCGTGTTGGCCACACTGACCTGGATCGCCTGGCCGAACGCGATCCCGACCAGCCCGAAGGCGATGCGTTCGGGCTCGGGCGGGGCGGCGGCGAATGCCGGCGCGGCACCGAGAACGAGCAGGGCGCAGGCGAGCGCGGCCAGCGTACGCATCAGTCGTTCCGACATCCTTGGGTGGGCCATGATCGTTCCTCCGGGAAGTCGACGCACCGAATGGCGTCTTCAACCTTAAAGACGCAATTGGCGCGCGAAAGAGATCAGTTTCTCCCCGTCGAGACGGTAATACGAAGCGTCACGAAAGGATCGCCAACCAAGCTGGCGTCGTGCCCGCGCGCCACTTGAGGCCTTCGGAAGCCACAGCAAGGTCAGCGCCCGTCCCCGCGCGCCCAGCGTGATCCGTTTCGCCTGTCGATTCCGTCCTTACCTGTAGGAATACCAACGATGCAGCGGGTGCCAAACCCGTGCCGAGGGTATTGGCCTCATTGGGAGCGACGGGCACATGAAAGCGTCAATCGCACGCCGGATTGGGGGACGCCTCACCCTCGCTTTCGCGCTGGCTGCGGTTCTGGCCGCGGCCAACGTGACGGTGGCGCATGCGCAGGAGCTCGTGGTCACCACGGGCGTTGACCCCGTCGCGCCGGCGCATGGCCGCCCGGTTCTCGTAATGCCGGACGCGGGCGCCGGCTGGCCGGCGCCCGCACGCAACTTCATCGCGCCGACGGTCGTTCCGCTCAATACCCAGGGACTCGCGTTCGTCGCCCAGGATCGCGTGCTGGTGTCGCAGCTCAGAAGTCAGAACGTCCGTTTGCTCGACACCACGACGCTCGCGGAAATCGACACGCTGACGATTCCAGTCATCGGCGGGATTATGTACGACGGCACGGGGACGCTCGCCGTCAATCCGGCGCGCACACACGTGCTTGCGCTCACCGATCGAACACGCCTTTGGGTTATCGGCGCGCCGTTCGACCATACCGCGCCCGTCACAACAGTGGCGCTGCCCGGTTTCGGCGCGACTTATCACGCGCGATCGATCGCGTTCGACGCCACCACGGGTCGCGCATTCGTCGCGTTGCATAACGGGATCGTCGCTATCGACCCACCCTACACTTCGGTCGCATTCACGATTCCCGTGACGCCCCTGCCGCCCGACTTGTTCGGTGTCGTACCGACCAGTCCGATCGCGCTATCGCCGGACGGCGCCACGTTGGTGTCGCCGGACAACGGCAAGGCCACGCTCCGCATCTACCACGCACCATTCAGCGCGGCGAGCGTCCCCGACGTCGCGACAATCGCTGGCGCGACGCTGGACAGCCCGGTCTTCACGCCGGACGGCAGCAAGCTCCTGATCGTCGACCTCGCGGCAGCCAAGGTCTACGCGTTGAGTCCACCCTACAGCGCAACCGTGACCGTCGACACGCTGGCCTTCACCGTTACCGGTGTAACGCACGGGTTCGAGGACATCGACATCAGCTCCGACGGACAACTCGCCGCGCTGTCGGGAGAAGGTTCCCACACGACCGATCCGGTGGTCCTGTTGCGGGCGCCGTTCACGTCGGCCGGTGTCACGGCAATCGGCGTCAAGATTCCGATCTTGGCCGATCCCTACGACGCGGATGTCGGACGCGGTGATGGCGCCGCGCGGTTCTGGCCGACGCCCATCCCCGTGCCGCCGCCGCAGATCCTGATCGATAGCCAGACGGTAGCCGAAGGCGACAGCGGCACCAAGGACATGGTGTTCAACGTCACGTTGTCCGGGCCGAGTGCGCAGACGGTCACCGTCGACTACACGACTGTCGCTGGCACGGCTACTGTCGTCGACAACGACTATCTGCCGGTTTCGGGCACGCTGAGCTTCGCACCCGGCGAAATGGCCAAAACGATCGTCGTGCAGATCGTCGGTGACACGTTCTACGAAAGCAACGAATTCTTCAGCATCGCGTTGAGCAATCCGTTCAATGGAACGCTGCTGACCCTGAAAGGAGGCAAGGGCACCATAACGAACGACGACGCCGTGGTCGGGCTCGCCATCACCACCCCGTCACCGTTGCCGGGGGCGACGGCCGGCACGCCCTACACGCTGACGTTCACGGGCACCGGCCTGCATCCGTTCACCTGGGCGACGGGGGTTCTGCCCGCAGGTCTTGCGCTCGACGAGGTGACGGGCGTCCTGAGCGGAACGCCTGTCTCGGGGGGGTCGTTCACCTTCGACATCTTGTTGACGATTCCCACCCATCAGACAGTCACCAAGACCTTTGCGCTGACGATCAGCGGCCCGGCGGTACCGTCGGTGGGGTTTCCGATCAATCCCGTCGACTTCGGAGCGGCGCCGCTCGGCGTCGGTGTCTTGCGCGTGGCCGGCATTGTCAACAACGGCGGCGCGAATCTCGTGCTGGGCACGCCGTTCGCGACGCTGCCGCCCGGGTCCGACTTCACTTTCGCGACCGTCGCCGGCAACAATTGCGACGACGGCACGATACTCGTGCCGGGCCATGGCTGCGCCATCGGCTTCACGTTCACGCCCAGCACCTCCGGCCCGCGAAGCGCGTCGGTCGCCATCGCCAGCAATGCCGCGGCGGCGACTCTGATGCTGAAGGGCTTCGGCGGCACGGGACCCTTCATCACCGCAACGCCTAATCCCGCAGCATTCGGCGATCAAGCGGTCGGCACGACCAGCGCCGCGAAGACCCTCACTGTGACGAATACGGGAACCGCAAACGTCATCCTCGCCACCCCCTTCGCGGACTTCGCCGACGGCACCGACTTTGCCCTGGTAACGGGCAGCGATGCTTGCGTCGGGGGTCAGACGCTGGCGCCCACGGCAACCTGTAATGTCTACGTCACCTTCACCCCAAGCGTCACCGGCAGCGACACCGACAAGCTGTTCCTGTACAGCAACGCGGCGCCGGTCATGGTGGAGCTAAGCGGCAACGGCATCGCGGCCGGCGGCCCAGCGGTCACGCTCGACACCGCAATTCTCAATTTCGGCAATCAGGTAGTGGGCACCACCAGCGCCGCGAAGACGGTTTCGCTGACCAACAGTGGCGTCGCCACGCTCACGATCGCGAGCGTCGCCGCTTCGGGCGATTTTGCGCAGACGAACACCTGCGGCGTCGCCCTCGCGCCGGCGGCGAGTTGTACGCTCAGCGTGAAGTTCACGCCATCGATTCTCGGCGCACGCACCGGCGCGGTCAGCATCACCGACAATGCGCCGGGGAGCCCGCATTCGGTCGCGCTGAGCGGAACAGGTGTGGCGCCAGACGCAGCGGCTGTCACCCTGGGCAGCATGAGCCTGAGCTTCGGCAATCAACTGGTTGGCTCGATCAGTGCGCCGCAAACGGTGTCGCTCACCAACAGTGGTGGCGCGACGCTGACGATCTCGAGCATTGTGGCTTCCGGCGATTTTAGCTTGTCCCATACCTGCGGCGCTTCACTGGCGCCGGCGGCCACCTGCTTGATCAGCGTGACCTTCGCTCCTTCGGTCACGGGTCCGCGCAGCGGCGCAGTCACGATTACCGACAACGCGCCGGGCAGTCCCCATGCGGTTGCCTTGAGTGGGACAGGGACGAGCACCGCTCCGCCGCCGCCGCCTCCTCCGCCGAGCGCGCAGATTCCGACGCTTTCAGATGCGATGCTGGCTGCGATGGCATTCGGACTCGCGCTCGTGGCAATGGGCTCGCTGCGGCGATTGCGGAGGGGATAGGCTGCCGCTCATGGTCTCTTTCGAAACGCGCGTCTGCTGACTGAAGCAGAGGAGGCAAGTCGGCCCTCGGAAACGCAGCCGACACGTCAGAGACAGCTCAGTGCGCTGTGCCCCCCGCAACGGGATCACGGCAGGCCAACGCGCCCGCTTTCCAATGGTCTGCAGTCGATCACGCGGACCGAACGGCATGGGCTCATGCCGATAAAGCCAAGACCGACGGCAATAGGGTCGAACCGCCTGTCCTTCGCTACTGCCGCAACCGACTCCGGTCAGGTGCCGCAGCGCAGATGCTTTCCCTTGTCGATGTCGGCGAGCTCCTTCTCCGTGTTGGCGATTTGCCTGTCGAGTCGCTTGTCGCCGGCGTGGTCGCGCAGGATCGACTGCCGGGCCGCCTCGAACGCACGCTGCGAGTCGTCTGCCCGGCCGCTGGTCAGGTAAGCCTCGGCAAGTGTCAAGCGCGCGACGATGACGTTGGGGTTTTTTTCGCCGACGTGCCTTATGAAACCGGCCACCGAACGCTCGAGGAGCGGAATTGCTTCGTCGGAGTTGCCGCCCTTCAGCAGCAGGCTGCCAAGCAACCAGTTCGCCTCGTCGACGAAAAGGTTGTCGGCCCCCTTCTGGGCAAGGGTCCGGCGCAGCATCTCTGCGGCAGCGGCCCTCGCTTCCTCGGGTTTGCCATAGCTGCAGGCATTGCTGGCGAGCTCCCTCAATGCCCAGAGGATCTCTTCCTCGTCCGGGTAGCGTTCGCGCAGCAGCTCGGCAGCGCGCCGCACCGGGTGCGTCGGCCAAGGCGGCTGGGCATGGGTGGCACGCGCCAGCGTACCTTGGGCGAGCAGCATTCGCGCCCACTCGAGCGAAGTGCGCTGTCCGGCGCGATCGAGCACGGCTTCAATGTGCGTGAGCAGCTTGGCCGCCTCCTCGTTCTCGCCGTAGTTGAGCAAGACGGTGGCGAGCATCACTTCGGCGGGAGCCACGCGGGCGTCCTCGGCGCCGAAGCCGGTGCGCGCCGCGGCCACGCGGCTCCGCGCGAGGGCGAGCGTCTCCTTGGGATCGCCGGTATCGGTGTAGAGCTCGACCAGCATCCTGTAAATCTCGTCGCGGATCGCCGGCTGTGTCGCCAACGAATGGTCGATCTGCTTCGCGCCGGCGGCGAGCATGTCGTTGATCGTCGCCTCGCGTGCCTGCACCCCCTCTGCGCGCACCGCCCCGTTCGCCTGCTCGAACAGGTCGACGAGGAATTGCTTGACCGCGTTGGCCTTGGCCGCTTCGGCCTGGGCAACTGCAGCTTTCTGCCGCGCTTCGTGCGCCTGCCACGCCGCGACGCCGGCGCCTCCGATCACGGCGACGAGCGCGACGCTGGCGAGCGTTACTGCAAGTCGATTGCGCGAGACGAACATCCGGGCGCGATACCCGAGCGTGTCCGGGCGCGCGGAAATCGGCTCGTGCGCAAGATAGCGCTTCAAGTCCTGCGCCATCGCGTCGACCGAAGCGTAGCGTTGTCCCGGGTCCTTCTTCAGCGCCCTGCCCACGATAGTCTCGAGGTCCCCCGACAGATTCCGGCGAAGCCGCTCGGGCGACGTCGAACGCTGCTCGGCGATGGTCGTGGCGGAGTCACCTGCCTTCTCGACGCCCTCCGAGAGGCGTACAGGCTCGGTGTCGACGACGTGGCGCGCGCGCTGCAGCGGCGACTCGCTATCGTTTCCGTATGGGGGCCGCCCGCATAGCAACCCGTACAGGACCACGCCGAGCGAATAGACATCGGTCGCGATCGTGATCGACGCGCCGCTCAACTGCTCCGGCGCCGCATATTCCGGCGTCAGCGCGGCGCCGGCCAGCGCCGTCAGCTGCGTGGCCGCGTCATCCTGCGTCGCGTCGAGGAGCTTGGCGACGCCGAAATCGAGCAGCTTCGCCTGCCCGTCGTCCTGCACCAGGATGTTCGAGGGCTTAAGGTCACGGTGGACCACCAGGTTCGCATGTGCGTGCGACACCGCCGAGCACACTTGCAGGAACAATCCGATCCGCGCATCGATGGAGAGCTTGCGCTCGTCGCACCAGCGGTCGAGACGCTCGCCAATCACGTATTCGAGGACGAGATAACGCTGTCCCGCAGGAGTGAAGCCGGCATCGAGCAGCCGGGCGATATGGGGATGGGTCAGGCGGGCGAGAAACTGTCCCTCGCGGGCGAAGCGCTGATTCGCTCCGCTGTCGGCGACCGCGATCCGCAGCATCTTGATCGCGACGCACCCTTCGTACAATCCGTCGTCACGGTGTGCCAGCCAGACCTGGCCCATGCCACCAGCGCCGATCGAACGCTCCAGCCGCCAGGGGCCGAGGCGCTCGCCGCCGAGATCGACATCGTCGAGTCCTTGCCGCGTCTCCCCACGGCCAACGTCGGAAAGCGCATCGGTGGCGAGAAAGCGCTGAGCGTGCGCCTCCGCATCGGCACGAATCAGCGCGACCAGCCGACGGTGCATCTCCGGCGTCTGCTCACGTGCCCGTTCGAGGAGCGCCGCCTTCTCCGTGTCGCCGCCCGCGAGCCAGGCCTCGAGCAGCGCCAGCGCCTCCCGCCATTGTCCGGTCGTTGGGTCGGCGGGGGCGCCGCTCATCGCAGATCGCGCAGGTATTCGTGCAGAAAGGCACGCGCCGTGCGCCAGTCCCGTTTGACGGTCGGCACCGAAATGCCGAGCACGTCACCGATTTCGTCCTCGGTCATTCCACCGAAATAGCGCATCTCCACGACTCGGTGGGCGCGCTCGCTGACCCGCTCGAGGGCGGTCATCGCGTCGTGCAGCCGCTCGATCCCGCTCTCGTCGAGCATTTCTCCCGCGCAGCCGGTCGTCAGCGTCAGGTGCCGCTCACCGCTGCCGCGCTTCTGGGCGCTGCGCTCGCGCACGTAGTCGATCACGACGCTGCGCATGACCCTGGACGCGTAGGCGAAGAACACGCGGCGCTCCGCGAAAATCGTGCCACCCCGCGCGTTGAAGCGCAGATAAGCGTCGTGCACCAGGGCCGGAGCGTCCAGCGAGACCGTGCCCGCACGCGACAGGTGCGCGCGGGCGAGGCGGTTCAACTCGGGATAGAGCGCGGCGTACAGCCGGTCCGCCGCGGCTCCGTCGCCCGCTGACGCCTTCCTCAGCAATCCCGTGACATTCTCAGTCACGCGCATGGCCCTCCGGATGGACTACGGCGGCTCCGGCCCGTTCCGGCGGGCGGGAAGCTGTATATCGTAGCCTTGTGAGGACGGGCGATGCAAATAAGATCCGGGTTCAGCGCCGGGATTACAGACGGCGCGCAGCCGCTCCGCATCACCGCCACGATGGCAATCTGTTGTTCGCGGAAAGCAACTTCGATCGCATCGGCGGGGGCGGTTGGTAGCGTCACCGAGTTCAGCGCCGGCATCACACCGGGACCTTGCGGGTGACGCGGAACGGGCAGCAACTCGTGCCGTTGACGATGTCGAACTATCTGAACGACGTGAACGTGAACGTGAGGTTCGGTGACGGTGTCCGACAAGGTGATCGTCGACGGAAGGCGTCTGCACGCGCTGCCGGTGCCCTGACGCAGCAAGATTCCTCCGCCGGAAATGCAGGCATTCGGGCAGACGCGACAGATCTCAGTGTTGGCGAGCCTCCGCCATCCGCCTTGGGTCGAGCATCATGAATCCCGGCCGGGCCAGTCCCGGCCGCGAGTTCTATCGCGTCGGGCAGATGGCGCCATAGACCATCCTGCCCCCGTCGCTACGTTCGGCCCAAGACCAGGTGTTCACGATTGCGGCGGCGTCCTGCGTCATGGCGCCGTCCTTCCAGACCTGCTCGCGCAAACTGCGCATGCGGTGCTTGTCACAGTCGACCTCGACGATGAAGCCCGCTCCCGAAAAGCCGCCGGCCGCGTAATCACCGAGTCGGTACTGCGCTCTGTTGCGCGTTACCGTCCTGGACAGCACTTCCAGCTTGTTGCCGCCAATGGCGCCCAGCAATTTCCAGCCCGCGGGCGTGTCAAGCGCACGTCCCGTGTCCAGCGTCACCCCGCACAGTGCGTTAAGTGTGGCTTGCGACGACGCATCTTCCTTGCGGGCCTCTTCGCTCTCCGTCGGCGCGGATTTCTCGTTGGTCATTCGGTCATCCACCCAATCGCCCGTCGTCAGCATGTGCAGAGCGCGCCCCGTGCAGTCGTACTCGAATGTCCAGCCTTTGCCCGCAATGTGTCCGTCCCGCTCGGCGACAATACGAATGCGCCCTTGTCCGTTCGGCATGGTGCCGGAGCGGTCGAGATCGAGCCGGAACATGCCTGCTATCTGGCCCAGCGTTTGCCAGCCGTCGGCGGAACGGGCCGGGGCTGCGCTGATCAGTGGTGGCGGCGTCGCAGCGACTTCGCGCTTCACGTCGGCATCTTTCTTTCGATCATCGCTTCCGGTCGCGCTTGTGCCCGCCGCCACCACGCCGTTGTCGACTTCCTGCTTGGCCTGCGCATCGGAGAGCATGGCGACGAGGTGGTTGAACTGCCGCTCGTGCGCAGCGTCCAGCGGTGTCACACCATGATCGTCGATGACGTCGACGCGAGCGCCCGCCGCGAGCAACGCAGCGACGCATTCCCTCTTTCCTCCCTCGACCGCATCACGCAGAGGGCTGATCCGGTGAGAGTCGCTTTCGTTGACGAAGATCGCAACCTGCTCCGCGACGAAGAGCGCTTTCTGCTCGGGCGAACCGGTGGCGGACTCGCGCGCCCGGTCCTCGATTGCCTTGATGAGAGCGCCTTCACTCTCACATCGCCCGCGGCGCGCCGCTTCCTGGAGGGCACTGCGCTCACCGTACGAAGCGCCACGGTCCTTCATGTTCGCGCGGGGGCTGGCGCCTTGCGAAAGCAACCAACCGACCATTCCGGGGGACGCATGGCCGGCACTGTCATACAACATCAAGTCGAGCTGCTCCCGGGTAAGGCTTCGTGCGTCGGGAAGCGCCTTGCCGGCGACTATCGTTGAAAGCTCCCTGAACTCTCGCGCCAATGGCTGCGGTACTGCGTCTGGCGAGGGTCGTCGCGAGGCTAGATAGAGCGCGACGCCGACGCCGATTCCCAGCAGGAGCACGCCGAGCCACATGAGGGTCTTGCCGCTACCGTTGTCAGCCATCACGCACGCTCATATCCAGGAGGTTCAATAGCCAGAAGAGAGGAACACCCATTGGCGCTTCTCGCCATCAAACACGACAAAGTCGAGGCGACCCTCCTCGACCGACGCGGACGGCGCGCAGTCGGGCGCCAGGGTCCGTGCCTGGCCGGGGGCGAGCGCAACGCGCTCCCGGCCGACTTTTTCCCGAGCCGCGGGGTCGATCCAGTAGCACTGGAACTCGTGCGACCTTCCGGTCGCTTCGTCCGCCCGCCGGAACTCGCCAAAGACCGTTGTGACCAGATGATCGCTCGTGATATTGGTCAGCTGCACCTGGCCGGGGGAGCGCACCACCTGCAGTTGCGGCGGCGTCGTGCCGAGGGGCGGCCGCGGCTCACTCGATGAACGCATGGCACGGGTTCGGACGAACTTGTCCGCCGCCTCCTGCTCCGCCTTCCTCGTGCCGATGCCGAGAATCGCGATCTCGCCGGGTGCCATTTCGTTCGTGCTCCCGTCGGCCGCGACCATCACCTTCGCGGCTGCGAACATCCGGTCGACCTGTTGATAGCGTCGCAGCGATGCCGGCATGGCCTCGAACGCGGCTGTCATCGAACGTAACAATCCCATCGCTTCTTGCTTGTGGCCTCCTTCGTACAAGTCGGCAAAAAGATCCCGGCATGCCCACATGTCGCGACGCTTGCACGCTTCGGCGACGAGGTGGCGGTCGACAGGACCCCTGAGGGTCGGGATCGTCTCGGGCAAGTTGGGGTCCGACGCCATATCAGCGTCCGTCAGGGAAGGGACACGCGGGGCCGAAAACCTCACCCAGAGTACGGCGAGAATCGACGCGAACAGGAGCAGGGACACCACCAGCAGAAGCCGCGCTCGGCCGATTTCCCTTCCGGGGTGCCGGCGTCGAGTTGCGCCGGACGGCGGTCGCGCGCATTGGTTGCCGATGTCACGCATTGCCGGCCGTTCTCACCGCGGGGTCGTCGGGGCCACTCATGACGCCGGCACGTAGGTGCTCCCCAGTGGGGCCGGTATCAGCAAGTCCGAAATCGATTTCACGCAGCGCCTTTGCGCGCGCGCCGTGACGAGGACGTAGTACGCGTCGAGTAGCCGACCGTTATCGATCGGCACCTGCTTGACGTACCTGAACCCGAATCGGGTATAGAAGGACTCCGAGCCGCCTGCGGTTGTGATTGTCACGATCCAGGCGCGTCTTGCCAAGGGAAGCATCGCCAGTCTGGCTCGGAGCAGCGCGGAACCGTAACCGCGTCGTTGAAACGTCGGATCGACCATGCCCCATGACAAGACCGCGCCTTCCCTTCGATCGGCCCGATGCATCGAAACGGCGCCGAGCCCTCGCACCTGGCCATCGACTTCAGCCACCAGGAACAGCGCATCTCTTCCGCGCAGCGACTTCGAAAACATGTCGAACATGCCCGGAGGAAAGCGTTTTTCGTTCAGTCGATAGATGCTTTCACATGCCTCGAGGTCTTCGATCTTGAGCAACCTGATGACACACGGATGCGGCCGACGCCACTCAGGCAGCGCGAGGATCGGCGCCCGGCCGCGAAGCCTGTACCAGCCGGCAGCAATCAGCAGGGCCGCTCCCATGCCTACCAGCAGCAGCGGCAGGCCATACGCATCAAGATTTTGATATTCCATCGTGCCGGGCAATTGGATGATTATCGCGGAGCCATTCGTCAAGGCGCTTCGCCCGTCGCCTCGGCGTGTGACGGTGAGCCTGGCTTGCGGAGAACGAAGCTGGCGACAGCTCCGGTGATTGCCGCCAAGGAGAACGAGGCGGCGACGACCTCCAGAAACTGGAACGCACCGCCCATGCTGTCCGCTGGCTGCAGCAATCCCCACTGAAACAGCAATCCCCCGATCTCGAGCTTACCGCCGACGATCGCTCCCACGAGTCCGGTCAGCAAGCCGATCAGCGCAGGCCCGCGCACGGGCCGGATGAACACGCAAATGATCAAGCCCAACAGCGCCAATGGCGAAAGCATCATCAAGCAGAACAAGCAATACTCGATCAACAGGCGGTGCTCAGCATGGAAGGTTGGTACGCTCGGCGCCGCGTGCGCCCGAGGGACGGCTGGCCGCCGGACATCCGCGTTGCTCTGCTGCTCCCACGGGCGCAGTGCGGCGATCTCGGCCTGCTTCGCAGCGTCCAAGCGCGAGCCACGGTCGAACCAGCCTTGATGCGTGCCGAAGACAATCACCGCCACAATGCCCAGGACCACAAGGGCGACGGGCACGAACGCGCTCTTCCCGTCCGGCCAGCGGGATCTCGGAAAGAGGTGGTCGTCGTCCGGGCTGTTCTTCCGGGCCCGCCGATGCCAGTACCAGTCGCGATCCTCGAGCCCCATGGTTATCTCCGCACGCGCATTTCTACCAACGTAACGTGCGCCGATTCGGGGTTAAGGAGTGACGCTTGCCGACAAGGGCATCGTCAACGCAAACCTGACCGAGGTGCTTCCGGCGCTGACGCGCTGACACTTAGCGGGTTCAAAGGGTGGCGTCAAGGACGACCGATGAATGGCTGCCTTGGGCAGGTTCGGCCCTCCACGCAGCGTCGAGGGTGACCGTCTTGGGCGCAGTCTCGATCACGGAGGCATGTGGATGGCCAGCCGCGCGCGATCGTGGCGCTGATCCGCGCGGCCCCTGCGGCTGCGGGCGCGTGCTCCCCGCCGATGACTGCAGGGCGCGGAGGCGAAGCCTACCTTAGTGGAAGCCCGATTGTCTGCGATCGATTGCCAGACTCGCGGCTTGCTCAGTCGTTCTCGAGCGGCTCGCCGAAGCCCAGGCGCGACGCGGGCTCACCGACGGCGGATTGCATATTCGATCGGCCGTTGCCGGAATGTCGGTTGCCGATCAGTGCCCCGACGATTGGAATCGTCGTGACGACGCCGATGGCGAGCAGGGTCCAGCCGAGCACACGCCGCGTGTCGGTCTTCAGATTTCCGCCGAGCAGCAGGCCGATGCCGGCGCCGGCAATGCCTCGGGTGATGGCGACGAGAGCGATTTCCGGAACGGTGACGGGATAGGTCTTCATGAAGGCTCCTGATCAGGGTGAGCGCCGCAGCTCCCAGCGGCGAAGGCAGCGCAATCCGCAGAAATGGCGGACGTAATCTTCGGTTTCGGCGGTGACCATTTCTTCCGCCGGTATGCTTTTCAGGCATTCCGCGCACCTGAGATTTGCGCACATCTTGTCGATTTCGCAAGGGACGACCTGGCTCCGCGGCGGCGGCGAGCCGGTCGTGGTCGACGGTCGGGGGTCGCGCCGGCCGGAGCTCCGTTCGAATCGCCGCCCGAACTGGCGCGATCTCATCGGCGGCTCGACGACGTCTTGGACCTGACGCGGGCTTCGAATACCTCGCGCAATTCCCCCTTCGCGCGTTCGAGCACCTTGCGCCTCGCGGCGCTCAGATTGGCGCCAATCCGGTTCACGTAGAAATTGAGCATCGACATCGCCGGGCGAAATGGGGTGCTCTTCCACCGCCTGCTTCGCTCGGCCGATCGTTTGAGCGACCGTGCGATTGCGCGCGCGCTGCGTTTCGTGAATACGCCTTTTTCGAGCGTCAACGCGATGCTTTCCCGCGTCACCCGATCCGACCAGCGCCGGGTGTCATGCCGCATCGTTGTCCCCATTGGAGGTGCCGGTGCCAGAGAATGCGTGGATCGATCGCATGTCGCCATCGGAAATCGTCCGATTCGAGTGTAGGGCTCGCCGGTCCTCGCATCCTCGTCGTGCATAGCCTCCGCAGAAAATTGAGCCACGTGCGCAGCGCTCGTGGGCACAAGCTATTGAATTGATTTGATTTTCATCGATCCAACTTCAGGGTTGCCGTGGTCACGCGCGCTGCGGGCGATCCAGTTCGGCCGTCACGCGCCTTGAAACCCGCATGGGCTTGTCGCGGTCATACCCTGCGGCGAGAATTTCGGGGACATTCGCGAAATGCCGGCGGAGGCGTCGATGGCCGGGGACCGAACAATGACAAGCGAACTCACTGATCGCGAGCAATGGTCGCTCGACGCCGTTCCGCTGGACCGCGTCGACGTCGAGCGCGTCAGGGGAAACGAGGAGCTGTTCCTGCTGCTCGCAGGCGCATCGTTCGTCGAGACGGGCTCGGATATCTACTCGCACAATCTGGTCGAGAAATTCAGCGACGATGCCGAAGTCTCCGCGTGGCTCGCCAATCACTGGGAACCGGAGGAGCTGCGCCACGGCCGCGCGTTGCGTGCCTATGTCAACAAAGTCTGGCCCGAGTTCGATTGGGAGGCCGCCTTCGCCGCGTTCATCGCCGACTATTCACGGAACTGCACGACCGAGGAGCTCGAGCCCACCCGCTGTCTGGAAATGGCGGCGCGCTGCGTGGTCGAGATGGGGACGGCGACGTATTACAAGGCGATACGGGACGTCGCCGATGAGCCCGTGCTGGAACGGCTGGTCGGGCTCATCCAGCACGACGAGGTCGGGCACTACAAACATTTCTACCGCTATTTCGGCAAATACAACGCGATCGAGCGAAGAAAGCGCGCCGCCGTTCTGGGGGCGTTGACGAGGCGCCTGCGGGAAGTTCTCCGAAGCGACGTCGATTGCGGCCTTTGGTATCCGTTTCGCTCCCGGCATGCCGGGGCCTCGCGTGACGGCCACGAATATCGCCAGGCCGTCGGGCGTGCGGCGACGATGTTGCGCCGGCACTATCCCACCGGGATGGCGGTCAAGATGTTCACGAAGCCGTTGGCGTTGCCGTCCGTCGTCAATCGCCTGAGCATCGCCCCGGTAAGGTTCGCGCAACGCATGCTCTGGCGCTGACGCGGGCTCCGGCTGCGCGCGTCAGGCGCCGGCGAGGATCGCGTCGATCCGGTGGTCCTTTTCGCTCCACATTTCCTGCAGCCAGCGCTGGATCGTCCTCCGGAATTTCGGGTCGCCCTGATAGTCGCCGCTGCAGAATTCCGGCGGGATCGGCACCGAATTCAGCCCAACGACGACACGGGGCACGTTGCCGCAGAGAAATTGCCAGAACGTCGGAGCGCCGGCGGGGTAGACGATTGTCACGTCGATCAGCGAGTGGAACCTGTCGCCGAGCACGCTCATCGCCAGCGCGAGCGCACCTGTCTTCGGCTTCAGCAGGTGGCGGTAGGGCGAGTGTTGCTTCTTCTGTTTCTGCAGCGTGAACCGCGTGCCCTCCGCGAAATTCATCACGCTCGCCGGCGCGAGCGCGAATCTTCGGCAGGCGATGCGCGCGGCCTCGAGGTCGTCGTGCCGCTTCTCCGGATGAGCGCGAAGGTAGGCGTCGGAATGGCGGCGCATGAACGGAAAATCGAGCGCCCACCACGCGAGCCCGATGACCGGGACGTAGATGAGTTGCTGCTTGAGGAAGAACTTGAGCATCGGGATGCGCCGGTTGAGCACGTGCTGCAGCGCGAGGATGTCCACCCAGGACTGGTGGTTGCAGTTGACGAGGTACCAGCCGTTGCACTCGAGTCCGTCGCGCCCCGTCACGTCCCATTGCGTGCGCTGCGTGAGCCGCATCCAGCCGCTGTTGCAGGCGACCCAACAGGTGGCGAGTGTGTTCAGGATCCGGTCGACGACGGCCCGCACCGGCTTCAGAGGCAGCAGGAGCTTCACGATCGCGAAGGCGAAGAGCACGAGGCACCAGAAGATGGTGTTGAGGATCAGCAGCGACGCCGCGATCACCCCGCGCAGCGCGGGTGGCAGGAAACTCAGCATCTTGCCCGATCAGGCCACTTTCCTGCGATTGCGCTCGAGCCAGCGGTCGATCGTCGCAATCGTCGCGTCGACGACCTCGTTGCGCAAACCCTTCTGCGCCGCGATGGCCTGCACGAGGCGATCGGTGCGCTCGATGTTGGCGGCCCCCGCCGCCACGGCACGCGCGGCGGACGACGGACGCGGCAGCGACAGCGCTGCGCTCGCGTATTTCTCGAACGGGACGAGGTCCTTCTCGTCCGCGCCCAGTGCCACGCACAGCGCAACCACCCAGTCGTACACCGCGCGCGATGCGGCGAGGTCGGAATGGACGGCGTCCCTGATCGAGCGCACGCCATTGTCCTGCACGCAACGATAATTGCCGGCGAGCAGCATTGCCCACTTCGCGAGCGGCACGAAGATCGATTCGTGCACCTTGAGCTTGACGGGCAGCTCGATCTTTCCATCGCCGGTGTCGAACCGGGAGGCTTCGATGTCGGCGGCGAGCTGCCGGAGAATGCCCGTGTCCTCGGCGGATTCGAAGCGGGCGGCCTTGAAGTTGGTTGGCAGGCTGACCTCAAGCACGTTGACCTTCGCGTCGGGCGGGCGGAACGCCTGCGCATCCGGGCTGCAAAGAGTCATCTTCCTGGCGTCGAAATTGTCCCAGACCGTGGCATCGGTGTAGCAATGCCTGCACGCGTCGGCCGAGATTCCGGGAATGCGCTCGAGGTAAGGCAGCGGCGGCATGTTCATGATCGAAATGCACGGAACGTCAGCGTTGGCGACCGAATCGAGGAGCTCGCGCACACCGGCCGAGCGGTATTGCGGCTCCTGCATCGCCAGGGCCACGAGGTCGTACTCGGACGGATCGACGTCGCCCGGGCCGCCGGCGGAAACCCTGCCGGGCAACTTTCGGGAATTGATCTCGACCAGTCCCTCGCGGCCTTTCACCGGCATGCGGACCACGACGCCTTCGCGATTGATCAGGTCGGCCTCGGCCGGGAGACAGACGAGCTTCGCGGTATGGCCCGCGACGAGCAGCTTGGTCGCGAAGAGGGATCCGTAGGACGCGCCCAGTATCAGGACGTTGTAAGTGGCTTGCATGGCGGGCCTCCGTGAACGGGTGATGCAGCGAGCGCGGTGGATGATGGATCTAATCGGACCGCACGCGGCGGTTCGGGATGGGCGTCTCAGGAAGGTCGGGGTCGGTACGGCCGTCTATTTCGATCAGCCGATGTGAAGTCGACATACGTGACGATGCCGGCCTCGCCGTAGGATGCTAGTCCCGGTCGGGCGCACCATGCAACCAACCACGACCAAGTGGCGCCGAGTTGAGGAGTGATCGGGATCAGACGCGGTCCTGCATCCCGACAATCTCGGTGCTGCGCGATGTTGCGGCGCCGCATCGTGAACCTGCCGCCTTTCCGGAGCGTCTCAGTTCTCGCCGCGGCGCGCAATGAAATCGATCTCCACGAGCGCATTGCGCGCGAGGCCCGTCACGCCGACGCAGGTCCTCGCCGGCAGGCGCTCCTCGGAGAAGTAGGATCGATAGACGCGGTTCATCGGGTCGTAGTCCCGCTCGAAATGCGTGAGGAAGGCGCGCGCCGACACCACGTGCTCGAGGCCAAGCCCGACGCCGCGCAGCACGAGGACGAGATTGTCCATCACGCGGCGGGTCTGACTTTCGATTCCCGCCGGGAGCGGCGCGGCCGCATCGTTCGGATCGGTGGGCATCTGTCCCGTGAGGAACACCCATCCGTCGACTTCGACGGCGTGCGAGAAAGGCGCGACCGGCGCGGGCGCGCCGGGGATCATCATGAAGCGGGCGTTGCTCATCGCTCTCCCCCGTTGTCACAGGCGTGACGGCGTCGTTCGCACGATGGACGTCGTTGCAGCCATCGCGGCGAACCCGTCGCTAGCGGTTCGCGTGCGTCATTTCCGCGGCGTCGGCCCGAAGCGCCTTGCCTTCGGAACGGCGTGCGCCGGAACGCCGAATTGCGTCTCGCCGGGCGCGACGTCCCTGGTCACGACGCTCCCTGCGCCGAGCACGGCACGCGCGCCGACGCTGACGTTGTCGACGATGACGGTGCCGATGCCCACCAGCGCCTGCGCGTCGACGCGGGAATGCCCGGCGATCGCGGTCGCTGCGGACAGCCATGCGTTCGCCTCGACAACGCCGCCGTGCCCGATGTAGACGAGGCTGCCGATCTTCACCTGATTGCCGATGACCGTGTCGGAAAGCATGCCGCGGCAGATGCATGCATTGGCGCCGATGTCGACACGCTCGCCGATATGGACGCGCCCCAGATGCGGAAAGAACGATCGTCGGCCGTCGCGGCCATCGTGATAGGCGAGTCCGACCCAGCCGATGACGGCATTGGGGCCGATCGCGCAGTGCGCGCCGACCGTGCAGTCCTCGTAGATGACGGCGCCCGGACCCACGCGCGTCCCCGGTCCGATCGAGACGTTCGCGCCGATTGCGGCGAGGCGGGACACCTGCGCACTCGCGTCGACGCGGGCGGTCGGGTCGATGCCCGGCGCGGGCTCGCGTGGCCGCGCGGCACCCGGCAGCAGCAATTCCACCGCAGCAATGAAGCTCGCGCGGACGTCATCGACCCGCAGAAATGCCTGGCGATCCCGCGGTGGCGCCGTGCATCCCGCCGAGACAATGACCACCGACGCGCGGGTGGCCGTGAGCGCGTCGACGGACTGCTCCGGATCGCAGAACGACAGCGCGCCGTCCGGTGCGCTCGCGACCCCGGCAATGCCGCGAATCGGCCGCTCGCCGTCTCCGACAATTTCGACGGACGGTGGAAGACGATGCGCGAGCTGCGCTGCTGTGGTGGGCGTCGGCAATTCGCGAAAGAACGCGCTCACAGGGATCCTGTCGGCCGAGGGCTGCGTCGTGGCATCGCTTCAATGAGCGGCGGCGCGCGCCGCGTCACTGCGCCGCGGCGCCGATCGGGACGCCCGCGAAGTCCTGGTTTTCTCGGTCGAATGCGGCGCATTGTTGCCAGACTGACTCCGGGGGGATCGCGGAGGGGGACATGTAGCGGCCAAGGTCGACGCCCGCGCACTTGAACCGCCACAGGAGGTACGCGGGCAATCCCTCCAGCGTGTGCCGGTAGAAAACGCTATGCGCGGCGTTCGATCCGCAGGGCCGCCCGAGCAGGCGCTGCAGTATCTGGCGGTCGCCGCCGGTGCCGCCCTCGAAACGCGTATTCGCCCATTCGAGAAACACCTTGGGGCAGGCGAGCTTGTCGATGAGGTAGCAATTCGTGTCGACGAACCCGCCCTGCGCCTTCGCGTAGACGCCGCGTCCGGGTCCCATCGATTCCCAGGTGTCCGGGCAAAGGATCTCGCCCGTCGCCGCGTCGACGAACTGCCGGAGCGAGAACGCCCAGTCCTTTCCGGCGACGGCATCGCGCAGCGTCACCAGATGGGTCGGCGCGTACCAGTTGTCATCGTCGAGATAGGTGATGTAGCGGCTGTTCGCAGCGTAGCTCAGGATCGTCTTGAGGGCGCCGCCGTAGCTGCTGGGATACAGGCCGCCATGGCGCCTCGATGTCGAGTAGCCGAGATCGAGGATCGTCACGGCGACATGCGGCGGGCATTCGGCAACGAGTTGCTCGAGCAGCGCGCGCGGGCCTTCCCAGCGATCGACACCGACGAGAATCTGGATGCGCCCCGGGAATCGCTGCGCGAATACCGACCGCATCGCCTGTGCAATCGTCGGCCGAACGACCGTCACCATGACGACCGCGATATCGAATGGCGTTTGCAGGTCCTTTTCCATCGGAGTGGGGCGCCGTTCGCTGCCTGATCGTGTGCGCTGTTTGCGCGGCCGCGGCTCCCGCGCGCTCGCCGCGGGCGCGCGTTGACGCGCGACGGGACCGGGCGAAAAGCATAACATGCGAGGTCGGACCGGCGTGCCCGCGGCGTGGTCCAGGCGTAACGGCGTTGTCGTCCCGGCGCCGCGAGCAAGGGGAACCCCAGCATGAACCAACTCGATTTCAAACAACGCACCGCGGTCGTGACCGGTGGCGCCGCGGGCATCGGCCTCGCGGTCGCGCGCCGGCTCGCAGCGAGCGGCGCGCAGGTCGCGCTGTGGGATCGCGACGACGCGGCGCTCGCGAAGGCCAAGGCGGGAGATTCCGGCATCGCCTTCGCTTCGGCGCTCGACATCTCCGATTCGGATGCGGTGGCGCGGGCGACGGCGGCGACCGAGCAGGCGCTGGGCCGCATCGACGTGCTCGTCTGCTCGGCCGGCATCACCGGACCGAACGCAACGACGTGGCAATACCCGCCCGACGCGTGGCGGCAGGTCATCGACGTCAACCTCAACGGACTCTTCTACTGCAATCGCTGCGTCGTGCCGGCGATGCTGAAGAACGACTATGGCCGCATCGTCAACATCGCGTCGGTCGCCGGCAAGGAAGGCAATCCGAACGCGCCGGCCTACAGCGCGTCGAAGGCCGCGGTGATCGGGCTCACGAAGTCGCTCGGGAAGGAGCTCGCCAAGACCGGCATCCGCGTCAACTGCGTGACGCCGGCCGCCGTGCGCACGGCGATCTTCGACCAGATGACGCAGCAGCACATCGACTTCATGCTGTCGAAGATCCCGATGGGACGCTTCGGCAGCGTCGACGAGATCGCGGCGCTCGTGTGCTGGCTCGCGAGCGAGGAATGCAGCTTCTCGACCGGGGCGGTCTTCGACCTGTCCGGAGGCCGGGCGACCTACTGATCGCAGGAGATCAGCGCACCTGCAGCATGATCTTGCCGATATGCTGCGACGATTCCATCAGCGCGTGCGCGGCGGCCGCCTCCGCGAGCGGAAACACCTTGTGGACGACCGGGCGCACGGCGCCACGCGCGATCAGCGGCCACACATTGGACAGCAACGCCTGCGCGATGCCGACCTTGCGCGCGAGCGGGCTCGCGCGGAGCGTCGAGCCGGTGAGGGTGAGACGCTTCATCATGATGTGCCGGAAGTCGATCTCGGCGCGGCCGCCCTTGAGGAAGGCGATGAAGACGAGCCTCCCCTCGAGCGCGAGGCACTTGAGATTCTTCTCGATGTAATCGCCGCCGACCATGTCGAGCACGACGTCCACACCGCGCTTTTCCGTGATGCGGGCGACTTCCGCGGCGAAATCCTGCGTCCGGTAATTGATCGCGTGGTCGGCGCCCATCTCGCGGCAGAACGCCGCCTTTTCTTCGGAGCCGACCGTCGTGAAGACCTCCGCGCCGAACTGGTGGGCGAGCTGGATCGCGGTGAGCCCGATCCCGCCGGAGCCGCCGTGGATCAGCACTTTGTCTCCACGGGCGAGGCGGCCGCGCTCGAACACGTTGTGCCACACGGTGTAGAAATTCTCCGGCAGGCTCGCCGCTTCGAGCAGCGTGAGCTCGCCCGGAATCGGCAGGCAGAATCCCGCCGGCGTCGTGCAGTATTCGGCGTATCCGCCTCCGGGCGTCAACGCGCATACGCGATCGCCGATACGCCAGCCCTGCGCATCTTCCCCCAGGGCGACGACGGTGCCGGCGACTTCGAGCCCGATCACCGGAGAAGCATCGGCCGGCGGCGCATACGAGCCGGCGCGCTGCAGGCAGTCCGGTCGATTGACGCCGGCGTGACTGACCTCGATCAGCACCTCGCCGCGCTTCGGCTGCGGAACGGGACCCTCGGCGAGGCCAAGCACTTCAGGAGGGCCGGCCTCGCGGGCGGCGACATAACGCATCGTAGCGGGAATCGGCATGGCAATCTCGAGGGGTGACGGCAAGGCGTGCGTCGCATTGTAACCATTCGCGGCGTCCGGTCCGGATCGACTGCGCGGAATCTCGGCTAGACTTGCGGGAACCCGCTCCCGGCGGCGTAACAATGAAAGAATCCGGACTCATCACCGCTGTCGCGCGCGTCGCTGTCTCCAGCGGGGTCTGAGGCGCGGTGGACCAGGCTTACGGTGCGCGCATGCATGCTCCGACTTCGGCGGGCAATCTCGCGTCGATTCTCGTCCGCACGGCGAACTGCTGGCCCCGGCTGCCGGCGCTGGCACTCGGTGAGCGGACGCTTCGCGATTACGCAACGCTCGCGCGACGCGTGGCATCGATGGCCGGCGCGCTTGAAGTGCTCGAGCTGCAAGCCGGAGAGCGGGTCGCCATCGTCGCGCGCAATCTGCCGGAATACATCGAGGCGCTCTTCGCGTGCTGGTGGGCGGGGCTCACCGCGGTGCCGATCAATGCGAAGCTGCACCCGAACGAGCTCGCCTACATCCTCGCCCACAGCGGCACGCGCGTCGCGTTCGTCGACGCCGCGTGGCACGCCACGCTGGGGGGGCCGGCCGGAAACGCTGCGGGAGTCGAGCACGCGATCGAGCTCGGCGGCGTCGAATACGCGCGCATGACCGAGGCGGCGCCGCGCGCGCCGGCCGTGTGCAGCGGCGACGATCCGGCGTGGCTTTTCTATACGAGCGGCACGACGGGGCGGCCCAAGGGTGTGGTGATCTCGCACGGCAACCTGCTGGCGATGAGCCAGTGCTTCCTGTCCGACGTCGAGGCGATCCTGCCGGGAGATGCGATCGTGCACGCGGCGCCGCTCTCGCATGGGTCGGGGCTGTACGCGGTGCCGCATGTGCTCGCCGGCGCGGTGCACGTGCTGCCGGACACCGAGAGCTTCGACGCCGCGGAGACGCTGCGTCTCGCGGCGCACTGGAACCGGAGCTGCCTGTTCGCGGCGCCGACGATGGTGAAGCGCCTCGTCGCGTCGCCGGCGCTCTCCGCCACGCCGCTGGAGCGGCTGAAGGCGATCGTCTACGGCGGCGGGCCGATGTACGTCGCTGACTGCAAGTCGGCGTTCGCGGCGCTGGGCCCGCGCCTCGCGCAGATCTACGGCCAGGGCGAATCGCCGATGACGATCACCGCGATGAATCGCGCGCTGCTCGCCGACGCGATCGCGCGCGGCGACGACGCCCGGATCGGCTCGGTGGGTGTCGCGCAGACCGGCATCGACGTGATCGTCGCCGACGCCGACGATCATCCGCTCCCGGCCGGGGCGGCCGGCGAAATCCTGGTGCGCGGACCGACCGTCATGCGCGGGTACTGGATGAATCCCGACGCCAGCGCTGCGACGCTTGCCAACGGCTGGCTCCATACCGGCGACATCGGCACGCTCGACGCGGATGGCTTCCTGACGCTGATCGATCGCTCGAAGGATCTCATCATCAGCGGCGGCTCGAACATCTATCCGCGCGAGGTGGAAGAGGTGCTGCTCACGCATCCCGACGTCGCCGAGGCTGCCGTGGTGGGACGCGCGCACGCCGAATGGGGCGAGGAAGTCGTCGCCTGCATCGTCGTCCGCGGCGGGGTTCCCGGTGCCGACGCCGGCCTCGCGCTGCAGCGCTCGCTCGACGCGCTTTGCGTCGCCCGGATCGCCCGCTTCAAGCGGCCGAAGGCCTACGCGTTCTTCGCGGAGCTGCCCAAGAACAACGCCGGCAAGGTGCTGAAGACGGCGTTGCGCGAGCGCGTCGCGGATCACGCCGCATCGACGTCGCGCAGCGTGCGTCCCGCGGTGTAAAGGCACAGCGCCGCGGCGAAGAGCCCGCCCGCGAGCGCGAACAGCGTCGGACGCATCCCGATCGTTTCGGCGAGTACGGCGCCCGCGAGCGCGCCCACGGGCGTCAGCAGACCGTTGGCGACCTGCCACGCCGCGGCCGCGCGTCCGAGCGCTTCGGGCGGCAAGCAGGCGCTGCCGCAACGTGGTTTCGTTGACGAGGTAGACCGTCAGCGCGCCGTCGCCGATCACCTGCGTACCGACGAGAAATGCCATCGCGATGGCCGGCACCGGCGGCGCCAGCGGAATGAGCACCTGCATCGCCGCGCCGATCAGGAGCGCGCCCAGCAGCGTCCGGCGCGCACCGAAGCGCAAGGCCACCGGCGCCGCGAGCGTGGCCCCGGCGAGGCCGCCGATGCCGCCGCAGCCGATCGCGATCCCGAGCTGCGTCGGCGTGAGGTGGAGGTCGGACAGCGCATACAGCGTGTAGAGCGACGCCATGAAGCTCATCACGAAGGTCATCGTCGCGGTGGCGAGGAAGAGCGCACGCACCGGCGGCACGCGCCAGATGCTGCGCACGCCGATGCGGACGTCCTCGGCCACCGACGTTGTCGCCGGCGGCGGATGCGCCGACTCGCGCTTCTCGATGCGTCCGACGAGAAAGGCCGAGACGACGAACGACGCCGCGTCGACGGCGATCGCGAAGGGCGCGGTCAGCCACGCGACCAGCGCCCCGCCGAGGGCGGGACCCGAGATCTCGGCGATGGCGTCGACCGCCTCGCGCTTGCCGTTCGCGTCGAGCAGGCGCTTGCGGCCCACGAGATCGGTGATGTAGACGTGATCGGCGAGCTCGAACAGCACGCGCGCGACGCCGTTGACCGCGGCGACGGCGAGCAGCAGCGGCAGCGTCAGCATTCCGGCCCACGCGGCGAGAGGAATCGTCGCGAGCGCGCCGGCGCGGACCAGATCCGTGCCGATCAGCATCGGCCGGCGGCGGTGCCGGTCGACCCATCCGCCGCCGAGAAATGCGATCAGCACGCCCGGGAGCGTCGCCGCCGCGGCGAGAAGGCCCAGGTCGAACGCGCCCGCGCCGATCACGAGAATGGCCGCCATCGGCAGCGCGGTGCGCGTGACGCGCGAGCCGATCGCGGAAATGCCCTGCGCGCTCCACAACAGCAGGAAATCGCGGTGGCGCCACAGGCCGCGGCGCACGCGGCGCCGTGCGGGCCGGGATGCCGAAACGTCAGTAGACAACGCGCACGTCTTCGGGCGCCAGCCAGTCCTTGAGCTGCGCGATGAGCTGGTCGTCCGGATTGACGCGCCATCCTTCCGGCAGCTCGATCTCGCCGCCGAGGCCGTGATTGCGGTATTCGACGACGATGGGGCAGGTGCCGTTCCTGAACGGCGAGAGGAGCTCGAACAGGCGGTCCGCGTTGGCGGCACCGTTGCAGGCGATGCGCAGCGCCTTGGCGTGACGCTTGCGGAGCGTGGCAAGATCGCAGAGCGTCTCCGCGACGACGCGCAGGCCCTGCACCTGGCCGTCGTCGGTCACCCGCGGCTGGATCCTCGCCTCGACGATGACGAGCTGGTCCTCGCGCAGCAGATTGCGCGCCGCGTCGAACGTCTCGTTGAAGACGACGATCTCGGCCGAGCCCTCGCCGTCGTCGAGCGTGACGAACGCCATCTTGCCGCGTCGGCTCGTCTGCACGCGCAGCGCCGTGACGATGCCGGCGAGCCGCACGGTCTCGCGCGTCGGCACGAGGTTCGCGAGCGTCGTGCGCACGAGCGGCGCCAGCTCCGCCGCATGGCTGTGGTAGGGATGGCCGGACAGGTAGAAGCCGAGCGCGAGCTTCTCGTTCGCGAGCCGCTCGGCTTCGGTCCAGTCGC
This sequence comes from uncultured beta proteobacterium, assembly GCA_963846855.1. Lineage (GTDB taxonomy): Bacteria > Pseudomonadota > Gammaproteobacteria > Burkholderiales > Casimicrobiaceae > CAIWHR01. The sequence continues at coordinate 26,399 of CAWJXK010000007.1, forward strand.
GCACCGCGGCGAGGGTCAGTGCCGAGCCGGGCTCGTCGCCGAACAGCGAGACCTGCGACTTCGTCGCGTCGGCGCGCTCGGCCTCGCCCAGCGCGACGCCGACGGAATTGAACAATGCCGAGCGCCGCGGGTCGATCGAGTCGAAGGCGCCGGCGCGGATCAGCGCCTCGACGACGCGCCGGTTGACGAGCCGCTTGTCGACGCGGCGGCAGAAATCGAAGAGATCGCGGAACGGGCCGTCCGCCTTGCGCGCCGCGACGATCGATGCGATCGCCTGCTCGCCCGTCCCCTTGATCGCGCCGAGGCCGTAGCGCAGCTGCTTCGTGTCGACCGGCTCGAAGCGGTAGTTCGACGCGTTGACGTCGGGCGGCGCGACCTTGAGCCCCGAGGCGATGGCGTCGTCGAAGAACTGGCGCACCTTGTCGGTGTCGTCCATGACGAGCGACAGATTCGCCGCGGCGAACGCCGCCGGATGGTGCGCCTTGAAATACGCGGTCTGGTAGGCGATCAGCGCGTACGCCGCGGCATGCGACTTGTTGAAGCCGTAGCCCGCGAACTTCTCCATGAGGTCGTACAGATGCGTCGCCCGCTGCTTCGGCACGTTGTTCTTCTGCGCGCCGTCGACGAAGATGTCGCGGTGCCGCGCCATCTCGACTGCGTTCTTCTTGCCCATCGCACGGCGCAGGAGATCGGCGCCGCCCAGCGTGTAGCCGCCGATCGCCTGCGCGATCTGCATCACCTGCTCCTGGTACACCATCACCCCGTACGTCGGCGCGAGGATCGGCTCGAGGCGCGGGTCCGAATACTCGGCGCGCTCGCGGCCGGTCCGGCGCGCGACGTAGTCGGGGATGAGCTCCATCGGTCCCGGACGGTACAGCGCGACCAGGGCGACGATGTCCTCGAAGCGCGTCGGCGGCGCCTGCTTCAGCAGATCGCGCATGCCGCGCGATTCGAACTGGAACACGGCAGTCGTGTTGCCGGCGCGGAAGATGTCGTAGGTCGCCTTGTCGTCGAGCGGAAGCGCCTCCAGCGACGGCGCGCTCGCCGGGTCGAGCTCCCGCACGTATTTGAGCGTCCAGTCGAGGATCGTCAGCGTCGTGAGGCCGAGGAAGTCGAACTTGACGAGACCCACCGCTTCGACGTCGTCCTTGTCGAACTGCGACATCAGCCCCTCGGAGCCCGCCTGTGCGTACAGCGGGCAAAAGTCGGTGAGCTTGCCGGGCGCGATCAGGACGCCGCCCGCATGCATCCCGACGTTGCGGGTCAGGCCCTCGAGCGACTCGGCGAGCGAGAGAAGCTCGCGCACCTCCTCCTCGTTCTTCTCGCGCTCGGCGAGGAGCGGCTCCATCTTGCGCGCATCCTTCAGCGTGATGAGCTTCCCCGGCTGGAACGGGATCAGCTTGGCGATGCCGTCGCAGAACATGTACGGCAGGTCGAGCACGCGGCCGACGTCGCGCACGACCGCCTTCGCCGCCATCGTTCCGAATGTCGCGATCTGCGACACGGAATCGGCGCCGTACTTGTTCTTCACGTACTCGATGACGCGGTCGCGGCCGGTCTGACAGAAGTCGATGTCGAAGTCCGGCATCGACACGCGCTCGGGATTGAGGAAGCGCTCGAACAGCAGCGCGTAGCGCAACGGATCGAGGCCGGTGATGCCGAGCGAGAAGGCGACCAGCGAGCCCGCGCCCGAGCCGCGGCCCGGCCCGACGGGGACGCCGTTGACCTTGGCCCAGTTGATGAAATCGGCGACGATCAGGAAGTAGCCGGAGAATCCCATCTGAATGATGGTCTTGACCTCGAACTCGAGGCGCGCCGCGTACTCGGGGCGTCGCTGCTCGCGGACTTCGGCATCGGGAAAGAGCGAGAGCAGCTGCTGCTCCAGGCCGAACACCGCTTCCTTGTGCAGGAACTCGTCGAGGGTCACGCCCGGCGGCGTGGGGAAATCGGGGAGATAATTCTTGCCGAGCGGAATTGTCAGGTTGCAGCGCTGCGCGATCGCGATGGAATTGGCGAGCGCGTCGGGCAGGTCGGCGAACGCCGCGCTCATCTCGGCCTGCGTCTTGAAGTACTGGTCCGGCGTGAAGCGCCTCGGCCGGCGCGGATCCGCGAGCACGTGGCCCTCGGAGATGCACACGCGCGCTTCGTGCGCGCGAAAGTCGCCAGCGTGCAGGAACTGGACCGGATGCGTCGCGACGAGCGGCAGCGCAAGCTCTCCCGCGAGGCGCACCGTCGCCGCGACGAGCGCGTCGTCGTCGGCGTGTCCGGCGCGCTGCACCTCGAGGTAATAGCATCCGGGGAAGAGCTGCGACCAGTCGCCGGCGGCACGCATTGCGCCGGCGGCGTTGCCCTGCAGCAGGGCCTTGCCGATCTCGCCGTCGCGTGCGCCGGAGAGCGCGATGATCCCGGCCGTGCCCTCGCGAAACCAGTCGCGGCGGAACTCGACGCGGCCGCGATACTGGTTCGTGCGATACGCGCGGGTGAGCCATTCGGCGAGGCGAAGATAGCCGTCGCGCGACTGCGCGAGGAGCAGCGCACGGTAGGGCTGGTCGCGCTCGGCGTCATGCGTCAGCCACACGTCGCAGCCGAAGATCGGCTTGATGCCGGCGTGGCGCGCCGCCTTGTAGAACTTGACGAGGCCGAAGGCATTGGCGAGATCGGTGATCGCCAGCGCGGGCATCGCGTCAGACACCGCCGCCTCGATCGCATCGTCGATCCGCACCGTGCCGTCGACGATCGAGAACTCGCTGTGCAGGCGCAGGTGGACGAAGGCGGGAGCGATCATGACGGACAGGGCAAGGGGCTGTTAGAATTTTACTCCGTCCACCGTGGAAGTCCCTTCGATGATGCGTCGATTTTGGGGTGCCGCGCCGATGCGCGCGCGGCGCGCGTCTTGCGCGTGTGCGCTCGCTCTCGCGATCGCGGGCTGTGCATCGGCGCCCACGGCGCCGCCGACGGCGGGCGAGCCGCCCGCGCCCGCCGTCAACCTCTCGGGCTTTCCGCTCGAATACCGGCAGGGCTACGCCGACGGATGTGCGAGCGCGACGGGTGCACAGCGCAAGGACGCCGCGCGCTTCGGCGCGGACGGCAACTATCGCACCGGCTGGCAGGACGGCCTCGCCCTCTGCCGCAAGAAGTGAGCGCGACCGGCATCCCTGGCGTGCGGCGCTCGATGCAACCCTACGCCACGCAGCGTGTCGCGTTGCGCGGTCTCGCGCACAACGTGCTGACGTGGGGCGAGCCGGGCGCGCCGACGCTCTTTCTGCTGCACGGCTGGATGGACGTCGCCGCGTCGTTCCAGTTCCTGGTCGATGCGCTCTCCGGGCGCTGGCACGTGATCGCGCCGGACCTGCGCGGCTTCGGCCGCAGCGAATGGCAGCCGCAGGGCTACTGGTTCGCCGACTACGTCGCCGACCTCGAGGCGCTGCTCGACGCATTTGCGCCCGGTGAGACCGTCAACCTTATCGGGCACAGCCTCGGCGGCAACGTCGTGATGCAATACGCGGGCGCGCGCCCGTCGCGCGTCCGGGCGCTCGTGTCGCTCGACGGATTCGGCATTCCGGCAGAGCGTCCCGACGCCGCGCCGGAAAAATATTCGGCGTGGCTCGACGCTCTGCGCAGGCCGCCCGAATTCACGTCGTACGAGAGCCTCGACGCGGTCGCCGACCGGCTGCAGAAGAACAATCGTCGGCTCGCACGCGAGCGGGCGGTCTTTCTCGCGCGGCACTGGGCCGAGGCGGCCCCCGACGGCCGCGCGCGCCTCGTGTCCGACCCGCGCCACAAGTTGCCGTTCCCGATGGTCTACCGCCTCGAGGAGACGTACGCGATCTGGCGCAACATCGCCGCACCGACGCTCTGGGTCGCCGCCGCGGATTCGAACATTCCCCGCTGGCTCGACGATCATCCGGAAGGCGAGGGCGGCGCCGACAACCTGGAAGGCATCCGCCGCCGTCTCGCGCACATCCCCGGCGGCCGGCTCGAGATCATCGCCGACGCCGGACATATGCTGCATCACGACCAGCCGGAAGCAGTCGCCGCGGTGATCGAGGCGTTCCTCGGCGGCGTCGCGAAGGCCGGGCCATGACGTCGGTGCTGGGCGTGCGCGACCGGCGCGGCGCCTATATCGCGCTCGCCGTGCTGACGCTCATCTGGGGCAGCAACTGGGTGGTGATGAAGCTGGCGCTCGACCACGCGCATCCGGTCGTGTTCAACGTCGAGCGGACATGGATTGCCGTGGTCGTGCTGTTCGGCGCGCTCGTCGCGCAGGGAAAATCGCTGCGGCCCGTGGGATGGTGGGCGATCGTCGTCACCGGATTTCTCCAGACGACGGTCAACTTCGGGTCGACCACGATGGCATTGGCCGGCGGCGGCGCCGGACGCACGTCGGTGCTCGTGTTCACGATGCCGTTCTGGACGCTGCTGATCGCGTGGCCGGTGCTGCACGAGCGCGTGCGCGGCGCGCAGTGGATCGCCATCGTCGCGGCGTTCGTCGGGCTGGTGCTTGTCGTCGGGCCGTGGGAGTGGCAGGGCGACCTCGCGCCGCGGCTGTGGGCGGTCGCGTCGGGATTCGGCTGGGCGGCGGGAACGGTCGCGACCAAATACTTCCAGCAGCGGCAGCGGCTCGACATGCTGAACTTCATGGCGTGGCAGATGGCGGCCGGCGTGCTTCCGCTGACGCTGCTGCCGTGGTTCGTCGACTTCGCGCCGACGCAATGGAGCTTCACGCAGGTGTACCTGCTGATCCATGTCGGCGCGCTGTCGACCGCGCTGGGATTCCTGCTGTGGATCGCGATCCTGCGTTACCTGCCGGCGGGCACCGCGTCGCTGAACATGTTCGCCATTCCTGTGATCGCGCTCGTCTCGTCGATGCTGGTGTTTGGCGAGCGCCTGAGCGCAACCGAGTGGCTCGGCATCGGTTGCATCGGTGCGGGGCTCGCCATCATTTCGCTGCAGGCCGTGCGCGCCCCGCGCGAAACGGCGACACCGACGCCGGTCGACGGCGGGTAACGATCGACAACCGGCGTTCCGGAAATCGCGCCGTCCTCGCGCGCGCGGGGGTAAAATGCGACTCGAGCCGGCGTATCGCCGGCGCTTTTTTCCCGATTGCCGCGCCCGCCATGCCGGATTCCCCCGCGCCCGATATCGCCAAGCTTCGCATCGATCGCAACCTAGCGCCGGTCAAGTCGCGTCGGCGGCGCAAGTGGATCTGGCTCGGTGTCCTCGTCGCGATCGTGGTGGCGGGCGCGTCGTGGTATTCGCTGCAGCCGCATCCCGTCACCGTGCAGACGACGCCGGTCGTCACGTCGTATCCGTCGCAGCAGTTCGTCGTGCTCAATGCGACCGGCTACGTCGTCGCGCAGCGCAAGGCGGCGATCGCGTCCAAGGCCTCGGGGCGCCTCGAATGGCTCGGCGTTGCGGAGGGATCGCGCGTGAAGGCAGGCGACGTGATCGCGCGGATCGACAATCGCGACGTCGTCGCGCAGGCGCAGAGCGCCCGGGCCAGCGTCAAGGCGGCGCAGGCCGCGCTGCAACAGGCGGAGGTCGAGCGGCAGAATGCGAAGGTGGAACTGCAGCGCAGCCAGGACCTCGTCGCGAAGGGATTCGTGTCGAAATCGGCGCTCGACACGGCGAGCATGCGCTTCGACCGTGCCGAGGCCGGTGTAGCCAACGCGCGGGCCAACGTCAACGTCGCGATCGCGGCGGCGCGCAACGCCGACGTCGGCGTCGATTACACGATGATCCGGGCGCCGTTCGATGGCGTCATCCTGTCGAAGAGCGCCGACGTCGGCGACCTCGTGACGCCGTTCTCGTCGGCGACCGATTCGAAGGGCGCCGTCGTCACGATGGCGGACATGAGCACGCTCGAAGTCGAGGCGGATGTCTCCGAATCGAGCCTCGGCAAGATCCGGGTCGGGCAGCCCTGCGAGATCACGCTGGACGCGCTGCCGGACTCACGTTTCCGCGGCCGCATCAGCCGCGTCGTGCCGACGGTCGACCGGGCGAAGGCCACGGTGATGACGAAAGTCCGCTTCGACGCGATCGATCCCCGTATCCTGCCGGAGATGAGCGCCAAGGTGGCGTTTCTGTCGCAGGAGGTGACGCCTGAGCAGCAGAAGGCGTTCACCGGCGTCAATCAGGCTGCGCTCTCCACGCGCGACGGCAAATCCGTCGTGTTCGCGCTGCGCGACGACAAGGCGGTCGAGGTGCCGGTGGCGACCGGCGTCAAGGTCGGCGATCTCACCGCGATCTCGGGTGACGTCAAGTCCGGCGAGAAGGTGGTGCTGAATCCGGCGCCCGAGCTGCGCACGGGAACGCTCGTCAAGGTCGCCGCCAAGTAGCGGCGGCTGCGCGCTGATTCAGGCCGAAGTTTGAGGCGTGGAATGCCCGAATCCATTGTCACGGCGGAGCGCAAGATCGACGCAGACCCCGCTTCGCGCGGCGACCCGCTCGTCGCGGTGCGCAACCTCACGAAGTATTACGTTCGCGGCGGCCAGGTGATTCCGGTGCTGGTCGACATCGACCTCGACGTCTACGCCGGCGATTACGTCGCGCTGATGGGACCGTCCGGATCGGGCAAGTCGACGCTGCTGAACCTCATCGCGGGCATCGACAAGCCGAGCTCCGGTCAGATCCGGGTTGCCGGCGTCGATATCGCCGAGCTGTCCGAGGGCGATCTCGCCGCGTGGCGTGCGGCGAACGTCGGATTCATCTTCCAGTTCTACAACCTGATGCCAGTGCTCTCGGCGTTTCGCAACGTCGAGCTGCCGCTGCTGCTCACCAGTCTTTCGCGGCGCGAGCGGCATCAGCGGGTCGAGACCGTGCTGGCGCTGGTCGGGCTCACCGACCGCAGCGATCATTTCCCGAACGAGTTGTCCGGCGGCCAGCAGCAGCGCGTCGCGATCGCGCGCGCGCTCATCACCGATCCGACGATCATCGTCGCCGACGAGCCGACTGGCGACCTCGACCGGACGACCGCCGAGGAGATTCTCGGACTGCTCGACCGCCTCAACCGCGAGATCGGCAAGACGATCATCATGGTGACGCACGACCCCAAGTCGGCGGAGAAGGCGCACCGGCTGATCCACCTCGAAAAGGGCGTGCTGGCCGCCTGAGGCCTCGTGCCGGCCAGGACCTCGGCAACCGCCATGTTCATTCCCCTACTGATTCTCCGTAACGCGTTCCGGCACAAGCTGCGCACGATCCTGACCGTCGTCGGGATCGTCGTCGCGATCACCGCGTTCGGCTTGCTGCGGACCGTCGTCGATGCGTGGTATGCAGGCGCCAATGCGAGCTCCAGTGCACGGCTCGTCACGAGAAGCGCGGTCTCGCTCGTGTTCCCGCTGCCGCTCACCTACGCGCAGAAGATCCGTCAGATCGCCGGCGTCAAGGGCGTGTCGTGGGCGAACTGGTTTGGTGGCGTCTACATATCGGAGCGCAACTTCTTCCCGCAGTTCGCAATCGACGTGCCGACCTATCTCGACATGTACCCCGAGTTCATCCTGCCGCCGGAGGAGCGCAAGGCCTTTCTCACCGACCGCAAGGGCGCGATCGTCGGTCGCAAGCTCGCGGAAACCTATGGCTGGAAGGTCGGCGACCAGATTCCGCTGCGCGGCACGATCTATACGGGCACGTGGACCTTCAATCTGCGCGGGATCTACGATGGCGCCGACAAGGGAACCGACCAGTCGACGATGTACTTTCACTTCGACCTGCTGAATGAAACGATCAAGAAGCTCTACCCGCGCCGCGGCGACCAGACCGGTGTCTTCATCGTCCAGCTGCGCGACCCGGGACAGGCCGCCGAGGTGTCCGCGGCGATCGACGCGACTTTCAAGAATTCGCTGGCCGAGACGCTGACCGAGACCGAGAAGGCGTTCCAGCTGGGATTCGTCGCAATGACCGAGGCGATACTGCTGGCGATCCAGGCGGTGTCCTACCTCGTCATCGTGATCATCATGGCAGTGATGGCGAACACGATGGCCATGACGGCGCGCGAGCGCAGCGCCGAGTACGCGACGATGAAGGCGCTCGGATTCGGCAATGCCTTCGTGGGCATGCTCATCGTTGCCGAGTCGGTCGGCATCGCGATGCTGGGCGGCCTCCTTGGCATTGCCGCCACCTTTCCGATCGCGCATGCGTTCGCCGAGAAGATGGGGTCACTCTTCCCCATCTTCTTCGTGAGCGAAGAAACAATATTGACGCAGGCAGGTGCGGCACTCCTGGTCGGTCTCGTCGCGGCGGCGCTGCCGGCGTGGAACACGGCGCGGGTGCGCATCGTCGACGGATTGAGAGCGGTAGCGTGAGCGAGACGGACGAATCCAAGGACGCCTGCGCAAGCGGGGCGCAGCCCAGGCCCGAAGGGCGCGTCCGCGCGCGCAGGTGGCGCTCGACGCTCAAAGAAATCGCCCGGCACAGCGGACCAGGGAGGGCGCACCGAAGGGCGCGTCGGCGAGCGAGCGCAAGCGGCCGACACTGTGGCGAAGCGCATCTGCACTCCGGTGCGGAGGCCGCGTGAGCGAAACGGACGAATCCAAGGACGCCTGCGCAAGCGGGGCGCAGCCCCGGCCCGAAGGGCGCGTCCGCGCGCGCAGGTGGCGCTCGACGCTCAGAGAAATCGCCCGGCACAGCGGACCAGGGAGGGCGCACCGAAGGGCGCGTCGGCGAGCGAGCGCAGGTGGCCGACACTGTGGCGAAGCGCATTTGTACTCCGGTGCGGAGGCCGCGTGAGCCTCGGCCAAAACGGTAAGTGCGGCAGCGAGACCGCGTAGCGGCGATGGCCATCCCGTTCAGCTACATCGTGCGCAACGTCGGTGCGCGCAAGCTCACGACGGCGCTGACCGCGGGCGGGATGGCGCTCGTCGTCTACGTGTTCGCGACGGTACTGATGCTGGCGGCGGGGCTCGAGAAGACGCTGGTGTCGACCGGGCAGGACGATAACGTCGTCGTGATCCGACGCTCGGCGCAGACCGAGATCCAGTCGGGAGTCGACCGTCGCCAGGCGAGCATCGTCAGCAGCCTTCCCGATATTGCGGTCGGGCAGGACGGCGAGCGCCTGATCTCGAAGGAGCCCGTCGTGCTCATCAACCTGCAGAAGCGCGGCACGAACAAGCCGTCGAACGTCGTGATCCGGGGCGTGACGCCCGCCGGGCTGACGTTGCGGCCGCAGGTCGAGCTCGTCGAGGGGCGGATGTTCCGACCGGGGACCTCGGAAGTGATTGCGGGACGCGCGATCGCCAACGGCTTTCAGGGTGCCGGCGTCGGCGAGACGCTGCGTTTCGCGTCGCGCGACTGGACGGTCGTCGGGATGTTCGACGCGGGGCACACGGGCTTCGACTCGGAGATCTGGGGCGACGCCGAGCAGATGCTGCAGGCGTTCCGTCGTCTCGGATTCTCGGTGGTGATCTTCAGGCTCGCCGATACCGATCGATTCGATGCGGTGAAGAAGGAGCTCGAGTCCGATCCGCGACTTACGGTCGAGGCCAAGCGCGAGACGCGCTTCTACGCCGACCAGTCGGAAGCGCTGTCGAAGTTCATCAGCTACCTCGGCACGACGATCTCGGTGATCTTCTCGATCGGGGCGATCATCGGCGCGATGATCACGATGTATGCGAGCGTCGCCTCGCGCACCGGCGAGATCGGCACGCTGCGCGCGCTCGGCTTTTCCCGTGCGGCGATCCTCGCGGCGTTCCTGGTCGAGGCGCTGCTGTTGGGCCTCCTGGGTGGGATCTTCGGCCTCGCCGCCGCGTCCGCCATGCAGGCGATCTCGATCTCGACGATGAATTTCCAGACGTTCGCGGAGCTCGCGTTCTCGTTCACGCTGACGCCGAGGATCATCGTCGCGTCGCTGCTGTTCGCGCTGGCGATGGGGTTCATCGGCGGATTCCTGCCGGCGGTGCGTGCTGCGCGGTTGAAGATTGTCGACGCGTTGCGGGCGGCATGACCAAGCGATGAAGCGTCGCGTCAAGGCCCCCGCATCGCTGTTCGTCATCGCCTCCGTGATATGGGGATCGACCTGGCTCGCGATCACGTTCCAGCTGGGCGACGTCGCGCCGGAGGTCTCCCTCACCTACCGGTTCGCCCTCGCCGCCGCGCTGATCGCGCTCGGCTGCAAGGCCACCGGGCGCTCGCTGCGGTTTCCGCTTCGCGTGCATGGGCTGCTGGCCGCGCAGGGTGCGCTGATGTTCGGCTTCAATTACATCGCGGTCTACCGCGCCGAGCTGTATGTCGCCTCCGGGCTCGTCGCCGTGCTGTTCTCGACGATGGTGTTCATGAGCCTCGTCGGAGCGTGGCTTGCGTTCGGGACGCGGATTACCCGGAGCGCCGTCGTCGGAGCGTCGCTCGGCGTCGGCGGCGTCGTGCTGCTCTTCCTGCCCGAGATCCTCGCCGCGCAGAACGGCGGGAATGCGGCGACGGGGATCGCGCTGGGGCTGGGCGCCGCGCTGATCGCCACCCTCGGCAATCTGGTCACGATGCGGATGCAGCGTCGCGAGCTTCCCATCTTCGAGACGACCGCATGGGGGATGGCGTACGGCGCCGCGCTTTCCGCGCTCATCGCGACGCTCATGGGCGCGTCATGGACATTCGACGTGCACACCCCCTACGTGCTGTCGCTCGCCTATCTCGCGGTGTTCGGCAGCGTGGTGGCCTTCGGCGCGTATCTCACGCTGCTGAAACAGGTCGGCGCCGGGCCGTCGTCGTACACGAGCGTCGCGACACCGGTGGTGGCGATGCTGCTGTCGACGCTGTTCGAGGGATACCGCTGGAGCGCGCTCGCGCTGCTCGGCGTCGTGCTCGCTGCCGTCGGCAATGTGCTCGTCATTCGCCAGCGGGAGCGCGGTTCGCGCTAGCCGCGCGTCAATGGACCTTGTTCAGAGGTTCCCTAATCGAGCTGCAGTTTCGCGTCGGCGATCAGCTTCTTCCAGCGATCGAGGTCGGACTGGATCAGCGCGCCGAGGCGCTCCGGCGGGCCGGCGATGATCTCGGCGCCCTCGGCGTCGAGGCGCGCGCGGACGTCAGGCTGCGCCAGCACTTTCTGCGTTTCCGCATTGAGCCGCGTGACGATCTCGGGCGGCGTGCCGGCGGGCGCCACGACGCCCCAGTAGTTGATCACGCTGGCGTCGGCCACCCCTTCTTCCTGCCAGCTCGGCACGCCAGGCATCAGCGCGACGCGCTTCGGTCCGGTGACGGCGATCACCTTGACCCGGTTCTGCGCGAGCTGCGGCAGCGTCGCCGGAATCGACGCGGTGATCGCCTGGATCTGCCCGGCGAGCAGATCCTGCGTCGCGGGGGCGATGCCCTTGTACGGAACGTGAACGATGTCGACGCCGGTGCGCAGCTTCAGGAGCTCCAGTGCGAGATGGTTGATGCTGCCCGTTCCCGCCGAGCCGTAGTTGAGCGTGCCGGGCTTCGCCTTCGCCAGCGCGATGAATTCGCGCATCGTCCCGGCCGGCACGTCCGCGTTGATGACGAATGCGAGCGGGCCCGCGGCGATCGGCGCGACGGGCGTGAATTGCCGGATCGGGTCGTAGCCCGGCGATCGCGACGCGGCGGCCACCGTCGTGAATGGCCCGGCGACGAACAACAGCGTGTAGCCGTCCGGCGCCGCTTTCGCGGCCTCGGCGGCGCCGATCGCGCCACCGGCGCCGGTGCGATTGTCGACGACGATCGAAGTGCCGAGCGCGTCGCCAAGCTTCTGCGCGACGAGGCGGGCGACGCTGTCGGTGCCGGCGCCGGGCGGAAACGGGACGATCAGCCGGATCGGCTTCGTCGGGTAGGCGCCCGACTGCGCGAATGCGGTGAGCGGCAGCGCCGAGACCAGCGCCGCCACGATCACGCAAAGGAGGCGCTTCAGCGTGATCATCTCGCGCCGCACGCGCTCAATCCTCGCCATCTTTCCGGATGACATCCACATTATGGCTACGGCCGCTCGCATACGCTCCCTTGACGTTCGCTCCACTCACGTTAGCCTGCTCCACAATGTGGATGTCATGTACGTGGATCAATCTTCCCCATCCTTTCCTGATGACATCACATTGTGGCTACGGCCGCTCGCTTCGCTCGCTTAACGTTCGCTGCGCTCACGTTAGCCTGCGCCGCAATGTGGACGTCATGAGATGTCTCAATCTTCGCCGTCCTTGCGGATGACATCCACATTGTCAATAAGGCGGGTCGAGCCCAGCGTTGCCGCGCCAAGCACGATCAGCAGATTCGGGTGGTCGTAGCCCTCGGGATGCGGAATGCGCAGCGCGAGTCCGTGCCGCACGGCGATGTAGTCGACTTTCCAGCCGCGCTTGGCGAGCTCCATGCGTCCCGCGGCTTCGAGGTTCGCGTAGTCGGTGCGGCCGCCGGCGATCGCGGCGGCGATCCCGCTCAGCACGCGGTAGAGGTTCGGCGCCTCGGCACGTTCGCCGGGCGAGAGATACGTGTTGCGCGACGCGAGTGCCAGCCCGTCGTCGGCGCGGATCGTTTCCGCCGGGACGATCTGGATCGGCAGGTTGAACTGCTGGACCATCCCGCGGACGATCTTGAGCTGCTGGCGGTCCTTCTTGCCGAAGACCGCGACGTCGGGCTGCACGAGGTTGAAGAGCTTCAGCACCACGGTGCACACGCCGTGGAAGAATCCAGGACGGGACGCGCCCTCGAGCTCCTCGGCGAGCGGCGGCGGCATCACGCGATAGACCTGCGGCGTTGGATACATCTCCTGGTCCTGCGGCGCGAACAGCACGTCGACGCCCTCGCGCTCGAGGCCCGCGCGGTCGGCGTCCAGCGTCCGCGGATAGCGGTCGAAATCCTCGTTTGGCCCAAACTGCAGCCGGTTGACGAAGATGCTGGTGACCACGACGTCGCCGTGCTGGCGCGCGATCCGGCACAGCGACAGGTGCCCGTCGTGCAGGTTGCCCATCGTCGGCACGAAGGCCACGCGACGGGCGCCCGCGAGGCGCTCGGCCAATTCCGCGGCGGTGCTCACGATTTCCATCGGATTCTCCGTCGATCGTTGTTGCGGCGAGACCGAGCGTTGTTCCGGCGGACAAATGTCCGGGGCGTCGCTGGCCCGATCAGAAGCAATGCTCGTCGGCGGGGAAGCTCCCGTCCTTCACGGCGCTCACGTACGCGGACAACGCGGCTGCCACGCTATCATGCCCCGCGAGGAAATTCCTGACGAAACGAGCGGGACGGCCGGGCGACAATCCGAGCGCGTCGTAGAGTACCAGCACCTGGCCCGAGCATTCCGGCCCGGCACCGATGCCGATCACGGGGATTCCCGCGGCGCGCGTAATCGCCGCGCCGACGCTGCGCGGCACGCATTCGATGATCAGCATCGCGGCGCCCGCGCGAGTCAGCGCGGCCAGGTCCGCCTGCAGGACGGCCGCCGCGTCGTCGGTCTTGCCCTGGATGCGGTATCCGCCGAGCGTGTTGACCGACTGCGGCTGCAGACCGATGTGGCCGCAGACCGGGACGCCGCGCGTGACGAGGAATTCGACGGTCGGGGCGAGCCATGCGCCGCCTTCGAGCTTGACCATCTGCGCGCCCGCCTTCAGCGCCACCGCGCATGCGGCGTAGGCCTGCTCGGGCCCCGCCTGGTAGCTCCCGAACGGAAGGTCGGCGATCACGAGCGCGCGCTCGCTGCCGGCGGCAACGCAGCGGGTGTGATAAAGCACGTCGGCGAGGTCGACCGGGAGCGTCGAGTCGTGCCCCTGGATCACCATGCCGAGCGAGTCGCCAATTAACAGCACGTCGACGCCGGCGCGCTCGCACAACGCCGCGAAGCTCGCGTCGTAGGCGGTCAGCATCGCGATCTTGCGCCCCTCGGCCGCCATTTTCGCGACGGCGGGGACGGTCAGGCGCTTCGGCCGGTCGGCCGACGGAGCGGGATTGGCATAAGTGTTCATAGTCACGACGCCAGGTTGAAGAACTCACGCTGCCCGCGCATCGCGTTGACGTGCGCGACGAGCAGGTCGAAGTGATTCGGATCGTCGACGAAATTGAGCCGCTCGCTGTTGACGATCAGCAGCGGCGCTGCCGTGTAACGGTAGAAGAAGCGACTGTACGCGTCGGCAAGGCGCGCGAGATATTGCGCCGGGATCGTTCGCTCGTAATCGACGCCGCGCCGGTGCACGCGCTCGACGAGCGTCTCGACCGGCGCCTGGAGGTAGATGACGAGGTCGGGCAGCGGCGCTTCGAGCCGGAGCTGCGCGTAGACCTTGTCGTAGAGCCCGTACTCGGCGTCGTCGAGATTGAGGCGGGCGAACAGAGGATCCTTGTCGAGCAGGAAATCGCCGACGATCGTGCGCCCGAACAGGTCGATCTGGCCGATACCGCGCAGCAGGTCGACGCGCTGAAACAGGAAATTGAGCTGGGTGGGCAGCGCGTAGCGCGCCATGTTCTCGTAGAACCGCCCGAGGAATGGGTTGTCCTCGGGCCGCTCGAGCAAAGCGTCGCCGTCGACGTGGTGGGCGAGTGCCCGCGCGAGGCTCGTCTTGCCGGCGCCGATCGGGCCTTCGACGACGACGTAGCGGCACTTGGCGAGATCCATCGTGGCGACCGGTCAGGACAATGCGTGGCTGCGGGTGGGGGCAATGCGCTGGCCGCGCACGCCGCGGAGAAACCGTCGTGCGAGACCGCGCCCGGGAATCGTCACCGTCGGCGCAAGGTCGGCCAGCGGACGCAGCACGAACGCGCGCTCGTGCATGCGCGGATGCGGGATGACGAGCCCGTGCAAGGCGGCGCGACGGCGGCCGTATAGTAGCAAATCGAGGTCGAGGGTTCGTGGCAGGTTGCGCTCATGTTCGTGCTCGCGCCGGCGCCTCTGCCGGCGCTCGATCCGCTGCAGCGCGGCCAGCAGCGCCTGCGGCCTCAGCGACGTTTGCACGCACGCGACCGCGTTCACGTAATCGGGCTGCGCCACGACGCTGTCGACAGGAGCGCTCGCGTAATTGCCGGACCAGCCGACGAGGCGAACCCCAGGCAGCCGCGAGAGCGCATGGAGCGCGTGCGCCAGCCGGCGGCGCGGGTGGGCGAGATTACTGCCCAGCCCGATGAAGGCGGTCACGGCGCTCACTCCGGCGCGGCGTCGGATGCGTCGGGCGGAGCCTCGCCGTCCTCGCGGTGCCTGCGCCCGCGCCCGCGCGAGCGGCGGCGCTTCTTCGGCCCTTCGCCCGGCCTCAGCATGGATTCGCGCTCGGCGTGCGGTGCGCTGGCGAAGCGATGCCACCAGTCGGGAAGTTCGGCGAGCGCGCCGTCGAGCTCGCCACTCTCGCCGCGCAGCACCAGGAAATCCCATCCGGCGCGGTAGCTTGGATGCTCGAGCAGCCGGAACGGCCGCTGGCCGGAGCGTTGCTCGAAGCGCGTCTGCAGCGACCAGATCTCCTTGATCGTGGCCTCGAAACGGCGCGGGATCGCGAGCTTGTCGGCTTGCCGCCCCAGTACCGCGTCCATCGCCTCGAACAGCGCCGGCATCGGCCGCTCGCCGCGCGCCTTCGCGGCGTTCCACGTCGTGAGCACCTCGTGCCAGAGCAGCGCGGCGAACAGGAATCCCGGCGACACCGGACGATCGGCGCGCACACGCTCATCGGTGCTGGCGAGCGCCAGCTCGATGAAACGGTGGCCGAGCGGCTGCTCGACGATCATGTCGAGCAGCGGCAGCAGCCCGTGCGCGAGACCGTGCGCGCGGAGGCTCTTCACGGTCTCCGACGCATGTCCCGAGAGAAGGAGCTTCTGCATCTCGTCGAACAGGCGCGCCGGCGGCACGTTCTGCATCAGCGCGGCGAGCTTGGGAATCGGCGCCGCGGTCTTCGGGTCGATCGCGACGCCGAGCTTCGCCGCGAGGCGGACGGCGCGCAGCATCCGCACCGGATCCTCGCGATAGCGGGTGACCGGCGGTCCGATGAGCTTCAGCCGCCGCGCGCGGATGTCGGCGACCCCGCTGACGAAATCGCGGATTTCCTCCGATTCCGGATCGAAATAGAGGGCGTTGATCGTGAAGTCGCGGCGCGCCGCATCCTCGGCGTGCGAGCCGTAGACGTTGTCGGAAAGGAGCCGCCCATGCTCGTCGGTCGCGTCGTCACCGGTCTGCGCGGCGCGAAACGTCGAGACTTCGAGGATTTCCGGCCCGGAATGCACGTGCACCAGGCGAAAGCGGCGGCCAATGATGTAGGCGCGGCGAAAGAGCGGCTTCACGTCCTCCGGATGCGCGTCGGTCGCGATGTCGAAATCCTTGGGCACGATGCCGAGCAGCAGGTCGCGGACCGCGCCGCCCACGACATACGCCTTGAATCCGGCGCCTTGCAGCTTGCGGATGACGTCCTGTGCGCCGCGGGAGAGCTGATTGCGCCGGAGCGGGTGATCGCCCGGGCCGTAGACGCGGACACGGCCGGGCTTGCTCTTGCCGGGCATCAGTCGCGCGAACAGGCGTCGGATCATTGTGCGTCGGGGTCGGCGGAGGCGGCCGGAAGGCCGACTGCCGGCAGTTGCGGCGAGGGGCGGCATGCGGCAAAAGGTCGCCGGGCGCCGCGGCGGAGAGCGGTCATCGAACGGGCCGCGATCATAGCATGGCGTGCCGGAGGCTCCGTGGCGGTGGTGGCCCGATGGCAGGATCGCGTCGAATCGACGATAATGTCGGCCAGGCAGAATTGCCGGAAAGCGCGCAGGAGCGAGCGACACTTCCCGGTCCCGCGCGCTGCGGCGGCAGCTTCCCGTGCGCCGGGATTCGATTCCGGTCATCCCCGTTTCCCATCACCCGCAGCCTACAGTTCGCGACGTCCGCGCCGGCAACGGCCGCGTCCGGTGCCGGACCGATTCGCCGCAATGCCCAGGAGAGCCCATGACTTACCAGCACGTGAAGATCCCGGCCGGTGGCCAGAAGATCACCGTCAACAAGGATTTCAGCCTCACCGTTCCCGACGCACCGATCATTCCCTTCATCGAGGGCGATGGCACGGGATTGGACATCACGCCGGTGATGATCAAGGTCGTCGACGCGGCGGTTGCGAAGGCCTACGGCGGCAAGCGCAAGATCCACTGGATGGAGATCTACGCCGGCGAGAAGTCGACCAAGGTGTACGGCCCCGACGTCTGGCTGCCCGACGAGACGCTGGCGATCCTCAAGGACTACGTGGTGTCGATCAAGGGCCCGCTGACGACGCCTGTGGGCGGCGGCATCCGCTCACTCAACGTCGCGCTGCGCCAGCAGCTCGACCTGTACGTGTGCCTGCGCCCGATCCAGTACTTCAAGGGCGTGCCGTCTCCGGTCAAGGAGCCGGAGAAGACCAACATGGTGATCTTCCGCGAGAACTCGGAAGACATCTACGCCGGCATCGAATGGGAGGCCGAATCGGCGCCGGCGAAGAAACTCGTCGATTTCCTGATCAAGGAGATGGGCGTCAAGAAGATCCGCTTCCCGATGACTTCCGGAATCGGCATCAAGCCGGTGTCGCGCGAAGGCACCGAGCGCCTCGTGCGCAAGGCGCTGCAGTACGCGATCGACAACGACAGGAAGTCGATGACGCTGGTGCACAAGGGCAACATCATGAAGTTCACCGAGGGCGCGTTCCGCGACTGGGGGTACGGACTCGCCGTGAAGGAGTTCGGCGCGAAGCCGCTCGACGGCGGTCCGTGGATGTCGTTCAGGAACCCGAAGTCGGGCAAGGACATCGTCGTCAAGGACGTCATTGCCGACGCTTTCCTGCAACAGATCCTGCTGCGCCCCGCCGAGTACGATGTCATCGCCACGCTGAACCTCAACGGCGACTACATCTCGGACGCGCTGGCGGCGCAGGTCGGCGGCATCGGCATCGCGCCGGGCGCGAACATGTCCGATTCGGTTGCGATGTTCGAGGCGACGCACGGCACTGCGCCGAAATATGCGGGCAAGGACTACGTGAACCCCGGCTCGGAAATCCTCTCCGCCGAGATGATGCTGGTCCACATGGGATGGAAGGAGGCGGCGGCGCTGATCGTCACGAGCCTCGAGAAGTCCATCGCCGACAAGGTTGTAACGTACGACTTTGCGCGGCTGATGCCCGGTGCCAAGCAGGTTTCGTGCTCCGGCTTCGGCGCGGCGATGATTGAACGCATGTAGCGGCGCGAGCGAGTGAGCAGGGGCCCCGCGCGAAGCGTGGGGATGCGAACAATCGCGAGTCGACGCTTGAGGCCGACAACGCGACGCGCGCGGGCCTCGACCGTTGCGGAGGCCGAGGCGCACGCCCGGACCGGCCCCGCGACGTCCCGATCTTGGACGCTGCTGCGGAGGTCCGAACCGGCCGCCCGAGGTCGCCGAGGCCGTACCGCTCGTCGGCTCGCGACGCATGAAGCGGGGCGGCTCCGGAAACAAAAAGCCCGCCGAATCGGCGGGCTTTTTTGTCGACCGCACCCGGGAGGTGCGGGACCGTAAGTGGCAGTCGGTCAGGCGGCCTGAATGTTGCTCGCCTGCTTCCCCTTGGGCCCCTGGGTCACTTCGAAGCTGACCTTCTGGCCTTCCTTCAGGGTCTTGAAGCCTTGCATGTTGATCGCCGAGAAGTGCGCGAACAGGTCCTCGCCGCCGTCTTCCGGGGTGATGAAGCCGTACCCTTTTGCGTCGTTGAACCACTTGACGGTTCCGGTTGCCATAATGCTGCTTCCTTCTTCAATGAACGGGATGTTGGCGTTTGGACAGCAAGTACCACGTGCGGCGGCGCAGCGTTGGAAGCGCGGACGACCCGGAACAGCAGCCACTTAGGAGCCAAACATAGTATTTTTAAGCGGAGATTCCTGCCGCCGTCAAGCAGGCAGGCGCCAAAATCCCCTCCTCTTGAAAAATGTGTTGCAATCATCAAACATAGGGTGATCGAAAGCGCTCACGCCCCCTGGACGATGGCAAATCAGCAACAGGACGGCGGGCTGCTCGAGCTCGAAAAGACCCGGGTAAAGCCCCCCCCGCTGTATAAGGTGCTATTGCTCAACGACGACTACACGCCGATGGACTTTGTTGTCGTGGTGTTGCAGACTGTTTTTGCGATGAGCCGCGAGAAGGCCACGCAGGTGATGCTGCAGGTGCATCGCGAAGGAATGGGGGTATGCGGAACGTACGTGCGCGAGGTCGCGTCAGCCAAGGTCGATCAGGTGAGGGACATCGCGCGGAAGCACCAGCATCCGCTGCAGTGCACGATGGAGGAGACTTGAGCGTTAAGGCCGTATGGAGCCGGCGCCGCACCCCGCGGACCGGCGGCAGCGACCGCGAAAGGCAACGGAAATGATTGCGCAGGAACTGGAAGTCTCCCTCCACATGGCTTTTGTCGAAGCGCGGCAGAAGCAGCACGAGTTCATCACCGTCGAGCATCTCCTGCTCGCGATGCTGGACAACCCGTCCGCGGCCGAGGTGCTCAAGGCCTGCGGCGTGGACATCGACGAGCTGCGCGGCGTGCTGACCGACTTCATCAACGAGCACACGCCTCGGCTGTCGCCGCATTCGGATGCGGACACGCAGCCGACGCAGGGCTTCCAGCGGGTGATCCAGCGCGCGATCCTGCACGTCCAGTCGTCGGGCAAGAAGGAAGTCACCGGCGCCAACGTCCTCGTCGCGATCTTCGGCGAAAAGGAATCGCACGCGGTCTACTTCCTCAACCAGCGCGGCGTGACGAGGCTCGACGTCGTCAACTACATCGCGCACGGGATCACCAAGATCACGCCGCAGAAGCAGGAAAAGGGTGAGCCGAAGGACGACGGCGAGGGCGGCGAGAGCCAGGGCGCGCTCGAGGCCTATACGATCAACCTCAACCTGATGGCGAAGCAGGGCAAGACCGATCCGCTGATCGGGCGGGCGCTCGAGCTCGAGCGGGTGATTCAGGTGCTCTGCCGTCGGCGTAAGAACAATCCGCTGCTGGTCGGTGAGGCCGGCGTGGGCAAGACCGCGATCGCCGAGGGCCTCGCGCGCCGCATCAACGACCAGGAGGTCCCCGAGCTCCTCAGGGAATACCAGGTGTATTCGCTCGACATGGGCGCGCTTCTGGCCGGCACCAAGTACCGTGGGGACTTCGAGCAGCGCCTGAAGGCGGTGCTGAAGCAGCTCGCCGAGAACCCGAAGTCGATCCTGTTCATCGACGAGATCCACACGATCATCGGCGCCGGAGCGGCGTCGGGCGGCACGCTCGACGCTTCCAATCTGCTGAAGCCCGCGCTGTCGACGGGCGCGTTGAAGTGCATCGGCGCGACGACGTACAACGAGTACCGCCAGATCTTCGAGAAGGACCACGCGCTGTCGCGGCGCTTCCAGAAGGTCGACGTGCCCGAGCCGTCGATCGCCGAGACGATCGAGATCCTGAAGGGCCTGAAGTCGCGCTTCGAGGAGCACCACGGCGTCAAGTACGCGCCCGCGGCGCTGACGACGGCGGCCGAGCTTTCGGCGCGGTTCATCAACGACCGGCACCTGCCGGACAAGGCGATCGACGTCATCGACGAGGCCGGCGCCGCGCAGAAGATCCTGCCGAAGTCGAAGCAGAAGAAGATCATCAGCAAGACCGAGATCGAGGAGATCGTCGCCAAGATCGCGCGCATCCCCGCGAAGAACGTGACCTCCGACGATCGCAATGCGCTGAAGACGCTCGACCGCGACCTCAAGAACGTCGTGTTCGGGCAGGACAAGGCGATCGACGCGCTGGTCTCGGCGATCCGCATGGCGCGCTCGGGCCTCGGCAATCCGCAGAAGCCGATCGGCAATTTCCTGTTCAGCGGGCCCACCGGCGTCGGCAAGACCGAGGTCGCGCGCCAGCTCGCCTACTGCCTCGGCGTCGAGCTCCTGCGCTTCGACATGTCCGAGTACATGGAGCGCCACGCCGTGTCACGCCTCATCGGCGCGCCGCCCGGCTACATCGGCTTCGACCAGGGCGGCCAGCTCACCGAGGCGGTGACCAAGCACCCGTACAGCGTGCTGCTGCTGGACGAGATCGAGAAGGCGCATCCGGACATCTTCAACATCCTGCTGCAGGTGATGGATCACGGCACGCTGACCGACAACAACGGCCGCAAGGCGGATTTCCGCAACGTCACGATCATCATGACCACCAACGCCGGCGCGTCCGAGCTCACCCGGAGCACCATCGGGTTCGCGACCGAGAAGCAGCCCGGCGACGAGATGGAGTCGATCAAGCGGATGTTCACGCCGGAGTTCCGCAACCGCCTCGATGCGACGATCTCGTTCGGGCAGCTCGACCACGACGTGATCCTGAAGGTCGTCGACAAGTTCCTGCTCGAGCTCGAGAACCAGCTGCACGAGCGCAAGGTCGACGCGTCGTTCACCGCGGCGCTGCGTCAGTTCCTCGCGAAGAAGGGCTTCGATCCGCAGATGGGCGCGCGGCCGATGGCGCGGCTCATCCAGGACACGATCCGCAAGGCGCTTGCCGACGAGCTCCTGTTCGGACGCCTCACCAACGGCGGCCACGTCACGATCGACGTCGGCGACGACGACAAGGTGCGCCTCGTGTTCGAGGAGACGCCGGAGCCCGCGGCCGTGGCGTAACGCGGAGGCGCGTGCACGGGTCGCCGTTGTGCGGGACCCGCAAAGAAAGACGGCGCCTTGCGGCGCCGTTTTTCTTGAAGCGAGCTGCCTGACGTGTATCAGGGCTTGATCTGCAGCTTGACGCCTTGCGCGGCCAGCGTCAGGCGCGCGCCTTGCTGCGTGCCGTGCAGGCGAAGCACGACGCCGTTCTGGTTCTTCAGGATCTGGTCGGACGGTCCGCCGGCAATGGCAATCCCGGCTTCGCCGGCAGCGTAGTTGCCGCTGAAGTCGGCGACGTTCTTGAGATTGAACACTTCGCCGCTCGTCGTGACGCTCGAGATGCCGAGGTCGGCAACGCTGAGGCCGTCAACGGAGAACTTGTAATCCTTGCCTTGGAACTTCAGCGTGCCATCGCCCCAGCTCACGCCGACGCCGAGGGCCACGGCCTTGCTGGAAATGGTGACGCTACCCGACGGGGCCGGCTCGGCCGCCATCGCCATGGTGAACACTGCGAGGCAACCCAACGCGACCAGCCACTTCGAGGTCAGACTCTTTAACATTATGTTTCTCCTGAGATTATCGGGACTGATGATGACAGCACATCCTCAGCCGGGCGCCCATTATATAGGCCAGCCTATTGCAACGCACCACGACGTGTTACCGCGGAGCCCGTCGCCGGGGGCGTTCCCCGGGTCGGCGCCCCAGTTCAGGCTGAAAGCCTGACCGCTGCTCACCATCATGGATCCATATTCGACGCCCGGCATGGCCCGGCGTTCCCTGGAGCGACCTCCCGGGGCGGTCAGTCTTCGCGCCGGGCGGCGACCGTCGGCGGCACCCGGGCATCGCCGGATCGGCGGGCGCCCTCCGGAAAGTGATAGTAGAGACCGTTCAGATAAGAGGCGACGGCGTCGATGTCGTCGTCCTCCAGCGAAAGCCCGGCGGTCTTCTGCCAGCGGCGGACCTCCGTCTCGAGCGCGGGCCAGCTCGTCGCGCGCTTGCCGTCGCGCCAGTGCACCTGCGTCGTATGGCAGCCGATGCAGTATGTCGTGTAGAGAAGCTCGCCACGCGACGCGCCGGTTGTTGCGGCCGCGCCCGCCAGCACGGCGACCAGCAGCAGCACACTTCCGATCAATGTCGTCGTGTATCGCATGAACGTCCCGTCTTAGCAGTCATGCCAGGGTGTCCGCCCAGATATTCTTCGCCCAGCCGAACGCATATGCGCCTTCCTGCGCGCTCATCACGCTCGACAATCCGCCTGCGCCCGCCACCGGGAGCAGCGTCTTCTTCCCGGCATCATACTGGTGGACCGAGCAGACGTGGACGCTGTCCTTGTCGGTGATCATGCTGTAACAGGTGTTGTTGAGCACCGGCGCCGGATTCGGCGCCTGTCCGCCGAGCAGCGCGACGACCGCCGCCGCGCACACCTTGGCTTGCTGGTTGGCCATGTGCCCGGATTTCGGCATGCCTGCTGCGATCTGAATGGCGTCGCCCAGCACGTGGACGTTCTTCACGCTGGTCGATTCGAACGTGACGATGTCGACGTCGCACCAGCCACTCCACATCCGGATGTACTTGGCCGCGGTGGCGCCGCCAAAACCGCCGCCGACCACGACGACCTTTGCCCGCTGCACGCTGCATCGTCGCCGCGCATCCCGGCAGCGCCCCGACGGTGGCCGCGGCGCCGGCTGCCTTGAGGAGCAACCGCCGCCGTCTGCTCGTTGCGCAGCGGTTCGCGGAGGCGCTCATTTCGGGGTCCTCTGCGCCGCGTACCATCCGGCGATCCGCTCGATCTGCTCGTCCGAATAGCCTCTTGCGAGCTGCTGCATGACGGTGGCAGGCCGCTTGCCGTCCTTGAAGTCGTGCATCTTTTGAACGAGTTCACCCTTGTTCATCCCCGCCAGGCTCCCGGAGGTGCCCTGGCTCACGCCGCCCGTGCCGTGGCAACTGGCGCAGGTTGCGGCGAGGCCGCGCGCAACATCGGATTCGCTGGCTTGCGCTGCCACCTGCCCCGCGCCCATTGCCGCGAATGCGGCGGCGACGATTGCGAGGGACTGGGAATTCACCGTCTTCTCCTTCTGCCGGGGCACGACGTTCGGCCATCGCCATGTTATCGCGCCGCCACGCGGAAATTCATTCCGAAAGGATCGCGGCAGCGCAACCTGTAGCGGCTTCCAGACGAATCGGAGCGCCGACGAATTAATCATTCTCATTCAGCAGCATACGAACGGAGTTCGCGAGTCCAATGATTACGACTGCCGACGCGTGTCCCGCGTTGCAGCAGCGAAGTGGCCATTTTGTACTTCTTATATTCCGCATCTCGGAAAGTGTTTTTAACGGTTTGATTTTTTGTGGTTTTTTGGTATTGCAACGCCACATTTCGCTTGTCATCCCGGGAATCCTTTGCTACCTTGTACTTGTCACGAGCAGTTGCCGCGAACGGTGCGGGGACTGCAAGCAAGGGCCTGGGTTCCACCCCATCCATGCCCGCCCTTCCGGCCGAGCGATCCTCGCCGGACCGTGCAGTGAGGCGTCGGCGGCGATGTCCGCCTGCCGCTTCACCCTGCGGGACTGCGTGCGAAGGCCACTTCGCACGCGGGCCGCTGACCAAGGTTCCGGAGGCTCGCGCAACGAGAAGGATCGCGGGCGACGGATTGGCCATGACAAGAGATGGGAGCAACCATGAACTACGATCTGGAAGCAGCAAGGCTCAAGAAGGACTGGGCCGAGAGTCCCCGCTGGAAGGGCATCGAGCGACGCTACACCGCCGAGGACGTCGTCCGCCTGCGCGGCTCGATCCACATCGAGCACACGCTCGCGCGCCGCGGCGCCGAGAAGCTGTGGAAGCTGATGCAGGACGAGCCGTTCGTCAACACGCTGGGCGCGCTGACGGGCAACCAGGCGCTGCAGCAGGTGAAGGCGGGGCTGAAGGCGGTCTACCTTTCCGGCTGGCAGGTCGCCGCCGACGCCAATATCGCCGGCGAAATGTATCCCGACCAGTCGCTCTATCCGGTGAATTCGGTGCCGCAGGTCGTGCGCCGGATCAACAACACGTTCACCCGCGCCGACCAGATCCAGCACATGGAAGGCAAGGGCGACGTCGACTATTTCGCGCCGATCGTCGCCGACGCCGAGGCGGGCTTCGGCGGCGTGCTGAACGCCTTCGAGCTTATGAAGGCGATGATCGAAGCCGGCGCCGCGGGCGTTCACTTCGAGGATCAGCTTGCATCGGTCAAGAAATGCGGGCACATGGGCGGCAAGGTGCTGGTGCCCACGCGCGAGGCCGTCGAGAAGCTGATCGCGGCGCGGCTTGCCGCCGACTGCATGGGCGTGCCTTCGATCGTGCTGGCGCGCACCGATGCGGAGGCCGCCGACCTCGTCACGTCCGATGTCGACGACAACGACAAGGCATTCCTGACCGGCGAGCGCACCGTCGAGGGGTTCTTCAAGACGCGCAACGGTCTCGACCAGGCGGTGTCGCGCGGGCTCGCCTACGCGCCGTTCGCGGACCTCATCTGGTGCGAGACCGGCAAGCCCGACCTCGTGTTCGCGAAGCAGTTCGCCGAGGCGATCCGCGCGAAGTACCCGGGCAAGCTGCTCGCCTACAACTGCTCGCCGTCGTTCAACTGGAAGAAGAACCTCGACGACGCGACGATCGCGAGGTTCCAGCGCGAGCTGGGCGCGATGGGCTACAAGTTCCAGTTCATCACGCTGGCGGGATTCCACAGCCTCAACTACTCGATGTTCAACCTTGCGCACGGCTACGCCCGCGGCAACATGACGGCGTTCGTCGAGCTGCAGGAAGCGGAGTTCGCGGCGGCCGAGAAGGGCTTCACCGCCGTGCGGCACCAGCGCGAGGTCGGAACCGGCTACTTCGACGCGGTGACGACGACGGTGCAGGGCGCGCAGAGCTCGACCACCGCGCTGTCGCACTCGACCGAAGACGAGCAGTTCTTCGACAAGAAGAAGGCGCTGTCGGTCGCGAACGGCTGAGCCTCGCCGGTACGCACGCACGAAAGGGCCGCGTTCCCGCAAGGGGCGCGGCCTTTTCTACATGTGACGGGCCAGCGCCGTCACTTTTCCGCGAGCCAGGCGGCGAGGTCACGCTTGAGCTTCATCATGTCCGTCTCGCGCGTGTACATCATGTGGCCGGCGTCGTAGTAGTGGTGCTGCACGCGTGCCAGCACGTCAGGCGGCACGTCGAGCTGGGCGAGCGACCAGTCGCTCGCGCTGTAGGGCGTGCCGAGGTCGTAATGGCCGCTCGCGACCAGCACGCGAAGATGCGGGTTGCGCCGCAGCGCGCGCGACAGGTCGGGGCTCGTGCAGGCGAAGCTGTTGCCCTTGTCCTCGCCGCGGTTCCAGTTCCACGCCTTGTGCGCCTCCATCGACAGCACTTCGTAGCGCGCTTCGGTGTCGACGTTGAGGTGCTCGCTCATGTACGCGTGCGCCGCCATCGTGTAGGGCGCCGCGATCGCCTCGATACCCGGATCGAATTCCCAGTCGCGGGTGCGGCTGGCCGCCATCGGGCCGGTCACGCGCGCCTCGAGGCGCCCGACGATCAGCCCGCGGTCGCGCAGCAGGTCGAAGAAGAACGTGTGATCGCTGATGCGCAGGTTTTTTTCCTCGACGAGCGAAGCGGGAAGGCCGGTGAGCTCGGCGACGCGCTTGATCACGCGCCTGCGCGTCGCCTCCGGCAGGCGGGCGCCGGCGTGCAGCGCCGCGAGATATTCCTCAGCGACGAACGCCTCGCCGGCCTTGCGCGCGGCGGCCGGCGATTCGGCCATCGGTCCCTTGAGCTTGCCGTGAAACTGCGCGACGCACGCAAACGCCGGAAGGAACAGCGCGAAGGGCAGGTCGTTGCGCGGCGAGAAGACGATGCTTTGCAGATCCATCGCGCAGGAGACGAGAATGAGACCGGAGAGCGCGACGCCGATGTCCTGCAGCTTGTCCGCGAGCGCCGCGCCGCGGGTCGTCCCGTAGCTCTCGCCGACGAGATAGACCTGCGAGCTCCAGCGGCGATGGCGTCCCAGCCACGTGCGCATCACCTCGGCCAGCGCGTCGACGTCGCCGTCGACCGACAACATCTTCTTGCGCGCGTCCTCGCTCGCCGTGATCGAGTAGCCGGTGTGCGGCGGATCGATGAAGACGAGGTCGAAATGCTCGAACCATGATTCCTGGTTGTCCGTCACCGCATAAGGCGGCGGCGGCATCGTGCCGTCCTCGCGGATCACGACGCGCTTCGGGCCGAGCGCGCCCAGGTGCAGCCAGATCGATGCGGATCCCGGCCCGCCGTTGAACACGAAGCACACCGGGCGCGTCTTCGGGTCGGCATCGGCCAGGAAATAGGACGTCGTGAACACCGCGGCCTCGGGCTCGCCGCGCTTGTCGTCGACGCCGCTTGCGCTCACGGGGATGAACTGCGCGATCGCCGTGTACTTCAGCGTGCGGCCATTGAGCTTGATGCTCGACCCGCTCTTGCGCGGCTCGGACGCGAGGAGCTTGTCGACCTTCTCGCGCAGGCGCTTTTTCGGGTCGTCGGCCGCGGGTGCGGGCGCCGCGACGGGGGCTGGGGTCGGTTCGCTCATGGGCAGGAAGGGCCTTTGTGTGGTCGGTCGCCGGGGATGAATGACGGTCATCGCGCGGGTCGCGCGCGGGAGCCGCGCAGTTGCAGTCTGGATCCAACGGCGCGACGCCCGGAAGGTGTCGCGCGCGACCTGGAGTATTTCGGGTATGGCGGCCGCCGGTCAACCATCCCGGCTGCGTTTTGCCGCGAATCGTGCTGTGAGTCTAGACTCGAGCGATGCACCCGCCCACGACCGTGTCGACGCCCGGCCGCGATCACCGCGGATCGACCGTGCGGATGTTCTTCGCGCTCTGGCCCGATGACGCCGCGCGCGCGGCGCTCGCCGGTCTCGCGGAGGCGATCGCCGGCGAGACGGGCGGCCGCGCGCCTGCCGCAGCGAACCTCCATCTCACGCTCTCGTTCGTCGGTGAGGTCGCGCCCGACCGTGTCGACCTGCTTCTCGGGGCGGGACGCGACGTCGCCGCGGAGATCGCACCGTTCACGCTCGTGCTCGACCGGCTGGGCGCGTTTCGCGGCGGCGGAATCGCGTGGATCGCCGCGACGGAAATCCCCTCCGGGCTCGCTGCCATGGCCTATGGGCTCGCACACCGGCTTTCCTCCGCGGGATTCCGCGTCGATCAGCGCGCGTACGCACCGCACCTGACGCTGGCGCGGAAATGCAGCGACGCTGCCGATTGCGCCGCGCGCCGCGAGCGTCGCGTGGCGCGTCGAGGAGCTGGCACTCGTCGAATCGGCGCTGCGGCCGGGCGGGTCGTCGTATCGCGACGTTTCCCGCTGGTCGCTCGACCGCACCGCGACCACCGACGCCTGACCGTCTACGCCGGACCGCGTGCTACCGGACGCGCGGGATCGGCGCACCATTCGCTCCACGACCCGGGGTAGAGCATCGTCCCACCGATCCCGGCGACCTCCATCGCTAGCAGGTTGTGGCACGCGCTGACGCCAGATCCGCAGTAGTTGACGATCATTGCCGACGGCGCATTCCCGGTCACTTCCGTGAGTTCGGCGCGCAGCTTCTCCGGCGACTTGAACGTTCCGTCAGGCTCGACGTTCTGCGTGTACGGGCGGTTGATGGCGCCCGGGATATGTCCCGCGACAGGGTCAAGCGGCTCGACTTCGCCGCGATAGCGCTCGGCGCCGCGGGCGTCGACCAGCGTGAACCTGCGTTCTTCGAGGCTCGCAAGCACGTCACCGGCGGAAACGAACGGGCCGACGTGGCGGACCGTGAACTTCGCCGGGCGCATGGAGGGAAGCTCCGCCGTCACGGGGCGGCGCTCGCGCACCCACTTGGCGAATCCGCCGTCCAGCACGGCGACGGCGTCGTGGCCGAGCCAGCGCAGCATCCACCACACGTGCGGTGCGTACATGCCTCCGCCGGAATCGTAAGCGACGACCTGCTTGTCGGCGTCGATGCCGAGACGCCCGAAAAGGGCAGCGCATGCTTCCGGCGACGGCAACGGATGCCGGCCGTTCTTTCCGGTCTTCGCGGCCGACAGGTCGCGGTCGAGATGCGCGAACTGCGCGCCGGGAATGTGCCCCGCGCGGTACTGCGCCTCGCCCCAGGTCTCGGGTTGCGCGAGATCGTGCCGGACGTCGAGGATGACGAGCGCCGGATCGTCAAGGCGCGAGGCGAGATCGGATGTGGAAATCAGCGTCGAGTACATGTCAGAGGATGGAATTCGGGACGGGTGGGCGCCGAGCCGGCGCCGTTGGCGGCATGGGTACGAGTATCGATCAATAGATTGCGCTTGTCATCGCGAGTTGCAAGGGCCTGCCCGTGGAGCAGGATCCTCGTACTCGATCTCGCCACGGCCACCGCCACGCTCGCGCGTCATTTCGGCTTTCGTGTTGGCTCGACATCGAGGTACCGCCACAACTCCTGGCGAACGGGATGCGCCCGGTAGTTCAGAATCCACGGCTGCACCAGGTGGTCCTCGATTCGCCGCTCCATCAGCCGCCATGGGGCATAGGCGACCACGAGCTCGGTCATCCGGTCGAAGAGCATCGTGCGCTCCGGAGAATCGGGCAGCCTGCGCGCGGCGTCGAAGAGCTGATCGAACGCGGGGAGACTGAAGCGCGCGTGATTCTCCTGCCCGACGTTCCCGCCGTAGAGAATCTGCATGAAGTTTTCGGCATCCGGGTAATCGGCGTTCCAGCCGTCGGTGCGCATCGGGATCTTTCCCTGCCGCGCCATTTTCCGCAGCTCCTGCTGGGCGTCCTTGCGAAACGCGATCTGCAGGCCGATCGCGTCCATGTCCTTCTTCCACAGCTCGTCCGCCTGCCGCTCGAACGACGTCGGCCGCGACCAGAGCGTCAGCACAAGGGGCCTGCCGTCGGGCATCTCGCGATAGCCATCGCCGTCGCGGTCCTTGTAGCCGAACCGGTCCAGCAGCGCCCGCGCCGCAGCGGGGTCGTAGAGCTGAGCTTCGGTCTTTTGCGCCGGATCGTAGCCGACGACATCGGGAGGAATCGGACCGGTGGCGGGAACGCCTCGCCCCTTGAGGATGACGCGGATGAACTCGCGCATGTCGAGTCCCATGCCGATCGCGCGGCGCAACGCGATCTTCTCTGGCGTGTAGCCGCCGACGACCGGGTCCTCCATGTTGAAGTAGGTGAAGCGCGTGTTCGGCCGCAGCAGGACCTCGTGGCGAATGCCCTTCGCCGCAAGCTCGGGGCGCAGGCTGCCGCCGGCCAGCGCCTCGTCGACGAAGCTCAGGGGCAGGACATCGAGCAGGTCGAGCTCGCGCTTCAGAAAGGCGAGCCACACGGCCTGTCCTTCCTCGATGACCGAGATTTCGATGCGGCCGGCGAACGGAAGCTTCCGGCCCGAGAGCGCCGCCGCGATCGATGCGGATTCGGGCGGCACCGGTCCCGCCGGTGTGTAGACGAAATCGCGGTAGCCGGGATTGGCGACGAGCTCGATCTTCGAGCTGCGGCGGTAGTTGCCCAACATGTACGGCCCGGTCCCGACCGGGTGCGCGCCGATATCGGAGCCGTAGGCCTCGACGACCTCGCGCGCGACAGGGGCGGTGTTGGGAATCGCGAACGCATACAGAAATCGCAGGTCGGGCTGTCTGAGGCGAAGCCGCAGTGTGTAGCGGTCCACGACCTCGATGCCGGGAATCGGAGCGTCGTAATCGAATTTTCCGGATTGCAGCGCCTTCGCCCGGGCTTCGCTCGCGCCGACGACCTTGCCATCGACGAGCCACAGCCAGGGACTCCTCACCGCAGGGTCAAGCAATCGCTTCAACGCGTACGCCTGATCGCCGGCGGTAAGCTCGCGCTGCTTGCCTTTGAACGCTGCGTCCGGCGTGAAGTGGATCCCGTGCCGAAATCGGAAGACATACGTCGCGCCGCCATCCTCGACCGAGGGCATCGCGACGAGCGTGCGCGGCACGAGCTTCACCGGACGGACAAGGTAGTCGTAGTCCAGCATCGCATCGAAGATGTGATCGATGATGCCGTCGGTTCCCGCGTCCGCGGAAAACTGCGGATCGAAGCTCATCTCCGCGCTCGTCAGCGCGACGTGCAGCGTCTTTGCCGGATCGGCGGCGATCGCGGGGGAAGCGAAGGTCACCAGCGCGGAAAGCGTCGCGGCGGCGGCCCAGCGAATCGCGCAGTGGCCGCAGGCAAGTCGTGGGGTATCGCGCATCGTCCGTCCCGGTCGCGGTGTCCGGCATAATAGCGGCCCCGGAACGACAACCGCCCAGGACCCCGAATGTTTCGCCAAAAATACCTCGACTACGCCGAGCTTTCGCAACAGCTCGCGGCCTGGTCGAAAAAACATCCCGACGTCGCCCGCGTGATCTCGATCGGGAAGAGCGCCGAAGGACGGGATATCCCGCTGCTCGTGATCGGCCGCAACCCCGACGAAGGGCGCCCTGCGGTCTGGATCGACGGCAACATGCACGCCTCTGAGCTCTGCGGCTCGAGCGTGGCGCTCGCCATGGCCGAGGACATTCTCGCGCTTCACGACGGCGCGCTCGAAGTCGGCGGCAAGCCCTTCCCGGCGCACATGGCGGAGGCCATCAAGGAGACGCTGTTCTACGTCGTCCCGCGAATTTCTCCTGACGGGGCCGAGGAAGTGCTCAAGCGCGGCCGCTATGTCCGCTCGAGTCCGGTCAACGATCGCGCCAACAAGGGCCACGCCTACTGGGAGAGCGCCGACATCGATGGCGACGGCATCGCGGGCTACATGCGGCGCGAAGACCCGGACGGCGAGCTCGTGGAGATCCGCGACGATGCGGGACAGCGCCTCGATCCGCCGGTGATGGGCGCGCGAATGCCCGAGGACCCGGGCCCCTATTTCCGGCTCTATCCCGAGGGGCGCATCGCCAACTTCGATGGCAGGACGATTCCGGCACCGTTCTTCCTCTCCGACAACCTGTACGACTTCAACCGGAATTTCCCGTACTCGTGGGCGCCGGAGCAGCAGCAGGTCGGCGCGGGACATTATCCGGGCAGCGCGCCCGAGACGCGCGCGATCATGGAATTCGCGACCGGCCACCCGAACATCCTCGCGTGGCTCAACCTGCACACCTTCGGCGGCGTCCTCATCCGGCCGCTCGGCGACAAGGCCGACACCAAGATGGACCCGGTGGATCTCGCGATCTACGAGCAGGTCGAGGCGTGGATGACCGAGCACACGGCCTACGCGACGGTGAGCGGCTTCCACGAGTTCCTCTACGAGCCCGAGAAGCCTCTCCACGGCGACCTGACCGATTACGCCTATCACCAGCGCGGCGCGCTCGCCTACGTCATCGAGCTCTGGGATCTGTTCAAGCAGCTCGGGATCGAGCGCAAGAAGCCGTTCGTCGACCATTACGTCAAGTTCACGCGCAAGGACATGGTCGCGCTCGCCAGGTTCGACCGCGAGCAGAACAAGGGCCGCGTGTTCGGGCAATGGAAGAAGGTGACGCATCCGCAGCTGGGCGAAGTCGAGGTGAACGGATTCGATCCGCGCGTTGGCGTCTGGAACCCGCCGTACGAGCGGATCGACGAGACCTGCCGCGCGCAGAGCGCCGCGTTCCTGCGCGTGGCGGCGCTCTTGCCGCGCGTCTCGATCGAAGTCGTGAAGCAGGAAAAAACAGGCGGGCATACGCGCATCGAGCTTCGCATCGTCAACCACGGCTACCTCAGCACCTTCGGCATGCCGTCCGCAAAGAACCTGCCGCACTCGGAAGTCCTTCGCCTCACGGCGCACGGGAAAGGCATCAAGGTCGTGGCGCCTGCCGAAGCGATCGTCGAGATCGGCCATCTGGATGGTTGGGGAGGGGGCCTTTACGGCGGCCCCAGCATTTTCATGCCATGGACGCGTGGCAACGGGCACGAGCGGTTCGTGTCGATCGTCGCCGAAGGCCAAGGCACCCTCCAGGTGAAGGTCGGAAGCTGCCGCGTCGGATATCGTTCAGTGGACGTGGCGATCGGCTGACCACTCGGATGCTGCGCATCCGCGGCGCCCTTCACGATCCATGGCTTCCCTACCGGCGCTCTCGCTGACGTGAATCCCGATCCGGGCATACCGACGCGCATCATCGACTCGCACACCGGCGGCGAGCCGACGCGCGTCGTCGTGAGCGGCGGCCCCGATCTCGGGCAGCGGCGGGATGGCGCAGCGCCGCGACCGCTTTCGCGACGCGCACGACGCGTGGCGCAAGGCGATCGTCAACGAGCCGCGCGGCTCCGATGTGATCGTGGGCGCGCTGCTGTGCGCGCCGGTCGACACCGCGAGCGCGTGCGGCGTGATCTTCTTCAACAACGTCGGCTTCATCGGCATGTGCGGCCACGGAACGATCGGCGTGATCGCGACGCTCGCCCATCTCGGCCGGATCACGGCCGGAGCGCACCGGATCGAGACGCCGGTCGGCGACGTGACGGCGACGCTGCACGCGGATGGCACCGTCACCGTCGCCAACGTGCCGTCGTATCGGCATCTGACGCAGGTCAGCGTCAGTGTTCCGGGCCACGGCGTGGTGCACGGCGACGTCGCGTGGGGCGGCAACTGGTTCTTCCTGTGCGCCGAGCACGGCCTGGCGCTCGAATCCGGCCGCGTCGCCGAGCTGACGGCATTCGCGACGCGCGTGCGCGACGCGCTGCGGCGACAGGGCGTGACTGGCGCTGCCGGCGCGGAAATCGATCACGTGGAGCTCTTCGGACCGCCGACGGATCCGCGTAACGACGCCCGCAATTTCGTGCTCTGCCCCGGCGGCGCCTACGACCGTTCGCCCTGCGGCACGGGCACCAGCGCGAAGCTCGCCTGCCTCGCCGCCGACGGCAAGCTCGCGCCGGGCGCCGCGTGGCGCCAGGAAAGCGTGATCGGCAGCGTGTTCACGGGCCGCTACGCGCTGCCGCCCGGGTCGCTTCCAGGCGTTCCCGCAAGCGCGGTACTGCCCCAGATTCACGGCCGCGCGTTCGTCACGCTTGACGCGAACCTCGTGTTCGACCCCGCGGATTCTTTCGCGTGGGGCTTGGCTTGACGCGCTCGTGAGCGTCAGCGCGTCGCCGCTGCAGGCGCCGGCCGC
This sequence comes from uncultured beta proteobacterium, assembly GCA_963846855.1. Lineage (GTDB taxonomy): Bacteria > Pseudomonadota > Gammaproteobacteria > Burkholderiales > Casimicrobiaceae > CAIWHR01. The sequence continues at coordinate 59,967 of CAWJXK010000007.1, forward strand.
GACGGAGCGATCGATCGAGGTGCTGGTGATCGGCGCCGGCATCGTCGGCGTCGCGATCGCCCTGCGCCTGCAGCGCGAAGGCCGCGACGTGCTGCTGATCGACCGGGAGTGCGTGGCCGCGCAGGCGAGCCGCGGCAACGCAGGTGCGCTCGCGTTCTCCGACATCCTGCCGCTTGCTTCCCCGGGCATCCTGCGCAAGGCGCCGCGCTGGCTGCTCGACCCGCTGGGTCCGCTCGCGATCCGGCCCGGCTACCTGCCGCGAATCGCACCGTGGCTCGTCCGCTTCTGGCGCGCGAGCCAACCGGATCGCGTCCGCGCGAGCACCGCCGCGCAGGCGTCGTTGATGGACCTGTCGGCGGCCGAGACGCCGCTGCTCCTCGCCGCGGCGGGCGCCGCGCACATGTTGCGCAGCGACGGTGTGCTGCACCTCTATGAAAGCGAGGCCGAGCACGCTGCGTCGCAGCCCGGCTGGCAGGCCCGCGCCGATCACGGCATCGCGTTCACGCCGCTGCACGGCCCGGCGGCGATCGCCGAGCTGCAGCCGGGCTTGAGCCCGGCGCTGGTGGCGGCGACCTTCGTGCCCGGATGGAAGACGGTCAGCGATCCGTTGCTGGTGACCGAAGCACTGGCGCGCCAGTTCGAGCGGCAGGGCGGTCGGATTCGTCGCGCGGAGGCGATGTCGCTCGCGCCCGGCACGGACGCCGTCGCCGTTTCGCTTCGCGAAGGGCCCGCATTGCTCGCGCGTCGCGTGGTGATCGCCGCCGGCGCGTGGTCACATCATCTCGTGCGCACGCTCGGCGAGCGCATTCCGCTCGAAACCGAGCGCGGGTACAACACGACGCTGCCGGTGGGAGCATTCGATCTGAAGCGCCAGCTCACGTTCGGCGGGCATGGTTTCGTCGTCACGCCGCTCGAATGCGGCGTGCGTGTGGGCGGCGCCGTCGAGTTCGCCGGGCTCGACGCGCCTCCCAACTTCGCGCGCGCGGGTTCGCTGCTCGCCAAGGCGAAGCGATTCATGCCGGAGCTTCGCACCGAAGGCGGCAGCGTATGGATGGGCTTTCGTCCCTCGCTGCCCGATTCTCTCCCGGCAATCGGACCGGCAATGGCGGACGAGCGCGTGGTTTACGCGTTCGGCCACGGCCACCTCGGATTGACGCAGGCCGCGGCAACCGCGCGCATCGTCGCCGATCTCATTGCCGGGCGACCGGCGGCGGTGGATCTCGCGCCGTTCCGTCCGCAGCGATTCCATTCCGCACGCTCGACCCGCTCCAAGGAAAACCAATGACCACGACCTTCCGCACGCTGGCCCGCGTCCGCCATCACGGCATGGAACTCATCGACCACGAATTCACCGTACCACTCGACCACCAGCAGCCAAAGGGCGAATCGCTGTCCATTTTCGCGCGGGCGATCAAGCGCGGCGATCAAGCGGATGCGCAAAAGCCATGGCTGGTCTTTCTCCAGGGCGGCCCGGGATTTCCGGGACCGCGGCCGCTCGCCAACACGGGCTGGGTGAAGCGCGCGATCGATGACTACCACGTATTGCTGCTCGATTCGCGCGGCAATGGACGGAGCTCGGTCGTGCTGCCGCAAACCCTGGCGCGGCGTGGCGACGCGCGCGCGCAGGCCGATTATCTGATGCACTTTCGCGCCGACAGCATCGTGCGCGACGCCGAAGTGATCCGGTGCGTGCTCGTCGGGGAAGCCGAGCCGTGGAGCGTGCTCGGTCAGAGCTACGGCGGGTTCTGCGCGGTGCATTACCTGTCAGCGCATCCGCACGGCCTGCGCGAGGTCTTCATCACCGGCGGCCTGCCGCCGCTCACCGGCAACGTCGACGACTACTATCGGCACACGTATCCCGAGGTGCAACGCAAGACGGGCAAATTCTTCGCGCGCTATCCCGCCGATCACGAGCTCTGCGCGCGAATCATGGAGCACCTGCACAAGCATGAGGTGACGCTGCCGACGGGCGGGCGACTGACCGTGCGCCGATTCCAGCAGGTCGGCTTCGCGCTGGGCATGGATGACGGCAACGAGAATCTGCACTACCTGCTGGAGAGCGCGTTCTGCCGCGGTGCGAACGGCGACGAGCTCAGCTTGCCGTTCCTGCGCGCGCTCGAGAACGCACAACCGTTCGAGACCCATCCGATCTTCGCGGTGCTGCACGAGATGTGCTACACGCAGGGCGCCGCCGCGCGCTGGTCGGCGGAGCGCGTGCGCGCCGAGTTTCCCGACATGGCGTGGGCGCCGGGGCGGCCGCCGTCGTTCACCGGCGAGATGATCTACCCGTGGATGTTCGAGGACTACGCCGGGCTGCGGCCGCTGCGCGAGGTCGCCGACCTGCTCGCCGCGGAGGAGCGCTGGCCGATGCTGTACGACCCGGCGCAGCTCGCGCGGAACACGGTGCCGTGCGTCGCCGCGATCTACGCGGAGGACATGTACGTGCCGCGCGCGCTGTCGGAGCAGACCGCGGCGTCAATCAGCGGCATGAAGGCATGGCTCACCAACGAATACGAGCACAACGGCCTCCGCGCGAGCGACGCGGTGTTCGAGCGGCTGCTCGCGCTGCAGCGGGAGAAGGTCTAGCGAAGCGTCGTCGCGACGGCGCCAATGGCTTGTCTGCTACCCACAGCAACAGGCCCTACGCTGGCAACGCCACGACGCTCGGCGTGCGCATGTTCTGAGCCCGATGCGGCCCGGATGCACGCCGCGCCATGGACACTCGAGCGCGTGCTGCGACGCACAAGCCGCTGATCTCGGCGATCTTTGATGCTCGTCAACAAGGTGCCCGTGGAATGGGAGTAACCGGTCGATGGTCGGAAGGCCAAAAGGAGGTTCTCATGAGTTTCCTGAGTCTAGTGGTTTTTGCGACGATGTTTGCCACGATCGTGGCCCTCGTTCTTGGAGTTGCCTCCATGGCGCGCGACGGCGAGGTTGGCCATCTGGATAGTGAGCATTGGATGGCGATGCGGGTCTTCCTGCAGGTGACAGCGGTGGTGGCGCTGGTGGGGGCGTTCTACGCCGCAACCTGACTGTCTACGCAGCCTGCTGCAGACTGGCGGCCTGTTGCACTTGAACAATCAAAAGGGAGGACGAGCATGAGTGACCGCATCAATCGACGTGATTTTCTGAAAATGAGCAGCGCCGTTGCGGCAGGTGGCGCAGCAGTCATGACGGGCTGTACCACGGCCGGAGGCGGCGCCACCCAAACGCCTGCGTCCGTAGGCTTCAAAGCCGACCTTCCGAAGGCCAGAGGGCCTCGCCTGGTGGTGGTTGGCGGCGGGACCTCGGGGCTGACCATTGCCAAGTACGCGAAGAAGGAATACCCGAAATTCGACGTCGTGTTGGTGGACAAGCGCGACATGTACTCGTCCTGTTTCTCCAGCAACCTGTGGTATGCGGGACTGATCAACCTGGAGTTTCTGGCCGATCACAGTTTCCTCGATGCCGCGCGCAACAACCAATATATCTACTTCAATGCCACCGCCACGGGATTGGACCGCGCCGGGCGCAGGCTCGTCACCAGCGAGGGCGAGATCGACTACGATTTCCTCGTTTTGGCGCCGGGCATCTCCTACGACTATGCCCGTATCGGCGTCAAGGACGTGGAGACCATTACAGCGCTGCGAACCGCCTATCCCCCCGGCTTCATTTCGCCAACTGAGCACGTCACGATCCGGCGCAAGGTGCAGGAGTTCGAAGGCGGCGTATTCGTGCAGTGCGTACCCTCCGGCAACTACCGATGTCTGCCCGCGCCCTACGAGCGCGCCTGCATGATTGCCTCCCACTTCAAGAAGAACAAGATCAAAGCCAAGGTGCTGGTGCTCGACGCCAATCCGGACATCACCATCAAGAAGGCGGGGTTCCACGCCGCCTTCAATGAACTGTACAAAGATACTATCGAATACAAACCCGGCGTCGAGATCACCAGCGTCGATCTGGAGAAGAAGTTTCTCAAGACCGATTTCGACACCTACCATTTCGACGACGCCGCCATCTATCCCGGTGTGCGCGCCTCGACCCTGATCGAGCATCTGGACCTGGTTGACCCGAAGAGCCCGCAGAAGGAAGCCCGCATCGACGTCCTGAAATACAACGTGATCGGCGACGAGCGCGTCTACGTAACTGGCGACTCCCGTCCGCATCCATATTCCAAGAGCGCAAACACTTCCAACACCGAGGGTAAGTATGTTGCCAAGGTGCTGGCAGCGCGCGCCCAAGGCAAGGACATCAATTGGTACAGCCCGCGGACCGTCTGCTTCTCGATGGTCAACGCTAGCCCGATGGAAGGCATCAGCGTGGATGCGGGTTATGTCCTGAACGCCGCCGGAAATGGAATCGCCGGATTCTCGCCGGACACCAAGATGTTCGAGAACCGCGACGAAGCCAAAGGCAAGAGCACGCTGGAGTGGGCGCGAGGCCTGTATCGGGACATGTTCGAGGCGTGACCGACCATCCGGCCGTCGCCTTTGGAGGGACTCATGGACAGACGAAGGTTCGTCAGGCTATGCGCTGGCAGCACCGCCTGGCTTGCTGCCGGCATGCGCGAAGCGCATGCCGGCAGTTACACTGATTTCCCCAGGGCCCGTCTCACGGACGCCCAAGGCGCACCGCTCAAAGCGTCGGCCCTGGCGAAGGATGAAGCGTATGTATTTCACTTCCCCTACCGAAGTCTCCCGTGTTTTCTCATCGACCTTGGCAAACCGGCTCCGGGCCAGCAGGAGTTGACGTCGGAATCGGGCAGCTACATTTGGCCCGGCGGAGTCGGCAAGGACAAGAGTCTCGTTGCCTACGTGGCGATTTGCACCCATCAACTCAGCTATGCGGCCAAGGATGGGAGCCAGATCCGCTATGTGGCTGGCAACAGTGCCCTAGCCGGCAGGCCCGGCACGATCGTCTGTTGTGCCCACGACAGCGTATTCGATCCGGCTACGGGCGCCCAGAGAGTGCACGGTGAGGCGCGCGATCCGTTGCTGGCCGTTAGGCTGGAATTCGATTCGGCGGAAGATGCTATTTATGCAAGCGGCTTGGCCGGCACCCAACTTGTCGAACGCTTTTTCAATACTTACAAGCGCGAGCTTATTTCCGAGTTTGGTCCCGGAGTCTACAAGGAGCCCGTGGCGGACAGGACGGCTGCGGTTCCTCTTAGCAAATACGCGGCGTCGGTAGGCGACTGCTAGCGGAAGTCAACGTGCTTCAGCCAAGCGTAGCCAGAACAAGCGTTAGCACTCGATCTCCATCGCCCGTTTGATTGATTGCGTTCGGTGGGTGATGGCTACGCGGCGGGCGGCCCCAACAAGCGCCGCTGCTGTCCTCCAGTCCCGATCACAGAAGCGGACTTGCCCGCAGTGACTGCTTGCGCAGAAATTGTGAGTTCGAGGTCGGTGGGTGATTGTGGCCGAACTCGGCCGTTGCGTGGATGCTGCCGTTCAACCCGGCCCGGAACTCGACCGAGCATCTCGCATTCAGGCTGCCTGTTTGAGTCCCACGTCCGGCAGCTTGGGACGCGTCGCCAGCGCGTGCTTCATCATCGCCTCGATCGCCGCCGTCTCCGTCGCGTCGAGCGGCAGGCGCGGCGGACGCGTGCGGTGCGTGCCGCGTCCCATGATGTGCTCGCATAACTTGATGCACTGGACGAGGTCGGGGCGCGCATCGAGGTGGAGTAGCGGCATGAACCAGCTGTACAGGCTTAACGCCTCGGGATACCGACCGGCGCGGGCAAGGCGGAACAACGTCTCACCTTCGCGCGGGAACGCGTTCGAGAGCCCGGATACCCAGCCGACGGCGCCGACCATGATGCTCTCGACGACGACGTCGTCGAGGCCGGCGAACAGCACGAACCGGTCGCCGACCATGTTGCGCAGGTCGGTGAAGCGTCGCGTGTCGCCCGAGGACTCCTTGAAGCAGACGATCGTCTCGCAGTCGGCGAGCGACGCGAGGATCTCGGGCGTCACGTCGTTCTTGTAGATCGGCGGGTTGTTGTAGACCATCACCGGCACGTCGGTCGCCTTGGCGACCGTGCGGAAGTGCGCGGCGGTCTCATGCGGCTTCGACGAGTACACGAGCGCCGGCATCACCATGATGCCGTCGAGCCCGATGCGCGCGGCTTCCTTCGCCATGTCGATCGCGAAGGCCGACGTGAATTCGGCGATGCCCGACAGGACCGGCACGCGGCCGCGCGCGACGGCCTTGGCGGTCTCCATCACGGCGATCTTTTCGGCCTTGGCGAGCGAGCAGTTCTCGCCGACGGTGCCGCAGACGATCAGGCCTGACACACCATCGCGGATGAGGCCCTCGATCACGCGCGCCGTGGCGTCGACGTCGAGCGACAGGTCCTCGCGGAATTGCGTCGTGACGGCCGGGAATACGCCGCTCCAGTCAGGTCTCATCGGAGGTTCACCGTTCTCTCACCGCGGCACGATGTGACTTTCGAGCTCGCGCCGCAGGAACTCGTGGAAATGCTGCATGCCGTCTTCCATCGGCGACTGGTAGGGGCCTTCCTCGCTGCGCCCCATCCGGTACAGCGCGTTGCGGCCGGCGTCCATCCGCTCGGCGATCTCGTCGTCCTCGCGCGCGGTCTCCATGTACGCCGCCTGCTCGGCCTCGACGAACTCGCGCTCGAAGTACGCGATGTCCTCGGGGTAATAGAATTCGACGACGTTGGTCGTCCGGTCGACGCCACGCGGGATCAGCGTGCTGATCACGAGCACGTGCGGGTACCACTCGATCATGATGTTCGGGTAATACGTGAGCCAGATCGCGCCGTGCTTCGGCATCTCGCCGCGGTAATAATCGAGCACCGCCTTGTGCCAGCGCTCGTAAGTCTTCGTGCCGGCCTTGCGCAGGCTCGTGACGCCGACCGTCTGCAGCGATGCCCACGGCGCGAATTCCCACTTGAGGTCGTCGCAGGTGACGAAGTTGCCGAGGCCCGGATGGAACGGGACGACGTGGTAGTCCTCGAGGTAGACCTCGATGAAACTCTTCCAGTTGTAGTTGCACTCGTGGATCTCGACGCGGTCGAGCACGTGGCTCGAGAAGTCGAAGCCGTGTACGCCGAGACGCGCGAGATCGGCGCCAACGTCGCGCGGCCCGTCGAACAGGAGGCCGTTCCAGTTCGTGAGCGGCGAGCGGCCGAGGTTCAGGCACGGCTTGTCGGCGAAATGCGGCGCACCGAGGAGCTCGCCTTTGAGGTCGTAGGTCCAGCGATGGATCGGGCAGACGATGTTGGGAACGTTGCCGCGGCCCTTCAGCATGATCGCCTGCCGGTGGCGGCAGATGTTCGAGACGAGCTCGATGCCGGCGGTGTTGCGGATGAGCGCCTGCGCGTTGTCGCGCCACTCGAGCGCTTGATAGTCGCCGGGCTCGGGGACCATCAGCTCATGGCCGACGTAGCCGGGCGCGCGCGCGAACAGCAGCCGCTGCTCGGCATCGTAGACGGCGGGATCGCAATACCAGGAGACGGGGAGCTGCGTGGTGGCGCGCAGCAAATGCCCCGCAGCGGCGAGGTTCGACATCGGCCTTTCCTTTCGGTTTCCGGTGAAACCAACCCAACCCAACAACCCGGGACGATTACGGCGTTTTCAGCCGCCCCGGACCGCTTTGCTAAGTCGGCCGCACGAGAGATCCGTGGAAGGCCGCGTAACGAACCTGTTATTATACAAAGGTGTCCGGAGCAAGGTCAATCGACCGACGGCCCGCCCGCATCGGCCGATCGGCGGCCAGGTCCACGCACACGGGCCGCGCAGCGCCGCCGCCGCCGAGTCCTTTGACCTTCATCACTTCCGACCGTTAACCTGCCCGGTAATCTGCCGCAGACATGCAATTCCGGACGGCGGATTCGCCCACAGGGAAACCCGATGGCCAAGGCCAGCGAAATTCCGGCAAGTTTCGAAGCCGCGCTCTCCGAGCTCGAGGAGATCGTCGCCACGATGGAAGGCGGCGCGCTGCCGCTCAACGAATCGCTGGCGGCCTACAAGCGCGGCGCGACGCTGCTCGCGTATTGCCAGGCGGCGTTGAAGGACGCGCGGCAGCAGGTCGAGGTGCTGGAGAAGGGCGTGCTCAAGGCATTCGAGGTCCCCGGGGTCGCTGGCGACGTGCGGGACGATGAACCCTGACGTCGACTTTGCCGTCTGGTCCGGCGAGCGGCAGCAGCGTGTCGAGGACGTGCTGGAACGCGTGCTGCCTTCCACTGCGTCGCTGCCGCAGGCGTTGCACGAGGCGATGCGCTACTCGGTGCTGGGCGGAGGCAAACGCGTCCGCCCGCTGCTCGCGTACGCGGCGGGCGAGCTGACCGGCGCCGACCCCGATCGGGTCGATGCGCCGGCGGCGGCGGTCGAGCTGATCCACGCCTACTCGCTGATCCACGATGACCTGCCGTGCATGGACGACGACACGCTGCGGCGCGGCAAGCCGACCTGTCACGTCGCGTTCGGCGAGGCGACCGCGCTCCTCGCCGGAGACGCGCTGCAATCGCTCGCATTCAGCGTTCTCGGAAGCGCGGAATTGCGCGATCCCGGACGCGCGTGCGCGATTTTGGGCGAGATGGCCGGCGCATCCGGCATGGCCGGCGGCCAGGCGATCGACCTCGACGCCACCGGACGGACGCTCACACTTGCAGAGCTCGAGACGATGCATCGGCGCAAGACCGGGGCGCTGATACGCGCATCGGTCGCGCTGGGCGCGCTCGCCGGAGACCCGATCGCTCCGCGCGAGCTGGCCGCGCTCGACGCTTTCGCCGCCGCCGCGGGACTCGCATTTCAGGTGATCGACGACATCCTCGACGTCGAAGGCTCGGCGGCGACGCTGGGCAAGACGGCGGGCAAGGACGCTGCCCAGGGCAAGGCGACCTACGTTTCGCTGCTTGGCCTTGCGGCGGCTCGAGGCTATGCCGAGACGCTGCGCGCCGACGCCCACGCGGCGCTCTCGTCGTTCGGCGGCCGCGCGCGCCGCCTCGCGGAACTCGCCGACTGGCTGTGTGCCAGACGTCACTGATGCTGACCATGTATCCGCTGCTCGACCAGATCGATTCCCCCGCCGCGCTGCGCAAGCTCGACCGCGGTGCGCTGCCGCAGCTCGCGCGCGAGCTCCGTGCGTTCGTCATCGCCTCGGTCGCGCAGACCGGCGGTCACCTGTCGTCGAACCTCGGCACCATCGAGCTCGCCATCGCGCTGCATTACACGTTCGAGACGCCGCACGATCGCATCGTGTGGGACGTCGGGCACCAGACTTACGCGCACAAGATCCTCACCGGACGCCGCGCCGAGATGGGCCGGCTGCGGATGGCGGGAGGGCCCTCGGGTTTCCCCCGCCGCAGCGAGAGCGAGTACGACACGTTCGGCACCGCGCATTCTTCGACGTCGGTCTCGGCGGCACTCGGCATGGCGATCGCGGCGCAGCGCAAGGGAGAGCGAAGGCATGTCGCGGCGGTGATCGGCGACGGCGCGATGAGCGCCGGCATGGCCTTCGAGGCGCTCAACAACGCGGGCGCGGCGGGCGCCGACCTCCTCGTCATCCTCAACGACAACGGGATGTCGATCTCCGAGCCGGTCGGCGCCCTCAACAGCTATCTCGCGCGGGTGCTCTCGTCGCGCCTCTACAACACGATGCGCCGCGGCGGCAAGGAGGTGCTGTCGAAGCTGCCTCCGGTCAAGGCGCTCGCGAAGCGCGCCGAAGAACACTTGAAGGGCATGGTGCTCCCGGGCACGCTGTTCGAGGAATTCGGTTTCAACTACATCGGGCCGATCGACGGCCACGACATCGACACGCTGGCGCGCACGCTCGCCGATGTTCGCGAGCTCCAGGGGCCGCAGCTGCTGCACGTCGTCACGCGCAAGGGCTGCGGCTATGCGCGCGCCGAGGACGACCCGATCCTCTACCACGGCGTGACGAAATTCGACCCGGCGGTCGGCATCGTGCCGAAGGCGGCCGCGAAGCCGTCGTACACGCAGATCTTCGGCGATTGGCTGGCCGACATGGCGGCGCGCGATCCACGTCTCATCGGCATCACGCCGGCGATGCGCGAGGGCTCCGGCCTCGTCCGCTTCTCGCAGGAGTTTCCCGAGCGCTATTTCGACGTCGGCATCGCCGAGCAGCACGCGGTGACGTTCGCGGCCGGGCTCGCCTGCGAGGGCATGAAGCCGGTGGTCGCGATCTACTCGACGTTCCTGCAGCGCGCCTACGACCAGACGATCCACGACGTCGCGTTGCAGAACCTTCCCGTGGTGTTCGCGATCGACCGCGCCGGCATCGTCGGCGCCGACGGCGCGACGCACATCGGCGCGTTCGACCTGTCGTACCTGCGCTGCATCCCGAACATGACCGTGATGGCGCCGTCCGACGAGAACGAGTGCCGGCAGATGCTCTACACGGCGTTCACGCTGGATACGCCGAGCGCGGTGCGCTATCCGCGCGGCGGCGGAACCGGCGCGGCGGTGGAGCGCGCGATGACCGCGCTGCCCGTCGGCAAGGGTGAAATCCGGCGCGAGTCGGGACGGCATTCGAACCGGATCGCGCTTCTCGCCTTCGGCAGCGTCGTGCCGCATGCGCAGGCCGCCGGCGAGACGCTCGACGCGACCGTCGTCAACATGCGCTTCGTGAAGCCGGTCGACGCCCTGCTCGTGCAACGGCTCGCGCAGGACCACGCAGCGCTCGTCACGATCGAGGAGAACGTCGTGATGGGCGGTGCTGGAAGCGGCGTCGCCGAGACGCTTTCGGCGGCCGGCATCACCATCCCGTTGCTGCATCTCGGGCTGCCCGACCGTTTCCTCGACCATGGCGATCCGGCGCAGCTCCTGTCCGCCTGCGGTCTCGATGCCGCCGGCATCGTCGCCGCCGTCAACGCACGCTTTCCGCATCGGCGTCCGCATGCCGTCGTGAAGCCGGCGGCATGATCTCGCCCAACCACCGAGACGTCCGATCATGAATCGCCCCGAAATTCCGCGCAGCCTCTTTCCGATCCCCGACGTCCAGTCGGGCGCCGACGAGCGCAACCTCGCGATCGACGAGGTCGGCATCCGCGGGCTTCGCTACCCGCTGAACTTCGTCGATGCCGACGGCGTGGTCCAGCCGACGATCGCGACCTGCAACGTCTACGTCGCGCTTCCCGCGGACCGCAAGGGCACGCACATGTCGCGGCTGGTCGCGCTGCTCGAGTCGCGCAGCGAGCCCGGCGCGCCGGCGCTGTCCGTCGCGTCGCTCTCCGATCTCGTCGACGCGCTGCTCGTGCTGCTCGAGGCGCCGGGCGGAAGCATCGAGCTCGCGTTCCCGTATTTCGTGCGCAAGACGGCCCCGGTGTCGGGCGTCGCCAGTCGGCTCGACTACGAGGTGCGCCTGCGCGGCGAGCGCATCGGCCTGGAATACCGGCAGACGCTCGCGGTCGCGGTCCCGGTCACGTCGCTCTGCCCGTGCTCGAAGGAAATCTCGGAATATGGCGCGCACAACCAGCGCTCGCTGATCACGATCACGGTGCGCGCGCGGCCGTCGCTGTTCCTTTCGGACCTGATCCGGGTCGCCGAGGACGAGGCGTCGTGCGAGCTCTACGGCCTCCTCAAGCGCTCGGACGAGAAATTCGTCACCGAGTACGCGTACAACAATCCCCGGTTCGTCGAGGACATGGTCCGGGGCGTGGCGGCGCGGCTCGGCAACGACCCGCGCATCGATGGCTTCGCCGTCGAGGCCGAGAACTTCGAGTCGATCCACAATCATTCCGCGTACGCGCGGATCGCCCGCGGTCTCTGACCGGCCGCATTCGCACCGGCGAGTCCTTCCCGGAGCCATTTCCGCTTCCGGCGCCGGGGACGTGGAACGGGGCGTCGGATCCTGGCGCCGCGTGGCATGCCGCACTGGTAAAATCGCGCGATTGCCGCGTCGCGCGAATCATGCTTCCCATCGCCATCTTCCGCTTCTCGCCGACCGAGGGCCCCGCCTATTTCGCGCAATGGCTCGACCGGCACACGCTGCCGTGGAAGCTCGTTGCGATCGACGAAGGCGCGCCGGTGCCGCGCGGACCGCGCGCGTTCTCCGGCATCGCGATGATGGGCGGCGCGATGGGCGTGAACGACGGCCTGCCGTGGATCGCGCCGCTGACGGGACTGCTGCGCGATGCGGTTGCGCGGCAGGTGCCGGTGATCGGGCACTGCCTCGGCGGGCAATTGCTGGCAAAGGCACTCGGCGCGCCGGTGTCGCGGGCGCCCTCCGCTGAGCTCGGCTGGGTCGACGTCGCCGTCAGCGACGAACGCGCGCGGCGCGACTGGTTCTCCGGCCGTGCGTCGTTCACGTCGTTCCAGTGGCACTACGACGCGTTCGCGGTGCCGGAGACCGCGATCGGCGTCGCCACCAGCGACTCCGGCCCCAGCCAGGCGTTCATCGTCGACGACCGTCACATCGGGATGCAGTTCCACGTCGAGATGACACGCGATCTCATCGATAGCTGGCTTGCCACGGGCGCGGCGGAATTGCCGTCGCAATCGTCGGTCGCGCGGCAGTCGGCAGCGGACATCCGCACCGGCATCGCCTCTCACCTCGACGCGCTCTCCGCGGTCGCCGACGGCATCTACACGCGCTGGGCGGCGGGCCTTGTCGGTTAGCGCATCCATGCGACGGATCCGCGCGCTGCCCGAGCACCTCGTCAACCAGATCGCCGCCGGCGAGGTCGTCGAGCGGCCTGCCGCGGCGCTGAAGGAGCTTCTCGAGAACGCGCTCGACTCGGGTGCGACGCAGATCGACGTCGATCTCGCCGGAGGCGGCATCCAGCGCATCCGCGTTGCCGACAACGGCGGCGGCATCGAGCGGGAGGAGCTCTCGCTCGCGGTCGCGCGGCACGCGACGTCGAAGCTCGCCACCGTCGACGACCTCGACTCGATCGCCACGCTCGGATTTCGCGGCGAGGCGCTCGCGTCGATCGCCGCGGTGTCGCGCTTCGCGCTCGCGTCGCGCGCGGCCGGCAAGCCGCACGCGTGGCGGATCGAGGTCGAAGGCGGCAGCGTCAGCGCGACGGCGCCGGCGGCGCTCGCCGAAGGAACGACGGTCACCGTGCAGGAGCTCTACTACAACACGCCGGCGCGGCGAAAATTCCTGCGCACCGAGGCGACCGAGTGGGGCCATTGCGAGGAAGCGTTCCGGCGCATCGCGCTCGCGCACCCGGACGTGGGATTCACGCTGCAGCACAATGGCCGCGTGGTGCACCGGCTGCTCGCGCAGGGCCGGCGCGCGCGCGTTCTCGCGCTGCTGGGCGACGGCTTCGTCGAAGGCGCCGCGGCGGTCGACGCGCAAGCCGGTCCGATCGCGCTGACCGGATTCGCCGTGCGTCCGGCGTATGCGACGCACGCCGCGGGCCAGTACACGTTCGTCAACGGCCGCTACGTGCGCGACCGGATGCTCGCGCACGCGCTGCGCGACGCCTATCGCGACGTGCTCCACCACGACCGGCAGCCGGCGTACGCACTGTGGCTGACGCTCGATCCGCGGCGGGTCGACGTCAACGTTCATCCGCAGAAGACCGAGGTGCGGTTCCGCGAATCCGGCGCCGTGCACGGATTCGTCCGCAGCGCGATCGAGCGCGCGCTCGCCATCACCGGCGCGGAGCAGCCCGCGGTATCGGCCGCCGAGCGGCTCGGCATCGCGGCGGCGCACACGCCGCCGTTCGCGCCGTCGACGCACGGAGGCGAGATTCCGCTGCTGCGTCCGCTGCCGTTCGCGAGCGGCGTGCAGGGCGCCATGCCGCTCGGTGCGTCCGAGCCCGCCGCGTTCTACGCGAAACTCTTCGGACCGCGCGAAGCCGGAGGCGCAGACGGACCCGACCTGCCGCAAACCGGCGACGAGCATCCTCTGGGCTTCGCGCTGGCGCAGCTGCACGGGATCTACATCCTTGCGCAGAACCGCGCCGGACTGGTGCTGGTCGACATGCACGCGGCGCACGAGCGGATCGTCTACGAGCGCCTCAAGTCCGCGCTCGATCACAGCGTGCCCGTGCAGCCGCTGCTCGTGCCGGCGACGTTCATCGCGTCACCGCTCGACATGGCCGCCGCCGCCGAGCATGCCGACACGCTCGACCGGCTGGGCTTCTCGTTGGGCGCCATCGGCCCGGCGACCCTCGCCGTGCGCGGCATCCCGGCGCCGCTCGCCGATGCCGACGCGGCGGCACTCGCGCATGCGGTGCTCTCCGACCTGCGCGAGCACGGCGGCAGCGAAGTGCTGACCGCGCACCGTGACGAGTTGCTCTCGACGATGGCATGCCATGCCGCCGTGCGCGCCAATCGTGCGCTCGCCGTTCCCGAGATGAATGCGCTGCTGCGCGAGATGGAAGCGACCGAGCGCGCCGGCCAATGCAACCATGGCCGCCCGACGTGGTATCAGCTCTCGCTCGCGGATCTCGATCGCCTCTTCATGCGAGGCCGATGACCGCTCGTGCAAAGCTGCTGCGCGGCCCGTCTGCGTCGTTGTGTCCTCGCTCGGCGCTCGCTGTATGTATGTGTACTGTGGCTACGGCCGTCCGGCTGCGCCGAACTTAACTTCTCGCGATGCTCGAAGTTAGCCTCCGCCGCAACAAGCCGCTCGCGCGGCGTGTTGTCTCGCACCTCGCTGCGGGCCGCCTAGCATCCGGGCCTGCTCGCGACGCTTTTCCCGGAGCGGTCACCACCTTTGGCACCATCGATGATCGCAAGAACTAGCGGTGCACCGGCAGTTCTGCTGATGGGCCCGACCGCGTCGGGAAAGAGCGCGCTCTCGCTGGCCCTTGCGCAACGATTTCCCATGGAGATCGTCAGCGTCGACTCGGCGCAGATCTATCGCGGCATGGACGTCGGCACCGCGAAGCCCGACGCCCCGACGCGTGCGGCCGTCCCGCATCACCTGATCGACATCGTCGATCCGACCGACGCGTATTCGGCGGCGCGGTTCTGCGCCGATGCGCTTGCGGCCGTCGATGCGATCCGCGCCCGCGGGCGCATTCCGCTGCTCGCCGGCGGCACGATGCTTTATTTCAAGGCCCTGACCGAAGGGCTTTCCGTGCTGCCGGGCCGCGACTCCGCGGTGCGCGCGGGGATCGACGCGCGCGCCGCGAAGGAAGGCTGGCCAGCGCTACATGCCGAGCTCGCCCGCGTCGATCCGGCGACGGCGGCGCGGCTCGCCCCGACGGACGCGCAACGGATCCAGCGCGCGCTCGAGGTGCACGCGATCAGCGGGACGCCGCTCTCCGCGCTTCGCGGCGCACGCGCGGGAAACGCGACGCTCGGTCCCCTCGTGCGCGTCGCGCTCGTTCCGGCGGACCGCGTGCGCCTCCACAGGTTGATCGCGGACCGGTTCGACGCGATGCTCGAGGCGGGGCTCGTCGACGAGCTGCGGGCGCTGCGAGAACACTTTTCGCTCGACCCTGCGCTGCCGGCGATGCGCTGCGTCGGTTATCGCCAGGCCTGGGAATACCTCGACGGCCGCATCGATCTCGCCACATTCCGCGCAACGGGGATCGCCGCCACGCGCCAGCTCGCGAAGCGGCAGATGACGTGGCTCCGCGCGACCCCTGCGCAAACGTTCGATCCCTGGGATCCGAATCTCGCCGAGGCGGTGGCCGCGCCTATAATCGAGGCTCTGGCAAAGGCCTGAGCCATGTTGGCGCGCACGCTCTACGACAAGCTGTGGGAAAGCCACGTCGTCCATACCGGCGAGGACGGGACGGCGCTGCTCTACGTCGACCGCCATCTGGTCCACGAGGTGACGAGCCCGCAGGCCTACGAAGGCCTGCGCCTCGCCGGACGCAAGCCGTGGCGCACGGCGTCGATCGTCGCGACCGCGGACCACAACACGCCGACCAAGGATTGGAGCGCCGGCATCCGCGACGAGATCTCGCGCACGCAGGTCGAGACGCTCGACGCCAACATCAAGGCGACCGGCGCGCGCGCGTATTTCCCGTTCCGCGATGCGCGGCAGGGCATCGTCCACGTGATCGGGCCCGAGCAGGGCGCGACGCTGCCGGGAATGACGGTGGTCTGCGGCGACTCGCATACGAGCACGCACGGGGCGTTCGGCTGCCTCGCCTTCGGCATCGGCACCTCCGAGGTCGAGCACGTCCTCGCCACGCAATGCGTCGTCACGCGGCAGGCGAAGGCGATGCGCGTCAGCGTCGAAGGCACGCTGCCGCGGGGCTCGACGGCCAAGGACATCGCGCTCGCGATCATCGGCCGGATCGGCACCGCGGGCGGCACGGGCTACGCGATCGAATTCGACGGCAGGGCGATCCGGGCGCTGTCGATGGAAGGCCGGATGACGGTGTGCAACATGGCGATCGAGGCGGGCGCCCGCGCCGGCATGATCGCCGTCGACGCGACGACGATCGAGTATCTGAAGGGCCGGCCGTTCGCGCCGCAGGGCGAGCTGTGGGAGCGCGCGGTCGCGCATTGGCGCACGCTGGTGTCCGATCCCGACGCGAAGTTCGACCGCACGGTGACGCTCGACGCGGCGACGATCGCGCCGCAGGTGACCTGGGGCACCTCACCGGAGATGGTCACCTCGATCGAGGGGCGCGTGCCCGATCCCGACAAGGAGAAGGATTCCATTCTGCGCGAAGGCCTCGAGCGCGCGCTCACGTACATGGGGCTCGCGCCGAACACGCGCGATGACCGACATCCGGATCGACAAGGTGTTCATCGGCTCGTGCACCAACTCGCGCATCGAGGATCTGCGCGCGGCCGCGGCGATCGTGCGCGGGCGGCGCAAGGCCGACAGCGTGAAGCTCGCGCTGGTCGTTCCGGGTTCGGGTCCCGTCAAGCTGCAGGCGGAGCGGGAAGGCCTCGACCGGATCTTCACGGCCGCGGGCTTCGAATGGCGCGAGCCCGGCTGCTCGATGTGCCTCGGGATGAACGACGACAGGCTCGGCCCCGGCGAGCGCTGCGCGTCGACGTCGAACCGCAATTTCGAAGGCCGGCAGGGGCAGGGAGGGCGCACGCATCTCGTGAGCCCGATCATGGCCGCGGCGGCGGGCATCGCCGGCCATTTCGTCGACGTGCGGAGGCTCGGCTGACCATGGAAGCGTTCCGCACGCTCACGGGCATCGTCGCGCCGCTCGACCGCGCGAATGTCGACACCGACGCGATCATCCCCAAGCAGTTCCTGAAGTCGATCAAGCGCACCGGCTTCGGCCCGAATCTGTTCGACGAGTGGCGCTACCTCGACCGCGGCGAGCCCGGTATGGACAACTCGGGTCGCCCCTTGAATCCGCAGTTCGTGCTGAACGAGCCGCGCTACCAGGGCGCGCAGATCCTGCTCGCACGCCGCAACTTCGGCTGCGGCAGCTCGCGCGAGCACGCGCCGTGGGCGCTTGCACGACTACGGCTTTCGCGTGTTGATCGCGCCGTCGTTCGCCGACATCTTCTTCCAGAATTGCCTGAAGAACGGGCTGCTGCCGGTCGTGCTGTCGGCGCACGAGGTCGACCGCCTGTTCCACGAAACCGCGGCGCTCCCGGGATTCAGGCTCACCGTGAATCTCGACCTGCAGACCGTCGCGACCACCGATGGCGCGACCGTGTTCGGCTTCGAGATCGATCCGTTCCGCAAGCACTGCCTGCAAAACGGGCTGGACGAGATCGGGCTGACGCTCGGCCGCGCCGACGAGATTCGGGCATTCGAGGCGAAGCGTCTCGCGCAATACCCCTGGCTCGCCTGACGTCGCCGTGAAGATCGCGATCCTCCCGGGCGACGGCATCGGCAACGAGATCGTCGCCGAGGCCCGCAAGGTCCTCGATGTCCTGAAGCGCGGCGGGCTGCCGATCGAGACCGAATCCGCGCCGATCGGCGGCGCCGGCTACGACGCCGCGGGCTCTCCGCTGCCGCCCGCGACCCTCGATCTCGCGCGTGCCGCCGATGCGGTGCTGCTGGGCGCGGTGGGCGGCCCGAACTACGACGCGCTGCCGCGCGAGATGCGCCCCGAGCAGGGCATCCTGGGAATCCGGCGCGAGCTCGGGCTCTTCGCCAATCTTCGGCCGGCGCTTGCGTATCCGGAGCTCGCCGGCGCGTCGACGTTGAAGCCCGACGTCATCGCCGGACTCGACATCGTCATCGTTCGCGAGCTGACCGGCGACATCTACTTCGGTCAGCCGCGCGGACGCCGCACCAATGCGGCCGGCGAGGACGAGGGGTTCGACACGATGCTGTACAGCGTGTCGGAAATCGCGCGCATCGCGAGAATCGGCTTCGAGACGGCGCGCCGACGCGGCAAGCGGCTCTGCTCGGTCGACAAGGCGAACGTGCTCGACACCAGCATCCTGTGGCGCGAGGTCGTCACGGCGATGGGTGAGGATTACCCGGACGTCGCGCTCTCCCACATGTACGTCGACAACGCGGCGATGCAGCTCGTGCGCAATCCGAAGCAGTTCGACGTGATCGTCACGGGGAATCTCTTCGGCGACATCCTCTCCGACGAGGCGTCGATGCTCGCGGGCTCGATCGGCATGCTGCCTTCGGCGTCGCTCGACGGCGCGGGCAAGGGGCTCTACGAGCCGATCCACGGGTCCGCGCCCGACATCGCGGGACAGGACAAGGCAAATCCGCTGGCGACGATCCTGTCGGTCGCGATGATGTTCCGCTTCACGCTCGCGCGCCCCGACGTCGCGGACCGCATCGAGGCGGCAGTGCGCGCCGTGCTGCAAGCTGGAAGGCGCACGCGCGACATCGCGCTTGCCGGCGAGCCCGTCATCGGCACCCGCGCGATGGGCGACGCCGTCGTTGCTGCGTTGCAACACACCGCGTGAATCGTGCTACGATTCAATCCTATGCGTGAATTTGCCGCCTTGTTCACGGCATCCAAACCGCAGCGCGCCCGCGCGGCGGGTCTCGGCACGCGCGCGGTCGCGCCGCAAGGCCGCGCGACCAAAATCACGACGATCAAGACGACCTGACCGGTCGCCTCGGCCCGCTGTCGCCTCCGCGAGCGGTCCGGGGGCGGGCAGGAACGCGGCGGCAGCGGACTTCAGGGTGAACGCAATGCGAGTCGGTTTCGTCGGTTGGCGCGGAATGGTCGGATCGGTGCTCCTGCAGCGGATGCAGGCGGAGCGCGACTTCGATCACATCGAATCGCAGTTCTTCTCCACGTCGAACGTCGGCGGCAAGGGCCCCTCGATCGGCAAGTCCACGCCGGCGCTGCTTGCGGCGAACGACCTCGTGGCGCTCAAATCGCAGGACGCGGTCGTCACCTGCCAGGGCGGCGACTACACCAACGAGGTCTATCCCAGACTGCGCGCCGCCGGCTGGAACGGTTACTGGATCGACGCCGCATCGGCGCTGCGCATGGCCGACGACGCCGTGATCATCCTCGATCCGGTCAACCGCGACGTGATCGACGCCGCGCTCGCGCGCGGTGTGAAGAACTACATCGGCGGCAACTGCACCGTCAGCCTGATGCTGATGGCGCTGGCGGGCCTCTTCCGGCACGACCTGGTCGAATGGATGACCTGCATGACCTATCAGGCCGCGTCCGGCGCCGGCGCGCAGAACATGCGCGAGCTGCTGCAGCAGATGGGCGAGGCGCATCTGGCCGCGAAGCCGCTGCTCGACGATCCTGATTCGGCGATCCTCGACATCGACCGCGAGGTCGCGGGCATCCTGCGCGACGAGCGCTTTCCCGACCGAGCATTTCGGCGTTCCGCTCGCGGGCAGCCTGATTCCCTGGATCGACAAGGATCTCGGCAACGGCAAGAGCCGCGAGGAGTGGAAGGGCGGCGCCGAAACCAACAAGATCCTCGGCCGCTCCGAACAAGCCGATCCCGATCGACGATCTGCGTGCGCATCGGCGCGATGCGCTGCCACACGCAGGCGCTGACGATCAAGCTCCGGCGCGACCTTCCGCTCGCCGAGATCGAGGCGATCGTTGCCGGCGGCAACGATTGGGTGCGCGTCGTGCCGAACACGCGCGAGGCGAGCCTCCGCGATCTCACGCCGGCGGCGGTCACGGGAAGGCTCGAGGTGCCGGTCGGCCGCCTGCGCAAGCTCGCGATGGGCGGGGAGTACGTCGGGGCCTTCACCGTCGGCGACCAGCTGCTGTGGGGCGCGGCGGAGCCGCTGCGCCGGATGCTGCGCATCCTTCTTCGCCGCTGACGCCCGGCGCGACGCGCATTCGCTGTCGGTTTGCGACCGGACGGCGCGCGGCTGTCGTGCACGACCTGTTTGAGCATGTTTTATGCCGCCGCCGTGGGGCTTTGCCGCAGGGCGGGCCCATCGCGTCCGAAGGGCTCTGCGACGCGAATGCAACAGGCCGATGCCAGGCGCAGACCCGCGCTGCCGAAGGCATTGCAGCACAATATGTTGTAGCCACGCCGAGCGGCAACGCAAGCGCTAGCGCACGCCGCTAGGATGCTGGCATGAATTCCACATGTCACGCCAACGGTCCGCGTGAAAAAATCCCAGCTAATACTGGGGTTTAGCTTGCACCGCTAAGCCCATGATGTTATGTTTGGTTGAAGAATCCGAAATCTCGGAAGGGGGCGGCATGCGAGCAAGACCGATCCTGACGTTGAGCCTGCTGGCGAGCGCGATGGCGCTCTCCGGCAGCGCGGCCGCGCTCGGCCTCGGCCGGCTCACGGTCCAGTCGGCACTGGGCCAGCCGCTTTCGGCGCAGATCGAGCTGACCTCTGCAACGCGCGAGGAGCTCGACACGCTTGCCGCCAAAGTCGCCGACCCGACGATGTACCGGCAGAACAACCTGAACTACCAGGGCGTGCTGGCGCGCGCCCGCGTCAGCGTCGAACGCCGCGCCGACGGCACCAGTTATCTCAAGGTCGTCTCGAGCGCGCCGGTCAACGAGCCTTATCTCGATCTGATGGTCGAGCTCAACTGGTCCTCGGGACGCGTCGTTCGCGACTACACGTTCCTGCTCGATCCTCCCGAAACCAGTGCCGTCGCCGCTGCGCCGGTCGAGCCCGTGGTTCCGGCGCGTGCCGGCGCAGGCGCGGCGCGCGCGCAAGCCGCTGCGCCGGCCGCGGCCGCGCCCGCACCCAACGCCGAAGGCACGTATTCGGTGAAGCGCGGCGACACGCTGTCGAAGATCGCCAAGGAATACAAGCCTTCTGACGTCACGCTCGACCAGATGCTGGTCGCCCTGTTCAAGGGCAATGCCAACGCGTTCGACGGCAACAACATGAACCGCCTGCGCACCGGGGCGATCGTGACGATCCCGAGCGCGGCAGACGTGGGCTCGACTCAGCCCGGCGAAGCGACGAAGGTCGTCCACGTGCAAACGACCGACTGGCGCGCATACCGTGATCGTGTCGCCGCCTCCGCGCCGGCCGCGGAAGGCGGCGGTGCCAGCGGGCGTTCCGCGGGCGGCAAGATCGGCACCGCGGTCGAGGAAAAGGCGCCGGCCGCCGTGCCGGGTAGGGACCAGCTCAAGGTGTCCCGCGAAGCCGGACAGGGCAAGGGCGGCGCCGGCGCGGCCGAGGAAGCCGTCGCTCGCGAAAAGGCGCTGCAGGAAGCGCAGGCGCGCATCGCGTCGCTCGAGAAGACGCTCGCCGACCTGCAGAAGATGAGCACGCTGAAGAGCGGCACGGGGGCGCAGCTGCAGGCGCAAGCCGAGGCTGCGAAGGGCACGCCACCGCCGACGGTGGTCGCGACTGCGCCATCCGAAACGACGCCGTCCGCAACGACGCCGTCGACAACGACGCCGTCGACAATGCCGTCGACCACGCCATCGACGACCCCACCGCCCGCCGCGGCGACGGCAGCGGAGACGCCGAAGGCCGAACCGCCTGCGACTTCGCCGCCTGCTGCGACGACGGCAGCGACCGAAACTCCGAAGGCCGAGCCGCCTGCTGCGACGACGACTACGACCGAAACGCCGAAGCCGCCGCCGCCCAAGATGGCGACGAAGGCGCCGGCGAAGGAGCCGCCCGGATTCTTCGAGGACCTCGTCGGCAATGCGCCGACGTGGGTCATCGGCGCGGGAGCGCTCGCGGTTCTCGCCGGCATCGCCGGGATCGTCGCGATGCGCCGGCGCAAGACGACCAAGTTCGAGGACAGCATCATCTCGGGCACGGACATCAAGACCAACACCGTGTTCGGCTCGACCGGCGGCGGCGTCGTCAACACCGGCGACAACTCGCTCTCGAGCGAATTCAGCCGCGAAGGACTCGGCAACATCGACACCGACGAAGTCGATCCGATCGCGGAAGCCGAGGTCTACCTCGCCTACGGCCGCGACGCACAGGCCGAGGAAATCCTGAAGGACGCGCTCAAGAAGGATCCGCAGCGCCAGGAAATCTATCTCAAGCTGCTCGAGATCCACGCGCAGCACAACAAGCCGTCGGCCTTCGAGACGGTCGCCGCCGAGTTGTACTCGGTGTCGCACGGTCAGGGCGAGACGTGGCAGAAGGCCGTCGGCCTCGGCCGCCAGCTCGATCCCAACAACCCGATGTTCGGCGATGGCGGCGGAGCCGCCGCCGCGGCGGCCGCAGCAGCCGCCGCCGCCGCGACGTCAAGCGAAGAGGAGCCGTTCGTCGTCGAGCCGAAGGTGGAGCGCCCCCCGACGGCGAAGCCGTTCGAGTCGGTGCCGCGCGGCACGACCGAGATCGTCGACACCGATGGCGGGCTCGACTTCAAGCTCGACGAGGAAATCTCGATTTCGCCGACCTCGGGCACCGCGCCTGTGCGAGCGAAGTCCCCGATCGACATCCTCGCCGGTGCGCAAAGTGAAGTCGAGAAGTCCACCCGCAGCGGCGCCGCGGCAGCGACACCGGGGTTCACGTCCGCTGCGACTACGCTCTCCGAGAAGATCGACCACGCGCAGGCGGCGATGGGCGACACCGAGCTCGAATTCCATCTCGACGACAAAGAAAAGCCCGCACCCATGCACGCCGCCCCGAAGCCCGAGGCGGCGCTGATGGCAGCGGCACCCGCCGCGAGCGGCGCGGCGGCATCGCTCGCGCGTCCCGAAGCGGCGATCGAGCTCGACAAGCTCGACCTTTCGTTCGACCCGCAGCGCACGACGTTCGAGGATCCGACGCCGTCGGTGCTGGACGGCCAGTGGCATGACGCGGCGACCAAGCTCGACCTCGCCAAGGCGTATCAGGAAATGGGCGACGTCGAAGGCGCGCGCGAGATCCTGCAGGAAGTGCTGCACGAAGGCGACGACCAGCAGAAATCCGAAGCGCAGGCGCTGATGGGCAAGCTCGGCTGAACGTCGGCAAGATCATTGGACGGGCGGCGGAGTCGATCCGCCGCCCGTTGTTTTTTGACGCGGCCGAGGAGCCTGTCGGGCCCGATTTCGCGTATGCGTTGCCGGGCCAAAAAGCGATGGATGCGCGGCGCGAGGCGCAGCGAATATCGTGAATCTTCGCAAGCCGAGCAACAAAGCAGACGCGCTTTTTGGCGGCGGCACCCAAATGAGCGAAGGGACGGGGCGCTTTGGGCGCCTCATTTGCCTAATGCTGCGTTGCTCGCCCTCGGCATATTCCCGATATGCTTTCGGGCTCGCGCCTTGAACTGCGCCCAAACCGCCTCCGTCGCATACGTGAAATCAGGCCCGACAGGTTCCTATGCGCATCGCTCTCGGACTCGAATACGCGGGCACTGCCTACACGGGTTGGCAATCGCAGGCCGACGGCCGCGGCGTGCAGGACGCGCTCGAGCGCTCGCTCGCGCAGATTGCAGGCGTGCCGATCCGCGCGACCGCGGCGGGACGAACCGACGCCGGCGTGCACGCGACGTCGCAGGTCGTGCATTTCGACAGCGACGTGGAGCGCCCCGGAACCGCGTGGGTGCGCGGCGTGAATTCGCATCTGCCGGCCGACATCGCCGTGCTGTGGGCGGCGGAGGTCGCCGCGGAATTCCACGCGCGCTTCGCGGCGACGGCCCGTCATTACACGTACCTGCTCGTCAATCGCCCCGTGCGGAGCGCGCTCCTCGCCGGGCGCGCTGGCTGGTACCATCGACCTCTCGCCGTCGCGGCGATGGCGGAGGCCTCGCGCATGCTCGTCGGACGGCATGATTTCTCGTCGTTCCGGTCGTCGGAATGCCAGGCGAAGTCGCCGGTCAAGACGATTTCGCACGCCGCGATCACCGCTGACGCCGAGCTCATCCGATTCGACTTTTCCGCGGACGCGTTCCTTCATCACATGATCCGCAACATCGTGGGCGCGCTGATCGACATCGGCGCCGGAAAATCACCGCCGGCGTGGATGGGAGAGCTCCTCGCAGCGCGCGACCGCACGCGGGGCGCGCCCACGTTCGGCGCCGAGGGCCTGTATCTCGCCGGCGCCGACTACGCGGCGGACTGGGGCCTGCCACCGACGCGGCGCGCCGTCGTGCTGCCGTCCGGCTGAAACGGACGCATCGCCCGTGCGCACGCGCATCAAGATCTGCGGCATCACCCGCGTCGAGGACGGCATCGAAGCCGCGCGCGCCGGCGCCGACGCGATCGGCCTCGTGTTCTGGACCGGATCGCCGCGCTGCGTGGACTTCGACACGGCGCGCGCGATCGCCGCCGCCGTTCCGCCGTTCGTCACCGTCGTCGGCCTCTTCGTCGATCCCGCTGCCGACCACGTGCGGGCCGCGCTCGCCGCCGTGCCGCTGTCGCTGCTGCAATTCCACGGCGCCGAGCGTGCGGAGCTCTGCCGTGCGTTCGGCCGTCCCTACATCAAGGCGGTGCCGGTTTCCCGGGAAGCGGGAAGCGCCGGTTTGCTAGAATGCGTGGCACGCCATCCCGATGCGGCGGGGTTTCTGTTCGATGCGCCGCCGTCGGGCGGGATGCCGGGCGGCACGGGACAGGGCTTCGACCGGAATCTCGTGCCCAGGGAAATCGCGCGGCCGGTGATTCTCTCCGGTGGGCTCGACGCCGGCAACGTGCGCGAAGCCATCCGCGTAGTGCGGCCATGGGCCGTCGACGTGTCGAGCGGCGTCGAGAAGCGAAATGCCGACGGCACGACGGTGAAGGGCCAGAAGGATCCCGCGCGGATCGCCGCATTCATCGAGGAAGTGCGCAATGCAGATGGCTGAACTTTCCTACGACCTGCCCGATGCGCGCGGCCACTTCGGCCCGTACGGGGGCGTGTTCGTCGCCGAGACCCTGATTCGCGCGCTGGACGAGCTGCGCGACGAGTACGCGCGCTATCGCCGCGATCCCGAGTTCGTCGCCGAATTCGAGTACGAGCTCGCGCATTACGTCGGACGGCCCTCGCCGGTCTACCACGCGAGGCGCTGGTCGGAGCAAGTCGGCGGCGCGCAGATCTGGTTGAAGCGCGAGGACCTGAATCACACCGGCGCGCACAAGATCAACAACTGCATCGGCCAGGCGCTCCTCGCGAAGCGGCTCGGCAAGCGCCGCGTGATCGCCGAGACCGGCGCCGGCCAGCACGGCGTGGCGAGCGCGACCGTCGCGGCCCGCTTCGGGATGGAGTGCGTCGTCTACATGGGCTCGGAGGACATCAAGCGGCAGGCGCAGAACGTGTTCCGGATGAAGCTCCTCGGCGCGTCGGTGGTCCCGGTCGAGTCGGGATCGAAGACGCTGAAGGATGCGCTTAACGAGGCGATGCGCGACTGGGTGACCAACGTCGAGTCGACGTTCTACATCATCGGCACCGTCGCGGGGCCGCATCCTTATCCGATGATGGTGCGCGACTTCCAGAGCGTGATCGGCCGCGAGTGCCTCGTGCAGATGCCGGAGTTCGCGGGACGCCAGCCCGACGCGATCATCGCCTGCGTGGGCGGCGGCTCCAATGCGATGGGTATCTTCCATCCGTACATTCCGCACGCCGGTGTCCGGCTGATCGGCGTCGAGGCGGCGGGCGAGGGCATCGCCAGCGGAAAGCACGCGGCGTCGCTCTCGGCCGGCCGTCCCGGCGTGCTGCACGGCAATCGCACCTACCTCCTGCAGGATGCCGACGGTCAGATCGTCGAGACGCATTCGATCTCCGCCGGGCTCGACTATCCCGGCGTGGGTCCCGAGCACGCGTGGCTCAAGGACACGAAGCGCGCCGAATACGTGTCGATCACCGACGACGAGGCGCTCGCGGCGTTCCACACGTGCTGCCGCATCGAGGGCATCATTCCCGCGCTCGAGTCGTGCCACGCGCTCGCGCATGCGACGAAGCTCGCGGCGACGATGGGCAAGGACCGCATCCTCCTCGTCAACCTGTCCGGCCGCGGCGACAAGGACATGAACACGGTGGCCGAACGCTCCGGACTGAAATTCCATTGCCGTCCCGAGTGCGATCCGGCTTCGCGCGGCAAGACGCCTGCGTGAACCGCATCGACGCCACGTTCGCCAGGCTGCGCGCCGCCGGCCGCACGGCGCTGATTCCCTACGTGACGGTCGGCGACCCGTCGCTCGCCGAGACGCTGCCCATCATGCGCGCGCTCGTTGCCGCGGGCGCCGACGTGATCGAGCTGGGGGTTCCCTTCTCCGATCCGATGGCCGACGGCCCGGTGATCCAGCGCGCGTCCGAGCGTGCCCTAGCGCAGCACGTCGGCCTGAAAGACGTGCTCGCGACGGTGGCGTCGTTCCGCGCGGCGGACGCGGTGACGCCCGTGGTGCTGATGGGTTACGCGAATCCGATCGAGGCGATGGGCGTCGGCCCTTCGCCGACCGCGCGCGCGCGGCGGGCGTGGATGGCGTTCTGGTGGTCGACTATCCGCCCGAGGAAGCTGCCGATTTCGCGGCGCTGCTTGGCGAGCATGATCTTGCGCCGATTTTCCTGCTCGCACCGACGACACCGGAAAACCGCATCGCGACGATCGCGCAGCTCGCGCGCGGCTATGTCTACTACGTGTCGCTCAAGGGCGTGACCGGCGCCGGGCATCTCGACACCGCGGAGGTCGCGCGCAAGCTCGCCGAGATTCGCCGCCACGTGACGCTTCCCGTCGGCGTGGGCTTCGGCATCCGCGACGCCGAGAGCGCGCGCGCGATTGCGCGCGTCGCCGACGCGGTGGTCATCGGCAGCCGCATCATCCAGGAGATCGAGGCGGGGGCGCCGGAAGGCGCGGCGGAGCGCGCCGGCGCGTGGCTCGCGGGCATCCGCGGCGCGCTGGATCTCGACAAGAAGCGAGCGGCGTAGGAATATGCGCGCGAAACCGGCTTCGACCGCGCCATTGGCAACGCGCTCCGGCGCGGTGCGCGCCGGGTCCCGACAGTCCCCTGGGGAGAAGCGATGAGCTGGCTGCAGAAGCTCCTGCCCCCGCGCATCAAGAGCACGCCCGGCGTCAAGAAGACCGCCGTTCCGGAGGGACTGTGGGTCAAGTGCCCCGCCTGCGAGGCGGTGCTCTATCGCACGGACCTCGAGAACAACCTCAACGTCTGTCCCAAGTGCAACCACCACGCGCGCGTTCCGGCGCGCGAGCGCATCGAGCAGCTGCTCGATCCCGAGGGCCGATTCGAGATCGGCTCCGAAGTCGTGCCGGTCGACACGCTCAAGTTCAAGGACCAGAAGAAATATCCGGAACGCCTCGCGGCCGCGCTCGAGGAAACCGGCGAGACCGATGCGATCGTCGTGATGCAGGGCAGCGTGAAGAGCGTCCCCCTGGTGCTCGCGGCGTTCGAATTCGGCTTCATGGGCGGCTCGATGGGCTCGGTGGTCGGCGAGCGCTTCGTCCGCGGCGTGCGTGTCGCCTACGAGAACCGCATTCCGTTCATCAGCATCACCGCCTCGGGCGGCGCGCGCATGCAGGAAGGCGTGAATTCGCTGTTCCAGATGGCGAAGACGACCGCCGTGCTGCAGGAGCTTACCAAGGCGCGCCTGCCGTTCCTGTCGATCCTGTCCGATCCGACGATGGGCGGAGTGTCGGCTTCGTTCGCCTTCGTCGCCGATGTCGTGATCGCCGAGCCGGGCGCCCTCATCGGCTTCGCGGGGCCGCGGGTGATCGAGCAGACGGTGCGCGAGAAGCTGCCGGAAGGATTCCAGCGCGCCGAATTCCTGCTGCAGAAAGGCGCGATCGACATGATCATCGACCGGCGCGCGCTGAAGGACGAGATCGCCCGGCTCCTGGCGATGCTGTCGAAGCAGCCGGCGCCGGCAAGCTGAGCTAAGGAACCTCTGAACAAGTCGCGCGCGGTTGCGACGGGGAATTTTCGGGATGGGATGCGCGAAGCGAGGCGAAGCTAATGGCCGGCCCCCTTAGCGAGCCTTGCGACAAAGCAGACCGCCCGAAAAACCCCGTCCCTTTGGGCTGCTGCCAAATGCAGCGCCTGCTTTGCCGCGCTCCTCGGCATCGTAGAATGGACTACGACCTTCGTCGCGCGTCGCGCATGCATCCGCATTTGGCGCTGCAGCGCAACCGCGTGGGACTTGTTCAGAGGTTCCGTAGGCCGCGCCGGCGCCCCCGCATGTTCGCGCAGCCGCCGGCGATTCGCGAATCCGCGGCACCGTGACCGCCGATCCCGTCCGCCCGGACACGCTCGCCGCGTGGCTCCGGTATCTCGAGACGCTGCACCCGAAACAGATGGCGCTCGGCCTGCCGCGTGTCCGCTCGGTCTACGCGCGGATGGGCATCACGCCGCCGCGACCCGTGATCACCGTCGCCGGCACCAACGGCAAGGGATCGGTGTGCGCGCTGATGGAATCGATGCTGCTGGCGTCTGCCTACCGCCCCGCGCTGTACACCTCGCCGCACCTCGCGCGCTACAACGAGCGCGTGCGCATCGGCGGCGAATGCGCGAGCGACGCGGATCTCGTGAGCGCGTTCAACGCCGTCGAGGACGTGCGCGAGGGCGTCGCGCTCACGTATTTCGAGTTTGGCACGCTGGCGGCGCTCTGGCTCTTCGCGCGCGCTACGCCCGATCTGACGATCCTGGAAGTCGGCCTCGGCGGGCGGCTCGACGCCGTCAACATCGTCGACGCCGACGTCGCCGTGGTCACCAGCATCGGCATCGACCACGTCGACTATCTCGGGCCCACGCGCGAAACCATCGGCCGCGAGAAGGCCGGCGTGTTCCGGCCCGGGCGACCGGTGGTTTGCGGCGACTTCGATCCGCCGCGCTCGCTCATCGAGGCCGCTGATGCCATCGGCGCGCCGATGCTGCGGATCGGACGCGATTTCCGCGCGACCGCGAAACCCGGGCAATGGGATTTCGACGGCCCGGGCGGCAAGCGATTCGGGCTGCCCTATCCCGCGCTCAGGGCCACCGTCCAGGTCGCGAACGCCGCGACGGCGATCGCGGCGCTCGACCTCCTCCGCGAGACCCATCCGGTCGAAGCCGGCGCCCTTCGCGCCGGCCTCGTCGAAGTCGCGCTGCGCGGCCGTTTTCAAGTGCTGCCCGGCCGTCCCGCGGTGATCCTCGACGTCGCCCACAATCCGGACGCGGCGCGAGTGCTCGCCACGACGCTCGACGCGACGGGCTATCGCGAGCGCGCGCTCGCGGTGTTCGGCATGCTCGCCGACAAGGACATCGCGGGCGTCGTCGAAGCGATGAAGCGCAGCGTCGACCGCTGGTTCGTCGCGGCGCTTCCGGGTCCGCGCGGCGCGCCGGCGCAAGCGCTCGTCGACGCGCTTGTCGCGGCCGGCGTGGCGCCCGCGGCGGTGCGTTCGTTCGGCACGGTCGCGCAAGCGCTCGAGGCCGCGCGGAGTGAAGCGGGCGAAGCTGATAAAATCATCGTTTTCGGATCCTTTCTCACCGTGGCCGACGCGATGCCTCCCGCCCGGATGCAGAAGTGATCGACCCGAGACCATGAGCGACCGACTCCCCGATGGCGACCACGCGGTCGACGAACAGAAACGCAGGGCGAGGCGCCGTCTCGTCGGCGCCATCGTGCTGGCCGCCGCCGCCGCGGTCATCGTGCCGATGCTGCTCGAGAAGGAGCCGCAGCCGCTCGGCGAGGACGTCTCCGTGCAGATCCCGCCGGTCGACGAAGGCAAGTTCGTCAATCGGCTGACGCGCAGCAAGCCGGGCGACGCGGTGGTCCCGACCCCGAAGCCGGAACCGAAGAGCACGCTCACTGACGCGAGACCGGAGCCGCCGAAGCCGGACGCAGCGAAATCCGCATCCCCGAATGCCGAGGCCGCGAAAACCACCGCGCACGACGCGCCCGCCATGAAGCCGGCCGCCGAAGGCACGAACTCCGCCCCACCGGCTGCCCCCGTTTCGGATGCGACCACGCCGGCGGTATCGAACAAATCCGTTGCCGCAGCGGAGTCGAAGATGCCAGCGACGCCTGCGGCCAAGGCGGTCCCCACGCCCGAGGCCAAGATCACAGCACCGGCCAAAACTGCGCCCGCGCCCGGCACGGCCTCGATCGAGTGCGCCCGTGACGCCCGCGGCCGATGCGAAATCGGCGCCCGCGGCGGGCTTCGCCGTGCAGCTCGCCGCATTTTCCGACGACAAGGGTGCGAATGCGTACGCCAATCGGCTCAAGAAGGCCGGCTACGCGTCCGCGCATGTCGAGGCCGTCGACACGAGCCGCGGCAAGCTCTGGCGTGTGCGGGTCGGAGGATTCGCGACGCGCGCCGAGGCCGAGGCCGCCCGCGTGAAGCTCGAGTCCAGGGGCTTCGTCAACGGCATGGTCGCGCCGGCGCGCTGACCGCGGCGAACCCACCGCCATGGGCCTCGCGATCGCACGAAGATCCCGCCGATGACCGGCTTCGACATCGCGATCATCGTCGTCGTCGCGCTGTCGACAGTGCTCGCGATGGTGCGCGGTGTCGTGCGTGAGCTGGTTGCGCTCGCCGCGTGGTTCGTCGGCATCGCGGCCGCGATCTCGTTCTCCGGAGCGCTCGCGGAACAGCTCGGCTTCGTCAACGCATCGCCGCTCGCGCGCGAGCTCCTCGCCTTCGTGCTGATCCTCGTCGTGGTGCTGATCGCGGGCGCGCTCACCGGCGCGCTGCTCCGCGGCGCGGTGCGTGCCATCGGGCTGCGTTTCCTCGATCGCTTCCTGGGCGGCGTGTTCGGGCTGATGCGCGGCATGCTCGCGGTGGTCGTGTTCGTGCTGCTCGCCGGCATTACGACCCTGCCGCAGCGCGATTGGTGGCAGAATTCGTGGTTCGGGCCCGCCTTGGGGGTTGTGGCGCTGTCGCTTCGCCCCTATCTACCTCCTTCGTGGGCATCGCGGCTCAATTATTCGGCGCCGATGCCGGCACCTGCGGGCAACCGGTCGACCGCCATGAACGGGTCGCATGGAGTGAACGAGCAATGTGCGGAATCGTAGGCGCCGTCGCCACCACGCCGGTGAACCAGCTGCTCTATGACGGGCTGCTGCTCCTGCAGCACCGCGGCCAGGACGCCGCCGGCATCGCGACCAGCGACGGCCCGGCGTTCCACATGCACAAGGGAAGCGGCTACGTCCGCGACGTGTTCCGCACGCGCAACATGCGCGAGCTGCACGGCAACTTCGGGATCGGCCACTGCCGCTATCCGACGGCGGGCTCGGCGGCCTCGGAGCTCGAATCGCAGCCGTTCTACGTGAACTCGCCGTTCGGCGTGACGCTCGCGCACAACGGCAACCTGACCAACAGCGAGGCGCTGAAACGGGAGCTCTTCCAGCTCGATTTTCGCCACGTCAACACCAACTCCGATTCCGAGGTGCTGCTGAACGTGCTCGCGCTCGAGCTCGAGCGCGCGGCGCACCACGCGCGCCTCGACGCCAGCGCGATCTTCGCCGCCGTCGCCGGCGTGCATCGGCGCTGCCGCGGCGCCTATGCGATCGTCGCGATGATCGCCGGCTACGGGATGCTCGCCTTCCGCGATCCCTACGGCATCCGCCCGCTCATCATCGGCGTCAACGAGGCGATGGGCGGCCGCGAATACATGGTCGCGAGCGAATCGGTCGCGCTCGAGGCGCTCGGATTCACGGTGCTGCGCGACGTCGCGCCGGGTGAGGCGATCTACGTCGACCAGGCCGGAACCTTCGCGTCGCGCCAGTGCGCCGACAAGCCGATCCTGGCGCCGTGCATTTTCGAGTTCGTCTACCTCGCGCGACCCGACTCGCTGATCGACGGCACGTCGGTGTACGAGTCGCGGCTGCACATGGGCGAGCAGCTCGCGTACAAGATCCGCGCGATGCCGGAGGCGCAGGACGTCGACGTCGTGATCCCGATCCCCGATTCGAGCCGCCCCTCGGCGCTGCAGCTCGCCAACACGCTGGGGCTCACGTATCGCGAGGGCTTCGTCAAGAATCGCTACATCGGCCGCACGTTCATCATGCCGGGACAGGCGATGCGCCGGAAGAGCGTGCGCCAGAAGCTCAATCCGATCGGCATGGAATTCAAGGACAAGGTCGTGCTGCTGGTCGACGACTCGATCGTGCGCGGAACCACGTCGCGCGAGATCGTCCAGATGGCGCGCGAAGCCGGCGCGAAAAAAGTCTACTTCGCCTCGGCGAGCCCGCCGGTGCGCTATCCCAACGTCTACGGCATCGACATGCCGAACCAGCGCGAGCTGGTCGCGACCGGCCGCAGCGAGGCCGAGGTCGCCAGCGAGATCGGCGCCGATCTCCTCATCTACCAGGAGCTCGATGCGCTGAAGGCCGCCGTGCGCGCCGCCAATCCGGCGCTCACCCAGTTCGAGGCGTCGTGTTTCGACGGCAAGTACATCACCGGCGACGTCACGGCCGCCTACCTGTCGCAACTCGCGCAGGAGCGCGACGTCCTGCGCGGCGACGGCGATTACGAGGCATTGGCGGGCCGCGAATCGCTTGCGGTCAACGAGTAGCGGCGCCTTGCATCGGCGCCTCTCGGCGCAGCAATGAAAAACGCGGCCGTGGCCGCGTTTTTCGTCGGAGCGGCATCAAGTCACTTCGACGCGGCCACCATGTAGTCGATCGCGGCGCGAAGCTGCGCGTCGGTGAGCGCCTTGTTGCCGCCTCTCGGCGGCATCGCGTTGAGCCCGTTCTGCGCATGGGTGAGGAGCACGTTGACGCCTTGCGCGATGCGCGGCGCCCACTGCGCCTTGTCGCCGAACTTCGGCGCTCCGGCAAGGCCCGCGCCATGGCAGACCGCGCACGTGGCGTCGTAGACCTTCTTGCCTTCGCCGGCGCTCGCGGCCGGCGCCGTCGTGGCGACAGGGGCCGCGGCGGCGGCGGATGTTGCAGGCGCTGCGGCCGGAACGGTCGACGCGGGGACGTTCATCACCATCTTGCCGGCGCCTTGGTTCATCATGTACTCGACCGCGCGCCCGACTTCGGCGTCCGACAGCTCGGCCATGCCGCCGCGCGCCGGCATCCCAGCGTGGCCGCGAAGCGCCGAGTCGAGTACGAACGCATAGCCCGACTGGACGCGCGCGCGCCACTGGTCGCGATCGCCGATCCGGGGCGCGCCGTGCACGCCCGTCGCGTGGCATTTGCTGCAAACGAGCTGCACGACCTGTTCCCCAGTGCGATCAGGCGTCGTACGGGCGGCCGGCAGCGCCGGCGCCTTCCAGTTCGCCCCGGCCTTGTTGATCATGTAGACCGCGGCGCGCTTCACCTCGTCATCGTCGAGATCGGGATTGCCGCCGCGCGCGGGCATCGCGCGAATCCCCTGCAGCGCGTGCTGGAACGTGACGTCAGGGCCCTGCGCAATCACTTTCGCCCAGGCAGACTTGTCGCCGAACTTCGGCGCGCCTGCGACCCCGGCTTCGTGGCAGTTCCTGCAGACCTGGTTGTAGACGTCCTCGCCGCTTCGCGCGGCCTTCGGTCCCGCCGCCGCCGCAAGCTGGACCTCGCCGACCGGCATGATGCGACGGATGACGTCGTCGTCCGTCTCATTCGCACCCTTCATTCCACCCGTGACCCATTGCGAGATGATCACCGCGACCGCGATCGGCACGGCGAACGCGAGCACGACCACAACGGCGAGCTGCTTCCAGTTCTTGATCGGGGAGACGTGCTTGGCGTGTTCCTGCATGGGCGTTCCTGGTCCGGGAGCGAGCGCTTGTTCCGGCGCAGGCGCGACGGTCAACTGAGTCGGGATTTCTGGCGGCCGCCGATCAGGAAGGCGGTCCGAAATGGCGTCGCATTATACCGTGGCGGGACCATGGTCCCAAGGCTCAAGTGGACGCTCGTTCGACGGGCGCGGTAAAATCCGCCTTCGCGCGCCCGTAGCTCAGTTGGATAGAGTGTTGGTTTCCGAAGCCAAAGGTCACAGGTTCGATTCCTGTCGGGCGCGCCATCTCATCCGGGTCAGTAGCGCCCGCCGCGATCGCCGATTGGACGCGCGAATCCGAGTGGGCCCGGCGTCAGCGCGAGGCGGCCGTCGCCAGCGTGCCGCGGGGCTGAGCCGCCTGGCCAGCCTCGGGATCGGCGTACGCTGTCCCAATCGATTGCGACAGATTCGAACTTCTTGCGTTTTCGATGACGGTGAACGACGTCCAGAGGTATTCGTACTGCTGTTGAATCGGATCGTTAAGGCGCAGCGTGTAACTCGATTTCGAGGACAGGAGCGTCAGCTTGCCTTCGGTGCTGAATTGGCGCACCGGCAGGAGCAGCGTCTTGATCGGCATCACCGGCTGCCGCTCGCTCGGCGGCAGGTACAGCGCCACGAACGATGAGGGTCCGGAGCGTTCGGCGACCATCTTGACGACGCTCGGCCCGCGGCCGATGTGTTCCACCCCGATTTCGACAAAGTTGACCATCAGCCGTCGGAATCGGCGCACCACCGATATCGTCCATGGAGCGCTCGCATCTTCGCGAGTGGCGATGAGCGCGCCTGGAATGATGCGGTTGAGGTCGTCGATCTGCCCGCGAAGGCGGGAACCGGAATCGCTGCGATCCCTCACCTGCCAGGTCTCCTGCGCCACGCCGGCAGCGCTCGCACCTGGCAGGGGGACCGCTCCGGCCGCATCTCCGGCAGCAGGCGCCGGGGAATCCGTGGCTGCGTCGAGAGGCGAGAAGGTGATCGCATCGAGCGGCGATTGCGGTGTTGGCGCGACCCTCGCGTGCGTCCTCGCCTCCTCGCGCAGGATCTGGATGATGTTCGCAAGACCGGTGACCACCTGGATCGCGAGCGCTACCGGCTCGCGCTCGCCGCGACGCGTGATCTGGACGTGGACCGGGGCGTAAATGGTTCTTAGCTTGTTCAGCAGGGCGATTTTCCCGGCGCGCGTCGCCGGCGTCATGGAGTCGCACGGCACGTCCGTGCCCCGCAGCGATTCGAGCTCCTTGTCGAACAGCGCTCCCAGCGGCGTCGGATCGAGATAGAGAGGATTGCGCGGGGCCGTGCTGGCCGCGCGCCGGAGGCAGTCCGTGCCATCGAGGTCGACGACGAACCCTTTCTTCGTGGCCCGCGCTCCATTGGCGGACTCGCGCCATTCGAGGCGCAGCGCCTTCGCCCAGCGGCTGAACCAGCCGTCCGCCCACAGCGCATCGCGCGGCGAGAACTGTCCGTTGTTGAGCACCTCGAGCAGCAGGAGCCGGATGTACTGCTGCTCCAGCGTGCTCGCCGTGTCACGCGCGTCCTCGGCGTCTCCCGCGGCACTGTTCATCGCGATGCCGCGCATCAGCGCGAACTTGTACGCCTCGTGAATCTCCTTCCATTGCCCGGGAATCCGTTTCTTGAACCGAATGAAGCGAAGCAGGAATTCGGTCTGCCGGTGGTGAAACAGCCTGACGAGAACGAAATGCGCGTGCGCGAGCCAATGATGATCGGTCCCTTCCTGGACGCGTCGCAGGAGGCGCTCATAGCCCTGAAAGAACTTCTTGCTGAGGCGCAGCGCGGCGATCCAGTCCTGCAAGTCGAACGCGCGAACCTGCGCATCGCCGTCGACGTATCGGTTCAGCAATTGATTGCAGATCCGTTGCCCGCTGGCCTCGAGGCTCAGCAACGCGTCGAGCTGCCCGGTGCTGACCTCGTCGGCCGCGAGAATCCTCGAAATCGCGTCGCACGCCGATTTCTGCGCGCTTATCGGGTCGCGGCCCGGCAGCGAATGTACGAGCGCCCGCCCTGCCGCCCCAGGGCGCAGGGGTTCCGGCAGCCCGGTCGCAGGGCGCGGGGCTGTGTCAGGCGTTTGCATGGGCGGCAAGCGTGAGTGAGGGCGCAGACGGAACGACACACGCACAACTCGTGCCAACGGCGGTTATCTACCCGCCCCGGCGCTCTACCGGCGGTCAGGCGGTGTGGCGCGGCTCGGGGCCGCCCGGATCTTGTCGCGGAAGCGCGCATACACGCGAGCCGCGGTGAGCAGGTTCCATTCGAGCCACAAGCAGGATGCGCTGAGCGCAAGCCCGGCGGGAACTGCCAGCGCGTTCCACGCGACGGCGGCAAGGAGCAGCACAAGTGCGGCGAAGTGGAGCGTCATCTGGCCGCGCATCGACGCTTCGGGAATCATCTGCTTCATGTTGGGCATCGGCATGCCGGTGCCGCCTTCCTGCTGCAGGTGGAGCCAGTTGAGGAAGGGCATGATCTTGTACAGCATGCCGGTGATGACCGACAGGAACAGTCCAGGCAGGGCCAGGATGCCGAGCCAAACCGGCGCACGCGATGCGTCGCCCGACTGCGGGAACGCCGCGAACGCGATCCAGGACACGGCCAGCGCGACGAGCGAGAGCATCGCGCCGCGCCACAGCATGAAGGTGACATCGATCTGGCGCCGGCGCCGGCGGGCCTGCAGCCATAGCGTGACGAGCGCGTACGCGCCCGCGAGCATTACACCGGCCAACGCGACGCCGGTCTGCCATCGCCCTGATATATCGAACCCGGGAACGATCTGCAGCGTCCATACCAGGAGCACCGCGAGCAATCCGGCGGGCAGCAGACGCTGGAACCAGGCCGGATAGCCCGGCGTCAGCTGGAACATCGGCACCACCAGATACGAAACGCCGATGACCAGCATCAGAGCCCAGCCGCCGAGGCCCCAGGCAACGTGGACATTGATGAGCGCCGGCAGCGACACGCCCGGAGGCAGCGTCAGCGCGAGTCCCAGCGTGACCGCGAGCGTTGCGCCCGCGACGACCGTCACCAGAAGACCCAGCACCGCGAGGCGCAGCACATGAATGCTCATGCTGTGCGCCGGCGTGCGCAGCAGCGCGATGCCCATGACGGTGAGGAACAGGCCGAGCGCCGCCACGAACACACCCGCGGCGAGCAGGAACAGCACCGGTCGTTCGAACAGGAATGCGGAGGCGAGGAAGATCGCCCCCGCTGTGATCAGCGGATGCACGATCGAAGCCACCAGGCTCGGCCGCCAGATGTTCGCGCCGGCCACCACCGCCACGAACTGCAGCAGCGATCCGCACATCGCCTGCAGCATGAAGTCGACGACGATCAGGTGCGTCATCGCCAGCGCGCCGCGCGACCAGCGCGACGCGAGCGTCTCCGGACCGAGCACGGCGAGAATCAGTCCGGCGACGGCGCCGAACAGGGGTGCCGTGAGAAAGAACCGGAACGGCACCGAAATCGGCGGCGCCTGCTCGAAGGACAGCGTCGGCTGCATCGGGAAGCGCGGCTACGCTTTCCGGATACGAACTTCGTTCGTGCCGTCGGGTCTCGGAGTGGTTTGATGGCTGAAGCCGTTCCGGTCGAGCATCGCGTACAGCGGCAATGGCTCGCAGCGCAAGAGCATCACCAGCTCGTCGCCGGGGGCGAGCGTCCGCAGCTCGGCGATCGCGCGCTCCAGCGGCTCCGGCGGCACCATGTCGCGGCCATCGATCAGGCGCGGTTCAGGCATTCGCCGTTTCCAGCAGCGCGCTGATGCGTGCGCCAACGTCTTCCGCCTCGGCACCCAGCGCCCGGTCGCACATCGGATAGAGGATGTTCTCCTCCTTCATGTTGTGCTGCTGCATCAGCATCAGCAGCGTCTCGGCGGCACCCGCGTAGCCTTCGTCGTCATGCGCTTCGCAGGCTGCCGCGAGCTGCGTCAGCAGCGCGCGCATCTGGTCGTGCTCGTAGCGCATCATTTCGGTCGGGCCGGCGCTCGATCCGGTTGCCGCCTCGAATGCTGGGAAGAGCAGGCTCTCCTCGGCGTCGAAATGTGCCGTCATCTGACGCTGGAAACGCTCGAACGCGGGAGCGGCCGCCGCCCAATCGGCGCGCTGGACGGAATTCTCGGCAGCGACGAACAGATCGTCGCAATGCCGGTGGTGATCCGGGAGCACCTGTGTGGGAAGGCTCATGGCGTCGTCCTGACTTGTTCGCGCGTTCAACGCATGTTAGCAGGGCGCGCTGACTGATCGTCTCCCACGACGGCACCTCACGTCCCGGCGATCTCCGTCTGCCGCGGGCGAGCCAATGGATTCGGCGTCGGGTCGGCGACGCGGGTGAGCGTATTGCGATCGGTGTGATGGAAGGGCGCGTCGACGCCGGGAATGATCAGCACCGTATCCTCGTCGTACGTCCAGCTTCCGTCGTCGTTGACGACGACCCTGATGCGGTACTCGACCGTCTTGAACGCGTGCTGCAGAAATGGCGTCGAGCGAATGCCGTAGCACTCGTCGTCCAGACGGGCGACGAGCTCGAAGCTCCTCGCGTCGCGGCTCGCCTTGCCCGCCGCCATCACGACCTGCGCGCGCGGAATCGTCAGCGTCTGGATGAGCGTGCCGGTGGCCGGCTCCCAGAGCCAGTAGCCGACCTGGTCGTGATAGGTCTTGACCTGGGCCGGCTTCACGACATGCTGGTGATAGCGCAGGCCGTAGAAGAGTTGCGGGCCGTTGGTCTGCGGGTCGATCGGCTGCAGCTCGATGCGCTCGACGTACGCCTGCTTCTTCGGCCCCTCGGCCTTCGGCTTGACGTCGAGGCCGCGCGTGCCTTCCCAGATGCCTGCGAGTGGCGTCAGTGGTCCGAGATTGCGCAGCGTGTCGACGTCGGGATTCGCGGGCTCGGTGTAGATGTCGCTGGGGAATTCGCTCATGCGAAGCCTCTTGTTTCCGGAATACTGGTGACAGCGTCCCGCGGAAACCGGTGTCGAAGGAATCTCCGCGCGCGGATTCATCCGCGCGCGGTGATCAGCCGCAGGCGAACGTGTGCGTCAGCCGGCCTTCTCTTTGCGGATGCCGGGCGGCACCCACCTGCGCTCGACGACTTCCGCCTTCGGCCAGTAAAGTCGCAGGATCACATTGAAGCGGCCGCGCGGTGCCGGCAGCCAGTTCGCCGACTTGCCGGCGCCGGGGGCGGCGCTCTGGATGAAGATGTCGGTCGATCCGTCGGCATTCGCGGCGAGGTGGCTCGTGCTGCCGAGGTTGTAGCGATTCTGCGGATTGGCGATGAAGTGGTGCTGGTCGTCGTAGACGCTGAGCGACCAGAATCCGTCCACGGGCGGCAGCGTCTTGTTGTCGAAATGCATGACGTACCGGTTCGAGCCTTCGAGCCTGTGGCCTTCCGCGTCGACGTCGGTGGACATGAAGATCGCGTCCTCGGGCGCATTGAGCCCGATCCCGGTGTACGCGGCGACGGCGCGCTTGCCGTAATCCGTGCCCCAGCGTCCCAGCGCGGCGTCGAACGTCCAGCCATTTCGGATCTCTCCGCCCGAACCGCTCTTTGCGGACGTCGCGATCGCCTCGATCGCCGATTTCGCGCCTTCCTGGATGCTCTGGACCGACAGCGCGTCGAGCTTCGACATGTCGAACGGCTTGCCCGGCGTGATCCCGAGCTTGGTCATCTTCTCCTTCATCGGCGCGTCGTCCGCGGCGGCCGGGTTGTGTGCGAGCAGCATCGCCAGGCGTGTGTAGAACGTTGCCGGGTCCATCGCCGCGACCTGATCGCGCGGCGGGGTCTTGACGTCGGCCGCCGCGGCGGTCGCCGCGGACGGCGCCGACGCTTTCCCGCGTGGCTTGGCCGCCGCCTTCAACGGCCGAAGCTTCAAGTCGTTCTGGACTTTTGCCGCGGCGTCGATGTCACCGCCGCCGTTGGTCTGGATCCGCGTGAAGAGCCACGTGATGTCGGTTGGCGACCGCACCTCCGAGACGCCGCCCGGCAGCGTGCCCTTCCAGGTCGGACCCACGATCGCGAACTCGCCCTTCTCGGTGCCGGTGGTTCGCTTGCCGAGCGAGCCCGCGACGTTGGTCCACGCGTCGAGGATCGCGATCAGGTAATAGCGCCCCTTGGTATCGGGCACCGAGAGGATCACGGGCCCGTTGGACAGGTCGAGCCACGCCTGCGAGTACAGGAAATCGGCATTCGGGTTCGCCCCTGCAGTCTTCGCGTCGGGCAGCGCGCGCGTGTGGCGGAACGTGTCGGGCGGCAGTCCCGCGGTCTCGACGGCGCGCGTGACGTCCGTCAGCACGAGCGGGAATGCGAAGACGTAGACCTCCGCGGCCAGCCGCTTCAATTCGGCATTGACCGTCGGCGCGACGGGCTTCGGCGGCTCGGCCTTCGGCGGCGGGGGCGGCGGCTCGGACTTGCCGCAGGCCGCAAGCAGGACGACACCGGCCAACAGCGCGCATACCGCGCGGCGCAATGAATGCATGCGAGATCTCCTCGTTCAGCGATGACCGCTCGGCGGATGTCGGGCGTGATGCCGATTCGCATCACGGCGTGGCCCCGGTGCCCGGCGCGGGAAGCGCCGGTCACGTCCTTCGACTCGGTCAGGCAAGGGCCGAAGCGTAACGCGCGCGGCGTCAGCCGCCAAGCGGCGGTGCACGAAAATCGACGGACGGCCCGTAAGGCGTGCCGCGCAGGGCAATGGACGGTGGCATGGCGGCTCGCGGATCATCGCAGGCGTCGGCGGCGGCGAACTCGCGTCGCAGGAAACCGGTCAAACGCGAGTCATTCCTGTCTGGAGGATGTCATGACGCCACGCCCCCTTCTTTTCGCGCTGGGCTTCGCCATCGCAATATTTTCACTGTCGGCGACGGGCCAGATGAACTACGGCAATGCGCCCTCGCCGGCAGCGTCGCCGCCGGCGACGCAGGGCGCCCCGACGCCCGTCCCGGAAACGCCCGCGACGACGACATCGGCGCCCGCGAACACGATGCATGCGACCGGCAAGCACATGCATCACGCGCGGCACGGTGCTCGGGCGTCGCACGCATCGGCCGCGCCGCCGGTCGCCATGTCGGGAACCGGAGATCCGGCCTACCACGCGGCGTTGCAACAATGCGTCGCCGGGCCGATGGTGCGGCGTGAAACGTGTCTCGACGACGCGATCACTCGCTACAGCCATTCCTAGACTGCTAGACTGAATCGACGCGATGTTGCCGCGCTCGCCGTGACGGCCGGCGCGGCGGATGACCGACGGACCGCGGCGATGCCCGCGCGGCGAATCACGGGAGCCGATGCAAGCCGTGTGTGAGGGGAGGAGACGCGCATGACAGAGGTCGAGCCGATCGCAGTGCCCGTGGAAGATGCGCGGGAGCGCGCCGTCGCGCGGCGAACGCCGCAGGCCGTCGCCAGCGCCTGGAGCGGATGGATCGCGGCGCTCATCATCGGACTCGGCGTCGCCGCGGCGATTTATTTCTACCAACGGCCTGCCTCCGAATCGCCGACGCCGCCACCGCCGGGCACGTCGCGGGAGGCGCTACCCCGGGCGGCGTTACCCGAGGACGCGATCCGCCATCCGCTTCCCGAGGCGCTGGTGCAATCCGTTCCGCAGGAGCCGCTTCCGCCGCTCGATCGCAGCGACGCGGCGCTGCAGGAAGCCCTGGTGGCACTCGCCGGCCCCGTGTCGGCACGCGACCTCTTCCATCCCGACGAAATCGCCCGGCGCGTCGTGGTCACGGTCGACAACCTGCCGCGCAGGAAATTGCCCGCGCAACTCCTTCCAGTCAAACCGGCGGCGGGATCGCTCGTCACCTCGCCCGATAAAGGCGGCCTCGCCGTCGCGGCCGCGAACGACGCGCGCTACGCGGCCTACGCGGCGATGATGACGGCGGTGGACACGAAAAAGCTCGTCGCGGCGTACGTGCATTTCTATCCGCTGTTCCAGGAGGAGTACCGCACGCTGGGCTACCCTTACGGCGCGTTCAACGATCGCGTGATCGAGGCGATCGACGATCTCCTCGCGGCGCCGGAGATCGACGGGCCGGTCGGCCTGGTGCAGCCCAAGGTCGTCTACGAGTTTGCCGACCCGGGACTCGAATCGTTGTCCGCCGGGCAGAAGCTCATGGTGCGGATCGGGCCGCGCGACGAGCGCGCCGCCAAGGCCTGGCTTCGCGACATTCGGAAGCAGCTGACGAGCGGCAGCGCGGGGCGATAGCGCGCGAGGTCAGGGCCCGCCGCCCAACGGCGATCAGCGTGGCCGTGGCCGGCGCTGCAGCAATTCCAGGCGCGCGTCGTCGCACCTCCGACTG
This sequence comes from uncultured beta proteobacterium, assembly GCA_963846855.1. Classification (GTDB taxonomy): domain Bacteria; phylum Pseudomonadota; class Gammaproteobacteria; order Burkholderiales; family Casimicrobiaceae; genus CAIWHR01. Next base: position 102,059 of record CAWJXK010000007.1, read on the forward strand.
TGCACGCGGTGCTCGTCGCCGAAGGGCTCGTCTCGAAGGAAGTCGCGGCGGCCTGACGCCAACTTCGCGCCACGCTCGGTCACGTCGCAGCTGATTTCACGCGGCGTCCCGGGAAAGCGGCGTGACGTCGGCCAGGCGTGACGGGTCCTGCGCGAGGCGCCAGAGGTCGAGCGCCTCCTGCATCCGCAGCCAGCTCTCGGGCGAATGGCCGAGCAGCTTCGCGATGCGCGCCGCGAGCTCGACGGACAGATCACGCCTTTCCTGGAGCAGCGTGTTGACGGTCACCCGCGACACGCCGAGCCGCTGCGCCAGCTCGCCCTGCGACATCCTGAGCGCGGGGAGCACGTCTTCGCGCAGGATCGCACCCGGGTGGGTAGGGGCGCGGTGCCGATCGCGCAGCGATTTCATCAGTGGTAATCCTCGAGATCGACATCGACGGCGTCCTCGCCATCGAATGCAAACGTAACCCGCAAGTTGCCCGTTACGGCGACTGCGAATCTGCCCTCCCGATCGCCGCGCAGCGAATGAAATTGCCATCCGGGAACGTTCATGTCCCACGGGCGTGATGCCGCATCGAGCCGATCGAGCATTCGCTCTATTCGCGTCCGATGCGCGTGGGGAATTCCCTTGATTGCGCTCGTCATGAAAAATCGGGCGAGGCCCTTATGGCGAAACGTACGGATCATGGGTTGGGGCGGGACCAGTATAAAGCATCGCTTTACAGCATGTCAAGTAATGCGTTACAGGCCAGGGGAAGTGGAGCAATGGGGTCCAGGGCGAAGAGTGCCATCGGCCATCAGAATGATCGCGCCCGATGCGCCACAATGCATTCGGTCATGAGGCCGAGTTGCCACCGACCTCGGCTCCATGGTCCGTGCGCGAGGACACCTCAGCGAATGCTGCGCGGCAGCGCTGCGTCAGAACTTCGACTTGCGCTGAGTCTGCGCGACGGCGGTCGGCTGCAGCGAGAAGACCGCGTCCGACGTCGCGATCGCCTGTGGGGCGGCAACGTCCTTCTGGTATCCGCTGCCGACCCAGTCGATGAAATCGCGCGCGGGAAGGTCGAGCGGCTTGAGATCGTCGGCGTCGAAGCGCCCGCCGTGCGCCTCGAAATAATCGAGCGCGCGCTGCGACTCGACCCAGTTCTTGGAGTGATTTCGGAACGCCGGCAGCAGCCGGAAGGTGAGCCGACCCTTCACCGTTGCGTCCCACTTGAAGTGGTGGATCTGCGTCCACTTGCCGAACGTCTGCGCCTTCATGCCGGCGTTGACGTAGTGATTCCCGTTCGACAGCGTGACGTCGCCGCGCGCGAACGTGATCTTCTGCCGCTCGCCTCCGCCGAAACGCGTCGGAAGAAAGCACGCGACCGGGAATTGCTCCCAGACTGACCGGCGAGGATCCCAGGGGGGCAGCCCGCCGTCGGCGGCGACGCGGTCGATCATCACGCCGCGGAACAGGTTGATGTCGTACTTGCCCGCCCACGCCGCGAGATCGGCCAGCGGCGCCGGATACAGCTGGAACTCGTCGGCGTCGCTCCACACGATCCAGTCCGTCGCCTTGGCGTGCTGGCGCTGCAGCGCGTCGTGCGAATTGCGCAATGCCGTCGCGTTGTAGGGCGTGACCAGGAAATGGGGGTCGCCGATCCCGTTGGCGGCGAGCATCGTGGCGAAGCGCTCACGGGCTCGCACGCGCTCGGAATCGGCGAGATCGGGCTCGGTCTGCAGCGTCAGCAGGAACCGCTCGGCGCCCAGCGCCCGGTAATGCGCGATCCATTGCGGCATCCGGTCGATGCGCATCGGCTCCAATGTCGATATGACGAAAATCATGCGGGCGGCGAGGTGGCCACAGTCGAGCCCCGCGGCTTTCCTGACAAAAAGGGGCTGCATTCTAGCGCGCGGGCGCGACGGTGCCTGAAAGCCCCCGGCCGGTCGGGGTTGTCGCCCACAACCCTGAATATGACAACGGCGTCAGAATGCGCTTTTTCCGACATTCGGCCGTCACAACCGCAGAATCTTGATGAAATAATCCGTTCCCGGGCTCGTCGCCCTTGACAGCGGACCTCGTTGTGGAAAAAAATCCCACGTGCGCGCCCCCCGTCCGACGCCGTCTGCTCCCGACGCCGATCTCATCGATGCGGTCGAACTCATCCTGCGCCCGCTGGTGCGGCTGTTCCTGGAGCAGGGGCTGGTGTTCGGAACCGCCGAAGAGTTGCTGAAAACCGCTTATGTTCGTGTTGCCGACGCCGAATACCGCCTTCGCGACGAGCCGCCGACCGACAGCCGGGTCAGCGTGCTCACCGGCGTCCATCGCAAGGACGTCCGCCGCTTGCGCGACCCCGGCGTCGCGGCGACGCAGCCGCCGGTCGATCTGCCATTCGCATCGGAAGTGGTCACCCGCTGGATCAGCGACGCCCGTTATCTCGATGCGCGCGGCAGTCCGCGCGTGCTTCCGCGCGCCGCTCTGCCGCCCGCGCCGTCGTTCGACGATCTGGTGTCCGGCATCAGCACGGACGTCCGCCCGCGCGTTCTGCTGGACGAGCTCGTCCGCCTCGGCGTGGCCGCGAAGACGAAGGACGGCAACGTCGAGCTGCTGGTCTCCGCGTTCGTGCCGCAGAAGGACCGCAGTCAGCGCGTGTTCTACCTCGGCCGCAACCTCCACGACCATCTCGCCGCGTGCGTGCACAACCTCGTCGGACGCGAGCCGTCGATGATGGAACAGAGCGTGTTCTCGTTCGAGCTCTCCGACGCCTCCGTCGAGAAGGTCGCCGAGCTCACGCGCATCGAATGGAAAAACGTCGTCGGCCGCCTGATCCGGGCGCTCGGCGAATGCGAAGAGCGGGACCGCCTCACCGGCGAGACCTCGCGCCGCATGAATATCGGCATGTATTTCTTTCACGAATCCGCGGAGAGCCCAGCGTCGCACGGCTCGCCGAGATCGCGTCGACGGGCGGCGCCCGCGCAAGGCACTGGCGCACCCCGTTCGACAAGGAGAAGCAAATGAACTGCACGCACCCGGTCGGACGAATGGCAATCGTCACGCTGCTCGCATTGCTGACGGCGCCGTTGGCCTTTGGTGTGGGCACCGGCGGAACGGGCCTTCGCGTTCACGCGCATGGCGCGCTTTCCAGGATGGGCGGCGTGATCGTCAAGGGCATCACGTTCGATCCGTCGCAGGCCGTGGTCACGATCAACGGGCAGGTGCGCTCCGCGGACGATCTGCTGCCGGGCATGGTGGCAAACGTCGACGGTAACGTCGTTCCGGGTCTGCAGGATGGCACCGCGTATTCGATCAACGTCACCCGCGTCGTGCTGGGCGCCGTCACCGACGTCTCACCCAGTGCGATGACCCAGGTGGGCACTGGCGGCACGGGGCTCAGGATCCGGGTCGCGGGCATGACGATCAATCCGCGCGCCGACGTGGTGGTGGCGGGGTGTGCCTCGCTCAAGGACATCACTGTCGGCACGACGCTGGACGTCTACGGGTACAGCGACGGGATCTCCGGGACGGTCGACGCGACCCGGATCGAATGCGTCGCGCCGTCGGGCTCGGTCGAGCTCCACGGCGTCGCATCCGCGATCACGCCGATCTCCATGGTCGTGCAGGGCGTCACGATCGACATCAGCGCTGCACAATTCGTCGGATTCACCGCGCCGATCGCCGCGGGCGACCGCGTCGAGGTGGAAGGCACCGCGAGTGCCAACGGTATCGTCGCCGCCACGGTGACGTTCGAGCCGGACGCCGATTCCGAGAATGGCGAGGATGCCGAAGTCGAGGATGCGATCAGCGCGATGATCGCGCCGTCGGTGTTCGTCGTCGACAGCTTCGAGATCGACGCGACGCACGCGCAATTCTCGAACGGCACCGCGGCGGACCTCGCCGTCGGCCGCGTCGTCCACGTCGAAGGCAAGGTGGTCGACGGCGTCCTCAACGCGAAATCGGTCGAGTTCGACGACGCGGATTCAGAGGATGGCGGCGGCACGGGAACGGAGCTGGACGATATCGACGGCGCGATTGCGGCGTTCGCCTCCGCCGCGAGCTTCGTCGTTCACGGCGTCACCGTCGACGCGAGCGCCGCGACCTTCCAGAACGGCACCCCGGCCGATCTCGCGAACGGCAAGGTCGTGAAAGTGTGGGGCAAGCGCACCGGGAGCGCGATGAAGGCCACGAAGGTGCGGTTCGGCACGGGCGGCGACGGTGCGTCCGATGACCACGATGGCGCGAGCGACGATGCCCACGAGCAGGACGACCACGAGCACGGCGACGCCTCCGAGCACTATTCTGGCCATCACGAAAGCGGCGACGAGCACGAGTCCGACGGGCCGGGGTCGCACGACGGCGGCGCAACGGCCGCAGCGAGCAGCGAAGTGCAAGGCAGGATCGCCACGATCGCGTCGACGGGCGTGTTCACCGTCGGCACCCGGCGGATCGATGCGCGCTCCGCACGGTTCAGTGGCGGCAGCCTCGCCGGTGTGCATGTCGGCACGCGGGTTCATGCCACCGGTGCGATGCAGTCCGGCGTGCTCGTGGCGACGCGCGTCGAGCTCGACGACTAGATTTTCGCGGCGCGCACAGTTATCCGAACGAGGCGGTGCTGACGAGCCTGTCGGCGCCGCAAACTGCCGGCTGCCTGCAGGCACCGCGGTTCATTGACGCAGGGGCGGATCCGGCTCTTCCGAGTCGGGTCCGTCCTTGTCTTGTTGCGGAAGGTGAAAGGATCTAGTGCGTTGGATACGCGAAGGCGAGGTGCCCGAATTCGCGGCCGAAGCGGCCGGCGGCACTCATGATCGCGTCGGCCATCGCGGCCTCGACGCGGGCGACGGCGACGACTGCGTCGCGGAATGGGCCGGAAGGCAGCGTCCCATTGGCGAGCTCGCCGAGCATGTTCGATTGCGCGCGGGCGAGCTCGCCCAGCATGTGCGCGTTGCGAATCTGTTCAGCAAGCATCCTGTTGGCCGCGAACGAGGCCGCGGCGCGCGCGGCCTCCGCGCCCGCGATCGGCTGGCTGCCGAACTGCTCACGCGTCGTATCGGGCAACGGTCCCGGCGTGGCATCCGCGAGCGGGATGAAGGCGGCGCCGTGATCTCGCGGCGCGAGGGATTGCGATTCACTCATGGAGATCTCCGACGAATTCGGTTGCCTTCACACGTGCAAATTTCCGGCCAGGGCGGCAAGGCGCCCACCTCGAATGTGATCTGGCGCAAGGAATCGTCGCGATTTCGCCGGGTGGTCGGACGAGCGGCATTGCGCGAAGGCGATCGGTAGACGACAACGCGCGGCGTCTACTCGGCACTCCGGACCGGCACGGGCGGAATGCGACGCCAATGGTCGCGCCGCATCCGTATTCGAACTGACGTCGCGCGCGAAGCGGCTCCGCTTCCGTACCATGGAGCTCCGCGATAGGCTCGACCGGAGGCTGCTACTTTCCCTGTTTCGACGCGTCCGGCTGGAGTCCGCGCCGAATAACGCCGCGGACGATGTGCCGCAGCTCGGCCTCCGGATGCTCGCGCGTCAGCGCAACGTCGCGATCGGACATTGCGCGAACGCGCGCCCAGTCCGTTCGGGACTTGCGCGAAGTAGATTGCTTTTTCATGTAGCTGACGCGCTCAGCGGCGCGGATCGATCGTCGGTGCCGATACCGTAGTCGGACCGCTCACAAGGATTTCCACTTTTTCGGCGCCGCGCAGGCGCGCGCGGATCATTCGCTCGACGATGATCCGCTCGCACAGCCGGAACAGCAGCCAGAACATCATGCTGAGATACGCGGAGCTCAGGAGCTCGACCAGCTGCTGCAACGCGCCGTCCTCGATGACCATCAGGCCGTACTGAACGAACAGATCAATGTTCATCTTCAGCAGCACGAAGAGATTGACCGACGTGACGCCGAACGCCAGGAAGAACGCGCCCATCAGCACGAACGTCACCTTGGGGTGACGATAGAGGTAGTTGACCCAGTACTGCGGGGCCGCGAGGAGCTTGTCGATGGCCGTGATCCCGAACCGGATTAACAGCAGGCGCGATGCGCGCGAAGAGTGCAGTCTAACCCCACTTGCACCTATTGAAAACGGCGTTCACCCGCGCGCCATCCGCTTCAGGGATATCCGCAGGTCGCGTCCGACCGCGCTCGCAGCCTTGATCAGCGTGTCGAGCTGCACCGCCGTGTAGGCGGGATCGAGCACCCGGTCGAGTTGCGAGCGACTCGTCCCCATTCTTCGCGCCATTGCGACCTTGGTCAGCTTCGCTTCCTTCATCGCTTCGTCGACGGCCTCGGAGAGCGCGCGCTTGACCCCCGCTGCCTGCACGTCGTCGAAGATCGCCTCCTCGCGGAGGAAGTCATCGAAATTCGAACCCCGGTGCCTATTGCGCTTCCGCATCCTGCCACTCCTTCCAACGCGTTTGGGTAGCGTAGAAGATTGCGCACAATTTGAGAAGCCTCTACGCGAATCGAAATGTACCATAACCGGTACAGATGCGCGAGGCCGTGATGCCGATTACGCGCAGAACCGTCGTCCCAGCCAGTTGTCGAGCGCGATCTTGCCCGGCCCGTAGAAGATCGTCACGAGCAGCAGCGCGCCCCAGAGGATGTGGTCCTTGAGGCCGGCGGGCGAGAGCCCGGGATACGAGGCCGCTGCGACGCAGTTGAACACGAAGAGCGCAATCGCGGCGGCGCGGGTGCCGAGCCCGAAGAACAGGAAGACCGGCAGCACGAGCTCGGCGGTGGTGCCCATCACCGCAGCGACGTGCGGCGGCAGGATCGGGACGTGGAATTCGTTCTCGAAGAGCCCGAGCGTGCCGGTCCAGTTGCCGATCTTGATCATTCCGGACGTGAAGAACACGCGGACGATGTAGAGCCGAATCGCCAACGCGAACAGCGGCTGCGCCCGGTCAAGGAGCCGCGTGGCGGCGCAGTAAAGGCTGCCGGCGTGCCCGAGCGGCGAAGACGGCGGTGTTACGGTGGCGGCTTCCATGGTCGTGCACTCCTGGGTCGTGAATTGCAAGTTCGTCGCATTACTCCACGTCATTCCGGACGCGCCCGCAACGCGGGCGCGAGCCGGAACCCAGCGACTTTCAAAGACACTCGGTTCCCGCCTTCGCGGGAACGACGACAGGCAGTTATGTCACGCCTCTCAGACTGAGTACGCACAGGGTTCGTGTCGTGCCAATGGGTCGCCACGGCGGCGGGCAACTTACGTTAGGTGACTTCCGCGATCGTCGCGTCGGCGATGCGCTCGCGCAGCGTGCTGCCGAGGTCGAACGTCGCGTCGGCGTCCTGCGCGGCGTCGATCGCGGCGCCGAGCGTCGCGCCCGCGGCCAGCGCCGCGAGCCACGCGTGCTCGCCCGCGCCGATGCGGGCGAGCGACACGCCGTGCGCGTCGCGGCGGATGAGCACCGCCACGCCGCCTTCGTCGAGCGACACGCGCTCATCCTCTTTCGCGCCGCACTGGTTCACTTGCCAGATGCGCAGGATCGGGAATTTCGAGGCGACCAGCCGGCACGCTGCCGCAAGTCTCAACCGCAACGCCGGCAGGCGCTCCGGTGCAATCGCGGCGAACGCCGCCAGCACCGCGTCGGGCGAAGCGTCGTCGTCCGCGGCGCGGCTCGCCTCGTCCATCGCCCATTCGAGTCGCGCGACGTCCGGCAGGTACGGCAACGCGGCCGCAGGCCCGTATCCCGCCAAAAAAGCCCCGAATTCGCCGCCGTAGACGTTGAGATCGCCCGACACCGACGGATGCGCCAGCACGAACGCATCGACCGCCGCGTGGAAGAACGGCTCGCCGACCAGCTTCTTCACCACCGGATACGTGGCGCCCAGCGCATTGCGATAGTTGGCGAACACGGCGCGGCGATAGATCGCGAGGCGCTCCGCGCCGCGTTCCGAGGGCACCGTCGCGAACGGCGGCGGCACGCCGTCGCCCGCGAGCACCGCGGCGGCGAATTCCTGCTGCAGCTCACGCAGCGAGGGCATCGGGCGTCTCCAGGATGGTCTGCGCCGTCGCCGCCTCGGCGAGCAGTGTGGCGAGCGGCGGAATGTCGGTGTCCCATTCGATCAAGGTGGGCACCGGGCCGAAGCGCGCGATCGCGCGGCGGTAGAGCGCCCACACGTCCGGCGCGACCGGCGCGCCGTGCGTGTCGATGAGGCACGGTCCCGACGCGTCGAAGCCGGCGAGATGGATCTCGGCGATCGCCTCGCGCGGCAACGCCGCGAGATACGCATCGGCGTCGAAGCCGTGGTTCGTCGCGTTCACGTAGATGTTGTTGACGTCGCACAGGAGCTTGCAGCCGGTGCGGCGCGCGACCGCGGCGACGAACTCCCACTCGGGGATCGTCGCGTCGGCGAAGGCCAGGTAGGTCGACACGTTCTCGACCAGGATCTCGCGGCCGAGGTAATCCTGCAGCTCGGCGACGCGGGCGCAGACGTGCGCCAGCGCTTCGTCGGTGTATGGCAGCGGCAGCAGGTCATTGAGGACCCGGCCGCCGATCCCGCTCCAGCACAGGTGCTCGGAGACGAGCGCGGGCTCGGTGCGCTCGATCAGGCGCGCGAGCTTCGCGAGGTGGGCGCGGTCGAGCGGGTCGGCGCCGCCGAGCGACATGCCGACACCGTGCAGCGACAGCGGATAGTCGGCGCGGAGGCGCGTCAGCGCCGCCAGCGCGGGCCCGCCGTCCACGTAGTAGTTCTCGCTGTGGACCTCGAGCCACGGCACCGCCGGCCGCTCGGAGAGCACCTGCCGGACGTGCGGCGCGCGCAGGCCGATGCCGGCGCCAGCGAGCGAAGCGGGGGAGGATTTCATGAAGCGACCGGCCGGACGGCGCGCCGCCCGGCCGGTCAACGCGAACGTTGCCGCAATTACATCTTCGGGGCCATCGTCTTGCCGCCGACCTTTTCGCAGGTGCCCTTGGCGACGTACTTCCACTCGCCGGCGTCGTTGTCCTTCTTCGCGCCCTGGCCGGCGCAGGCGTGCTTGGCCGTGCCGCAGTCGTTCTGGCCGCCCTTGGCAATGCCGTAGCACTTTTCCGTCCCGGTGGGCTGGGCGACGGGCCCGCTGACCGCGGTGGCGGCGACGCCGAGGGCGAAGATGCCGGCGAGCGCGGCGGCGATGGCTGATTGGTGATTCATGGGGATGTCTCCGGAGTTGTGGATAAGTGGCGGGCTCGAGGCACCGCCTGATGCTTTGGTCGGGGGACCAAGGAGAAGCTTACGGGAAAGTAGACCGCATTGATTTGCCAAGGGGGATGGTCCAGTCCGTTATTCGGCTGAATAACACAGCTACCGCCGTGCCATTTCTCGGCGCCGTACCGACCGATCAGGCCCTGACCCTGCTCGAGCAGCGGCGCGAACGCGCTCTTGAGCTTTCCGGCATCGAGCGTGCGACCGCCGCCGTAGTACTGCTTGGCGAGCTGTCCGAGTGCCCAGGTTGTCGCGAACGCCATGCCCGAGCTCGCCGTCTGATGGCCGACCGCGCGGCCGACGCCGCCCAGCTCGGTACCCAGCAATCCGCCCAGCCACTTGCGCCCGAACTGCTCGAGGTACTGTCCGGTAAGGCCAACGCCCAGCGTCGCGATATGCGGGTTATTTCATTCCGGTTGCAGGTGCGCGAGGTTTATCGCTGGCTTGACTTTCACTTTCAGTTCAACTCGGGACCCGAGGCGATTGAGAATTCCTACCAGCCGGTCGAGCGTGAAGCGACCGAGATTAGCGTTTCGGATCCGGGAGAAATCTGCCGCGGCGATACCGGTGCGCACATGTGCGTGGCGCACCGAGAGGCGATCGCGGTCCAGCGTCTTGATGATTTCCGCCGCCAGCAACGCCTTGAATTGCTTAACGTCCGCGTTGTCCTTACTGAAGTCGCGGTAGACGTTCCCGCTTCCGCGCACAACTTCCAATCGCTCGACTTTCATCGGTGTATGTTGTCACTTTTGACAACACCTTGCAAGAGCAATTAGTCGAGCATCTGCGCATGGTGAAGACAGGCGCGCTGCGCCTGCACTTGCGTAACGTAGAGGACGTCGAGGGGGGCGAAATTGGCTGGATGGCCTAGGCACGACCGGCCCCCCTGTCAGCTGACGGATTCCACCTTGAGTCTCACTCCCGCAGCTCGCATGACGGCAAGCAGCGTCGAAAGCCGCGGGTTGCCGGAACGGCTGAGTGTCCTGTATAGCGTCTCCCGCGACAAGCCGGTCGCCTCCGCGACCCCCGCGACGCCCTCCTTCGCCATCGCCACTTCGCGCAGCGCGTACATGATGTCGCCTTCGTCGCCACCGGTGAAGGCGGCATCCAGCAGCGCAACTGCGTTGTTGTCGTCGGCGAGCCAGCGGCGAACATAGTCAGTGTGCCCCGTGGTGCGGACCCGCGGCGCGCGAATACGTCGACCAGTACCGCTTTGCCTGCGTGATGTCGTCATGTTGTCGTCTCTTGTCTCCGCCGCAAAGCAGCAGAATGATGTTTTCGCCTGCCCGTCCAAAATACACGCGATAGCCAGGACCGATGTCGACTCGAAGCTCCGACACTCCGCCTCCCACGGGCTTGCAATCGCCGAACAGGCCGCGCTGCAGCCGCCTGATACGCAGCAAGATCGTCGCAGCAGCGCGACGGTCGCGCATTGCATTCAACCATTCTCCGAACGGGTCGCGACCGGCCGAGGTAACGTAGTGGAGAATTTCGAATTCGAGCATTGTAGCTTATTGGCTACAGGCTTGCAAGCGCCAAATGGCCTGCTGCGCCAATTCGGAAATTCTCCAACCAATACGTCATCCGTCGCGCTCATCCGTTCGTCCGATGCGTGCGTCGCTGAACGGTCCGGACCAGTCCGGATTTCTTGACCATCGGCACGCGGCGGCGCATAACAGGTGGCGGAGGAAACCACCATGTCCACGTTCTCGTACGCGCGGGCGCTGCAGGAACCGGCGCTCGAACGAGCCGCCTGAGCGTCAAGTCAGATGCCGGCATCGGCTCTGCTCGGGTATCACGATCGCAGCAAACACCGGATCGACCGCTACGCGCCCGGTCCCGGCGAGCTGGATTGGGCCAATCAACCCGATCCCTTTCGGTCCTTCGCCGGCGCTTCGGCCATCAAGCTGCCGCTGGTCGCTAGCGAGCTGCCGACGCGATTCAACGCCATCCGTCGCGGCGAACTGCCGGCTCCGTTTGCGTTCGATGTGCGCAGCGTGGCAATCCTGTTCGAACTGTCGCTTGGCTTGTCCGCGTGGAAATCCTACGGCAGCACGCGCTGGGCGCTGCGCTGCAATCCTTCGAGCGGCAACCTGCATCCGACCGAAGCGTATCTGCTGTGCTCATCGCTCCCCGGTCTCCCGGCCGGCGTCTACCACTACCTGAGTCGCGACCACGTATTGGAGCGACGCGCCGAGCTCGACGATGCGACATGGACATCGGCGTTCGCCGGCAACGGCGTCATCGTCGGCATCAGCTCGATCCATTGGCGCGAGGCGTGGAAATACGGAATGCGCGGCTGGCGGTACTGTCAGCACGATTGTGGGCATGCGATCGGCGCGCTGGGATACGCCGCCGCCGCACTCGGGTGGCAGACGCGCGTCCTCGATGGGGCCAGCGACCAGCTCGTCGCAACATTGCTGGGTCTCGCCCGCGAACAGGATTTTGGCGACGCGGAGCGCGAGGCCCCCGATTGCCTGTTGTGGATCGGCACAGGCTCGCCGCTGCCACCGCTCGAGCGCATGAAAGACGCAGCCCTTGCGGCCCGCTGGTTCGGCCGCGCCAACCGGCTGAGCGCCGAGCATGTGCCATGGCCGGACATCGATGCGATCGAGCATGCCACGGAAAAGCCCGCGACACCGGCTCACCCGGACCCGATCCCCGTGGCGTTGCCGCCGCCCGCCCAGCCGACACTCGATCTGTCCTTTGCGACCTTGGCTCGGCAGCGGCGCAGTGCGGTGGACTTCGACGGCCACACGACCATCAGCGCTGAAACAATTTTTCGCGATGCTGGACCCGCTCCTCGTACGCGAGCGCGTCCCGCCGTGGAACGCACTTGCTTCAGGCCCGCTGGTCCACGCCGCGCTCATGGTGCATCGCGTGGCGGGACTCGATCCCGGACTGTACCTATTCCTGCGCGAGCCGTCGGACCTGGCCGAGATGCAGCAAGCGATGCGCCCGGATTGGCTCTGGCACAAGACCGGTCCCCAGCACCTGCCGCTGTACCTGTTGTTGCCGTACGACCTGCGCGCCAGCGCAAAGTCGATCTGTTGTCACCAGGACATCGCGGCCGCCTCCTGCTTCGCGTTGGGCATGCTCGCGCACGTCGAACGCGCGCGGGAAGAGCCGTGGCGTTATCGTCACCTCTTCTGGGAATGCGGCCTGCTGGGTCACGCCCTCTATCTCGAAGCGGAAGCGGCAGGCGTGCGGGCGACCGGGATAGGCTGCTTTTTCGACGATGAAATGCATCGATTGCTAGGCATCCGAGACGAGCGCTGGCAATCCCTGTATCACTTCACCGCGGGCGGTCCGCGCGAAGACACCCGCCTGTCGACGCTGCCGCCGTATCAATTTCAACCCTGATGCGCCACTACGCGGTTTTTATCAGCGCCGGATGTGACCACATTGCGCGTCAAATCAACGCCTCAAGCCCCTTGCGATCGAGCAGATTCAGCAGCTTCAACGACGGACCACTCGGCCGCTTCTCTCCGATCTCCCACTGGCGCACCGTCGACAGGCTCGTATTGAGCATCGACGCCAGCACCGCCTGGCTCAGCTTGTGCCGGTCGCGCAGCGCGCGGATCCGCCTGCTCGAATATGCCGGAATGGGTGCGAGGCAGAGGACTTCGTATTCGCGCATCCGGCGCTTGTCGATAAACCCCGCGGAATGCAGGTCCCGTGCCCCTTCGAGGACGGCGTCGAGGACTCGGCTAGCGGTTTTGGCCATTGGCAAAATCTCCGTCAAAGGCGCGCCGAGGCGGCGGCCGCTAGCTTTGGCGTCTTACGCTGGCCGCGCTTCCTGGGGCGCTCCGACATCGGCGTCGCGGTGAGCTTCAGCCCTAATGCCCTCACAACCTTGAGTACCGTGGCGAATTCCGGGTTTCCGTTGGCGGAAAGTGCTTTGTACAGGCTCTCGCGGCCGAGGCCCGTCGCGCGCGCGAGCTGCGTCATCCCCTTGGCCCGTGCAATGTCGCCCAGCGCTGCCGCAATGAGCTCCGGATCGCCATCCTCCAGCACTGCCTCCAAATAGCCCGCGATGTCGTCGATGGTCTTTAGATAATTCGCGGTGTCGTAGGGCCGCGTCCTAGTTTTGGCCATGATTTGTTCCCTAAAAGCTACGGGCAAGCTGCAGGGCGATATCGATATCGCGGTGCTGCGAACGCTTGTCACCGCCTGCAAGCAGGACGATTAACACGTTGCCACGTTGCAGAAAATAAACTCTATAGCCGGGACCGTAGTTGATCCTCAATTCGGAAACGCCCTCGCCGACCGGTTCGCAGTCGCCCGGGTTGCCAAACGAAAGCCGCCGCACTCGTTCCAGAATGCGCGCCTGCGCCCGCCGATCCCGCAACCGCTCGAACCACCGAACGTAGGTGAACGTTTCCCGAATCTCGAATGAATGCAAGTGTATCCTGTGGAATACATCGCGTCAAGGATCGGAAGCACGAATGGGCATCAACCCTTCCCCACGCGATTGTCCCGCGGTCGCGTCATCCGCCGCACTCATCCGTTCGTCCGATGCGTGCGTCGTCCGAACTCGGTCTCTACTACGCAGTTTTTATCAGCGCCGGCAGGTTGCGCACATCGATCGTGCGTGCGCGCTCTGCGATCTCGGCACCGTACCGACCGATCAGGCCCTGACCCTGCTCGAGCAGCGGCGCGAACGCGCTCTTGAGCTTTCCGGCATCGAGCGTGCGACCACCGCCGTAGTACTGCTTGGCGAGCTGTCCGAGTGCCCAGGTTGTCGCGAACGCCATGCCCGAGCTCGCCGTCTGATGGCCGACCGCGCGGCCGACGCCGCCCAGCACGGTACCCAGCAATCCGCCCAGCAACTTGCGCCCGAACTGCTCGAGGTACTGTCCGGTAAGGCCAACGCCCAAGGTCGCTACGAATTCCTTGATATGCCCCTGGTCGAGTTCGTAGCCGTAGGCCTTGCCGATCTGGTAGACGAGCCGCACCTGCAGCGGGAGGATCGCCATCGAGGCGAGCGATTCGGGTAACAGTTCCAGTGCGGCGTTGGTCACGGATGCATTCACGATCTGCCGGTCCAATGTGGTCGCATCCGGTATCACGTGCCCTTGCACCTGGCGGACCGGCTCGGCACCGCTCGCGCTGGCGATGCCCGCGGCTCCCGCGACGGCATCGGCTTGCGCCACATAACCCTGCGCTTCCTCCGCGGGCAGGCCGAGCGCCGCGGCGAGATCGCGCAGGAACGCGCCCTCCGCCGGCGAGTGCGCCCCGTCGGCGGCCGCGACCGCCACTGCGGTTTCGTAGGCTTGGCGGCGGGCTTCCGTCGTGGTGATGGGCCGCACCGCATCCGCGATGGAGATCTTGCGCACCAGCACGTCGTCGTAGACGTCGGTGAGATCGATCCGGCCCTCGCCAAGGCGCCCGGCGAGGCTTTTCAACGCGGCGCTCTCGCGGTCGTCCTTGGCACCGTCGGCAAGCGCAGCCATGAGTGCAATGGTCAGGAATGCGCGGATCTCGGAATCGTTCATCGGAGTCTCTCCTGCATGCGACGGGCTGAAAATGGGGGCTCGAAAACTATCAGCTAGTGTGCCGGACTCCGCTATCCGGTGACGGATGTCGTGGGCATCGTTTTGGCATCAATCGCGGTATCCTGGCCGCCCATGGACAGCGACCTCTTATACGACCGCTACGGATGGCAATCGAGCCTGAACACCTTCTCCGGTTCCGCGCCGCGCGTCGTCCGCCTCCGATTACAGGAATTTGTCACTGACGCTTCGCCTGAGCAGGTCCGTGCTTGGGATCAATCTATACCGTGGTTGCAACGAGAGTGCCGCGAGCTCGAGGCGCGTGACTATGTAGCGAAGGAATACACAGCCATCCTAGAATACGAACTACCTCGCGATTCGCGGCGATCCGACGTAATTGTCCTCCAGCGCGGTTGCGTCGCGGTCTTGGAACTCAAGGGCGCCCTTAACCCTTCTCGAGCAGCGCTTGACCAAGCATTTGGCTACGCCCGTGACCTGCGCGCCTATCATGCGGCCTGCGCGGGCCGGCAGGTCACGCCAGTACTGCTGGTGCGCGGTGGCGGCGCAGAAGCGGTCGAGTGCGATGGCGTGCAGGTTATAGGTCCCGAGGGGCTCCATAGATTGCTCGAGAAACTCTCAGCCTCCGGCGAGCCAGCCGTTAGCGCTCTTGAGTTTCTGGCACTCGACTCGTACGCGCCATTGCCAACGATCGTCCAGGCTGCCCGCGAGCTATTTCACCGACGCGAGCTGCCAATGATCAACCGCGCGCGCGCCGCAACCGATCCCGCGTTGCAATACATCTCCGCGATCGCACGCGAAGCCGCACAATCGCGCACGCGACATCTCGTCCTGCTCAGCGGCGTGCCAGGGTCGGGAAAGACTCTGGTCGGACTGCAACTGGTTCACGCGCACTGGCTCGACGACCTCGCCGTGCCGCGCGCAAATGGACGGATGGCATCGCCCGCAGTTTACCTATCGGGGAACGGGCCCTTGGTACAGGTACTGCAAGACGCATTGAAGGATGCCGGTGGTGCTGGTCGGACCTTCGTCCAGGCAATCAAGGACTACGTGCGGCAACACACCCGGCCCGGGGCTCCAGTGCCTCCGGAGCACCTTATCGTATTCGACGAGGCACAGCGAGCGCACGACGCCGAACGTGTTGCACATGTGCACGGCGGGACAGTCGCGAAGTCCGAACCCGAGCACTTACTCGAATTCTGCGAACGAGTACCGGGGTGGTGCGTTTTGGTGGCGCTGATTGGCGACGGCCAGGCCATCCATGTTGGCGAGGAAGGCGGCGTTCCGCTTTGGTCGGCCGCCGTAGAGAATTCGAAGCATGCTGCAGACTGGACGGTGCACGCTGCACCCGGCTTCGCTGAGATCTTCCGCCACCTGCCGGGTCCGACGCAATGGAATCCGGCACTAAGCCTCGACACCGAGATTCGCTTCCACCTAACCCCTAAAGTGCACCAGTTCGTTGCCGGATTGCTCGATGGCCTGGCAAGTGACCAATTGCGTGCTTGGGGCGACGAACTACACGACGGTGGACACCGGTTTCTGCTAACCCGCGACCTCGAAGCTGCACGCGCGTACTTGCGCGAACGGTATGCCGATGCGCGATTCGCTCGTTACGGGCTCGTGGCATCATCAAAGGACAAGTGGCTGCCGCAGTTCAACGTAGACAATACATTTCAGACAACCAAGCGACTGCGTGTCGGGCCCTGGTACAACGCCGAACCAACCGATGCGCAATCCTGCTGCCAGTTGGAGACGGTCGCGACCGAATTCTCTTCGCAGGGGCTCGAACTCGATTGCGCGCTGCTTGCCTGGGGGTCGGATCTGTTGTGGACAGCCGATGACTGGTCGATCGAATTTGCCGGTAAGAATCGGCCGCCACTCAAGGATCCGCTGACAGTGAGGAAGAATGTGTATCGTGTGCTGCTCACCAGAGGACGGGATGGGACCGTAGTATTTATACCGCCTGACGCGAGAATGGATGGCACAGCTGAGCGCCTGACAGGGGCAGGCATGCGGCCGCTATAGAGCGAAGAAGGTCCATCGGTTTGGCGTCTGCTGTCCGTTCTCCCATAGGCGGCCCTGCGACGGCTGCCCGTCCCGGCACTTCGTGTCGGTAGGTCTGATTTTGATTAAACCACCAATAGCGCGTTTGAATCGGTGTCTCGGCGATAACTCATACTTCGCTGTCGGCTCTGCAGCCAAGGCTTGACGTGAACACCCCAGAATGATATATTTTTGATATCTTTTAACGTCTCAATGGGAAGCGCCATGTCCGACGAAGCCCTGCTCATTCGCTTTCGCGACAAGGATTCGAAAGAGGGTGTCAGCCGCGCAACAATGAAAGAGATCGCACGCGCACTGGACCTGTCAGAAACCGCGGCCGTGCATCGTGCTTTGGCAGAGCTCGCTCAGCGTTACGTCCCGCAATATCCACGCGATAGTGGGCCGGTCACCGAAGCACAGCATCGGGCAATTGCTGCGATTGTCCGCAAGAAACATGGTGGGGCAGTTGTGGTGGAAACGCTGTTCGACGAGTCTTCGAAAGTGAAACCAGGTGGCAGCAAGCGAGTTTCCACTTCCCGCCCTCGGTGACATCGTTTATTGCCGATTCCCGGCAATCATCGGCAAGCCAGGGCCGAAGCCCAGACCGGCTCTTGTTGTGGGAATCGCCGAATTGGCCGACAAGACGAAGGCCGTCGTCGTAGCCTATGGAACATCGCAAAAGACTGACCGTCTCAATTCTGGCGAGTTCTTGATTTCGCCGGCGGATGGCGAGGCATATCGCGCAGCTGGCTTAAGCTTTGCCACGAAGTTCGATCTTCGGAATAGGGCCATTGTTCCGTACACAGATGAATGGTTCCGCGTTCCGCCCATTCCATCCTTTGGGCAGACTCCAAGACTTGGGATCCTCCATCCGAGCTTGATGCGGCGAGCGCAAGCGGCAGCCACAGCGACCTCGCAGCGGTGAAACGGACCCGGCTGTGCTAGGGAACAGGGAGCGCAACGTGACGTTCTCTGCCTTTAACGTCGCGGTATCAGCCGTGTGCATGTGCGTGATCGCAACCGTCGCAAATGGCGCTTCGTCGCTGCCGGCAGAGGAGGGCCTGGCGTCGGTATACAGCACGCAGTTCAACGGCAAAATCACGGCGAGCGGAGAGCAGTACGATGGCAAACTTTACACGGGAGCGCATCGAACCTTGCCATTCGGAACCGTGGTCAAGGTAACCAATCTCGACAATGGCAAGTCGGTGCGGGTCCGTATCAATGATCGCGGCCCGCACGTTCGGGGAAGAATCATTGATCTTTCCTCGAGCGCTGCCACTGCGCTCGCAATGACCACCGGCGTCGCCCGGGCAAGGATCGAAGTTCTCAGCGAAACCGGACACGCGGGCGCAAAGGGGCCTTCGCGGCCTTAGGTTCAGTTGACGCGGCGCCCGGGAAGGCGCGGCTACCGCCTCGTCCGCACGCGAATTTCGACGATCGCGCCCACCGCCACCGCATATTTCTCGATGGTGGTCAATGTCGGGCGCGTGCCCACACCGCTCTCCAGACGCGAAACAACACTCTTCGTTGTCCACATTCTCGCGGCGACTTCCTCCTGTGTCATTCCCGCTGCCGTGCGTGCGGCTGCGAGGTCGGCGACGAGCATTTGCAATGTACGATCTGTCTTGAACGTCCGCGCACGCCTGCTTTTGCGCCCGCCTTCCGGCAGCGCCGCGAGGTTCCTGGCCAGTACTTGCGAGCACTGTTGCACGGCGGGTGTACAGCTTGGGCTAAATAGTTAGCAAGAATGTTAACTCGCACCGGCAGACCAGCCCATCAGCCATTGGGACGATCCGGCGCCCAACCAAGGCCCACTGCGCGCGTTCCTGCAGGCCGATGGGGGTTCGCATTTTTGCTAACCGTGCTGGCGCCGCAAGGGTCGGGCAGAGTCCGCCCAAGGAGTCCCCCCTCACTTCGGCCTTGATCTGCTACGATATTCGCGGACCTGATTTACGTAAGGTCGCGCGGGCCACCGCTCATTCAACGAGATGGAGAAAGCGGCGCGCTACCAGGAAACGCCGCTGTCCGACGACGAGATACGGCGCATCGCGTCGTACCAGAAGACCTTCAACGAGATGACGCGCGGCGAGCGCTTCGTCCAGGAAACGCTTCGCGGGAAAGCGCAAACGCGCGCCCGGTGGATCATCGGCGTGCCCGGGATGCTCGTCGCGCTCGCGGGATTGCTGTGGCTCACGCGCCGGCATTGGACCGGATATTTGGTTGGCCGGCGGTGATCTGCCGCGATTCAAGCAGTCATCACGGCGCTTCCAGGCCAGCGATTTTTCACTTGGCGTTGGTGCGCTGCGACTCGCGCGCGTGTGCGAGCACCGCGTCGAGCGCGCGCGGGACGCAGCGCAGGTCAAGTGCGTTTGTGAGCAATGCGCCGTAGCGAATCTTGCGCCGCGCCCGCGTGCCCATGAACCGCCGCAGCTGGGCGTGGCCCTCCCTTGTACGCTGAGCGGGTTGGTCCTGAAAGCGGCGGAACGACTCGAGCTCGCCTTGATCAGCAAGCAGGCGTTCCACCGCGGGGGCGCCAAGCGCGCGGATCAGTTCGTCTTCGAGGTCCGCGTCGCACACGAAAAATCCAAGCGCCTCCGCCCTCGAGCGACTGAGGTTCGTACCAAGCCCCACGCGCTCGAGACCGCGCCAAAGGTACTGTTCCTCACTTGCGTCGACCAGTCCCGCCAGCCGCACTCCTAGCCCCGGCGGGCCTAATGCATCCAGGAAGTTGCCGGTGTTCGTCGCGCCGCCGATGGGAAGGATGACGATCCGCTCGGCCGCGAGGTTCCAGCCGCGCCGATGTGCGAGCGCCTCAAGAGCCGCTTGATCGCTCCAGCCCTCCACGAGGATCGCCACGATCGCACCGCTTCGCACAACCATCTCGCAGGCCGCTTCTGTGGTCAGCGGTGGCCGGGGACCAAAGGCTTCATCGATCGTGCGCATCGAGCTGCCATTATCGCCAAAACGACAATGCCCGAAACGCGAGTAAAATCGCGCCGATGGAAAGTTCGCCAGTGATTCAGCCACAAGTTGCTGATTCGTAAGGAGCCAGCCATGCCGATACGCATCGCGCTTCTCGCACTCGCGCTCGCCACGCTCGCGGCGTGCGCGAGCAACGGCCTCGTGGTCGAGACGGTCAACAACTACGGCGGCAACCGGGATCTCCCAAACTCGCACGCCGACGGCGACGGCTTCATCGCTGCGCTGACGCCGGCCGACAGCAACAACGAATGGCGCGTCCTCGCCCGGTGGAAGGACGCCGACGTGTACGACACGGACTTTCTCGACAACGACACCTGGGACCAGAGCAACTTCGACCAGCCGGGCACGGCGATTTCGTTCTTCTCAGGTCACGGGCTCCTGGTGCCGTATGGGGAGAACCCGTCGCACCGCTGCAGTCACTCGACCGAGTGCACGTCGCCGCCGCTGCATGACGGCGCGCGCGGCGTCTGCAAGGCGGCGGGCCTGCCGGGCCACGCGCAGGGCGACACCTCGCAATGCGTCTACAACAACGAACGGTCGCTCGTCGTCAACAGCTCTCAGAACATGTTCGGCAACCTGGCTAACTACAGCGGCGGCCGCGCCAAGTGGGGAGAAAGTTCGAACGCGGGCGGTTGGGCCGGCGCGGGCACGGACGGCGGCACGAATTTCGTCGTGCTCGACGCGAGCTGGGGCGTGCTGGCGTCCTTCTGGTACGAACAAACGAACCGCGCGATGGCGGGCGTGCACGTTCTCGCAACGACGCTGCCGATCACGGGCGACTACCTCAACGACCCGGGTCGCGGCGCTGCATTCGGCAAGCGGTGGGCGCAGGACTCCGGCAGTTCGGTCTCGCAATCATGGCTCGTGGCGATGAACTCGTTGCCGAACGGCGGCTTCGACGCGAGCGGCTGCCACTTCGTCATCGCCTACGACAACGACTCGGCGCGCGCGCTCAAACACCTCGACGAGGACTGGAGCGAGATCAAGAACGACGGCTGGGATGCGAAGGGCAAGGACATCTACTGGGCGCGCTGGCTGTGCAACTTCGCTTCGACGATCACCGACGACACCATCTTCGAGCTCAAGTAAATGAACACTCATAACTTCGTTCTCGTTCGGAGCCTCCTCGCCGTCGCCGCGCTCGCCCTGGGCGGCTGCGCCACGCAGGTAAAAATCCCTGAGCCGCCATCCGGCGTCATCACGGCGCCCGAAGGCGGCGCGTCCGGCTATCAACACGGCGCGGATCGTTCGCGCTTCTCGGTCGGCGCGGGCAGCTCTCGCGCGAGCGAACACGGGTATTTCAAGCTCACGGGCGCGGAAGGCACGCTCGCGCTCGATCAGGTCAACGGCAGTGTCTACGGCGTGCCGAAGGCGGCTTCGAGCGCGCAGAAGTTGCCGCCGCTAGGCAAGACGCCGGCGGAGCACGACGCGTTCGTGCTCGACTATTTCCGCAAGAGCGGCGTTCCCGCGGACCAGATCGGTACGGTGCAGAGCCGCATGCTGGTCGAGGTGACGGGCCGCGGCGACGAGAAGGAGCGCGCGGTGCCACACGTCACGGGCTACTACTCGGTGCTGCAGCGGGTCGTCGAAGGCATTCCGGTGGCGGATTCGTTCGCGTGGGCGCGTGCAAACGCCGAGGGTAAGATCGTGGAAGAGGGCGTGTACTGGCCGGCGCTCTCGCGCGAGACGCTCGCGCAGGCACGGCAGCTGCGCGCCGCGTGGGGCGACGAGAAACGCCGGCAGGCGCTCGCGGAGCAAATCCACAGCCAGGATCCGCGCGCGCACGTCGCGATCCGGCACTCGTCAGCGAGCAGTCACGATCCGTTCGAGGCGATCGCGTGCGTAGACGTGTACGTGAACGTCGCGTCGCCGGGCGCCGAGTCGCAGGCCAACTCCTCGGTGGCGCAGTCGAACGTGGCCTATATCCGCCACTTCGACATCGGCGGAGCGGAACTACACCTGCCGCAGGAGCGGTTTCGCCTCACGGAGAATTTCCCGGCACGCAAGACAGCGCCGGCAACGGCTGCGGAGTCGGCTCGATGAGCCTGCCCGCGACCAGCGACACCTGCGCGATCAGCAGCGCGATCCACGCGGTGAACGCCACGCCGTGAACGTAGAAGATCGTCTCGGACGGCCGGTGCCACTCCGGGAACAGCGGCTGCAGGAAGAAGCTTCGCGCGAAGCCGATGAAGACGACGACGAGGATCGCGAGCGCCATCCCCACGAAGAAGCGGTTTTCGCCCGCAAGACGGGCGCCCGCAGTCATTGCGGGCATCGCTGTTGCCACGATTGTCTCCCCCCTCAGTCTGGCCGGCGTTGCACCGGGCGTGGGCGCGATATTACCCCTTCATTGCGCGCAGGGGCGACAACCATGGCGGGGATGATGCGTCAAGCGGGCAGGCCTTGCCGCATCATCCCCTTCCGCTGCCTTGGGACAGCGGGATAGACGAACAACGGTGACGCGCCGATCGCTAATGCGCGGCGACCGAATCCCGCGACTGCTCGACGATGGTCTTGAATCCGCCCCAGAACATGCGCTTGCCGTCGAACGGCAGCGTCTTGGGATCCATCAGCTCCTTCGCCCGCGGATCTTCCATCACCTTGGCGTTGATGCGGTCGCGCTCTTCGCGCGAGCGGTAGGTGATCCACGAAAACACGACGGTCTCGTCGTCCTTGAGCTGCACGGCCTGCGGAAACGACGTGATCTTGCCGGGCTTCACGTCGTCGGCCACGCATTCCTCATATTCGAGGGCGCCATATTCCATCCAGATCTTGCCGAACTTCTCCGCGTTGCGACGATATGCGTCGAGCTTGTGGGTCGGCACCGGTACAACAAATCCATCTACGTAGTGCGACATTAGGGTCTCCTTCGTTTACTCCTGCCGTGGATAGGTTTTGATTTTTCCGTTCCCGGCGGGTTCCGGATTCTGGCGGTTATTCGCAGGACTTTTTTGCGCGCTCGCGGCGTGAAAGTGGAACGCAATATGCAGTGGCAGGTCGGTCCCGCGACGAGGCGCTGCGGGTGCCGGCCCGGGGCCCTCATCCGTCCGGTCGATATCGGCATGTGTCGCGTTGAAACACGATGCGCTAGTGAGTTGCGCCTCACGCGCTCAACGCGGACGTCCCGGATGGGTGGGCCGCATCGGGACGTGGGATGCCGGTTAGCCAATTTCATTAGGACCCGCCGGGCAACTCGCCAGGGTTGCAAATCCGGGCATATACATATAACATATGCATGCCGAGCATCTTTGATCCAGCCAAGGACGCCGCGAATCGGAAAAGGCACGGAATCTCCCTGATTGAGGGAGACGGTGTGCTTAACGATCCGCTGGCGCTGACGATTGAAGATTCCTCGTCACAGGGCGAACAGCGCTTCATTTCCGTTGGAATGAACGTGTTCGGTTATCTTCGTGTTGTCGTTTACACGTTCCGCGGTGATGATGCGCGAATTATCTCCGTGCGCGCGGCGGAGCCGAAGGAAGTTCGAGCCTATGAAAAAGGAATATGACTTTTCCAAAGGAACACGGGGCGCAGTCCTATCATCTGAGGGGAAAAAGCGCATTACCATTTATTTGGACGATGTTGTGATTGAGCGATTCAAAGCGCTTTCCGAGAAGACGGGGAAGGGTTACCAGACCTTGGTAAACGAAGTGCTACGGTCGCACTTAGGGGTCGATGAGAAGCCGCTTACCGCTGCGGCATTGCGGCGCATTCTTCGTGAGGAACTTGCGCAACATGGATAGCGCGGGGCCTAACACCTCGTTCAAGCGGCCCCAGCTCGGCGCGGCTTCGCCGTCGCCGGCTGGCCCGGCGTGACGGACGTGGCGTCAGGTGTTCCTGCCTACCCACTCCGCTAACGCATCCGTCATTTCCACCCTGACTTCCGAATCCTTGCGTCCCGTTCGCGCGGGCACGTGGAACGAATGGTCGGCGTCGTCGAACTCCTTTAGCGTCGCGCGCGCGCCGAGTCGTCCGACGAGGTGCTGCAGCAGCGACAATTCGGCGAACTCGTCGCGCGTTCCCTGCAGGAACAGCATCGGAATCTTGACGTCGAAGAGGTGTGCCGCCCGCTCGTCGGACGGCTGTCCCGGTGCATGCAGCGGGAATCCGAGGAACACGAGCCCGCGCACGCCGGGCAGCGGTGATGTGGCCTGCGCTTGCGAAGTCATGCGGCCGCCGAAGGACTTGCCGCCCGCGAACAGGGGGAGCTTCGGTACGAGGCGCGCGGCTTCGGTCACCGCGGCGCGCACAGTCGCCTGCGCGAGCTTGGGCGTGTCGGGACGCCTCGAGCCGCGCTCCATGTACGGAAACTGATAGCGAAGCGTCGCGATGCCGCGCTGCGCGAGATCGCTCGCGACGCTCGCCATGAACGGGTGCGTCATTCCCGCGCCGGCCCCATGCGCGACGACGTAGCAGGCGCGAGCGCTCGCGGGCGTTTGCAGAAGGCCGGACACGTTCTGCGCGTCGTCGACGGCGATCGTCACCGGCTTTGGGTTCGCGCTCATCGCTGCAACGGTCAATCGCTCACTTGTGCCGCAGCCAATGATCGAGGCTCCACGGTCCGCCTCCCGCCGCGGCAAGGTAGAGGAAGACGAAGCAGTACAGCGCCGCCAGCTCGCCCTTGTTGACGATCGGCCAGAAACCGGCGGGCGCATGCGCGAGGAAATAGGCGAACGCCATCAGGCCCGACAGCACGAAGGCGACGGGCCGGGTGAAAAAGCCCAGCATCAGCAGGATACCGCCGACCAACTCGAGCACGCCGGCGATGCCGCTCTCCGACCACAGCACGGTCGGATTGGGTCGCGCCACCGGGAACTCCAGCCACTTCTGCGTGCCGTGCAACGTGAACATGAAGCCCGCGACGATGCGCAGGACGCTCAGCAGTCGAGCCGTCCAGGGGGCGAGGAGGTTGATCATGCCGATGGCTCCTTGCAATAGGCGTCTTTTGGAATTGCCGAAACGTGGTTGGGGGAGGCGCGGGCCGCGTCCATGGCAGATTCCGAGCGACGTCACGGTAACGCAAGCTTCATCAGCGCGGCGGCATACGCCGGCGCCGTGGGCTCGTGCATGAAATAGACATAAATCTGTTGCCACAACGTGGCTTCGAGCGTGCGCGCCCACTGCTTGAGGTCGTCATCCGAATACGCTTCGAGGCGCAATCGGACGTAGCCCCACGGCGCGGTCTCGACCAGCAGCGGCGGTGCGTTGTCCTCGCGCTCCGACAGGCAGAGCGCCGCCCCGGCGCCTTTGAGAGCATCGTAGACGTCGTCATCGAACCAGGTGTCGTTGCGAAATTCGAACGCGGCGTGGTGGCCGGCGGGGAGCAGGCCGAGGAATGCGATGAGACGCGGCAGGTCCTTCTTCATGTTCGGCGGCAACTGGAACAGCACCGGGCCACGCTTATCGCCGAGCGCTTCCAGGTTATTGTAGAGATAGACCAACGGCTCGGTCGCCGATTCCGCCTTGAGCCGCGCCATGTGGGTGATCCGCTGCGACGCCTTGATCGAGAAGCGGAAGCCCGCGGGTGTGGTCGCGGCCCAGTGCTCGAGCACCTCGGTCTTGGGCATCCGGTAGAACGTGTTGTTGATCTCGACCGTCGGCAGCCGCGCGGCGTACCACGCCAGCATCTCCTCCGGCTTGATCGTCTCCGGATAGAAGGTGCCCTTCCATTCCTTGTACGAATAGCCGCTCGCGCCGGCCAGGAGTGTAGAAGTTGCCATGGGTCACGCCCTCCGTCGCGCGCTCTTTCGTCGTTCCCGCGAACGCGGGAATCCAGTGTCGTATGCCCCAAAGGCGCTGGGTCCCCGCCTTCGCGGGGACGACGGGCTAGCAAATTGTCCATCGCCAGCGATTGTTCATCCATTGTGCCGAAACCCTTTCGTCATTCCCGCGAACGCGGGAATCCAGTGTCGTATGCCCCAAAGACGCTGGGTCCCCGCCTTCGCGGGGACGACGGGCTAGCAAATTGTCCATCGCCAGCGATTGTTCATCCATTGTGCCGAAACCCTTTCGTCGTTCCCGCGAACGCGGGAATCCAGTGTCGTATGCCCCAAAGACGCTGGGTCCCCGCCTTCGCGGGGACGACGGGCTAGCAAATTGTCCATCGCCAGCGATTGTTCATCCATTGTGCCGAAACCCTTTCGTCATTCCCGCGAACGCGGGAATCCAGTGTCGTATGCCCCAAAGACGCTGGGTCCCCGCCTTCGCGGGGACGACGGGCTAGCAAATTGTCCATCGCCAGTGATTGTTCATCCATTGTGCCGAAACCAATAGAATCCGTCATGGCGAAAAAAGTCCTGAGCGAATACGCCGCCAAGCGGACGTTCACGGCCACGCCCGAGCCGCCTCCGGCGGTGCCGGCGGCGGGGAGCGGGCCGCTGCTCTTCGTCGTCCAGCTGCATTCGGCGACGCGGCTGCACTACGACTTCCGGCTCGAATGCGACGGCGTCCTCAAGTCCTGGGCCGTCCCCAAGGGTCCGTCGCAGGATCGTAACGAAAAGCGGCTCGCCGTGCATGTGGAGGATCACCCGTACGACTACGCGTCGTTCGAGGGCGTCATTCCGGCCGGGCAGTACGGCGCGGGCGAGGTGATCGTCTGGGACTGCGGCGTGTATTCGCCCGACGAGGGTGGTGCCACCTGGTTCCACGATCGCGCGCGCGCCGAGCAGGAGGTCCGCGACGGGATGGAGAAGGGCAAGCTCAGCATCCTGCTGCGCGGCGAAAAGCTGAAGGGCTCGTTCGCACTGGTGCGCACCAAGGAAAAGAGCCAGTGGCTGATGATCAAGCACAAGGATCGATTCGCGGTAACGACTGACGTAACCGCGCAGAATCGCTCGGTGCTCTCCGGCAAGACGGTCGAGGAGATCAAGTTTCTGCCGGCGCAGCGCATGCCCGCGGCGCAGCTCGCTCCGACGGGCAAGATCGAGGCGATGCCGGCCAAGCTCGCCCCGATGCTGGCGGAATCGGGCGACGCGCCATTCCACAAAGAGGACTGGATGTGGGAGCCGAAGCTCGACGGCTACCGGGTGCTGGCCTTCATCGACGGAGACACGGTCAAGCTCCGCTCGCGCAACGGGCTCGAGCTGGCCGACAAGTTTCCGCGCGTCGTCGCGGAGCTGGGTCAGCAGGCCGCGGGCGCATGATCCTCGATGGCGAGCTCGTGGCGTTCGACGCAACCGGCAGACCGTCCTTCGGCGCGCTGCAGGATCGTGCGCAGCTGAAGACGGAGCGGGAGATCGCGGCCGCTGATCTCAACACGCCGGTGGCGTTCTTCTGCTTCGATCTGCTGCATTTCGCCGGGATCGATCTGCGCAAGTCGCCCTATTCGGACCGGCGCCGCTATCTCGTCGCAGTGCCTGCTGCCCTCTCCGCTGGTGCAGCTCGTGCACGCGGTGGACGACGGCGTCGCGCTCAGCGCGGCTGCGCTCGCCGCAGGCTTCGAAGGGGTGGTCGGCAAGCGCAAGGCGAGTCGATACGAATCCGGGCGCCGTTCGACGTCGTGGCTGAAGGTCAAGCCCACGTCGAGCGCGGATTTCGTCGTCGGCGGCTACACCAAGGGACAGGGCTCGCGCGCGCCGCTCGGCGCCTTGCTGGTCGGGTACTGGGACGACGGCAAGTTGCGCTACGCCTCGCATGTCGGCTCCGGCTTCGACGAGCGCGCGCTGAAGCAGGTCAAGGCGCGCCTGGAGCCGCTGCAGCGAAAGACCAATCCGTTCGCGGAAAAGCCGGAGCTCAATGCGCCGACGACGTGGGTCGAGCCCGAAGTCGTCGCCGAAGTGAGCTTCCAGAGCTGGACCGACGATGATCACCTGCGCGCACCAGTATTTCTGCGCCTGCGCGACGACATCGATCCGAAAGATGTGCGGCGCGTCGCGGCCGGCCCGCAGGCCGATGCTGCGGCGGGCGGTCCGATCGACGACATCGTCGCGCAGCTGGCCGCGAAGAAGGCCGCGTTGACGTTGGCGGTGGGACCACACCGGATCAAGCTCACGAACCTCGATCGCGTGTATTGGCCGGCGGACCCGGCGCGCGAGTTGCCGGCGTACACCAAGCGTGACCTTCTCACTTACCTGGCGCAGGTCTCGCCGTACATGCTGCCGCATCTCGCCGATCGCCCGCTGACGATGATCCGGATGCCCGACGGCATCCGCGGCCAGCGGTTCTTCCAGAAGCACTGGGAGCAGGAGCGGCCGGCGTTCGTCGAATCGATCACCGTGTTCTCCGCGCACAAGGACGAGCAGCACGACTACCTGTTGTGCAACAACCTCCCGACGCTGCTATGGCTTGCGCAATCGGGGACGCTGGAGTTTCACGTCTGGCATTCGCGCGCGCGGCCCGGTCCGGATGCAGTGTCGGAGAGCACCGACTACGCGAGCTCGCTCGAATCGCTCGAAGCCTCGGTGCTGAACTACCCCGACTACGTGCTGTTCGACCTCGATCCGTACATCTATTCCGGCAAGGAAGCGAAAGGTGCCGAGCCCGAACTCAACACGATCGCCTTCGAGAAAGGCAAGGAAGTGGCGTTCTGGCTGCGCGAGCTCCTGCAGGGCATGTCGCTCGAGCCCATCGTCAAGACGTCGGGCAAGACGGGGCTGCACGTGTTCGTTCCGATCAAGCGCACGATCGACTTCGACGCCGCGCGCCACGTGTCGGAGCTGGTCGGCCGGCACCTGATGCGCCTGCATCCGAAGGACATCACGCAGGAGTGGAGCATTCCCAAGCGCACCGGCAAGATCTTCATGGACTACAACATGAACGTCCGCGGCAAGACGCTGAACGTCGCCTATTCGCCGCGCGGCGAGCCCGGCGCGCCGGTGTCGATGCCGCTGACATGGGAGGAGCTCGCGGGCGCGCACCCGCTCGATTTCACGATCGCGAACGCGCCGGAGCGCCTCGTCCGGACGGGCGACCGCTGGAAAGAAGCGCTTGCGAAGAAGAAGCAGAGCCTCGAACGGGCGCTTGACCGAACGACCTGATCAGGATCGTCGGGCTCGGCGCTCGAGGCAGAACCCGGGCGCGATATTCAGGCCCGCCATCGGCGCCTCAGGGCGAGCATCGCCAGCAGCGCGAGCATTGCACCGAGGGCTGCGATGCCCGGGCCGCTCATGGTGGGAACCGGCGTGGACGTGGCCGCGGGACCGGCGCCGAAGATGACGAAGCCGCGCCAGGACCCGAAGGCCCCGGCGGAATTATCGAAGACGAAGAACTGGCCGTTGGCATAGCCCGTGCCGTAGTCGGTGTTGTCTCCTGCCGCGATCGCCGGCAGGAGGCTCGCGCCGATGAAGTTGCCGGCAAGGTCGAAGACCAGCGCGCGATGATTGGTGAAGTCGTAGATCGCCAGCTCGGATCCGGCAACGCCGGTGAAGTTGGCTCCATTGGTGTTGACGTCGCCCGCGGTGACCCCTGCGGCTGCGAGATTGAGCGTGATCGTCCCGGCCGATGCGCCGGTCGTGCGATTGACCACGTTGACGTCGGCTGAGGCATCCTGCTTCGCGTACAGGCGGTCGGCGCCGGAATCGTAACTCGGCATGGTTTGGCTGCTGGCCAATGCGGCGATCGGCGCCGCAAGCAGTTGGGCATTGGTTCCGACCAGGTTGCCGCTGCCGTCGAGATTGATTTCCTGCACCCCCCTGACCGGGTCCGCCGCCGAGCAGCATGCGCTGTACGATACGGATTCGAGGAAGCCGGTGTTCGGATTGAAGAAGATGCCTCGCTGGTCGACGCCGGTCGACCCCTGACCGAGCTGGGCTCCAGCGGCGGAGAACACCGTCACCGGCGAACCCGTGCTACCGCCGGAGCCGCCGTAATACCGGCTGAAGGCGGGAACCCATGCCACGCTCATCGGCGTGCTGATGCCCCCCGTAGGTGTCAGCGTCACGCCGGCCGTTGCCACCGGGGATACCTGGGCGTGAGCCGCGGCGCCGAGAACGCAAACGAAGATCGTCGCCGCGCAGCGCGCGCCCAACGAAAGCAATTTCGATTTCATACCCCTCCCTGAAAGCCCGGCGCAGCGCAAGCGCAGCTGCAAAGTGGGTCACTCGCCAATCTATCAATCGCATCGTGGTTCGGTCAACGTTTGCGCCGGCTCGCTGCCTTCCTGGGGCCCGATTGGGCCTGATTGCAACATCCGAGGCGCGGCGCCAGGCCTCCGAGAGCCCCGCGCTCGGCATCCGAACGGTTGGGCTCGGTGCATTCCGGAGACCCTTGCCCGCACGGGCGACCGCTTGCTGGATCCGTTGCAAAAATGGCAAGCGCGGGGCGAGCGTTGGCACGAACTACCGGCCGACCTATTGCAAAGTGCGGAAAACATTGACATATTTCGCAGTTCGCACGCACACGCCGCACACGCGGGAGGCATCATGGCTGCACGATCGATAGCGAGTTTGACCGTCTCGTTCGGGCTGGTGGCGATCCCGGTGAAGCTCTATTCGGCCACCGAGGCGACCAAGGCGGTGTCCTTCAACATGCTGCACAAGGGATGCGGCTCGCGGCTGAAGCAGCAGTACGTCTGCCTCAAGGAAGAAGTCGTGGTGCCGCGCGAGGACATCGTCAAGGGCTACGAATTCGCGAAGGACCAGTACGTGATCTTCACGCCGGAGGAACTGAAGGCGATGGAGGAGGCCGGCACGCACATGGCCGAGATCACCGAGTTCGTGCCGCTCGAGGCAGTCGACCCCGTGTACTTCGACAAGGCGTACTACCTCGCACCCGACAAGGGCGGCGCCAAGCCCTACGCGCTGCTGGCGAGCGCGCTGCGCGAGTCGAAGCGCTGTGCGCTCGGCCGCTGGGCCGCGCGCGGCAAGCAGTACATCGTGATGATCCGCGCGGTCGAGGACGGGCTCGTCATGCAGCAGCTCCTCTACGCCGGCGAAGTGCGCGCGATTAAAGATCTCGAGATTCCGAAGACGGACGTGAAGCCGGCGGAGCTCAAACTCGCGCAGCAGCTGATCGACCAGCAGACCTCCGACCTGTTCGATCCGTCGCAATACACCGACGACGTCGCCGCGCGCGTCAAGGCCGCGGTGGACAAGAAGGTCGAGGGCCAGGAGATCACGCTGGCCGAGGCGCCCGAAGGCGGCGGCGCGCAGGTGATCGATCTCATGGAAGCGCTTCGCGCGAGCCTCGAGAAGAAGGGGCCCGCGCGCGCCGCGTCTGCCAAACCCGCGGCCCTGCCCGCGCCGGCAGCGGCAACCAAGAAGCCGGCCAAGCGGGCCCAGCAGGCTGAGCCCGCGGCACCGGTCGCGCGCAAGGCGGCCAGGAAATAACGCCCGGCAAGTCCGGCATCGCGGTGGAGCATCCCTACGGCGTCCGCGACGTCGAGCGATTGCTGCGCCTGTCGCGCGGCACGATCCGGTCGCTGATCGCCGCGGGCTTCGTCGCGCCGGCGCGCGGACCGCGCGGCGCGTGGCAGTTCTCCTTCCAGGACCTGATCCTGCTGCGCACCGCGCAGGCGCTGGCGGACGCGCAGGTGCCCAAGCGGCGGATCACGCGATCGCTGCGTGAGCTGCGCCGTCATCTGCCCGATGCGATGCCGCTGTCCGGACTTTCCATCGGCGCCGTGGCGGATCGCGTCGTGGTGCGTGAGGGAGGCAGCCGCTGGCAGGCGGAATCGGGTCAATATCTGCTCGCGTTCGACGGCGATCCCGCGGAAGGCGCGATGAGCGTGATCGAGCGCACCGAAGATGTCGAGCCGGCGAGCGGGGCGCAGGCATGGTTCGACCGCGGCGTCGCGCTCGAGCGGGCGGATCTCGATGGCGCGCTGCAGGCCTACGAGCAGGCCATCCGCGTCGACGCCGCATTCCTCGACGCGCACATCAACTTCGGGCGGCTGCTGCACGAATCGAAGCGTTACGCGAAAGCCGTGCAGGCCTACCGCGACGCGCTCGGCGCCTGCGGCCACGATCCGCTGTTGCTCTACAACCTCGGGGTCCTTTTCGAGGACATGGGCCGCGCGCCGGACGCGGTGCTCGCCTACGAGGCGGCGCTCGCCGGCGATCCCGATCTCGCGGATGGCCACTACAACCTGGCGCTGCTCTACGAACGACTCGCGAAGCCGAAGGACGCGATCCGGCATATGGCGCGATACCGAATGCTCACCGGGAACCGGGCGAAGTAGGAATTCGACGTCTGCAGGCAGCGGGATCAATGCCCTTGCGACGGCACATCGTTGAATGCGGTCGGCCGCCTCAAATCCACGCCCTTGCTCGCCCGTTCGATCAGATCCCGACATACATCCTTGGCCTTCACGTCGGCTCGCGCCTGCCTTTGTGCAACAAAGGCCGCGCCGCATCGCGCATTCACATCCCCGGGACTCAACGCCAGTGCGCTGTCGAATGCGAGCTTCGCTTCCGAAAGGTGATCCAGTCGTGTATTGAGGATGCCGGCTTGGACGAAGCTGTAACCATCTTTGCTGTTCCAGTGCGTCGCCTCTTCGAAGGCGAGGAGCGCCTCGATCGGGGCATCCATATCCACACTGAGTTGCCCGAGGTTTCTCCAGAAGAGTGCGTTTTTCGGGGCCAGTTCCACCGCTTTTCTGGCTGCGGCGTGTGCGTCATCGAGTTGGTGCGTATTGACGTAGCCCATGCTGAGCTCGTTCCATGCCGTCGCGTTTTCGGGCTCCCTTGCCGTCCAGGCCGAGGCCTGCAGCACAACATCATTCCAGTTGTCGGCGTCCTTCAATCTCTGAACAGTCGTCCTGATATCCTGTCCCGCGCCCGGGCCCGCTGCTTTCGTCGATGCACCATTGCTCGCCAGCGTCGCCTTGCCGCTGCCCACCGTTGGGCCGGACTGAGTTCCTCCGGGCGACCGCGACGCAACGATCGGCTCAACCGTCGGCCGGGATGATGCGATGACCAGCGTGACGGCAATGACCAGGGAAATGAGCATTCCCAGGATTGTGATCGGTGAGCGGAGCCAGGCTCTGGCTGTGGTGTCGCGTCCGGCGCCCCGGCGTGCGGTATCCGAGGCCGCGTGGCGAGAGGCGGACGGAACGCGGGAAGGCGTCAACGCGTGCGCTCGGATCCTTTCTTGCTGTTGCACCCGGAGCGCCGTCGCGCGTGCTCGCAAGTAGTTTGGCATGGCCGCAGATTCGTCGCCTCCCGCCCCGACGAAAGCCCGCGCCCAAAGAGGCTGGTCGATTCGGCCGTCTTCGAATTCCATCTTCGCCATGGCAATGTAATCGATTGTGCTCGTCGTCCCGGATGCCAGGGCGAACGTCCGGGCCACGAATGCCGTGTTAGCCGCATGCGTCGACGGCCCCGGCGCCGGTAACGAGTCCTGAACGAGTTCGAGCTTCGACCGGCCGTCAGATGGAAATTTGTTCAGTGCTTGTCGGCGACCGGCCTTCACGGCCGGTGTTGCGACACGCTCCAGGAGCGCTTCGATTTCCGCCGCTCTGTCAACGCCGGATTTGTCATGCGGCAACGCAATCGATACCGCATTCCGACGCGCGCTCGGGATGTCCGTTGAATCACGGTGACGTTTCACGGCATGGACCTCCGTAAGAGGTCGCCGGAAGTGACGTGAATGCGATGCGACGTCAAGATATCGTGCGCCTTGTGCGACGCCGGTATCCCGACGGCAACCCCGCTACCCCGTGCGTAAGCGTTGGGCCGGAGGCTTTGCGTCACTGCCTTGCGACAGTTTTGCCAAACAATCCAGACACTTCGCGGCCACACGGCCCGGCTGCGGTCCACGTGTGGTCCATGAGGGAAAATGTGATCCCGGAGGGACCTGTTGTCAAGAAGGGGAGCCAGGCGGCATCCGGCTTCCGGGCGAGCTTGTTGTGACTGTGCCAAGTCCTTATAAGCTTTTGATTGATAGCGCGCCAAATCAGTGCACGATCGCCTCATGACCGCCGCGCGGCAAGAAACGCCGCAATCCCATCCCAGAATGCAGTTCGGGCCGCTCAGCGTGTTGTGATCGGTCTCCGGCACGACGAGCCACGTCTTCGGTCCCGCCCACGCATCGTAGAGCGACTGTGAACGCTCGACCGGAATGATCGAATCATGCTCGGCGACGATCGCGAGCAGCGACGCGTGCACGTTTCGCGCGTCCGCGGCTGAGTCGAAGCGATGGCGCAACAGCAGCGAGACCGGCAGAAGCGGATAGTGGGTGCGTCCCAGCGCGACCAGGCTGTCGTAAGGGGAGGCGAGGATGACACCGGCGAGCGGCCGTGCGGCGGCGAGCTTCACCGCGACGCCGGTGCCGAGGCTGCGGCCGAACGCGACGATCCGCCGCGAGTCGACGTCGGATCGCGCGGCGATCGTGTCGTAGATCACCAACGCGTCGGAGACGAGCGCCGACTCGCTGGGCGCTCCCTCGCTGGTGCCGTAGCCGCGATAGTTGATCGCGACGATCGTCCAGTCGCGCGGCCAGCGCGGATCGGCGAGCGTCCCCGAGACCTCTTCCGCATTGCCGCCGAAATACATGACCGCCGGCGCGGGCGTGGGGCTCGCGACGCGGATCCATCCGCGCAGCTTCGTGCCGTCGGCGGCGACGATCTCGAGCGGTTGCGCGTCCGCCGGCAGATGCGCGGTCGAGGCGACCGGCTGTGGCATGAAGATCAGCCGGTCCTGCGAGAGCCACACCAAGGCGCATCCGCCGAACAGGGCGGCGGCAACGATAACGATCCAGAGCATCAGCGGGCGGCTGGCGGGAGACGCGGGCGGCGTCATGGCGGCGATTATGGCAGGGGCAGGCAGAAAGCCTTCTCCTTTATTGGATGCGCGCATCCGTCAGTCCGGGTGCACCCGTCAGCCGGTCGGCCGATTGCGCTGGCCTCCTTAGCGGCGCCGGTGCAGAGCGCTTCGTCACGTTCGACGCAAAATTGGTGAAGCGCGCGCGCAGCGTGGCCCCTGTGCCGGTCGCGCTCGCCTGAGCGCATCGGACGGCAGTCGGACACGACCGCCCGTCCGCGCGCGCTTCGCCGGAGAGCATCGCGCAGGCCTGCCACCTCTCCCCACGTTACCCCGGCGCGCGTGAATATTCGCGTGGCGCCGCACCGCCAAGCGGTTGTAACTTTGCCGTCGTGCGCTTGACTCCGTGCACGGCGTTCGTCGGCGCACGGAGCGAATCCGGACGAAGGAGATCGCGATGGCGAAAACCGAAGTGCGTGCCTATTGCAGTCCCACCTGCGTGCTGCTGGCGTTCAACTGGGAGGACGGCACGAAGCATCCGGACTTCCTCGGCTTCGCGATCCAGCGCGACCCCGGCTACGGCAAGGACGGCAAGCCGCAGTTCCTGTTCAACAAGATCGACTTCGTCCCGCTGACCAAGGCGTCGAAGCCCAAAGGCAGCGACAAGGCGCCGATCCAGAAATTCAACTGGTGGGACGGCGGGCTCAAGACCGCCGACCGTGGAAAGAAGTTCACGTACACGGTCACGCCG
This sequence comes from uncultured beta proteobacterium, assembly GCA_963846855.1. Taxonomy (GTDB): domain Bacteria; phylum Pseudomonadota; class Gammaproteobacteria; order Burkholderiales; family Casimicrobiaceae; genus CAIWHR01. Next base: position 137,147 of record CAWJXK010000007.1, read on the forward strand.
GTCCTCGGCACCGGCGCCAAGGATCTCAACCTGCAGAAGGCCTCCGCCGGCTCGGTGAAGGTCACGATTCCTCCGATCGAGGACCACGGCATCGCGACGTACTTCAACCGCGCGGTGGTGAGCGCCCAGAGCTTCACCGAGCTCAAGAACGGCGGCGCGTCGCTCGAAAAGCAGATGGACTGGCTCGCCAACGGGCTCGACGGGTCGGTGAAGGACGTGCTGACCGGCGCCGACGCATTCCAGTGCGCGATCTATCACCTGACCGATCAGCGGTGGGTGCTGCCGGCGTTCAAGCAGTTCAAGGGCAGCGCCTCGATCGTCTATTTCGATCGGACCAATGCGAATCCCAAGCGCGCCGACCACGCGTCGCAGGGAGGGCTCACGTTTCTCGGCAAGAAGCCCAAGTTTGCGACGCACAAGCGCACCAAGATCTCTGCGCTGATGCATGACAAGTTCATCATTCCGACCAAGGGAGGCAAGGAGCGCGGCGTGCTGATGGGCTCCACTAATTTCACGCCGGAGGCGTTCACCGTCCAGGCCAACCTGCTGCACATTTTCGCGTCGCCGCAAATGGCGCGCGCGTACTCGGCGCGCCACGCCCTTCTCGCGCCAGACCCGGACATGAAGGCGACGACCAAGCACACCGGCTGGACGAAGATCACCGACGTTCCCGATTCGAAGGTGCGGCTCATCTTCTGCCCGGAGCCCGGCAAGCAGCGGGTGTTCCTCGACACGGTCGTCGACGCCGTCAAGCACGCGAAATCGTCGGTGCTGTTCTGCATGTTCACCGCGACCGATCCGGCGCTGCTGCCCGCGATCTTCGCCGCCGGCGACAGCGGCAAGCTGATCTACGGGATGATCAACTCGATTCCCGATCCGGACGCGAAGCCGGCGAAGCCCAAGAAAGGCAAGGCGAAGGGACCCACGCCCGCGCACCAGGTGGCGGTGACGCTGTACAACCGGTCGCGCCACGAGCGCGATACGCTCTCCTACGATTACTTCGACCCGGCCACGGCGCCGGCGGGCTTCCTGCCCGAGTTCCGCACGATCAACGTGAGCAAGTTCAGCGGCGGCAAGGGTCCGCCGGTGGCGGTGCACATCCATCACAAGTTCATCGTGATCGACGGCGACACGCCGAACCCGACGATCTACACGGGCTCGGCGAACTTCAGCAGCAATTCGGAGAACAGGAACGACGAGAACGTCCTGGAGATCAAGGGCAATACTCGGCTCGCGCAAGCCTACGTCGCCGAATTCATGCGGATCTACGGGCACTACCGGGCACGCGCCCTGTGGGCGCAGGACCATCCGCATCCCAAAGGCAAGGTCACGTCGAAAAAGACCGCGGGACCGAAGCACGACCCGATCCTCATCAAGACGACGCGCGACGCCTGGGCGAAGAGTGCCTACACCAAGGGCACCGCCGCGTTCCGGGCGCGCACACAGTTGCTGTAGCGAGACGGTGCGCGCGGGGCGTGTCCGGACGACGGGCGCCTCGATCGTGCGCGGTTGATCGGAGCGGATGGCCGCGCAAGGCGGCCATTCTCTTTCTCGTCCGGGGCCGGCGCCGGTCCGGGTCCTGCGCGCACGAATCGGGCAGGTCTTTCCGCCCGAGGCCATCTTTTCCGCGTTTTCCCGCGCATTGACGGTCGACACGCATTTTCAATCGCGGGCGTTCGCGGACGGGCATCCGATCAACGTGCTCAATCCGTAGCCTGCGCGGCCTGCTGTAGACTGAGCTCGATATCCCACCGCGAATCGACGAACCGATGGTCAACGAGAAGATCGCCGTACGCATCACCGAAAGCGGCAAGACGCTGGACGTCGTCGTGCTGAACAAGCGCGCCGAACGGATCGAGGTGGTGCTGGGCGAAGGCGTGCACAGCGTGCGCTGCGAGCTCCTGCCGACGCGCAACCGCCTCGCCTACGCGGGCAGCGCGATGGGGCGCGAGATCGTCTACGAGCGCAGCTGCGCCGACGTGAAGGCGGACATCGAGCGCGCCAATCCGGTTTATCGCGATTCCGGCCGGCGCTGACCGCACGAGCGCTGCCTCCGATCGCGGGCGCTGCGTCCGCGTATCGCGCTCTTATGGCGCGGCAAAGTTCGCGTCTGACCACGCGCCCCGCAGCGGAACGGGATCAGTTGGTCACCGACACCGGCAATTGAAGAGCCTTCCAGGGCAACAGGTTCATCGGCTGTTGCACGCCGTCGACCGTGTACGTGGCGAGATCGGCGTCATCGGCCGCCGCGGTAAGGAGGAATGGGCCGGTTCCGAAAGCGGAATCGAGCCGGACGACCCAATTGACCACGCGTTCGTTGTTGACGACGGTGTTGCTGAGCTGGCCCACGTTGACCGTCACGTTGCCGTTGACGAGATTCCCACCGGCGCTGCGCGCCTTGCAATTCGTGGTCTGGACAACTCGCAGACACACCTGAGCGTCGGTTGTGAGCGTCACCTTGAATACGCTGAGGTTGATCGAGATGCCGGGAAAGCCCTTCAAGCCCGGGAATTGCGGGATTCCCGGCGCCGGAAAGATCGAGCCCGGATTGGGCGCGCTGCCGCCCGGGACGGCCCCGATCGTGAGGCGTTGAGTCAACTCGAGCGATGGCGTGACGATATCCGTGGGCGGGAACATATCCGCGTAGCGCGCAATCAACGTATGAAATTGTCCCTTGTTCAGCGACGTGGGCGCGGCGCCGTTTTCCGTAATGCTCACGGCTTCGGCCTTCAAGGTGTCGTTGATCTGCACGGTGGATTGGCCCGAGAAGCCTTGCGGGAACAGCTGGCGGGTCGATCTGAGTCTTGGGTCGCCGTCCGCGTTCTCTCCCGCAACGCTGTAGAAGTAGCCGAACGTATCCAGCGGTAGGGTGCCGTTGCATCCGTTGGAATCGGGCGGTATCACGGTAATGTCGCCGGAATAATGACCGGTCGGGATGAACCTGGTCCGGATGGTGACGCGGCCGTTTGGAAGCGTCCCTTTTTCGTAGACCGTGATGACTTCTTCGGTGAGCTGGACATTTGCCGTCGGCGTAAGGAAAGGCTGACCCGACGGCGGGCATTGCTCGAATCCGCCGGCGACGCCGACCGTCAGTCCGGCCGGCAGGCCGTCGACCGCAAACTTCACGAGGACGGGGTTGGCCGCCCACGAATTCATGCTGGCGAATGCGGCGATTGCCATTGGCATCAAGAGCATGCCGAGACGACGACGTGAACCCGCGCTGCGGCGCTCTTGGGGTCCTGCGTTCATGGCCACCTCCCTTTGTGGACCACAAAAGTCTACCCCCTTCGCCTCGGCGGTGGAAGGGCGCCTGCCTGGCGGATAAGGCGTCGCTATTTCTATTTCGTCGACTTCTTTGCGGTTTTTCTTTTGGCCGGTTTCCGGGTGGGCTTCTTCGCGGCCTTGCTCACCGTCTTTCTCACAGCAGCCTTGCGGGTCGTCTTCTTGGCGGCCTTCTTCGCTGTCCTTTTCCCCGTGGGCTGCGTCCCCGTCGGACGTGGATTCGAAACCAGCCTCACCGCTCGTTTGGCCGCCCGTCCCGCTGCGGCGACTGCGCCCTTCACCGAACGCTTGACGGACTTGACGGCGCCTTTCGCCGCCTTCCTGACCTTCTTCTCGATGGGCCCCTGCGCCGCTTCTTTTTCGGCTTTCGACTTGTGGCGCAAGTCGGCAGCGTGCGCGCGTTGGTACGTCTGGATGTCCTTGAACTTGCCGCTGCTGTCGCGAACGGCATAGAGCTTGGTGCCGGATCTGCTTCTCATCGTCGTGCGTCGTATCGCCATGGCGGCTCCTGTCTGGAATGCGGGGCGTCGGCGCGTATCCGCTCCGAACAACCTCCATTATTCACAACGCGGCGCGCCTTGTCATCACCGCGAACCGGAGCATCGCATTTCTTCCGCGCGAATCGGCTCACCGCTTCGTGACGGAGGCGCGCCCACGTCGCGGTTTGACGAGGGCATGGCTGCGCACGCCGCCGAGAAAGAGGTCGACGGTGTCGCGCGCCCAGCGGTCCTGCGCGGCGGGTGTCATCGGCGGACCGAGGCCGAGGGCGCGCCGTTGCGGCACGCTCAGCACCATCTGCAGGAACTGCTCGGCGGCGAATCGCGGATCGGCAACCGCCAGCGTGCCCGCGCGGGTCTCGCGCGCGAGCAGACCGGCGATGAGCGCGATCGCCTCGCCGGTTGCGCCTTCGGCTGCGACCGCGGCGGCCAGCTTCGGAAAGCGCGTGGATTCGCCGACGATCAGGCGATGCACTGCAAGCGCCTGCGGCATCAGTGCCGCGTGCAGAATGATGCCGGCGAGTCCCAGCAGGATGGCGCGCACGTCCGCTCCCGCGAGCCGCGGCATCGCGGCGGGCGGCGGCCGCAGTCCCTCGATGATCCGGTGGAGGACGGCGCCGAACAGCGCCGCCTTGTTGTCGAAGCGGTGATAGAAGGTCCGCTTCGAAATGCGCGCTCGCGCGGCCACCGCGTCGATGCTGGTGCCGCCGTAGCCGTGCGCGAGGAAGAGGTCGGCGGCCGCGTCGAGGATGCGATCGCGAAGCTGCGCGGCTTCCTCGCGCGAGGGGCGGCCGCCGCGAGGACGAATCCCCGCGGTCGGTGCCTTGCCGGATGTGCGTGCCGCCTTGCGCCTGGTCGCGGGAGGCACGTCAGATGGCGACGCGCCCGGCGCGCGGCTCAGTGGTTCGCGTAGGAGTACTGATTGCTTGCGCCGTTCGGCGGTCCGTAGGCGGCCGGATGCGGCGCGTAGCTGCCCGAGTTCGACACGTACCGGTCGCCGCCCTGGGTATAAGCGCCCGGCGGGGCGTAATTGCCCTGCGGCGGCGCATATCCATTCCCTTGTGGTGGCACATATCCGTTGCGCTGCGGCGGCGGCGCGGTGGGCGCCTGATTGTAGTAGCCCTGATCCGGCGCGTTGTTCGCATTCGGCGATCCGTACGCGGGTTGACCGTAGGGTTGGGAGTAACCGCGCGGATAGTAACCGGGATTGGGCGCGTAGCCGTTGTAGCCGCGATATCCGCCGTAGTAGGCCGCGCGCGGCGGGTAATACCGAGCGGGCGGCGCGTAGTAGGCCGAGGCCGCTGGCGGCCCGTAGTACGGAGCCGCGGGCGCCGGGTAATACGCTTGCGGCGCCGCGTACGCGGGCGGCGCGTAGCCTGGTGCCGGCGCATAGCCGTCGCCGCCATAGCCGACGGGCGGAACATTGCCTGCTGCGGGAGGGTAATAGCCCGGCGCGCTGGCGGCGGCGCCGATGACGGCCAGCGGGAGCGTCACGATCGCGGCTGCGGTGCCGACCACCGCGGCGGCGAGTCCGAACAGCGGATAGAACGGATTGACGTAACCGTAATGCCCGCCTCCATGCCCGTAATGCCCGCCTCCGCCATATCTGTAATGGCCGCCACCGTAGTGGCCGCCGCCATTCGCGAGCGCGGATGAAACGGGCGCGGCGGCAAGAACCAATGCCAGTGCGCCGACAGCTGCCGTCTTGAACCTGGTCATCGTTCGGACTCCCGGTGGGGCCAGCGCGGACATCGCGCACTCGGCGGAATCCACCGTAGCACCGAAGGGAACGCAACGCAACCGTACCGTTTCAGGGGTTAACGGCCGGATTCATCACCGCTGCCCGAGGGAAATCCGCGTTCGTCACTCTCATCAGGCGGACACGGGCGGATTGTGCTGCCACCATTCATGCCGCGATCGACGACCGATTGAAATGCATTGTTACATTTGCGTCGAAATCGGCGGAGGCCGAGCCTCGCAACATCGTGCCCGGTCCGTCGATCTTCAGGAGGATTCCGAGGCGTCGAATGCAGCAGACGCGTGCAGGCGTATTGGCGTGACGCGCGTCCCTCGACTCATTGGACTTTGACGCGCATCACCTTCTTGTCGTACTCGGCCTCGGTCTGCATCGTGATTTCCTTGCCGCCGGGCGCGTAGACGCGACCGCCGCTGCCGCGGCATTCGTTGCGCGCGTACTGGCATGGCCCCATCTCGGGATGCTTGGCGCACAGCGGATAAACGTTCGCGGCAAATTCGATCGGCGCCACATTGCGGACGCCGCCGGCTTCGGTCACGCACACATAGAGCTTGTCGGGCGGAACGACGATCGGTGCCTTCGCGGGCGCCGAGGGGACATCGGTCGCGACGGCGGCAGGCGGAGCCGGTGCGGGATCGGCGGCGACCGACACCCCCGCACCTGCCGCGAAGGCGACTGCGATCGTCAGACGAAGGAAGCGCAACTTCATGACCGCGCGGCCTTTCATTGCGTGCAGAAATTGCACGATGCGCTCCGACAGCAAACCGTGGTCAACTCTTGAGACAGCGGACGAGGGCGACCGTTCCTACTTCCGCAGGCCGAGCACCGCCTCGGCAATTTTTTCGACCGCGGCCTGCGTACCGTCGACGTGAACGACCCCGTCGAGCTGCGCGGCGCCTTCCATGCCGATGACGAGCTTGCGGAACTGGCGGCCGAGCGCGACCTCGGACAGCGTCCCATAGCTGGTGCCGATGGCGACGAGGCAGAATGACGCTCGCGCGATCAGCGCATTGCGCGCTTCGCCGATGCCGGTCGCGAGCACGATGCCGACGAACGAATTGGCCAGCGACGGATCCGCGTCGGGCAGGAGGCCGATCGACGTGCCGCCGACGCGCGCGACGCCTTCGCACACCGCCTGCATGACGCCGCCGCGGCCGCCGCACAGGACGACGAAGCCGCAGTCCGCGAGCCGCTCGCCCAGCCGCGAAGCCGCCTGCGACTGCGCGGGCGTCGCGTCACGCGGGCCGATCACGCCGATGGGCTCGCGCACCGGATTGGGGCTGTCGCGCTGCAGCCACGTCACCGCGCCAAGCAGGTCCACCGCTTCGCCATTGGTGCGCGCCGCGCCCGACGTGTCGGGAAGCCAGGTGCGCGTCAGCGCGTCGAAGCGCAGGCCGCGCGAATCGAAGAGCTCATGCGCCGCGCGGTGCAGATTGAAGGTGTCGTTCATGACGTGAGCCGATCCATTCTGTCCACCCGGCGGGCGGCAACCATAATCGCCACGGGATGCTACCACCCGCGTTCGGGTGCGATCCACGAAACGCATGGGTGAAACGCGGCTGGCATCCCCGGATTCTCGTTCCGCCACGCGAAGCGTAGAATCCCGCGCTCCTCCACCCTTTCCGCGGGCCCTCATGCGCTCCCTTGCGATTTCGATTATCGTCGCTGTCATCCTCGCCGCGCCCGTTCGCGCCGAAACCATCGCCGACCGCTGGAACCTCGCGGAGATCTACCCGACGACCGCCGCATGGAATGCAGACGCCGACAAGCTCGACGGCCAGTTCAAGGAATTTGCCGACTGCAAGGGCCATCTGGGCGATGGCGTCGCGCGCTTCCGCCAGTGCCTCGACCTGCAGGCCGACATGACGAAGCGCTACTACCGGATGGCGGCCTATTCCGGCGAGCAGGCGTCCGAGGACACCGGGAACCCGGCGTTCCTGGAGCTCGACCAGAAGGCGGACATCATGGGCTCGCGCCTCGGCGAGGCGACCGCGTTCGTCGACCCCGAGGTGCTGCATCTCGGCAAGGACCGGATCGCCCAGTTCCTGAAGGAAGACCCGGCGCTTTCGATCTACCGGTTCCCGCTGGAGGAAACGCTTCGCCTCGCGCCGCACACGCTTTCCGACGAAGGCGAGGCGCTGGTCGCGAAGTTCTCGCTCATGGACAACGCCGGCGGCTCGGCCTACACGATTCTGACCAACGCGGACATCCCGTGGCCGAAGATCAAGCTCTCGACCGGCGAGGAGGTGACGCTCGACGAATCGGCGTACACCAAGTATCGCGAGCTGCCGAACCGCGACGACCGCAAGAAGGTGATGGACGCTTTCTTCGGCACCTTCAAGACCTACGAGCGCACCATCGGCGTCAACCTGTACTCGCAGCTGAAGCAGAACGCCGTCTACGCGAAGGTGCGCAAGTATCCGGACTCGATCACGCGCTCGCTCGACGCGAGGAATACGCCGGTGGCAGTGTTCGATACGCTGATCCGCGAGACCAACGCGACTCTGCCCACGCTGCACCGCTACTTCCGCCTTCGCGCGAAGATGCTGGGCGTGCCCCAGCTCCATTACTACGACATCTACCCCCCGCTGGTGCACAGCGACATCAAGCTGCCGTTCGACGTGGGGAGGAAACTCGTGCTGGAGGCGGTGGCTCCGCTCGGCAGCGACTATGTCGCCGCGCTCACGTACGGATTCGACCACCGCTGGATGGACACGTATCCGCGTCCGCACAAGCAGTCCGGCGCACACATGGACGGCTACGCGTACGACGTGCATCCGTACGTGCTGATGAACTACAACGACGACTACGAGTCCGTGACGACGGTGGCGCACGAGTGGGGTCACGCGATGCACTCGTACCTCGCCAACAAGGCGCAGCCGTTCGTGACGGCGAATTACGCCATCTTCATCGCCGAGATCGCGTCGACTTTCAACGAGGAGCTGCTGTTGCAGCGCGTTCTGGAGACGACGAAGAACGACGACGAGCGGCTCTACTACCTCGGCTACGCGCTGGAGCAGCTGCGCGCGACGTTCTACCGTCAGGCGATGTTCGCCGAGTTCGAGCGCAACATTCACGCGCGTGCCGACAAAGGCGAACCCCTGACCGGTGAGGCACTCACCAAGACCTACTGCGAGATCCTGAAGCGCTATCACGGCGCCAAGGAAGGCGTGGTCGACATCGACGACGCGTACTGCGTCGAATGGGAATACATCCCGCACTTCTACAACGGCTTCTACGTCTACCAGTACGCGACGTCGATCGCCGCGAGCGCGCTCTTCGCGCAGCAGGTGGGCAAGAAGGAGCCCGGGGCGCTCAATCGCTACCTCGACTTGCTGAAGGCGGGCGGCTCCGGCTATCCCTACGAGCTCGTGAAGAAGGCGGGCGTGGATCTCGCGACGCCAGCGCCGTATCAGGCGCTCGCCGCGCGGATGAACTCGATCATGGACGAGATCGAGGCGATCCTCGCGCGGCAGAAGAAGTGAGCGCCGGCGGCGGCGGCTGAACGCGCCGCTGCGTCCGCCGGCCATCCGAAGGAGGTCGCGTGCGCCGACTTGCCGCCATCCTCGCCGCTGATGTGGTCGGCTACAGCCGGCACATGGCCGAGGACGAGGTCGCGACGCTCGCGGCGCTTAAGGCGACGCGCGCGGAACTCCTGGAGCCCGCCTTTGCGGAGCACGGCGGCCGCCTCGTCAAGCTGTGGGGCGACGGCGTGCTGGTCGAATTTCCGAGCGTGGTCGGCGCGCTGGAATGCGCGGCGGCCGTCCAGCGCGGGATGCAGGCGCGCAACGCGGACGCGTCGACGGCACGAAAGCTGCAGCTTCGCATCGGCATCAACTTAGGCGACGTGATCGTCGAGACCGATGCGGCGGGCGCCGACGACATCTATGGCGACGGCGTCAACATCGCGGCGCGGCTGCAGGAAATCGCGGAACCGGGCGGCATCGTCGTCTCGCACACCGTTGTAAATCACGTGCGCAACAAGGTCGCGCTCAGTTTCGTCGCGCTGGGCGAGCGCCAGCTGAAGAACATCGACGAGGCGGTCGCGATCTACGACGTCGGATTCAACGATCCTTCCGCCGCGGCGCGCCCCGAGCAAGTGCTCGCGCGGCCGGCGGTGGCAATCCTGCCGTTCGACAACATGTCCGGCGATCCCGCGCAGGAGTATTTCGCCGACGGCATCACCGAGGACCTCATCACCGCGCTCTCCGCGTGGCGCTGGTTCCCCGTGATCGCGCGCAATTCGACGTTCACGTTCAAGGCGCGCGCGGTCAACGTCGTCGAGGTCGGCAAGGCGCTCGGCGCCCGCTACGTCGTCGAGGGCAGCGTGCAGCGCGCCGGCGATCGGGTCCGCATCACCGCGCAGCTGATCGATGCGAGCAACGCGGTCCATCTGTGGGCGCAGAACTACGACCGGCGTCTCGGCGACGTGTTCGACCTGCAGGACGAGATCACCCGCGCGATCGTCGGCGCGATCGAGCCGCAGCTGACGCGTGCCGAGCAGCAGCGCGCCGCGCGCAAGCGGCCGGAGAGTCTCGACGCATGGGATCTCAGCCTGCAGGCGCTCGCGCACATCCGCAAGGGGACGCCCTCCGCGCTGGCGCAATCGAAGGCGCTGCTGACGCGCGCGGTCACGCTGAGCCCGAGCGCCAGCTACGCGCAGTCCTGGATGGCGCTCACACAGTTCCAGGGCGCGCTCGCCGGATGGACGGCCGACCCGGTGCGCTCGCTCGAGTCGACGTACGAGGCGGCGGAATCCGCGGTGGCGCTCGACGACAACGACTGGCTCGCGCACGCGCTCCTCGGCATCGCGACGCTGTGGTACCGGCGCGACTACGACAAGGCGGCCTCCGAGGAGGAAACGGCGATCGCGCTCAATCCGAGCGCCGCGATCGCGTACCACTTCAACGGCTGCGTGCTGACGTTCGCCGGCGATCCGGCGGCAGCGATCGCCCAGCTCGAGACGGTGGCGAAGCTCGATCCCCGCTTCCAGTTCATGCCCGTGACCCTTGCCGACATCGGCCTCGCGCGCCTGCTGGTCGGCGAGCTCGACGAGGCGGTGCGCCAGTGCGAGCGCTCGATCGCGGCGCGGCGCGAGCACGTGCGCGCGTGGCAGCGCCTCGCGTCGGCGCTGGGCCACCTGGGGCGTGTCGACGCCGCGCGCGCGGCGCTCTCGCAGGTCAACACGCTGCAATCCGACTTCTCGGCCGCGTACGTCGCGGCGACGTACCCGTTCCGTGATCCGGCGCATACGGAAATCTTCTGCGGAGGTCTGCGCAAGGCGGGGTGGCAAGGTTGAACATCGGGACGAGGGGATAGCTCGCGGCCCGCGTCGCGGTCGAATCGACGGCGCCCGACGAATGGCGGGCCGGCCGATGAACCGCGAACAGGTGCGCCGGTCTTACCGGAATCGGAGGCCGCAGGGAGATCGCCATGGAAAAGCAGGTCTACAAGCCATTGCCGATGACGACGATGCGCGCCGGCACGATCTGCCAGCCGCCGTCCTCCTATGTATCGCAGCCCGTCCGCGCCGACACGCCGGCGGTCGAGGTGATGACCGATCTGCGCCGCGTGCAGGCGGCGACGATTCGCCCGGACGCGACGCTCGCGCAGGCGAATCAGGCGATGATCGCGAGCGGCGTGCGGCTTCTGCTCGTCGTGGGGCTGCACGGCGTGATCGACGGCCTCATCACCGCGCGCGACCTCATGGGCGAGCGTTCCATCAACCTGCTGCACGAGCGCGGGGGCAGGCACAAGTCGCTCACCGTCGCCGACGTGATGACGCCGCGCGGCGCGATCGATGTGCTCGAGATCTCGACCGTGCAGCGTGCCGAGGTCGGCGACATCGTCGCGACGCTGAAGGATGCGGGACGCCAGCACGCGCTGGTGGTCGATCGCGATCCGCTGACGCACGAGGAGACGCTGCGCGGCATCTTCTCGGCCACGCAGATCGGGCGTCAGCTCGGCGTGCCGATCCTCATCTTCGAGGTGGCGCACACGTTCGCGGAGATCGAGTCCGAGCTCGCGAAGTAGGCGCGGCGGGGCGGCCCACGCCGCCGAATCACTTCTTCCGCATCAGGAAGGTGAAGGTGTTGTCCGCTTCGGCGGACGAGATCAGCACGTGCCCGGTCTGGTTGGCGAACGCCTGCATGTCCTTGACCGAGCCGGGGTCGGTCGCGACGATCTTCAGCACCTGCCCCGACGCGAGCTCGTTGAGCGACTTCTTGGTCTTCAGGATCGGCAGCGGGCACGAGAGCCCGCGCGCGTCGAGTTCCTTGTCGAATTCCATCGTGATGTCTCCTTGCCGGCGCTGCGATTCGCGCCGTTGACCGTCATTGTCGCAAATTGCGCGCGGCCGTGCGCTTGGGGAAACGACGTCCGGCCCGCGCCGCGATTTCGGCGCGTCTTCCGCCGTTCCGGCCGCGGTCGTCAGAACGTGTACTGCAGCGTCGCGCCGAGCGCCGGCCCGATCTTGTAGTCGTCGCTGTAGCGGCCGCTGCCGTCGGAATGGTCGACCGAAAGCTTGCCGCCGGTGACGAGCGCCCCGTAGAAATCGAGCCGCAGGTCCTTCGAGAACTTGCGCGAGATGCGCAGGAAGAGCGGGATGAAGCTGTTCTCGCCGATGCCGTCCGGGGTCGGCGCGTCCTGCGCGAGGCGGAAGCGGTAGCTGCGGTACGAAAGGCCTTCCGCATATTCCCACTGGTCGTTCGGCGTGTAGACCGCCTCGAGGCCGGCGCCGCCGACCGGGCCCGCGGCGAAAGGATTGGCGATCCGCCACTTGTCGTTGATTTTCCATTTGACGATCAGGAACGGCAGCGCCTGGGTCTTGTCGATGCGCCGGAACACGCTGACGCCCAGGCCGACGACGAGATCGGGCGAGAAGATCTTCGACGCCGAGGCGACCGCGCCGTAGGTCAACGCGTCGCTCGTGTTGGCGCCGTTCTCGTAGGCCCACTGCACGATCGGCGTCACGTTGAAGAACCATTCCTGCGAGTACGCGTAATTGAATGCGACGCCGATGCTGGGGGCGTTGAGGCTCTTCCACGGCGCGATTCCGCCGAACGCCGTCGGCGAATCGAAATTCCACGATTGGTATTCGTAGCCGAGCTGGAGCCCCACGGAAAGCTGCGGCGTGAGCTCGCGCGCGAGCTTCGCGCTCGCGATGCCGCCGGCCCAGTTGAATCGCCCGCCGCTGTCGAGATCGGTATTGAACTGTCCGTAGCCCGTGATCGACGCCGATCCGGTGACGCCGCCCGAGGCCGAGTCCTCCGCCCGGACAGGCGAAGAGGCGATGGCCAGGACAACGGCAGTGGCGAGAAGAGCGAAACGGGCACGACGGCGCTGCAGCATGCAAGGACTCCGTGGCGGGAAAGGCGGGTGAGGGGAGGCCGCGCCGTCGGGGTGACGGGTGAGGCGGATAACGGCGCGGCGATTCTACCGCACGGAACCTCGCCCGCCCTCGTCCGTGCACTGTCGGAAGGCGAGCCCGGGCCATTCCGCTGGCATGAAGCGCGTGCCAGTGCGGCGAAAACCCAGCTGCTGCGCCGGATCTTCGCTGCCGCGAACCACCCGGCAGTACTTTTCCCCGCCAGTCGATGGTGCGTCCGCCGCACTTTGACTCGGGAATGTGGGGCGCGACGGCCTCCGTCGAACGATCGTACGGTTTTGTCGAAAGAACCACTTTAATCCTCCCAACTTACTTTCGATTTATCCGGTAAGTAATTGATTTGTAATTAATATGAAATTTAGGCAACAGTTCGGCTAAGTCCTTGTTCGAAATACGAAAAAGGGTTGACCGCTGCGCATTCGTTCCCCTATAGTCGCAAAAGGTGGGAAAAAGTGGGTTTAGGTGGGGCATTTTGGTCTCGGCATTGGAAAAGGCCCGGTCCAGGTTAATGAGCACTCACCAACATCACAGGCAGGGAGGAGTGCCGGCGTGGCAAAAGCGGATGCAGCGAAGGGCGAGGCAGGCGGGGACCCCGCGGTGTTTCGCGGCGTCACGCACCTGGCGCTCGACGCCAAGGGGCGGCTCGCCGTGCCGGCGCGGCATCGCGATGCGCTGCCGGCGCTGGTGCTGACCGCCGACCCGTCGCGCTGCCTGCTCGTCTATCCGCGCGCCGCGTGGGAGCCGATCCAGGCGCGCCTCATGGCGCTCTCGTCGTTCGATCCGCAGATACGCGCGCTGCAGCGCCTCCTCGTCGGCCACGCCGACGACGTCGAGATGGACGGCGCCGGCCGCATTCTCGTGCCGCCGGCGTTGCGCCAGTACGCGGGACTCGACCACCACGTCGTATTGGTCGGGCAGGGCAACAAGTTCGAGCTGTGGGACGAAGCGCGCTGGCTGGACGCGACGGCGCGCGCGCCCGCGTTCCCGGCCGGAGCGCTGCCGCCCGAGCTGGACGGCTTCTCGCTCTGATGGCCGATGGCAAACACGTCCCCGTACTTCTCGAAGAGGCCGTGGCGGCGCTGGCGGTCCGGCCCGGCGGCATCTACGTCGACGCGACCTTCGGCCGCGGCGGACACGCGCGGAGAATCCTCGCCGGGATGCGCGGCAGCGGACGCCTCGTCGCGCTCGACCGCGATCCCGATGCCGAGCGCGCCGCGCTCGGCATCGACGACCCCTGCTTCACGTTCCGCCGCGCCTGGTTCTCGGAGCTTCCCGAGACGCTCGCGGAGCTCGGCATCGCGCGCATCGACGGCGCGCTGCTCGACCTCGGCATCTCTTCGCCGCAGATCGACGACGCGGAGCGCGGCTTTTCGCTGCGCGCCGACGGACCGCTCGACATGCGGATGGATCCCACGCGCGGCGAATCCGCTGCGGCGTTCCTCGCGCGTGCCGAAGCGCGCGAACTGACGGAGGTCATACGCGACTATGGTGAAGAACGGTTTGCTCAATCGATTGCAAGAGCGATTGTTGCGGCTCGCGCGAACGCACCCGTCGACCGGACGCGGCAGCTGGCCGAGATCGTGGCCAAAGCCGTCGGCGCGCGCACGCGGGGTGATTGGCGTCAGGATCCGGCCACGCGCACGTTCCAGGCTCTTAGGATTTTCGTCAATCGGGAACTCGAGGAGCTCACGCTGACCCTGCCGCGCATCGTGCCGTTGCTCGCCTCCGGAGCCCGCCTCGCGGTGATCAGCTTCCACTCGCTGGAAGACCGCATCGTGAAGCGCTTCATGGCGTCGTCCGCGCAGCCGTGGGGCGGCGATCCGGCGCTCGCGCGTCTCGCGATCGCCGAGCGCGAGCTGCCCGGCACGACGCTCGCGCGTGTCGGTCGCGCCATCCGCGCGTCCGACGACGAGGTGCGGCGCAATCCGCGCGCGCGGAGCGCGACGCTGCGCGTCGCCGAGCGCACGACGCACCCGCTTTCCGCCGGCTGACATCGCCATGGTCCGCGTCAACCTCCTGCTGCTCGCCGTCCTGATCGGCTGCGCGCTGTCGCTCGTCACGTCGCGGCACCAGGAGCGCAAGCTCTTCGTCGACCTCGAGCACGAGCGGGCGCGCGCGCACGTGTACGACACCGAATACGGCCAGCTGCAGCTCGAGCAGTCGACCTGGGCCATGCCGGCGCGGGTCGAGAAGATCGCGCGAAGCGAGCTCAAGATGCGCCTTCCGGAGCACGGGCGCATCGCCCTCGTTCCCGCGGGAGAGCCGCGATGAGAGCCGCGGCGCTGCAGCGCGGCCGGGCGACGCTCCCGGCGCTGCCTCGGTTTCGCGCGCCGATCGTCTACGCGATCCTGACGCTGGGGCTCGCCGCGCTCGTCGGGCGCTCGCTGTGGCTGCAGCGCGTCGACAATCAGTTCCTGCAGGACCAGGGCAGCGCGCGCTACAGCCGCGAGATCGAGCTGCCGGCGCATCGCGGCCGCATTGTCGACCGGTCCGGCGAGCCGCTCGCGATCTCGACGCCGGTGAAATCGCTTTGGGCGTTCCCGGCGCATTTCGACGCGACGCCGGCGGCGCTCGCCGAGCTCGCCCGCGCGCTCGGCACGACGCCCAACGCGATTACCAAGCGCGTCGACGCGGCGGACGACTTCGTCTACCTGGCGAAGCAATTGCCGCCGGAGATCGCCGACCGCGCGATGGCGCTCGGCATCAAGGGGCTGCACGACCAGAACGAATATCGCCGCTACTACCCGGCGGGCGAGACGATGAGCCACATCCTGGGCTTCACCGGCGATCACGACGTCGGTCAGGAAGGGATCGAGCTCGCGCAGCAGGACTGGCTCGGCGGGAAGCCCGGCAGCCGCCGCGTCATCGTCGACCGGCGCGGCGACGCGGTCGAGGACGTCGAGGCGATCCGCGCGCCGCAGGCGGGCCGCGATCTCGCGCTGTCGATCGACACCCGCCTCCAGTACCTCGCGTTCCGCGAGCTCAAGGCCGCGGTCGAGGCGAACAAGGCGAAGGCCGGCGGGCTCGTGATCCTCGATATCGCGAGCGGCGAGATCCTGGCGCTCGCGAACTGGCCGACGTACAACCCGAACGCGCGCAACAAGGTCGCGCGGGACAAGATGCGCAACCGCGCGTTGACGGACGTGTTCGAGCCGGGGTCGACGCTGAAGCCCTTCACCATCGCGGCGGCGCTCGAATCCGGCAAGGTCAATCCGGACACGGTGATCCAGACCGCACCGGGAACGCTGACGATCGGCTCGGCCACGATCCACGACGCGCACAAGAGCGGCGCGCTCACGGTCGAGCAGGTCATCCAGAAGTCGTCGAACGTCGGCGCCGCGAAGATCGCGCTGTCGCTGCCGCCGGAGACGATGTGGGAGATGTTCTCCAATTCGGGGTTCGGAACGCCGCCGAGGACGGGCTTTCCCGGTGAGGTCGCCGGCCGGCTGCGGCCGGCAAAATCGTGGCGCCCGATCGAACAGGCGACGATGGCCTACGGACACGGCATCTCGGTCAACCTTGTCCAGCTCGCCCGCGCGTACACGATCTTCGCGACCGGCGGCGAACTGAAGCCCGTGACGCTGTTCAAAACGAGTGGTGCGGTCGCCGGACGTCCGGTGCTGCGGCCGGAGATCGCGACGGAAGTGCGCCGGATGCTCGAGATGGCGGTGAGTCCGGGAGGCACCGCGCCGAAGGCGCAGATGCCGGGCTACCGCGTCGCCGGGAAGACCGGCACCGCGCACAAGTCCGACGGACGCGGCTACACGGATAAGTACGTCTCGTCGTTCGTCGGCTTCGCCCCCGCATCCGCGCCGCGGCTCGTCGTCGCGGTGATGCTCGATGAGCCCGGCACCGGCGTCTATTACGGCGGCGATGTCGCCGCGCCCGTGTTCTCGACGGTGACCGGCGCGGCGCTGCGCATGCTGGGCGTGCCGTTCGACGCGCCGACCGATGCGATCGTGCTGCCGCCTCCCGGCAGTGTCGCCGAGGAGGAAACCTGATGGCCGCGGTCACGATGAATGACGGGCTCGGCGTGGACGTCCCGGCGCTGCTCTCGCGCCTCAACGCGCGCCCGCGCCGCATCACCGCCGACAGCCGCCAGGTGGAGCCGGGCGACGCGTTCGCCGCGTTTCCCGGCGTCCATTCCGACGGCCGTCAGTTCATCGCCGATGCGATCGCGCGCGGCGCGGGCTCGGTGCTGTGGGAGGCGGCGGGCTTCCCGTGGAACGATGAATGGACGATCGCCAACCAGCCGGTGCCCAATCTGCAGATGAAGCTCGGCGTGATCGCCGATTTCATCTACGGCAGCCCGACGCAGGCGATGTGGGTCATCGGCGTCACCGGCACCAACGGCAAGACGTCGTGCTCGCACTGGATCGCCGAGTCGCTCGACCGCTGCGGGCAGAGG
This sequence comes from uncultured beta proteobacterium, assembly GCA_963846855.1. Taxonomy (GTDB): domain Bacteria; phylum Pseudomonadota; class Gammaproteobacteria; order Burkholderiales; family Casimicrobiaceae; genus CAIWHR01. The sequence continues at coordinate 154,477 of CAWJXK010000007.1, forward strand.
AGCGCTGTCGTCGGCACGCTGGGCAACGGCCTCGTCGGCGCGTACGAGCCCACGCTGCACACCACGCCCGACGCGGCGCGGCTGCACGAGCTCCTCGCGAAGTACAAGGCAGCAGGCGCGCTTACGGTCGCGCTGGAGGTCTCGTCGCACGGGCTCGAGCAGGGGCGAGTCAACGGCGTCGGATTCGACATCGCGCTCTTCACCAATCTCACGCGCGATCACCTCGACTATCACGGCACCATGGCGGCCTACGGCGCGGCCAAGGCCAAGCTCTTCCACTGGCGCGGGCTGCACGCGCGCGTCATCAACGTCGACGACGCGTTCGGCCAGAGTCTCGCCGACGACGCCCGCGCGCATGGCCGCAAGGTGCTGACCTACGGGCTCGCCAACGCCGACGTCGCCGCAACGGCGATCTCCAACACCGCGCGCGGCATCGAGCTGTCGGTCGCGACGCCGTGGGGACGCGGCGACGTCGCGACCACGGTGTTCGGGACGTTCAACGCTTCCAACCTGCTCGCCTGTCTCAGTGTCCTGCTGGTGAGTGAAGTGGGGCTCGCCGACGCACTCGAGGCGCTTTCGCACGTCAAGGCGCCGCCGGGACGGATGCAGCAGCTGGGCGGCGGCGAGCTGCCGCTCGTGATCGTCGACTACGCCCACACGCCCGATGCGCTCGAAAAGGTGCTGACGTCGCTGCGGCCGGGCGTGCCCAAGGGCGCCGATCTCATCTGCGTGTTCGGCTGTGGCGGCGACCGCGATCCCGGCAAGAGACCGGAGATGGGTCACGTTGCGGGCGAGCTCGCCGACCGCGTCATCGTGACCACGGACAACCCGCGCGGCGAGGATCCGTCGGCCATCGCGAGCGGCATCGTGCGCGGCGTGCGCGAAACGGCGAATCGGCGCTGGACCGTCGACCTCGACCGCGCGACGGCGATCGGCGGCGCAATTTCCGGCGCGAAGCAGGGAGACGTCGTGTTGATCGCGGGCAAGGGCCACGAGGACTACCAGGAAGTGGCCGGCGTGCGCACGCACTTCTCCGACATCGAGACCGCCCTCGCGGCGCTCGCGCGCCGGCGCAACGCATGATGGACACGGCCAGCGCAGCGCGCGCCGTCTCCGGGCGCATCGTCGGCGATTCGGTGCGCTTCGCGCGCGTCACCACCGACACCCGCGCGCTGCAGGCGGGCGATCTCTTCGTCGCGCTGCGCGGCGAGCGCTTCGACGGCCACGATTTTGTCGCGGTGGCATTCGAGCGCGGCGCCACCGCGGCATTGGTTGGCGCCGACCGCGCCGACGGCATCAAAGGCAACCTCGTCGTCGCCCCCGATCCGCAGGCCGCGCTGGGCGCGCTGGCCGCGCACTGGCGGAGGCAGTTCGCGATTCCGGTCATCGTCATCGTCGGCAGCAACGGCAAGACGACCGTGAAGGAAATGCTCGCGGCCATCCTACGCGCGCATTTCGGCGACGCCGCCGTGCTCGCGACGCAAGGCAATCTCAACAACGCGATCGGCCTGCCGATGACGCTGCTGCGCCTGCGCGCCTCGCATCGCGTCGCGGCGATCGAGCTCGGCATGAATCATCGCGGCGAGACGGCCGTGCTGGCGGCGATCGCGCAGCCAACCGTCGCGCTCGTCAACAATGCGCAGCGCGAGCATCAGGAATTCATGAGCACGGTGGCGGAGGTCGCCTCCGAGCATGCGGACCTCGTGCGCGCGCTGCCGGAACACGGGATCGCCGTGCTCAACGCCGACGACGCGCATGTCGACGCGTGGCGCGCCGCCGCGGGCGAGAGAAAGGCAGTGAGCGTCATCGAGTTTGGCGTGGAGCGTCCGGCCGCCGTGCGCGGACGCTACGCGCCGGATGCCGACGGCATCGCCCTCGAAATCTCCACGGCCGGCGGCGACATCAACGTCTCGCTTGCTGCGCGCGGACGGCACAACGTCGCCAACGCGCTGGCCGCGGCGACGGCCGCGCTCGCCGTCGGCGCTTCGCTTGCCGCCGTCGCGCAGGGACTGCAGGCATTCCGTCCGGTCGCTGGGCGGCTCGCGGCGCTGCGCGCGGCAAACGGCGCCTCGATCATCGACGACACGTACAACGCCAACCCGGATTCGGTGCGCGCCGCCATCGACGTGCTGGCGGCGGCGCCGGCGCCGCGCTGGCTGGTGCTGGGCGACATGGGTGAGGTCGGCGCGGGCGGCCCGAAATACCACCGCGAGGTCGGCGCGTACGCGCGCTCCGCGCGCATCGAGCGGCTGCTGACCGCGGGCACCCTCGCGGCCGAGGCCGCGGCGGCCTTCGGCGAGGGCGGCGCGCACTTCGACTCGGTCGAGGCGCTCGCGCGCGACGTCGCGCGCACCGCGCCGGCCAACGCGACCCTGCTCATCAAGGGCTCGCGATTCATGCGGATGGAGCGCGTCGTCAACGCGCTCGCCGGCGATACGCCCCCCCCGAAGCATGCTTCGCATGCCTCCCCCCAAGGGGGCCGCCGTCCTCGGGACGGCCCGTTGGACGGCGATACGCCCCCCCCGAAGCATGCTTCGCATGCCTCCCCCCAAGGGGGCCGCCGTCCTCGGGACGGCCCGTTGGACGGCGATGACGATCCGGAAGGAGCGCACTGATGCTGCTCTGGATGGCCGATCTCCTCGCGAAGGACGTGCGCACCTTCAACGTGTTCGGCTATATCACGCTGCGCGCCGTGCTGGCCTGCATGACGGCGCTCTTCATCTCCTTCATCGTCGGCCCGCGGATGATCGGCTGGCTGTCGCGGATGAAGATCGGCCAGGCGGTGCGCGACGACGGCCCGCAGACGCACCTCGTCAAGGCCGGGACGCCGACGATGGGTGGCGCGCTGATCTTGGTTTCCATCGCGGTGACGACGCTGCTGTGGGGCGATCTCGCCAATCGCTTCGTCTGGGTCGTGCTGCTGGTCACGCTGGGATTTGGCGCGATCGGCTGGGTCGACGACTACCGCAAGGTCGTCCACCACAATCCGAAGGGGCTGTCGGCGCGCGACAAGATCCTGTGGCAGTCGCTGATCGGGCTCGTCGCCGCGTTCTACCTTGCCTTCGCCGTGTCCGCTCCGGAAAACGTCACGCCGCAGCGCGTGTTCGTCGAATGGATGCAAAGCGGCTTCAACGTAAGCGTGTCGCCGAAGACCGACCTCATCGTCCCGTTCTTCAAGTCGGTGTCCTATCCGCTCGGCATCTGGGGCTTCATCGCGTTGAGCTATTGCGTGATCGTCGGCACCAGCAATGCGGTGAACCTCACCGACGGCCTCGACGGTCTCGCCATCATGCCGACCGTGATGATCGGCTCGGCGCTCGGCATCTTCGCCTACGTGAGCGGCAACGCGATCTTCGCGCGTTACCTGCAGTTTCCGCTGATTCCGGGAGCCGGCGAGCTCGCCGTGATCTGCGGGGCGCTTGCCGGCGCGGGACTGGGATTCCTGTGGTTCAACGCGTATCCCGCGGAAGTGTTCATGGGCGACGTCGGCGCGCTCTCGCTCGGCGCGGCGCTCGGGACGATGGCCGTCATCGTCCGGCAGGAGATCCTGCTCTTCATCATGGGCGGCGTGTTCGTCGTCGAGACGCTCTCGGTGGTCGTCCAGGTGGCGTCGTTCAAGCTGACCGGCAAGCGCGTGTTCCGGATGGCGCCGATCCATCATCACTACGAGCTCAAGGGGTGGAAGGAGAATCAGGTCGTCGTTCGCTTCTGGATCATCACGATGCTGCTTGTCCTGTTCGGACTATCCACGCTGAAGTTGAGATGAGCTACGAAGGACGCAATGCCGTCGTCGTCGGGCTCGGGCTCACCGGGTTCTCGCTGACGCGCTACCTCGTGCGCCAGGGCGCGTCGGTGCGCGTCGTCGATACGCGGGCCACGCCGCCTTTCGCGCCACGCCTGACGACGCTGTTGCCGCAGATTCCGCTCGCGACCGGCGAATTCACCGACGCGACCTTCGCCGGCGCGGACCTCATCGCGATCAGCCCGGGCGTGCCTGTCGCGTCGACGGCCATCGCGAACGCGGTTGCGCGCGGCGCCGAGATCGTCGGCGACATCGAGCTTTTCGCGCGCGCGCTTCCACCCGGGCAGAGGGTTATCGCGATCACCGGCTCGAACGGCAAGACGACGGTTACCGCGCTCACGAGCGCGCTGTGTCGTTCCGCCGGGCTGTCGACGATCGTCGCCGGCAACATCGGCGTGGCGGTGCTGGAAGCGCTGCCCGACGACGCCCGCTGGCCGGACATCTTCGTGCTCGAGCTCTCCAGCTTCCAGCTCGAGACGACGAGCTCGCTCGCGCCCGTCGCCGCGACCGTGCTCAACGTCACCGAGAATCACCTCGACCGATATGCCGGCATCGACGCCTACGCCGCCGCCAAGGCGCGCATCTTCGCCAACGGCGGCGTGCAGGTGCTGAACCGCGACGATCCGCGCTCGCTCGCGATGCGCGTGCCGGGGCGGCTGGTGCAGACCTTCGGCGCCGGGGTGCCGGAAGCCGAAGGTGCGTGGGGGCTCGTCGACCGCGGCGCGGGCGAGGTCTGGCTGGCGCGCGGCGGCGCGCTGCTGCTGCCCGTGGCGGAGCTCCAGCTCGTCGGGCGCCACAACGCGCAGAACGCGCTCGCCGCGCTGGCGCTGGTGTCGGTGGTGGCGCCGATCAAGCGCGACGTGCTCTCCGAGCTCGCCCTGTTCGAAGGGCTGCCGCACCGGATGCAGCGGATCGTCGAATCGCGCGGCGTGCTCTTCATCAACGATTCGAAGGGCACGACGGTTGCAGCCACGCAGGCCGCACTCGACGGCCTCGCGCAGCCCGTCGTGCTGATCGCGGGCGGCGATGGCAAGGGACAGAATTTCGCGCCGCTCAAGGAATCCGTCGACCGTCATTGCAAGGCGGTGCTGCTGATCGGTCGGGACGCCGGAATCATCGGCGACGCGCTCGCGGGCACGCGGGCGCCGATCGAGCACGCGGGGACACTCGACGTCGCGATCGAGCGCGCGGTGGCGATCGCCCGGCCCGGCGACGCGGTGATGCTGTCGCCGGCCTGCGCGAGCCTCGACCAGTTCCAGAGCTACGTCGAGCGCGGGAACAGGTTCGTCGAGCGCGTGCGCGCGCTCGCCGAGGAGTCGGCGCATGCGTAGTCACGGCGCCGCGCCGGCGTTGCAGCCCGCGGGCGCGCTGCAGGCGATCCGCGCGCTTGGCGCGCTGCGTTCGAATCCGCGCACGATGCCGCTCTACGATGCGTCGCTCGCGTGGACGGCGGGGCTCTTGCTCGCGATCGGCCTCGTGATGGTCTATTCGGCGTCGATCGCGATGGCCGAGGCATCGCCTTACACCGGCGCCCGCGCGTGGTACTTCCTCGCGCGGCACGCGGCGTTCCTCGGCATCGGTCTCGTGGCGGCGGTGCTCGCGTTCCAGGTGCCGCTCAAGGTGCTGCAGAAGCTCGCGCCGCTCGTGTTCATCGTTTGCGCCCTCATGCTGATCCTGGTGCTTGTTCCCGGCATCGGCAGGTCGGTCAACGGCAGCCGGCGCTGGCTGTCGCTCTTCGTCATCAACCTGCAGCCGTCCGAATTCACGAAGCTCGCCGTCGTGCTGTACGCGGCGAGCTATTCGGTGCGCAAGGCCGCGTTCCTGCACGCGCAGCAGCCGATGCGGCAGACGCTCGTCAAGGGATTCCTGCCGTTGTTCGGCGTCATGGTCGCGACCGGCGGACTCCTGCTGCTCGAGCCCGATTTCGGCGCCTTCGTCGTGATCGTCGCGATCGCGTTCGGGATCCTCTTTCTCGGCGGACTCGACTGGAGGCTCTTCCTCGGCCTGCTGCTGCTGCTGCCGATGGGCCTCTCCGCGATACTGGTCGCGGCGCCGTACCGGCTGCAGCGGCTCACCGCGTTCCTCGATCCCTGGTCCGATCCGTTCGGCAAGGGCTACCAGCTCTCGCACGCGCTGATCGCGTTCGGCCGCGGCGAATGGTTCGGTGTCGGCTTGGGCTCCAGCGTCGAGAAGCTCCTGTACCTGCCCGAGGCGCACACGGACTTTCTGCTGGCCGTCATTGCGGAAGAGCTCGGATTCGTCGGCGTCGCGGTCGTCATCGGGCTCTTCGTGTGGCTGCTGGTTCGCGCCTACGCGATCAGCCGCCAGGCGGCGCGCCTCGAGCGCCCGTTCTCGGCGCTGGTCGCGCAGGGCATCGGCGTGTGGATCGGCGTGCAGACGTTCATCAACATCGGCGTGAACATGGGCGTGCTGCCGACAAAGGGGCTCACGCTGCCGCTGCTGTCGTTCGGCGGATCGGGGATCGTCACCAATGCCGTGGCGATCGCGATTCTGCTCCGTGTCGATTACGAGAATAGACGGCTCCTCAGGGGCTTCGCGGAATGACCGGGACGGTGATGATCACGACCGGCGGAACGGGCGGGCATGTCTTTCCGGGCCTTGCGGTCGCGGAAAAGCTCATCGCGCGCGGCGCGCGCGTGTTCTGGCTGGGGACGCGTGACGGCATCGAGGCGCGGCTCGTCCCGCAGCACGGCGTCGACTTCGAGGGCATCGCGTTCGGCGGCGTGCGCGGCAAGGGATTGGCGAAGCTCGTCCTCGGGCCATTCTCGCTGCTCCGCGCGTGCTGGCAAAGCCGCGCGGTCATTCGCCGGCGCGCGCCGGATGTCGTGCTCGGCTTCGGCGGTTTCGCGTCGTTTCCCGGCGCGCTGATGGGGGTTGCCGCAGGCAAGCCGCTCGCGCTGCATGAATCGAATGCGGTGGCGGGTCTCGCCAACCGCGTGCTCGCGTACGGCGCCGACCGGATCCTGCTGGGCTTCTCCGGCGCGATGCACGGACGCCACGCGGCGAAGGCCGAATGGGTCGGCAATCCGCTGCGCGATGCCATCGACCGCCTGCCCGCACCCGAGATTCGCTTCGCCGGCCGCAGCGGACCGCTGCAGCTCCTGGTCGTCGGCGGCAGCCTCGGCGCGGCAGCGTTGAATGCGGCCGTGCCAGCCGCGCTCGCGCTGATTCCCGCGGAGGAGCGCCCGCAGGTGGTGCATCAGGCGGGCGAGAAGCACATCGACGCGCTGCGCGCCGCCTATCGCCTCGCTGGCGTCAGCGCCGAATGCATCGCTTTCATCGACGACATGGCCGCGCGCTACGCGGGCGCCGACGTCGTCCTGTCGCGCGGCGGCGCGATCACCGTCGCCGAGCTTGCGGCCGCGGGTGTCGGCTCGATCATCGTGCCGCTGCCCGGCGCGATCGCGGACGAGCAGACCGCCAATGCGAACGTCCTCGTCGCCGCGAAGGCTTCCCTCCTGCTTCCGCAGGCGGAGCTGACGCCGCAAACCCTGGCAACGCGCCTGCGATCGCTGTCACGCGCGCAACTGCTCGCGATGGCCGTCGCCGCGCGCCGGGCCGCGCGCACGGGCGCTGCCGACCGCGTCGCCGACATCTGCATCGCGCTCGAGGAGCGCGGGCGATGAAGCACAAGGTGAAGCGGATCCATTTCGTCGGCATCGGCGGCGCCGGGATGAGCGGCATCGCCGAGGTGCTCGCGACGCAGGGATATTCCGTCTCCGGATCGGATCTTGCCGAGAGCGCCGTGACCCGCAGACTCGCGGGCCTCGGCATCACGATCTCGATCGGACATGCCGCCGCCAACGTCGCCGGCGCCGACGTCGTCGTCGTGTCGACCGCCGTCGCGCCCGACAATCCCGAGGTCGCCGCGGCGCGCGCACGTCGCGTGCCGGTCGTCCCGCGCGCGCTGATGCTGGCCGAGCTGATGCGACTGAAGACCGCGATCGCGGTGGCCGGCAGCCACGGCAAGACGACGACAACAAGCCTCATCGCCTCGGTGCTGGCCGAAGGCGGGCTCGACCCCACGTTCGTGATCGGCGGCCGGCTGCTCTCCGCGGGCGCCAATGCGCGGCTCGGCCGCGGCGATTTCCTCGTCGCCGAGGCCGACGAGTCCGACGCGTCGTTCCTCTACCTGTCGCCTGCGCTCGCCGTGATCACCAACATCGACGCCGATCACATGGAGAGCTACGACCACGACTTCGAGAAGCTGAAGCGCGCGTTCGTGGACTTCGCGCAGCGGCTGCCTTTCTACGGCGTCGCCGTGCTGTGCTTCGACGACGCCAACGTTCGCGACATCGCGCCGGCGATCACCAAGGCCATCGTCACCTACGGCCTCGACGAGGGCGTGCAGCTTCGCGCGACCGACGTCGTGAACGTCGCCGGGCGGATGCGCTTCGTCGCCCGCGCCGCCGTCGCGCCCGATCTCGCGGTCGAGCTCAACCTTCCGGGCGTGCACAACGTGCGCAACGCGCTCGCCGCGATCGCGATCGGCCGCGAGTTGGGCGTCGACGATGCGGCGATCGCGCGCGCTCTCGCCGAATTCCGCGGCGTAGGCCGCCGCTTCCAGCGCTATGGCGAGGTGAAGCTCGCCAAAGGAGGCAGCTACACGCTGATCGACGACTACGGCCACCATCCCGTGGAAATGGCCGCGACCGTCGACGCGGTGCGCGGCAGCTTTCCCGGCCGGCGCGTCGTGCTTGCGTTCCAGCCGCACCGGTTCACGCGCACGCGCGATCTGTTCGAGGACTTCGTCAAGATGCTCTCGAGCGTCGACGCGCTCGTCCTCACCGAGGTCTACCCCGCGGGCGAGGCGCCCATCGTGGCCGCCGACGGACGGGCGCTCGTGCGCGGCGTGCGCATTGCCGGCGGCGTGGAGCCGGTGTTCGTCGAGACCGTCGCCGACGTGCCGGCGGCGTTGCGCGCGCTCGTGCGCGATGGTGACGTCGTGATCACCATGGGCGCGGGATCGATCGGCCAGGTACCGGCGCTGCTGACGGTGGCCGAATGATGATGACCGAGCCCCGCACGTTCTCGGCGCTGCGCGGAACGCTCGCGCACGACGTGTCGCTGGCACGCTACACGAGCTGGCGCTGCGGCGGACACGCGGAGCGTCTGTACACGCCGGCCGATCGCCAGGATCTCGGCGCGTTCGTTGGCCAGCTCGATCCGCACGAACCGCTCACCGTGATCGGGCTCGGCAGCAACCTGCTCGTGCGCGATGGTGGTGTCCGGGGCACGGTCGTCGTCGTGCATGCTGCGCTCAATGTGCTGAACCTTGCCGACGGACAGATCTACGCGGAAGCCGGGGTCGCGAGCCCCAAGGTCGCGCGGTTTGCCGCGACGCATGGGTTTGCCGACGCGGAGTTTCTGGCCGGCATCCCGGGAACGATCGGCGGCGCGCTCGCCATGAACGCCGGCTGCTACGGCGGCGAGACGTGGCACTACGTGCGTGCCGTCGAGGTGCTGACACGCGCCGGCATCTTCGAGCGGCGCGAGCCGTCGGTGTACACGATCGGCTACCGCTCGGTGCGGCGCAGCGACGGAACGGCGCCCGACGGCATCTTCACGGCGGCGTGGCTCGAATTCCGCGCGGGCGACGCGGCGGAAGCGCGCGCGCGCATCACCCAATATCTGCAGCGGCGCATCGCGACGCAGCCGCTCGATCTGCCCAATGCGGGCAGCGTGTTCCGCAATCCGGAAGGGGACCACGCGGCGCGCCTGATCGAAAGCTGCGGCCTCAAGGGTTACGCGATCGGGGGGGCGCGCGTCTCGGAAAAGCACGCGAACTTCATCGTCAATCCGGGCGGCAAGGCGAGTGCCGCCGACATCGAGGCGATCATCGCGCACGTTCGCGCCACAGTGCGGCAGCGCACCGGCATTGCCCTCGAAACCGAGGTCCGCGTGATCGGCGACACAGCATGAGCGAATTCGGAAAAGTCGCAGTGCTGATGGGCGGCCCGTCGGCGGAGCGCGAGGTGTCGCTGATGTCCGGCAACGCCGTGCTTGGAGCGCTGCGCGAGAAGGGTGTCGAAGCGCACGCGTTCGACCCGGCCGAGCGCGACCTGTGGGAGCTGAAGCGCGAGGGCTTCGCCCGCGTGTTCATCGCGCTGCATGGCCGCTTCGGTGAGGACGGCACGGTGCAAGGCGCGCTGGAAACGCTGAAGATCCCTTACACCGGCAGCGGCGTGATGGCATCGGCGCTGGCGATGGACAAGTGGCGGACGAAGCTCATCTGGGAAGCGCGCGGGATCCCGACGCCGCACTACCGGATGGTCACCGCGAAGACCGACTGGATGCAGGTGGTCGCCGAGCTCGGACTGCCGCTCATCGTGAAGCCGGTGCGGGAAGGCTCGACGATCGGGCTGACCAAGGTCGCCGGCGTCGATCACGGCGAGCTTGGGCAGGCCTACCTCGAAGCGGCGAAGCACGACGACCTCGTGCTGGTCGAGGAATTCGTCGTCGGCACCGAGCTGACCGCGTCGATCGTCAACGGCGTGGCGCTGCCGCTCATCCGGATCGAGGCGCCGCAGGGCAACTACGACTACCACGCCAAGTACTTCTCCAACGAGACCAAGTATTTCTGCCCCTGCGGCCTGCCGGACGCGAAGGAAAGGGAGCTGCGCGCGGCCTCGCTCGCCGCGTTCGACATCGTCGGCTGCAGCGGCTGGGGTCGGCTCGACCTCATCCTCCGAGCCGATGGAACTTACCAGTTCCTCGAAGTGAACACCTCGCCGGGAATGACCGGCCATTCGCTGGTGCCGATGGCCGCAAAGGCCGCGGGTATCGGATTTCCCGAGCTGTGCGTCGAAATCCTGCGGAGCGCGCATGTGGGATGACACCAAACAGCTGAACGCCGTCGCCGCCGGCCTCGCGCTGATCGCGATCGCCCTGCTGACGTGGGGCGCCTTGGCGTGGATCGCTCGGCAACCAATCTTCGCGCTGCGCGAGGTTGTCGTCACGACGCCGCTCACGCGGGCAAATCCCGCGCATGTCGAGGCGGTGATCCGCGACGAGCTCGCGGGAACACTGCTGACGCTGGACCTCGCGCGGTCCCGCGCGGCGCTCGCGCGCGTGCCTTGGGTGCGCTCGGTGGCGCTGCGCCGCCAGGCGCCGGCGCGGCTCGAGATCGCGATCGAGGAGCACGTGCCGATCGCGCGCTGGAACGACGCCGGGCTCGTCAACGCGCAGGGCGAGGTTTTCGTCGCCGATTACGACGGCGAGCTGCCGCAGTTCGACGCGCCCGAAGGCCGCTCGGCGGACGTGGCGGCGCGCTTTCGCGAATGGAGCGACGCGCTTTCGCCGCTGGCGCTCGCCGTGCAGCAGGTCGCGCTGTCGGCGCGCGGCGGATGGCACCTGCGCGTCACCGGAGGCGGGACGCCGCTCGCGATCGAGCTCGGGCGCGACGAGCCTTCCGAGCGCCTCGCGCGCTTCGTGGCGGCCTACCGAACAACGGTCGGCGCGCTCACGCGGGCGGGAACGCGCGTCGACCGGGTCGACCTGCGCTACCGGAACGGGTTTGCGGCGCGGGTGCCGGGACTTCCCGAGCTTCCCGCGCGGAAGACGGGATGAGCGGCGCGATGACGACGCGAGCCATGCAATGCGGCAACGGAAAGTGAGCGGATGGTGAAAGACGCCAAGAACGTGATCGTCGGCCTCGACATCGGGACGTCGAAGATCGTCGCGATCGTCGCCGAGGTCACGCCCGGCGACGGGCTCAACATCATCGGGCTCGGCACGCAGCCCTCGCGCGGCCTGCGCCGCGGCGTCGTCGTCAACATCGAGGCGACGATGGCGTCGATCCAGCGCGTGCTGGAGGAAGCAGAGCTGATGGCCGACTGCCGGATCACCGAGGTCTACACCGGCGTCGCCGGCAGCCACATCAGAAGCCTCAACTCCAGCGGGATGGTCGCGATCAAGGAGAAGGAGGTCACGCAGGCGGACATCGACCGCGTCGTCGAGACGGCGAAGGCGATCGCGATCCCGAACGACCAGCAGATCCTGCACATCATCCCGCAGGAATTCATCATCGACGGCCAGGAGGACGTGCGCGAGCCGCTCGGCATGAGCGGCGTGCGGCTCGAGGTGAAGGTGCACATCGTCACCGGAGCGGTGTCCGCGGTCGAGAACATCGTGAAGTGCGTGCGTCGTTGCGGCCTCGAGGTGAAGGACGTGATCCTGCAGCCGCTCGCCTCCGCGATCGCCGTGCTGAACGACGACGAGAAGGAGCTGGGCGTGTGCCTCATCGACATCGGCGGCGGCACCACCGACCTCGCGGTGTTCGCGAACGGCGCGATCCGGCACACGTCGGTGATCCCCATCGCCGGCGACCAGGTCACCAACGACATCGCGATGACGCTGCGCACGCCGACCAAGGAAGCCGAGGAGCTGAAGCTGCGGCACGGCTGCGCGCTGCGCCAGCTCGCCGGCGCCAACGACATCATCGAGGTGCCCGGCGTCGGCGACCGGCCGCCGCGCACGCTGTCGCGGCAGACGCTGGCCGAAGTGATCGAGCCGCGCATCGAGGAGCTCTACACGCTGGTGCAGGCGGAGCTGCGCCGATCGGGATTCGAGGAGCTTCTGTCCTCCGGAATCGTGCTGACCGGCGGCACCGCGCTGCTCGGCGGCATGACCGAGCTCGGCGAGGAGGTCTTTCATCTGCCGGTGCGCATCGGCATCCCCGCCTACGGGGGCGGCCTCGCCGACGTCGTGCGCAGCCCGCGCTACGCGACCGCGGTGGGGCTCCTGATCGAGGGCCGCAATCAATATTTGCGCGATCGCGACTCGCGCGCCCAGTCGACCGGGCTGGGCGGGGTCGCCACGCGCATGAAGCAATGGTTCAAAGCGAATTTCTAGGGACAAGCGATGAAAAGCGACGAGTGAGCGACTGTTTCGACATCGAGACGTATCTGACGCGACATCTGAAATCGGCATCCGAATCACGACAGGAGAAAGGAACTCATCATGTTCGAAATCATCGACCAGACCCCGCAGGAAGGGGCAATCATCAAGGTCATCGGCGTCGGCGGCTGCGGCGGCAACGCAGTGGAGCACATGATCGGCCGCGGCCTGTCGGGCGTGGAGTTCATCTCCGCGAACACCGATGCGCAGGCGCTACGCCGTTCCACGGCACGCGTGCAATTGCAGCTCGGCAGCTCGCTCACGCGCGGCCTTGGCGCGGGGGCGAAGCCCGAGATCGGGCGCGACGCGGCCAACGAGGATCGCGACCGCATCGCCGAGCTGATCGACGGCGCCGACATGCTCTTCATCACGGCGGGCATGGGCGGCGGCACCGGGACCGGCGCGGCGCCCGTTATCGCGGACATCGCGAAGAGCCTCAACATCCTGACTGTCGCGGTCGTCACGCGGCCGTTCGGATTCGAAGGCAAGCGGCAGAAGGTCGCGCAGATGGGGATCGACGAGCTCGGCAAGAGAGTCGACTCGCTGATCATCATCCCCAACGACAAGCTGATGGAGGTGCTGGGCGAAGATGTTTCGGTGCTGGACGCCTACGCGGCCGCCAACGATGTGCTGCACGGCGCGGTGTCGGGGATCGCCGAGGTGATCAACAACCCGGGCCTCGTCAACGTCGACTTCGCCGACGTGCGCACCGTCATGGGCGAAGTCGGGATGGCGATGATGGGATCGGCGACCCACGCCGGCATCGATCGCGCGCGGCTCGCCGCCGAGGCGGCGGTGAGAAGCCCGCTGCTCGAGGACGTCAACCTTCTCGGCGCGCGCGGCGTGCTGGTCAACATCACCGCGTCCGCCGCGTTGCGGATGAAGGAGTATCACGAGGTGATGAACACCATCAAGGAATTCACCGCGGAGGACGCGATGGTGATCGTCGGCACGGTGATCGACGACGCGATGGACGACCGGCTGCGCGTGACGATGGTCGCGACGGGGCTCGGCGGGGCGAACGCCAAACAGCAGCGCGCGCCGAACATTGCGTTGGTGGAGAACGCCGTCGCGCTCCAGCGCACGGGGACCGACAACGTTGCGATGACCGGCGGGGCACCGAATTACGACGATCTCGACCAGCCTGCGGTCGTGCGGCGCGGCCGTACGCCGGCGGCCCGAACGGCCCCGGCGATCGACGCGGCGGAGATCCCGGCGTTCCTGCGAAAACAGGCGGACTGAGGCGGGATTGGCAGAGCAGGGCGCGCGTGCTGCAACGCGGCAGCGGCGCCGCCTTGGCCAGCCACGCTGTGGTATTATTGACACTTAAGCCCTTGAGGCGACACGGAAAAGAACCGCGGTGCACAGGATGCTGAAGCAGCGGACGCTCAAATCGACGAGCAAGACGACGGGCGTGGGTGTGCACACCGGCGCGCGCGTCGATCTCGTCCTGCGTCCGGCTCTCCCCGACACCGGAATCGTGTTCCATCGGATCGATCTTTCGCAGCCCGTTTCGATCCCGGCCGATGCCTTTCATGTCGGCGACACTCGGCTCTCGACCTCGCTCAAGCAGGACGGCGTGTCGATCTCGACCGTCGAGCACGTGCTGTCCGCGTGCGCCGGCCTCGGCATCGACAACATGCACATCGACGTCGCCGGACCGGAGCTGCCGATCATGGATGGCAGCGCGGCGCCGTTCGTCTTTCTGCTGCAGTCGGCGGGAATCGTCGAGCAGGATGCGCGCAAGAAATACATGCGCATCCTCGAGACGGTCGAGGTGCGCGACGGCGACAAGTGGGCGCGGCTCGAACCGTTCGACGGCTTCAAGCTCGATTTCACGATCGACTTCCCGCATCCGATGTTCGGCTCCGAGAATCGCCAGGTCGTCATCGATTTCGCCGAGCACTCGTACGTCAAGGAAGTCGCGCGGGCGCGCACGTTCGGCTTCATGCAGGACGTCGAGGCGATGCGATCCGCCGGCCTGGGGCTCGGCGGCAGCCTGCAGAACGCCGTGGTGCTTGACGACTTCCGCGTGCTGAACAGCGAGGGGCTTCGTTACGACAACGAGTTCGTCAAGCACAAGGTGCTGGACGCGATCGGCGACCTTTACCTGCTGGGCCATCCGCTGATCGGGCTCTACACGACTTACAAGACCGGCCACGCGCTCAACAACATGCTGACACGCGCGGTGATGGCGCGCCGCGAAGCCTACGAGCTCGTGACGTTCGATACGCCTGGTGAAGTTCCCTCGGCGTTCAAGGACTGGCAGTACGTGACGGCGTGACTCGTCTGGTCACGGCGCCGGCGTCTTCACTCCGGCCCATCGCAGCACGCACGATCCCTGTAATCGCAATAACGCTGACGGCCCGATCCCGTGCTCGCGCGGCTCCTGCTCATCGTCCCGCTGGTCGCGATTGGCATCGCCGCAATGCTCTATTTCTCCACGCGCGATCGCCGTTACCTCAAGTTCATCCGCGAGACCGTCCGCTTCACGATCATCGTCGCCATCGTCGTATTCCTGTATTTCGCCGCGCGACGATTAGGTCTGCACTTCGGCTGACTTCGGCGGATCCGCGGGGCGGCGGGGCGGCGGGGCGGCGGGGCGGCGGGGATCGCGCGCACCGATTGCAAACCGAGTGGTACGTCATGCGCCGGGCGAGGATCGCCGGGGCGCACGTCATCGCCGACATGGACCCCAGCAGCGATCTGCCCACTTTCCCCTACGGTGAGCGCGGATAACTGCTGAACGACGCCGGGCGGCAATAGTCTGAAAATTTCGTCACAAAAATTGACGCCGTTCAACGGGACTGCTTAGAATTCTCGTCCCCGCTCGTTGCAACAGCCGCCAGCGTCGGCTGCAATCCAAAGGCGCACGCGACTCAACTCGCAATCCAGGAGGACCGATGCCATGAAGCACAGCACAACGACGTTGAAAGCCATGTTGCTCGCTCTCGCGGCGCTCGTGTTCGGACCCTCTGCGGTCCTCGCCCAAGCGCCCGCGGGAAAGCCGAACATCCTGTTCATCATGGGCGATGATATCGGCATCATGCAGCCGTCGATTTATCACCGCGGACTGATGGTGGGTGAAACGCCCAACATCGACCGCATCGGAAACGAGGGCGCGATCTTCATGACGTATTACGCGGAGCAGAGTTGCACGGCCGGGCGTAACGCCTTCTTCACCGGCATGCATCCGTTGCGCACGGGCATGATTCCGCCGCAGTTGCCAGGTAGCCCGTCCTACCTTCGACCCGGCACGCCGACCCTCGCCTGGTTCCTGCGCGACCAAGGCTACAACACCGGCGAGTTCGGCAAGAATCACCTCGGCGATCACACTGATGCGTTGCCCACGGCGCACGGATTCCACGAGTTCTGGGGCTACCTTTATCACCTCGATGCGATGCAGGGCGTGAGCTTCCCCGACATCAACAAGACGCCGACGCAGCAGACGGTGATCGCGCCGTGCAGGAACACGCCGATCCCGGGCCTTCCCGAAGTCCCCGGCGCCGTGGATCCCAAGACCACGCCATGCCTGACCCCTCCGCGGCCGGTACTCTGGTGCAAGTCCTCCGACGGCACGGCGAAGAATCAGACGTGCAAGGACGAAGGCCCGCTGACACTCGACCGTTCCAAGACCGTGGATGAGGAGATCTCGTCCCACGTCATCGACTTTCTCGACCGCAACGATCCGAAGAAGACGAATAAACCCTTCTTCGTCTGGTACAACCCGGCGCGCATGCACGTTACGACGGTATTGTCGGACAAGTATCTGGCAATGGTCGGCGAGCCCGGCGGCAAGGACTGGGGTGTCAACGAAGCCGGCATGAAGCAGATGGACGACAACATCGGCTACGTGCTCAAGAAGCTGGAAGACATGGGCCAGCTCAACAACACGATCGTCGTCTTCACGACCGACAACGGCGCCGAGACGATCACATTCCCCGACGGTGGCGCCACGCCGTTCAAGGGCGGCAAGCTCACGACGTGGGAGGGCGGCATGCGCGCGCCTTGCGTCATCCGCTGGCCGGGCGTCATCAAGCCGGGGACGATCTTCAACGATATCTTCGCGTCGCTTGATTGGCTGCCGACGTTCGTCGAGATCGCCGGCGGAGCGAAGGGCAACGCGCTGAACGACCAGATCATGCAGGGAAAGTACCCCGGAATCGTCAAGACCAAGCTCGACGGCGTCAACCAGATCGACTACCTGACCGGCAAGTCGGCGAAGTCGGCGCGCGACGTCTTCTTCTACTACTCCGGCCATCTCCCGTCGGCGGTCCGGTACAAGAACTGGAAGCTGTACTTCGCGATGGTGAGCGATTCGCCCGAAGGCTTCGTTTCGGGCGTGCAGACATTGGCATGGGCCCAGGTCGTCAACATCAAGCGGGATCCTTTCGAGGTTTCTGTCGGGTCGCAACTCAAGACGTTGTTCGGTCAGGCGGGCGCCATCGCCTCTCCGTCCACCGCTTACATCTACGACTGGAACCTGCTGCCGATCGGCCAGGTGCTTTGGCTGCGCGAGCTCGAATCCTATATCGAGTTCCCATCGATGCAGGACCCCGCGAGCTACAACCTGGCGCAAGTCCTCGACCAGGTGAAGAAGATGACGACGATCAGCCACGCGGGGCAATAACAACCGCGCTCGAGCTCTAGAACGATGGGAAGGGGACCGTGTGAAAGCACTCATGAGCACGGCTCCTCCCCGTCTCCCGTATCTCGACTCGTGTGGACCCACAGCCTGTTTCGCGGTGCTTTCCGCATCGCGACGAAGTAGCCAACGATGAAATCGACCTTGTACAGCGCTGATGGTCGCCGGGCTGTTGGCGGCAGGAATGGCAAATGCGCAGGACGGCGCGGCGCTCGCGCAAAAACATGGGTGCCGCGCGTGCCACGCGGTGGACACGAACAAGGTGGGGCTGCCGCTCAAGGATGCCGCTGACAAGCTCAAAGGCAAGTCGAATGCCGAGGCCGTGGCAGCAATCAAGGGATCGAAGGCGCATGGGCAACTCAAGGCTTCGGACGAAGACCTGACCTCGACCAACACGTGGATGCAGAGGGGGTTTTCGCGCGCGGGAGTGTAGCGACAGCAATGCGGCGCAACCGCCAGCGCCTTCGGCGGTCGCATTCCGGCACGGTCAGCGGAGCGCTACCCCGGCGACCTTCGCGGCGTGATGTAGCGGGCGGTCCGAAAGGGCCGCCCGTTTCATTTAGTCGATCGCCGACGGCTGCGGCGTGATGAACTCCATTCTCGTGCCGCCCCGGCCGCGATGCATGCATCCACATCGCTCAATGTGGGAACGCGGGGACCTCCATGATGCGATGTTCCACGCGAATACTTGCGCTGCGTCAAGGATGTGCCGTGGTTACGGCACGCGTTACAACGTAAAATCGGGGCCATCAGATCAGCGTCGCGCCAGCCGAGGACGCCGGGCGAGCCGTGCAGCGCCGGGGGATTCGGAACACGGTCGTACGCGCATGCGCCGAGGCCATCGATTCAGTCACCGACGGGAGAAGCAAATGAGGAACCTTATTTTGGGCGTCGCGTTACTGGCCTTGGCCGGGATCGCACTCGCCACGGATTCACCGGCGCCGGCGCAGCCGCAGATCGCGACATTGAACGGCAAGGTCCTCGAAGTGAAGGACGTCGACAGCTACACGTACTTGCGCCTTCAGACGAAGGACGGCGAGCTGTGGGCGGCGGTGAACAAGACGCCGGTGAAGGTGGGCGCGGACATCACGATCTACGATCCGGCGATGATGGTCAATTTCGAGAGCAAGGCGCTGAAGAAGACATTCGACCGGATCGTTTTCGGCTCGATTCCAGTGCCGGTCGCTAACGCCGCGCCGGCGCCGGCCGCCGCGGTCACGCCGACTGACATGGCGGCGATGCACGCCGGCATGGCAAAGAGCGCGGGCGCCGGCGCGGAAGTCAAGAGCATCAAGGTTGCGAAGGCCAAAGGGCCGGATGCACGCACGGTCGCCGAAGTCACGACACAGAGTGCCGTCCTCAAAGGCAAGACCGTCGTCGTTCATGGCCAGGTCGTGAAGTTCACGCCCGAAGTAATGGGCAAGAACTGGGTTCATCTGCGCGACGGGTCGGGCTCCGCAACGGATGGCAGCAACGATGTACTGGTCACGACCCAGGACGAAACCAAGATCGGCGACATCGTGCTCGCCAAGGGCGTCGTGCAGACCGACAAGAACTTCGGCTCGGGCTATTCGTACAAGGTCATGATCGACGAGGCAAAGCTTTCGAAATAGTCGAACGCCATTTGATTGGCGGGGCGATCGACATTTCAAGGATATGATGCCGGGCCGCTGCGCGACTCGGCATCGCTATTTCCGTAGCGCCAAATCGAAGCTCTCGGACCAACAACGTTTCTGGACGAAATCGGCGTACCCATGAAAGTCATCGATCTCAGGATTGGCCGGCTTGCCGCATCGCTGTTCTTCCTCATCGCGACTGCGCTCCCCGCGATCGCGCAAGTACCCGATCCGCTTCCGTCCTGGAACGACGGCGCCGCAAAGAAGGCGATCATCGAGTTCGTGAAGGAGACCACGACGCCAGGCACTCCGAATGTCGTGCAGCCGGCCGAGCGCATCGCCACGTTCGACCAGGATGGCACGCTCTGGGTCGAGCGTCCGATGTATTCGCAAGTGATGTATTGCCTCGAGCGCGTGCCGGCGCTCGTCAAGGCGAAGCCGGCACTGGCCAAGGTCGAGCCATTCAAGACCGTGCTGTCCGGAAACCGCGAGGCGATCGCGAAGCTCCCGATGAAGGATCTGGAGACGATCCTCGCCGCGACGTTGACCGGCATGTCGGTCGAGGAATTCCAGGCGCAGGTGAAGGATTGGCTCGCCGTGGCCAGGGATCCGCGCTGGAAGAAGCCGTATACCGAGCTCACGTATCTGCCGATGCAGGAAGTGCTGAAGTACCTGCGCGCCAACGGCTACAAGACGTACATCGTCACCGGCGGCGGGCAGGACTTCGTGCGCGTGTATGCGGAAGCGACCTACGGCGTTCCGCCCGAGCAGGTGGTCGGCAGCGCCGGCGCGACCAAGTTCGGCTACGACAAGGACGGCAGGCCGTTCCTGACCAAGGAGCCGAAGCTCCTGCTCAACGACGACAAGGCGGGCAAGCCCGAGGGCATTCACCTGGTGATCGGACGGCGGCCCCATGCGGCGTTCGGCAACTCGGCCGGCGACCAGCAGATGCTCGAGTACACCCAGGCCGGTGACGGCATCCGCCTGGAGATGCTGGTGCTGCACGACGACGCGCAGCGAGAGTATGCGTACGGTCCCGCGACGGGTCTGCCTGCGAGCAAGATCGGCACGTTCACCCAGGCGCTTTACGACAGTGCGAAAGCGCGCGGCTGGACCGTCATCAGCATGAAGAACGACTGGAAGAAGATCTTCGCGTTCGAGTAGGTCGGAAGCCAATGCGATGAGAGGCTATTCAGTGGTCAGATTCACCGCACTCGCGCTTGCGCCTACGACATGAGCGCCGGCAAGCTTGCGCAGAACATCAGCATGACGGGACCCCTGCTCGCCTTCAACTGGCGTTGGTAGGCCACTGCGCGGCTCCGCCACACCGGAACTCTTGGCACCTCCTTCGATCGAACTGCGCGGCCAGGTGGCGAGATGGCGAGATGGCGAGATGGCGAGGCGGCGAGGCGGCGAGGCGGCGAGGGCAAGGGGGCTGACACGACAATCGCCCGCCTGCGTTACTTACGGGAGCGAGCATGAAGATCAGAGCGAACACCGCACGAATGGCGACCATGCTGTTAGCAGTTTCGACGTTGGTCGCCGCTGCGCCCGCACAGGCGGAACTGAGCGCCGAGGAACTGGCGAAGATTGCGCAGAATCCCGTCGGCAACATGATCAGCGTCCCATTCCAGAACAACACCAACCTCAATTTCGGCCCGGAGAAGGGAACGCAGAACATCCTCAACATCCAGCCGGTGATCCCGATCGAGGTCGACAAGGACTGGAACATCATCACGCGCACGATCATTCCGCTGATATGGATGCCGTCGCTCGGGCCGGACACTCCGGCGAAGAGCGGCATTGGCGACATCCAGCTTTCGGCGTTCCTTTCGCCAGCCAACCCCGGCGAATGGATCTGGGGTCTCGGCGCAATCACGCAGATTCCGACCAACAGCAGCGAAGAGCTCGGCAACAAGAACTGGGGTCTCGGGCCGACGGCGGTGGTGCTGCACATCAAGCACGGCGATCCATGGGTCTACGGCGTACTGGCGAACAACATCTGGTCGCTCACCAGCAGTGAGCAGGGCGGCGCGTACAACAACGGCCTCATCCAGCCGTTCCTCAATTACAACTTCCCGGGTGGGACGTATTTGACCAGCGCGCCGATCCTGACTGTCGACTGGAAGGCGGACAGCAGTCAACGATGGACAGTGCCCATCGGCGGCGGCGTCGGCAGGATCTTCCACATCGGCAAGCTGCCCGTGAATACGAGCATCGACGCGTACTACAACGTGGTGCGACCGGACGACGGCGCGAACTGGCAGATCCGCGCGCAGGTCCAGCTGATGTTCCCGAAGTAGCGCGCAACACTCCGTTGCCCCGAGCGGTGCCCACCCTACGCGCGAGGATGGCCAGTTGCATGCCGGCCCGTTGCCGCGCGTCGAGCACAACGTAAAGGAAATCCCGCGATGCTCGTAGAGGCGCCGGCCCCGGTCCCGAGCAACCAACCGTCCATTGACACTACGAGCTCGACAACGGGGACTTGACGCGTGTCTATGTTTCCATTATTCTGGAAACATGAAAAAGACGGACGCCCTCGGCGCTCTCGTCGGACTGGCCCAGGAATCCCGCCTCGACATCTTCCGGCTGCTGGTCGAGCAGGGTCCTGAAGGGCTGTCGGCAGGCGAGATCGCCACGAAACTGGGGCTGCCGAACGCAACCCTGTCGTTCCATCTGAAGGAGCTTTCCCATGCCGGGCTGGTCGCGCCGCGCCAGGAAGGCCGGTTCATCTACTACTCGGCGAACTTCACGACCATGAATGGTTTGGTCGGCTATCTGACCGAGAACTGCTGTCAGGGCGCGACATGCGATGTCGCCTGCGCGCCGAAATCCCTGTCGAGAAGGAGAGCACCGTGAAGCGATTCCATGTGCACGTCGCCGTCAATAACCTTGACGAAAGCGTTCGATTCTATTCCAGGATCTTCGGTGCCGAACCTACGGTGCTGAAACCCGACTATGCCAAGTGGATGGTCGACGACCCGCGACTCAACTTTGCGATCTCGGCGCGGGGTTCGCAGCCAGGAGTCAACCATCTCGGCCTCCAGGTCGACACCGACGAAGAGTTGCAAGGGATGCGCGACCAGCTTGCCGCCGCGGATGCCGGTCTGGTCGCAGAAATCGGCGCGAACTGCTGCTATGCGAAATCGGACAAGTACTGGGTCACCGACCCGCAGGGTGTGGCGTGGGAGACGTATCACTCCCTGGGCGCCATTCCGATGTTCGGCGCCGACGCCGATCCGATCCGTGAATCCGCCGCGACGAGTGCCTGCTGCGCGCCTGCGCCGGCGACGACCGCAGTCGGTGCGCAGATTCCGGTCAAATCGCGAGGCTGCTGCGCATGACCCGACGTGTGTACAACGTCCTGTTCCTGTGCACGGGGAACTCTGCCCGCAGCATCATCGCGGAGAGTCTTCTCAACGCATTGGGGAAGGGACGCTTCAGGGGCTTCAGCGCGGGCAGTCGGCCCGGCGGAACAGTGAACCCCCTTGTGCTCGCCCACCTGCATGCGCTGCACCTTGGCACCGAAGGCGCCCGCAGCAAGTCCTGGGACGAGTTCGCTGCGGCAAATGCGCCGCGCATGGACCTCGTCATCACGGTCTGCGACCAGGCGGCCGGCGAGACGTGCCCGGTTTGGCCGGGAATGCCTGCCAAGGCACACTGGAGCGCGCCAGATCCGGCGGCGCACATGGATGATCCGGGGATCGCCGCGCGAGTCATCCGCGAGGTCACGCAGCTCATGCATCGACGCATTTCCCTGCTGGTGAGCCTGCCCGTGGAGAAGCTCGACCGCATGACTTTGCAGACGGAAGCGAGGGCGATCGCCGCGAACGCCGCGCGGCAGTCGGCATGACCAACGGCATCGTCGCCGCGCGTCCCGCCATGGGCGCGTTCGAGCGCAACCTCTCCTGGTGGGTGTTCGGCTGCATCGCAGTGGGCATCCTGCTGGGCCAGCTGTTCCCCGCGTTCTTCAGAATGGTCGGCGCGCTGCAGATTGCGAATGTGAGTCTGCCTATGGCCCTGCTCATCTGGCTGATGATCGTGCCGATGCTCCTGAAGGTCGATTTCGGCGCACTTCACCAGCTGAGACGCCAGGCGCGAGGCATCGGCGTGACCTTGTTCATCAACTGGGCAGTGAAGCCGTTTTCGATGGCGCTGCTCGGCTGGCTGTTCGTCCGCCACGTCTTCGCGGCGTGGCTGCCCGCCGACCAGATCGACAGCTACATCGCGGGCCTCATCCTGCTCGCGGCCGCGCCCTGCACGGCGATGGTCTTCGTGTGGAGCAACCTTTCGGATGGCGACGCCAATTTCACGCTGAGTCAGGTGGCCCTCAACGATGTCATCATGCTGTTCGCCTTTGCGCCGCTCGTGGGGCTGTTGCTTGGGCTCTCTGCGATCACGGTGCCGTGGGAAACGCTGGTGCTGTCGGTAGTCCTCTACATCTTCGTGCCGATCACGGTTGCGCAGCTCTGGCGGATGCGATTGGCCAGGAAAGGTGGTCAGCCGGCGCTGGCAGCGGTTCTCAAGCGCCTGCACCCCGTGTCGCTGTCGGCGTTGCTCCTGACGCTCGTCTTGCTGTTCGGATTCCAGGGTCAGCAGATACTCGACCAACCCCTCGTCATCGCCATCCTGGCGATACCCATCGTCATCCAGGTCTATTTCAATTCGGCCCTCGCCTACCGGATCAGCCGGTGGCTTGGCGTCCCCCACAACGTGGCATGCCCGTCCGCGCTCATCGGCGCTTCCAATTTCTTTGAGCTGGCCGTCGCCACGGCGATCAGCCTGTTCGGATTCCAGTCCGGCGCGGCGCTCGCGACGGTGGTCGGGGTGCTCATCGAGGTGCCCGTCATGCTCTCGGTGGTGCGCATGGCGGCGCGCAGCAAAGGCTGGTACGAAGCAAATATCGGGGCGTAGCCGATTCCTCGGCCGGCAATGTCCGCTCCTTGCCGGGTGTCAGACGGCCAACGAGCGATTAACCTGGCACGTTCAATGCTGTGGTCATCCTCCCGGGTCGCCGATGGCGCCCGGACCACAAGCGTTCATAGCGGAGGTGGGCCATGTATTGGATGCTATTGCCCCCAAGTGCCAACGCCGGACGACAGATTGAAGGCCGATCACTGCCGCTGGGCGTCCCTCTGATGGCGGTCCTTCGTGCGGGATGGGGCGCGGTCATGCACCTGGTCGCGCCGCACGGCCGGTAGGTCGAACGGCTAGCCACCAGACCCGGTCAGCCCGCCCGGCGGACGAACTTGGCCAGGGCCGCCTTGAGGGGTCCTTCGGGAAGGTCCCGCGAGAGCTTGACAAGGGGTTGAATTGACGCCCTATCTATCTGATTTGCCTTTGATTTCACAGGGTGGTCGGGGTCGATCCGAACTTGCACGCGCACCCGTATTACGCTAAATTGACAAGCTTCGCGCCTCAGTTCGGCGAGAAGGTCCGGGATCCGCTGCTTCACGGCAGCGGCGATGGCGCCGGCATCGCAGGCGATGACGAGCTCGGTGCCGCTCGCCTCGACGACATGGACGCGCTGGGCGAGCGATCGCGGCAGGTGCCGGGTCAGCAGTCCGGTGAGCGTCGCCTCTTGGTGGCGGCGGGCTTCCCACGCGGCGAGCGTCGCGTCGGCGGCAACGATGTGCTTAATGGGCTGCGGCGAACGCGGCATGAATGTGCGGGTCGGCCGGGGATCATGCCGGCGGGCCTTTGGGAGGAAGCCAATTGAACATCATTCTGATGTCGAACGCCACGTCGCGTGCCCGCGTGCTGACGCTCGACTGGCGGCACGGGATGCTGGGCGCCTTCGGGCTGATGGCAATGGTGATCGGATGCGCGCTGATCTTCAATTTCATCACGCTGAAATACGCGGCGACATCACAGAATCCCTTCCTGCAGGCGATCCTTCTCGCCGACCAGCGCCAGGAGGCGGTCAGGACGCAGGAGATCGTCCAGAGCCACCTCAACACGATGGCGATCCGCCTCGGCGAGCTGCAGGCGCGCGTGCTTCGCCTCGACGGGCTGGGCGAGCATCTCGCCAAGGCCGCCGGCTTGAAGCCTCAGGAATTGCCGTCGCTGCCGGCCGGTGAAGTCCCCGGCGAAGGCGGCGCCGAATCCTCGCTGCCTTCACGCAAGATTTCGGTGCAGGAATTCGCCGATCTGCTGTCGAAGCTCACGCGGCAGGTCGACGAGCGCTCCGATCAGCTCAGCGTCCTCGAAGCGCTGCTGGTCCAGAACTCGGCGAACCTCAAGTTCATGCCGACGCTGGCCCCGATCATCAACGGCTGGTTCTCGTCGAACTTCGGGTACCGCATCGACCCCTTCACCGGATTGCAATCTTTCCACGAAGGCATCGACTTCCCGGCAAACCGGGGAACCGAGATCGTCGCCGCCGCCAGCGGCAAGGTGATCGCGGCGGGATGGCACCCGCAGTATGGTAAAATTGTCGAGATCGATCACGGCAACGGATTGGTGTCCGTTTATGCACATGCGTCGGAGGTCTTGGTGAACGAAGGAGACCTCGTGATGCGTGGCCAGCGCATCGCGCTGGTGGGGTCGACCGGCCGCTCGACCGGCCCACACCTGCACTTCGAGGTCCGGCTGAACGGAGTGCCGCAGAATCCCGCGCGTTTCCTCCGCTCGTCGAGCTGAACGGAGCACATGGGCCCGCGCCGCCTGCAAGCGGGCGCGAAACAGGGGTGAGGCGGTCCTCACCCCTTGTTTTTTAGGCCCGCGCCCGAAACTCGGACTTTCATGATCTCCAACATCCTCACGCGCATCTTCGGCAGTCGCAACGAGCGGCTCCTCAAGGAATACGGGCACCAGGTCCGGAAGATCAACGCGCTCGAGCCGACGATCTCGGCCCTGTCCGATGAGGCATTGCGCGCCAAGACTGCCGAATTCAAGGAGCGCATTGCGGGCGGCGCGACACTGGACGACGTGCTGCCCGAGGCGTTCGCCGTGGTCCGCGAGGCCGGCAAGCGGGCGCTGTCGATGCGGCACTTCGACGTGCAGCTGCTGGGCGGCATTGCGCTCCACAACGGCAAGATCGCGGAAATGCGCACCGGCGAGGGCAAGACGCTCGTCGCGACGCTGCCGATCTACCTCAATGCGCTGGCCGGCAAGGGGGTCCATCTCGTCACCATCAACGATTACCTCGCGCAACGCGACGCCGACTGGATGGGCCGGATCTACACGTTCCTGGGCCTCACCGTCGGGGTCAATCTCTCGCAGATGGAGCACGACGCGAAGCAGGTGGCCTACGGGGCGGACATCACGTACGGGACCAACAACGAGTTCGGCTTCGACTACCTGCGCGACAACATGGTCTACGAGGCGTCGCAGCGCGTGCAGCGCGGCTTGAGCTACGCGATCGTCGACGAGGTCGACTCGATCCTGATCGACGAGGCGCGCACGCCGCTCATCATCTCCGGGCAGGCCGACGATAACGTCGACCTCTATTACCGGCTGAACGAGCTCGCGCCGAAGCTCACCCGCCAGGAAGACGAGAAGGGCCCCGGCGACTACTTCGTCGACGAGAAGGGAAGGCAGGTGCTCTTGTCCGAGGAAGGCCATGAGCACGCCGAGCAGATCCTCACGGCGGCCGGGCTCCTCGCGCCGAACTCGAGCCTCTACGACGCCCACAACATCGCGCTGGTGCATCACATGTATGCGGCGCTGCGCGCGCACGCGCTCTTCCAGCGCGACCAGCACTACGTGGTGCAGGACGGCGAGATCGTCATCGTCGACGAGTTCACCGGACGGCTGATGTCGGGGCGGCGCTGGTCCGAAGGCCTGCACCAGGCGGTCGAGGCGAAGGAAGGCGTGCCGATCCAGCGCGAGAATCAGACGCTCGCGTCGATCACGTTCCAGAACTATTTCCGCATGTACTCGAAGCTCGCCGGCATGACGGGCACTGCCGACACCGAGGCGTTCGAGTTCCAGCAGATCTACCACCTCGAGACGATGGTCATTCCCACGCACATGCCGATGGTGCGCAAGGACGAGAACGACCAGGTGTTCCGGACGTTCGACGAGAAGGTCAAGGCCATCGTCACCGACGTCACGGAATGCCACGAGCGCGGCCAGCCGGTGCTGGTCGGCACGACCTCGATCGAGAGCTCCGAGCTCCTGTCGAAGCACTTCGACAAGGAGAAGCTGCCGCATCAGGTGCTGAACGCCAAGCAGCACGCGCGCGAGGCCGAGATCGTCGCGCAGGCGGGGCGGCTGAAGATGGTCACCATCGCGACCAACATGGCGGGCCGCGGCACGGACATCGTGCTCGGCGGCAGCCTCGAGCCGACGATCCTGAAAATTCGCGACGATCCGGCGCTGTCGCCGGCCGAGAAGGAGCGCGAGATCGACAAGCTGCGCGCCGAATGGCAATTCCGCCACGATGCCGTCGTCGCCGCTGGCGGGCTGCACATCGTCGGCACCGAACGGCACGAATCGCGCCGGATCGACAACCAGCTGCGCGGTCGCGCGGGACGGCAGGGCGACCCGGGGTCGTCGCGCTTCTACATGTCGCTCGAGGATCCGCTGCTGCGCATCTTCGGCGGCGAGCGGCTCGCGATGATCATGCAGAAGCTGAAGATGCCCGATGGCGAGCCGATCGAGCATCCGATTGTCGACCGCTCGATCGCGAAGGCGCAGACGCGCGTCGAGTCGCGCAACTTCGACATCCGCAAGCAGCTGCTCGAATACGACGACGTCGCCAACGACCAGCGCCGGCACATCTACGAAGAGCGCAACGACCTCATCGAGAGCGCCGACGTCTCGGATACGATCACCAACTGGATCGCCGGCCAGATGGAGAAGACGGTTCGCACGTATGTGCCGGCGGAATCCGTCGAGGAGCAGTGGGACGTCGCCGGACTCGAGAACGCGCTTCGTTCCGAATATCAGGCGCATGCGGCCGTCGCCGAATGGCTGAAGACCGAGCCGGAGCTCGATGACAAGGCAATCCGCGACCGGCTCGTCGAGAATGCGCTCGCGCAGTACAAGAGCAAGGAGGCGCAGGTGGGCCCCGAGCTCATGCGCCAGTTCGAGCGCAGCCTCGTGCTGCAGACGCTCGACCAGCATTGGCGCGACCATCTCGCCAATCTCGATCATCTGCGCCAGGGGATCCATCTGCGCGGGTACGCGCAGAAGAATCCGAAGCAGGAATACAAGCGCGAATCGTTCGAGCTCTTCGCCGACATGCTCGATGCCATCAAACAGGACGTGAGCAAGGTCGTGCTCACGGTCCAGGTGCGTTCGGCGGAAGACGTCAAGGCGGTCGAGGAAGCACCCGCGGTGCACAACGTCCAGTATCAGCATGCGGAAGTCGGCGACGCTCTGGGGGGCGCCGCGGGCGACGATGGGGACGTCGCGGCTGCCGTCGCGGCACCGCCCGTGGCGGCGCCTGCGCCCTACGTCCGCAGCGGCGAAAAAGTCGGCCGCAACGATCCATGTCCGTGCGGATCGGGGAAGAAATTCAAGCAGTGCCACGGCCGGTTGGCCTGACGTAAAGCTGCTGCGCGGTAAAGCTGCTGCGCGGACCGTCTGCTTCGTTGTGTCCTCGCTCGGCCCTCGCCGTACCTGCATGTACTGTCTCGGGCCTCGCTGCGGGCCGCCTCGCATACGGCCCGCTCGCGACGCTTTCCGTTCAGGCCAACCCAACATCGCAGCGCCGCGACGGGTGCTCGAATCGTCGAGACGCGCGTGCGTGCGATAGAATCGGCGTGACGCGACGAATCGGCCCCGTTCATGCCCGTCCGCTACACTCCGCCACGCCCTGAAGATCTCCTGCCTGTCGAAGGCGTGACGCTTGGCACGGCCGCAGCGAAGATCAAGAACTGGCAGCGCGACGACGTCGTGCTGGCGCTGTTCGAACCTGGAACCGTCGCGGCGGGCGTGTTCACGCAGAACCGATTCTGCGCGGCGCCGGTCACGGTCTGCCGGCGCCATCTCGCCGGCGACGGCCGCGTCCGCGCGCTCGTGATCAACGCCGGCAACGCGAACGCTGGCACCGGTTCGACCGGCGTCGCAGATGCCGAGACGACCTGCGCCGCGATCGCGAGCATGCTGGGCTGCCCGATCCAGGAGGTGCTGCCGTTCTCGACCGGCGTCATCATGGAGCCGCTGCCGACCGCGAAGATCGTCGCCGCGCTGCCGCAGGCGAAGTCGGCGCAGGCCCCCGACCACTGGTTCGCCGCGGTCTCCGCGATGATGACGACCGATACCGTGCCCAAAGGCGCGTCGCGGCGCGTCGACATCGGCGGCGTGCCGGTGACGGTCACCGGAATCACCAAAGGCGCGGGGATGATCCATCCGAACATGGCGACGCTGCTGGCCTTCGTCGCCACCGACGCGCCCGTGACGCGCGTGGTCCTGGCCGGGCTGACGCCCTTGATCGCCGATGCATCCTTCAACTGCGCGACGGTCGACGGCGACACGTCGACCAACGACAGCTTCGTCATCGTTGCGACCGGCCGCGCCGGAATCGCTCCCATTGAGCGCACCGACGATCCGCGACTCGCCTCCCTTCGTGTTGCGCTCACCGAAGTCGCGATCGAGCTCGCGCAGGCGATCGTGCGCGACGGCGAGGGCGCGACCAAATTCATGACCATCGCCGTCGAGGGCGGCCGCGATGCTGCCGAATGCCGGAAGGTCGCGCTCGCGATCGCGCATTCTCCGCTCGTCAAGACCGCTTTCTTCGCGTCCGATCCGAACCTCGGGCGCATCGTCTGCGCGATCGGCAATGCCGGCATCCCCGATCTCGATCCCACCGGCGTGTCGTTCTGGCTCGACGATGTGCAGGTGGTGCACGCGGGCGGGCGCGCGAAATCGTACCGCGAGGAGGATGGCCAGCGCGTGATGAAGCAGGAGGAAATCACGGTGCGCGTCGCGCTGGGGCGTGGGGCCGCGCGGGCGCACGTGTGGACCTGCGACTTCTCGCACGACTATGTCAGCATCAACGCCGACTACCGCAGCTGATCGGCGAGCGCGAGCCCGCTGCGCGGCCCGTTCGCTGCGTTGTTTCCTCGCCGGGCTTTCGGTGTACTAATATGTACTGCGTCACGCCTTGCCTTGGACCGGACTGCACCCAGGTTCGCTCGCAACGCTTTTCGCTCCGCCGATGCCAAAAGTGAAATCAGAATTCGAGGGGATGCTCGCGCGAGTCGAGTCGATTCTCAAGCGCGTCGAGGCGATGCTCCCGCCGCCGCCGCCGCCGGTGGACTGGCGCGCTACCGCCTTTCGCTGGCGCAAGCGGGGAGGGCGCGGTTTCCTGCAGGCGATCGCGCATCCGCATGCGATCCGCCTCGACGAGCTCGTTGCCATCGACCCCCAGAAGCATGCCATCGACGCCAACACCCGGCAGTTCGTCGCAGGACTGCCCGCGAACAACGTCCTGCTGACGGGCTCTCGCGGCACCGGCAAGTCGTCACTCGTGAAGGCGATGCTGGTCAAGTATGCCGGCCGCGGCCTGCGGCTCATCGAAGTCGACAAGTCCGATCTCGTCGATTTGCCCGACATCGCGGCGTTGGTCGAGGGCCGCCGCGAGCGGTTCGTCGTCTTCTGCGACGACCTCACGTTCGACGCGGGCGAGCCCGGCTACAAGGCGCTCAAGGTCATGCTCGACGGCACGATCGCCGTGGCTTCGGCGAACATGCTGATCTACGCCACATCGAATCGCCGCCATCTGATCCCCGAGTTCATGAGCGAGAACCTCGAGACGAAGCACCTCGGCGAGGAAGTGCACCCGGGAGAGTCGGTCGAGGAAAAGATCTCGCTGTCGGAGCGCTTCGGCCTCTGGATCTCGTTCTACCCGTTTCGCCAGGAAGACTATCTGGACGCCGTCGCGAGCTGGCTCGACGTCTTCGGCGTTCCGGTGCCGAAGAGCAAGCGGGACGACGAAGCGCGCACGCGCGATGCGGTGCAGTTCGCGCTGCAGCGCGGGTCGCGCAGCGGCCGCGTCGCGTGGCAGTTCGCGCGCGGCTACGCCGGCGCCGCCGCGCTGGCGCAGCGGTCGAAGGCGAAGTGACCGCGGGCATCGTCCGCGTCGCCGCGGCGGTCATCCTGCGGCCCGGCGGCGACGTGCTGCTGGCGCAGCGCCCGCGAGGCAAGGCCTACGAAGGCTACTGGGAATTCCCGGGCGGCAAGCTCGAGCCCGGCGAATCGCCGCGCGCCGCGCTCGATCGCGAGCTCCGCGAGGAGCTCGGCATCACCGTCGTGCGCGCATCACCCTGGCTCGTTCAACGCTACGTCTATCCGCACGCGCACGTCGAGCTGCATTTCTTTCGCGTGTTCGAATGGCGCGGCGACCCGCACGGCCACGACAACCAGGCGTTCGCGTGGCAGACGCCGGGGCGCTTCGATGTGGAGCCGCTGCTTCCAGCCAACACGTTCGTGCTGCGCGCGCTGCGCCTGCCGCCGGTCTACGGCATCACGAATGCGGGCGACATGGGGGAGGAGGCCTTCCTCACGCGCGCGAAGGCCGCATTGGCGAGCGGGCTCACGCTCGTGCAGTTTCGCGAGAAGGATTGGGACCTCGCGCGCCAGCGCGCGCTCTGCACGACGCTCGTCGCGCTCGCCGATGCGCGTGGCGCG
Source organism: uncultured beta proteobacterium (assembly GCA_963846855.1). GTDB lineage: Bacteria > Pseudomonadota > Gammaproteobacteria > Burkholderiales > Casimicrobiaceae > CAIWHR01. The sequence goes on from CAWJXK010000007.1 coordinate 186,041, forward strand.
AGAGTGCTCCTCAACGGCAACGCCGAAAATGCGCGCGTGTGGGGATGCGCCGGCGTTCACTGGACGTCGGCGGCGCTCGCCAAGGCCACGGAGCGGCCGCGCGATCTTGTCTGCGCGGCGTCGTGCCATACGCGCGAGGATCTTGCGCACGCGGGCCGGCTGGCGCTCGATTTCGCCGTGCTGGGACCGGTGCTTCCGACACCGACGCATCCCGATGCCCGGCCGCTCGGCTGGGATGGCTTCGCGGCGACCGCGGCGGAGACGACGCTACCGGTCTATGCGCTCGGTGGACTCGTCCGTGCCGACCTCGAGGCCGCGATCACGCATGGCGCGCACGGCGTCGCGCTGCGGCGCGGCGCGTGGAGCTAGACGCTAGCTCGATTCCGAATCGTCGCGCGCTATCCGGGAGCTCGCCGGATTCGCCCTCCGAATCCGGCGACGTCGAGAGCGGTATGCGGTAGGACTCCGACGCCCACGCGCCGAGATCGATCGTGCGGCATCGCTGCGAGCAGAACGGCCGCCAGCGCGATTCCGGCGTCCATTCGACCGGAGCGGCGCAGATCGGGCAGTTGACGATGCGGGGTACGGGCATTCCGGAGGATTCGGCAGTTCAGACGGCCGCTATCGTGCCGGAATTTTCCGGGAGCGGCCACCCCGGCAATTTCCGGTCGCGCGCGGCGGCCGCGACCGCTTCGCCGAAGAATCGACCGAGCTCGGCGATCACCGCGTCGTTGTCGTACAGCACGTGGTGGCGACGCTTGATGTCCTGCTGTCGCTGCGTCCGCCACGCCTTGTCCTGCGCGAGGCGCAGTGCGAGATTCACGTACCGGTCCGGGCTGTCGGCGATGAGCTCGGGGAGTCCCATCTTCCGGTAGTGTGCCGCGGTCTGCCGTCCGCGCGCGAACTCGCCGTCCCAGGTCACGATCGGAATGCCGAGCGCGAACGCCTCGTAGCTCGTCGTGCCGCCGCTGAAGTGCGGCGTGTCGAGCACCGCGTCCGCGGTGGCGAGAAACCCGAGGAATGCGTCGAGCCTGAGGAACGGCAGAACGGCGACGCGCGCGGCGACGTCCGGCATCGACAGATTGAAGCGCTGCAGGAGCAGTCGATTCCAATGGTCGTTCTTCTCGCCGTTGAAGAGCACGAGAACGCCCTGCGGGTCGCGCCGCAGCAGCGATGCCACGATCGCGTCGAAGTCGGGATGGAACTTGATCGGGTTCTGCGCGCATGCGTACAGCCGCGCGTTTGCCGGCAGCCCGAAATCCTCGCGCCGCGGCGCCGGGCCCGCGGCCGCGGGTTTGCGGATCACGCTCGGCAGGTCGGCGAGCCGCACCAGCGCTTCGGAATAATGCTGCTGTGCGCCGCGCGGCTCCAATGTCGCGGAGGAAACGAAGTAGTCGACGTTGGGAATGCCCGTCGTCACCGGGTGCCCCAGTGTCACGCACTGGACCGGCGCGAGCCGGCCGAACGCGAGGAAATACGTGCACGGCTCCATCCCGATGTCGGGGTAGAGCAGCACGTCGAGCCTCGCCTGCGCCAGGCGCTCGCGCATCGCCGCAAGATCGTCGTCGGGGAGCATCGTCGTTCCCGCCGCCGGCGTGTTGCCGCGGTCGAAGCCGAAGCGCTGCACTTCGAACCGACTCCCGTCGAGCCGCTCCCCGATCGCGCCGAAATGCTTGCCGATCGGATGGTCGGGGCGCAGGTAGCGTGACACGATGCCGACCCTGATCCGGTCGGACGGGCCGGAATAACCGGCGCAATGCGGCGCGATCCAGCCGAGATCCGGGCAGGCGCCGAGGTAGAAATTGGCGATTTGCGTGCGCAGCTCGCGGTCGTTGCGGCCGTGATAGGCCGTGTAGAAGATCGTGCTGCTCGCGTAGCGCAGCGGGTCGGGCAGCGCGATACCGCGGGCGCCGAGCGTCATCAACGCCGTCGCGACACGCTGGCGCGATTCGTCCATCTCGGCGACCGACATCGGGATCACCGGCATCACGAGCGCGCCGAGAACCTCCACGCCCGGATTCGGGACGCGATTCTGCGATTCCAAATAGGCTCGGACGGCGTCCTCGCTGCGTCCGAGGTCCTGCAGCACGTTGCCGAGCCTGACCAGCGCCTGCGCGGCATCTTCCTTGCGGCCCTGCGCGTCCTGCACCAGTGCGAGGTTGGTGAGCGCGCCGGCGTGAAGCGGGTTCGAGGTCGCCGCCTGCCGGTAGCATTCCTCGGCTTCCGCGAGCCTTTGCTGCTGGCGCAGCGCGTTGCCGAGGTTGAATGAGGCGTCGGCGAATCCCGGATCGATTCGCAGCGCGCTGCGGAACGCCGCTTCCGCTTCGGGCAAACGCGAAACCATCGTCAGCGCGTTGCCGAGATTGCTCCATGCCGCAGCGTTGCGGTCGTTTGCGAGCGCACCGAACGCTGGAGGAGCTCGGCAGCGGACTCCCATTGCCCCGCGCCATATTGGATGAGACCGAGGTAGTGGAGCGCGTCGGAGTTCGCGGGCTCGCGCGCCAGGATCGCGCGGTAGCGGGATTCAGCTTCAGCGCGCCGGCCGGCCTGATGCAGGCGCACTGCCTCCTGCAAAGCATCAGTCATGGATGAAGCAAGTCGGAGCAGAGATTGCAGGGCATTCGCGGTGGCCCAATCATTGATATTCTATTATTATCAATGAGCTAAATGGATTCGATAGGCAGACACTTGAGGGCAACAGAACCCGGCAACGCCCAATTCTAGCGCCCCGCGGCGTGCGGATCGGCAGCCCACATGCGGCGCCTTGGGTAGTCGGTCTTTGGCGCCGATCGGTTGCGCGCATTCGGCGCCGCGTGTTCCCGTTCCGACGCAATCGTGTGCCGCCATTCGGTTGGCGAATTGAGGGATTTGTCGTTGAATAGCGGAGTGTCTCGCCAAGACCTGCCTGTGCCGGGACAACAGACAACGTTCATTTTCCATCGCCTTGGCCCCTCTTTTTTAAAAGCCGTCATTTCGGTTCTCCATTTCTATTTCGAGGGCATGGCCGTGGCTGCTTCGTGCAAGCGTACTCGTTCTCCGGGCACACCCAGGGCTGTGTCCACTGAACCGCCCGCGGAGGTCGAGGCCCGGATTAGATCCTTCGTAGCGAAGTTCGAGCCGGGGATTGCGGGTCGCATTTCCGGCTGTCGAGCGGCGCTTCGAGCCCTGTTCCCCACGGCCTTTGAGCTCGTGTACGACAACTACAACTTCTTCGTCATCGGCTATTCGCCAACCGAGCGTCCATCCGACACTGTAGTTTCGCTGGCCGCTGCGGCCAACGGAATAGGCTTGTCCTTCTACCGGGGTGCAACTCTGCCCGATCCAGAGGGCTTGCTCTTGGGCAGTGGCACGCAGAATCGTTTCGTGCGGTTGCCCGCGGTGGAGGTGTTGAGTTCGGCGCCTATTCGGGCACTCATTCGGGCCGCGGTTGTCCAGGCGAGGATTCCATTTCCCCCCTCGGGCGGCGGCCGCGCTGTCATACGTTCGGTTTCGGCCAAGCAGCGGCCCAGGCGCAAGACCAATGCCGCCTGACACCTCGCTCAAGCGGACCCAGCTCGGCGCGGATCCTGCCTCCGCCGGCCGGCCCGCTCAACTCAGTCCGTTAGGTAGTATCAGCAGTCCTCGACGTTTGGCGTTCATGCCAATGGAAGCGGTCATGCTACGACTCCTGGTGTTTGGCATGTTGCTGTCGTTCATCGAGGGGGCCGGTGCGGAGCGACTCGTCGAGACTTCTACTGGACCTTTTGATGAGGTAATCTGCTGTAGCACGCGCATCGATTCAGATCAATTCATTGGCGCGCGGTTTCGGGTTGAGAAGAAGACCCGAGTCACGAGCATCGGCGGCCATTTCCCTGCCCACAAAGACTTTAGCGGCCCCATTTTCGGCGCGATTGTGAGGCTGAACGGTGCGGGTTTCCCCTCAGACAACAATCTGACACTCGGTGACGTCGTAGCGACCACTGCATGCGGCAGACCGGCAGCTGCGCTTCGGCGCTAGGCGCCACCAACCGCGCTCGCTACTGATCCATCTATGAGAGTCATTGGTTCGTGCCGTTGCGGGCAAATCGCGTACGAGGCCGAGATATACGCAATAAAGGCAATACTCTTCATATTGGCCAGTGTCATATTTGAAGGGAATTGATCATGCCCACAGGCACCATCCGACTTCACCGCGTGATCCGTGCGAAACCGGAGCGCATCTATCGGGCGTTCCTGGATGCTGCCGCGATGGCCAAGTGGCTTCCGCCATACGGCTTTACCTGCACGGTGCACCACTTGGATGCCAGCGTAGGCGGCACCTACAAAATGTCGTTCACGAACTTCACGACAGGCCAGGGTCACTCGTTTGGCGGCGAGTATCGTGAACTGGTGCCATCCGAAAGGATTGTCTACACGGACAGGTTCGACGATCCTAACCTGCCGGGGGAAATGCGGACGACCGTGACCATGAAACAAGTGTCATGCGGAACCGAGCTCAACATCGTGCAGGAAGGTCTGCCTGCGGCGATTCCGCTCGAGATGTGTTATCTCGGCTGGCAAGACTCGCTCGCACAGCTTGCAACGCTCGTTGAGCCCGAGATCCCGGGGTGACGGATGACTTGACCGACGGCTCGCGCTTGGAGGCCGCTCGTGCCGCCTAACCTGGGGCTCAACGCGGACTCCCTAGGCGCGTGGCTTCGCCACCGCGACAATCTGACTCACGTGCACTGCCGTCGCGGCGCGTAGCATCGTAATGCCTGCTTGTCGGAGGTCAGCAAGTCCTCGGAACCGCTAAAATCGCACGTTGACCTCGGCAAGTGCCTCGGACCTTGCCATTCGACTGGTTAACCAATTTCGTTTGGCGTGAAAATGAGTAATTGCTGGATCAGGATTTTCGTTGGCTCCCTACTCGGCGTTGCCCTCACGATTGGTACCGCTTATGGCAATTCGATACTGATCAAGCCGTCTGCGCCGATCGAAGGTCAACCGATTACCATCAGCGTTTCGATCATTGACGGCTCAAACTACCCGCATAGCATAGCGAGTCAGAGCTATTCGATCTCCGGAAACGCCATTCATCTAGGCCTCTGCCAGGATGGAAGCAGTTGGCTCCCTAATCCGCCCTTTGACGTGACCTGGTACGTCGGTCCCCTGACCCGCGGCACGTACACCGTCCAATTTGTATCCCAATGCGCTGGAGGTGCCGTCTTCAGCACAGCGACGACTACTTTTGTGGTCGGCCCTTGTGGCAGTGCTTCTGAGACCGGCCACGGGTCGCTGGTGTGGAGTCCGGCGTCGCCTGACAGTGGGCAACCGATCAGAATCACCGCGGGTCGAGAGCTTTATACGGTGAGCAGCGTATCTGCGCTAGTTCAAGGCAACGTCATCAACCTAACGCAGACGGGTCAATTTGTCGGTGGAGGGACGACCCCGCCGGAAACGGGTTGCGCCGTCGAAACCGTCGGGCCGTTGCCCGCGAGCCAATACACGGTGAACTATTTCTTCAACGACGTCGCGACCCCCAGTGCTCCCCCAACGCTTGTACAGAGTTCGTCGCTGACCGTATCGCCGGCAGCCAATTACCAAGGGCTGTGGTGGGACGCTGCTGAATCCGGATGGGGCGTCAATTTTGCCCATGAAGGAGACCAAGTATTTGCCACTTGGTATACCTACGACACGAGCGGCAACCCATGGTGGCTTTCGATACTAGCGACGCGGATTGACCCCGCGGCGATTCTCTATGCGGGGCCGATCTACGCGAGTAGCGGGCCGTCATTCGACAATTTTGTTGGTGCGGGCAGCGCGACCCAAGTTGGCAACGGTTCCGTAAGGTTCTCCGACGCTAACACCGCGTCATTTAATTACCGAATCACGACAACCGGCGCAGGGACCGTCGACCAAACCAAGGCGATCACGCGATTTAATATGGGCGGCACGCAGCCCGTCTGCACGTACAGCGCCAATCCAGATCTAAATGGCGCCACCAATTATCAAGGGCTTTGGTGGGCGCCTGCGGAACCGGGTTGGGGAGTCAATTTCGCCCATCAAGACGCGCAGGTATTCGCGACCTGGTTCACGTACGCTGCAGACAATTCGCCAATGTGGCTATCCGCGAAGCTCGCGCGGCAGGGCACGACAAATGTCTACTCAGGCCCACTCATTCGGTCGTCCGGCTCGCGTTTCGACCGGTTCGACTCATTTTATCTACGGCCATCAGTGATCATTGGAGGAGCGTCAGTCACGTTCGCCGACGGCAACCATGCGACCTTCAATTACGTCACCGCTGATAGTCGCCTGCCAGTCGTCAATCAAACCAAGGCCATCTCGCGATTCGTATTCGCCGCGCCAGCAGGCACTGTGTGCCACTGAGGATGTCCGCAAGTTTCTCAGTCGGTAGCATCATTCATTTACATTTCGCGAAGTAGGCAGCCCAAGGCTCGCAGCTTGGCCCGGGTTGGTCTAACCACGGGCAATAACAGAGGGAAAATACGCGGAATGGTGGGCGGCGCTGCGCGCCCGAAATCTGATTTAGAGATTGCAGAACATCAGCTCGAAATCGACGTCGCGATCGCACACCGTGCCGCGCTCGGCGCCGACAACGGAGATGAACCGGATGTTGAGCGCGTATTTGTTCGCGCTGATCTCCGGCACGCAGGGCAGGTCGCGGGCGACCGCGATGCGCAGCAGCTGCGCGACCTTCGAAGTGGTCAGCATCAGCTGGAACACGCCGTGATACGCGATCTGCTGGCTCGCGCGGCCGTTGTCGCGCAGCAGCCGCAGGATGATCGTGAGCCCGTCGTGTATCGGAAGGAATGGCGCGATCCATGCCTTGAGATCGGCCTGCCGCTCGCCCGGATCGGAATTGAGCCAGTAGTGGTATGAGGGCAAGTCGAACTCGCACACGCCTCCGGGAATCGCGGCGCGCTGCTTGATCGCCATCAGCCACTCGTTCTCGCGCAGGTGTGCGCCGACCTTGCCCGTCTGCGCCAGCATCGCGCCGGTGACGCGATCGATGTCGGCCAGCAGCGGATCGAGGACGTTGGTGTCGATCGCGGGATTGCTGCGGAGGCTCCCCAGCAGCTGCTTCTGCCGCTCGAGCTCCTGCAGGATGTCGGTCTTGAGATCGGCGCGCGCGGCGACGTCGGTGACCTCGAACATCGCGGTGAGCGCGGCGTGGTGGTCGGGGGCGTCGCCGCGCGTCGAGAAGTAGATCGCGCGGGAATAAAGATCCTCGAGCCGCATCATCGTGCGGATGCGCTCGTTGAGCGGGTGTTCGTAGCGGATCAGGTCCTGCGGCACGATCGCCTCGTCAAAGCGGGATTCTGCCCGAAGTCGGCGTGCTCTTGCTGCGGGCCTTGTCCGAATCGACCGGCGGCGAGCCGGCGAGCGTCCGGTAGAGACGGTCGAGCTCGGCCACCCGGGGTCCGATCGACGACGCCGGCCCCGAATTGTCGAGCACGTCGTCGGCGCGAACCAGGCGATCGGCGCGAGAGAGCTGCGTCGCCATGATCGCGCGCACGTCCGCGGCGTCGATTCCACTGCGTGCCATGGTGCGCTCGACCTGCACGGTTTCGGGACAATCCACGACGAGAATGCGCTGCACGATGCCGTTCAGCCCGCCGCTGCGCTCGAACAGCAGCGGCACGACCAGGATGCCGTACGGGCTTGTCCACCGCGCCACGGACTGCGCGGCGGCGTCGTGGATCAGCGGGTGCATGATCCCCTCGAGCTTGCCGCGCAGCGCCGGATCGGCGAAGACGCTGTGGCGCAAACGGTCGCGATCGAGACTGCCGTCCTCTCGAAAATATTTGCTACCGAAGGCCGCGAGGACGGCGTCATGCCCCGCTTCCCCTGGCGCCGACAGCGCGTGGGCGAGGCGATCGGCGTCCGTGACGTCGACGCCCAGCCGCGCGAAGGCGTCGGCGACCGTCGACTTGCCGCTGCCGATGCCGCCGGTGAGGCCGACCGCGAACTTCATGGCAGGTAGATTCGCGTGATCGGCGCGCCCCAGAAGAGCGCGAGTGCGCCCGCTGCCGCGAGATACGGCCCGAACGCCAGTGGGACGTTGTGATCGCGCCCCTTGAGCGCGACGAGGCCGAGGCCCACGAGCGCGCCCGCGAGCGAAGACAGGAGGACGATGAGCGGAAGCATCTCCCAGCCGAGCCACGCGCCCAGCGCGCCCAGCAACTTGAAATCGCCGTAGCCCATGCCCTCCTTGCCGCGAATCAGCTTGAACAGCCAGTATACGATCCACAGCGAAAGGTAGCCGGCGATCGCGCCGATGACGGCGCTCGCGAGTGGAGCGAAGACGCCCCAGAGGTTGAAGGCGAGCCCGGTCCAGAGGAGCGGGAGCGTGATGTCATCGGGCAGGAGCTGGGTGTCGACGTCGATCATCGTGAGCGCGAGCAGCGACCAGAGCAGGATCGCGGCGCCTACGCCCTTCGGCGTGAGGCCGAAGCGATAGACCGACCAGGCGGCGAAGAGTCCGCCGAGGACCTCGACGACGGGGTAGCGCACGGAGATCGCCGCGCGACACGCCTTGCACTTGCCACGCAGGACGATCCAGGACACGACGGGAATGTTCTCGGCCGCGGAAATGGGATGCCCGCACGACGGACAGGCCGAGCGCGGAACGACGAGGTTGTAGGGGGGCGCCTCGGGAAGGGCCTCGCCGTTCAGCTCGGCGCACTGAACCTTCCAGCCGCGATCCAGCATCTTCGGCAGGCGGTAGATGACGACGTTGAGAAAGCTGCCGACGCACAGGCCGACGAGGATCGCGGCGACGACGAGGAAAGGCGTGTCGACCATTACTGCGCGGCCATCCGGCGGCCGCCGATGACGGCGGCCGAACCCGGAGCAACGCGGCGGATCGGACCGGCCCTCATCAACAGGCCGGCGGCGCGATCAAACGACCTGGCCGAGCTTGAAGATCGGCAGGTACATGGCGACGACCAGGCCGCCGATGACGACGCCGAGGAAGACGATGATGATCGGCTCCAGCAAGCTCGACAGCGCGGCGACCGCGTCGTCGACTTCGCGCTCGAAGAAATCGGCGATCTTGCCCAGCATGTTGTCGAGCGAGCCCGATTCCTCGCCGATCTGCACCATCTGCAGCACCATCGACGGGAAGCGCTTGGTGTTGGTCATCGCGTTGGTAAGGCTGGTACCGGTGCTCACCTCGGTCTGGATGCGTCGGGTCGCGGCGGCGAAGACGGCATTGCCCGAGGCCCCGGCGACCGCGTCGAGCGACTCGACCAGCGGCACGCCGGCGGCGAACATCGTCTGCAGCGTCCGGGTCCAGCGCGCGATCGTCGCCTTTTCGAGAATCTGGCCGATGATCGGGATCTTGAGCGAGATGCGGTCGAGTCCCAGGCGGAACGTCGCCGAGCGCCGGTGCAGCGAGAAGAACGTCATGACCGCGCCGACGATGATCACCGCTATCAGCCACCACCAGCTGACGACGAAATCCGACATCGCCATCACGATCAGCGTCGGCGCGGGCAGGTCGGCGCCGAAGCTCGAGAACACCTGCTTGAACGCCGGAATCACCCAGACCATGATGACCCAGACGACGAGGACGGCGACCACGACCACGGAAATCGGATAGAACAGCGCCGACTTGATCTTGCTCTTGATCGCGAGGATCTTTTCCTTGTACGTCGCGAGCCGGTCGAGGATGCCGTCCAGCATGCCGGACGTTTCGCCGGCGCCGACGAGGTTGCAGTAGAGATTGTCGAAATACGCCGGGTGCTCGCGGAAGGCCTGCGACAGGCTGGTGCCGGCCTCGACGCGGCTCTTGACGTCCATCACGAGCCGCGAGAAGCGCGCGTTGGCGTGGCCGCGGGCCACGATGTCGAACGACTGCAGCAGCGGCACCCCGGCGCGCAGCATCGTCGCGAGCTGGCGGGTGAAGAACGTGATGTCCTTCTCGGTGACGCGCTTGCCGCCGCGGAAGGTCTGCCGCTTGATCTTCTGGATGCGGACGCCCTGCCGGCGCAGGTTGGTCGTGACGACCGTCTCGGAAGCGGCCTTGGTCTCGCCGCGGACCTGGCGATTGTTGCGGTCTACGCCTTCCCAGACGAACGTGTATTCCTTGACGTCCCTGCGGCGGGCGGCGGCGGCGGCGGCGGCGGTATTGGCAGTGGCCATGGTGCGGATTCCCTGCGGTGAGATTCGATACGGTTATTCGTTGGTGATCGCTTCGATTTCCTCGAGCGACGTGACGCCGAGCTTCACCTTGATGAGCCCGGACTGGCGCAGGTCGCGCACGCCTTCCTTCTTCGCCTGGTCCGCGATGTCGAGCGCGTTGCCGTTGCGCATGATCAGGAGCCGCATGTCGTCGGAGATCGGCATGACCTGGTAGATGCCGACGCGCCCCTTGTAGCCCGTGCCCTTGCACTTGTCGCAGCCGACGGGACCGTAAGGCTGCCACGACCCGTCGATGTCCTCGTCGGAGAAGCCGGCCTGCTGCAGGGCCTCCGCCGGGATGTCGACGGGCTTCTTGCAGTTGGCGCACAGACGGCGGCCGAGGCGCTGCGCCGTGATGAGGATCACCGACGACGCGACGTTGAACGGCGCGACCCCCATGTTGAGCAGCCGCGTCAGCGTCGTCGGACCGTCGTTGGTGTGCAGCGTCGAGAGCACGAGGTGGCCGGTCTGCGCGGCCTTGATCGCGATATCGGCGGTCTCGAGGTCGCGTATTTCGCCGACCATGATGATGTCCGGGTCCTGGCGCAGGAACGATCGCAGCGCAGCGGCGAACGTGAGGCCCGCCTTCTCGTTGACGTTGACCTGGTTGACACCCGTCAGCTGGATTTCGGCGGGGTCCTCGGCGGTCGAGATGTTGACGCCGGGCTGGTTCAGGATGTTGAGGCAGGTGTACAGCGATACGGTCTTGCCCGACCCGGTCGGACCGGTGACGAGGATCATCCCGTACGGCCGTCCGATCGCCCACATCAGCTGTTCCTGCTGGTCGGGGTCGTAGCCAAGCGCCTCGATGCCGAGCTTTACGCCCGTCGAATCGAGAATCCGCATGACGATCTTCTCGCCGTACAGCGTGGGCAGCGTGCTGACGCGGAAGTCGATCGACCTGGTCTTCGACAGGACGAGCTTCATCCGGCCGTCCTGCGGCACGCGCTTCTCGGAGATGTCGAGCTTGGAGATCACCTTGATCCGCGACGCGACCTTGTCCTTGATCACAAGCGGGGGCTGAGCGACTTCCATCAGGATGCCGTCGAGGCGGTAGCGGATGCGGAAGGTCTTCTCGTACGGCTCGAAGTGGATGTCGGAGACGCCGGCGTTGATGGCGTCGATCAGGATCTTCTGGATGTAGCGGACGACCGGCGCGTCCTCGACCTCGGCGGATTCCTCGTCCGTCAAGCCGGTGGCTCCGCCTTCCTGGAGTTCGATCTCCAGGTCGTCCATGGCCTCGGCGTCGCTCAGCGTTGCGCCCGTGGCCTCGACGAGCTTTTGGATCGCCTGCGCGAGCTTGTCGTCCTCGACGACGACGGGCTCCACCACGAGGTTCGTCTTGAAGCGAACTTCCTCCAGGGCCTGCAGGTTGGCGGGGTCCGAGGTCGCGACGTAGAGCCGGTTGCCGCGCTTGTGCAGCGGCAGCACCCGCCGGGATTTGGCAATCTTGAGGTCGACGATGTCCTTGCGGATCTGCCCGAGGTCGAACGCGCCGAGGTCCATCAGTGGAACGCCGAATGCCCGGGCCGCGAACGCGGCAAGCTGGGCCGACGAGAGGCGCTTGCCCAGGATCAGCTGCTCGACGAACGTGATGTTGCCCTGCTGCGCCTGCGACTGCAGGCCCTCCGCCTCGTTCTCCGTCATCAGCCCGTGCTGCGCCAGCGCGCGCGCGAGCCCGCTCAAATTGCGTGTGGCGGCGGCTTGGGTAGCCATGGCGAGGTTGTCAGATGTGGCGCGTTATGGCCGGAAAATACGGGCACTCCGGCGAATCAAGCAATTTACGTACCCTTGACCCATGCGGATGCGGCGTCCGCGATTATTCCAATCGCATAATTCTTAGCCAACCGATGATGCCTGCCCGCCCGCGCTTTGTAAAGGCAAGGCCGGCGGATTCCCCACCGGGGGCAGCAAACGTACGACTTTTACGGCACGGTCCTGTGTCTGGACGATTTCCAGCAACTGGCCGGCGACCGCCACGCGGGTCCCGGCATCCGGGATTTCTCCCAATTGCTCGACGATGAGTCCGTTCAGGGTTTTCGGCCCGTCCAGGGGAAACCGCGTCCCCAGCTTGCGATTGAGCGTGCGCAGGTGCGCCATGCCCTCGACGATCACGCTGCCGTCGGCGGCGCGGCGCCAGGCCTGTGCGCCGTCCGGCGCCTGCGTCGTGAAGTCGCCGACGATCTCCTCGACGATGTCCTCGATGGTCACGAGGCCCTCGAGCTCGCCGTATTCGTCGACGACGAGGCCCAGCCGCTCGCCGTCGGTCTGGAATTGCTGGAGCTGCACCAAGAGCGGAGTGCCGGCCGGGACGAAATACGCGGGCCGCAGGATCGACCGGATCGCTTCGGCATCGATCGGCCCGCTCTGCTGCAGCCGGACGACCTGCTTCAGGTGGACGATGCCGGTGACGTTGTCGAGCTCGCCCTCGAACGCGGGCAACCGCGTGTGGTAGGACGTCGCGAGCTGCTCCTCCATCAGCGAGGGCTTCGCGTCGAGGTCGAGCGCGTGGATCTGGTTGCGCGGCGTCATGACGTCGTTGACGCTGATCCCGCCAAGGTCGAAGAGGTTCGCCAGCATCAGCCGGTGCTTGCCGCGAAAGTAGTGCCCCTCGAGCACCAGCGAGCGCACTTCCTCCTGCGTCAGCGTCGTTCCCGACGGCGCCGCGAGGGGAATACGCAGCAGGCGAAGCAGCCCCTGCACGAACAGGTTGACGAACCAGACGATCGGGTTCGCGACCTTCAGCATCGGCGCGAGCGCGAAGCTCACGACCGGCGCGATGCGGTCGGCATGCGCCGCGCCGACGACTTTCGGCGCGATCTCCGAGAAGATGAGCAGCGCGAGCGTGATGGCCACCGTGCCCAGCGCGAGTGCGAGCTCGCCCTCGCCGAACAGGCGCTTGGTGATCACGGCCGTGAGCGTTGCCGCGGCGGCGGCGACCAGCGTGTTGCCGAGCAGGATCACGCCGAGCAGCCGCTCGACCTCGGCGAGGAGCCCGATCGCGAGGCGCGCGCCGCGCGCACCCTTGTGCGCCCGGTGCTTCAAGCGATGGCGGTTGGCCGCCATCATCGCCGTCTCCGCGATCGAGAAGAACGCGGAGCAGGCGAGCAGCATGACGAGCGTCAGGACGAGCGCGCCGAGCGGGATGTCGTCCATCGGGGGTCAGCAGTCAGACAGCGGGTGGCGGCGCGTCGCGCATTCCATCGATGCCGGGTGTCGCCGCACGTTCCGGGTCACCTGCCCAGCAGGACTTCGAGCACGAACTTGTAGCCGATGTAGGCGAGGAACAGGAACACCGTCCCGGTGAGGATCCAGCGTACCGCGACGCGACCGCGCCAGCCGTAGCGGGCGCGGCCCCACAGCAGCGCGCCGAAGGTGACCCACGCGAGGGCCGAGAACACGACCTTGTGCGTGAACGTGACCGGCTTGCCGAAGATCTGCTCCGAAAAGAACATGCCGCTGACGAGTGTCAGCGTCAGCAGCGCGAATCCGGTGGCGATCATCCGGAACAGCACGCGCTCGAGCGTGAGCAGCGGTGGCATCGCGCCCGCGGCGGTTTCGGGAAGGCGGCGGTGCAACCGCTTCTCGAGGCCCAGCATCACGAGCGCCTGCACCGCGGCGATGGTGAACAGCGCGTAGGCGATCGACGCGACGACGATGTGCGCGATCGCGATCGGGTCGCCGGAATACGAGAAGCGGTGGGGATTGACCCACAGTGCCGGCAGGAGCGACGCCACCGCGGCGATCGGCAGCACGACGGCGCCGACGACCGGCAGCGTGCGCAGGAGCCCCGTCGACCAGGCCAGCACGACGACGAGCCACGCGAGGACCGACGGTGTGTTGGCGAGGCTCAGGTCGAGCTGACCCGGAGAGATGATGTCGCGCAGCGCGAGCCACGCATGCAGCGCGACGGCGACGAGCAGCAATCCGTTCAGCGGCAAGCGCACCGCGCGGGCGGGAGCGTCCTGCCGTGGCGCGGCATCCGGCCACAGGGCCCAGGTGGAGGCCACGTAAAGGGCCGCGACCGCGAGGTGGAGTAAAATCATCAGGTTCTGGGAGCCTGCCGGGCTTGGTTTCGTGAGGCCGACGCCGGCTTTCGACGCGTCCAGTTTACATCAGCGCAACGCGCCTCCCGCCGCTCGCGCGCAACGCCAACCGACGACACATCCCGATGTTCGATCACCTGACGCAACGGCTGTCGCGCGTGATGAAGAGCCTGCGCGGCGAGGCGAGGCTCACCGAGGCCAACATCCAGGAGGCGTTGCGCGAAGTGCGGCTCGCCCTGCTCGAGGCCGACGTCGCGCTGCCCGTCGTCAAGGAATTCATCGCCAGTGTCAGGACGGCGGCGCAGGGCGAGGAGGTCATCGGATCGCTGACGCCGGGACAGGCGCTGATCGGCGTCGTCCAGCGCGAGCTGACGGCGGTGATGGGCGCGGCGGCGGTGCCGCTCGATTTCGCGACGCAACCCCCCGCGGTGATCCTGCTCGCCGGCCTGCAGGGCGCCGGCAAGACGACGACCGCCGCGAAGCTCGCGCGGCTCCTGCGCGAGCAGAAGAAGAAGGTGCTCGTCGTCAGCACCGACGTCTACCGGCCGGCGGCGATCCTGCAGCTGCAGACGCTTGCTGGCCAGGTCGGCGTCGACTTCCATCCGTCCGCGATCGGCGAGGCGCCGGTCGCGATCGCGGCGGGCGCGCTCGATTACGCGCGCCGGCATTATCACGACGTGCTCATCGTCGACACCGCGGGACGTCTCGCGATCGACGCGCCGATGATGCAGGAGATTGCCGAGCTCCATGCTGCGATGAAGCCGATCGAGACGCTGTTCATCGTCGACGCGATGCAGGGGCAGGATGCGGTCAACACGGCGCGCGCGTTCCGCGAGGCGCTGCCGCTCACCGGCGTCATCCTGACCAAGCTCGACGGCGATGCACGCGGTGGCGCCGCGCTGTCGGTCCGAAACGTCACCGGCGTGCCGATCAAGTTCGTCGGCGTGTCCGAGAAGATCGACGGGCTCGAGACGTTCCATCCCGAACGGATGGCGTCGCGCATCCTCGGCATGGGCGATGTGTTGTCGCTGATCGAAAAGGCACAGAAGAGCGTCGACCATGCGGAGGCGACCAAGCTCGCGCAGAAGGTCAAGTCGGGCAAAGGCTTCACGCTGGAGGACTTCAAGTCTCAGGTCCGTGAAATGCGCAAGATGGGCGGGATCGCCGGGATGATGGAATCGCTCCCTGCGGAGCTCGCCCGCGCCGCGCAGGGCAGCGCGCCCAACGAGAAGAAGCTCGCGCGGATCGAGGGCATCATCAATTCGATGACGCCCGCCGAGCGCGCGAAGCCCGAAATCCTCAAGGCGTCGCGCAAGCGCCGCATCGCGGGCGGCGCCGGCGTCTCGGTGCAGGAGGTGAACCAGCTCCTCGCCCAGTTCGAGCAGACGCAGAAGATGATGAAGATGGTCGCGAAGGGCGGAATGCAGAAGCTCATGCGCGGCATGAAGGGCGTGCTGCCCGGCCTGCGTTAGGTTCCGCGGGTCCTCAAGGCGCCTCCGACCGGGGTCGACCGCAGCCGCGGGGCGTGCCGGCTGCCTTGCCTAACAGGGCCTTTTTGCCATATAATTCAAAACTTTTCTTCGTCCACCTGGACCTGCGAGCAAACGCCATGGTCGTGATCAGACTTGCACGAGGCGGCGCCAAGAAGCGCCCCTTCTTCAACATCGTGGTTGCCGATTCGCGCAACCGGCGCGACGGGCGCTTCATCGAGCGCCTCGGCTTCTACAACCCGATCGCCCGGGAAGGCCAGGAAGAACTGCGCATCGCGCACGACCGGGTCACGTTCTGGAAGGACCGCGGCGCCATTCTTTCCGACACTGTCGCCGGGCTCGTGAAGAAGTCCGCTCGGCCGGTAGCGGCCCCAGCGGCGGCCGCGACCGCAGCGCCGGCGGCACCGGCCGCCTGACCCAGCCTCCGGCCCGAGCATGTCGCCGGCGGCAGGTGTCCCCGGCAATCTGGTCGTGATGGGGCAGATCCTGGTGCCGTACGGCGTCCAGGGGTGGGTCAAGGTAAGGCCGGACACCGAACGACCCGATGCCTTGCTCGGCTACTCGGCATGGTGGGTCAAACCGGCGCGGGTCGGGCAATGGCGCGAAATGACGCAGATCGCGGGACGCGTGCACGCCGGCACGTTGGTGGTTCGCCTCCAAGGTGTCGATACGCGGGAAGCGGCACTGGGATTGAGGCTGGCCGACGTCGCGGTGCCGCGCGAGGCGCTTCCGGCGGCCAGGGCAAGCGAGATTTATTGCGTCGATCTCGTCGGATTGAGCGTTGCCAATCGCGAGGGCGTTGCGCTGGGTGAAATCGTCGGCGTCGTCGATCACGGGGCGCACCCGCTGCTGCAGGTCGCGCGGGCCGACGGAGGGGCGCATCGGCTGATCCCGTACGTTGCGTCGATCGTCGACCGCGTCGATCTCGCGGCGCGCAGGATCGACGTCGACTGGGCCGAGGAATGGTGACGGCGCCGCCGGGCAGGAGTCGGGATTGCGCGGGTGACAGGACGCGGCAATGCGGTTCGATGTCGTAACGCTGTTTCCGGAGCTGGTCGTGCATGCCGCGGGATTCGGCGTCACGGGCAGGGCGCTGGAGCGAGGACTGTGGCAGCTCGGCACGTGGAATCCGCGCGATTTCACGCAGGACAACCACCGCACGGTCGACGATCGCCCGTACGGCGGAGGACCGGGGATGGTGATGCTGCCCGAGCCGCTCGAAAAGGCGCTCGGCACGGCGCGTGAGGCCCAGCGTGCGCGCGGGTACGCCGCGACGCGGACGATCCACCTCACGCCGGCGGGAGTTCCGCTGACGCACGCGCGCGTCGCGGCGCTCGCGGCGGCGGGGGATTCGACCGGATACGTGCTGCTGGCGGGACGCTACGAAGGACTGGACGAGCGCTTGGTCGCGCGCGAAGTCGACGAGGAGATCGCGATCGGCGATTTCGTCGTCTCGGGCGGCGAGCTGCCGGCGCTGATGCTGATCGACGCGGTCGTGCGGCAGCGGCCCGGCGTGCTGAACGATGCCGAATCGGCGGCGCAGGATTCCTTCGTCGCCGGGCTGCTTGATTGCCCGCATTACACGCGGCCCGAGCAGTATGGCGGCGAGCGGGTGCCCGACGTCCTGCTGTCGGGGCATCATGCGGACATCCGCCGCTGGCGATGGAAGCAGGCGCTGGGGAGGACATGGGAACGACGCCCCGATCTCCTGCGCGAGCGGGCGCTGACCGGGGAAGAGCAGACGCTGCTCGCGGAATACCAGCGCGAGCGGCGGGAACAGGAGCAGCAGCAGTGAAGCACGCCGGCTGACGGCAACGCCGGCACGGAAAAACCAGAAATCGCACGCATCAGGGGGCGCCCTGCTCTCGCGCGCTAGGCCAAAGGCCACCGGACCGAAATGGAGAACGCAGCATGAACATCATCGAAAAGCTGGAACAGGAAGAAATCGCGCGCCTCGGCAAGACGATTCCCGAATTCGCGCCGGGCGACACCGTGATCGTCAACGTGAGCGTCGTCGAAGGCGAGCGCAAGCGCGTGCAGGCGTACGAGGGGGTGGTCATCGCGAAGCGCAACCGCGGCCTCAACTCGTCGTTCGTCGTGCGCAAGATCTCGAGCGGAGAGGGCGTCGAGCGCACATTCCAGCTGTAC
Source organism: uncultured beta proteobacterium (assembly GCA_963846855.1). Classification (GTDB taxonomy): domain Bacteria; phylum Pseudomonadota; class Gammaproteobacteria; order Burkholderiales; family Casimicrobiaceae; genus CAIWHR01. The sequence goes on from CAWJXK010000007.1 coordinate 203,892, forward strand.
TCGCCGCTGCTCGCGAGCATCGAGGTGAAGCGCAAAGGCCAGGTGCGCCGCGCGAAGCTCTATTACCTGCGCGACCGCTCGGGCAAGTCGGCGCGGATTCGCGAGAAGCTCGCGCACCAGCGCAAGGGCAAATCCGGCGAAAAGCCGGCGGAGAAGGGTGCCGGCAAGGCGGACGAGTAGTCCGCTCCTGCGCTTCGATACCGGAAGAGGGCAGCCCGTGGGCTGCCCTTTTTTCATTCTGCGGCGGCGCGCAAGGCTTGTCGCACAAAATAGCTGCAATGCAGCACCGGGCCTGTTTTTTGCTTTGAAAGTCTTGCTTTGGGGGGCGTTTTCCCCGAATATTTCCAGGCGGAGCCGGTTCTCCCGGTTAACATCGGTCCGATGAAAGCAACGCTCTACGAGGCGTTAGGCATTCCCCCGGCTGCCTCGGACGAGGAAGTCCGGGCCGCGTTGCGCCGTCTGATCCGGAAATATTACGCGAAGACGCGTGACGGGCAAGGCAACGTCGAAGAGGCGCTTCGGTTCATCAATCATGCCAGTCGCATATTGGGCGACCACGATCGGCGCGTGCGCTACGACGAGGAGCTCGCGGTCTCGACCGGAACGACGGAACAGCGCATCGCGCACGTCGTGACCAACGCCGTCGCCGCCGGCGGCGAGCAGACCGACGTGCATCCGCCGGAGGCCGAGCTCGATCCCGACGAGATTCTCGAGACCGGCCTCGACACTGCCGACGTCCGCGTCGAGCGCAATCTGCATCATCCCGGACTCACCGAGCGGGTGGCGTCGTTCGGCCGTTCGCGGCTCGCGACGTTCCTCGTCTGTGCGATGTTCGGCGCGTTCATCGCCGCCGCCATCGCGTTCGTGACGCCGGCCGACACCGTGCTCGTCGCGAAGCAGGTGCTCGTGTGGCTCACGCTCACGCTGCTGGCGCTGACGCTGGTCTACGGCATCGTCCACGGCATTGCCTGGGTCCGACGACGCGGCGGCGCACTGGGAGCGTCGCTCATTCCGCAGACCGACCTCGCGATCCTCAATTGGCGCCGCGAGAAGAGCGTGTTCCTGGGAACCAACCAGCCGCAGGAAGATGCGAGCTGGATCTTCCAGCTGCGCATGGCCGAGCTCGAACGGGCGAAAGCCGGACGCACCAGCGAGCCCCGGCCATGGAGCCGCCTTGGCGCGCGGCTGTTCGACTACGCCATCTGGGGACTGGTGCTCGCGCTGCTGCTCTCGGAGCTTCGCGCGATCGGCGCGGTGCCCGATGCGATCGTTGCCTGGCTCGGACATCCGCTGCTGGCGCCATTGATCATTACCGGGACGTGGGTCCCGATCGAGGCGCTGCTGATCGCGTCGGTGCAGACGACGCCGGGCAAGTGGCTGTTCGGCTGCTACCTGCAGTTCTCCATATCGGATGCCTACGCGCCGCGCGACATGCGCTCGCAGGTCGAGCGCGCGCTGAAACGCTCGTTCCGCGTCTGGTGGGAAGGTGTGGGCTGCGGCTTCGCGCTGCTGGCGCCGATCCTCATCGCCGTCGCCTACGAGAAGCTCGCGCAGGACCAGGAAACCGACTGGGATTTCGCGCAGGACTGCCTCGTCACTCATGGCCCTCCGGGCGTGCTCAACGCCATCACGGGGGTGTGCGGGCTTGCGGCGATGCTGTGGCTCTACGGGGTCGCGTGGCACCAGCCCATGGCCGAATCGATCGCGTGGGCCCGGACCTCCATCACCGAAGTGATGCCGTCGGCGCGGTCACTGCTGCCCGCCGGATTGACCACCGGCAACGTCATCACGGCGGTAAGCGGCGGAATCTCGACGGCGACGGCCCCCGCGGCGTCGGTCGCGACGAGCTCGAACTCGCAATCCGCGGATCCGGTGGATCCGACGATCGCATCGCAGTTCGCCGACCGCCGTGCGCGCATCGCGCTCTTGAAGGTCGAGGGCCCGCGGATGCTGCAGGCGGGCAACTGGCGGCGCGCGGCCGAGCTGTGCCGCGCCTGGACCGACATCGATCTCGGTAACGCCGATGCCTGGCGCTGCCTCGGCACGGCGTTGCAGGCGCAGGGCTACCACCAGGACGCGATCAACGCGTTCCGCAAGGCGAAGCAGTTCGATCCCAACGACCGCTCGCTCGACGCGGCGATCGACCGCTCGCAGCGCGGCATCGTGGCGGACTTCCTCAACCGCTACCGCAAGTAAAACCCGTTCCCAAAAAGGCTGCGCGCCCCGATTGCTTTGTAGCTCCGGCCGCCGCTTCGCGGCTTAACGTTCGCTGCGCTCACGTTAGCCTGCACTGAAGCGTTCGCTTTCGTGTGCTCGCTCGCCCCTCGCTGTACCTCCTAGTACTATCGCGGGGCTCGCTGCGGGCCCTCAGTTGGCAAATGAGGCACTCGGGGCTGCTCGCGATATTTTTGCGACGGGTTCAACCAAGCGCACGGGTAGACCCGCGATTCGCCGATCAGGCGCCGCGCAGTCTTCTGAGCAGCGCCGTGGTCGAGCGGTCGAAGGCGAACGGGATCGCGACGAAGCGTCCTCCGCGCGCGATCACTTCGGCAGCGCCCGCAGTCCCCTCGGCGGTATAGTCGCCGCCTTTCACGAGAACGTCCGGCATGCAGGCCACGATCAGGTCGCGCGGCGTATCGGCGTCGAAGGGCACGACGAGGTCGACGCAGCCGAGCGCCGCGAGCACGGCGGCGCGGTCGTCCAGCGGATTGACCGGGCGATTCGCGCCCTTGCCGAGCCGCCTGACCGAGGCGTCGGTGTTCACCGCGACGACGAGCGCCGCGCCCAGCGCCCGCGCCTGGTCGAGATACGTGACATGGCCGCGATGCAGGATGTCGAAGACGCCGTTGGTGAACACGAGCGGGCGCGGCAGCGCCGCGATTCGCGCGAGCGCGTCCCCGGCCGATGCGATCTTGGCGGCAAAGCGCGGAACGGCCTTCGGGTCCGGCGTCGCCATGGCCCGATCAGGTGGTGTACTCGAACACCTTGACGACGCGGGCGACGCCCGACGTCGACGCCGCAATCTGTCCCGCGGTCCTGCCTTCGTCGGCGGTGACGAGGCCCAAGAGATAGACGATGGCGCGCTCGGTGACGACCTTCACGTGCTTCGCCAGCGCCGGACTCGACTCGGCCAGCCGCGATTTCACGATGCCGGTGAGATAAGTATCGTTGGTGCGCGAATTCATGTCGGAGACGTCGCCGATGGTCATCTCGTTCTGCACCATGCGCACGCGCTCCTGGCCCTTCACGAACGCGGTGATCTCATCCTGCACCGTCGTCGACGGCGCTTCGCCGGTGAGGAGCACGATGCCGTTGTAGCAGGTCGCATTGAGATGCACGCCGCCACCCCAGCGCTTGCCGGACTCGGCGGCGATCTTGAGCTCGATCGTCTCGTCGTCGAGCTGCGCCCCGGTCGTGCGGCGGTCGGTGGCGACCATCACGCCCGCGCCCACCCCGGCGGCGACGACGACCGGCGCGCACCCGGTCAGCCCCGATCCGGCACCGGCGGCGAGGAGTCCCGCCGCGGCGAGCGCGATCGCGTCGGCCGCCAGCGCCCGGCGAATCATTCTTCCTCTCCCAGCAGCGCATTGTCGACCGCGTCGCACAGGCAGTGGATCATCAGCAGGTGGACTTCCTGGATGCGCGCGGTGCGATCGTGCGGAACGCACAGATGCACGTCGCGGTCGCCGAGGAGGCCCGCGATGCGACCGCCGCCTCGGCCGGTCAGCGCGATCACGCGCATGTCGCGGTCGTGCGCGGATTCGATCGCCGCGATGACGTTGGCGGAATTGCCGGAGGTCGACAGCGCGAGCAGGACATCGCCGGCGATGCCGAGCGCCCGCACCTGCTTCGCGAACACCTGCTCGAACGCATAATCGTTGGCCACCGCGGTCAGGATCGACGTATCGGTGACGAGCGAAATGGCGGGGAGCTCCGGACGCTCGCGCTCGAACCGGCCCACCATCTCGGCCGCGAAATGCTGCGCATCGGCCGCCGAGCCACCGTTGCCGCAGGCCAGGATTTTGCCGTCCTCGAGCAGGCATTCGGTGAGCGCGATCGCGGCGCGGGCGATGGCGGGCGCCAGTGCATCGACCGAGTCGCGCTTGAGTTGCGCGCTGTCGGCGAAGTGCTGCTTGATCTTGGGAATGTGATCCATGGGTGGCGGCGCAAAAAGAAGCCCGCGGATTGTAGCAAGATTCGAACGCGGTCCGCCGTGCAGCATGCGTCCTTCGGCGTCCTTTCAGTCGACGATGTTCCGCAGCCACTCTATCCGGGCGGGGTCGAGGGCGTCGAGCAGCACGGCATCGAAGCGGCAGGCCGGCGTGCGCGGGAGCCCGGCGAGGTAATGGCCGGCGGCCGCGGCCAGCTTCGCGCGCTTGGCCGGCGTGATGCTCGCGGCCGCGCCGCCGAACCCGGCGCTCGTGCGCAATCGCACTTCGACGAACACGAGCGTCTCGCCGTCGCGCGCGACGAGGTCGAGCTCGCCGCAGCGGCGGCGCCAGTTGCGCTCCATGATGACGAGCCCGCGCGCCGTGAGGAACTCGGCCGCCAGCTGTTCGGCGCGCGCGCCGTCGCTCGGGCGCGGCCCCCGCATCGTCAGCGACCTTCGGCGGGCTCGATGTCGCCGCCGTTGAAGCGTAGCACGCGCCCTTCGCGCGCGAACACGCGCGAGTCGTCGAGTGTCAGGTGCCCGGTGGCCCCGTCGAATTCGAGCCGTTCGACCCGGCCGTCGGCGAGCGCCTGCGCGACGCGAAAAGCGTCGATTCCCAGCGCATAGAGTCGATCGAGCGCGGCATTGGGCAATGCGGGGCGCTTGAGCCCCGCGAACGCGGCGGCATCGGGGTCCGTGAGCCAGGGGATCTCGACGAAGCACACGCCGTCGAGGTCGCGCACGATCTGCAGCGGCTGCCGGTCGTTGACCTGGCTGCTGGCGCACGTCGGGACGGTCCCGAGATACGGGCGCGCGAGCGCCGCATCCGACGCGTCGGTCGCGAGCAGCGCGGCGTCCGGCGGCGTCTTCGCCGTTCGCTGCTTCAGGTGGACGAGCGCCTCGGGGGCGCGGTCGAAGTGAAAAGCGGCGGGTGCTGCGCCGCCGTCCTCGAGCCATTGGTCGACGAACGCGGCGGCGAAGCGCTTCTGCAGCGGCGAGTCGCTCGCGATGATGGCGACGCTCTTCGCTTCGTTGCGCCGAAGATAGCGCGCGAGCTGGCGGCCGTCGCTTTCGATCGACAGCGTCAGCGCGTACATTCCGTTGGGGAGTGGCGCGCCGTCCTCGAGTTGGTTCAGCGCAACGACCCACGGCAGCGCGATGTCCGCGGCGGCGACCGCCTTAAGATCGTCGCGGACCAGCGGCCCGACGATCACCGTAGCGCCCGCGTCTCGCGCCTTGGTCATCGCGACGATCACGTCGCCATCGCCGTGCGAGATGACGAGGGGCTTGACCTTGGCGCGCTCGGCCGCGGCTTCGAATCCGGCCCTCACGGCGTCGGCGGCGCGTCCATAGTTCGACGACGCAAGCGGGAGCACCAGCGCGATTTCACGCGAGACGGGCGGCGCCGGCATCCCGGCGTCGCCTTCGCTGCTTGCTGCGGGCGTCTGCGCGGCGGAGAATGCCGGCAGCCCGAGCGCCAGCGCGAGCGCGACCACACGCACGCGGCGGCCTGCGTTTTCGAGCGGACCCGATGGGCGGGATTGGCGGCGGGCGATCATGCAGGCACTCTGGAGCGCACGTGCACCGGACGGAAGCTCTCGAACCGGCGGAATCCACCGGGGACGCATCGCGATTCCTGGCCGCGCCCGGAACATTATATGTGGTCGCGACCCCGCTCGGTAACCTGCGCGACATTACGCTGCGCGCGCTCGACATCCTGAAGAGCGCGGACGTGATCGCCGCGGAGGACACGCGCGTGACCGCCGTGCTGCTGCGCCATTTCGGGATTGCGACGCGGCCGCTGTCGCTGCACGCGCACAACGAGGCGAAGCGCGCGGCCGAGATCGTCGCGGTCCTGCGCTCCGGCCGCAGCGTGGCGCTCGTGAGCGACGCCGGGACGCCGGCCGTGAGCGATCCGGGCGCGGCGCTGGTGGGTTCGGTGCGCGCAGCGGGGTTCGCGATCGTTCCGGTTCCCGGCGCCAATGCAGCGGTCGCCGCGGTCTCCGCCGCGGGACTTGGCGCCGAGCGGTTCGCCTTTCTCGGATTCCTTCCGACTTCGGCGAAGCGCCGGCGCGAGCTGGTGCAGCAAGCCGGCGCGCTGTCGATGGCGCTCGTCGTCTACGAAGCGCCGCATCGCGTGCAGGAAACGGTCGCCGAGCTCGCGCAGTGGCTCGCCGGCGCACGCACGATCGTCATCGCCCGCGAGCTCACCAAGAAGTTCGAATCGATCGCGGCGATGCCGCTCGCCGACGCGTCGGACTGGCTCGCCGCGGACTCCGACCGGCAGCGCGGCGAATTCGTGCTGATCGTCGACGGGCGTGCGGCGGCGGATCGTCCGGAGACCGCGGCCCTGACACCGGAGATCGAGCGCTGGATGGCGCTTCTCGCGCACGAATTGCCGCCGGCGCGCCTCGCGCGGATCGCGGCGGCGGCCACGGGAATCCCTCGCGATACGCTCTATGCCAGGGCGCAGTTGCTGAAGGCGCTTCCCGAGGACAAGCGATAATCCCCTTCCGGGTGGTGGTAGCGGAACCCGGGTTGATTTCGGTCAAGATCGCCTGTTACGTCCCCGGTAACATGTTGCCGCAGGACGCCGATTTACCCGAGTTTTCCAGCGACCCCATGACAACGACGCTCGCCGCCGCCGATCTCGTCCTCGACACCGCCCTGGTCCGGAAATACGACCTCTTCGGGCCGCGCTACACGTCGTACCCGACCGCCGACCGCTTCCACGAGGCGTTCACCGCCGAGCACTACGTCAACGCGCTGCACACCCGCAACCACCGGCACGCGGCGCACGCGCAGCCGCTGTCGCTGTACGTGCACGTCCCGTTCTGCAACACGATCTGCTACTACTGCGCATGCAACAAGGTCATCACCAAGGACCACGGCCGCAGCGCGAAGTACATCAAGTACGTCGGCCGCGAGATCGACATCGTCGGCGGCATGATCGAGGGCGCGCCGCGGGTCGAGCAGCTGCACCTCGGCGGCGGCACGCCGACCTTCCTGGCGCGCGACGAGATGTCGACGCTGATCGGCATGCTGCGCAGCGCGTTCAACGTCGTTCCGGACGCCGAGGTCTCGATCGAGGTGGATCCGCGCAAGGTCGACGCCGACACCATCGCGTTCCTCGGATCGCTCGGATTCAACCGGATCTCCGTCGGCATCCAGGATTTCGACCCGGACGTGCAGAAGGCGGTCAACCGGATCCAGTCCGAGGAGGAGACGATGACCGTCATCGACGCCGCGCGCGCGAACGGCTTCGTCTCGGTCAACGCCGACCTCATCTACGGATTGCCGAGGCAGAGCGTCGAGGGCTTCCGGACGACGCTCGACAAGGTGATCGCGGCTTCGCCCGACCGCATCGCGCTCTACAGCTACGCGCACGTGCCGCACCTGTTCAAGCCGCAGCGGCGCATCGAGCTCGCAGAATTGCCGGTGGCCGAGGTGAAGCTCGGGATCCTCTCGCTCGCCATCGAGAAGCTCGGCGCGGCCGGCTACACCTACATCGGGATGGACCATTTCGCGAAGCCGACCGACGAGCTCGCCGTCGCGCAGCGCGAGCGCAAGCTGCACCGCAATTTCCAGGGCTACTCGACGAAGCCGGACTGCGACATGCTCGCGTTCGGCATCTCGGCGATCGGCAAGGTGGGCGCTGCCTACACGGCGAACGTGAAGACGCTCGACGAATACTACGACCGCCTCGACGCGCAGGCGCTGCCGGTCATGCGCGGCGTCGAACTCGACGCCGACGACCTCCTGCGCCGCGACGTGATCCAGAAGCTCATGTGCGATTTCGACCTCGACTTCGCCGCGATCGACGCGAGGTACGGGATCCGCTTCACCGAATATTTCGCGCCGGACCTGGCCGCGCTGGCGCCGCTGGCCGCCGACGGCCTGGCCGAGATCACGCCCGCGGGAATCAAGGTGACCCCGCAGGGACGCCTGCTGGTACGCACGGTGGCGATGCAGTTCGACAAGTACTTGCGCGAGGCACGCGAGCGCGCCCAATACTCTCGCGTCATCTGACCGGCCGTCTCGCTCGCGCGGCGAGGGCCGCCGCGGATCGGAGGAGCGTTAGGGAACCTCTGAACAAGTCCCACGCGGTTGCGCTGCAGCGCCAAATGCGGATGACTGCCTCAGTTGGCAAATGAGGCGCGACGAAGGTCGTAGTCCACACTACGATGCCGAGGAGCGTGGCAAAGCAGGCGCCGCATTTGGCAGCAGCCCGAAGGGACGGGGCTTTTCGGGCGGTCTGCTTTGTCGCGAGGCTCGCTAAGGGGGCCGGCCATTAGCTTCGCCTCGCCTCATTTGGCAATGAGGCATCCCCTCCCGAAAATTCCCCGTCGCAATCGCGTGCGACTTGTTCAGAGGTTCCTTAGCTCTTGTGCTCGATCTGGCGCACCTTCGCGCCGCGCTGCGCAAGCGCGATCTCGAGCGCCGTCTCGAGGCGGATCACCCGCTCGGTCAGGCCCTCGATCTTGGCCTGCTGCGCCTTCACCGACGCCGCCATCCGCTCCACCTTGTCGTTCATCTTGATGACGGTGGTCAGCGCATCCCACATCTTCTCGGCGACGCTCATCATGCCGCCTTGCGCTTGCCTTCCATGCGGGCGATCCGCCGGTTGGACGCCTCGACGAAGGCGAGCGCGTCGTCGATCGCGGCCGCGGCCTGCGCGGTCGTCCTGACCATCTGCTCGATCATCGGCAGCAGCAGCCGCTCGTCCTCGTCCGGGCGGAAGGACGCCGCCGCGCGGCGCAGGAACTCGCCCATCGAGAGACCCGCGGCCTTGGCCATCCGCGCGATGTCTGTTTTCTCGCGCGGAGTCACCAGCACCGGGATGCGTTCGCTCGCCGTCGCCATTGCGCCTCCTTCATGGACATGTGCTGCACATGCACATCATAGCGCCGGGCCGGGCCGGCCGCAAGCGCGGCGGCGTGCCGGCCGGGGGCTACTTGAGCTCGAGGACGCTCTCGCCGGACACCGGGTCGGACAGGCCCAGCCCGCCGCCCAGGTCCTCCAGCGTGTCGCGAAACGAGTCGAGCAGCGCGACCATCTTGGGGCGCGCCGCGACCAGGCTGTCGAAGCGGTCCCACTCGCCGATGATGCAGTACGTGCGCTCGCCGGTCTTGACGAGCGAGCCGCGCTTGAAGCCGGCGAAATCCACCCGGGCGTTCCGGTGCGCATTGATGAAATCCTGGTCCCGTCCGGGCTTGACGCGAAATCGCACGACGTTGAATGCACTCATGGTCGTCCGTCCATTCGGTGGTGGCGCATGGGCGCTCCCGAGGCGAAACGGTGCTGCGGGGCGTGGCGCCGGGGATCGTTTATACCCCCGCGGCGGAGTCGGCGCAAAGATCCCGCTTCCCCCGGGGCCGCGTTTCGCCGACCCCGAGACGGAGGGCATTCGCCGCACGCCGCCTATTCCCAGAGGTCGACGGCGACCCCGCCGGCGCGCAGCCGGTCGGCGCGCGCCTGGAGGAAGCGCTGGAACGACGGCTCGCCGCGATAGGCGCCGCTGGCGACATAGTCGAGCGCCGAGGCGAGATGAAAGCCGCGCATGTACGCGTCGACCCGGAACACCTCGCGGCCGCCCGCGTCGAAGAGCACGAGCGTCGGGGTGTAGGCGACGCCGAGGTCGCGTGCCCACGCGTCGGCGCGGATCCTGCCTCCGCCGGGCGCGGTAAGCTCGGTGCGCGCGCCCAGAGCGAACCGGGCGACGTCGAAGCGCACGAGCTGCGCCTGCACGTCGGGCCTCCGCAATGCGTCGCGGTGCAATTCGTCGCAGGCGCTGCAGTCGGTCGTCTCGAAGAGGACCGCGAGCGGCTTGCCGCCGGGCCTGCGCGCAAGGTCGTACGGCGGACCGACGAACCAGGGCTCGTCGGCGAGCGTCGCGCTGCCGGGTTGCCGGGTCTTGCGCGCGAGATACGCCGCGAGCGTCTCGACCTTCTCCTGCCGGCCGCCGACGTAATCGAGCACCGCCTCGAAGCGATGCGGCGGCCAGTAGCCGTTGAGGCGCGCGACGAGAGCGCCCTTTTCGTCGAGGAATAGCAGCGTCGGCGTGAACTGCACGTCGAGCGCGCGCGCGAGCGCCTTCTCGCTCATCGTTCGCCCGTCGACCCAGGTCGTCTCGCGGTCGCCCCAGATGTTGAGCGCGATCGCGACGAAGTGGCGGCGCGTCTTGTCCACGATCGCGCGCTGCGAGAAGTTCGTCACCATCAGCTGCCGGCAATACGGGCAGCCGTCCTGGCCGAAATAGATCATCACCCGGCGGCCGTCCTTCGCCGCGTCGGCGACGTCCTCGCGGAAATCGAGGAACGTCTCGGTGAACCAGGACGGAATGTCGATCGCGTAGGGCGATGCCTCCTGCGCACGCGCGAGCGTCGCGAGGCACAGCAGCGGTGAAGGCCGCCGCGAGGAGCCGTGGCCGCGTCATCGCTTCAATTCGGGCTCGAAGGAGACGCCGCGGCGATCCGCCATTTCGCGGCCGATCGCGGTCAGCGCCGCCGGATCGAGCGTTCGCCGGGCGAGCGGAATCAGCAGGTCGTCCTCGCGCGAGATGTGCGCGGCATAGACGGCGGTGACCGCGACGACCTCCGCCGCGGACAGCACGGCGCCGGCCCCGGCCGCAATTTCCGAGAGCGGAAGGCGCAGGCGGCTCCAGCCATCCGTGAGCGCGGCATGCTCGCCGTGCAGCGTCTCCGAGTAGGCCGTCGATGCCCCCCGGACGCAATGCGAGAAGCCGCGGGAAGAGGCTCTGCTCCTCGTCGGCGTGGTGGTTGGGCGCCGCATTGTCGAAGTACTTCAGGATCGCCCGGGCGGCGGCGCGCGCGTCATCGTCGCTGCCATGCTCAGGAAGATGGGCCTGCAGCCGCGCGAGGGTCGCGAGCTGCCCCTCGATGCGGCGGTGGCACGCGGAGATCATGCCGAGCGGGTCGTCGAAGCTCGGCGCCGGCGCGGCGGAGGGAAGTCCGGAATTCATCTCGGCATTCTGCACCGGAATTTCCGATCGATCGTGGAGCGGGTCAGCGGCAGAGGCATGATCGGGGGGCTGCGCACCGAAGGCATCAACGCGATCGGACGGGGGGCACGACGCCTGCGGCGCGCGCGGAATGGTCGGCGAGGCTCAGAATCCGGCGATACAGGCTCTCGGCCTCGTCTTTCGGCCGGATGCCTTCGAGCGGGTTGTCGTTGGCCTGGAACGCCGCGTTCACGCGGTCCCAGTCCTCCGCGGTGAGATGCGACGCCGCGAGCGGCAGCAGCCGGTCCTCCTCCCGCTGCATGTGGCGCCAGTGGAAATCCGAATATTCGTCGACGGCCGTCGCGAACGGGGCGAGGGCGAGGGGATCGCCGTTGCTGAATCGCGCGAACATCGTCCGCAGCGCTTCGATGAGACTCGCGCCGAGCGCGTGCTCGGCATCGAGCACGTCAACCAACGCCTGCGCCTCGGGGCAGCGTGCGACGACCGCGGGAAACAGCGTGCCGCTCTCCTTCGGATGGTGCAGGCGCTCCGGAAACTGTTCCACGTAGCGCAAGAGGGCGTCGAGCAGACGCACGTCCGGCGCGCTGCCCTCGCCGATCCGGCGAATCGCGGCCTGCAGTCCATAGAGCACCGAGGCGATCGCGAGATGCTCGTCGCGGATGATTCGGATCGCGGCGGTCATGGGTGGGGCGCTCGGCGGCGGGCCGTCGCGTCAGTAGGTCTCGACGTGGTAGCGGCCCGCGGCGCGCAGCGTGGGCAGCACGGCGTCCCAGTCGGCGCCAGCGCTCTTGCACGCGTCGCGGAACGCCTGGTCCACGCCGTCCTCCATGCCCTTGAGTCCGCAGATGTAGACATAGCTGTTGTCGTCGGCGAGCAGCCGGGCGACGTCCGCGCCGCGCTCGCGGATCTTGTCCTGCACGTAGGTCTTCGGCTGGCCGGCGACGCGCGAGAACGCGAAATTGATGTCGATGAACTCCTTCGGCAGCTTCTGCAGCGGACCGAAGTAGGGCAGCTCGACCTCGGAGCGCGCGCCGAAGAACAGCATCAGCTCGCCGCCCTCCTTCAGCGCGATGCGCCGGCGCCGGCGCTCGGTCATCGCGCGCATCGGCGCGGAACCGGTTCCGGTGCAGACCATCAGGATGCTCGACCCCGGATGATTGGGCATCAGGAAGGACGTGCCATAGGGTCCCACGACCCTCACCTCCTGGCCCTTCGCGAGATCGCACAGGAAGTTCGATGCGACGCCGCGAACCGGTTTGCCGCCGTGGTCCTCGGTGACGCGCTTCACCGTCAGCGACAGATTGTTGTATTTCGGGCGCTCGCCCTCGCGCGGGCTCGCGACAGAGTAGAGCCGCACGTGATGCGGCCGGCCGTTCGCGTCGACGCCCGGCGGGAGGATGCCGATCGTCTGGCCCTCGAGCACGGGGAACGCGGTGCCGCCGAAATCGAGGACGATGTGGCGGATGTCGCAGCTCGCGCCCTCGCTCGTCAGCGGATGATTGCCGGCGACCGTCGCGATCGCGGGCTTCTCCGGCGCATAGACGTTGACGTAGGGATGCGCGGCCGACCAGGGCGGCGGCGCGTCGCCACCCTGTCCTGCGGACGCGGCCGACGTGATCCGCGCGACATCGGTCGGCATGGCGTCCCCGGCGCCCGTTTCCAGCGCGACCTGCGCGGGCAGGACGTCCCAGAGGAGCTGCTCGGCGATCGTATAGGGCTTCGCCTTGTCGACCTGGCGCCAGTTGTCGATCGCGCCGGTCGGGCACGGCGAGATGCACTCGTTGCAGTAGTTGCACTTCGCCGCGTCGACGACGTAGTTGCGCGAGTCGTGTGTCACCGCGTCGACCGGGCAGGACTCCTCGCACGTGTTGCAGCGAATGCAGATCTCGGGGTCGATGAGATGCTGGCGCAGCACCTCGACCGTCGACCCGGTTCCGCTCATCGCCGTTTCCTTTGCGTGTGCATCAGTTGAATCGCACGTACTCGAATTCCACCGGCTGGTTGTTGATGCCGCGCGCGGGCGGCGCGATCCAGTTGGCGAACTTGCCAGGCTCGGCGACGCGGCCCATCAGCGACGCGACGAATGCGCGGTCCGTTTCCGACGGCAGCCACTGCAGGTGGCGGTGCGTCCAGTCGGCCTCGGACACGACGTGCCCTTCGGGATCGACGCGCACCGCCGACAGCGGCCCGATGCGCCGGTTGAACGCCTTGTGCGGTGCTTTCAGCCGGACGCTGATGCCGGACTTCTCGATGATCTTGTTCCAGCGCTCGATGCCGGCGACGGCGTCCTTGACGTAGTCGTCGCGCAGCTTTTCGTTGAGCGCGTTGAGCGCAGGCGCCTGCACCGCGGCGAGCTGGCCGTCGCGCACCTCGAGCACCGGATAGGTCGCGCCCGTCAACAAATGGTCGTCGTCGATTTTGGTCTCGTCGAAGCGGCCCTTCAGGCCGGTCGAATAGAAGGTCGCCGCATTGGAGGACACGTCGGCGCCGAAGAGATCCATCGTCACGCTGAAGTGGAAGTTGAGATAGCGCTGGATCGTCGGCAGGTCGATCAGCCCCATCGCGCGGAGCTGCGCCGGATCGTCGACCTTGTCCCTCGCCATCGCCTCGCAGGTGCGCTGAATTATGCGACCGACGCCCGACTCGCCGACGAACATATGGTGCGCTTCCTCGGTCAGCATGAATCGCGTCGTACGCGCGAGCGGGTCGAACCCCGACTCTGCGAGCGAGCAGAGCTGGTACTTGCCGTCGCGGTCCGTGAAATAGGTGAACATGAAGAATGCGAGCCAGTCAGGCGTCTTTTCGTTGAACGCGCCCAGGATCCGCGGATTGTCGGCGTCGCCCGAGCGGCGCTCGAGCAGCGCCTCGGCTTCCTCGCGGCCGTCGCGGCCGAAGTACGCGTGCAGCAGGTACACCATCGCCCACAGGTGGCGGCCTTCCTCGACGTTGACCTGGAACAGGTTGCGCAGGTCGTAGAGCGAAGGGCAGGTGAGGCCGAGATGCCGCTGCTGCTCGACCGACGCGGGCTCGGTGTCGCCCTGCGTCACGATCAGCCGGCGCAGGTTCGAGCGGTACTCGCCCGGCACTTCCTGCCACGCGGGCTCGCCCTTGTGCGCGCCGAAGTTGACCTTGCGGTCCGCTTCGGTGGGCGTGAGAAAGATGCCCCAGCGGTAGTCGGGCATCTTCACGTGGTCGAAATGCGCCCAGCCCTTGGGCTCGACGCTGATCGCGGTGCGCAGGTACACGTCGGTCGACGCCGTGCCTTCCGGCCCCATGTCGGCCCACCAGTTCAGGAACTCGGGCTGCCAGTGCTCGAGTGCACGCTGCAGCGTCTTGTTACTCGCGAGATCCACGTTGTTCGGGATCTTCTCGCTGTAGTCGATGCTCATTCCAAGCTCCCATTGATGGTGCCGTCATTCCCGCGGAGGCGGGAATCCAGCGTCGTTAGTGGAAAGTCACCGGATCCCCGCCGTCGCGGGGACGACGGTGAGAGGCAACGCACGCTTGCAGCGCCAATGCTCAAACGCGCTCCCGATTGAATTGCGCCTTGTTTCCCGTCCCGAAGATCTTGAGCGCGCCGAATTCGCCGGTCGCGTTCGGCCGGATGAAGATCCAGTTCTGCCACGCCGAGAGCCGGCCGAACACGCGCGTCTCCATCGTTTCACCGGGACCGAAGCGCAGGTTCGCCTCCAGTCCCGTCAGCGCGTCCGGCGACAGGCTCGCGCGCTCCTCGAGGGCGAGACGCACCTCGTCGGCCCAGTCGAGGTCATCCGGCGCCGCGGTGACGAGACCGAGTTCCAGCGCGGCGGCGGCGGCGAGCGGTCGGCCGAGGGCGGCCTTTGCCGCGGCGATCGGCTCGGCCTCGCCGTAGAAGCGCGCGACGATCCGCGCCTGTCCGTTCACCATCGGGTACGCGCCGAAATTCATCGGCGACAGTGTGAGCCGCGGCGCGGTGGCAGCGTCGTCCGCCTGCGCCAGCATGTAGCTGCGATCGGCGGCCAGCGCCAGCTCGAGCAGCGTCCCGGCGAAGCACGAGCCGGGCGCGACGAGCGCGTAGAGCGTGCGCGACGTGACATCGAGCCGCGCCAGCGTGCGGCGGAGCATCCCGATCGTCTCGCGGACGAACCAGTCGGCCTGGTGCCGCTCGAGCGACGCGTCGGCCGCGAGGACGTGCGCCGCGTCGCCCATCGACTTCAGGACCCACGTGCCGATCTCGAGCTCGTTGGTGCGCAGGAGCAGGATCGCGTCGTCCAGCTCGCGCGCCATCGCGAGCGGCCACCACGCGGCGCCGGCGGACTTGATCGCGGCGAGATCGTCTGGCGGCACGGATTTCGGCGCCGACACCGTGATCGTCGCGCTGCGCGCCTTGCGATCGATGGCGACGTCGACGTGCGTGTAATGGATGCCCGCGGCGTCGATCGTGCGCGCGAGCGGCGTCAGCGTCACGCCCTTTTCGCCCGCGGGCCGGTCGGACTGCGCGGCGAGCGCCTGCGCGCGGCTTTTTACCTTTTCCGCGAATTGCTGCGGCTTCGCGTGATCGTCGATGAGGCGCCACTCCTTGGCGCGCTGCGCGCGCACACCCTCGACCAGCGTGCAGAAGATGTCGGCGTGGTCGCGGCGCACGCGGCGCTTGTCGGTGACGCGCGTGAGGCCGCCGGTGCCGGGCAGCACGCCGAGCAGCGGCACTTCCGGCAAGCTCACCGCGGACGAGCGATCGTCGATCAGCAGGATTTCGTCGCAGGCGAGCGCCAGCTCGTACCCGCCGCCGGCCGTCGTGCCGTTGCACGCGGCGATGAACTTGAGGCCGGAGTGCCGACTCGAATCCTCGATGCCGTTCCGGGTCTCGTTGGTGAACTTGCAGAAGTTGACCTTCCACGCGTGCGAGGAGAGGCCCAGCATGAAGATGTTGGCGCCCGAGCAGAAAATGCGCTCGCGGCCGCTTGTGACGACGACGCTTCTCACCTCCGGATGCTCGAAGCGGATCCGCTGCAGCGCGTCGTGCAATTCGATGTCGACGCCGAGATCGTAGGAATTGAGCTTGAGCTTGTACCCCGGCCGCAGGCCGCGATCCTCGTTGATGTTGAGCACGAGCGTGGCGACCGGCCCGTCGAACGCCAGCGTCCAGTGCGCGTAGCGGTCCGGATGCGTGTCGTACGTGACGGGCCCCGGCGTTGCCGCTTCCGCGGCGGGGGACAGGATCGCGGCCGCTTCGGCCATGGAAATCTCCTCAGTATTCGCGGATTGCGTCAGGCGGCGAGCGCCTGGCGCAGCTTGGCAAGGCTTTGCGCGGGCGGCTCGCCCGACGTGTCGATCGTCGCGTCGGCCTTCCGGTAGAGGGGCGCGCGCGCCTCGAGAATGCGGGTCAGGTCTTCCATCGCCTCGGCGTTGTCCTGCATGGGACGAAGATCTCCCTGTGCAACGACGCGTGCCATATGCTCGTCGGGCGACGCTTTGACCCAGACGGCGTAGCAACTGAGCAGCAGCAGGTTGTAGGTCTCGGGCTCGGACACAACGCCGCCGCCGACCGACATCACCATCTCGCGGTGCGTCTCGATCATCCGCTCGAGGCAGCGGCGCTCGATGCGCCGGTAGCCGGCCTGGCCGTAGAGCAGGAATACCTCGGACAGGCTGATCCCGGCCTCGCGCTCGATCTCGCGGTCGAGCTCGATGAACGGGCAATGGAGCTCGGCCGCGAGGGCCTCGCCGAGCGTCGTCTTGCCGGCACCGCGCAGTCCCACCAGCGCGACGCGCTTGCGTCGCAGCGCCTCGTCGTGGCCGAAGTCGCGCATCAGACGGAACACGACGTCCTCGAGGCGATGCTCCGGCAGACGCTCGAGAAAGCGGCGGATGAGCCGATGCTCGACCGAGCTCTCGCGATGGTCGAGCAGCTCGGTGAGCGGCATGCCGAGAGCGCGCGCGACGCTGCGCAGAAGGAGAACCGAGGCGTTGCCCTCGCCGGCTTCGAGCTGCGCCAGGTAGCGCTCGGACACGCCGGACTGCTGCGACAGGATCTTGCGCGCGAGGCCGCGCCGTTCGCGCGCCTCCCGCACCTGCCGGCCCATCTCGGCCAGGAATTCGGCGTCGGCACGGATTTCCGTGGGGCTTTCGGTGGTGCTCGTTGCTGGGTCGACGGCGGAGGACATGGATCGCTCGGATTCCGAAGGCGCAATCGCGGTGTCAGGAAATATAATGCATGATCTCTCAGTGTGTCAAGCACTTTAGATCGGCCCTGGTTTTGAGTCGGCCCGGACGTTGGCACTCGGGAAAGGAACGCCGGGCGGGCGTTTGCCGCGCGCGCTGGCAATGCCGATGACATGCTTTATTATGCTTGACCGCCGGATCGACATGACATAAAGTGCATGGCCAAGCTGTTCGGCGCGTCAGAACCACGCCGGAGAACGCAGCGACCACACTGACTCGCATCGCCAAGATGACCCAGGAACAATTCACAGCCCTGATGACGACGATCACCGGCCGCATCGCGGGACGCTCGCTCGATGCCGCGCTCGAAGCTGATCTCAACGCACGCTTCCCCGCGGGCGGCGAGGTGTTCCGCGCGATTCAGGACGCCTGCCTGGCCGGCATCAAGGCGGGGTGGATGTGCGGCCGCGAGCACGCCGGCATCAAGTACGGGCGCGTCGTGAAGCCGGGTCCCGCGACCGATGGATTCTCGGTGGACGTCGTCGAAATGAACGAGATTGCCGGCGGGCATCACCGCCATCCGAACGGCGAGATCGATCTCATCATGCCGGTCGGGGGCGCGGCACGGTTCGACGGCCGCGGTGCAGGTTGGCTAGTATACGAACCGGGAACCGCGCACGTGCCGACCGTCGCCGGCGGCAAGGCGCTGGTGCTCTACCTGTTGCCGCAAGGCGCGATCGAATTCACCAAGGCGTGACCGGCCGCATGTGACCGCGGATTCCGTTGCACAGCACGCCGCGCGCGGGCGCCGGGCCGAAGGAGGGGAGAACGATGCCGTCGTTGAGCAGTGCCGACCATCGCAGGGTGCCGCCGCACGTCGACGTGCCGCGCGATTACAACGCGGCGCACGACCTCATCGAGCGCAATCTCGCGGCGGGCCGCGCCGGCAAGGTCGCATTCGTCGACGATCGGGGAAGCTACACCTACGGCGAGCTCGCGGAACGCGTCAACCGGTGCGCCAACGTGCTGACGGGCCTCGGACTCGCGCGCGAGGGGCGCGTACTCCTCTGCCTGCTCGACACCATCGATTTTCCGTCGGTGTTCCTCGGTGCGATCAAGGCCGGCATCGTCCCGGTCGCGGGGAACACGCTGCTCACGACGAAGGATTACGAGTACATGCTGCGCGACAGCCGCGCGGGCACGCTGGTCGTGTCGGCGGCGCTCTATCCGGCCTTCGCCCCGCTCATCGGCAAGCTGCCCGACCTTCGACACGTCGTCGTCGCCGACGCGACCGACGAGCACGCGAAAGCCGGACATCATTCGCTCGCCGGGTTGATGAAGCCCGCGGGCACGAGCTTCGCCGCGGCGGAGACGACGTGCGACGACATGTGCTTCTGGCTCTATTCGTCGGGGTCCACCGGCGCGCCCAAAGGCACCGTGCACGTCCAGTCGAGCCTCATCGAGACGGCGGAGCTCTATGCCAAGCCGATCCTGGGACTGCGCGAGGAGGACGTCGTCTTCTCGGCGGCGAAGCTGTTCTTCGCCTACGGGCTCGGCAACGGCCTGACGTTTCCGCTGGCGGTCGGCGCGACTGCGATCCTGATGGCCGAGCGTCCGACGCCGGCCGCCGTGTTCGCGCGGCTGCGCAAGCACCAGCCCACGATCTTCTACGGCGTGCCGACGCTTTTCGCCGCGCTGCTCGCGAGCCCGGATCTTCCGAAGCGCGGCGAATTGACGATGCGGCGCTGCACGTCCGCCGGCGAGGCGCTGCCCGCCGACATCGGCCGGCGCTGGACCGAGCATTTCGGCGTCGAGATCCTCGACGGCCTGGGATCGACCGAAATGCTGCACATCTTCCTGTCCAACCGTCCCGGGGAAGTGCGCTACGGGACGAGCGGAAAGCCGGTCCCCGGCTACGAGCTTCGCATCGTCGGCGACAACGGCGCACCGGTCGCGCCAGGTGAGGTGGGAGAGCTGCAGATCGCCGGACCGACCGCGGCGATGTGCTACTGGAACAACCGCGAGAAGAGCCGCGGCACGTTCCAGGGGCCGTGGACCCGCAGCGGCGACAAGTACTCGATCGACGCGGACGGCAACTATGTCTATTCGGGCCGCAGCGACGACATGCTCAAGGTCTCCGGCATCTACGTGTCGCCGATCGAGGTCGAGGCGGCGCTGATCACGCACCCGGCGGTGCTCGAGGCGGCGGTGATCGGCAAGGAGGACGAGGAGCACCTGACGAAGCCCGTCGCCTATGTCGTGCTGAAGGCGGGCCGGGAGCCCTCGGACGCGCTGGCCGAGGAGCTTCGCCAGCACGTGAAGACGCAGCTTGCGCCGTACAAGTATCCGCGCTGGATCGAATTCATCGGCGAGCTTCCGAAGACGGCGACGGGTAAGATCCAGCGGTTCAAGCTTCGCGCAAAGGCGGCCTGAGGACGATCCTCCCGCAGCCTAAGCGCGCAAGTTCCGATAACGAGAAACACCTTGAGGAGGAAGTGATGAAACAGCCAGGTAGATCCACGCGTTTCGGCGCGCTCGCGGCGACGGCGATCCTCGCCGCCGGCCTCGTCGCCACCGCCGGCCACGCGCAGGCGCAACAGAAGGTCAAGATCGGACTGATGCTGCCGTACACGGGCACGTACGCCGCGCTCGGCACCGCGATCACCAACGGGTTCAAGCTGGCGATCGAGGAAAACGGCGGCAAGCTGGCCGGTCGCGAGATCGAGTACTTCGTCGTCGATGACGAGTCGGATCCCGCGAAGGCTCCGGACAACGCCAACAAACTCATCAAACGCGACAACGTCGACGTGCTGGTCGGCACCGTGCATTCCGGCGTCGCGCTTGCGATGTCGAAGGTCGCCCGCGACAACAATACGCTGCTGATCATCCCCAACGCCGGCGCCGACGACATCACCGGTCCGCTGTGTGCGGCCAACGTGTTCCGCACGTCGTTCTCGAATTCGCAGCCGGGCGTCGCGATGGGCAAGGTAATGGCCGAGCAGAAGAAGAAGACCGCGGTCACGATCACGTGGAAATACGCGGCGGGTGAGGAATCGATCGGCGGCTTCAAGGAGGCGTTCGAGGCCGGTGGCGGCAAGGTCGTGAAGGAGCTCTACCTTCCGTTCCCGCAGGTCGAGTTCCAGGCGCTCTTGACCGAGATCGCGAGCCTCAAGCCCGACGTCGTCTACGCGTTCTTCGCGGGCGGCGGAGCGGTCAAGTTCGTCAAGGACTATGCGGCAGCCGGGCTGAACAAGACGATTCCGCTGGTCGGTCCCGGCTTCCTCACCGACGGCACGCTGGAAGCGCAGGGCGAGTCCGCCCAGGGGCTGCTGACGACGCTGCACTACGGTGATGGCCTCAACCTCCCGAAGAACAATGCGTTCCGCGCGGCGTACATGAAGGCGTACAAGGCCGAGCCCGACGTCTACGCGGTGGGCGGTTACGACGCGGCGCAGCTCCTGATCGTCGGGATGAATGCGGTGAAGGGCGACCTGTCGAAGCGCGCCGAAATCGTCAAGGCGATGGAATCGGCCAAGATCGACAGCCCGCGCGGCCCGCTCGCGCTGTCGAAGTCGCACAATCCGATCCAGGACATCTACCTGCGCAAGGTCGAGGGCAAGGAAAACAAGGTCGTCGGCGTCGCGGTCAAGAGCCTGACCGACCCGCCGCGCGGCTGCAAGCTCTAAATCGTCCGTAGTAGACTCACGCGCGGGCAGGCATTCGCCTGCCCGCGCGTTCCATTTGGGGACCTCGCCAGCGGCGTGCGATGGACTTCTACTCGTTCCTGATCCAGCTCCTGAATGGCGTCCAGTACGGGCTGCTGCTCTTTCTGGTCGCCAGCGGCCTGACGCTGATCTTCGGCATCATGGGCATCATCAACCTCGCCCACGGCAGCTTCTACATGATCGGCGCCTACATGGCGTTCTCGCTGTCGACGCTGTCGGGAAGCCTCTTCGTCGCGATCGTGCTGGGCGTCGTTCTGTCGGTGGCGCTCGGCGTGTTCCTCGAATGGGCGCTGTTCAGCCACCTCTACAAGCGCGACCACCTGGAGCAGGTGCTGCTGACGTACGGGCTCATCCTCGTGTTCGAGGAGCTGCGCAGCCTCATCGTCGGCAACGACGTCCACGGCGTCACCGTGCCGGCGCTTTTCAACTGGTCGATCCCGCTGACCGAAACGCTCTCGTATCCCGTCTACCGGCTGTTCATGTCGGCCGTGTGCATCGTGCTCGCCGTGCTGCTCTGGCTGCTGATCGCGAAGACGAGGCTCGGCATGATGATTCGCGCCGGTGCGTCGAACCGGGAGATGGTGCAGTCGCTGGGGCTCAACATCAACCTCGTCTACCGGCTGGTGTTCGCGCTCGGGGTCGCCCTCGCGGCGTTCGCCGGAATGATCGCCGCGCCGGTGTCGTCGGTCTACCCGGGGATGGGCACCGGCGTTCTCATCATCTGCTTCGTCGTCGTCGTCATCGGCGGCATCGGCTCGGTATGGGGCGCGCTCGTCGCCGCGCTGCTGATCGGGCTCGCCGACACGTTCGGCAAGGTGCTGATCCCGGAAGCGGCCGGCGTGACCGTTTACCTGCTGATGGCGGCGATCCTGCTATGGCGCCCCGAAGGCTTGTTCCGCCGGGTCTGATGATGCAAAGCTGCTGCGCGTGCCGTCTGCTGCGTTGTGTCCTCGCTCAGCCCTCGCTGTACCCGAACGTACTATCTCGGGCCTCGCTGCGGGCCGCCTTGCATCCGGCCCTGCTCGCGACGCTTTTCATCAGCAGACCCTGCTTCGTCCTGACGCCCTCTGCAGGAGCTCCGCCGTGACGCGAAGGCGCATCGCGCTCGTGACCGCGCTGGCGTTGCTCGCGCTGTTCCCGCTGGCCGGCTCGACGTTCTATACCGAGCTCGTCACGAAGGTGATGATCCTCGCGATCTTCGCGCTGTCGCTCGATCTGCTGGTGGGCTACACGGGGCTCGTCTCGTTCGGGCACGCCGCGTATTACGGCGTCGGTGCGTACGTGCTCGGGTTGATGGCGCCCAAGTACGAGGCGGCGAGCCTGTGGCTGACACTCCCCGCTGCCGTGGCGATCGCCGGCATCGCCGCGCTCGCCGTCGGCGCGTTCGTCGTGCGCGTCAAGGGTATCTACTTCATCATGGTGACGCTCGCGTTCGCACAGATGTTCTACTTCGTGTTCCACGACACGACCTTCGGCCGCGGCTCGGACGGTATCAGCATGAATTTCAAGCCATCCGCGGCGATCGGCTCCTCCGTGCCGTTCGACTTCGCCAATGCGGTACACGTCTACTATTTCGTGCTGGTGCTGCTCGTCATGGTCTTCGTCTTCCTGCGATTGCTGCTGCGCTCGACGTTCGGCCGAGCGTTGCAGGGCATCAAGAGCAACGAGCACCGGATGCGCTCGCTCGGCTTTCCCGTGTACCTCTACAAGCTCGCGAGCTTCGCGGTCGCCGGCGCGCTGGCGGGGCTCGCCGGCTATCTCTCCGCGCTGCAGTTCGGATTCGTCAATCCGGAGCTCCTGTCGTGGAACCAGTCCGGCAACGTGCTGCTGATGCTGATCCTGGGCGGGCAGGGCAGCCTCTACGGCGCCGTGGTCGGCGCGTTCGCGTTCGTCGCGATGGAGGAGATTTACTCGTCGGTCACCACGCACTGGCAGCTTCTCCTCGGCGGCACGATCATCCTGCTGGTGATCTTCCTGCCTGGCGGCCTCGCGAGCGTCGCGAAGCGCTTCCAGCGCACGCTGACCGGAGGGCCCCCGAATGATTGAGCGGGGCGAGGCCGCAGGCCGAGCCAAGGGCGCGTCCTTATGCGGCCTCCGCAACGCTGGTGCCCTCGCGTTGCCGATCTCGGTCGGCCGCCCGCGCTTGCAGACGCGCCCTACGGGCCTTGGTTTCGCCCTGCTCGCGCAGGCGTCGATTGAGTGCGGTCGACGCGCCGGCGCCGCGTCTTGCGACGACCGTGCGGAGGACGCGGATGAGTGACGCCCTCGTCGCGACGCAGGGGCTCACGCGCCGCTTCGGCGGACTGACGGCCGTCAACGATGTCGCGATCGCGCTCCATCGCGAGCAGCTGCACGCGGTGCTGGGGCCGAACGGCGCGGGCAAGACGACGCTGATCAACCTCCTGTCCGGCGAGCTCAAGGCGTCGTCGGGAAAGATCCACTACAAGGGCGGCGACATCACGAGGCTCGCGCCCGACCGGCGCTCGCGCCTGGGCATCGGCCGCAGCTACCAGAAGACCAATATCTTTCCCGCGTTCAGCGCGTTCGAGAACTGCCGCCTCGCCGCGCAGTCGCGCGCCCCCCGCGTGCTCGCGATCGTCTCGGACGCGCTCGCGCACGCGCCGGTGTGCGAAGCGGCGCGCCGCGCGCTCGACGCCGCGGGCCTCGCCTCGCGCGCCGACGTGATCGCGGCGGCGCTTTCGCACGGCGAGCAGCGCCAGCTCGAGATCGCAATGGTCCTCGCGACCGCGCCCGACGTCCTGCTGCTCGACGAGCCGCTGGCCGGAATGGGCGCCGAGGAGGCGCAGCGAATGATCGAGCTCCTGAAGAAGCTCAAGACCGATCACGCGATTCTTCTTGTCGAGCACGACATGGACGCCGTGTTCGCCGTTGCCGACACGATCACGGTGATGGTCAACGGCCAGGTGCTGGAAAGCGGGCCGCCCGCGCAGATCCGCGCGAGCGCGGCCGTGCGCAACGCCTATCTCGGCGATGAAGCGCTGCCATAACGCCGCGAACGGAAGCGAGCTAGCGATGAGCGCCGCGGGGCCGCCCCGAACACCCGTGCGAGCAGGGCGAAGCCGAGGCCCGATGGGCGTGTCGGCGAGCACGGGCGGCGGCCGACTTCGATCCCCAATGCGAATTGCAGAACAGCGCGGAGGCCGCGCGAATTGCAGCGCAGCGGCGACAGCCGCAAGCGTGGGGGCACACATGCGCGCCGCAGGGCCGACCCAAGGCGCTCATTGCTCCCCCTCGGGGGGCAGCGCAGCGGCGACAGCCGCAAGCGTGGGGGCACACATGGGCGCCGCAGGGCCGGCCCAAGGCGCTCATGGCTCCCCCTCGGGGGGCAGCGCAGCGGCGACAGCCGCAAGCGTGGGGGCACACTAATGGCCGAAGCGATCCTCGAGTCGCGCGAGCTCCACGCGTACTACGGCGCGAGCCACATCCTGCACGGGATCGACTTCCGCATCGACCGCGGCGAGACGGTCGGGCTGATGGGCAGGAACGGCATGGGCAAGAGCACGCTGATCCGCAGCATGCTGGGCATCGTCAAGCCGCGGCACGGCGAGGTGTTTGTCTGCGGCACTCCGATGACGGGCGCCCAGCCGTTCCTCGTCGCGCGCGCAGGCATTGCCTATGTGCCGGAAGGCCGCGGCATCTTCCCGAACCTGACGGTCCGCGAGAATCTCGTGATGGCGGCGCGCGCCGGGGCGGACGGCCGCCGCGACTGGACGTTCGAGCGTGTGATACAGACGTTTCCCCGCCTCGCCGAGCGACTCGACCACGGCGGGTGGCAGCTTTCGGGTGGCGAGCAGCAGATGCTGACGATCGGCCGCGCGCTGATGACCAACCCCGACCTCCTGATCCTCGACGAGGCGACCGAGGGGCTCGCGCCGCAGATCGCGAAGGAGATCTGGCGCATCGTCGACGAGATCCGCGCGCACGGCATCGCGGCGCTGATCGTCGACAAGAACTACAAGGCGGTCACCGCGATCGCCAGCCGCAACGTGATCCTCGTCAAGGGGCGCGTGGTGTTCGAGGGCCCGAGCGCCGAATTGCTCGCGCAGCCGGAGCTCCTGCATCGCCACCTCGGAGTCTAGGAGCCTGTCGGGCCTGATTTCACGTATGCGTTGCCGAGCCAAAAAGCGATGGATGCGCGACGCGAGGCGCAGCGAATATCGTGAATCTTCGCAAGCCGAGCAACAAAGCAGACGCGCTTTTTGGCAGCCGCACCCAAATGAGCGAAGGGACGGGGCGCTTTGGGCGCCTCATTTGCCTAATGCTGCGTTGCTCGCCCTCGGCATATTCCCGATATGCTCTCGGTCTCACGCCTTGAACTGCGCCCAAACCGCCTCCGTCGCGTACGCGAAATCAGGCCCGACAGGCTCCTAACGTGCCCTTCACCGAGGCGGCGGGGCATCGCATCGAATACGAGCGGATCGACGTCGGCCAGACCGGCCGTCCGACGCTCGTCCTGCTGCACGAAGGGCTGGGATCGGTGGCCATGTGGCGCGAATTCCCGGGACGCCTCGCGCATGCAGCCGGCTGCAGCCTCGTCGTGTATTCGCGCTACGGCTACGGCCAGTCGGATCCGCTGCGCGGCGATCGCGACGTGCGCTACATGCACGACGAGGCGCTGGTCGTGCTGCCGCAGATCCTCGACGCGCTTTCCATCGAGCGACCGATTCTTGTCGGGCACAGTGACGGCGGCTCGATCGCGCTCATCCATGCGGGTGCAGGCAAGCGGGCGCTGACCGGCGTCGTCACGCTCGCGGCTCATGTGCTGGTCGAGGACATTTCGGTCGCGAGCATCGCTGCCGCGAAGATGGCGTACGAGACCACCGACCTTCGCGCGAAGCTCGCGCGCTACCACGCCGACGTGGACTCGGCGTTCTGGGGCTGGAACCGGATCTGGCTCCATCCGAATTTCCGCGCATGGAACATCGAGGAGTTCCTGCCGCGCATCACGTGTCCTGTGCTGGCGATCCAGGGCGAGGACGACGAATACGGCACGATGGAGCAGATGCGGCGGATCGGAGCGCGGGTGCCCCACGCCGAGTTGCTCGAGCTCGAGGACTGCCGTCACTCGCCGCACCGGGACCAGGCGGACGCCGTGCTGGAGGCGATCACCCGGTTCGTCGACCGGATCTCCGCGTGATCGTCCGATCGATCGGCGCCACGTCGCCGGCGTGTCGCATTGAATTGTGGCGATCTCCTGAATTGTTGTAGATTTCCCCAGTCAAGGCAAACACCCCCTCCCGAATTCGGTGGCCGCGGCCACGATTGCGAAGTGCGATGAAATCCATGAGCAAGCGACACGACATTCGTCCCCGCCGGACATCGACAAGGGGCCTTCGCGCGTGGCTGCTGCTGGTCACGCTGATATTTTGCGGCAGCGCGTCCGCGCAGGTCTCGCCCAACTACCAGGGGCTGTGGTGGGCGGCGCCGGCAGGCGTCGAATCGGGATGGGGAATCAATTTCACGCACCAGGGCGACCAGGTCTTCGCCACCTGGTACACGTACGACACGAGCGGGAAGACGTTCTGGGTGTCGATGCTCGCGGCGCGCACGAGCGCCGGAAATGTCTACGCGGGCAAGATCAGCGTCGACCACGGCCCGCCGTTCAACAATTTCGTCGGGGCGGGCGTGCCGACCGAGGTCGGCAGCGGAACGCTGACGTTCGCCGACGCGAGCAACGGAAGTTTCTCGTACACGATGAACGGCGTCATGCAGACCAAGGCGATCACGCGATTCGACCTCGGGGACGGAGCGCAGCCCGCATGCGTCTACAGCGCGGCGACGCCGAATCTTGCCGCCGCCACCAATTACCAGGACCTCTGGTGGGTGGCCGACGGCGCGGAATCCGGGTGGGGCATCAACTTCGCGCAGCAGGGCGACCGTGTCTACGCGACTTGGTATACGTACGACCTCGACGGCACGCCGCTGTGGCTTTCGGTGCTGGCGCCGCGGCAGGGCGCGAGCAACGTCTACACCGGGATGCTCTACAGGACGTCGGGACCGCGATTCGACCAATACGATCCTGCGCAGATCCAGAAGCTGGCCGTGGGCCCGGCCACGTTCACGTTCACCGACGGGAATCACGCGACGTTCGAGTACTTGGTGATGTACGCGCCGCTGCCGGGACCGGTGCACCAGGCGAAACAGATCACCCGCTTTCCGTTCGCGGCCACGGGCGGGACGATCTGCCAGACGATCCCCGATCCTCAGTATCGCGCCTCCACGCCAACGCCTTTCGCTCCAGGATGCGAGGGGACGCCGGTCAACGGCACGCTGTACGCGAATGCCGAAGTCGAGCCTTACGTCGCTGCCAACCCGGTCAATCCGTCGAATCTGATCGGCGTCTGGCAGCAGGACCGCTGGTCGAATGGCGGCGCCAAGGGGAACCTTGCCGGCGCGTCGTTCGACGGCGGCCGCACATGGACGCGGTCGATGGCCGCGTTTTCGCGCTGCACCGGCGGCAATGCCGGCAACGGCGGCGACTTCGAACGCGCGTCCGACCCGTGGGTCGCGATCGGAGGCGACGGCGTCGCGTATCAGATCGCAATCGCGTTCAACGGAGCGACGTTCGCCGCCGAATCGACCAACGCGGTGCTCGCGAGCCGGTCGGTGGACGGCGGACGCACGTGGGGTGCGCCGGTGACGCTTATCATGGACGGCGCCAGCAACTTCAACGACAAGGAATCGATCGTCGCGGATCCGTTCGTCGGGGGCAACGCCTATGCCGTGTGGGACCGGCTCGCGGTGTCGGGTGACGCGCCGACGTATTTCACCCGCACGACCGACGGCGGCGTGACGTGGGAAGTCGCCCACGCGATTTTCGATCCGGGCGGCACCAACCAGACGATCAACAACCAGACCGTCGTGCTGACCGACGGGACGCTCGTCACGTTCTTCACGCGCCTCGATATTTTCGGCAGCGGCGCCGCGAGCGCGACGCTCGCGGTGATCCGTTCGACCGACAAGGGCGTCACGTGGTCCGCACCCTCGACCGTCTCGGGCGTGCAGGCGATCGGCGCGCGCGACCCCGAGACCGGAACTCCGGTACGCGACGGCGAGAATCTCGGGGCGATCGCGGCGGGACCGGGTGGCACACTCGTCGCGGTCTGGCAGGATTCGCGCTTCTCCGGCGGCGTGCGCGACGGCATCGCGCTGTCGCGCTCGATCGACGGCGGTCTCACCTGGTCGGTGCCGGTGCAGGTGAATCGCGATCCGACCGTGGCCGCGTTCGAGCCCGCGGTGACGATTCGCAGCGACGGCACGATCGGCGTCACCTATTTCGATTTCCGCAGCAACACGGCCGACGTGGCGACGCTCTATACCGACTACTGGCTCGCACGCTCGAGCGATGGCGTCACATGGCGCGAGAGCCGCGTCGCCGGGCCCTTCGATCTTGCCAATGCGCCGAATGCCGAAGGGCTCTTTCTCGGCGATTATCAGGCGCTAACGAGCATCGGCGCCGAGTTTGTGCCGTTCTACGTGGCGGCGAACACCGGCGACACGGCCAACCGGACCGACATCCTGGCGTCGCTCGTGACGTCGGCCGGTACCGCGGCAAAAGCCTCGGCCGGAGGCGCGCCCATGGACATGCAGGCGAGCGAGTCCTACCGCGCCGTGACGGCGCCGCCGCTGCCGGCGACGCCGGAGCTCGCGCGGAGCCTCACCGAAAGTGTCATGCGCACGATGGTGCGGCGCGTACCCGGATGGCTGCCGCCGGGATTGACGCGCCCGCCCGAACACTGACGCGGAGCCCGCGTTCGGCAATCGCGATCGCCCGCGGTGTGCGATCGAACGGCGCGAAGCGACAAGACGCCAACTTGACGCGATTGGCCATGCCGCCCGGCCCGTTGGTAGAATGATCTGGCATCAGGCGAGACAGAGGGTCATGGAATCAACTGGAAGCGATCGGAGGCTGGCGGCCATTCTCGCGGCAGACATGGTCGGTTACAGCCGACTGATGGAAGCCGACGAGCGGGGCACGCTCGCGCGGCTCCGGACGCATCGGCTCGAGCTCGTCGATCCGGTCATCGCCAAGAACCACGGAAATATCATCAAGACCACGGGCGATGGGATGCTCGTGGAATTCCAAAGCGTGGCGGACGCCGTGGAATGCGCCGCCGAGATCCAGCGCGGAATGGCGCGGCGCAACGCGGACGTATCTCCGGCGCGGTGGATCCAGTTCCGGATCGGAATCAACCTCGGTGACGTGATCGTCGAGGACGGCGACATCTTTGGCGACGGGGTGAATGTGGCCGCGCGCCTGCAGGAGCTCGCTCCCCCAGGCGGGATCTGCGTTTCCGCCGCCGTGCGGGATCAGGTCGGCGATCGTCTCGACGTCGCGTTCGAGGACCTCGGCGAGCAAAGCGTCAAGAACATCGCCCGCCCGATCCGGGTGTTTGCCGTCTTGCTCGACAAAACCCCGCGCCCGCGATCGGCGAATGCGCCGGACGGTCCCGGCACGACCATGAAGCCGTCTCTCGTGGTGCTTCCATTCGTCAACATGAGCGGCGATCCGGAGCAGGAGTTCTTCGTCGACGGCCTTACCGAGGACATCATCACCGAGCTGTCCCGCTTCCGCGATCTTCTGGTCATCTCGCGAAATTCGGCGTTCGCGCACAAGGGACAGGCGGTCAAGGTCAAGGACATCGCGCGCGAGTTCGGCGTCCACTATGTCGTCGAAGGAAGCGTTCGCAAGGCCGGCGACCGGGTCCGGGTCACCGTGCAGCTGATCGATGCCGAGACCGACCGGCACCTCTGGGCCGAGCGCTACGACCGCAGGATCGAGGACATCTTCGCCATCCAGGACGAGGTGACCCGCTCGATCGCGGGCACGCTGCCCGGGCGGATCGAAGCCGCCGGCCACGACCGCGCGAAGCGCAAGCCGCCGCAAAGCATGGCGGCCTACGAATGCGTGCTGACGGGCAAGATCCTGCATCACCGCTCGACTCCGGAAGACAACGCCGAGGCGCAACGCATACTCGACCGCGCCATCGCGCTCGACCCCAAATACGCGCACGCCCATGTGTGGAAGGCATGCGTGCTGGCGCAAACCTGGGTCAACAATTGGTGCGAGGATCGCAAGCGCACGTGGAAAGAGGTCGTCGATGAGGCCCACGTCGCGCTCTCCCTGGATGACAACGACAGCGACGTTCACCGGGTTCTCGCGGCCGTGAACCTGGCGCACGACGAGCACGAAAAGGCGCAGTACCACCAGGAACGCGCGCTCGGCCTCAATCCCAACAACGACCTCATCCTGGTTCAGCAGGGCGAGCTGTTGACCTGGCTGGGGCGGCCGGAGGACGGCATCGAGTGGATCAGGAAGGCGATGCGGCTCAATCCATATCACCCTGAGCGATTCTGGAACCATCTCGGCCGCGCCCACTACACAGCGCGCCAGTACTCCGACGCGGTCGCGGCACTGAGCCGGGTCACGCGGCCGGATTACACGCACCACGCGCTTCTCGCGGCGGCGCTGGCGCAAATGGGCGACAAGACGGCGGCGGCAGCGCACACCCAGGAGGTGTTGCGCGAGGAGGCGGCCTTCGGAATCGAGCGGTGTCTGTCGACCTCGCATTACCGGACCGACGCCGATCGGAATCACCTTCGCGAGGGTCTGCTCAAAGCGGGATTGCCCGAGTGACCGGCCATGACGGCTGTGCGGCGCGGGCCTGCCGCCTCGCGATCGATCCCTGGCCATCGCCCGACAATGTCAAGGAGAGTTCATGATGAACGCCGAAGAACTTCGGTCGATTCAGGCGCCCCTGAAGGAACGCTACCGCGCGGCCCCCGAGGCGGCGCTCGTCACGTTGCGCGCGGAAGGGCGTCTCGGCGAAGGCGTCAGCTGCAGCATCGAGACAGGCAAGGCGATCGTTGTTGCCGGATTGCACCCGGCAACCGGGGGAAACGGTCAAAGCGCCTGCTCGGGCGACATGCTGCTGGAAGCGCTGGTGGCCTGCGCAGGGGTCACGCTCAACGCCGTTGCCACGGCACTCGGAATCGGGCTTCGAGATGCCGTACTCCACGCGGAAGGCGATCTCGACTTCCGCGGAACCTTGGGATTGTCGAAGGAAGCTCCCGTCGGCTTTCAAAGTATCCGGCTTACGCTCACGCTCGATACCGACGCGTCGGAGGAGCAGCTTGCCACCTTGCTGCGCCTCACCGAAAGGTATTGCGTGGTGTATCAAACGCTGGTGCATCCGCCGGCATTGACGGTGACTCGCAAGTCCGCGACCGGCTGATTGCTGTCCGACGAGGCGCTCGCACCTCGCAGGTGCGCTCGTCCGGCGAAAGTGTGCGCGCCCACGCCGAAAGCATTAGGGACGAATGCGGGCAACCCATCGTCGCTCGCCATGCGGGCACGAAATCCGTCAGTCCTCCATCTATCTTGTTGACACACGGAGCGTGGCGATCGACACTCCGCAGTCGTCGTACTTCCCCCAGGGAGCAGGAAGATGATTGATGTAAACGCGATTCGGCCGTCGGTGATGCGCATGCGGGTCGGCACCGGGATCGTCGCGACAATGTTCGTGCTGCTCTGCGTCGATGCCGTGGCTCAACAGGTCACCGGCACGCTTGGCTCGCCCAGCGCAACGACGACCATCAGCGGCAAGCAGCTCCCGCCGCCCGATCCTAAGTTCGGCGGCGTGATCAAGGACGACGCCCTGCAATCGAAGGCGTGGTGGGCGCCGCGCGTCGTGCCGCCGAAGGGCGCGCCCAACGTGCTGCTGATCATCACCGACGACGCCGGCTTCGGCGTGCCCAGCACTTTCGGTGGCGTCATCCCCACGCCGACGATGGACCGCATCGCGAAGGACGGGCTGCGCTACAACCGCGTGTTCTCGACGGCGCTGTGCTCGCCCACGCGCGCCGCGCTGATCACCGGGCGCAATCACCACTCGGTGGGCTTCGGCGTCATCTCCGAGCAGTCCACCGGCTTTCCCGGCTACAACAGCATCATCGGCAAGGACAAGGCGACCATCGGGCGCATCCTGCTCGACAACGGCTATTCCACGTCGTGGTTCGGCAAGGACCACAACACGCCCGCGTTCGCGGCCAGTCAGGTGGGCCCGTTCGACCAGTGGCCGACGGGCATGGGATTCGAGTATTTCTACGGCTTCGTCGGCGGCGACGCGAATCAGTGGGAGCCGAACCTCTTTCGCAACACCACCCAGATCTACCCGTTCCTGGGCAAGCCGGGCTGGAACCTCGTCACCGGAATGGCGGACGAGGCCATCGACTGGATGACGCGGATTCATCAGACCGATCCCTCCAAACCGATCTTCATCAAGTACGCGCCCGGCGCCACGCACGCGCCGCACCACCCGACCAAGGAATGGGTGGACAAGATCAGCGCGATGCACCTCTTCGACGACGGCTACGGGAAGCTGCGCGAGCGCATTTTCGAGAACCAGAAGAAGCTCGGTGTAATCCCCAAGGATTCGAAGCTGGCGCCCTGGCCCAACGACATGCTGAAGCCGTGGGACCAGTTGAGCGCGGAGGAGAAGAAGCTGTTCATCAAGCAGGTCGATGTCTTCGCCGCCTATGCTGCCTACAACGACCACGAGATCGGCCGCGTGATACAGGCGTTCCAGGACCTCGGCAAGCTCGACAATACGCTCGTCATCTACATCAACGGCGACAACGGCACCAGCGCCGAAGGCGGGCCGCTCGGCACGCCCAATGAGGTCGCGTTCTTCAACGGCATCTCGGAAATGCCTGTCGAGGTGCAGATGAAGTTCTACGACGTCTGGGGTACGGAGCAGACCTACAACCACATGTCGGCCGGCTGGTCGTGGGCGTTCGACACGCCGTTCGACTGGTTCAAGCAGAACGCGTCGAGGCTGGGCGGCATCAATCAGAACATGGTGGTGTCGTGGCCGGCGCGCATCAAGGACAAGGGGGGCTTGCGCGAACAGTTTATCCACGTGATCGATGTCGTGCCGACGATTCTCGAGGCCGCCGGCATCCATGCTCCGGACCAGGTCGATGGCATCAAGCAGACGCCGATCGAAGGTACGAGCTTTGCCTACACGTTCGACACCGCGAACGCCAAGGTGCCATCCAGGCACACCAGGCAGTACTTCGAGATGATGGGCCAGTGGGCCATGTATCAAGACGGCTGGATGCTGAGCACGAAGGTGAATCGCGCGCCCTGGCAGGCTTTCGGTCCGGCGAACCCGGATCCGCTGAACAATCAGGTCTTCCAGCTCTATGACCTGAACAAGGATTTCAGCCAGGTCGACGATATCGCGGCTCAGAATCCGCAGAAGGTCAAGGAGATGAAGCAGATGTTCATCGCCGAGGCCAAGAAGTACCAGGTCTTCCCGATGGACGCGTCGGTGGGGGCTCGCATCGTCGCGCCGCGGCCGAACATCACCGCCGGGCGCACCGAGTTCGTCTACACGCGGCCGATGACCGGGCTGCCGCAGGGTGATTCGCCGTTCCTGCTCGATGCCTCGTACACGATAAGCGCCGACATCGAAGTGCCGCAAGGCGGCGCCGAGGGGATGATCCTGACCTCGGGCGGCCGCTTCGGCGGCTACGGCTTCTACATTTTGAAGGGCAAGCCGGTGTTCCTGTGGAACATGGTCGACCTCGAGCGCCTCAAGTGGGACGCGCCCGACGCGCTGGCGTCTGGACGGCACACGCTTGAGTTCGACTTCAAGTACGAGGGCATCGGCGCCGGGACGCTCGCGTTCAACAGCTTCAGCGGCCTCGGCCGGCCCGGCACGGGCACGCTGAAGGTGGACGGCAAGGAAGTCGCGACCAAGCGAATGGACCGCACGCTACCGATGATTTTGCAGTGGGACGAGAGCTTCGACATCGGCTCGGACACGTTGACCGGCGTGAACGACGCGGACTACCTGCCACCGTTCCCGCTCACTGCCAAGCTCAACAAGCTCACGGTCAAGATCGACCGGCCGCAGCTGTCGCCCGAGGACATCAAGCGGCTGCAGGCGGCGATGCGGAACAACAAGATGAGCGAGTAGCGGAATCTCGCCACGGGGGACGCGCCACGAACCGCGCGTGGCGCGCCTCCGCGTTCGCTTCGACGGCGGGCGGCTCCGTCCGGCGTCGTCGTTTGTGGGCTAACGGATGGTGAGCCCGCCGTCGGCGGCGAGCACCTGCCCCGTGACGTAGGAAGCGCCCGCCGACGCCAGGAACACGAACGCAGGCGCAATCTCATCCGGCTCGGCCCAGCGGCCCATCGGAATGCGGTCGAGGTACTTGTCCCTGAAGCGCTCGTCGGTGCGGATCAGCTCGGTCATCGGCGTCGCCGCGGCGGGCGCAATTGCATTGACGGTGATCCCGTACTTGGCGAGCTCCTTCGCCGCCGACATCGTGAGGCCGAGGATCCCGGCCTTCGCCGCGCTGTAGTTGATCTGGCCGATCGTTCCCTGCACTCCTGCCGACGACGTGACGTTGACGATGCGGCCGTAGCGCTGCTCCATCATCCCGGCGACGACCGCCTGCAGGCAGTTGAAGCTTCCCGTCAGATGCACCGCGAGCACTTCGCTCCACTGCGCGGCGGTCATCTTGTGCAGCATCGCCGCACGGACGATGCCGGCGTTGTTCACCAGGATGTCGACGCGGCCGAAGCGCTCGTGCATCGCCGCGGCCATTTTGTCGACGTCCGGTCGATCAGCAACGTCGCACCCGAGGCCGATCGCATCGGCGCCGTCGGCGCGCAATTCGGTTGCGACGGCCTCGGCGCGCTCACGGGAGAGGTCGACCACGCCGACGCGCGCGCCTTCCCGCGCGAACGCCCGCGCCACTGCGGCGCCGATGCCCTGCGCCGCGCCGGTGACGATCGCGACCTTGCCGTCGAGCTGCATGCGTCGTCCCTTCAGTCCATGTTGCGCGGCGGATCGGGATCGTCCGACCAGTCGGAATCGGGCGGCGGCACCTTTTCCATCCACTCGAGAACGAGCTCGACATGCTCGCGCTCTTCCGCCGCAAGCTCGAGTGCTGCGCGGCGCACCGAGTCGGCCGTGGCCGCGCCCGCCAAGTCGACGAAAAATCTTTCGGCGCGGCGCTCGGAGGCGAGCGCCAGCGTCAGCGCGTGCCACGGCTGCATCAGGTAATGGACGGCGTCGCCGGGCGCCGTTTCCGGGCCTTCCACGCCGGGCCAGTCGCCGCTGCGCGGCGTGAGCGGCGGGGCTTCGGTCCAGCCCATTTCGGCCATGATCGCGTCGGCGTGCTTCGTCTCGTAACCCGCCATCGTGCGGAACATCTCGGCCACGTCGGGATTGTTGTGCATCTCCATCGCGTCGGCGAATTCGTTGTAGCGCTGCGCGGCCTCGATCTCCATCAGCCAGGCCTGCGCCATGAACTCGGAGAGCGTGCGCGGGACGTGCACGCTGGCGACGGGCGGCGCCGCGGGCGCCTTGGATTTCGTGGCCGCGGCCGATTTCGTCGTGGCCCCCGATGACGCGGTGCGGGTCGACGCGCGCTTGCGCGCCGCGGTCTTCTTGGTGGTGCTACGTGCTGTCGCCGCGTTCATGGTGCGAACTCCGTTTCGAGGTCAGCCGCCGTGCATTGCGCCTGTCCGGTCGGGATGGGATAGGGCGTGCGCTTGCCCGCGTACAGCACGCCGATGTTGAAGCCGTCGTCGGTCATGATGCGTTGCGCCGCGCGCGCCGGATCGTCGGTCGCCGTGACCGGAGCCGGGTGCGCAAGCTCCTTCCAGGCACGCTGCTCGGGCCGGAACGTCACGCACGGGCTCAGCACTTCGACGAACGAGAATCCGGGATGCCGGATCGCTTCGGCGATGATCGCGGCCGTTCCGTTCGGATCACCGGCGAATCCGCGTGCGACGAAATTCGCGCCGGACGCGAGCGCGATCACCAGCGGGTGGAATGGCCGCACGCCGGTGCCGCCGGGCGAGAGCTTCGAGTCCCAGTCGGGCTCGGTCGTCGGCGACGGCTGCCCCTTCGTCATCCCGTACACGTGGTTGTCCATCACGATGTAGGTGAGGTCGACGTTGCGCCGGCACGCGTGCAGGAAATGGTTGCCGCCGATCGAGTAGCCGTCGCCGTCGCCGCCGGTCACGACGACGGTGAGGTCGGGACGCGCGACCTTGAGGCCGGTCGCGGCCGCGAGCGCGCGGCCGTGCACGCCATGAAAGCCGTAACACGTCGTGTAGGCGGGGATGCGCGACGAGCAGCCGATGCCGGAGACGACCGCGACCTTTTCGGGAGGCATGGCGATCATCGCCAGCGCCTTGGTGAGGGAGCTCAGCACCGAGAAGTCGCCGCAGCCGGGACACCAGATCGGCTTGTACGCGGACTTGTACATCGCCGCCGTGCGCAGCGGAGTAACGGTTGCGGTATCGCTCATGACGCAGGCCTCCATCCGCTCCCGTTCATCGCCCGCTCCAGTCGAGGATCGCGTTCGCGAGCTGGCCGGGGCGCAGCGGCAGCGGGCCCGGCCGGTGGAAGCTCGCCGGCTTTCCCGGGAGGTCGTACATCGAGCGCAGATAGCGGAAGAGCTGCGCGCCGTGGTTCTGCTCGACGACGAGCACCTTCTTCACGCCCTCGAGCGCGGCCGCGAGCTTTTCCGGCTGCGCCGGCGCGAGGAGGCGCAGCGCGATCAGGCGGAGGCTCGCACCGTTCGCGGTGGCGCGCGCGACGCCTTCGCGAACCGCGGCCGTCGTCGAGCCGAACGTGATCACTGCGCATTCGCCGTCGCCCTCGACGTCTGCCCACATGGCGCCGTAGTCGAACCGCTCGAGCTTGCGCGCGCGCTTGTCGAGCTGCAGGTCGTGATCACGCGCATTGCTGCTCGGTGTGCCGCCCTCGGCGTGCTCGAGGCCGTCGGCCGTATAGACGACGCCAGGGGTTCCGGGAATCGCCATCGGCGAGACGCCGGATTCGGTGTTGGCGTAGCGCTTGTAGCCCGGCGTGTCGGCGGTGGCGGTCAGGCGCCTTCCGGCGAACGCGAGGGTGGCGGGACGATCGATGATCGCGCGCGATTGTCCGAGGAACTGGTCGGACAGCACGATCGCGGGTGCCTGCAGCGATTCGGCGAGATGCACGGCCCACTGCGTCGTCGCGACGCAATCGGCGATCGAGGTCGGCGCCAGCACGAGCCGCGGCGCGTCACCGTGGAGCCCGCTGACGGCGAACGAAAGGTCGCTCTGCTCGCTTTTGGCCGGAATGCCGGTCGACGGGCCGCCGCGCATCACGTCGACGACGACGATCGGGATCTCGGCGCCGACCGCGAGACCGATGCCTTCGGTCATCAGCGCGAGGCCCGGTCCTGCGGTCGCCGTGAGCGAGGGCACGCCGCCATACGACGCGCCGATGATCATGTTGACGGAGGCGAGCTCGTCCTCGGCCTGCAGCAGGGTGCCGCCCACCTTCGCGAGCGCGGGCGCCATCCATTCGAGGAGCTCGGTCGCGGGCGTGATCGGATAGGCGGCGACGAAGCGCACGCCGCCGCGGACCGCGCCCAGCCCCGCCGCCTCGTTGCCGGAGATGAGCCAGCGCTTGCCGCGACCCGCCGAACCGGAAGGGATGCCTCGAACCCCATCGATGCCGCGCCCCGCGGCAATGCCTCGGGCGAGTGCCTCGAGGTTGGGCGCGAGCAGCGCGGCGTCGCGCTTCCACGACTCGCGCAGCGCGGCTTCCAGCGCCTCGACGGGAATCCCCGCGAGCGCGCCGGCGACGCCGAGCGCGACCATGTTGGTCCAGCTGCCCTTGATCTCCTTTGCGGTCTTCTTGAGCGGCAGCGCGATCTGACGCGCGCCACTTTGCGTGAACACCTCCGGTGTGTCGCCTTCGTCGGCGTCGCCGATGACGACGCTGTCTGCGGTGAGCGGAATCTCGTCAGCGAACCGGTTGACGTTCTGCCAGTCGATGGCGAGCAGCACATCGAATGCGTCGTCGAGCGTATCGATCGGGCTGCGGCCGAGGCGCACCAGCGCCGCCGCCTCGCCACCGCGAATCTGCGGGCCGCTGGTACGGACCATGAGGCCATACCAGCCAGCCTTGGCGGCGGCACCGACCAGCAGCGTGCCCGCGGTCATCACGCCGCTGCCGCCGCTGCCGGCGAGGGCGATCGAAATGCTGTGCGCGGCGGGCGCCGCGCGCGGACGGGGCGGTGCCGTCGTTGCGGCGCGTGCCGGCTTTTCGGTCCGTGGCTCCACCTGTGACTCCCGTTGCATTCGTATGCCGACAGTTAACCGGCTCCCCGGCCGGGGGCAGTTGATCGAGATCAATGCGCCCGCAAGCGCGGCCGCGCATGATGATTTTCAGCAAAACCGGTATTATGGTACTGTAATACCGTAATAGCCGCCAGAAGGGTCTTTCACCCTCGCCCCGGCGGCGCCATTCGAGGAGGAGCTTTCCGCATGAGCATCGAAGCCCGACGGTGGGTCATGACCGCGGTGAAGGCGCCGCTCGCGTCCGCGCAATTCACGGCCGCGCCCGGTCCCGGCGAGGTCGTCGTGGCGATCGCGGGCTGCGGCGTCTGCCACACCGACCTCGGCTACTACTATGACGGCGTGCGGACCAACCATCCGCTGCCGCTCACGCTGGGGCACGAGATCAGCGGGCGCGTCGTCGCGGCCGGCGCCGGCGCCGAAGGCTGGATGAACAAGGCGGTAATCGTCCCGGCCGTGCTGCCGTGCGGTCAATGCGACCTCTGCCAACGGGGTCTTGCGCCGATCTGCCGCGCGCAGAAGATGCCCGGCAACGACATCCACGGCGGCTTCGCCTCCCACATCGTCGTGCCGGGTCGCGGGCTCTGCGAAGTCGACGAGGCACGGCTCGCCAAGGTCGGTCTCACCCTCGCCGACGTGTCGATCGTCGCCGATGCGCTCACCACGCCCTACCAGGCGGTGCGCCGTGCCGGCGTCGCGCCGGGCAGCCTCGCCATCGTGGTCGGCGCGGGCGGGGTCGGCGGTTACTGCGTGCAGATCGCGCGGGCCTTTGGCGCAAAGGTCGTCGCCATCGACGTCGACGCCGACAAGCTCGCGGCGGTCGCGCAACATGGCGCGGCGCTGACGCTTGACGCCCGCACGCACGACGGCAAGGCAATGAAGGCGGCGATCGGCGCGTTCGCGAAGGCGAACGGCCTCAAGAGCACCGAATGGATCATCTTCGAATGCTCGGGGACGGCGGCGGGACAGCTCACCGCGTACGGGCTGCTCGTCCATGGCGCGACGCTGTCGGTGGTCGGCTTCACGATGGACAAGGTCGAGGTGCGACTGTCCAACCTCATGGCGTTCGACGCCAAGGCGATCGGCAACTGGGGCTGCCCGCCCGAGCTCTACCCGGCCGCGCTCGACCTCGTGCTGGACGGCAAGGTCGCGATCAAGCCGTTCGTCGAGGCGCATCCGCTCGACACCATCAACGACGTATTCGCGGCGGTGCACCACCACGACATCAAGCGGCGCGTGGTCCTGGTGCCCGCCCTCTAAGGAGACTTCCCATGAATGCTCCCGAAATACTGGCCGCGCAGCGCGAGTTCAAGAATCACGATCTCGTCGACGACAACGCCAAGCCCGGCATCCGCTACGAGAAGCGCCCGGCGACGCTGCCCGACGGCACCGTCGCGGCCGGTCTCTACAACGCCTGGATCACGCTCGACAATCCGACGCAGTTCAATTCGTACACGACCGACATGGTGAAGGGCGTGATCCTCGCGTTCCGCGCCGCGTCGAACGCACGCGACGTCAACTGCGTCGTGTTCACCGGCGCCGGCGACAGGGCTTTCTGCACGGGCGGCAACACCAAGGAATACGCCGAGTACTACGCCGGGCAGCCGCAGGAATACCGGCAGTACATGCGCCTCTTCAACGACATGGTCTCGGCGATCCTAGTCTGCGACAAGCCGGTGATCTGCCGCGTCAACGGAATGCGTATCGGCGGCGGCCAGGAGATCGGCATGGCGTGCGACTTCTCGGTCGCGCAGGATCTCGCGCGGTTTGGCCAGGCGGGTCCCAAGCACGGCTCCGCGCCGATCGGCGGCGCCACCGACTTCCTGCCCGTCATCGCGGGCGTCGAGCGCTCGATGGCGGCGTGCGTGCTGTGCGAGCCGTTCTCCGCGCACAAGGCGTATTGGATGGGCGTGCTCACCGACCTGGTCCCGGCACTCAAGGTGAACGGTCATTACGTGGCGAATCCGCTGGTCGAGACGCAGCGGATGACCGACGAGTTCGGACGTTTCGTATTCGGGGAGCCGAAGAGCGGCGACGCGCTGAAAGCCGGCAAGGCACTGCTTGCGAGCGGCACCGTCGACCTCACGCTGCTCGACGAGAAGGTCAACGAGCTCTGCGCCAAGATGCTGCTGACGTTTCCGGACTGCACGACCAAGACACTGGAAGAGCTGCGCAAGCCCAAGCTCGACGCGTGGAACCGCAACAAGGAGAACTCGCGCGCGTGGCTCGCGCTCAACATGATGACCGAGGCGCGCGCCGGCTTCACCGCGTTCAACGAAGGCCCCAAGGAGGACCGCGAGGCCGATTTCGTGCTGCTCCGGCAGAAGCTGGCAGCGGGCGAGAGCTGGGTCGGTCCGCTGCACGACTCCATTCAACCGGGAAAGAAGCGCAGGGTCTGACGCGATGGCCGGCGACTCCCCGCTGAAGGACAGGATCGAACGCGACGGCGCGCTGCTGCGCCTCACGCTCGCGCGGCCGAAGGCGAACCTCGTCGATGCGGCAATGATCGCAGCGCTGCATGGCGCATTCGTCGCGTACCGTGGCCAGACGGGATTGCGCGGCGTGCTGCTCGACGCCGAAGGACCGCACTTCAGCTTCGGCGCGAGTGTCGAGGAGCACCTCCCCGACCGGTGTGCGGCGATGCTGGCGTCGCTGCACGCGCTGATCGTCGCCATGCTCGAATTTCCGGCGCCCATCCTCACCGTCGTCCGTGGCCAGTGTCTCGGCGGCGGGCTCGAGGTCGCGCTCGCCGGCGGCCCGATCTTCGCCGCGCCCGACGCGCAGTTCGGCCAGCCGGAGTTGAAGCTCGGCGTATTCGCGCCGGCGGCATCGGTGCTGTTGCCGTACCGCGTCAACCAGCCGGCGGCCGAGGATCTGCTGTTTTCCGCGCGCTCGATCGGCGCCGCCGACGCGAAGGCGATGGGCCTCGTGCAGATCGTGTTCGACGACCCGGAAGCCGCCGCGCTCGCGTATTTCGACCAGCACCTCGCGGGAAAGAGCGCCGCGTCGCTCGCGCTCGCTCTCACGGCGGCGCGCGCCGCAATGATCC
Organism: uncultured beta proteobacterium; assembly: GCA_963846855.1. GTDB lineage: Bacteria > Pseudomonadota > Gammaproteobacteria > Burkholderiales > Casimicrobiaceae > CAIWHR01. The sequence continues at coordinate 245,121 of CAWJXK010000007.1, forward strand.
GCGATGTCCGTAAGGGCCTTGCCGAGGTCGAGCGGATCTATCTCGACCGGCTGATGAGCACCCGCGACGCCAACGAAGGCCTCGTCGCGTTCCTCGCCAAGCGCAAACCCAACTGGGAGCATCGCTGATGATCGAACAGCCTGCCGTCATCAAGATCGTCGAGCGCTGCCAGGCGCTGTTCGAGGATCTCGACTTCAACGCCGTCAAGCAATGGAAGGCCGCCGTGCCCGGGCGCAAGGCGATCGGCTACCTGCCGGTCTACGTGCCGCGCGAGCTGATCCACGCGGCAGGGATGTTGTCGGTCGGCATCCTCGGCGGCGGCGATTCGCTCGAGGTGATCCAGGGCGACGCGTACTACCAGAGCTACATCTGCCGCATCCCGCGCTCGACGATCGAGCTCGGGCTCACCGGCCGGCTCGACTGCCTCGACGGCGTGCTGTTCCCGTCGATCTGCGATGTCATCCGCAACCTGTCCGGCATGTGGCAGCTGCTGTTCAAGGACAAGTACGTCCGGTACATTGACGTCCCGCAGAACTACGTCGACTCGATCGGCGGCGCGTTCTACATCAGCGAGCTCGAGGTGCTGCGCGAGGATCTGGGCAAGCTGCGCGGCAAGCCGATCACGGATGCCGAGCTCAATGCGTCGATCCGCGTGTTCAACGAGAACCGCGAGGCGATCCGTGAGCTCTATGCGTATCGAGCGGAAAAGCCGTGGCAGGCGCCGACCTCCGAGGTCTATCTCGTGTTGCGCGCGGGCATGGTGCTTCCGGTCGAGGACCATACGACGCTCGTCCGCGAATACATCGCGGCCGCTGACGCGATACCGCGCCCGAAGCGCGACAACGCGCGCATCGTGCTGACCGGCGCGTTCTGCGAGCAGCCGCCGCTCGGTCTCATCAAGTCGATCGAGATGGCGGGCTGCTACATCGTCGACGACGACTTCATGCTGGTGACGCGCTGGCTGCTGGACGAGGTGCCCGCAAACGCGAATCCGCTGGACGAGCTGTCGAAGGCGTTCCTGCACCGCTCGGCGACGACCGCCGCCAAATACGAGACGACGAAGGAAGAGAAGGGCGTGTTCCTGCTGAAGCAGGTCAAGACCCGCGGGGCGGAAGGCGTGATCTTCGCCGCGCCGTCGTTCTGCGATCCCGCACTGCTCGAGCGCCCGATGCTGCAGGACGTGCTCAAGAAGCACGGCGTGCCGTACACGGCGTTCAAGTACGCGGAGAACACGGGGCAGATGGCGCCGATCCGCGAGCAGGCGGGAACGTTTGCCGATTCGATAAAACTGTGGTCAGCGGCGTGAGCAGCGAGCAGCGACGCGAGCCGGGGAGCAGGGGCCCCCGAGCGGAGCGAGAGGGGATGCGACCGGGGCGAGTCGGCGCAGAGAGGCCGACGAATGAACCGATGCGTCATGTGGCCCGTCGCGAGGCCGAGGGGCCCCGTGCCGCAGGCGCGGGGATGCGAGCAAATGCGAATCGACGCTCGAGGCCGACAACGACCGCGTTGCACTACGCCGCAGGTCATGGAGGCCGAGGGCGCCTAGTCAAACAGACAGGATTGAAGAGAGACCACCAATGACCACGACCGCCGCCGCCATGCCCGCCAGCGTCAAGAAGCCGCCTGAGGAAACGCCGGGCCGCTCCCAAGCTTCCTCGCCCCCCTCGGGGGGAGCGTCGCCGCGAAGCGGCGGCCCAGGGGGGGCACATCCCGTCCAGAAGGAGGACGCGATGCTGCTGCAGAAGGAGCTCATCAACAGCAACTACATGGAGCTTGCGACCGCGCGCGCCAACAACAAGAAGGTGTCGGCAACGTTCGTCCCGGGCAACCTGAACGAGCTGCTGATGTGCTTTGACTTCGCGCGGAGCCTTCCGGAGACCAATGCGCTGCAGAACGGCCTGCGCAAGAAGTCCGGCAAGATGATCATGGACGCCGAGCGCGACGGCCATTCCGAGGACGTGTGCACCTATGTGAAGGCCGACCTCGGGATGATGATGGGCGGTGAGATCGGCCCGACCGGCGATCCGCTGCCGCGGCCCGACGTCCTGCTCCTCTCCTACACCGGCTGCTTCACGTTCATGAAGTGGTTCGAGCTCATTCGCCACAAGTACGGCTGCGAGACCGTGATGCTGCACGTCCCCTACCAGGGCGAAGGCAAGATCTCGCCGAACATGCGCGACTACGTGGTCAAGCAGCTGAAGGAAACGGTGATTCCTACGCTCGAGCGCATCTCCGGCGTCAAGTTCGACATCGATCGCTGCGTCAGTACATGCGCGAGTCGGAGAAGGCCGAAGAGGATCTCGTCCGCGTACTGCAGTCTGCGAAGAATCGCCCGTCGCCGATCGACGGCTACTTCGGGGCCGTCTACTACATCGGTCCGATCTTCACCGCGTTCCGCGGCACGCCGGAGGCGACGAAGTTCTACCGCGTATTGCGCGAGGAGATCGACCAGCGCGTTCGCGAAGGCCGCGGCCCCATGACGCCCGAGGGCGAGATGACGCAGGAGAACTATCGGCTCGTCGTCGAGGGTCCGCCCAACTGGACCAGCTTCCGCGACTTCTGGAAGATGTTCTACGACGAAGGCGCGGTGGTGGTCGCGTCGACGTACGCGAAAGTCGGCGGGCTCTACGACTTCGGCTTCCGTCACGACGCCGACCGGCCGCTCGAATCGCTCGCCGAATATTGCCTCGGCTGCTACACGAACCTCAACCTTCCGTCGCGCGTCGACATGATCTGCAAGTACATCGACGAGTACCAGGCCGATGGGCTCCTGATCAACTCGATCAAGAGCTGCAACAGCTTCTCGGCGGGACAGCTGCTCATCCTGCGCGAAGTCGAGCGGCGCACCGGCAAGCCGGCTGCGTTCATCGAGACCGACCTCGTCGACCCGCGCTATTTCTCGGCGGCCAACGTGAAGAACCGGCTGGAGAGCTACTTCCAGATGGTCAAGGCCAAGCGCGTGGCAACCGCGGCCGCACTGATATGAGCCCCCCCATGCTCGCTGCGCTCGCTACCCCCCTGAGGGGGGCCCAGTGCCCTTCGGGCGGCCGAGCGGGCACTGAGAGGAATTAACATGCGCTGCTTCATCGGCATCGACCTCGGCTCGACCACCACGAAGGCGGTGGTCATCGACGAGCACCAGAACATCCTGGGGCGCGGCATCACCAACTCGCGCTCGAACTACGACACCGCCGCGGCGATCGCGAAGCAGGAAGCGCTTCTCAACGGGCGCTTCTACCTGTTTCGGCAGGCGCTCTCGAGCACCGGCGCGCTGAACGGTGCGCTCGACGGATTCCTCGGGCAGCTCGAGCGCGACTTCCGCTCCGAGCAGTATCTCGAGCAGCTCGCCGACCTCGAAAGCACGTGCCAGCGCAATCTTGGCACCGCGAAGTTCGGCGACAGCACCAAGGCCGTCGGCGAAGCGCTTGTCGAAGTGTTCAGGCGGCTCGCCGTCGAGGCGCCGACGCTGTTCGCGCCGGGCGCGAAGCGCAAGTCCGACTTCTTCCGCGACATCGCCGGCGCCCAATATCTCGCTGCCGGTGAAGCGGTCGCGAAGGAATCCGGCATTCGATACGACTTCCTCCTCAACGTGTTCGACCGCTCGATCATCGAGGTGGAGAACCGCGTCTACAGCGATTCGATCCGGCGCCACCTGCTGGCTGCACTCGAGCGCACGTTCATCGCGCTTCCCGACACGGCGGGCCGCCGGCAGCAGGTCGAGGCGCCGATCAAGGGCATTCTCGATCTGGAAATGGAGGAAACCTACGTCGTTGGCACCGGCTACGGCCGCGCGCGGCTGCCGTTCTCCAAGGAGCACGTGCGCTCCGAGATCCTCTGCCACGGCCTCGGCGCGCACATGATGCACCCGGGCACGGCGACCGTGCTCGACATCGGGGGACAGGACACCAAGGCGATCCAGGTCGACCCGAACGGCATTGTCGAGAGCTTCCAGATGAACGATCGCTGCGCGGCAGGCTGCGGACGCTACCTCGGCTACATCGCCGACGAGATGAACATGGGCCTGCACGAGCTGGGTCCCATGGCGATGAAGTCGACCAAGACGATCCGCATCAACTCGACCTGCACCGTGTTCGCCGGCGCGGAGCTGCGCGACCGGCTGTCACTCGGCGACAAGCGCGAGGACATCATGGCGGGACTGCACCGCGCGATCATCCTGCGCGCGATGTCGATCCTCGCGCGCTCGGGCGGCATCCGCAACGAGTTCACGTTCACCGGCGGCGTCGCGAAGAATGAGGCCGCGGTCAAGGCGCTGAGGGACCTCGTGCGGGAAAACTACGGCGACATTGCGCTCAACATCAATCCCGACTCGATCTTCACCGGCGCGCTCGGCGGCGCGACGTTCGCCTGGCGCGCGGTGATGGAAGAGGGAAAGACTGCCGAAGCACGTGCGGCGTGAGGACGACACCATGACGATCACCATTGGCATCGACATCGGCTCCGGCGCGGTCAAGTCGGCGCTGTTCCGGACTGACGGCGGCAAGCAGGAGTGGCTTGCGAAGCGCTGCGAGCGGATCCGCCGCCGCGACCCGATGACGCTCGCGCAGGAAGGCTACGACGGCGTGCTGCAGGACGCTGGGCTGAAGCCTTCCGACGTCGACTACATCGCCACCACCGGCGAAGGCGAGAACGTCAAGTTCGCGACCGGCCACTTCTACTCGATGACCACGCACGCGCGGGGCGGCGTGTTCCTGCATCCGGGCGCGAATGCCGTGGTCGACATCGGCGCGCTCAACGGCCGCGCGATCTACGTCGACGAGCGCGGCAAGGTGCTGTCCTACAAGATGACGAGCCAGTGCGCGTCCGGGTCCGGCCAGTTCCTCGAGAACATCGCGCGCTATCTCGGGGTCGCGATCGAGGAAATCGGCCCGCTGTCCCAGAGCTCGAAGAATCCGGAGAAGTGCAGCTCGATCTGCGCCGTGCTGGCCGAGACCGACGTGATCAACATGGTGTCGCGCGGCATCGCGACTCCCGACGTCCTCAAGGGCATCCACCTGTCGATGGCGTCGCGGATCGTGAAGCTCCTGAAGGTCACGGGCATCAAGGAAGGCACGGCGCTGCTCACCGGCGGCCTGGCGCTCGACACGGGCCTGCTCGCGGCCATCCAGGAAGAGATGGTCAACGAGAAGGTCAGCGTGACGGCCGTCAGCCATCCCGACTCGATCTACGCCGGCGCGATCGGCGCGGCCTTGTGGGGCGCGTTCCGGCACGGCAAACTGCGCGAATTGCAGCAACGTGCGGCGGCCTGAGCCGCGAGGAGATTCCCATGGCACTGCTCATCAACGACAACTGCACCGCTTGCGACGCCTGCAAGCCGGTGTGCCCGAACGAGGCGATCAGCGTCGACGATCCGATTTACGTGATCGACCCGATGAAATGCACCGAGTGCGTCGGCGCCGAGGACGAGCCGCAGTGCAAGCTCGTCTGTCCGGCCGACTGCATCGTCGTCAATCCCGATTTCCAGGAAACGCCCGAAGAGCTGATGGCGAAGTACGAATCGTTGCACGGTTGATTTCGCCGCATGCGCCTCAATGCCGAAGGCATCCCTAGTGCTGCGATGACCCGGTCCGCGCGCGCGCGTTGCTGCGCCCCAGGGCCACCGCAACTGCGGTATTCACGATGAATGCCGCGAGTGCCAGCGCGTTCAGCAGGCCTCCGGCGCGCGTCCACTCGAATGCACCGATGGCGTCACCCACGATGCGCACCAGCAGCGACAGGTGCAGCAGCGCCAGCGGAACGTAGAACGCCGGGTGATACGGCACCGCGACGCGCAGCACCGCCGGCACGATGATCGGCGCGTGCCCGAACACCATCGAGAACACGAATCCCAGCGCGAGCGCGTGCACGGCCGCGTCGTAGGCGGGTGTTCCGGGGTGCAGCGATCCCGCGCCGAGAAAGATGGCGCCACCGATGGCAAGCCAAGCGTAGCCGGACAGCAGGCACACCGCGATGTAGCGCGTGAGGCCCGTCCTGCGCACGGTGTGGCGGGCGATGTCCTGTTTCAGGAGCCAGACGGACAGCGCGAGCAATGATGCCGCGAAGACCGGTGGCCCCCAACCCCGAGCCGCGCCGGCGAGCCCCATTCCGACCCAGGCGAGAATCGCGGCGAAGACGCGTTCGGCGATCGGGGAGGGCGGCAGAAAGCGCGACAGCTCGAGGCGCTCTCCCGCGATCGTCAGGATCAGGAAGGCGAGCCACCAGGGAACGCACTGGTGGGGCGCCGCGCCCAGCGCCCACAACGCGTTGCCGACGACCCATGCGAGCGCGCCCATCGTCAGCGTGAAGGTGAACAGCGCGCGCTGCCGAGTGAAGATGTCGAGCGTCGCCAGGAGCAGCACGATCGATCCCGCGACGAACAGCCAGGGTGCCACGATGGTCATGCCGGCGATCGTAGCCACGCCGCCGAGGCCGCAGACGAGGGGCCCGAGGTAGGCGACGCCGCGTCCGATTGCAACGGCGCGCTCCAGCGAAATAACGACGCCGAAGAACGCGCAGATCATCAGCGGCCCGTGCAGCGACACGTTGGTTGCGGCGATCGGCGGAACCGGCCATCCGAGCCGCGCGAGGCCGGCGAGCACGCCGGCCAGGAGTCCGAGGAATCCGAAGATCAGCAGTGGTACGCGATACGCGGGCGCAAGATTTCCCCGCGCCGGTGCCGGATCTCGTTGCGTGTCGACGGTCATGATCGTTCGCTCCGGCGCGGGAGCGAGGGGCGCCGATGAGAGGAGCTAATTCCAGCCGAAGCGCTCGCGCGCGAGATCCGTCATCCGATCGGGCGTCCAGGGCGGGTCCCACACCAGCCGGATGTCGATGCCCGCGGCTTCGCCGACGACGGACTCGATGGCAGCCCTTGCCTGGTCGACGATCATGTCGGCCATCGGGCAGGCCGCGGTGGTCATTGTGAGATCGACCGCGACCGCGCCTTCCGCGATCTCGATCCGATAGACGAGGCCGAGGTCGACGATGTTCATCCCGGCTTCGGGATCGTCGACCTGCATCAGCGCATGGCGAATCACGTCGTCGTCGAGCGGCGGCGTCATCGTGATCACCTGCCGGGACGAGCGTGCGCGACTGTCGGGAATTCCGGGCCGGCTTCCATCAATCGAGAGCCAGCGCGAACGCGAGGCGCTGCGCCGGCGCGAAGCCGACGCCGTAGAGGAAACCCAGCAGCCCGAGGTCGCGCGGTGCCACGATGGTCTCGATGCGCTCGACGCGCAGCGCGCCGAGGTTGGCGAACAATTGCGAAAGCAGCGCATGGCCGATGCCGCGATGGGCGTAGCCGGGATCGACGCCGATCGTGTCGATGATCGCCGTCGGCTCGGTGCGGCCGAAGTCGCCGAGATCGACACGCGCCATCAGGTATCCGGCGACGATGCCGCCGTCGGATGCCGTCAGCGACACGCGGATCGCCGAGTCGACCATCGTCTCGTTGAGCTTGTGGCGGACGTAGTCTTCGCGGTCGCGCCCGGTGATGTCGCGGTCGATCCGCACGATGTCGGCGAGATCCTCCGGCCGCATCGCGCGGACGTCCGCGGTGTCGCGGGCGAGCCGCTCGAAGTCGTTGCCGGCGGCGCCGTCATACGCGACCTCGTGCGCAGGGCCAGCGCCGACGGGGAGGGAGATGACGTCGTCGCGCTCCGGCGCGTAGGCGCCGCCGCGCACGGCACTGTCGACGACGTGATTCGGCGCGAGGTTGAATCCCTGCCGGTCGAGCCACGCGACCATCCGGTGATCGTTCCATGCCGCGACGGTCCTGATGCTCGTGCAGCCGTGGCGCCGCCCCCACACGCCGAGCGCGTCGATGAGGCGGGAGCCGACGCCGTGGCCGACCAGATCGGTGCGGGCGCCGACGACCTCGAGCCGCAACGCGCGCTCGCTTTCGCCGAATTCGCCTTCGAGGACGCGCGCCAGGATGTAGCCCGCCAGCCCGCGGGGGTCGGAGGCGGCGAATTGCGCATGCAACGCAGGTTCGTGGAGTGCCGCGCGCAGACGGCGATCGAAGTAGGCGCGCCGCGACCAGCCTTCGATCGCGGCGTCGATGGCGACGACGGCGTCGAGATCCAGGCGTGCAAGCGGCCGGATCGAAATCAAATCCGGGGCGGCGGCGGCGCTTTGGGTGGGCACGGCGAAGGATCCTTTCATGCGGAGGCGTACTCGAGCGTGAGCTCCGAATCGGCATTCGCGTCGAGCGCGTCGTCGAGCGCCGGCAGGAGCGACATCGTCTCCTTCTGGATGTGCGATTCGAGGCGCTCGACCAACTCCAGCGCCCCGCGTCTCAGCCGCACGAATCCGTCGTCGTCGATCGCGCCCCTGGCGGCCGCGGCGGCAAGCGGCGCGATTTCGGCCGCAACCTCGAGGATCGCGACGTGCTCGTCGTGCAAGAGCTCGCCGAGGGTCCCGTCGCCGGCGGCGGCGAGTCGCGGGAAGAGTTCATTCTCCTCGAATCCGAAGTGGCGGTCGACATGCTCTACGATGAGGAGACGCAGCTCGGACGCCAGAGCGGCAATGATCGGATCCTTGCCGGCTCCCGTGGCAGGCGCGCGGACGAAGGCTGCCTGGACGCGGCCCAGCAGCGCGAGGGTCGACTGATGCTCCGCGTCGAGCGTGCGGGAAACCTGGGTTGCGAACTCCATGGCATTCTTCCAATAATGGTATTCGATACCAAATGACCCGACGGCCCGCCGGGGCCGATTGACGTGCGTCAAAGGGAGCGGCTGTCGGCTGCGGCTGACGATCCGAACCTAGGGCGTTTTCGGGCGCAGGTCGCGGACCCGCACCGCCTTGCCCTGCGAGCGCGGGATCGCGCCCGCCGGCTTGACGGTCACGTCGGTGGTGATGCCGATCATCGACTTGATGTGATGCGTCACGTCCTTCGCGATCCGCTCGAATGCCGCGCTGTCGACGCCGGGGTTCGCCTCGACCTCGACGGTGACATGGTCGAGGCTGCCGCGCCGCTCGACGACGAGCTGGTAGTGCGGCGCGATGTCGGAGCGTCCGATCAGCACCGCCTCGACCTGCGAGGGGTACACGTTGACGCCGCGGATGATCAGCATGTCGTCGTTGCGGCCCGTGATGCGCAGGATCCGCAGGTGCGTGCGGCCGCACTCGCAGGGAGCCGTGGTCACCCGCGTGATGTCCCGGGTCCGGTAGCGCAGCATCGGCAGCGCTTCCTTGGTGAGCGTCGTGATGACGAGCTCGCCGGCCTCGCCCTCGGCGACGCGGGCGCCGGTGTCCGGATCGATCACCTCGAACAGGAAATGATCCTCCCAGCCGTGCAGACCCGCGCGGCACTGGCATTCGCAGGCGACGCCGGGACCCATGATCTCCGAGAGGCCGTAGATGTCGATCGCAGTGATGCCGAGACGGGCTTCGACTTCGCGCCGCAGGGCCTCGCTCCAAGGCTCGGCGCCGAACAGGCCGATCTCGAGCGCGCTCTTGCGCAGGTCCACACCCTGGTGCTCGGCGACCTCGGCGATCGCCAGCGCGTAGGAGGGCGTCGCGCAGAGCACTCGCGCGCCGAAGTCGGTGATGAGGGTGACCTGCCGTTCCGTCGATCCGCCGGACATCGGCACGACCACCGCGCCGAGGTGCTCTGCGCCATAGTGCGCGCCCAGCCCGCCGGTGAACAGGCCGTAGCCGTAGGCATTGTGGACGACGTCGCCGCGACGGACGCCCGCGCAGGCCATCGACCGTGCCATCAGAGCCGCCCAGGTCTCGATGTCGGTGCGCGTGTAGCCGACCACCGTCGGCTTGCCCGTTGTCCCCGATGACGCATGCAGCCGCGCGAGCGAATGCGTCGGCCGCGCGAAGAGGCCGAAGGGATAGCCGTCGCGCAAATCCGACTTCTGCGTGAAGGGAAGGTGCTTGACGTCGTCGAGCGTCGTGATCGCGTCAGGGGTGACGCCGGCGGCGTCCAGCCGTCGCCGGTGCAGCGCGACGTTGTCGTAGGCGTTGCGGATGGTGTCCTGCAGCCGCGTCAGCTGCAGCGCGGCGAGGTGCTCGCGCGGCATCAATTCGAGCGAACGGTGGAAATGGAAGTGATCGCCCGGCGCGGGCGAGAGTCCGACTTCGGCCATGGTCGTGGCGCCCATCTGAGGTCCTTTCCGAATCGCGTCCGAGAAAACGGCCGGAGTCAGCGGGCCACGCCGCGCACGGGAAGGTGCGGCAGCGCGAACCCCTGGTTGAATCCGGCGCGCGTGACGATGACGAACTTGAGCCAGGAGCCCGCGAGCAAGGCCGCGAGGCCCGTCGCGACGCACAGCGCCGACAGCGTGGCGACGGTCAGCGTCATTGCCGCCATGATCGCGATCAGGCACAGCGGAACCGCGGTCCCGAGCACCAGCAGCACGATGCCGGCGTTGTCGAGCGCGACCCGCGCGCCTTCGGCAATGACACCGTCAAGCCGGCGACGGTAGGCGATCCACACCCCCATGCGCACGATGACGAGCACGGCGAACAGCGAGAGAAGCACGAGCGTCGCCGTTCGGTGAAACGGGGTCGTCGCGACAAAGATTCCGCCGCCTTCGACCAGCCCGGTGACGATGACGAGCGGGACCAGCAGCGGCTCGCGCCACGCCGGAATGCCCTTGGCGCCCTGCAGCAGCCGCGACTGGCAGTAGACGAATGCCAGCGCAAGGAAGGCCGCTGCCCATCCCGCGACCGGCTGGACGAATGCTGCGATGATTCCCGCGGGGAAGAGCGCGCCCGCGACCCACGCTTCGCGCGCCATCCACGACGTGCGCGGATTGCGGATGACCTTGAGCGCGCGCAGCGGACGGCCGAGCTCGAGCGATACGCAGAAGAGGCCCAGCGCGACGAGCGCCAATCCGGCGAGGATCAGCCACGCGCCGTACGGGCCGGTCGTCCCCGCGAACACGGCAAACACGATGAGACCGGCGCCGGCGCCGCCGCAGACGAAATTCCCGGCCGCGCGCGCATCCCAGCTCGTCTGGTGCCACGGATCGGGGCCATAGGTGCCATAGCCTTTGGCGGGATAGGTCATTGATGGGCCCCCACGCTTGCGGCCTCATTGGTCAATTCGGCCGCTGCGCTGCCCCCCGAGGGACGCCCGCGCGAGCAGGGCAACGCCAAGGCCCGGAGGGCGCGTCTGCGAGCGCGGGTGGCGGCCGACAACACGACGTAACGCGCCCGGTGCACCCTCGCGGAGGCCGCGCAATTCGCTCGGGACGGCCCGGCGGCGCTCATGGCACTCCGCCGCTGCCGACCGTCGTTGCCGCCTTGTCCCACAGATAGTAGAAGCCGGGGCCGGTGCCGAGCTCCTCGTGCATCCGGAAATGTTGGTTCTCGGCGATGAGGCGCGACACGTTGCTCTGCGGGTCGTCGAGGTCGCCGAATTGCAGCGTCTGCGTGATGCAGGCGTTCACGCAAGCGGGTGTTGCCTCCGGATCGACGCCCGGCGTCTGCCCCTTGGCGAGGCCGGCGTCGATGCGGTCGACGCAGAACGTGCATTTGGTCGCGACCGCGAGGCGCGAATCGTCGCGGCGCTTGGTCTCGTTGGCCATCGCGTCGCCGTACGCGTACGCCGGCCGTGTCGTCTTGTAGCGCGCCTGGTACGGGCACGCGACCGCGCAGTACGCGCAGCCGATGCAAAGATCGTAGTCGATGGTGACGATGCCGTCGGCGCGCTTCCTCGTCGCCGTCGTCGGGCAGACGTCCATGCATGGCGGATCGTCGCAGTGCATGCAGCCGACCGGCACGAACGCGCGCTGCACATCCGGATATTCGCCCAGCTCGACGTCCAGCACGCGCCGCCACTGCACGCCCGGCGGCGTCGCGTTCGCATGGCGGCACGCGGCCGTGCAGGTCTGGCAGCCGACGCAGCGGCGCAGGTCGGCGACCATCGCCCACCGCGTCATTTGTGTGCCCCCACGCTTGCGGCCGTCGCCGCTACACTGCCACCCGCCGGCGCAATGCTGACGCGCACGATGTCGGCGCTCGATCCCGTTGCGTCGGTGAGGTCCATCGACATCTCGGAGAGCGAATTCATGCTCGGCATGCCGAAGCCCTTGGTGAACGGCGTGACCCAGTGGTCGAACTGGCCGATCAGGAGCAGCGTGTCGGGCCGGATGCCTTGGCGCAGCACCGCGCTTCCGCGCACCTTGTGCTTCGGTGTCGCGATCACGACCGGATCGCCGTCGCGGATGCCGAGCCGCGCCGCCGCGCCCGTGTTGATGATGACGCCGCGGTGGCCCTTCACGTTGTCCGCGACTTCCTTGATGAGCTGCATGCCGACATTGGCGCCCCAGGCGTATTGCATGCTGCGCGCGGTCAGCATCCAGAACGGAAAATCCTGCGCCTTGCCGCCCGATTTCTCGAGCGACGCGATCCACGGCAGGCCGAAATCCTTGCACTTCGGCAGCGCCTGGTACTCGGGCAGCTGGTTGTCCCACCAGTGCATGTCGTGCTCGTGCAGCCGCCGACCGAGTTCCGTGCCGATGCGGAGCAGCCGCTCCTGGTACGGCAGCTCGAAGCGCAGCCCCTTGTCGACCAGCGTCGGATACAGGTACCACTTGAGGCGTGGGAACGGCTTGGTCGCGAGGCCGTGCTCCTTCCACCAGCCGAGGCCGTTCGATTCGCGGCCGTCGGTGAGCTCCGCGCTCGCGGCGCGGCAGACGGCGTCCCAGATCGCCTCGGGCGGATGCGCGATCGCCGGGTCGAGTGCCACGTCCCAGTGCGCGCCCTTGAGCGGCACGCCGGCGGCACCCTTGTTGATCGATGCGTTGTATTTCTCGAGAAGGCCGGTGCGCTGCGCGAGCTCGGTCGCGATCGCCGTGAAATCGCGCGCGTCGCCCTGCGTCGCGACCGCCGGCTGCCGCAGCGCGAAGCCCTGGCAATCCCAGAACTGCTCGACGAACTTCGATCCGCCGATCCGGATGAGCTGCAGGCTCTCGAGATCGGTGGCCTCGGGAAGCAGGATGTCGGCGTGATGGTTGGTCTCGTCCAGCGTGTACGCGAATCCCACCATGAAGGGGAAGCGCGCCATCTTGTCGCCGACGCTGTCGGTGTCCCAGAACGAGACCGCGGGATTGGTCCGGTAGACGAACCAGACGTCCGGCAGCGTGACGCGGGGGAGGCCCTTCGGCGTCTCGTCCAGGAACATCCACGAGAAATGCGTCGGTCCCAGCGCCTGGCTCCACGGGCCGTTCGCGGCGAGCGGGACCATCGTCCGGTAGGCATTGCGGATGTTCGGATTCGGCGTCCAGCGCGCCTTGTCGGTCGGGTTGAGCGGGTACTCCATGAAGCCATCGGGACCCGTCATCACGCTGTCGACACGCGCCGGAACCTGGCGGTTGAGCCGCACCGTCGTGCCGAGCGTTCCACCGGGCACTTCGAGTCCGCCGACGAGCGCCGCCAGCATCGTTCGCGCCCAGACGCATTCGAAGCCGCCCCATCCGTTGTTGACCGTCTTGCCGAGGCTGACCGCGACCGGTCGGTACGGCAATCGCTTGCCTTCGATCTCGATCGTCTCGCCCACGCGCGCGTGGTCGATGAATTCGCGCGCGATCCGCCGCATCGTCTGCGCGGATACATCGCAAACCGGAGCCGCCCATTCCGGCGAATACGGCGCCATGTGCGCGACGAGCTTGCTGAACGCGGTCTCGCCCATCAGGACGCCGTCCGCGAGCACGTCGTCGTCGGGACCGATCTCGATCGCCTCCGCCGCGAAGCGGCCTTCGAGCGATTCGGCAATGCCGGGCGCATCGTGCGTCGCGGGCGCGCCGCGCACGGTGTCCCAGACCAGCGGCTTGCGCGTCGCGCGGTCACGCAAGTAGAAGCCGTGCGGCCCGACGAGATAGGGCGACGACGTGTGCTTCGTCAGGAACGGAAGGTCGAGCCGTTCGCGCGGGATGCCGTGCAGCAGCATGTGGACGAGCGCGAACAGGAACGCAGCGTCGGTCTTCGGCTTGATCGGCACCCATTCCGCCGAGCACGCGCCGGTCACCGACAGGTGCGGCTCGACCTGGACGCGCTTCATCCCGCGGATGCGCGCATTCGCGTGGCGCCAGACGCCGACCACGCCGCCGGACGCCTCCACGTTCGCACCGCAGGAAATCAGATAATTCGTGAGCGGCGTATCCGGCGACACGGTGAACGCGCGATGCCAGAACTCGCCGTAGAGATGCTCCGAGTGGTAGCACTTGACCCCCTGCCCGGAGCCGAAGCCCATGTCGACCGCGCCCCACGCAGCAAGAAAGGCGGGGAACGTTCCCATGTACGACTGCGGCGTCCCGGCGCCACCCAGGCTGACCGCAAGCCGCGGATAGCCGGATTCGTCGGCGAGGCCCGCCGCGCGCACGTCATTGAGCTTTGCGGCAATGGTGTCGAGCGCCTCATCCCAGCTGATCGGGACGAAGCGAGGGTCCTCGCCGCGGCCCTTCTTCGGATTGGTCCGCTTCATCGGCGTGCGGATCCGGTGTGGGTTGTACGTCTTCTGCACGAGCCCGTACGCCTTCACGCAGACCTTGCCGCCGCCCGGATGCACGTCGGCCGCACAGAAATTCGGCTCGACCTCGGTGGCGACGCCGTCGACGACCTTGACCGTGAGCAGATCCGGCCCGGCGACGCACTGGTAGCAGTACGTCGCGACGTGCTCGATGGTGGGTTGTTTGGGCACAGACCTCCCGCTACGCGAGTCCCGCCTTGGCTTTCTTGGCAGCGAGACGTTCGGCCGTCTTCGCGACATCGACGACGAAACGGTGATGTCGGCCGCGGCAGATGAGATCGAATCCGTCGCGCCCGCTCACCTCGAACGAGATCGCGCGACCCGCCACTTCGTACACCTTGACCGTGAATTCCACCGTCATGCCGAGCAGCGTTGCCGCAAGATGGTCGATCTCGACGCGAGTGCCGACCGAGTCCTCGCCGGGATCGAGATGCGCGAGCAGCAGCTCGCGGCAGGCAACCTCGATGTCGCGCACGAGCATCGGCGTCGCGTAGACACGCGCCGCCTCGCCCATGAAATCGATCGTGCGCTCGCGATCGACGCTGATTTTCGTCGTGGACGTGACGCCCGGGACGAGAGAAACCTTCATGCCTTCCTCCTCGTGGCTGCCGGTTCCGCGGTGGCCAGACGGCTCGGGATGCGCTTCTTTCGCCTGCCCCGACCGAGCATTTGCCGGTGAAGGGTTGAGCGTTCCCCCAATAGCCGTTAATCTGGCATTGGAATGCGATAATTGACTTGATCTGCATCAGTCTTTGGGGGGTGGCGTGGCGACTTCGGGGCGGGGGACGCGGGTTTCGGCCAGGGCGGCCCGCGGCCGGTCGGCGCCGCCTGGCGCCGGCGTCGCGGTCCGGCCGGTTCGGCGCGAGGATCTCGAGCGCGTCATCGCCCTCGACGCGGCGGTCACCGGCATCGCCAAGCGCAGCTACTGGCGTTCGGTGTACGAGCGTTACGGCAAGGCCGGTACGGCCCCTCGCCAGTTCCTCGTCGCCGACCGCGACGGAGAGGTCGCCGGATTCGTGATCGGTGAGGTGCGGGACTGGGAATTCGGATCGCCCCCCTGCGGCTGGGTGTTCGCGATCGACGTCGAGCCCGGCGCGCGGCAGGAGGGAGTCGGCACGCGGCTGCTCGACGCGATCTGCGCGAATTTCCGCCGCGCCGGCGTGCGCAAGGTGCGCACGATGCTCTCGCGCGACAACACGCTGATCCTGTCGTTCTTCCGCAGCCAGGGCATGATGGCGGGACCGTTCATCCCGCTGGAAATGGATCTCGCGCAATGAGACCTGCCGAGCCGTTCCGACGCTTGGTGGACGGGCCCGGTTGGAACGCGGCCCGCAGCAAGGCGCGAGTCAGTCCAAGTCACGTGCGGCGAGCGCGCAGCGAGGCTACAGCGAAGCAGACGGACCGCGCTGCGCTTTCAGAACCATGAAGCTGCAGAAGAACACGTCGCTCGCGCTCTACAGCGTCCTCGAGATTGCGGCGGACCCCACGCGCCACATCTCCGGCGCGGAGATCGCGGGCAAGTACGACGTGTCGTCGCACCATCTCGCCAAGGTACTCTCGGAGCTCGCCCGCGCCGGCGTGGTCGAGTCGGTGCGCGGCGTCGGCGGTGGCTACCGGTTCACCGGCAACGCGCGCCGGTTGACGCTGATGGACGTCATTCAGATGTTCGAGGACCCGAGCCGTCCCGATCCCGACCATCGCGATCCAGGCGAGGCGACACCGGTCGGTCGTGCGCTCGGCGCGGTCCTGTCCGAAATCGACGAGATCGCCAAGGCGACGTTCAGCTCCATCACGCTCGCCACGATGCTGCGCCTCATCGACCGGCATCGCGCCGATGCCGGAACGGCGCCGCTGCCCGCGGTCCATCGTACCGATGCGCCGCGACCGGTCCGCGAGGCGCGTCGCGGACGCCGCGCGAGAGGGTGAGCGCGCCGGGCCGCGGTGATCGGCGGCGCAGGCTCGGCCGGAACGCCGATGACTACGTCGCTGCCGGCGCGTTCGCGACGGCGTGCTTCTTCAGCCGGAACGCCAGGATCACGAGCAGCACGCCGAAGGCGATCGCGAACGAGGCGATCAGCCAGAGCACCGCCAGCGCGCCGGCGCCGGGGTTGTAGATCATCAGCGCCCCGAACACGACGGACAGCGCGCCCGACAGGATGAGCATCCATTCGTTCGCGATCTCCTTGCGCAGCCTGATCGCGGCGACGATCTGGAAGACACCCGACACGATCGCCCAGACCGCGATCATGACAAGGAGCGCGATTGTCGTGATGCCGGGCCACACGAACGTGAGCACGCCGGCGGCGATGCCGACCAGTCCGACCAGCACGATCTGCCACATCGGCTTGCCGCTGTCCTTCGCCTTCCAGCCGGCGACGAGCGCGGTGACGCCGTCGATCAGCGCCCAGGCGCCCCAGAAGAGCACGAGCGTGACCAGCGTGACGCCGGGCCATGCCAGCGCGAGAATGCCGAACGCGATTGCAGCGAGTCCCCGCAGCAGCACGAGCCACCAGGCGCGTCCCAGCGTTTGGAGCAGAGTGACGTTCATGGGCTTCCCCCTTTGAAGTCAGTTTGCGCGGCGTTCGCGCCGCCGGCGCAAAGCGTATCACTCCGGATTGCGCCTGTCCTCCCGCAGACGTTCGCGCTGCACCTGCCGCCATTCGAGTTCCATCGCCACCAGCCGCGCGACCAGGATCGCAAGAAACAACTGACCGGCGAGCGCCTCGAGGGTCACGAGCGCGCGGGCGAACGGATGCAGCGGCGTGATGTCGCCGTAGCCGAGCGAGGTCAGCGTCACGAAGCTGAAATAATTGACGCGCGGAAGAAAGACGGCGGCCGGCGCCGAGTGCGCCGCCGACGACGAAGGCATCCGTCACCAGCAGCGCAAGAATCCGGTACATCTGCGAGAACATGACGCCGATCAGCAGGAATGCGCCGACGGCGCCCATGATGCGGTGCATGTTGATACGACCGTCGCGCAGCGCGCGGGTGATGAACATCGTGCCGAGCAGGAATGCGGCAATGAGCGTGAACGACGCGCTCAGGAGGTCGAGCCCGAGGCCGCCGACGCCGAAGTCGGCGACGCGCAGCACCGCGGTCGCGCTCAGGAAGATAAGGAAGAGCTTCATGATCGGCCGCGGATCGTAGAGAAACCACGCGCCCAGCCCCAGGAAGGCGGCGAAGACAAGATCGGCGGCGAGTCCGCCGACGTCATTGAGCTCGCGCAGCGGCGAGAGCACGAAGATGAACATCACGAGCACGATGACAGCGGCGGTCAGGCTGCCGTCACCGCGCAGGAACCGGTAGGCCCGCAGCGCCGGGTGCATCAGCGCGCGATCCAGCCCCTGGCGC
Source organism: uncultured beta proteobacterium (assembly GCA_963846855.1). Taxonomy (GTDB): domain Bacteria; phylum Pseudomonadota; class Gammaproteobacteria; order Burkholderiales; family Casimicrobiaceae; genus CAIWHR01. The sequence goes on from CAWJXK010000007.1 coordinate 262,954, forward strand.
CGACGATCCGGCGGCACATTGCGCTGGGCCCGACGTCAGGCGAGCTCGGGCTCACCTTGCCAGAGCAATTCGTAGCCGAGCTCCTTGGTATCGGTGCACATCGCCGCCAGCGCGCCGAATTTCTCGCGGAACACCGCGTCGGCGTGCGAGCGCTCGTGCTGCTCGAACGATTTCCAGTACGTGACGATCGCCAGATGGTCGTCCGCGCCGCGCGACGCCGCCAGCGATCCCTCGTCGGACACGAAACCCGTGAAACGGTACACCTGCCCGGCAATGAATCCGCCCTTGTCGCCGCCGTAAGTGGCCTTGACGGTGTTGCACATCTCTCCCAGCGCGAGCTCGACCTCGTCCATGTCGACGCCGGGCTTCAGCGTCATCGTGTTGAAAAGCATCTTGGTCCCGAACGGAATCGTGATGGGTCCGAACATCGTGGGGCTCCTTCGATTTCGCGACGGCGCGAGTTTACGCCAAATGTGCAATCCACGGGCGCGCGGCCTATACTCGGGCGCACGTCGGCCGCGTGCGGCGGGGACCTCCGCGCGGACGCGCGGCGCGCGGCGCAACGCGATCGGACGCAGACGATGGGACGTCAATTTCCTCGGGGAGGGGTCATCATGGTGTGCAACATCGGCAAGGTGGATCGCGCGGTTCGGGTCATCGTCGGGCTCGCGTTGCTGAGCCTGCTATTCCTGCTCGACGGCAACGCGCGCTGGTGGGGCCTGCTCGGCCTCGGTCCGCTCGTGACGTCGATGGTCGGCTACTGCCCGCCGTACAAATGGATGGGCATCGATACGAACGACAAGGCCAGCGATACAACGGTCTCGTAGCCCGATGCGCCGGCATCGCGGTCGCACTGCCGCGGGCGCGCCAGGTGCGCATCTTCGGTCTCCCGGCCGGGCGCAACTCGATTCCGCGTGAGCCCCAGCCCCCGACAGCTCATCGAGCTCGCGGTCGACCGGCTCGCCGGCACCGAGTTCGACCGCGCGCTCGAGCGCGGTCGACGCGATCCGCGCGGCGGATATCTCTTCTTCTGGAACCGCGGCCTCGGCGACGTCGTGCTGGCGCTGGAGCCGCTGTTCGCCATCGTGCGCGAGAAAGTGCCGGGCGCGCGCATCACCGTCGTCACCCGCGCCGAGCTCGAGGAAGCGTTCCGGATGACCGACGCGGACGAGGTGCGCGTCTTGCCGGGTCTCGCCCGCGGCGCGCAGGCGAGCGCCGTGCAGCTGACAGCGCCCTTCGGATTCGAGGCTGGGCAATTCTGCGCGGTCTTCGCCGAGACCAACCCGACGCGATGGCTGCGCGGGCGTCGGCATCTCTATCCGGTCCGGCTGCGCTGGCTGCCCGAATGGGATGCGTGCGCCGCGCGGTTCGTGCCCGCTGACGACTCCATTCTCTTCGTCGGCGCGCACATCCAATCGGAGACGCAGGCCCTCTACGGATACGTCAAGGACTGGCCCGTCGACGCGTGGCGCTGCCCTCATCGATCGCTTCGGATCGGGCGATCGGGTGCGTTGGCTGCTGTTCGGCAGTCAGCCGACCACGCCATTCGTGCACCCGCTCGTCGACGACCTGCGCGGCCGGACCGGCTTCGTCGACATGATGTCGATCATACGAAACCGCTGCCGCGTGCTGATCGGCCCCGATAGCGGCGTGCTGAACACCGCGTACTATCTCGATGCGGCGTTTCCGCTCGACGTGATCTCGCTGTGGTCCGACCCGCGCCACGGCATCCTCGCGCAGCGCCGTGCCTCCCCCAATTCGCTGCTCGTGCACCGGCCGCTTCAAGGCCGCGACGAGGATGTGCGCAACATCGTCGTCGATGACGTGGAACGGGAGCTGCGAGCCGCGATCGCCGCGGCACGTTCCGGGTAGCGGACTCGGTTCGCATGCCGGCTGACGCCGGCACGCTTCTCGATTCGCGCCGATGGAAGTGCCCGAGCGGCTGAGGGTGGGCCCGGCTGGATTCGAACCAGCGACCAAGGGATTATGAGTCCCCTGCTCTAACCGCCTGAGCTACGGGCCCGCGCATGCAAGAGCGATGAGCGTTGCGCCGAGTTTGCATCGCGTCGCAACTCCGGCAAATTATATCCGACCGCACCATTCCGAAGCGGCGCACCTCCGTGGCGCGTCGATTGGTCTTATCACGCGGATGCTTCGGCCGGTACAATGTGCGGTACGCGACCTGCGGCGCGCGTCCGGTCAACGCAACGAACATTGGCGAATGGGCGCCGAACGACGCCGCGTCCGTCACGATTCGCAAGCCGAGTCGCATCGGAGCGCATGATAGGCCGTGCATCGCGACGGAACGCTCCAACGAATCCCTGCATCCACCTCACAATGCCCGCGCTCCATCATTATCTTCGGCCGCTGCTGATGCCCGCGTCCATCGCGATCCTGGGCGCGTCGCACCGGCAGGGCTCGCTTGGCAGGGTCATCGTCGAAAACCTGCTCGAAGGCGAGTTCAAGGGCGAAATCCATTTCGTCAACCCGAAGCATCGCAAGGTGCTCGGCCGCAAGTGCCATGCGTCGATCTACGCGATCGGCAAGCCCGTCGAGCTGGCGCTGATCGCGGTGCCCTGCGCGGCGGTGACGAGCGTGCTCGCCGACGCGTCGCGAGCCGGCGTCAAGGCAGCGATACTCTTTTCGGCGCCGCCGGGCGACGAGGGCGAGGCACGCAAGTGGCAGCGCGAGGTCGTGGCCACGGCGCGCAAGCTGCGCATCCGAGTGCTCGGCCCGCACGCCTTCGGCGTCATCCGGACGGACATCGGCCTCAATGCGACGCTGGGCGCGATCAGCGCACATGGCGGCCGGCTCGCGCTGATCGCGCAGTCGGGTGCCGTATGCACGGCGATGCTCAATTTCGCGGCGCCGCTGGGTCTCGGCTTCTCGACCGTCGTCGCGCTGGGCGGCGCCTACGACGTCGATTTCGGCGAGCTGCTCGACGCGCTGCTGCAGGACCCCGGCACCGACGCGATCCTGCTCTACGTCGAGCAGGTGCGCGACGCGCGCCGGTTCCTGTCGGCGCTGCGCGCCGCTGCGCGCACCAAGCCCGTCCTGGTGCTGCGTGCCGGCCGGTCGATGGAACATGCGGCGCAGGAAGGCGATCCCGACGCACCGACGCCCGACGCCGTGTTCGATGCGGCGATGAAGCGGGCGGGCACCGTCCGCGTGATGACCTACGCGCAGCTGTTCGCTGCTGCGCGGATTCTCTCCACAGGCCGGATCCCGCGGGGGGATCATCTCGCCATCGTCACCAACGGCCACGGGCCGGGCACGCTTGCGGCCGACTGCGCCGCCGACCGCGGCGTTGCCCTCGCACGCTTCTCGCGCAAGACGGAGGAAGCGCTCGTCGCGATACTCCCGGAGCACATTCCCTGCTCAAATCCCGTCAACGTGCGAGGCGACGCGCCCGCCGAGCGGCTCGCCGCCGCGGTGGGCGTCGTGCTGTCCGATCCGGGCGTCGACGCCGTGCTGGCGATCCATGTCCAGCGGCCGGTCGTCGGCGCCACCGACGCCGCACGCGCGGTGGCCGCGGTCGCGCGCACGTCGGGCAAGCCGGTGCTGGGGGCGTGGCTCGGCGCGCTCGACAACCGCGACGTCCGGAGCGCCCTCGAAGCCGGCGGAGTTCCCAATCTCATCACGCCTGAAACCGCGGTGGAGGCGTTCTCGTTCCTGGCTGCGTATCGACGCAACCAGGAATGGCTGCTCGAGGTGCCGCCGCCGCAGCCGGAGCCGCAGCAGCTCAACGTGAGGCTGATGAACGAGATTCGGGACCGCGCGGTCGCCGCGAGCCGAACGGTCCTCGACGAGATCGAAACCCAACAATTGCTCGCGGCCTTCGGATTGCCGGTTGCGCCCGCGGCCGTCGCCACGACGCTCGTCGAAGCGCAGGAAGACGCGCGGCGCATGGGATATCCCGTCTCGATCAAGCTCGACACGCCCGCGCTGTTCCCGCATTCATCGCCTGCCGTACGCACCAATCTTCGTGATGGCCGGATGCTCGCGAAGGCATGGTCGGACCTGGAGAAGATCGTACGCCCGCAGCGTCGCCCCGGCGCGATCCTGCCCATCCTCGTTCGCAAGGAGCAGAAGCCGGCGGACGTTGCGAGCAGCCGTGACGTCGCAATCGGGGTCCACACCGATGCGGTGTTCGGCCCGGTGATCACGTTCGGCAACGGCGGCAGCGCGGCGCTCGTCGATCGCGACCGGTCGGTGCTGCTGCCCCCGCTCAACCGTCGGCTTGCGCTCGACGTCATCGAACGGACGCGGATCGCCGCGGCGTTGCGCACCGGACATGCGGTGGCGCCGCCGCTGGAGGCGCTGGCGCGCGTCCTGCTGCAGGTATCGAGCCTCGTCTGCGCGCTGCCGTGGATACGTGCCTTGCGGCTCGATCCCGTACGCGTCGGCGAGCGTGGCGCCGTGATCGGCGGAGCGCGCGTCGTCATCGATCCCAAGCGCGAAGTCCGCGTGCAGGCGTATCGGCACATGGCGATCCATCCGTATCCGATCGAATGGGTCGAGGACGTGAGTCTCGCCGACGGAACGCCGATGCACGTGCGGCCGATCCGACCCGAGGATGCCGCGCTCGAGCGGCGGTTCGTCGAAGGGCTCTCCGAGCAGACGCGCTACTTTCGATTCTTCTACCGCCTTCAGGAGCTCACCCCGGCAATGCTCGCGCGGTTCACGCAGGTCGATTACGACCGCGAGCTCGCGCTGGTTGCGATCATCGACACCGAGACCGCGCCGACCTTCGTCGGTGTCGCGCGCTACATTGCGAATCCCGACGGCGAGAGCGCCGAATTCGCGGTCGTCGTGGCTGACGCGTGGCAGGCGCATGGCGTGGGACGCGTGCTGATGCGGCGCCTGATCGCGGCGGCGAAGCGGCGCGGGCTTGCGCGGCTCGAGGGTGCGGTGCTGCGTAACAACCCCAAGATGATCCGCTTCACCGAGGGCCTCGGCTTCGTCACGCACGATGATCCCGAGGAGTCCGAGCAGGTCAGCATGGTGCTGGAGCTTGCCTGACCGCGGCGCGCTAGAATCGCGTTGCGTGTGCGCAAGGGTCGGACTGGCCGGCGATGGGAATAGTGCCGCCGAAATCCTCTTGGCCGTCGCCGGCTGCATCGTGCGCGGCGCTCCTGCCGCCGGAGGTTTCAGCGCGGAATCGAATAGTTCGCGGGCACGTAGACGTAGCCCGAGCCTTCGGGGCGGATGTGGCCGATGCCGGGAAACGGCAGATGCGCGACCGCGAGCCAGAAGCGTTGTTTCGCGCCGTCGGCGAACACCTTCGCGCGCTGCACCGCGGCCTGCTTCGGATCGGTATCGAACTCGATGGTCACGGCGGGACTCGGAAACTGCACGGCGGCGACATGCATCAGGTCGCCCAACACGACGAGCGTCTCCCCCTTGCTTTCGACGACGTACGTCGTGTGGCCGCGCGTGTGGCCGTAGGTCGACACGGCCCTGATCCCCGGTGACAGCTCGCCGCTCCCCGCGAACGGCTTGAATTTCCCGGCGGCAATCCACGGATTGACCGACGCCATCGCGCCTTTGAAGAAGCCCTTCATGCTCTCCGGCGCCGCGTTCATGTTGGCTTCGCTCAGCCAGTAGTCGGCTTCGCGCTGGTCGGCGCGCAGAATCGCATTGGGGAAGGCGAGCTTGTCGCCTGCCATCAGGCCGCCGACGTGGTCGGCGTGCATGTGCGTGATGTAGATCTCGTCGACCTGCTCCGGCGCGTAGCCCGCGGCCTTCAGGTTGCCGGCGAGACCGCCGAGCGTCGGGCCGAACAGCGTGCCGGTTCCGGCGTCGATCAGGATCAGCTTCGTCCCGGTGTTGACCAGGAATGCATTGACCGACGTTTCCACGGGGCTCGCGAGGAACGACCGCCTCAGCAGCTGGTCGACGCGCGTCGGCGTCGTGTTGGTCAGGATCTTGCCGACATCGAGGGGCAGCGTGCCGTCGGAAATCGCGGTGATCTCGAAGTCGCCGAGCATCATCCGGTAATAGCCGGGCGCCTGCCCCTTGAGCTGTGGCGCCGCAGCGAAGGCGACGGTGGCGACCAAGAGGCCGGCGGCGAGGGCGGCGCTTCCGGCGGCGAGCTTTCGGACATCGATCATGTCGATCCTCCTTGCGTGGTCGGCGTCATCGCCAGCGCGAATATTAGCTTGTGCGGGCATGCGAGGCACCGTCGGATTCGAGAGGATTCGGGCGTGGCGTTGGTGGATGGCCCGGCGCTGCCGGGCCTGGCGGAACTGCTGGAATGGTCATGACGCGGTGGCCTTGAGGCTCACGGAATCTGCTATCGTTTGAATCGACTCACGACGAAGAACTGCCACGGACCGACGCTGTTCGGGCTGACCGTGCAATCGGAACCCGTCGCCGATTTCGCCTCGACGGAAGGGAGACCCCATGAAGCAGAGCCGATTCTCAGCACTTTTGTTCAGCGCGGCATTGCCGTGCATCCTTTGCGGGCCGGCCGGTGCCGCGACGACGCTCAAAGGCGCGGCAATCCTCGATAACCCGTGCGGCAAGGTAGCCGTCAAGCAGATGGGACTGCTGCACGCCGGCAAATTCGACGAAGCCAACAAGCTGTCGACGAAGGAGATGCAGGCGCAGTGGGCGGCCATGCCCGCAAAGGATCGCGCCATGATGTCCGCCATGTCGAAGGAGATGTCGCCGACCGAAAGCCAGTTCGCGGCCGACATCAAGTCCAACGGCGTGCTCGTCATCGACGGCACGTCCGCCAAGCTGACCGTGCAGAAGATGACCAAGGACGCGAACGGCAGCAGCACGTCTACCACGACGCAAGGGTTCCAGCTCAACGGGAACGAGTGCCTGATCAGCCGGTAGCACGGCTCGGTGTCGGCCAAGACGGCCGATCGCACGTCCGAGGATGCCGAGACGGCTTGCCGCTGGGCCGACACGAAGTATCAACCAAGGAGAGATCAAATGCAGATCAAGACACTCGCCGCAGGATTGGCGGTCGGTGCCGTGATGCTCGGCGTCCAGTCGGGTCCGGCCGCCGCTTTCAACCCGCAGCCAGATCCGCCGGCCTTTGGAATCGTCAGCATCAATTTCGACCAGACCATCCGGTTGAACGTTGTGTGCTGGGAACATGTCGTTGACGGTGTTCCGCCGGGCCCATGCCACGGCGACCTCATGTTCCACGACATGGCCGGGAACATCGTGGCGATGCAAACAGTCAAGCTAGCCCCGGGGCAGGCAGCCTTTCTGGACTTCACGCCCGTGAGAGGCGCCGGTTCCGGCAATCTGGTGGGAATCGACCCGTGCTGGATTCCCGATCCGACCAGCGGCCGCGCGCTGCCCACGACCGAAGTGTTCGACACGCAAAGCGGCAGGATCGCGCTGCACGTGAATCCGCTGACGCCGCGGGTATCGATCATCGAGAACAATGCACGCGGCAGACAATGAGTCTGCATCACCGTGCGGCAAGAGCCGGTTCTCGCCGCCGCGGAGCATCGCCACCCGAGGGTTGACCGCATGCGCATTCTGCTGGCCGGTCTCGGGCACTCATCCACGAAGGATTGAGGCGGGCGTGCCGGAGATCGATCCGGCCTGCGAATTCGTCGAAGCCGCCGATGCGGTGGCGGCGCCTGCCGCATTACGCTGTGTGGGATCGTTCGCCGCCACGGGCGTGACATGGCCACCCGACGCGATATTCCGCGGTCCCTTGCGCGAAGGGCGAATTGATCGCGCGGCCCGGACCGGAATGTGAACGCTCCGGGGTTGCCGGAGCGTTCACTCGTTGCCGCAAACTTAGCTCATTCGCCCTCGAGGAAGCTCCGAGCTTCTCCGACCGTGACGGATGGCGCAGCTTGCGCAGCGCCTTCGCCTCGATCTGGCGGATGCGCTCGCGCGTGACGTCGAACTGCTTGCCGACTTCCTCAAGCGTGTGGTCGGTGTTCATCTCGATGCCGAAGCGCATCCGCAGCACCTTCGCCTCGCGCGGCGTCAGCGTGTCGAGGATGTCCTTGCAGACGTCGCGCAGGCTCGCGTTGACGGCGGCGTCCGACGGCGACACCGTCGAGAGGTCCTCGATGAAGTCGCCGAGATGCGAGTCGTCGTCGTCGCCGATCGGCGTCTCCATCGAGATCGGCTCCTTGCTGATCTTGAGGATCTTGCGAATCTTCTCTTCCGGCATCTCCATCTTCTCGGCGAGCAGCGCGGGATCGGGCTCCTGCCCCGTCTCCTGCAGGATCTGCCGCGAGATGCGGTTCATCTTGTTGATCGTCTCGATCATGTGCACCGGGATGCGGATCGTGCGCGCCTGGTCGGCGATCGAGCGCGTGATCGCCTGGCGGATCCACCACGTCGCGTACGTCGAGAATTTGTAGCCGCGCCGGTATTCGAACTTGTCCACGGCCTTCATGAGGCCGATGTTGCCTTCCTGGATCAGGTCGAGGAACTGCAGGCCGCGGTTGGTGTACTTCTTCGCGATCGAGATCACGAGACGAAGGTTCGCCTCGGTCATCTCGCGCTTGGCCTTGCGCGCGCGGGCCTCGCCCGTCGACATCTGCTTGTTGATCTCCTTCAGGTCCTTCAGGGGGATCATCACGCGCCCCTGCAGGTTGAGCAGCTTCTGCTGCTGCTCGACGATCGCCTGGCGATACTTGGCGAGCTGCTCGCTGAAGTTGTGGTGCGCGGCGACCTCGCGGTCGATCCAGCGCAGGCTCGTCTCGTGCTCGGGGAACTTGCGGATGAAGTCCGGGCGCGGCATGCCGCCCTTGTTGACGACGAGGTCCTGGATCTTGCGCTCGATCTGGCGGATGTTGTCGACCTCGTGGCGCACGGAGTCGCAGAGCTTCTCGACTTGGCGCGCCGAGAAGCGGATCTGCATCAGCTCGGCCTGCATCTTCTTCTGCAGCTCGAGGTACTTCGGCGATTTGTGGCCTTCCTTCTGCAGCACGGCGAGCATTCGCGTGAAATGCCGGCGGATCACCGCGAAGCGCGCCATCGCCGCGACCTTGAGGCGCTCGAGGTTCTCGGCCGCGATCGCGCCGGCGTCACCCTCGTCCTCTTCCTCCTCGACCTCGTCGGCGGTGTCCTCGAGCGTGGCGAGCTGCTCGTTGAAGTCCATCAGGCCGTCGACCAGATCATCGATCTTGAGCTCGTCCTTGCTGATGCGGTCGGCGAGCTCCAGGATCTGCGCGACCGTCATCGGGCAGGCCGAGATCGCCATGATCATGTGCTTCAGGCCCTCCTCGATGCGCTTCGCGATCTCGATCTCGCCTTCGCGCGTGAGGAGCTCGACCGAACCCATCTCGCGCATGTACATGCGGACGGGGTCGGTGGTGCGGCCGAATTCGGAGTCGAGCGTCGAGACGGCCGCTTCGGCGGCTTCCTCGACGTCTTCGGACGGCGTTGTTGGCGCCGCATCGGACAGGAGCAACGTTTCGGCGTCGGGGGCCTCGTCGTAGACCTGGATTCCCATGTCGCCGATCATGCTGATGACGGCCTCGATCTGTTCGGCATCGAGGACGTCGTCGGGCAGGTGATCGTTGATCTCGGCGAACGTGAGGAAGCCGCGCTCCTTGCCGAGCACGATCAGGTTCTTCAGCCGGCGCTTGCGCGCTTCGACGTCGGCCGCTGTCAGCACGCGGGGCGCGATCTCGGCGTGCTTGCCGTTGCGGCCCTTCTTGTTGGCGGCCTCTTCGGCGCGCTTGCCGGCGATCCGCGCGGCGATCTCGCTCGGAGTCGGCTTGTGGCCCGGTGCCGGTGCCGGCGCGCCCTTGGCGCCCTTGACCGCGACGACGGCTGCGCCCTTGGCGCCTTTGAGCGGAGCTACCGCGGGCGCACCCTTGCCGATCGGCTTGGCGACGATACCTTTCGCGGCCGCCTTCGGCAGGAGCTTGGCGGGTATCTTGGCCAGCGACTTTGCGGTGGACTTCGGAGCGGTCTTGGCGGCTGCCTTGCCCTTTGCCACGGGCTTCGCGGCCTTGCCCTTCGCGACCGGCCTCTTCGCGGCGACCTTCTTCTTCGGCCGCGCCGATGCACGCGCCTTCGACGCGGGCTTCCTCGCCCTCGATTTCGCGGCCGGGCGCGCGAGCTTCTTCTTCGCGACCTTCTTGCGGGCGGGACGGGCGCGCGAAGCCGCCTTTTTCGAGGCGGGTTTCCGGGCTTTGGCGGCGGATTTGCGGGCGGGCTTCTTGGCCTTGGTCATCTTGGGAGTCCGGGGTGCGAACGCATCCAATATGGGTGCGATCGAGAAAACCTCAAATCATAACATGCGGATAGGCATTTCGGTCCGTCCAAACGCCCTGCGCTCCAGCGGGCGGGCAATGCGCCCGGGCATCCTGCCGGTCGGTGGAGCCCGCTCATGACCGACCTCGGTCGGGGGCCGGATGCATTCCGGGGTTGCCGGCGCGCCGGACCATCTCGAGTTGGCGCAATCGTTCCGTCTCCTCCGGCTTGGCGCCTGTCGCGGCCCGGACGTCGTCGGCGACGGGTCGTCCGGCGAGCTGGGCCTGCGACCAGTAGCGGGCCACGCCGGCGACCAGATGTTCGGTCGCCTGTTCGGGCGTGATGCCGTGATCCTCGGCCGTTGCCAAGGATTTCGACAGCACCCGCTCGTGCGGCGTGCCCACGAAATGCTGAAATACCCCGGGCGTGGTCAGTGGGTGCTCACAATCGGCACAGAACTCGACCAACGCCGTGAGGGCGTTACCCTCCGGGGTTCCATCCGCAGGCTTAGGCACGTCGACGGAGCGCGCGAGCTCGGGTTGCAGCAGCAGCGCCTGGATGAGCTCGCGCACGAGCGAGGGTGTTCCGCGCTGGCCCGGGCGGCTTCCCCCGGTGCGATCGCGGGTCCGGACCTCCGTCGCCGAGGGTTCGAGCACTGGCTGGCGCTCGTGGCCCTGCGGGCGCATGAGATCCTTGAGCTCTGCTTCGGGCAACCCGGTCAGGTCGGCGAGGCGGCGCCGCAGCAGCGCCGCGATCACGGGCGCGGCGATCTGGGCGAGCAACGGGCGGGCGGCAGTGACCAACGCCGCGCGGCCTTCGGCGCTCGTGGGCGGATGGCGCGTCGACAACTCCGCGAGCAGATATTCCGACAGCGGCGTCGCGTGGTCGACCAGCGCCTCGAACGCGGCCTTGCCGCGGCTGCGGATGTAATCGTCGGGGTCCTCGCCGTCGGGCAGGAACAGGAATCCGGCATTCTTGCCGTCGACCAGCGCCGGCAGCGCATTCTCGAGCGCACGCCACGCGGCCTTGCGCCCCGCGGCGTCGCCGTCGAAGCAGAAGATCACGCGGTCGGACTGGCGGAGGAGCTTCTGCACGTGCACGGGGGTCGTGGCCGTACCGAGGGTCGCGACCGCGTAGTCGACGCCGTGCTGGGCCAGCGCGACGACGTCCATGTAGCCTTCGACGACGATCACCTTGCCGGCGTCGCGAATCGGGTTTCGCGCGAGGTAGAGCCCGTAGAGCTCGCGGCCCTTGGAAAAGAGCGGCGTCTCCGGCGAATTGAGATATTTGGGCTCGCCCTCGCCCAACACACGGCCCCCGAAGCCGATCACCTGGCCGCGGCTGTCGTGAATCGGGAACATGATCCGGTCGCGGAAGCGGTCGTACCGCTTTCCGGCGTCGCCCGCGAGTACGAGCCCCGCCGTTTCGAGCTCGGGATCGTCATAGCGCTCGAAGGCCTTGGCGAGCGGCTGCCAGCCGTCAGGCGCATAGCCGATCCCGAAATGCGCCGCGATCGCGCCGGTGAGCCCGCGTCCCTTCAGGTAGTCGATGGCGCGGGGCGCGTCCTTGAGCTCGGCCCGATAGAACTTCGCGGCGGTGAGGAGAATGCCGGCAAGGTCCTGCGCCTGCTCGCGGCGCTCGACGTCGCCGGGGCGGGGCTCGACCCGGGGCACCTCGACGCCCGCGTCGCGGGCGAGCTCCTCGATCGCCTCGGGAAAGGTCTTGCCGCTGAACTCCATCAGGAAGCCGATCGCGGTGCCGTGGGCCCCGCAGCCGAAGCAGTGATAGAACTGCTTTGACTGGCTTACCGTGAAGGAGGGGGTCTTCTCGCTGTGGAACGGGCAGCAGGCGACGAAGTTGGCGCCGGCCTTCTTGAGCGGAACGAGGCGGTCGACGACGTCGACGATGTCGACGCGGGACAGCAGCGTTTGTATGAAATCGTTTGGAATCATCGATTTGACGCTGCCCGCCTGCCGCGGCCCTTGCCCGAAGCGGCATCGCGGGCGGCCCCGCTCGCGAGGCCGCCCGGACGCGTCACACGGCAGGGAATGTTAAGGATTATAGGCAACCTGCGCCGCACGGAAAGGAGGCAAATCCCGGGCCAGCGCAACGGTGAATTCGCGCCGCTGGTCGCCTTCCTGCCTCAACCCGCGAGCTTCGCCTTGACCCGCGCCGACACCGCGCCCATGTCCGCGCGCCCGGCAAGCTTGGGCTTCAGAATGGCCATGACCTTGCCCATCGCGGCGAGACCGGAAGCGTCGGCAGCGGCGAGCGCGGACGCGATTTCGGCGTCGATCTCGGCGTCGGAGAGCGCCGCCGGCATGTAGCCCGCGAGCACCGCGGTCTCGGCCCGCTCGATGTCGGCGAGATCGGCACGATGTCCGGCCTCGAACTGGGTGATCGAATCCCGGCGCTGTTTGATCATCTTCTCGATGACCGCGACGACGTCGGCGTCGGTCAGCTCGATCCGCTCGTCGACCTCGCGCTGCTTGATCGCCGCCAGCAGCAGCCTGATCGTCGACAGGCGCGCCGTGTCGCGGGCGCGCATCGCATCCTTCATGTCCTCGGTGATCTTCGCCTTGAGCGTCATAGGGAACCTCGTCGTTTCAGGGAAGGCGTTCGCGGCCGGCAAAACAAAAAGGGCGAATCGCTTCGCCCCTTCGCTGGACTGCCTGACCTGCCGCGGTTTCAGTAGAGCTTGGGCGGCAGCTGCTGGCTGCGCAGGCGCTTGTAGTGGCGCTTGACGGCCGCGGCGAGCTTGCGCTTGCGCTCGGAGGTGGGCTTTTCGTAGAACTCGCGCGCGCGAAGCTCGGTCAGGAGACCGGTCTTCTCGATCGTGCGCTTGAAGCGGCGCAACGCCACTTCGAAAGGCTCATTCTCGCGGACTCGAACACTGGGCATTTAATAGGATCCTTTGGTGGTGCCAAGCTTTTCGACAGCCTTGAATTTTAACAGGGTACGCCGCCTCCCGCAACCGCCCCCACGCTCGAATGGCGGGGGTTGCGTTGACCGAGGCCCCGGACGGAGGCGGCGCCGCATCCCGATCCTGTATCGTAGCGACCCGGGATTTTGCGAGACGCCGCGATCGGCGCGGCCGAGGCGGGGTCCCGAGCCACTCCCATGCGCGTCCTCGGCATCGAAACCTCTTGCGACGAAACTGGCCTCGCGGTCTACGACACCGAGCGCGGGTTGCTCGCGGAAGCGCTCCATTCGCAGATCGCGATGCATGAGGCGTACGGCGGCGTCGTCCCCGAGCTCGCGTCGCGCGATCACGTGCAGCGGGTCGTCCCGCTCGCGCAACGCGTGCTGCGCGAGGCTGGAATCGAGCCGAGCGAGCTCGACGGCATCGCCTTCACGCAGGGGCCGGGACTGGCCGGCGCGCTTCTGGTCGGCGCGAGCGTCGCCTGCGCATTGGGCTATGCGCTCGGCAAGCCGGTCGTCGGCGTCCATCACATGGAAGGCCACCTGCTGTCGCCGCTGCTGTCGGATCCGAAGCCCGCGTTCCCGTTCGTCGCACTGCTCGTCTCCGGCGGCCACACGCAGTTGATCGAGGTCGCGGGCGTCGGGCGCTACCGGATGCTGGGCGATACGCAGGACGACGCCGCCGGCGAGGCGTTCGACAAGACGGCGACGCTCCTCGGCCTCGACTATCCCGGAGGGCCGGCCATCGCGCGGCTTGCCCAGGACGGCCGTGACGGGGTGGTGGCGCTGCCGCGGCCGATGAAGGACAGCGGCGATCTCGACATGAGCTTCAGCGGATTGAAGACGGCGGCGCTGATCATCGTGCGCCGCGCCGAGGCGGCGGGCTCGCTCGATGCAGCACGCAGGGCGGACATCGCGCGCGAATTCCAGCATGCGGTCGTCGATGTCCTCGTCGCGAAGTCAGTCGCGGCGCTTGACCGCACCGGGCACAACCGGCTCGTCGTCGCGGGAGGCGTCGGTGCCAATCGAGAATTGCGCGCGCACCTGTCCGCGGCGATGGAGAAGCGCGGTGGTGAGCTGTTCTTTCCGGATCTCGCATTCTGCACGGACAACGGCGCAATGATCGCGCTCGTCGGCGCCTTGCGGCTTGGCGATGCGCGCAGCGGCGCGACCGGGTTCTCGGTGAAGCCGCGCTGGGATCTCGCATCGCTGACGCCGCCGGCGCAAGGCGCGCAAATCAGCTGACACGATTCAGTCAGCTGCCGAACTTGCGCTCGCTCCCCGCCAACAGCTTCGTGATGTTCGCCCTGTGCCGCCAGAACAACAGCGCGGCGATGGGGATCCAGATCCACGCACGCGGGACGTTGCCGAAGACGTAGAACGCGCCGACCGGCGCAAGTGCTGCAGCCGTCAGCGCGGCGAGCGAGCTGATTCTGAACGCGAGCGCCATCACGGCCCAGATCGCGGCCATCGCGAGTGCCAGCGGCCACGACAGCGCCACCATGATGCCGAATGCAGTGGCCACGCCCTTTCCGCCCGCGAACCGGTGGAACACCGGAAACAAGTGTCCGAGGAATGCCGCCAGCGACACCGCCGGCACCGTCCACTCGGTGACGCCGAACGACGGCCCGAACTGCTGCGCGAGAAACACGGCAAGCCATCCTTTGGCGCCGTCGCCGACGAGCGTCAGCGCGGCGGCCGCCTTGTTGCCGGTTCGCAGCACGTTGGTCGCGCCCGGATTTCCGGAGCCATAGCTGTGCGGATCGGGCAGGCCCATGAGCTTGCTCGTCACCACCGCGAACGACATCGATCCGATGAGATAGGCCGCGCCGACGAAGAGGAGCGATGCGAGCACGGCTTTGCGCGGGACTTGGGGTGTGGTCCGTTAGAATGGGCGCATGGATTCTAGCAAAGGTGACGCGAATTCGATTTTCATCCACGATCTGCGCATCGAGACGAAGATCGGCGTGTGGGAATGGGAAAAGCGGATGCCGCAGACGGTTCGCCTCGACCTCGAGTTCGGCATGCCGTCGGCCAAGGCGTGCAGGACGGGGGAGCTTTCCGACGCGCTCGATTATTCGAAGGTCGTCGCACGCATCAAGGCGTTCACCACCGCCAATCCCCATCCGCTGCTCGAGCGCTTCGCGCAGGCGATCGCCGACATTCTGCTGGAGGAGTTCGCAGCGCCGTGGGTGAAGGTTCGCGTCGCCAAGCTGGCGCCGCTCGCGGGTGTCAGGGAGTTGGGCGTCGCGATCGAGCGGCGGCGCGCGGACTGAAGCGCGACGCGCAGTGTCGCGCGCCCAGCGAATCGCCGCTCACGCAGCGATGTCGAGTACCTCCGGCCGCAGGACCCGCACGAGGTCCGCGGGTGTCATCCCGACGAGATAGCCGCGCCGGCCGCCGTTGATGTACAGGTACGGCAGATCCGCGATCGTTCGCTGCAGGTAGACCGGCATCACGCGCCGCGTCCCGAACGGGCTCGTGCCTCCGACCTGATAACCGGAGTGGCGGTCGGCGACGGCCGGCGTGCACGGCGCGACGCTCTTGACGCCGAGCTGGCGCGCGAGATTCTTCGTCGACACTTCGCGATCGCCGTGCATCAGCACGATGAGCGGATGCTTCGCGTCGTCCTCCATGATCAATGTCTTGACTACCGCGTGCTCGGGCACGCCGAGCTCGCGCGCCGAGACTTCGGTGCCACCGCGCTCTTCCCAGGCGTAGGGATGATCCGTGAAGGCGACGCCATGCTCGCGCAGCACGCGCACGGCGGCGGTGGCGGGGCGCTTGTCCTTTCCCAACCTTCGTCCTCGTCAGCCGCGCGGGTGATGCTTCGAGTGGAGCTGCTTCAGCCGCTCGCGCGCGACATGCGTGTAGATCGTCGTCGTCGTGATGTCGGCGTGGCCGAGCAGCAGCTGCACGACGCGCAGGTCGGCGCCGTGGTTCAGCAGGTGTGTGGCGAAGGCGTGCCGCAGCACGTGCGGCGAGAGTCGCGCCGCCGGGATGCCCGCCTTGCGGCCGTAGCGCTTGATCAGCAGCCAGAAGCCCTGCCGCGTCAGGGGGCCGCGGCGGGCGGTCACGAACAGCGCATCGCTCTTGCCGTCGCCGGCGAGCCCGGCGCGCGCCTCGGTGAGGTAGCGCTTGATCCAGGCGATCGCCTCCTCGCCGAGCGGCACGAGACGCTCCTTGCGCCCCTTGCCGAGCACGCGCACGACGCCCATGTCGAGCGACACCTGCGCCACCTTGAGGCCGGTGAGCTCGGACACGCGCAATCCCGTCGCGTAGAGCGTCTCCAGCATCGCGCGGTCGCGCAGGCCGAGCGTGGTCGCGACCACCGGCGCCGCCAGCAGCGACTCGACCTCCTTTTCGGAGACGTTCTTCGGAAGGCGCCGCGGCAGCTTCGGTGAGCGCACGCGCGCAGTCGGGTCGGCGGACAGTGTTCCCTGCTGCAATTGCAGCGCATAGAAGCGGCGCAGCGACGACAGCCGTCGCGCGATCGACGTCGCCTTGGCCTTGGCGCTGAATTGCGATGCGAGGAAGCCCTCGACGTCGCCGCGCTGCGCCGAGAGCAGCACGCGGCCGTCCTGCTCGAGCCATTTCGCCCAGGCGGTGAGGTCGCGGCGGTAACTCGCAAGCGAGGTCGGCGCGAGCCCGTCCTGCAGCCAGACCTGATCGCAGAACGCGTCGATCAGCGCAGTCGCGTCGGACATTTGCTCATCAGGCACCGAAACGATAACCCTCGTGCTTCAGAAGCCACCGCTTCACCGAGAGCGGATCGCCTTCGGTCACGCCCATGAATCCGCCGAGCGAGCCGTGCGTTCCGACGACTCGGTGGCAGGGGATGACGATGGCGATGCAGTTGGCGCCGCAGGCGCCGCCGACCGCGCGCGGCGCGGTGTGCAGAAGGCGCGCGAGCTCGCCGTAGGTGCGCGACTCGCCGACCGGGATGCGGGAGAGCGCGTCCCAGACGCGGCGGCGAAACGGCGTCCCTTCGGCGGCGATCGGGACGCGAAATCGATGCTGCGGGTCGGCGAAATAACGCTCGATCTCGCGCATCGTGCGCGCGGCGGTCTTGTCGAGCGGCGCCTGGGCGCGCTCGGTGAGCGGGAGAAACTCGATTCCGGTGACCGTGTCGCCTGCGGTGCGAATGCCCAGCACTGCAAACGGGGTCCGCATTTTTGCGGCGTAGGCGGAAGTCCTGTTCATGGGCACACTCCTCGGCAATCCTGCAGCTTCAACCATGCCGCCTCGATCCGGCAACAGACGGCGGGCACGAAGCAGGTCACATCAAACGGTACGCGTCGATCACCTTGCGCGCGTCGGGACCGGTCTTGCGCAACCATTCGGCCAGCATTCGGTTGCCGACCTTGTGCAAGTCCGCAGAGAGCGCTTCCGACGGGACGGCGACCGTCATTCCCTTCACCTGCAGCTGCTCGACGTACCACGCATTTCTTTCCTCGGAGACTCTCCAGCCACGTACCTCGGCCTCCGCCGCCGCCTTGACAAGTGCGGCCCGCGCGGGCCTGTCGAGACTGTCGAAGGCTCTCCGGCTGACGATGACCGCATTTTTCGGCAGCCACGCCTTCGCGTCACAAAAGAAAGCGAGGTGCTCGTACATCTTCGAGTCGTAGCCGGTCGCCGCGGACGACATGTACGAATCGATCGTTCCATTCGCCAGCGCCTGTGGAACGTCGGCGGACGCGACGGAAATCGGCTGCGCGTCGACGAGCTCGGCGAATTTCGCGGTCGTCGGGCTGTACGCCCGCCATTTCAAACCGTGAAGATCCGCACCGGAAGACAGCTTGCGATTCGCGTAGATGCCCTGTGGCGGCCACGGCACGGTGAACAGGAGCCTCAGTCCCTGTTTTGCGAGCCGTTCGTCGAGCGCCCTGCGCGACGACTTGTAGAGCTTCATCGCCTCCGCGTACGACGTCGCCAGGAACGGCACGCCGTCGAGGCCGTAGAACGGATCCTCGTTCTCGAAATTGACGAGCAGGATTTCGCCCGCCTGCACCTGCCCCGACTGAACGGCCCGCTTGATCTCCGGCGCCTTGAACATCGTCGCGTTGGAACGCACGGTGATCCTGAGCCGGCCGCCCGTAACCCGTTCAACGTCGCTCGCGAATTGTTCAATGTTCTCGGTGTGAAAATTGTTCGCGGGGTAGGCGGTCGCGAGGTCCCAACGGGTGTCCGCCGCCGTGGCCAGCGGGTGGCCAAAGGAGACGACGACGATCATCCCAAGGAGAGCGGCCGCGCGGGTCATGGGGAGGATTCGGGACTGCGTGAAGAGGACGGCGCCGGGGCGCGACGAACGGGGCCTGTCCCGCGCATTTGATCACAATTCGGCGCGCGTGTGGGCAGTCGCGGCGCGCCTCCCGGCAAGCCATGTCGGCGCTCGCCCACTATAATGCGTGCGCAGCGCGAGGCCCGCGCACCGGTGCGTCGCCACGGCGACGCCGATCCTTCGATGAGCGAATCTCAGAATCTTCCGCGCTGGCAATTCTGGATCGACCGCGGCGGCACGTTCACCGACGTTGTCGCGCGTCGCCCCAACGGAACGCTCGTCACCCGAAAGCTCCTGTCCGAGAATCCCGGCCGGTATCACGACGCCGCGGTGGCAGGCATCCGCGGCATCCTCGATCTCGCGCCAGGCGCGCCGTTGCCGGCGGACGCGATCGAGGCGTGAAGATGGGCACGACCGTCGCGACCAACGCGCTGCTCGAGCGCAAGGGCGAGCGGACGCTGCTCGTCGTCACGCGCGGCTTCGCGGACGCTCTGCGCATCGGATACCAGCACCGGCCGAAGCTCTTCGTGCGCCGGATCGACCTGCCGACGATGCTCTACGAGGCCGTGGTCGAGGTCGACGAGCGGATCGGCGCGCACGGTGAAGTGGTGGAGCCGCTCGACACGGCCGCCGCCCGGCGAGAACTTGCCGCGGCGCACGCGAAGGGAATCGAGGCGGTCGCCATCGTGCTGATGCACGGCTATCGATATCCCGCGCACGAACGCGCGCTCGCCGCGCTCGCCCGCGACCTCGGTTTCGCGCAGGTTTCGGTGAGCCACGAAGTGTCGCCGCTGATGAAATTCGTCTCGCGCGGCGACACGACGGTCGTCGACGCCTATCTCTCGCCGATCCTGCGCCGCTACGTCGGGCAGGTCGAGCGCGATCTGCGCGGCGACGAAGGCAACGAAGCAGGCGCGCGACATCTGCCGCGGATCCAATTCATGCAGAGCTCCGGTGGGCTGACCGATGCGCACCGGTTCCAGGGCAAGGACGCCATCCTCTCCGGGCCGGCGGGCGGCGTGGTCGGCGCGGCCGAGGTGTCGCGGCTCGCGGGGTGCGACCGGATCATCGGTTTCGACATGGGCGGCACGTCGACCGACGTCACGCATTACGCGGGGGAATTCGAGCGCGCCTTCGTCACCGAAGTGGCGGGCGTGCGGCTGCGCGCGCCGATGATGCGCATCCACACGGTCGCCGCCGGCGGCGGATCGATCTGCCGCTTCGACGGCTCGCGGATGCGCGTCGGCCCCGAGTCCGCCGGTGCGGTGCCCGGCCCCGCGTCGTACCGCCGCGGCGGGCCGCTGACGGTCACCGACTGCAACGTGATGGTCGGCAAGCTCGATCCGGAAATCTTCCCCCGCGTGTTCGGGTCGGACGGCAACGAGCCGCTCGACGCGGCGATCGTCCGCGACAAATTCGCGGCGCTGGCGGAATCGCTCGCGGCGGCGACGGGACAGGCGCGCAGCGCGGAGCAGATCGCCGACGGCTTCCTCGCGATCGCCGTCGCCAACATGGCCAACGCGATCAAGCACATCTCGGTCGAGCGCGGCTACGACGTCACCGAGTACGCGCTGTGCTGCTTCGGCGGCGCGGGCGGCCAGCACGCCTGCCTCGTCGCGGACGCGCTCGGCATGACGCGCGTGCTGCTGCATCCCCTCGCCGGCGTGCTCTCGGCGTACGGGATGGGCGTCGCCGATGTCCGCGCGCTGAAGCAGCGGGCGATCGAGGCGCGCCTTGCAACGGAGTCACTGGCCCTCGCCGCCGACGCCTTTGCGGCGCTCGAAGCGGCAGCACGAACAGAGGTGACGGCGCAGGGCATCGCGCAGTCGCGCACGACCGCGACGCGAACGCTGCACCTCAAGTACGAAGGCACCGACACGACGCTCGAGGTGCCGGCGGCGCCGTTGCCGGAGCTCACGCGGGAGTTCGCCCGGCGCTATCGGCAGCAATACGGCTTCCTGATGCCGGACAAGCCGCTGGTGATCGAGGCTGTCGCGGTCGAGGTGGCCGGGCGCTCGCACGTCGCGGCCGACGCCGCTCCCGGATTCGCCCCGCGCCCGGCGGGGCTCTTCCCGATCAAGACCAACCGCATCTTCACGGCCGGCGCGTTCCACGAGGCGGGCGTCTTCGAACGCGCCGATCTTCGTCCCGGCGACGCGCTCGTCGGCCCGGTGGTGATCCGCGAGGATAACGCGACGATCGTCGTCGAGCCCGGCTGGCGCGCCGAATTCACGGCGCGCGGCGATGTCATGCTCGCGCGCGCGGAGCCGGCACGGCGCACGCATGCGATCGGCACCGACGCCGACCCGGTGCTGCTCGAGGTCTTCAACAACCTGTTCATGGCGATCGCCGAGCAGATGGGCGTCACGCTCGCCAACACCTCGTACTCGGTCAACATCAAGGAGCGGCTCGACTTTTCGTGCGCACTGTTCGACGGCGAGGGCAACCTGATCGCGAACGCGCCGCACATGCCGGTGCACCTGGGATCGATGGGCGAGAGCGTGAAGACTGTAATCGACGCTCGCTGGGAATTGATGCGGCCCGGCGACGTGTTCATGCTCAACGCGCCCTACAACGGCGGAACGCACCTGCCGGACGTCACCGTGATCGCGCCGGTGTTTCTCGATCCATCCCTGGCGCTTGCCGCCCAATCCGACGCCAAATTCGGGCAGGGCCTGCATCCGCGCCAGCGCGGCGCTTCCGCACGGCGTCCCGAGTTCTATGTCGCTTCAAGGGGCCACCACGCCGACATCGGCGGAATCACGCCGGGCTCGATGCCACCCGATTCGCGGCACGTCGACGAGGAAGGCGTGCTGCTCGACGACGTGCAGCTTGTCGCCGAAGGGCGCTTCCTCGAGGCCGAAATGCGGGCGATTCTCGGTGGTGGCCGTTATCCATCGCGCAACGTCGACCAGAACCTCGCCGACTTGCGCGCGCAGGTGGCGGCCTGCGCGAAAGGGGCCGAGGAGCTCGGCAGGATGACCGGCCATTTCGGCCTGCCGACGGTGCGCGCCTACATGAAGCACGTGCAGGACAACGCCGAGGAATCGGTGCGACGCGTTCTCGACGTGCTGACCGATGGCCACTACGAAGTCGAGATGGACAACGGCGCACGGATCGCGGTATCGATCTCGATCGACAAGGCGAAGCGTGCGGCGACGATCGACTTCACGGGCACGAGCCCGCAGCAGCCCACCAACTTCAACGCGCCGTCGGCGGTGTGCAAGGCCGCGGTCCTCTATGTGTTCCGCACGCTGGTCGACGACGAGATTCCGATGAATGCCGGCTGCCTGAAGCCGCTGTCGATCGTGATTCCCGAAGGCTCGATGCTGGCGCCGCGCTATCCCGCCGCGGTCGTCGCCGGCAACGTCGAGACGTCGCAGGCGATCACCGACGCGCTGTACGGGGCCCTCGGCGTGATGGCGGCGGCGCAGGGGACGATGAACAACTTCACGTTCGGCAACGACACGTACCAATACTACGAGACGATCGCGGGCGGCTCCGGCGCGGGCGCCGATTTCGACGGCACCAGCGTCGTGCAGACGCACATGACGAATTCGCGACTCACCGATCCTGAAGTGCTCGAATGGCGATTTCCGGTCCGGATCGACGCATTCTCGATCCGGCAGGGCAGCGGCGGTGCGGGCCGGCACCGGGGCGGCGACGGCGGCGAGCGGCGCATCCGCTTTCTGGAGCCGATGACGGCGGCGATGCTCGCCAACCGCCGTCGCGTCGCGCCGTTCGGCATGGCGGGCGGCGAACCGGGTGCCACGGGCCGCAACTGGATCGAGCGCGCCGACGGGACGCGCGAGGAGTTCGGCGCGACGTTCGCGATTCCCGTGAACCCGGGAGACGTGCTGGTCGTCCAAACGCCGGGGGGCGGCGGGTTCGGCGAGCCACCCCACCCGGCCAAGACACGCGCATAATCGCGCCCATTCCGAAAGGACATTCCCATGGCAAGTCTCTACGACTTCAGCGTCAAGGACATCCACGGCAAGACCGTCAATCTCGACGCCTACAAGGGCAAGGCGCTCCTGATCGTCAACACCGCGAGCCAGTGCGGCTTCACGCCGCAGTACAAGGGGCTCGAGGCGCTGTACAAGAAATTCCACGCGAAAGGCTTCGAGGTCCTCGGCTTCCCGTGCAACCAGTTCGGCGCGCAAGAGCCGGGCAACGAGGCCGACATCGAATCGTTCTGCGAAGTCAACTACGGCGTGACGTTTCCGCTCTTCGCGAAGCTCGACGTCAACGGCGACAACGCGGCGCCGGTCTACAAGTTCCTGAAGAAGGCGAAGCCGGGGTTGCTCAACACCGAGGCGATCAAGTGGAACTTCACCAAGTTCCTGGTCGACCGCGACGGCAAGGTGCTCGAGCGCTACGCGCCGAACGCCGAGCCGGAAAGCCTGGCGGGCGACATCGAGAAGGTGCTGTAGCGTGCCGTCGCTCCGCGGCCTCGCCGCGCTGGTCGCGGCGTCAGCACTGGCGCTCTCGCCGCTACCCGTATCCGCGCAGGCGGAGCCCGCGAAGGTGCTGCACGTCGTGTTCCCCGTCGCCGAGACGGGATTCGATCCGCAGGCGTGGATCGATGCGTATTCCGACTACATCAACACGGCGATCTTCGACGCGCTCTACAAGTACGACTACCTCGCGCGGCCCTACAAGATCAATCCCAACACGGCCGCCGCGCTTCCGGATATCTCGGCCGACGGCCTCACGTGGACGATCAGGCTAAAGCCCGGCATCTACTTCGCGGACGATCCCGCGTTCAAGGGAAAGAAGCGCGAGCTCGTCGCCGCGGATTACGTGTATTCGTGGAAGCGCATCCTCGATCCCAAGGTCCGCTCGGCCAACCTGCAGGTGTTCGACCAGATTTTCGTGGGCGGGGACGCCGCCGTCGCGAAGGCGAAGGAAACGGGGAAATTCGACTACGACACGCCCCTCGAGGGATTGCGCGCGGTCGACAAATACACTCTGCAGCTCACGCTCACGCATCCTGCGTACAGCCTGCTGCCCGACCTCACGACGACGCCGACGGCCGCGGTCGCGCGCGAAGTGATCGAAACGTACGGCGACGCGAGCTCGTGGACCATGGCGAACCCGGTCGGCACGGGGCCGTACCGGCTGAAGGACTGGCGACGCGGGCAGAAGGTCGTGCTCGAGGCGAATCCGGGGTACCGCGTGACGACGTTCCCGGTGAGCGCCGATCCGGCCGACCGCGACCTCGTCGCGGCGATGAAAGGCAAGCGGCTGCCGATCATACCGCGCGTCGAGATCAGCATCGTCGAGGAGAGCAATCCGCGGCTCTTAAGCTTCGAGAAGGGCGACTTCGACTACCTCACCATTCCGGGTGACCTCGTCTCGAACGTGACCGATCTCGGCAACGGATTGCAGCCGCGTTTCGCGAAGGCTGGCGTGAAGCTCGCGCGCGGCGTCCAGCCCGCGATCAACTACACGTATTTCAACATGGAGGACGCCGTTATCGGCGGCTACACGCAGGAACGCATTGCCCTGCGGCGTGCATTCGGCATGTCCTACAACTGCGAGGAGGAGATCCGCATCCTCTGGCAGGGACAGGCCGAGTGCGCGACGCAGCCGATACCGCCCGGGGTGTCCGGCTACGATCCGAAATTCCAGGGCCACGTTCACTACGACGTCCCCGGCGCGAAGGCGCTGCTCGACAAGTTCGGCTACGTCGATCGCAACGGCGACGGCTGGCGCGACCTGCCCGACGGCAAGCCGCTGGTGATCTCGATGGGCGCGACGACGGACGCCCGTGGCCGTCTGTACGAGGAAATGTGGCAGCGGAGCCTCACCGCGATCGGCGTCAAGGTGCAGTTCGTCAAGCAGAAGTGGCCGGAGCTCCTCAAGATGGCGCTCGCGGGGCAGCTGCAGATGTGGTACCTCGGCAACATCAGCACGACCACCGATGGCTACGGATTTCTCGGTCTCCTCTACGGGGGCCACGCCGGCCTGTCCAACCTGTCGCGCTTCAAGCAACCCGATTTCGACCGCCTCTACGACCGCTCGCGCAGCATGCCCGACAATCCCGAGCGAGCGAAGGTCTTCCGCGAGATGTCGGCCATCGCGTCGGCGTACGCCCCCTGGTACTTCGACGTCTACCGTTACGAGAACGTGATCCGCTACCCATGGCTCATCGGCTACAAGCACAGCGTCTTCCAGCAGCATCCGTGGCAGTACTACGACATCGACGTGAAGATGCCGCGGCGGCCGGTGGCGCAATGATGGCGCGGTGGCTCCGTGGAATATGCGCCGTTGCGCTGCTGGCGGGATTCGCGCCCGCGGCGCCGGCCGCCGACATGGACAAGACGTTGCACGTCGCATTCATCGTGCCGGAGAACGGATTCGATCCGCAGGCGTCCTCCGACCTCTACTCGAACTTCGTCAACCGCGTGATGTTCGATCCGCTCTACCGGTACGATCATCTCGCGCGGCCCTACAAGATCGTTCCGAACACCGCTGCCGCGCTGCCCGAGATCTCCGCCGACGGCCTCACGTGGACGATCCGCATCAGGCCCGGCATCTACTTTTCCGACGACCCGGTGTTCAAGGGCAAGAAGCGCGAGCTCGTCGCCGAGGATTACGTCTTTTCGTTCAAGCGGCTGATCGACCCGAAGCTGCGCTCCAACAACGCGCAGATCCTCGACGACCGGCTGGTCGGCGCGAAGGCGGCGATCGAGTCGGCGCGCAAGACCGGCGCATTCGACTACGACGCAAGGCTCGAAGGGGCGCAGGCGATCGACCGCTACACGCTGCGCCTGAAGCTCACCTATCCCGCCTACGATCTCCTCGCCGACCTCAACTCGTCCGCGACTGCCGCCGTCGCGCGCGAAGTGGTCAAGGCCTACGGCGACACGAGCGGCTGGGTCATGGAAAACCCGGTCGGGACCGGGCCGTACCGGCTGAAGGAGTGGCGCCGCGGCCAGAAGATCGTGCTGGAAGCGAGCCCGACCTTTCGCGACGTAACGTATCCCGACAGCAAGCAGCCCGAAGACCGTGCGATCGAGGCGAAGATGCACGGCAAGAAGTTGCCTATGATCGGTCGCATCGAGATTAGCATCATCGAGGAGTCCAATCCGCGGCTCCTGGCCTTCGAGAAGGGCGAGCTCGACTACATCACGGTGCCGACCGATCTTGTGCCCAAGGTGATGAACGGCGACAAGCTGAAGCCGGAGTTCGCGGCCAAGGGCATCCTCCTCGGGCGCGGCGTGCAGCCCACTGTCGTCTACACGTACTTCAACATGGACGATCCCATCGTCGGCGGGTACAGCAACGACAAGATCGCGCTTCGCCGCGCGATCAGCATGGCCTACAACAACGAGGACGAGATCAAGGTGATCCGCCTCGGCCAGGCGATGCGCGCGACGCAGCCGATCCCGCCGAACGTCTTTGGCCACGATCCGGATTATCAGGGCGCCGCGCACGACGACGTCGCCGGCGCCAGGGCGCTGCTCGACAAGTTCGGCTACGTCGACAAGGACGGCGACGGCTGGCGCGACATGCCGGACGGCAAGCCGCTCAAGCTGACCCTCGCCTCCGACCCGTCCGCGATCTACCGCCAGTTCGACGAGCTGTGGAAGAAGAGCATGGATGCGGTGGGCATCCGCATCGACTTCACCAAGCAGAAGTTTCCCGACACGCTGAAGCAGGGCCTGGCCGGCCAATTGCAGATGTGGGGTCTCGCGAACACCAACACCAATGCCAATGGCAGCGGCTTCCTCGATCTGCTGTACGGCCCGCACAAGGGCATGTCGAACCTCGGCCGCTTCGATTTGCCCGAGTTCAACGCGCTCTACGACCGCGCGAAGAAGCTTCCCGACGGCCCCGAGCGGGTGAAACTGTATCGCGAGATGTCGAAGCTCGTCGTCGCCTATGCGCCATGGGTCCTGCACACGTACCGTATCGAGAACATCGTCGTGCACCCGTGGGTGCTGGGCTACAAGTACGATTCGTACAACCAGCATCCGTGGATGTATCTCGACCTCGACGTCGCGCTGCGCAAGAGCGCCACGAAATAGCGATGCTGCACCGGATCGCCCTGTCGCCGCGCGTTCGCGGGATCGTCGCGGTCGCGCTCCTCGCCGTCGCGCTGGCCGTCCCCGGCGCGTCCATCGCCGCCGACATGGGCAAGACGCTGCGCACGGCGTTCATCGTCGCCGAGACGGGGTTCGATCCGCAGGCGACGAGCGACCTCTATTCGGATCACATCCAGCACGCGATCTTCGACACGCTCTACGGCTGGGACTATTTCAAGCGGCCGTACACACGCGTGCCGAACACCGCGACAGCGATGCCCGAGATCACCGACGGTGGGCGGACGTGGACGATGAGGGTCCGGCCCGGCATCTATTTCGCCGACGACCCGGCGTTCAAGGGGAGGAAGCGCGAGCTCACCGCCGCCGACTACGTCTATTCGTGGAAGCGGCTCATCGATCCCAAGATGCGCTCGCCGTTCGCGTGGTACCTCCAGGGCAAGATCGTCGGCGCCGACGCGGTGGTCGAGGCCGGGGCCAAATCGGGGAAATTCGACTACGACGCGGCGATCGAGGGGCTGCGGGCGACCGACCGCTACACCATCCGGATGCAGCTGAAGGAGCCCGACTACATCATGCAGGGGTACATGACGACCTCCCCGATGGCCGCAGTCGCGCGCGAGGTCGTCGAGGCGTACGGCGACGCCAGTGGGTGGATCCAGGCGAACCCGGTCGGCACCGGCCCCTACCTGCTGAAATCGTGGCGCCGCGGGCAGCAGATCGTGCTGGAGGCCAACCCCAATTATCGCGACGAGAAGTTTCCCGCAAGCGCCCACCCCGAGCCCGGCGATCCGTTCGCGGGCCTGCGCGGCAAGAAGCTGCCGATCGTGGGCCGGATCGAGGTCTCCATCATCGAGGAATCGAACCCGCGGCTTCTCGCCTTCAACAGCGGCGCGCTCGACTACGTCAACGTCCCGTCCGACCTGTCCGACAACGTGCTTCAGAACGACGCGCTGCGCTCCCAGTACACCGCGCGCGACGTGCGTCTCGCCCGCGTCACGCAGCCGGCACTGCAGTACGCGTACTTCAATATGGAGGACCCCGTCGTCGGCGGCATGGCAAAGGAAAAGATCGCGCTCCGCCGCGCGATCGCGCTCGGCTTCGAACGCGCGGCGCTGATCCGCGTCGTCTACCAGGGGCAGGCGTTGCCTGCCACGCAGCCGATTCCGCCGAATCTCCCGGGCCACGATGCCGCGCTCGACGTCGGCGTCAAGTACGATCCGGCTGCGGCGAAGGCGTTGCTCGACAAGTTCGGCTACGTCGACCGCGATGGCGACGGCTACCGCGAGATGCCCGACGGCAAGCCGCTGACGCTGATCATGGCATCGACGCCGTCGGCGCGCGATCGTGAGGCGGACGAGCTGTGGCTGCGCGGTATGAAGGCGATCGGCCTGCGCATCGAGTTCCTCAAGCAGAAGTTCCCGGATCTCATCAAGATGGGCAAGGTCGGACAGCTGCCGATGTGGCGCGTCGGCTGGATCACGCAGTACGGCGAGGGCGACGCGTTCATGCAGCTCCTGTACGGGCCCAACATCGGGCAGACCAACTACGCGCGCTTTGCGCTGCCGGAGTTCGACGACCTCTACCGGGCATCGCGGCGCCTGCCCGACGGCGCCGAGCGCAACGCCCTCTACCGGAAGATGTCGGAGATCGTCGCGGCGTACAACCCGTGGTGGATCGGTTTCTATCCGATCGAAAACACCCTGGTGCAGCCGTGGGTGCTGGGCTATCGGAAGCATGCGTACTGGGAGCATCCCTGGAAATACATGGACGTCGACATGGTGCGACAGAAGTCCGGGAAATGATGCCCCGCAGCGACGTTGCGCGATTGCGACACCTCATCGCCAATTCCGCTCCGCAATCGGGCGTGGAATTGCCGAACCGCCGGCCGTCGCGTAAAATCGCGCCGAGAGCAACAACATCCACCTCGACTGCCTTTTTGCGAGCACCCATGAATCACGCGCGCCACATCTTCCCGACGCCGTCCGCCATTGCGGGCGCGGCGGTCGTGCGCGCACGCGGCAGCCGGCCGGAGCATTGGCCGCCGCGCATGGCGCATCGCACCGCCTCGCTTCCGATCTGCCGCGGCGTTACGCGGTAGTCGTCCGGCCGGAGTCCCCGCCCGGGCAGCAGGCGGGAGTTGGATTCCGGCACCTTCGCAGCACCCGCCTGTCGCCATGCATTTTCGCCGCCTTTTGTGGCGCATTCCGGCTTTGCCGGTGAACAGGCAACACCATGTTACGCATACAGGATTTTTTCCGGCGCAACTTCCGCGGGCTCTGGCGCCATCCGGAGTTCATGAAGCTGTGGGGCTCGCTGACGATCACGTCGTTCGGCGCGCAGATCACGAACCTCGCGCTGCCGCTGACGGCCGCGGTGCTGCTGCACGCCACGCCGATGCAGATGGGCGTGCTGGTGGCGCTCGAGACGCTGCCGTTCGCGCTCGTCAGCCTGCACGCGGGCGTGCTGATCGACCGCGTGCGCCGTCTGCCCATCGTCATCGCGTCCGACATCGGGCGCGGCGTCGCGCTGCTGGCGATTCCGGCCGCTGCGTATTTCAACGCTCTGTCGATCGAGATCCTGTTCGTCGTCGGATTCTTCTGCGGCGTGCAGAACGTCGTCGGCGGCGCCGCCTACCAAGTGCTGCTCGCGCAGCTGGCCGGGCGGCGGCGGCTGGTCGAGGCGAACGCCAAGATAACGCTCGGCGAGACGTCGGCGGCGCTGATCGGTCCGGGCCTGTCCGGCGTGCTGATCCAGCTGCTGACGGCGCCCTTCGCGATCGCGTTCGACGCCTGCGCGTTCTTCGTCTCGGCGCTGATGCTGCGCCGCGTGCGGGCGCAGCGCGACGTCGTGCATCCCGGCACGTCGGCGTCGGTCACGCAGGAGATCCACGAAGGCCTGAAGCTCGTCTGGAACAACCGGACGCTGCTCGCGCTGGCGTGGCTCGCGGGGCTGTGGCAGATCCTGCACCACATGCAGGTCGCGGTGCTGATCCTCTTCGCGACGCGCGAGCTTTCGCTCTCGCCGGGAGCGATCGGCCTCACGTACATGTTCGGCGGGGTCGGCTGCGTGCTCGCGGCCGCGCTCGCGGAGCGGCTCGCCGCGCGCTTCGGCGTCGGCCCCGTGATCGTGCACGGGCTCACGTTGACCGCGCTCGGCTGGCAGGCGTTCGGCCTCGTGTCGGGACCCGCCTGGCTCGCGACGACGCTGCTCGGCCTCGCGATGCTGATGTTCGACTTCGGCGCGGTGCTGTTCGGGATCAACTACCTGTCGCTGCGCCAGGCGATCACGCCGGACCGCCTCCTCGGCCGGATGACGGCGACGATGCGTTTCCTCACGGTCGCCGCGGCGCCGCTGGGCTCGCTGGCCGGCGGCGCACTGGCGACGGTCATCGGGCTTCGCGCGACGCTGCTCACCGTCGGCGCGCTGGGGCTCGTGCTGGTGGCGGCGGCGATCGTCTGGTCGCCGGTGCGGCGCCATCACAAGCTGCCGGCAGTCGTCGGCGAATGACGGGCGCGCGACCCGGAAATCGGCGGCGCCGGCGCGGCGGCGGCTGGCGCGCCGCGCCGATCGCGGCACTGGCCGCCGCCGCACTCGTTTGCGGCTGCGACCGGGCCACCTCGGTCGCGGCGCGCGTCGGGCTCGTCCCGTTCGAGAAGGTCTGCGAGCGCCAGCTGCCGCCGACGCAGGTCGATATCACCACGGCGCCGATCAACTATGACGTCGACGCGACCCGATCGTATCGCGAGCTCACGGAAATGAGCCCCGACGCGGGATCCTACGACCGCGCCCTGGGGCTCACGCTGACCAAGGTCGGCTACCAGAGCTTCACGGATCTGCAGGGCATCGAGGAGAAGCAGGGCGGGCGCGCTTGTGTCCGGCCTGTGATAAGGATCACGCTCGCGATGAAGCCGATGACTGTCTACGTCGCCAGCGAATACCATGGCGACGAATGCCGCGAGGCCGTGATCCTGGAGCACGAGCGCAAGCACGTTGCCGTCTATTCCGAGTTCATCGCGCTGCTCGCGCGCGAGCTGCGCGAGGCGGTCACCGCGGATTTCGGCAACACGATCTTCTACGCGTCCGATCGCGCGCATGCGGATGCGCAGATCCGCGACCGGCTCGGAGTTCACATCGAGCCGCTGATCCACGACAGCATGCGGCGGATCAAGGAGCGGCAACGCACGGTGGATTCGCCCGAGGAGTACGCGCGCGTCGCCGCAGCCTGCGGCGGCATGAAGATCGACTGACGCTCCGGGGTTCCGTCGGCGCCGTCAGGGTGTGAAAGTCACCGCCGCGTCGACACCAGCCTTTCGATCATCGCCCGAAAGTCCTCGGGCGGCTCGCGCTCGAACAGAAGACGCTCTCCCGTGCGCGGATGCACGAATCCGAGCGTCCGCGCATGCAGCATCGGGCGTGTCGCCTGGATCGTCGGGCCGGCGTAGTCGCGGATGTACACGCGCTCCCCGACCAATGGGTGGCCGAACTCGGACAGGTGGATTCGAATCTGATGTTGGCGCCCCGTTTCGAGGCGGCATTCGACGAGCGTGGCACCGGCAAGCGTGGCGATTGGACTGATGTGCGTCACCGACCGTTTCGCGTCGATCGGCGCGTCGCCCTTCGAGCGTCGAAAATGTCCGTGCGACCCGCGCAATCCGTCGCCGCGATCCGGAAGCAGGTTCGTCTCGGTACGCGTTGCGGTGACGGCGCCGTGCGCGATCGCGTGGTAGACGCGATCGACGGTATGATCGCGGAACTGTGCAGCCAGTGCGCGCTTCGCCTGGGCGGTCCGCGCGAACACCATCACGCCGCTCGTGTCCCTGTCGAGGCGGTGAACCACGCCGAGCGGAGCGTCCACCCCGCGCCCTCCAATCCGCCGCACCATCGTTCGAAGGTAATCGACGAGCGTTTCCCTGTTCCCCGGCGCGTCGGCGACACTGAGCATTCCGGCCGGCTTGTCTACCACGACGATGTCGCGGTCGCAGAACACGATCGCGCTCTCGCCGAGCGGACCGGTGCGCAGCTTGGGTGCCTGCACGTCGACCGCGACCACCATCCCTGGCGCGACGCGCGACGCGGGGTCGAGGCGGCGCTGGCCGTCTACGGTAACGCGTCCTTCGCCGCACAGCCGGCGCGCAAGCGACCATGCGGCACCTGTTTGCTGGCGAACGACCGCCGCGAGAGTGGGCTCGGACGATTTCACGCCGACCGTGGCTTGGGCGGCCGCTCGTGGCGATCTCGTTTTCGCAATCATTGCGCGGATAGTCTGCTGTTTGTGCGCGGTCCGCACATCGCCATCCGGCCTGACGTTGCCCGGCGTGCGTTCAGGCGCCCGCGAGCTGGAATGGATATACCGGCGGCAGGCGCAGCAGGTTCGTGAGCTCGTCCAGCGCGCGCCGCGATTCGTCGAGCAGCGCCGGGTCCGCGAGATCGGCGGGGGCGAGCCGGTCGCGATAGTTGCGGCGGATCCAGCCGTCGAGCTCTCCCGCGAGCGCGTCGTCGAGCAGCACGCGGGCGCCGATCGACGCCCGCTCGGCATCGGTCAGCGCGACCCGCAATCGGAGGCACGCCGGTCCGCCGCCGTTCTCCATGCTCTGCTTCAGGTCGAACATGAGCACTTCGGCGATCGGCCCGCCGCTCGCGATGAGTCGTCCGAGATACGCGTCGACGCCGCGATGCTCGCGGCACTCCGCCGGCGCGACGAGCAGCAGCCGGCCGTCCGGCCGCGTCAGCAGCTGGCTGTTGAAGAGGTACGTCGACACCGCGTCGGCGAGGCTCACGTCCTCGTTCGTCACGATCAGCGGAACGAAGCCGTTGCCGATCCTGGCAGCGAGGTCTGCGAGCACCCGCGGCTGATCGAGGTAGGCACGCTCGTGGCAAAAGAGAACCCTATCGTGACCGACGGCGATCACGTCGTTGTGAAAGACGCCTGCGTCGATCGCTTCCGGGTTCTGCTGCGCGAACGCGACGCGCGCGGGGTCGAGCGCGTGCCGGCGCGCGATTGCAGCCGAGGCGTCAAGCGTCTGTCGCGCGGGGAATCGCCGCGGCGCGGCGCCGGTGTCGTCGAATCCGGAACGTCCGTAGACGAAGAACTCGACGCCGCCTCCATCTGCCGCCTCGAAACGCGTGTGATTGGCGGCACCTTCGTCGCCGAGCTGCGGCGCAGCGGGCAGCGGATCGTGGACGACGAAGCGCGCCGGGTCGGCGAAGATCGCACGCAGCACGCGTGTGGTCACGGGCGCCTCGAGTGCGCGATGGAAGTGGCTCGCCATGTTCGCCGGCGTGAAATGGAGCCGGCCGTCGGCCGTGTCGGCGGAAGGACTCACCGTCGCCGCGTTGGCGACCCACATCGCCGCCGCGGACGAACATGCGGCGAGCAGCCGCGGGGCGTCGCGCCCGGCCGTGGCGATGATCGCGGCGTCGGTCCCGGCGAAGCCCAGCGCGCGGAGCGCGTCGACCGCGGGACGCTCGTGCGGCGGCAGCACCGCCTGGGGATAGCCGCGTGCCGCGAGCGCGCGCATCTTTGCGAGTCCCTGCAGCGCCGCCGCCTGCGGATTGGCGATGCGGTGCGCGTGCTTCTCCGAGGCGAGATTGCCTTCCGCGAGCCCGGAATAGTTGTGCGTCGGGCCCGGGATGCCGTCGAAATTGATCTCCATCTACCGGTCCCGCGGCGCGAGCGGCACTGCGCGCACGGTGTCGCCGTCGGCGAGCGCGAGCACCTTCGCGGCGTAGGGCAGCAGCGGAAAGCGGTCGACGCGCGGCGGCGCCGGCGCGATGATCGCGCGAAAATCCTCGAAGCGCCGGTTCGAGACGAGCCACGGGATCTCTTCCGCCAGAGTGTCGGGAACGGGGTCCCGCTCACCCTGCGTGATTTCCAGGATCTGGCTCTGCCGCACCGCGTGGACGTTGTCGCGGAAGCATTCGACCGTCGGGCCCGCGTCGAAGATGTCGATGTAACCCTCGTAACGGAAGCCCTCCTGCTCCAGCATCGTTCGCGCCGCGCGGGTGTCGTCGTGCACCTCGCCGATCGCCGCGCGCGCCGATTCGGGCAGCAGGTTGACGTACACGGGATGGCGCGGCATCAGCTCGGCGACGAACGATTTCTGGCCGATGCCGGTGAGATAGTCGGCCGTCGTGTATTCCATCGCGAAGAAATGCCGGCCCAATCCCTCCCAGAACGGGCTCTTGCCGTCGGCGTCGACCTTGCCGCGCAGCTCGGCAATCACCTTCGGCGCGAAACGCTCGGCGAACTCGGCGATGAAGAGGAGGCGGCTCTTGGCGAGCAGCGGGCCGTTGCGCCCGCGCCGGTACGCCTGGTCGAGGAACAGCGAGCAAAGCTCGGTATGTCCCGTGTGATCGTTCGACAGGAAGAGCGTCGGCGCAACGGTGTAGACGTCGAGCGCGCGCGACGCGTGCACCAGCGTGCCCACGTGATAGTTGTACCAGGGCTCGGTCAGGCCGACGGCGGCTTCGATGGCGGCGATGCCGACGACCCGCGCGGTCGCCGCGTCGATCAGCACGAACACGTAGCAGGCCTCCCCGCGCGAGGCGGTCCCCGCGAACGACGCCACCGAGCGCGCGATGCGCGACGCGAGGCGATCCCGGTTCGCCGGCAGCGTCGTCAGCCCGTGGCCGGTGCGCTCGGAGAGCGCGAACACCGCGGGCAGGTCATCAGGCGCGATCGGGCGGACATAGAACATCGCTACCGCTCAGATGTGTGGAGGTCGTCGTCCCCGCGGAGGCGGGGACCTAGTGCCTTTCGAGGCAACGAAGCTGGATTCCCGCTTTCGCGGGAATGACGAAGGACGCCGAGGAGTTACACGACCGCGCATTACGTCAGGGATCGATTGAGCGCGGTTTCGAGGCGCGAGAGGCCCTCGAGGATCTCGTCGAGGCTGATGACGAGCGACGGCGCGAGGCGCACGACGTCCGGTCCGGCGACGAGCACGAGCAGTCCCGCGTCTCCGGCGGCCTTCACGACGTCCATTGCCTTGCCCTTCCACGAGGCATCGAGCTCGCAGCCCAGCCACACGCCTTCGCCGCGCAGGTCGGCGAAGACGCGCCGGCGCGTGTTGATCGCCTTCAGGCCTTCCATGAAGAGCGCGTGCCGCGCCCTCACGCCGTCGAGCACCTCGGTGGTGTTGATGACGTCGAAGACCGCGCCGGCGACCGCGCAGGCGAGCGGGTTGCCGCCGTATGTGCTTCCGTGCACGCCGACCGTGAAGGCGCTCGCGATGTCGGCGGTTGTGAGCATCGCGCCGACCGGGAAGCCGCCGCCCAGACCCTTGGCGCTCGTCATGACGTCCGGGACGATGCCCTTCTGCATGTAGGAAAAGAGCGTCCCCGTGCGGCCCATGCCGCTCTGGACCTCGTCGAGAATGAGAAGCGCGTGGTGCTCACTGCAGAGCCGGCGCGCGGCCTGCAGGAATTCCGGCGTGCCCGGGATCATGCCGCCTTCGCCTTGCAGCGGCTCCAGGATCACCGCGCAGACGTCATCGCCGCCTTCGTCGCGGAACGCGGCTTCCAGCGCGACGACGTCGTTGTAGGGAATATGCGTGAAGCCGGCCGGATTGGGCCCGAAGCCCGTCGCGTATTTCGCCTGGCCGCCCGCGGTCACGGTGAAGAGCGTGCGGCCGTGGAACGCGTTGAGCGTCGAAATGACGCGCGCCTTCTGCGCGCCGTAGCGGTCGTGCGCGAAGCGCCGCGCGAGCTTCAGCGCGGCCTCGTTCGCCTCGGCGCCGGAGTTGCAGAAGAACGCGCGCTCGGCGAACGTCGCGTCGGTGAGACGCTTCGCAAGGCGCAGCGCCGGCTCGTTGGTGAGCCAGTTCGACGTGTGCCAGAGCTTCTTCGCCTGCTCTTCCAGCGCGCGCAGCATCGCCGGATGGCAATGGCCGAGCGCGGTGACGGCGACGCCGCTCGCGAAGTCGATGTACATCCGGCCGTCCTGATCCCACACGCGCGAGCCTTCGCCGCGCACCGGAATGAATTGTGCCGGCGCGTAGCACGGCACCATGACTTCGTCGAAGGTCGCACGGCTGACCGGCAGCGCCGCGGTGCCGCTGGTTGCAACCGCCTCGCGCGGCGGCGTCGCGGCGACGACGGCGCGCGCGGAAGCTGAAAGGGAGGTGGACATCGGATTCTTGGTCACGCCGGAATCGCGGTCGCGGCGACGACCTGGATCTCGATCCGGTACTGCGGCGCCGCGAGCGTCGCCTGGACCGTCGCGCGGGCGGGCGTCTGCCCGGGCACGACCCATTTCTCCCACACGGCGTTCATCGCGGCGAAGTCGCCCATGTCAGGCAGGTAGATCGTCGCGGACAGGATCTTCGACTTGTCGGTTCCGGCCTCGAAGAGCAGATCGTCGATTTGCGCCAGGACCTGCTGCGCCTGTCCGGTGATGTCCGCGGATGGCTCGTCGGCAACCTGTCCAGCGAGATAGACCGTTCCGGAGGCGCGGTTGATCACGGCTTCGGAAAGGCGCTTGCCGACGTGGCGGCGTTCGATCGTCACGATGCTATCCTTTGCGCTCGGGAAGAGGTGCGCGTGCATCATTCTAGACGAAACCGGCGATTTCGCAGCGGACCAGTCGCGCGATCCACGCCGATCCGCATCTGCCGGCACGAGGCGCCGCGATGAGCCCGCGGATCGCAGTGACGCTCGCCGCCGCATTCCTCTTCGTCGCGGTCGGCGCGGGCGCGCTCGGTTCTCACGCGTTTCGCACGGTGATCGCCCCGGACCTGCAACCCGCGTTCGCCAACGCCGTGCAATATCACTTCTTCCATGCGTTGGGTCTTCTCGGCGTCGGAATCCTGCTGCTGCACAAGCCGCGCAGCCGACTCCTCGCGGCTTCGGGATGGCTGCTGGTCGCCGGACTCGTGCTTTTCTGCGGCTCGCTCTACTTCATCACGCTGACCGGCAATCACGCGCCGGGCGTGCTGACACCCGTAGGCGGCATCGCGTTCCTCGCCGCGTGGGCGACACTCGCTGCGGCGGCGTTGCGCTGGTAACGCCGCCGCCGACGATCTAGTCGATCTTAGCCCCCGAATCCTTCACGACTTTCGCCCACTTTGTGGTCTCCGCCGCGATGTGCTTCGCGAAATCCTCGGGCGACCCGCCCGCAGGGCTCGCACCCTGACTGCGGAGCTTTTCCTGCGCCTCCGGTGTGGCGAGCCACTTTCCGATTTCCGTATTCAGCTTCGCAACGATCGCGGGAGGCGTCCCGGCGGGCGCCAGGATCCCGAACCACGATGACG
Source organism: uncultured beta proteobacterium (assembly GCA_963846855.1). Classification (GTDB taxonomy): domain Bacteria; phylum Pseudomonadota; class Gammaproteobacteria; order Burkholderiales; family Casimicrobiaceae; genus CAIWHR01. The sequence continues at coordinate 299,658 of CAWJXK010000007.1, forward strand.
CCTCGAATCCAGGCAGCCCGGCCTCGGCGATCGTCGGCACATCCGGCAGCGCCGGCGCGCGCGTCGCCGAGGTCACGGCCAGCGCACGGAGCTTTCCGGCCCTGATCTGCGGCAGCGACGGCGGCAGGTTGTCGAACATCAGCTGCACCTGGCCGGCGATCAGATCCTGCACGGCTGGCGCGCTGCCCTTGTACGGGACGTGCACCATCTGCACGCCGGCCATCACCTTGAAGAGCTCACCGGACAGGTGGATCGACGTCCCGTTTCCCGACGATGCGAAGTTGAGCTTGCCGGGATTGGCCTTCGCATAGGCGATGAGTTCGGCGACCGAGTTGACCGGCAGCGACGGATTGACGACCAGGACGTTGGGAACGCCGGCGACGAGGATCACCGGCGCGAAGTCCTTCACGGGGTCGTACGGCATCTTCGCGTAGAGGCTCGCGTTGATCGCGTGCGTGCCGACGGTGCCCATCTCGAGTGTGTAGCCGTCCGGCGCCGCCTTTGCGACGAGCTCGGTGCCGATGTTGCCGCCGGCGCCGGGACGATTGTCGACGACGACCGACTGGCCCCACGCTTCGGTGAGCCGTTGCGCGACGTCGCGGGCGAGAATGTCGGTGGCACCGCCCGGTGGAAAAGGCACGACCAGCCGGATCGGCTTCGACGGATACGCCGGCGCCTGCGCCAATGCGCTGGCCGCCACGGTCACAGCGGCGACGGCCGCGACGGCCGACAGGACACGCATTGCAATTCGAATCATGGCTCCTCCGGTGATGCGGGCGGCCACATTGTCGCATTGCCTGACGTCCCTCGTGGCGCCATGGCCGCGGACCCGACATCGCGTTTGGCCATGACGCGAACCCGTCGGCGCGACCCCGGTGCGAACGCGGTGCAATTCTTCCGGCGATTGCCCGGGAATGCAACGCGGTCCGATAGCCGTCCGCCGCGGCGGCGCCGTGAAGGCGCTGATTGCCGGGGTCCGCTGCCGCGGCGCATAATCGTGCGCTTTGGGCGTCGCGCGCCCATTTCCCGGATGGGCCCCCCCTGATGAAACGAGGTATCGCTGCGATCGTTGCACTTCTCGCCGTGGTCGTTGCCGCCGGCGGCGGCTACTGGCTTGGCCAGAGCCGCACGGACACGACCGCGGCCGCGGCGGGTGCGACGGGCGCCGCGAAGTCGCCGGCCGGCGCGGGCGCGATGCCCGGCGTCGCCGTCGAGGTCGCGAAGGTCGCCGCGGCGCCGATGCCGCAGGTGATCACCGCCGTCGGCAGCCTGCGTTCCGACGAGTCGGTGACATTGCGCCCCGAGGTTGCCGGCCGCGTAAGCGCGATTGAATTCAAGGAAGGCCTGCCGATCGCCAAAGGCACGACGATGGTGAGGCTCGATCCCGCGATCAACGAGGCCGAGTACGAGCAGGCGAAGGCGAACCTGTGGCTCGCGAAGACGAAATACGAGCGTGCGATCGATCTGCAGAAGCAGGGGTTCATCTCGAGCCAGGCGAAGGACGAGGCGGAAAACAATCTGCGGCTCGCCGAGGCGGCGATTGCGCTCGCGCAGGCGCATCTGGCGAAGACGGTGATCAAGGCGCCGTTCTCGGGCGTCGTCGGCCTGCGCTCGGTGTCGCTGGGCGATTACGTCAAGGAGGGCCAGGATCTCGTCAACCTCGAGTCGATCGATCCGCTCAAGGTCGACTTCCGAGTGCCCGAGGTCTACCTGAAGCAGGTCGGCGTCGGTCAGACGCTCGAGATCGGTCTCGACGCGCTTCCCGGCAAGACCTACGAGGGCAAGGTGTTCGCGATCAATCCGCTGGTCGACGCCGGCGGCCGGGCGATCGTGATCCGCGCGCAGGTGCGCAACGCCGACACGGCGCTTCGTCCCGGCATGTTCGCGCGCGTGCGCCTCATCACCAAGAACGAGCGCGACACGCTCGTCGTGCCCGAGCAGGCGCTGGTGCCGCAGGGCGAGGATCAATACGTGTTCAAGGTCGTCGACGGCAAGGTGACGCGCGCGAAGGTCGAGACAGGCCAGCGCCGCGACGCCCGCGTCGAGTTGACGAAGGGCGTCGATGCCGGCGACATCGTGGTCACGGCCGGACAACTGAAGCTGCGCGACGGGATGCCGGTGACCATCGCGCCAGCGGCGACGCCGGTCGCCGCGGACAACGGTCCGGCGCCGGCGAAACCCGTCACGCCCGCGCAGGCAGGCGCCGCGCCGCCGCGCACCTGACGCGCGCCCGCCGATGCTGCTCCCCGAAATCTGCATCCGTCGGCCGGTCTTCGCGACCGTGCTCTCGCTCATCGTCCTGCTGGTCGGGCTGATCGCGTACACGCGGCTGCCGGTGCGCGAATATCCGCGCATCGACGAGCCCGTCGTCAGCGTCACGACGACCTATCGCGGTGCGTCGGCCGAGGTCGTCGAGTCGCAGGTGACGAAACCGCTCGAGGATTCGCTGTCCGGCATCGAGGGCGTCGAGGTGATGACATCGCAGAGCCGGTCGGAGATAAGCCAGATCAACGTCCGCTTCACGCTGAAGCGCGACCCCGACTCGGCCGCCGCCGACGTTCGCGACAAGGTCGCGCGGGTTAGGGGCCGGCTGCCCGACACGATCGACGAGCCGATCATCGGCAAGGTCGAGGCGGATTCGAATCCGGTGATCTACATCGCCGTGCAGGCGGGGACGCTTTCGCCGCTCGAGGCCTCCGACTACGTGAAGCGCTACATCCAGCCGCGGCTGTCGGTGCTGCCCGGGGCCTCCGACGTTCGCGTATTCGGCGAGCGGCAGATTTCGATGCGGATCGACCTCGACCGCACGCGCCTCGGAGGCTACAAGCTGACCGTGCAGGACGTCGAGGATGCGATCCGACGCCAGAACGCGGAGATCCCGGCTGGCCGCATCGAATCGCAGGCGCGCGAGTTCACGGTGGTTGCCGAAACCGACCTCCAGACGCCCGAGCAGTTCGGCAGCATCATCGTCGCCAACGTCGGCGGGTATCCCGTGCGCATCCGCGACGTCGGCAACGTCGCGATCGGCGCCGTCGACGAGCGCACGGTGTCGCGCTTCAACGGCAAGCCATCGCTCAACATCGGCGTGGTCAAGCAGGCGGTCGCGAATCCACTCGATCTCTCCAAGGCAGTGCAGGCGGAGGTGAAGCAGATCAACACGACGCTCCCGTCCGGGATGCATCTCGTCATCGGCTACGACACGTCGGTCTTCATCGACCACTCGATCGCGTCGGTGTTCGAGACGATCCTCGAGGCGATCGCGCTCGTCGTGCTGGTGATCTTCTTCTTCCTCCGGAGCCTTCGCGCGACGGTGATCCCGCTGGTGACGATCCCGGTGTCGCTGGTCGGCGCCTTCGCGCTGATGTACGTCTTCGGATTCACGATCAATACGCTGACGCTCCTCGCGCTCGTTCTGGCGATAGGTCTCGTCGTCGACGATTCGATCGTGATGCTGGAGAACATCTTCCGGCACGTCGAGGCAGGCCAGCCGCCGAAGGCGGCGGCGATCGCCGGCGCACGCGAAATCGGCTTCGCCATCATCGCGATGACACTGACGCTCGCATCGGTGTACGCGCCGCTCGCGTTCGCGCAGGGGCGCATCGGCCGGCTCTTCATCGAATTCGCGCTCGCGCTGGCCGGCGCCGTGCTGGTCTCGGGATTCGTCGCGCTGACGCTGTCGCCGATGATGTGCTCGCAGCTGCTGCGGCACCAGGCGAAGCATTCGTGGATCTACAACCGGATCGAGGCGTTCATCGACGCGCAGACGCGCTCGTACCGCCGCCTGCTGGGCATCACGCTGCGCCATCGCGGCTATGTGATCGCCGCGTGGTGCGTGGTCCTCGCGCTGGGCGCATTGTTCTTCACACTGCTGAAAAGCGAGCTCGCCCCGCTCGAGGACCGCGGCATCGTTCTTTCGGTCGTGTCGGCGCCGCAGGGCTCGACACCGCAGTACACCGCCGAGCAGTTGCGCCCGATCGAGGAATACTACGCGCAGATTCCGGAGGCCTTCGCGTACGGCGCGATCGCGGGATTTCCGACCGTCGTCGACGCGATCGCGTTCCTGCGGCTCAAGCCCTGGGAGGAGCGGATCCGCACCCAGCAGCAGATCGCGAACGAGCTGCGGCCGAAGCTGATGTCGATCCCCGGCGCGTTTGCCTTCCCGATCAATCCGCCGTCGCTGGGACAGCCATTCCGGTCGACGCCGGTCGAGTACGTCATCATGTCGCAGATCCCCTACTCGGAATTGCAGCGCGTCGTCGACCGCTTCGTCGACGAGGCGCGCAAGTATCCGGGCGTGCAGAACATGCAGACCGACCTGCGCCTCAACACGCCGGAGCTCCGCGTCACGATCAACCGCGACAAGCTGTCCGACGTCGGCACGCCGGTCGACACCGTCGGCCGCACGCTGGAGACGATGCTGGGCGGGCGCCAGGTCACGCGGTTCAAGAAGGACGGCGAGCAGTACGACGTGATCGTGCAGGTCGCGCCGATCGACCGGTCGACGCCGTCCGACATCAGCGACGCGTACGTGCGCTCGCGCGACGGCGGCATGGTCCAGCTGTCCAACCTGGTCGACGTGCACGAACACGTTGCCCCGCAATCGCTCAACCACTTCAACCGGCTGCGCGCGGTCAAGGTGACCGCGACGCTTGCGCCGGGCTACGCCATCAAGGACGCGCTGACGGCCATGGACGACGCGGCGAAGCGGGCGCTCCCGCCCACCGCGCAGACCGATGTCGACGGCCAGTCGCGCGAGTTCAGGAAATCGGGCACCGAGATCTATTTCACGTTCGTGCTGGCGCTGGCCTTCATTTACCTCGTGCTGTCCGCGCAGTTCGAGAGCTTCGTCCATCCCTTCATCATCATGCTGTCGGTCCCGCTGTCGATGACGGGCGCGCTGTTCCTGCTGTGGCTGACCGGCGGGACGCTCAACATCTACAGCCAGGTCGGGCTGGTCACGCTGGTCGGCCTCATCACCAAGCACGGGATCCTGATCGTCGAATTCTCGAATCAGCTGCGGGCCAAGGGCGAGGCGCTGACCAATGCCGTCGTCGACGCCGCCACGCTGCGGCTGCGGCCGATCATGATGACCACAGGCGCGATGGTGCTGGGGGCGCTCCCGCTCGCCCTGGCGCACGGCGCGGGCGCGGAGTCGCGCACGCAGATCGGCTGGGTGATCGTCGGCGGAATGGCCTTCGGCACGCTGCTGACGCTGTTCGTCGTGCCGACCGCGTACACGCTGCTGGCGGGCCGCGCCGTCAGGCTGCCGAAGCTGGAGCGGCCGCTTGAGTCGCTGCCCCGGCCGGGCGCCGCCGACTGAATCCCTCCTTTCCGCTGCGGCTACCTGCCGCAGCGGGCTCCCCGACCGGGCGGCCTGCCCTGCACCGGCCGGAATGCAATAGAATGGACACCTGAAAACGGCATCATGATCGTTTCCGCTTTTCCCTGAGGAGGGAGCATGTCACGTCCAGTCGCAGCATTCCTGCGCGCCGCGTCCGCGGTCGCGCTGTTCGGTGTCGCGCTGTCGGCCAGCGCCGCCGTGGAAATCCAGTGGTGGCACTCGATGAGCGGCAAGCTCGGCGATAAGGTCAACGAGATCGCCACCAAGTTCAACGCGTCGCAGGGCGACTACAAGGTCACGCCGGTCTACAAGGGCCAGTACGACGAATCGATGGCCGCAGCGATCGCCGCCTACCGCGCCGGCAACCCGCCGCAGATCGTCCAGGTGTTCGAGGTGGGCACCGCGACGATGATGGCCGCCAAGGGTGCGGTGAAGCCTGTCTACCAGCTGATGGCGGAGTCGGGCGAGAAGTTCGACCCCAAGGCCTTCCTCGGCGCCGTCTACGGCTACTACTCGGACACGCAGGGCCGATTACTGTCGATGCCGTTCAACAGCTCGTCGCAGGTGCTCTACATCAACGACGACGCGTTCAAGAAGGCGGGGCTCGATCCCACCAAGCCGCCGAAGACGTGGCCGGAGGTTGGCGAGGCCGCGGCGAAGCTGAAGGCGTCGGGCGCCTCCTGCGCGTTCACGACGGGATGGCAGTCCTGGGTGCAGCTCGAGAGCTTCAGTGCGTGGCACAACGTGCCGTTCGCCACGCTGGAGAACGGCTTCGGCGGGCTCGGCACGCGGATGGAGTTCAACGGTCCCGTGCAGGTGAAGCACATCGGCACGCTGGGCGACTGGTCGAAGAAGGGCCTCTTCACCTACGCCGGGCGCAAGGACGAGCCGCTTGCGAAGTTCACGAGCGGCGACTGCGCGATGATTACGACGTCGAGCGGCTCGTACGCGAACATCAAGGCCAACGCCAAGTTCAACTGGCGCGTGGCGCGGTTGCCGTACTGGCCTGACGTCGCGGGCGCGCCGCAGAACACCATCATCGGCGGCGCCACCCTCTGGGTGCTGACGCAGAAGAATCCGGCGGTCTACAAGGGCATCGCCAAGTTCTTCACGTTCCTGTCGTCGCCCGAGGTTCAGGCCGACTGGCACCAGTCGACGGGCTACGTGCCGATCACGATCGCGGCCTACGAGCTGACCAAGAGCCAGGGCTTCTACGAGAAGAACCCCGGCTTCGACATCGCGATCGGCGAGCTCAACAACAAGCCGCCGACGGCCAACTCGAAGGGCGTGCGCTTCGGCAACTTCGTCGAGATCCGCAACATCAACGACGAGGAGCTGGAGCAGGTCTGGAACGGGCAGAAGACCGCCAAGCAGGCGCTCGACGAGGCAGTGCGCCGCGACAACGAGCAGCTCGAGCGGTTCCAGAAGGCCAACCAATAGCGCGGCCGCCGTCGCGCCTTCTCACCGGAGGGCGCGGCGGCGACTCGGCATGGACGATCGCGCCGTATTCCGATCGCGCTGGCTTCCGTATGCGCTGATCGCTCCGCAGATCGCGATCACGCTCGTCTTCTTTTTCTGGCCTGCCGCGCAGGCACTCTACCAGTCGGTGCTGGTGCAGGACATCTTCGGCACGCACACCGAGTTCGTCTGGTTCGACAATTTCAGGACGCTCTGGAACGACCCGCTCTACCTGCGCTCGTTCCGCGTCACGGCCGTGTTCTCGCTGCTGGTCGCCGTCATCGGCCTCGCGATCGCGCTGCTGCTCGCCGTGTTCGCCGACCGCATCGTCAAGGGCGCCGCCGTATACAAGACGCTCCTGATCTGGCCCTACGCGGTCGCGGCCGCCGTCGCCGGCGTGCTGTGGCTGTTCCTGCTGTCGCCGTCGATCGGCATCATCACCTTCGCGCTGCGCCAGCTCGGCGTCAACTGGAACTACTACCTCAACGGCGGCCAGGCGCTGACGCTGATCGTCATCGCCGCCGTGTGGAAGCAGATCAGCTACAACTTCCTGTTCTTCCTCGCCGGATTGCAGTCGATCCCGAAGTCGATGATCGAGGCCGCGGCGATCGACGGCGCGGGACCGATGCGCCGGTTCTGGACGATCGTCTTCCCGCTGCTGTCGCCGACGACGTTCTTCCTGCTCGTCGTCAACATCGTCTACGCGTTCTTCGACACGTTCGCGATTGTCGACGCGACGACGCAGGGCGGTCCCGGGCAGGCCACGCAGATCCTCGTCTACAAGGTGTTCCAGGCCGGGATGCAGGCGCTCGACCTCTCCGGCTCCGCCGCACAGTCGGTCGTGTTGATGTTCATCGTCATCGCCCTCACCGTGATCCAGTTCAGGTACGTCGAGCGGAAGGTCCACTACTGACCATGGTCGAGCACCGCCCGCTGCTGACGGTCTTCCGTCACCTCGTCCTCGTCGGGGGCGTGGTGATCGTCGCATTCCCCCTCTGGGTCGCCTTCGTCGCGTCGACGCTGTCGCTGGACGAGGTGATCCAGGTGCCGATGCGTCTTCTCCCCGGCACGCACCTCGTCGAGAACTACAAGGCGGTGCTGGCGCACGGCAGCGAGCGCGCGTCGGGTGCGGCGGTCGGGCCGATGATGTGGAACAGCCTCGTGATGGCGCTGACGATCTCCATCGGCAAGATCGCGATCTCGATCATCTCGGCGTTCGCGTTCGTCTATTTTCGCTTTCCGTTGCGCAAGACGTTCTTCTGGATGATCTTCGTCACGCTGATGCTGCCGGTAGAGGTGCGCATCTTCCCGACCTACAAGGTCGCCGCGGACCTCGGCCTCATCAACACGTACGCCGGGCTGACACTGCCACTGATCGCATCGGCGACGGCGACCTTCCTATTCCGGCAGTTCTTCATGACCGTGCCGCGCGAGCTCGCCGAGGCGGCGCGGATCGATGGGGCGGGCCCCATGCGCTTCTTCGTCGACGTCGTGCTACCGCTCTCCAAGACCAACATTGCCGCGCTCTTCGTCATCATGTTCATCTATGGCTGGAATCAGTACCTCTGGCCGCTGCTCGTGACGACGCAGGAGAGCATGTACACCACGGTGATCGGCATCAAGCGGATGATCGCCGGCGGCGACGCGCTCACCGAGTGGAATCTCGTGATGGCGACCGCGCTCCTGGCGATGCTGCCGCCGGTCGCGGTCGTGCTGCTGATGCAGAAGTGGTTCGTGAAGGGCCTCGTCGAAACCGAGAAGTGACCCATGGCGAAAGTCGAATTCAGGAACGTAACCAAGAGCTTCGGCCAGGTCGCCGTCGTGCACGGCATCGACATGAACGTCGCCGACCGCGAGTTCATCGTGATCGTCGGCCCGTCGGGATGCGGAAAGTCGACGGTGCTTCGAATGGTCGCCGGCCTCGAGGCGGTGTCGGGCGGCGAGATCGTGATCGGCGACCGGGTCGTCAACGACCTCGAGCCCAAGGACCGCGACATCGCGATGGTGTTCCAGAACTACGCGCTCTATCCGCACATGAGCGTGTTCGACAACATGGCCTACGGCCTCAAGATCCGGGGGATGCCGAAGCCGGAAATCGAACAGCGGGTCAAGCGGGCGGCCGACATCCTGGAGCTCGACGCGCTTCTTCTGCGCAAGCCGCGCGAGCTCTCCGGCGGGCAGCGGCAGCGGGTCGCGATGGGCCGCGCGATCGTCCGCGAGCCCGCGGTATTCCTGTTCGACGAGCCGCTGTCGAACCTCGACGCGAAGCTCCGCGTGCAGATGCGCTTCGAGATCCAGAAGCTGCATCAGCGCCTCGGCACGACGACGCTCTACGTCACCCATGACCAGGTGGAGGCGATGACGCTCGCGCAGCGGATGGTGGTGATGAACGCCGGGCGCGCCGAGCAGATCGGCACGCCGATGGACGTCTACGAAGATCCGGCCACGCAGTTCGTCGCCGGCTTCATCGGCTCGCCGTCGATGAATTTTCTCGCCGGTCGCTCCGATGGCGGTGGGCGGATCACGCTCGAGCACGGCGGCGCGGTCCGGCACACGAGCGGCACCGCCGACGCCGGCCGCGCCGTCACGGTCGGAATCCGTCCGGAACACGTCATCCCGGGGAGCGAGGCCGACGGACTGTTCTCGGCGACGGTCGAGCTGGTCGAGCACCTCGGCGCCGACACGCTGGTCCACCTGTCGCACGGCAAGGATCTCGTCTCGGCCCGGATGCCGCACGGCAGCAACCCCGCGGTGGGCTCGACGCTGCACGTCGCGGCCGCGCCGAACCACATCTACCTTTTCGACGCCGAGTCGGGCGCCAGGATCCGCTGACATGACCGCCAACATCGCCAAAGACTGGCCGTACCCGCGCCTCGTCGCGCACCGCGGCGCCGGCAAGCAGGCGCCCGAGAACACGCTGACCGCGATGCGCGTCGGCCACGCCTATGGCTACCGGATGTTCGAGTTCGACGTGAAGCTCTCGGCCGACAATCTGGCGTTCCTGCTGCACGACGACACGCTGGAGCGAACGACGAGCGGGCGTGGCCGCGCCGACGCGCTGCCCTGGCGCGAGCTGTCGCGGCTCGACGCCGGCGGATGGCATTCGGCGAAGTACTCCGGCGAGCCGCTGCCCACGCTGGCGGCGATCGCCCGCTGGGCGCGCGCACACGGCGTCATGTGCAACATCGAGATCAAGCCGACGTCCGGCCGCGAGCGCGAGACGGGCGCCGCGGTCGCGCTCGACGCCGTGGCGCTCTGGCGCGATGCCGACGTTCCGCCGCTGCTTTCGTCGTTCTCCGAGGACGCGCTCGCTGCCGCGCGCGACGCGGCGCCCTCGCTGCCGCGCGCGCTGCTGTTCGACGCGTTGCCGCCGGATTGGTCGGACCGTCTCGCCCGATTGTCCTGCGTGGCCGTCGACGTCGATCACAAGGCGCTCACCGCCGATTTCGTGCGAGCGGCGCGCTCCGCCGGCTATCGCGTGCTGACCTACACGCCGAACGAGCCCGAGCGGATCGCCGAGCTCGGCGCATGGGGTGTGGACAGCGTCATCACCGATGCGGTCGACCACATTCCCGCCGACGCGCTGCCGCCGGCGCTGCCGCTGACCTGAGATTTTATCCGCGGGCCGGTGGTTACGTGACGGCCGCGGCCGCCGGGCGGCGGATCGCGCGCTCGTCGATCGGCAGGTTGATGAGCCCTGCCGCGACGCCGAGTCCGATCGAGATCCACCAGACCACGTCGTAGCTGCCGGTCGTGTCGTAGAGCCGGCCGCCGAGCCATGCGCCGAGGAAGCTGCCGATCTGGTGGCTGAAGAAGGTGAATCCGGAGAGCATCGCGAGATAGCGGACGCCGAACACCTGCGCGACGATGCCGTTGGTCAGCGGCACCGTGGACAGCCACAGGAGCCCCAGTGCAATGGCGAAGAGGTAGACGGACGCCGCCGACACCGGCGTCAGGAAGAACAGCACGAAGACCACGGCGCGTGCGAAATAGATCGCCGACAGCAGATAGCGTTTCGGCATCCTGCCGCCGAGAAGCCCGGCCACGTAGGTGCCCACGATGTTGAAGAGGCCGATCAGCGCGAGCGCGGTGACCGCGACGTGCGGTGCCATCCCCTTGTCGGCGAGATACGCGGGCAGGTGCACGCCGACGAACACGACCTGGAAGCCGCAGACGAAAAAGCCGATCGTCAGCAGCATGTAGCCGCGGTGTCCGACCGCTTCGCGCATCGCCTGTCCGGCCGACTGCTGGAACGTGTGTCCGCTCCCGAGGTGCCGCTCGTACAGCGACGCCGACAGCGGGATCATCACGAGCGCGACGGCCGCGAGCGCGAACAGGGCGCCGTGCCAGCCGATGTGCGAAATGAGCGACTGCATCACCGGGAGCAGCGCGAACTGGCCGAACGATCCCGAAGCCGCCGAGATGCCGAGCGCCATGCTGCGCTTTTCCGGCGGATACGCGCGGCCGAGCACGCCGGCGACGACCGAGAACGTGAGCCCGGACAGCCCGGTGCCGATCAGCACGCCGGCTGCCAGGATCAGTGTGATCGGCGTCGTCGCGAGCGCCATCGTCGCGAGCCCCGCGCTGTAGAGCAGCGCGCAGACGAGCGCGACACGATGCGTGCCGAATCGGTCGGCGAACATCCCGGCGAACGGCGCCGTGATGCCCCACACGAGGTTCTGCACGGCGATCGCCAGCGCGAACGTCTCGCGACCCCAATGGAGGTCGACGCTCATCGGCTGCAGGAAGAGGCCGAAGCCGTGCCGGATCCCCATCGCCAGCATGATGATGACGCCGCTCGTGATGAGAACGGCGGTTGGCGTGCGCCAGTCAGCGCGGTTTCGCAATGCGGTCATCGTGATGGCCTATTGGTCGTTGCCTCGTGCGTGTCGAGCCGCCGACGCCGGATGCAGCGACTCGATCGCCGCGAGCGTCGCGATGAGGGCGTCGAGACGCTCGGCGCCAAGAGTCTTCGCCACTTCCGCCTGGGCGCGTTGCCAGTGGGGCTCGGCGGCACGGATCGCCGCGCTGCCGGCGCGCGTCAGTGCGACTTCGCGCGAGCGTGCGTCTCGCCCGGGCACGACCTCGACCAGCTTTCGCTCGACCAGCGGATCGAGATTGCGCGAAAGCGCCGTGCGGTCGATCAGCGTCGCGGCGGCGAGATCGGTGATGCGCGACCGTCCCTCGCGGGCCAGCGTGCGCAGCAGCGAGAACTGCGTGAGACGCAGCCCCGACGGCGCCATCGCGTCGTCGTAGAGCTGCGTCAGTGCGCGTGTCGCGCGCCGCAGGCGGCCGCAGGCGCACGCGATGTTTGCGGAAGGAGGGGCATCCATGTCTTTCACGCGGGGTATTACGAGCATATGCACGTATCGCGGAGGATATTGGCGCGGGGTCGTCTCGTCAACCCCTTTGCGCGCCCGCTCATCGGCGCCGGACTGAAAGATTCCCGTCGTCGCGGCAGCGGGGCCGGCGCCGGTCCCGGGCCGGCTTACTCGGCGGCCCAGTCCCTCGCCCGCGCGACGGCCTTGTCCCAGCGGTCGCGCATTTCCAGCGCGCGATCGCGCTGCATCGCGGGCTCGAATGCGCGGTCGATGCGCCAGTTGTCGCGAATCGCGCCGGCGTCCTCCCAGTAGCCGACGGCGAGTCCGGCGAGGTACGCGGCGCCCAGCGCCGTCGTCTCGAGCACCTTGGGTCGCACGACCGGGACGCCGAGGACGTCGGCCTGGAACTGCATCAGCAGATTGTTCGCCGCCGCACCGCCGTCGACGCGAAGCTCGCTGAGCGTGATGCCCGCGTCGCGCTGCATCGCCTGCAGCACGTCGGCGCTCTGGAATGCAATCGCCTCGAGCGCCGCGCGCGCGATGTGCCCCGCGGTGACCCCGCGCGTCAGGCCGAACATCGCGCCGCGTGCGTAAGCATCCCAGTGCGGCGCGCCCAGCCCCGCGAAGGCCGGCACGAAATACACGCCTCCATTATCGGCGACAGACGCGGCAAGCGCCTCGATCGCGGGTGCCGAGTCGACGATGCGAAGCTCGTCGCGCAGCCACTGCACGACGGCCCCGGCGATGAAGACGCTGCCTTCGAGCGCGTACTGGAGGCGATCTTCGCCGCGCCGCCACGCGATCGTCGAAAGCAGGTTGTTGGCGGACTCGACCGCGGTCTCGCCGGTGTTGAGCAGCATGAAGCAGCCGGTTCCGTACGTGTTCTTCGCGAGGCCGGGCGTGAGGCAGGCCTGCCCGAACAGCGCCGCCTGCTGGTCGCCGGCGATGCCGGCGATCGGCACCTGCACTCCATCCAGGGTGGCGTGCGCGCACACGCCCGACGACGATACGACGCGCGGAAGCACCGTTCGCGGAATGTCGAACAGCGCGAGCAGCTCGTCGTCCCATTCGCCCGTGTGGATGTTGAACAGCAGCGTGCGGCTCGCGTTCGACGCGTCGGTGACGTGGACCTTGCCCCCGGTCAGATTCCAGACGAGCCAGCTGTCGATCGTGCCGAAGGCGAGCTCGCCGCGGCGCGCGCGATCGCGGGCGCCCGGCACGTTGTCGAGCAGCCAGGCGAGCTTGGTTCCCGAGAAATACGGATCCAGCACGAGGCCCGTGCGCTTGCGGACCTGCGCCGAATGCCCGGCCGCGCGCAGGGCGTCGCAGCGATCGGCGGTGCGCCGATCCTGCCAGACGATCGCATGGGCGATCGGCCTTCCGGTGGCGCGGTCCCACAGCACGGTTGTCTCGCGCTGGTTCGTGATGCCCAGCGCGGCGATGTCGGCGACGCGGAGGCCGGCGGCGGCGACCGCATCGTGCAGCACGCGCGACTGCGTCGCCCAGATTTCCGTGGCGTCGTGCTCGACCCAGCCCGGCTGCGGGTAGATCTGACGAAATTCCCGCTGGGCGGCGCCGCGCGGCGCCCCGGCCCGATCAAACACGATTGCCCGCGAGCTGGTCGTGCCCTGGTCCAGGGCGAGTATGTAGCGCATCGAATGCGGGTCGGGGTGCGGGTGTGCCGTTCGCAGCCATGCCGCGCCGTCGGTTGCGGCGCCCTGCGTCCGAAGATTACAATGCAGGGCTTGCAGCGGCGCGGAATCGAGGCGTCATTGTAGCCACATCCGGCGTCCGGGCCGGCACATCGTTCGCACCTGCCGCCACGTTCCCCGATGCCGCTCCCTCCCAGTGAAGTGCCGCGCACGCGCCTGCATTCGCGCCGGGTGAGCTACGACGGATGGCTGCGCGACGACGGGCTGTTCGACATCGAGGCCCGGCTCGTCGACGTGAAGGACGAGGACTATGCGCTCGCGTCAGGCGTGCGGCCGAAGGGCGCGCCGATCCACGAGATGAGCGTGCGGGTCACGATCGGGAGCGACTTCGTCGTCCGGGCGCTGGACGCGCGCCTCGACGCCGTCCCGTACCCGGACGGCTGCGAGCACATCGCGCCGGCGTATTCGCAGCTCGTCGGCACGAACCTGATGCACGGGTTTCGCGCGACGCTGTACAACCTCATGGGCAGCGCGAAAGGGTGCAGCCACGTCACCGAGCTCCTGGCCTTCCTGCCGACTGCGGCGGTGCAGACGTTCGCCACGCTCAATCCGGAAAACAAGGGCAGCGGCACGAAGCCGTATCAGCTCGACCGCTGCCACGCGCTCGTGCACACGACCGAAACGGTGCGCCGCTACTACCCCAAGTGGTTCCGAGGCGCGGCGTGAGGGAAGCCGGCGACGATTTTCTCGATCAAGGGTACGGAATCAAGATGATCGGCGCGTTCGAGTCGGGCTGCGGCGTTGCGGAAAAAGATCGTGTCTGATTCCATCAAGGAGCGCACGTGAAGATCCACGAGTACCAGGGGAAGGAAATCTTTCGCCGGCACGGCGTGCCGACGCCGCGCGGCGTACCGGTGTTCAGCGTCGACGAGGCGGTCGCCGCAGCTCAGTCGCTGGGCGGCTCGGTCTGGGTCGTCAAGGCGCAGATCCACGCCGGTGGGCGCGGCAAGGGGGGAGGGGTAAAGGTCGCGAAATCGGTCGACGAGGTGCGCGATCTCGCCGGCAGGATCCTCGGGATGCAGCTCGTCACGCACCAGACCGGCCCCGTCGGCCAGAAGGTCCGCCGCCTGCTGATCGAGCAGGGCGCCGACATCAGGAAGGAGCTCTACGTCGGCATGGTCGTCGACCGCGTGACGCAGCGCGTATGCCTGATGGCGAGCTCGGAAGGCGGGATGGACATCGAGGAAGTCGCGGCGAAGACTCCCGAGCGCATCCACAAGGTCTTCATCGACCCGATGAAGGGGCTCACCGACGCCGAGGCCGACGACGTCGCGCGCAAGATCGGCATACCGGAAGGCAGCCTCGCGCAGGGGCGCGCCGTGCTGCAGGGGCTCTATCGCGCGTTCGACGCGACCGACGCGTCGCTCGCGGAGATCAATCCGCTGATCGTCACCGGCGACGGCAGCGTCGTCGCGCTCGACGCCAAGCTCAATTTCGATTCGAACGGGCTCTACCGTCATCCCGAGATCGTCGAGATGCGCGATCTGGACGAGGAGGATCCGGCGGAGATCGAAGCGTCGAAGTCCGACCTCTCGTACATCTCGCTTGACGGCGACATCGGCTGCCTCGTCAACGGCGCGGGACTCGCGATGGCGACGATGGACACGATCAAGCTCTATGGGGGCGAGCCGGCGAACTTCCTCGACGTCGGCGGCGGCGCGACCGCGGAGAAAGTGACCGAGGCCTTCAAGATCATGCTCCGCAATCCGGGATTGAAGGCGATCCTCGTCAACATCTTCGGCGGCATCATGAAGTGCGACACCATTGCGGAGGGCATCGTCGCCGCATCGAAGGCGGTGTCGCTCGGCGTGCCGCTGGTGGTGCGGATGAAAGGCACCAACGAGGAGATCGGCAGGAAGATCCTCGCCGATTCGGGGCTGCCGATCATCACCGCGAACAACATGGCCGAAGCGGCGGAGAAAGTCGTCGCCGCCGCTGCGGGTAGGTAGGACATCGTCGTCCCCGCATACGGAAACGTAATTGTCGCGTCCCAATTCTGCCGGAAGTTGAACTGTCGTCGTCCCCGCGAAGGCGGGGACCCAGGGTCTTTCCATCGATGAAACAAAGGGCGGGTCTTCGCCTTCGCGGGAACGACGAAACAGAGGGTTCTCGCCTTCGCGGGAACAACGGAACAAAGGGCGGGGAATGAGCATCCTGATCAACAAGAACACCAAGGTGATCACGCAGGGGATCACCGGCAAGACCGGCCAGTTCCACACGCGCGCCTGCCGCGACTACGCGAACGGCAGGGCGTGCTTCGTCGCCGGCGTGAATCCGAAGAAGGCCGGCGAGGATTTCGAGGGCATTCCGATCTACGCGACGGTGAAGGACGCGAAGGCGGCGACCGGCGCGACCGTCAGCGTCATCTACGTCCCGCCGCCGTTCGCGGCCGCGGCGATCGACGAGGCGGTCGACGCGGGGCTCGACCTCGTCGTCTGCATCACCGAAGGCATTCCCGTGCGCGACATGATCCGCACGCGCTTTCGCATGCAGGGAAAGAAGACGCTGCTGCTCGGTCCGAATTGTCCCGGCGTGATCACGCCCGAGGAGCTCAAGATCGGCATCATGCCCGGTCACATCCACAAGAAAGGCCGCATCGGCGTGATGTCGCGTTCCGGCACCCTCACCTACGAGGCGGTCGGCCAGCTCACCGAGATCGGACTCGGCCAGTCGACCGCCGTCGGCATCGGCGGCGACCCGGTCAACGGCCTCAAGCACATCGACTTCCTGCGCCTTTTCAACGACGACCCGGACACCGACGCCGTCGTGATGATCGGCGAGATCGGCGGCAGCGACGAGGAGACCGCCGCGCGCTGGGCGAAGGACAACATGAAAAAGCCCGTCGTTGGATTCATCGCCGGCGTGACCGCGCCCGCGGGCAAGCGGATGGGCCATGCCGGAGCGATCATCTCGGGCGGCAAGGGAACCGCGCAGGAGAAGCTTGCCGTCATGGAGGAGTGCGGGATCAAGGTCACGCGCAATCCGGCGGAGATGGGCAAGCTGCTGAAGTCGGTGCTGTGACGGCGTGACACAAGAAGTGACCCCGGCTTGCCGCTTGGTGCGATCGACGCCGGGCGAACGAGGATGGGAGACGGCAAGCCATGATTGAATTCGCAACGCCGCAGTTCTGGGCCGCTGCGCTCGAGATCATCGTCATCAACATTCTCCTGTCCGGCGACAACGCGGTGGTGATCGCGCTCGCCTGCCGGAACCTGCCTGCGAAGCAGCGGGTTGTGGGAGTCTTCTGGGGCGTCATAGGCGCGGTCGTCCTGCGCATCATCCTCACGTTCTTCGCCACGCAACTGCTGCAGTTGCCGTGGCTCCAGCTGGTTGGCGCGGCGCTGCTGCTGTGGATCGGCATCAAGCTGATCGCCGAAGAGGAGGGCGGGTCGCCTGACATTGTCGCCAGCGACCGTCTGCTCGCGGCGGTGCCCACCGTCATCGTGGCCGATCTGGTGATGAGTCTCGACAACGTGATCGGGGTCGCGGCGGCGGCAAAGGGGAGCCTGCTGCTGCTGATCTTCGGTCTGGCCGTGAGCATCCCGCTCGTGGTCGCGGGCAGCCAGATCATCATGAAGCTGATCGAGCGCTTTCCGCTGCTGGTCCAGGCCGGCGGCGGGCTCCTGGGGTACATCGCGGGCGAGATCGCGACGACCGACGTCGTCGTGAAGCCCTGGATTGACTCGCAGGCGCCGGCCCTGCACTGGATCGCGCCGGTGCTCGGCGCCGCTTTCGTGATCCTCGGAGGCTGGCTGATCGCGAGGCGGCACCGGGGCGTCCCTGAGCACAATCCGTGATGGCGCGCGTCGTGGCGCTCGCGCCGAAGGCGCGGTGCCGTTACACTCGCGGACGCAAGACCGACCCGGACCCGCCTTCCAGCCCACGCCAATGACGCAACGCACCGCGCTCGAATGCGCCACCCTTTCCCATCCGGGAATGGTCCGCTCGCACAACGAGGACTCGGTCTTCGTCGACGGCGATGCCGGCATCGCGGTGCTGGCTGACGGAATGGGCGGCTACAACGCGGGCGAAGTCGCGAGCGGCATCGCGGTCAACGTCGTCAGCAACGGCATGCTGCCCGAGCTTCGCTCGGGCCGCGAGCTCACCAAGATCGACGTCGGGAGCGGCCTCACCCATGCGGCGATGCTGCTGCAGCAGCAGATCGCGGCCGCGAACAAGGGCATCTACGAGGCGGCGCAGGCGCGGCCCGAATGCGCCGGCATGGGCACGACGATCGTCAGCGCGGTGTTCTGCGGGAACCGCGTCAGCATCGGTCATATCGGCGATTCGCGCTGCTACCGGCTGCGCGGCGAGAAATTCGAGCAGCTGACCCACGACCATTCGCTGCTGCAGGAGCAGATCGACAGCGGCCAGCTCACCCCCGAGCAGGCGAAGTTTTCTCTGAACAAGAACCTCGTCACGCGCGCGCTCGGCATCGAGGCGATCGTTCCCGCGGAAATCGTCGAGTACCGGGTCGAGGCGGACGACGTCTACCTGCTCAATTCGGATGGCCTGACCGACATGGTGGAGCCCGACGTCCTGCATTCGATCATCGACGCCAAGCGGGCCGATCTCGCAGAGGCCGCGGCGGAGCTGATCGACGTCGCCAACCAGAACGGCGGACGCGACAACATATCCGTGGTGCTGGTGCGCGTCCCCGCCGAATTCCTGCCGTCGTCGGGCTGGGCGCAGCGCTGGCTCGCCAAGAAGAAAGGGTAGGCGTCTCGCGTGGGCAAGCTCGTCCTCTACCTCGCGGACGGCAGCACGCTCGACATCCTGCTCAATCGCGAGCGGGTGACGATCGGCCGCCGCGCCGACAACGACGTCTGCCTTCCGTATCCCGCGGTGAGCGCCGAGCACGCAGCGGTCGTGACCATCCTCGCCGACTCCTTCCTCGAGGATCTCGGCAGCACCAACGGAACGCTCGTGAACGGCCGGCCGGTCGCCAAGCATTTCCTGCGCGACCGTGACCAGATCGACATCGGCCGGCAGAAGCTCGTCTTCGTCGCCGACGACGCGCAGCAGCTGGAGCCCGCGTATGTGAGCCAGGCCATCGCGCACAAGAGCCTGTTCGGCGAGCGCGTCGAGCAGGTTCCGGTGCGTTCCCCCGACGCTCGCGCGCTGACCGATGCCAAAGCCTCGCCGAGCTCCGACGCAATGGCGGGCCACGAGACTGACGCGATGGGCGAGGTCGACCGGTTCGTCTCGGCGGAAGTCGCCGCGGACGCGCGCGCCGTGGCCGCGGACTCCCCGCCGGTGCGCGGCGACATCGTCGCGAAATTTGTCGCGGGAGAAGAACTGGCTCAGGTGCCGTCGGTACGCGTGCTCTCCGGCGTCAATACGGGCCGCACCATCGCGCTCGACAAGGACGCGATGTCGCTTGGCCGGGCCGGCGTGCAGGTCGCGGTGGTCCGCCGCTCCCCGCACGGGGCACGATTGGTCCCGCTCGAAGGCGACCGGGCGCCCATCGTCAACGATTCGGAAGTTCCGGCCGAGGGCACCGAGCTCCGCAACGGCGATGTCGTCGAGATTGCCGGCGTCAAGCTCGAGTTCGTCGCCGCGCGAACCCGTTCCTAGGAGCCCTCCGGGTTCTTGCACGGCGCTTGCATTCGTCGGGTTCGGGGGCCTTTGCCGCGTCGAGCACGATTTCCGCGGTTCACGGCAGGCGCGACGGGGCCGGACGCGAATCCCGGTTCGCCCCGACTTTGCCGCGGTGCCCGAAGTGACGCGCAGCGTCACCTGGGTTGCGCTGTACGTCCAATCGTAGGGGCTGAGGCGAACGCCCCGGTGTGCGATCGCAGCCGGGCGTCCGGGGAAGTCCTGCGGATTTTCATAATAATAGTTATTGAGAAACATTTACTTAGCATTCAGTAACGGGTCGCGTTCGGCGATTTCCAGAACAATGGCATAACACGTGCTTTGTTGCTGTCAGCATCGCTGGGTTGCGCGGGTAGCGAATGTGGTCAACAACTATCGGAGACATCGAATGAAGCGAATACAACAAGGCTTTACGCTGATCGAACTGATGATCGTGGTTGCGATCATCGGTATCCTTGCGGCGATTGCGATACCGCAGTACCAGAGCTATACGGCCCGCGCGCAACTGTCGGATGCGATCGAGATCGCAGGCGGCCTGAAGACCGCGGTGGGCGAGTATTACCAGAACTTCGGGTCCTACGCGGGCGCGGACAGTCGGGTAAGGTCAATTCCGCCGGCGGTTGCGGCCGAACGCCGGCAAGTATGCCGATTCCGTTTCGGTCGCGTCGCGGCGTAATCACTGCGGTGATGAAGGCGTCGGGCGTTGCAAGCTGCGTGCAAGGCAAGACCGTCATCCTTACGCCGAAGCTCTCCGTTGAACGACGCGCCGATCGAGTGGACGTGCACGTCGACTGCCGGCCGCGGGTTGCTATCCGACGACTTGCTCGGGCTGATCGATCATTTCTGTCTTAGTCAGGGGCCGGATTTCCGGCCCCTTTTTTTGATGGATTTGCCAATCACTCGGCACCTGGCGAGTCGCTTGCTGGCAAGCAGTACTGGATCTAGGCCCGCCGAGCGCAGCTTGCCGAAGCAATTCAGGTCACGGCCAAGCCCAAGCCGGCAATCGCGGAAGACCTGCAAAGAAGGCACGGCAATCGCCGTCGATGCGGCACGGCGTGGGCCAACGCGATAATCGTCACGCCTGATGCTTTAGCAAAGGCGGAGACACCAGGTCAGCGGAATGCATGACCAATTCGACGGTGCGCCGACGGGCCGTACTTGGGAAAAGATCTAGCCGGTTCCGCGCCCGTATCGACGACCCGCGCGGCGAGGGACGACTCCGCAATCCAGCGGGCCGAGTGAAGCTCGAGCGTAGAACGCGGGCCGCTCGAGGCCGCTTAGCCGTACCGGCGCTCGGCACAGGTTCCAATCGGTTGCGCACAATTGGTGAGGTCAGTCGCCGCTGTCATTGCGGTATCATTTCCGCAACCAAATCGCCAAGACAGATCATCGTGGGCTATCTGCAGGACTGGCTATTGCGGCGAAACGCGTCATGCGCAGCGCCGATCGACTCGGCGACACCGGCCACCAATCTGACGTCCCCGGCGACGTTGAGGAACCGACGACCTACGGGAAAGCGGCGGACGCCATATTCCGTGGGTCGGCGTATCGCGAGAAAGGCCAATTGGCCGAATCGCTCGCCGTGTTCAATCGCGCGCTTGGCGATGATCCCGAGAGACGCCGGCCTGCTGTGTGCCAAGGCGGAGACGCTTTCCGCGTGGGGGCGGCACCGCGAAGCATTGAACTGCCTCCTCGCGGCGGAAAAACATGGACGGCGCGGCGCCGCGTTCTACGCGTCCCTGGGCATCGCGCATTCCTCGGTGGGAGAGCACGAAGAGGCCATTGCCAGCTTGCAACGCGCCATCGGCGAGGAGCCCCATGTGTCGCGGTGGCGTCAGCTCTGGGGGTCGTTCCTGCAGGCTGCCGGGCGGCTGGGCGAAGCGATTTCCCAATTCGAAGTGGTCATCCGGTACGAGCCACGGAGCATCGATGCTATCATCGAACTTGCCCGAAGTTCTGTGATGCTGCGAGGATGTTTCCAATGCCGAGCGGCACGCGCGGCACGCGGTGGAAATCGATCCTCAACGGGCGGATGGCTGGGCACTCTTTGGCATCTCCGCGCTCATGCAGCATCGGCCCGCTGAAGCTCTGGACCAGTTCGCGCGCGCGCAGCGCGCTGGCGCCCGAAACGGTGAGCGAAGGAGTTGCTCGATCAGAATCGTCGATCGCGCTGTCGGATCTCGGCCGCACGCGCGAATGCATCGAATTGCTCGAGCGGGACTTGCCGTCGAATCCCAATTGGAATGCTCATCTCGGGTACGCGACGGCGCTCCTGGCGGAGAACCGCCAGCTCGACGGCTGGGCGCAGTTCGAATTTCGCTGGCTCACGGGGCCGCTTGCGGAAAATCGACCGGAGTACGGGAAGCCTGTCTGGATGGGGCAGGACTTGCGGGGAAAGACAATCTATGTGCGCGCCGAGCAGGGATTCGGCGATGTATTCCAGATGCTGCGGTATCTGCCTCTGCTGCAGGACCGCGGCGCAAGGGTCCTGCTGCAGCCGATCGAGGAATTCACCTCGATGTACCGCCAGCTCGAAGGAGTCGACGCAATCGTCGACGCGGGTGCGCCGCTGCCGCCGTTCGACTATTGGACGAACCTGATGAGCCTGCCTTGGGCGTTCGGCACCACCGAGGCGACGATCCCGCGCAATGTTCCCTATCTGACCGCGAATCCGGAAATCGTTGCGCGCTGGCGTCCCGCTGTTCCGCACGACGGCAAGCTCAATGTTGGCATCGTCTGGAGCGGAAATCCCAAGCAGCGATACAACGGTCGCCGCTCGCTTTCCATTCGAGAAGCTCCTTCCCGTCCTGCGGGTTCGGGGCGCGCGCTTCTTCTCGCTGCAAAAGGGACCGGCAAGCGCCGAGGCGCGACGTCTATCCCCCGACATGGATGTCGTCGCACTCGGGCCGGAGATGTCGAGCTTCGGCGATACCGCCGCGGTATTGAGCCGGCTTGATATTCTGATCTCGACATGCACCTCGGTGCCTCATCTCGCGGGCGTCGCTCGGCAAGCCGGTCTGGCTCTTGCTCTCCGAACCGGCGGACTATCGCTGGTTGAAGGAGTCGCGACGACACGCCATGGTATCCAACCATGCGACTCTATCGGCAGCAGCGTGCAGGGGACTGGGAAGATGTGATCGGGCGAGTGCAGGTCGATCTGCAAGGGCTGGCCGATCTCAAGGCGGGCGGGGCAACGGATCGACAGATCGCCGATGCGGCGGCGCCGAGGCGGGGCGCGCATATTGTGAAAACCGTGGAATCGGATACTTTCCGGATTCCCGCCGGGGTTGCCAGTATTTCCCATACCCGCGCGGGCTTGATGCAGTACCTTCCGGAACGAGGGGTCGAGGGGCAATCGATTCATTGGTACGGTGAATACCTGCAACCGCTTCTGGATCATGTGCTTCGGCTTCTGCGCCCCGGCGAAACGATGCTCGAGGCGGGTGCGGGCTTCGGAACGCAATCGATTCTTCTCGCAAAATTGCTGGGTGCAGCGGGCATCTGGTCGTCTTCGAATCTGATGCGTCGGCAAGGCAGCTCCTGACGCCAGAACCTGGCTGCGAACGGCATCGCGAATGTGACGCTGCCAAACGGCCGGCTGCGATTGGTCGCGTCACCGGAATCGGACGCGCATGGTCCCGGAAGGGCGGCGACGCGCCCGGTTGGACGAAGATTCAATCGACGAGCTGCAATTCGATCGCCTGGACTGGCTCAAGACGAGCCTGGGTGTCGATGCCATGGGCTTACTCCGCGGAGCCGCGGAGACGCTCTGGCGTCTTCGGCCCCGGATGCTGCTTGCGGCAAGCGACGAAGATGATCTGAGATCGATAGCCGCGTTCTCCAAGACCTTCGGCTACAGGGTGTGGAGAGTCGAGACTCCGTACTTCAGTGACGCCAATTTCAATTGCAGGACAAATGACATTTTCCAGGGATTGATCCATAAAGCGGTACTCGCGATTCCTGAGGAAGTGGAGGTGAGCCTTGCGCACTGGCCACTTGCCGACCTTTAGGAGCGAGGCTTGCGTCGGGCGCGCACTACCCGACATCGCCATCGGCGGCTTGGCGCAATTTTCGCGGCGTAGAGCGCGCCGTCTGCGTCAGGGCGGAGTCGAGTGGTTGCTCGTCGCCCTGGGAAACTTGTAACCCCCCGTGCGCGCGGCCAGCGATTCCGTGCGCGAAATGCCGACGAGCGGTCCGGCCTGGATCGCGCGTGCCCGGGCGCTAGGCAGATGCGGCCGTCATCGAGAGGCATGCGAAGCCTGGTTGAAGGCGAGATCTTCTGGTGGTGCGGATGCGGAGCTCGACGTGGAAATCGCGCTTGCATGCGTCGACGGTGGGCGCCTCGCTGATGCCGATAGAGTGCTTTCGGCCGCAATTGCTGCCGCTCCGAGCGATTGGCGTCCATGGTTTGAGCGTGGCCGGATGCTGCAGACAACGGGGCGGTTCCGCGAGGCGCTGGACCATTACGAGCGGGCGCTCGTCCTCCGTCCCGACCATGTTCACAGCCTGAACAACGCCGGTATCTGCCAGCTTCACCTTGGGGATCCCGTGGCCGCCGAGTCGGCGTTCCGGCGATGTGTCGAGGTCGATCCGCAGAACGCCAGAATGTGGGTCAATCTGAGCGCGTCGTGCGCGGCCCAGGGGCGGCCGGATGAAGCGCTGGAGGCCGTGCGCCAAGCGGGCACCATCGCGGCGAATCGCGATGAGGCCCCGGAGCTGTTCTGCCAGACGGCGATTTACTTGAGTGAGCTCGGACGAACGCTGGAAGCGAGAGAGCTCCTGGAACGCAACCTGGCACAATTGCCCGATCCCAACGCACATTATCTCTATTCACATCTGCTGTTGCTGAGCGGGCATCTGACGGAGGGATGGCAACAACAGGAATTCAGGTGGATGCTCGAGCCTCTCGTGTCGCTTAGGGGAAGGCTCCACATTCCGGTCTGGCGCGGGCAGGATCTGCGCGGGCGCTCGATACTGGTACGGCCGGAACAGGGCCTCGGCGACACGCTGCAGTTCATCCGATACGTGCCGATCCTCAAGGCACTCGGCGCCACGGTGATCCTGCAATCGTGGCGCGGCTTGACCGGGGTCGTCGAAGAATCTCAAGTGCATCGATGTCGTCGTGTCGCAGGGGGAAGCCCTGCCGCATTTCGACTACTGGGTTCAATTGCTGAGCATCCCCGGCCTCCTCGGAAATGACGTCGATACTTTGCCGGATGCGGTGCCTTACCTGGCTGCCGATCCAGCCACGAGCCAATCGATGGCGGGGACGGTTAGCGTCAGGAGCGAAACTCAAAGTAGGCCTAGCATGGGCGGCAATCCCGAGCAGCCGAATGATCGGCGCCGGTCGATGTCGCTGGCTCGGTTGCTTCCACTGCTCGACGTAGAGGGCGTGCAGTTCTTCGCGTTGCAAAAAGGTGCTCGGGAATCGGAGGCAAGTACGATGGCGGCGACAGGCGCTGGTGAATCTCGGCCCGGATTTGGAGAATATGGGCGATACGGCGGCGGTCATGACGAATCTGGATCTGGTGATCTCAGTGTGCACGTCGATGGCGCATCTCGCAGGGGCGTTGGGCACGCCGGTGTGGGTGCTGCTGTCGGAGCCCGCAGACTGGCGCTGGCTGACGGAGCGGGAGGATTCTCCGTGGTATCCGACGGCGCGGCTGTTCAGGCAGAAGCGGCGGGGGGACTGGGACGAGGTGATCGGGCGGGTGAAGGAAGCGCTGCGGGAATGGGTGGCGACGGGTGGGAAGGCGGCGGAGCTGCCGAAGCGAGAGGAGCGGGAGCTGAAGCCACGCGTGGGGCTTGCGCCGCGGCGGATTGCGGACCTGTCGGCGGTGACGGACGCGCGGGTGGGGATCGTGCAGTATTTTCCGGACGACGAGCCGATGGGTTCGTCGCTGGAGTGGTATGGAGAGTGGCTGCAGGGACAGCTCGAATGGATGCTGCGGTGGGTGCGCGCCGGTGGGGTGGGGATGGAGGTGGGGGCCGGGGTGGGGGCGCACGCGATCGCGCTGGGGGAGGCGCTGGGGCCGGAGGGGCACTTGTTCCTGTACGAGGGGCGGCCGGTGGTGAAGCGGGTGCTGTCGCAGAACCTTGGGGCGAACCGGATCGGGAACGTGACGCTGATGCGGCGGATGCTGGGGGGGCCGGAGGTGGGAGGGGACGGAGACGCTGGACGAGCTGCAGTTGACGCGGCTGGATTGGCTGAAGGTGAATGCGCCGGTGGAGGCGCAGGCGATGTGGCGGGAGGGGAAGAGACGCTGTGGCGGCTGCGGCCGGTGCTGCTGCTGGGGGTGGCGGACGAAGCTGAGCTGCAGGCGCTCGCGGAGCGGGTGAAGGGCTTTGGCTACCGCTGCTGGCGGCTGGAGACGCCGCTGTTCGATCCGGCGAACTTCAATCGCCGCGACGACGACCTGTTCGCCGGACGAACCGCGCTCACCCTCGCCGCCGTCCCCGAAGAAATGGGCGCGGGAGCGAATGCGATTACGGGTAGCGAACTGTGAACCGAGTTCCTTCCCGCCTCACGGATTGCACGTCGGATCCGGTGCCCATGCTCGAATCGCCGCGGACGGATTCGAGCACGCCGTCCGTTGACCCAGGAACCGGGCATTGGGCATTTTTCAGCGCATTCTGCGACCGCGAAACGACGCGCGGGACCCGGAGGTCGTGCCTGAGACGATGGACGCGGAGTCACGCTACTGCGGCGATGAATGTCGGTGATGGCGTAACGGCAACGCGTCGACCTCGCGAATCGTCGCTCTGAAGCTGGAAGGTACGCGCAGTCGCTGGCCGCGATCGATTCTGCGGCGGCCGACGTCGCACATCACCCGCGCGTCAGGATGGCGCGCGCCGAAACGCTCATGCGCTGGGGCCGTCACCGTGAGGCGCTCGCCGAACTCTGCGCGATCGAAGCGTCCGGGCGCCAGGATGTCGCCACCTATCGAAACCTTGCGTTCACGAATGGGCCCTGGGGCGATCTTCCGATGCTGTGAGCTGGCTGGAGAAGGTTTTGTCGCGCGATCCGGATTCGTTCCAGGCGCATTTCGAGCTTTCGATCGCGTTGCAATCGCAGGGGCGGATCGACGCGGCCATCGCCCGCTGCCTGCGCTCGCTGGAACTGCAGCCGAGAGCGTCCGGAAGGCATGTTCCATCTGGGCGCGCTGCGCTCTGCAACGGAACGAGTATCGCGGAGGCCGAGGCGATCTTTCGCCGTCTCGTCGAGCGAAATCCCATGGACTCCGACGCGTGGAAGAACCTCGGTGTGTGCCTCTATCGTCAGGACCGCGCCGAGGAAGCGCTCGCCGCCGGCACGCGCGCCGACGCGATCGCCTCGGAGCGGCGGCCATCGCGCTCGAGATGTTCGCCGAGCTCGCCACCTATCAGCGCGACTGCGGGAATCCCTCATGTGGCGGTCGACATGCTCGAGCGCAATCTCGCCCGTTTTCCTGATCCGGCGGCGCACTATTTGTACGGGCAGCTGTTGCTGAAGGTCGGACGGCTGCCCGAAGGCTGGGTGCAGCATGAATTTCGCTGGCTTGCACGCCCAGTATCTTGCGGACCGGATGCACGTGAACCGCCCGGTCTGGTCGGGGCAGGACCTGAACGGCAAGCGCCTGCTGCTCGTGCCCGACCAGGGCTTCGGGGATTTCTTCCAGCACATCCGGTATGCGCCATGTGTGAAGGCTCTCGGCGCAACCGTGTGGCTGCAGTCGCCGCCCGAGCTCGCGGCGATCGCACGGCGCGCTCGCAGGGATCGATCGCATCATCGACGCGCGCGGGCCGATCCCGGATTTCGATTTCCACATATCGCTGATGAGTCCTTCCGCGCGCATTCGCCACCGAGATCGCGTCGATCCCCGCGAACATTCCCTACATCACGGCCGATCCCGGCGTCCGCCGACGATTGGTCGCGCAGGCTGCGGGCGCCGATGGATTGCGCGTGGGCCTCGCGTGGGCAGGCGGTCCGGCGCATGTGCACGACCGCCTCCGTTCGTTGCCGTTGTCGACCTTCGCGCCGCTCTGGGATATCGGCGGCGTGACGTTATGCGTCGCTGCAGAAGGGTCCCGCCGCTGCCGAAGTGCGCGACTTCGCGGCGAGGTTCAAGTCTCAGCGATCTTGCGCCGGACCTGCACGATTTCGGCGACACCGCCGCCGCCATCGCAGAATCTCGACCTCGTGATCACCGTCGACACGTCGATTGCGCACTTGGCCGGCGCGATGGGCAAGCCGGTGTGGATTCTTCTGCACGAGCCTCGGAATACCGCTGGCTGACGGAGCGGGAGGACTCGCCGTGGTATCCGACGGCGCGGCTGTTCAGGCAGAAGCGGCGGGGGGACTGGGACGAGGTGATCGGGCGGGTGAAGGAAGCGCTGCGGGAATGGGTGGCGGCGGGCGGGAAGGCGGCGGAGTTGCCGAAGCGAGAGGAGCGGGA
Source organism: uncultured beta proteobacterium (assembly GCA_963846855.1). Classification (GTDB taxonomy): domain Bacteria; phylum Pseudomonadota; class Gammaproteobacteria; order Burkholderiales; family Casimicrobiaceae; genus CAIWHR01. The sequence continues at coordinate 327,523 of CAWJXK010000007.1, forward strand.
GCTGAAGCCACGCGTGGGGCTTGCACCGCGGCGGATTGCGGGTTGTCGGCGGTGACGGAAGCGCGGGTGGGGATCGTGCAGTATTTTCCGGACGACGAGCCGATGGGTTCGTCGCTGGAGTGGTACGGGGAGTGGCTGCAGGGACAACTCGAATGGATGCTGCGGTGGGTGCGCGCGGTGGGGTGGGGATGGAGGTGGGTGCGGGAGTCGGGGCGCACGCGATCGCACTGGGGGAGGCGCTGGGGCCGGAGGGGCACTTGTTCCTGTACGAGGGGCGGCCGGTGGTGAAGCGGGTGCTGTCGCAGAACCTTGGGGCGAACCGGATCGGGAACGTGACGCTGATGCGGCGGATGCTGGGGGGGCCTGGAGGTGGGGAGGGGACGGAGACGCTGGACGAGTTGCAGTTGACGCGGCTGGACTGGTTGAAGGTGAATGCGCGGTGGAGGCGCAGGCGATCTTGCGGGAGGGGAAGAGACGCTGTGGCGATTGCGACCGTTGCTGCTGCTGGGGGCGGCAAACGAAGCGGAGCTGCAGGCGCTGGCGGAGCGGGTGAAGGGGTTTGGCTATCGCTGCTGGCGGGTGGAGACGCCGCTCTATCGATCCGGCGAACTTCAATCGCCGCGACGACGACATGTTCGCCGGACGAACCGCACTCGCCCTCGCCGCCGTGCCCGAGGAAACGGATCCCGGTGCATTGTGGTCGCAACGAACCGAAATGTGACGACCGTGCTTTCGAAATCACCAGCGTTGATATTGCCGGATTCGCGACCGGCCTCGACAATTCGCGCGCAGGCACCGCCCGGACCGGTGCCGTAAGATCATGAGTTCCACATTTCGGTCCAGGCTCGGCGAGGCGAACGAGCAGCTGCTCGCCAATCCGCACGACACCGGCGCCTTGTATGTCCGGGCGGCATCATGGAATGGGGACGCTTTCGGGAAGCAAGCGACGCATTCCTCCGGTGCAATTCGAGCACCATCGACGACGCCGACACCGACATCGACGTCGATCCGGGCGCTGGCAGTTGTTTTCGGCGGGACGCGTCGCGGAGGCCAAGATCTTGCTGCGAGAGCTGATGGCGGAATCCCCGGATCGGTGGCGACCGCAGTTCGAACTTGGAAGGGTCCTCGCAGGCGGAAGGAAACCTGAACGACGCGAATGCGTGTTACGGCAAGGCGATGGAGCTCGATGCCGACAACGTCTTCTGCCTACTGAACAGCGGGATCTGCAATGTATTGCAAAACCTGCCGGCAAGGGCGGAATCGATATTTCGGCGGGGCTGCATCGCGCTGCAGCCGGACAACGCGAGATGCTGGGCCAATCTGGCCGTATCGCTATGGGCTCAAGAAAGAATTGAAGAGGCGCTGGAAGCGACGAGACAAGCCGAGGTTCTGCATTCGAAGGATGACGGTGAGATTGAAACATTTGTGCGTATGGCCATCTTAATGACAGAGCTTGGCCGTGACTCCGAGGCGGCCAACTTGCTGGAGCACGAGCTGCCCGGGAAACCTGACCCAATGGGGCATTTCATCTACTCGCACGTCAAGCTTCGCTGCGGCGAGTTTGCGGAGGGCTGGCGGCAATACGCGTTTCGCTGGCTGATCGAGCCCATGGTGTCCGTGCGACCAAGACTCGGTGCCCCGGAGTGGCAAGGTCAGGACCTGCGCGACCGAACAATATATTTTTCGCCCCGAGCAAGGATATGGCGACACATTTCATTTCATCCGTTACTCCAGATTCGTGAAAGCTCTTGGCGCGACGGTGATACTGCGGATCGGGAAATGCACTGATTGGCATTGACGAGCATTTTCCGGGAGTCGACATCGTCGTGAGGGACGGCGATCCTATGCCGCGTTTTGATTATTGGGTGAATCTGATGACTCTGCCGGCGGTCTTCGCAACGGAAGGGGACGCCATCCCCGTTTCAGCGCGGTATCTGCGGGCCGATCCGACCCTGGTGGAAGCCTGGACGCCGAAAATGAGCCAGGCAATGGGTCTTAAAGTCGGACTGGTCTGGGCAGGTGAGTCAAGACATTCAGGCGATACGAGGCGGTCGATTGCTTTGACGAAGTTTGCGCCGATTTTGGATATGAAAAACGTATCTTTCCACCTGCTGCAAAAGGGAATGGCCGCCTCCGAAGCGAACTTGCTCCCGCTCTCGCTTCAATTGACCAGCCTGGGAGAGAAATTTCGGCATTTCGGCGATACCGCCGCCGTAATATCGCATCTGGACCTGGTCATAACAGTTGATACCGCAGTCGCGCACCTCGCCGGCGCGCTCGGCAAGCCCGTGTGGGTGCTCGCGAAGAAGCTCAGTGATTTCCGTTGGTTGACCGGTCGCGATAGCACTCCATGGTATCCGACGGCGCGGCTGTTCCGGCAGCGGTGGCGAGGGGATTGGGACGAGGTGATCGGGCGAGTGAAGGAGGCGCTGCAGGAGTGGGTGGCGGCGGGCGGGAAAGCGCCGGAGTTGCCGAAGTGGGAGGAAGCGGTGCTCAAGCCGCGGGTGGGGCTTGCACCGCGGCGTATTCGTGGGTTGTCGGCGGTGACGGAAGCGCGGGTGGGGATCGTGCAGTATTTTCCGGACGACGAGCCGATGGGGCCGTCGCTGGAGTGGTACGGGGAGTGGCTGCAGGAGCAACTCACGCTGGTGCTGCGGTGGGTGCGGCGGGACGGAGTGGGGATGGAGGTGGGTGCGGGAGTCGGTGCGCACGCGATTGCACTGGGAGAGGCGCTGGGTCCGGAGGGGCACTTGTTCCTGTACGAGGGGCGGCCGGTGGTGAAACGGGTGCTGTCGCAGAATCTGGGGGCGAACCGGATCGGGAACGTGACGGTGATGCGGCAACGGCTGGCGGGGCCTGGAGCTAGCGAGGGGACTGAGACGCTGGACGAGTTGCAGCTGGAGCGGCTGGACTGGTTGAAGGTGAACGCGGGGGAGGCGGTGCAGGCGATCCTTGTGGGAGGGGAAGCGACGTTGTGGCGATTGCGGCCGTTGCTGCTGCTGGGGGCGGCAAACGAGGCGGAGCTCAATGCGCTGGCGGAGCAGGTGAAGGGGTACGGCTATCGCTGCTGGCGGGTGGAGACGCCGCTCTATGATCCGGCGAACTTCAATCGCCGCGACGACGACATCTTTGGCGGACGAACCGCACTCGCTCTCGTCGCCATTCCCGAGGAAATCAATTCCCACGTCGTGCCTTCGTCGCTGCGCGAGGCGTGATGGTGGCCGCGCCGAAAAATGAATATACTTTGCTGAATCAACGCAACTTGAGAACTGACAGGGAAGAACATGGGGCTGTTGAAGGTATTTGATACCCGCGAGCTCACCGAATTCGCGACGCAACTGGCGCTGGACATGAATCGCCGTTTTCCGCCTGCATCGGAGGCACGGACCGACGCCAGCACCAGCATCAGTTGAAGGTCATCCTGGACGGACTTAGCGTGAGAGCTGTCCGCTTTCACGCCGAACACAAGCTGGGGGTCTACAAGAAGGCCAAGCTCGGCAACGTGTTTCGGTGGAAGCTGGCGGAGTTGGGCTACAGCCATGAATTTGTCGAGCACGCGACGAAGGAACTCATTACGCGCCTGGCCACCCAGTCAGGGCGGATTCCGCCCGCGCGACCACGTCTGTACGCAATCGGTTGCAACGTAGCGACCGGACCTTTAGAACCTGCTCCCTCGGTCTGGATCCGATCCCGGTTACGACTTGTGGGCGACCATGAGGAACCGGTATTCCGAGAAGATGTTGTTCAGTTCACGCCCGATGCTATTGATCGTCTCCTCGGATAGCTCCCCCTTTTTCGAACTGAGTGGAATACGGTTCTGCAAGGACGGAATTCCATCGGACCAGCCTGAAGTCCACGTCGAGGTAGTGGGCCAGAGGAGTATTCGCAGCCCCGATTCTCTTGCATTCGTCGCATAGCGCTCGATTGAACAAGTTCAGGGTCCCCGGGGTGATGATTCGTACGTGTGTCGGATCGCCGATGAACGCGTCGTGGCGCGGATGCGGAACAATGATCTCGATCTCGGCCCCATTTCGACATACGCGATATAACTCCTTCATCATCCCGAGGAAGACTCGCGAATCCTGTCCAAGGTGCTCCAGGGAATGATTGAACCGGACAGTGTCGACCGAGTCGTCGTCCACCGGCCAGGGGAGAACCTCGAGATCGCACACCATGTCGGGATCGCATGCCGGCGACAGATCGACATTGACGTAATCCGGCATCTTGTTGTGGCCGCAACCCATGTTTAGCTTCATTGCGATCCCTCCCGCTTGGGCCCGGGCGGCGCGACAGCGATTTGCTGCGATAAAATCCGACATCCGCGGCCCGTGAAAACCGCCGATGATGTTAACACATGCATTGCGCCGCCCCCGCCTGCAGAACTGCATTGCGCATCGCGTATGGATGCTGCGTGCGGACCAAGACGATTCGCTCGCCATTTCCTTACATGGATCTTCGATGAGTATTCTGAAACGCTTCCTGACCGAGGACCTCAAGGCGCTTCTGCGAAGGGGCACCGCCGAAGACCCCGAAGGTCGTGCCGCGAAGCTCGGAGGCATTGCGCCACGCCTCGATCCCTTCCGCCCCGACAGGAAGGAGCAGACATCGGAGCCCGGAATGAAGGTTGTGCTCCTCAACTGGAAACTTGGCGACAATGACCCCTTCACCGTCGTCAATGCGACAATGCAGGGCCACTTCCGCGCTTGCGGCAAGGATGCCGTCATTATCGAGATTTCCGACGAAAACTGGCCCGCGCGGCTTCATCGAGCTGTTGCCGAGCGGAGTTGAAGCTGTATTCACCTGGCAGGGGTTCTGCTCGGACGCGAAGGTCGGCGAGCAGGGGGAAAGCCTTTGGGACCATCTTAAGGTTCCGCTGATCTGCCTCCATGGCGATCATCCGTCGATGAAGCCGACGAATCACGAGTTGGAGAGCCGATACTGCTTCCACCTGTACGCCAACGCGGATTTCGCGCGCTACTCGAATCGCATGTTCCGCCGGACGCGCAGCGCCTCCGTCATCGACATTCCACAGGTTCATCGCGAGCGGCGTCTGGAGGGAAAGACCGGCGACCATTTCGTGTTCGCGAAGAACATCGACGATCCGCTCCACACCGAAGAGATGTGGCAGCGGGACCTCTCCAAGTTGGAGGTCGATGTCTACATGATGGCGGTCGAAACCCTGAAATCGCGGATCGCGCGCGAGGCCTACGTCGAGATGCACGACGTGCTCGACGACCTGATCGCCGAGCAGCGCATGGAGTTGCGGCTCGATCCTGAGGCGGACGCCACCGCGTATCACCAGTATCATCGGCAGCTCGACCGCTACATGCGCAGCCACAAGAGCATTGCTGTCGTGAGCTCCCTCCGCGAGTTCCCGGTACACATCTACGGGCGCGGCTGGGACCGGATCGCACAGACGGCGTCGGGCGTCCCACGTGTTCGAGCGCGGCAAGAACATGGCCGACAGCCAGGAGCTCTATTACACGCGGTTTGGCATCATCGACGTAAGTCCGTCCAAGGGCCTGCACGACCGGACCCGCCGGGCGATGGTCAACGGCTGCGGGTTTCTGTCGAGCGCGAACCTCGAGGACACGTTTGCGGACATCGCGCGATTCGATCGCTGTTCTTTAGCTTCAGGTCAGGCGAGCTTCCGGAGAAATGCGCGGGGGGGGGACGATCCGGAGCGCGCCACCAGATGGCGCATCGGTTCGGCGTGCGGTATCACGACCGGTTTCACTTCCGGGACTTCGTAAACCGGCTCGATCATCTCGCAAAGTCGGTCCCTCGGTTCTAGGCCGCGGTGCGTAGGACATCCAGGTCCCGCGTTCCACGGCCCCGACCACGCTTCGCGGGGCATTGCACCAACTATGATGTTGCCACGTGACTACTACCATGCTCGACTTGGCCTGGCGACGGTCCGTATCTCTTCCATTCCAGAGGAATCGAGACGTGATCAAGAGGATTGCCGAACGGATGTTGCGAGTCCTTGGGGTGGAAATCGACAAGATACCAAGGGACGAATCCATTCGCCCATTGCCGAAGGCTTCGGGTCGGACCGGAGGGGAAGATCTCGTGGCGATGCTTGCCAGAGATCCGCTGAACGCCGGGGCTCCACCTTCAGTACGCCATCGCGGCATCGAATCCCAGGCTCGTGCCATCTCGCGTATGCGGAGCTCAAGACGGCGGAGTATCTCGGCGCGGATCGACGCGAAATAGACAAACGTCTGGATGCATTCAAACGCGCCCTTCCCGATCCGCTGACCATGAATCACAACCAGTACTTCCGATTCATTTCGTTATCGTCGGAGATCACCAAGAGCGGCGGAACAGGAGTTATCGGTTCTGGATGTCGGTGGCGGCGAGGGGCAACTTGCGGCGTTCATACCCAATGCCTCCTATCCCCTGGCCGAGCCCAACGTAAATGGCATTTCCGGAACCGAGCTGCCATTCTCCAGGCATTCGTTCGATTACGTTGTCTCCTGCCACGTTCTCGAACATATTCCCCCTGATAAGCGAACGCTCTTCCTGGACCAATTGCTCGCCAGGGCGAGGCGTGGGGTCATTCTGCTCAACCCGTTCCACGTCGAAGGCACGCACGTTGAGGAGAGGCTCAGGCTTTTCATAGAGATCACGAACGCCGAATGGGCCAAGGAACGTGTCGGATTGCACGCTGCCGAAGATCGACGATGTGGAAAACTACGCCAATGACAAAGGATTGGAAATATCCATAAAGCCGAACGGCACGTTGACGACCGCAGCCGCTTTCGTCTTCATTGATCATTTCGCCGCGAGATCCGAGTGTTTCGAGGACTGGCAGAAAGTCAACGCATTCTTCAATGAAAGATACGTCGATATTCTCGACTCGGCACAATACCCCAATTCTTATCTGATCTACCTTGGCAGGAAGGCAGCCGGCGCCGCGCGGCCTGACGATGCAGTTGGGTCGCATGAAACGCGCTCGTAGTGACCGCGTTCGTGAACGGCGGAGTGTGAAATGAAGGTTGGTATCATGCAACCGTATTTCTTCCCGTACATCGGCTATTGGCAACTGATTCACGCTACCGACACGTTCGTTCTGTTCGACGACGTGCAATATATCCGACACGGTTGGATCAACCCGGAACCGCATCATCAACCCCGCAGGCGGTTGGCAATATATCCAGGTTCCCGTGACAAAGCATAAGCACACCGAGTTGATCCGCAATATTACGGCCCGCGTGGAGGATGACTCGGCGAGCGAAGCTGCTCGGACAGCTTGATCATTACAAACGCCGCGCCCCCCATTACCGCGACGCCGACGGGATCGTTCGCACCATCCTGGCTCAACTCGACGAGCCTCGCATCTGCCGGATCAATTTCGCGATCCTGAACGGGATCTGTGGCGCACTTGGTGTCGACCGGAAGTTCTTGATCTCGTCCGAGTGCGATTTCGAATACAGCGGAGTCACCGATGCCGGCGAGTGGGCGCTGCGCATCGCCGAACAGCTTGGCGCGGACGAATATATCAACCCGATCTCGGGAGCACAATTGTTCGAACCGGCCAAGTTCGTGGCGAGTGGCATCACGCTGAGCTTCCTGCAGCCGGACGACATCGTCTATCCGCGGCGCGGCGCTTTTCGAGCCCTGGCTATCGATCATCGACGTGCTCATGTTCAATGGCGTCGAAGGCACCAGGGCTCTTCTGGGCTGTTATTCCCTCCACCCCGGCCAGAAGGCATCGTGATCCTGCGCGCCGCAACGGATGCTTCGCGGTATTGTCACCGCCTCGCGTTCACCCGTTCTGCGAGGTCCGCGTTGCGGCTTGTCCTGGAACACATGCAGTTCCCACCCGGCGCATCAATGCTTGTTCCAGCCTATGTCGGCGTAAGCGATCGCGAAGGATCCGGCATCGGAGATCCGATAAGGGACACAGGCTCGCCGTTCACGCTGTACGCGGTCGACGACGGGCTTCGCCCCGACCACGATGCGCTGGAGGCGCTGCTGGCCACCGGCAGGCATCCGCTCCTGCTCGTATGCATTGTTTCGGAATCGTCCAGGTTGATCTGCCAAGGCTGCGGGCGGCCTGTCTGCGATACGGCGTCCTGATGGTCGAGGATTGCGCACGCGTATCCGGACCGCTATGTCAAAACGGTGGGCCCGGCAGCGTGGGAAATATTGCCTTTTACAGCCTGCACAAGTTCATCGCTGTGCCGACGGGCGGCATGCTCAGAGTCAACAAACCCGGATTGGATCTACCGGACCCGTTGCCCGCGGACCGCTGTGTAGCGGCCTGCCTGGAGCAGTTGGTCCGAACAGACCTCGATGCCGTCGCTGCCAAACGTCGCGAGAACTATGGCTGGCTCGAGCAACCGCATGGTCGGCATCGATGGTCTCACCGTCCTGTACCCGGAGCTTGGCGAGCTTGTCCCGCACGACTTTCCGATCCGGATTGACGACGGATGGCGAGAAAGGCTCTACTTCGCGTTGATGGCCGAGAATCTGCCCACCGTCGCCCTGTACTATCGCCTGATCGACGCCATCACCCCGCAAGACTTTCCTCGGAGCCGCACGCGCTGTCGCGAAGCATCCTGAACCTGCCGGTACATCAGGACACGGAGATCGCGGACCTCGAACACCTGACCCAGCGTATTGCTCGCCCTCCTGAGCGATCTGCGCGCATGAAATCCATTGGCGGATTCTTCGAGTCGGAACTGCCGCACGGCGGCGCCCGTCCCCACCCGGGTGCCTTGGGCCTGAGCACCGGCCGTGCCTGCCTAATGGTCATGCTCGAGAATCTTCGACCGAGGCGGGTGCATGTCCCGTTCTATACCTGCGACGCGGCCTTGGAGCCGTTCGCGCGCATGGGCATCGAGACCCGCAGCTACGGCCTGGAGGGGAACCCTCTTCCCCTCCGAAGCTGCCCGCGCTCGGAGCCGGCGAGGAGCTGCTGCCGCGGACCGACTATTTCGGTACTTGCGCCGGACATACCCAACGTCTGAAAGAGTTGCTCGACGACCGTCTACTGATTGACGACACTCACAACTTCTTCTCGCGAAAAGGACATCGGAACCACTGGTCGTTTACCTCGGCCCGCAAATATTTCGGCGTTCCTGACGGGAGCGTTTCTCTGACGCTCCGCGCCCTGGGTCTTCCGTCGATGCAGCGCCTGTTCACGGGCATTTCGCTCACGCATGGGCTGCTGCGCCGACTCCATCGATCCTGACGGAAGCCTTCGCCGCCTACCAGGACGACGAGCGTTCGCTCGATCTGCACCGTTCATCGGATTTCCGAGGTTTCCGAAGGCCTGTTGCGTGGCGTTGACCTGGCATGGGTGGCCGCGGCCAGGCGCGCGAATTTCGCCTTCCTTCGCTCCGCGCTCGGGCCGCACAACCGGTTGCGGCTGGAGGATTCGGATCAGATCCCCTTTTGCTACCCCTATCTGCCCCCCAAGCCGGTTGATCCCAAGCGTCCTTCACGCGCGCGGCTTCTTCATTCCGTGCCTGTGGCCCAGCTTGAGCGGCGAACGCAGATGGGCTTCGATTTCGAACGGCGTTTCAGCGCGAAACTGCTTCCGTTGCCGATCGATCATCGCTATCAGCCCGACGACCTGCGTGGCCTGGTCAAGAATCTCCTGGAGCGGACATGAGCACTGAACGCTGGCTCGACTTTTGGTGTGCGCAGGGCCGCGCTGCCGCCGGTAACGACCCGCAGACTCAGGTGTTGCGCACTTTCAACAAGCAGCCGATCGCGTTGGAGCGCTGGCGGGACACACTCGTCTACCTCGATCGGTTATTCCCGGTCAGCCCTGTTGACGATGTTCTCGACCTCTGTTGCGGACTGCTCTTCTCACCGCGCATTTCGCGCCGCGCGCCCGGACGGTCACCGCAGTGGATGTCTCCCCGGACCTGCTTGGCAACATCGTGCGGCGCTCCTTGCCCAACGTCACGACGCTCTGCACGGATGTCCGCGAAGTCCAATTCGGTGAAGGCGCCTTTTCACGGATATTGCTATATGCGGGGATACAATACTTTTCCGAAGGCGAGGTCGTACTGCTGTTCCAGAAAATGCAGCACTGGCTGCGGCCGGACGGCCTGCTGTTCATCGGCGACATCCCCGACCGGGCCAGGCTCTGGTCCTTCTACAACACTCCCGAAAGACGCAGCCAATACTTTGACAATTGCATCAGCGATCAGGATGTCGTGGGCACCTGGTTCGATTCCTCGTGGCTGCGCTACCTTGCCGAAAAAACCGGTTTCCGAAAGGCGAACGCGATTCCGCAACCAACGGAGCAGATCTATGCGCACTTCCGCTTTGACATGAAAGTGCAGCGGTGAAGGCGCCGAGAAAGGTCATCTACATCGCCGGTGCCGCGCGGAGCGGCACGAGCTGGATCGCCCAGATAATCAACAGTTCCCCACGGGTATGTTTCCGGTTCCAACCCCTGTTTGCCTATGAGTTCAAGGGTCGGGTCGACGAAGATTCGGACCGGGCTTCCTACGAGCAACTCTTTCGAGACATATTTCATGCCAGTTCACCGTTTCTGATCCAGGCGGACAAGCAGGCAACGGGGGAATATCCGAAATTCGAAAAGAACGCCGATCCGGACATCCTTGTCCTCAAGGAGAACCGGTACCAGTCTATCCTTGAACCGATGATGCGGCGCGTTCGATTCCTGCAGGCAGTGGGGATCGTTCGGCATCCCTGCGCCGTCCTGAATTCCTGGCGCCACAACGCAAAGGAATTCCCGCCAGGCTCGGAGATTCTGAAGGAATGGCGCTTCGGAAACTGCAAGAACAAGGGCAACGAAGACTACTTCGGATATTACAAGTGGAAGGAGATTGCGAACCTCTACCTGGATCTGCGCGACAAGTACCCCGACCGCTTCGCCCTGCTGCGTTACGAGGATGCTGTGCACGCACCGCAGCAGACCATTCCGGCGCTTTTCGAGTTCCTAGAGATTCCATTCGCGGAAGCGAGCCAAAAGTTCCTGCTGGACAGTTCGCGCGCCGATGATGGGAGCTACTACTCCGTCTACAAGGACAGCAGCGTGGCGGACAAATGGCGCAAGGAAGCCTCGAACCACACATCATCGACGAAACCCCAACGCCCACCTCACCGGAACTCGCCTCGAGCAATTTCTTGGCAAGTGATTGCTCTGTTGGCGGACCGGTGGCCTCAATCAATCGGGATATTAGAGACAGCGCCGATACTGGCTCGCGGTACCCACGCTGAAGGACACCTCCATCATTTGCCTTCGGGGTTTGTCGCGGGATGAGATACCACGCCGATGATTCTGTCCAAATCGGCCCCGGAGAGCGCGGAATACATCGGAAGACAGAGCACCTGATCGGCTATGCGCGCGGCTGCCGGCAGATTGTCCCTGTGCGCCGACGGCAGTCCCCTATACATCGGGAAGTCAGAAATCAAAGGATAGAAGTAGCGGCGCGCGTGAATGCCGTGATCCTTGAGTTTGTCATAGAGGGCATCGCGCGCGATCGGATATCCACTCTCCACGAGAATCGGGAAATACGCGTAATTGGACCAATATTCGTTCGCATGCGACAGGCAGCGGACGCCGCGTACATCCTTCAGCCGTTGCCGGTAGCTTGCATCGATCTCCTTGCGCCGTGCGATCGCCTGATCGAAGTATTTCAGTTGCAAGAGGCCCAATGCGGCGCACACTTCGCTCATTTTGCCGTTGATGCCCGGGGCCACGACAGTGACCTCATCCACGAATCCGAAATTCTTGAGGTGGTCAATACGCTGTTTCGTCTTCGCGTCGGGGCATACGATCGCGCCACCCTCGAACGTCGTGAAGACCTTGGTCGCATGGAAGCTCAGGACGGAGAGATCGCCGTTGACAAGCAGACTCCCGCAAGGTCGGACGCCGAAGGCGTGGGCCGCATCGTAGATCACCTGCAGGTTGTAGTTGTCGGCAATCGCCTGGATCGCGTCGACGTCACATGGCCGTCCATAGCAATGCACGGGCATGATTGCAGTCGTGTGCGGAGTGATGGCTGCTTCTATCTTCGCAGGGTCCAGATTGAGAGTGCGGGCATCGATATCCGCGAAGACGGGCTTGATGCCATTCCAGAGCAAGCGAATGTGCGGTCGCGACGAAGGAGTAAGGCGTCGTGATGACCTCCCCGGTGACACGCAACGCCTGCAGCGCGGTGACGAGCGCGAGCGGTTCCGTTCGTGAACAGCGCGATGTGTTCGACGCCCAGAAATTCGCAAAGCGCGCTCTCCAGCTGTCGATGGAACGGACCGTTGTTGGTCAGCTTCTTGGTTTCCCAGATCTTTTCCAGATAGGGGATGAACTCGTCCAGCGGCGGAAGATACGGCTGCGTGACATAGATGGGCCGTTCGGGCTCGAGCGCATCGAGCCCGTCGTTTTTTTTGTTGCCGGCTGCTTCGCTCTCATAGCCACCTCTAGCGAACGTGCGTCGATCGGTTACGCCAGCTGGCCGAAGTCATGTAGCCTGAGTGCACCGGTGCAGTAACTACGTACGCTTCCGCAATGCCATCGTAAATGCTGCTCGCGCTATCTCGGGTGTGGTCACCGACTCCGGCAAGTTGTCCCTTTTGCGACCGTATCGAAGCGACGCGCAAGCAGCTGCTCGACCGAGACGTTGTCGGAGATCCAGCCGCGATCCGAGGGGATCGCCCGATCATGGAGATTCAGCACATAGAAATCGACCGCCAGGCGCGAGGACCGGATTCGATCCGTGCTAGGTCGACATCGGGTTTTTCGCAATGCTGAATCACCCAGATTGCGACAGCGTGCGGTGGCCCGAAATCCCCCCGCGATCATGGAATCGAGCATTGTTGGCGTGCGCCCTTCGAATCGATCCGACTGAACGTATTGCTGCGCAAGCTGAAGCATGCTTGGGCTGATGTCCACTCCGACGACCGAGCAGCCATAGGCCTCGATCAGGCCCTTCGACAGGCGCCCGATACCGCACCCGTAATCAAGCACGATCGAGTTATTGTCGATGTCCAGGAGGCGTCCAATCTCCGCTACGAGATAGGGTGTTTCGAGTTCCCAACGCTCTCTCGATGTAGTGCCGGTTTCCGAGGTGAGGATGATCTTTTTCGCGTCATCCATGTTCCGAACATCGAAGACTTCGGGGCGATACGTTGGCTGCACGTTGACGCGGTCAGAGCGCGCCATGCCCGCGGGATGTGTTGCCCCTATCGGTTCGGGCGACAGTGGACGGTGTTGTGTCGAAGCCGCATCCTTCTTGAGTTGCGCCTCGACAATTTGACCAAGCTTCAGCTTCGAGAGGACATGCCGCCAAAGCCATTCTCTGATCGATGTGGACATATTTTGATGTTATGGAATTTGAGGCGCTCGATTGGCGGGCGGCGATGTGTGCGACCTGGACGGGTGAAGCGAATTCATGCAAGCGTTTTCAACGATCCGTTTCGCGTCGAGCGCTTCAGCGCCCGCTGCTGCCGAATCCGCCGCTGCCGCGCTCGGATTCGGCGAAGTCGTCGACGACGTCGAACTGCGCCCTGACGACGGGAACGATGACGAGCTGCGCGAGCCGCTCCATCGGCTGCAAGGCGTAGTGATAGCTGCCGCGGTTCCAGCAGCTCACCATCAGCGGTCCCTGGTAATCGGAATCGATGAGGCCGACGAGGTTGCCGAGCACGATCCCGTGCTTGTGGCCGAGGCCCGATCGCGGAAGGATGATCGCAGCGAGCGACGCGTCGGCGATGTGCAGCGAGATGCCGGTCGGCACGAGCTCGACCTGTCCCGGCGCGAGCGTCAGCGGCGCGTCGATGCAGGCGCGGAGGTCCATTCCCGCGGATCCCTCGCGTCGCGTACGCCGGAAGGCTTTCGCGGATGCGCTCGTCCAGCACCTTGAGCGCGATCCGCGCCGGGGCGGCCGTCATTTCGGCACGCGCCGGGTTCGCCGGGGCTGCGGTTCCGCCCGGCAGGCGGCGCGCGATTTCGGCGACCAGCCGACGCGCGAGCATGAGCTTGTCCATGCGCGGCAGCGGGTGCCGTCCCTGCGCGTCGCGGAGGACGACTTCGTTGTCGTCGCGGCCGAACGTGTCCTGCGCCCGGTTGGCGACGATCAGCGGCACCTTCTTGCGCCGGCGCTTTTCCTCGGCGTTGCGCTCGACGTCGTGGCTCTCGGCGGCGAATCCGACGCAGTAGGGCGCATTGCGGCGTGCCGCCACGGTGGCGAGGATGTCGACCGTGGGGACGAGGGAGATGGACAGCGGGGAATCCTTCTTCTTCAATTTCTTCGAGGCGCTCGCGCGCGGCGCGTAATCGGCGACGGCGGCGACCGCGACGAACACGTCGGCGTCGCCGATCCGCTTGTCGACGGCGGCCGCCATTTCGGCGGCACTGGTGACGGCGATGCGCGTGACGCCGGCCGGCGCCGTCAGGGCCGTCGGCCCGCTGACGAGCGTCACGCTGGCGCCTGCCTCGGCCGCGGCCTGCGCGAACGCGTAGCCCATCTTGCCGGAGCTCGTGTTCGTGATGCCGCGCACGGGGTCGATCGCCTCGAAGGTCGGGCCGGCGGTGACGACGACGCGCTTGCCGGCGAGGAGCTTCGGCTGCGCCCACGCGACGATCGCCGCGAAGATTTCCTCGGGCTCCTGCATCCGGCCTTCGCCGGTCTCGCCGCACGCCTGATCGCCGACGCCGGGACCGAGGATCGTCACGCCGTCGGCGGCGAGCCGTGCGACGTTGCGCTTGGTCGCCGGATTGGCCCACATCTGGCGGTTCATCGCCGGCGCCACGAACAGCGGGCATTCGCGCGCGAGCGTCAGCGTGGACAGGAGGTCGTCGGCGAGGCCGTGCGCGACCTTGGCGATGAAATTCGCCGACGCGGGCGCGACGACGATCGCATCGGCGCCACGCGACAGATCGATGTGGCCCATCCCGTTGGCGGCGCCCGATGCCCAGAGGTCGGTCAGCACCGGATGCCCGGACAGCGCCTGCAGCGTCATCGGCGTGATGAACTGGCAGGCGCCGGACGTCATCACGACGTTCACGGCGATGCCTTCCTTCACGAACAGGCGCACGAGCTCGGCGGTCTTGTACGCGGCGATGCCGCCGGTCAGTCCGACGACCACGCGGGAAAGCGGCTTTGCAGTCGTGACGGTCATCCTTCCTGCCGATGTGTTGCGAGTTGGGCGAAGTTTACACTGCCCCGCATGCATGGATCGTGCCGGGAAGCGTGCCGGCGAGGGGAACGCAATGCGATTGCGCGATTGGCCATGTCAGGATCGGCCGCGGGAGCGCTTGCTGGCAAAGGGCGCGGCGGCGCTGTCGGACGCCGAGCTCGTCGCGCTGCTCGTGCGCACGGGCGCGCCGGGGCGCAACGCCGTCGACCTTGCGCGCGACCTGCTGATGCGCTTCGGCGGAGTCGCCGCACTGTGCGCGGCTCCGGTGGCCGCCGTCGCGGCGGTGCCGGGCCTCGGACCGGCGCGTTCAACGACATTCGTGGCGGCGGCGGAGCTCGTGCGCCGCTCGCTGACCGAGCAGGCGCGCGACCGCGATGCTCTGGCCTCGCCGCAGGCGGTCCGTGATTACCTTCGGCTTACGCTCGCCTCGCGTCCCTGCGAAGTCTTCGTCGGGCTGTTTCTCGACAGCCAGAACCGGGTGCTGGCCTCCGAGGAACTCTTCCGCGGCACGCTCGCGCAGACGAGCGTGTATCCGCGAGAAGTCGTCAAGGCCGCGCTGGCGCACAACGCCGCGGCGATGATCTTCGCGCACAACCATCCGTCCGGCGTCGCCGAGCCGAGCCGCGCGGACGAGCTCCTGACGCAGGCGCTCAAGCAGGCGCTGGCGCTGGTGGATATCCGCACGCTCGATCATTTCGTCGTCGCGGGAGGGCAGCTCACGTCGTTCGCGGAGCGCGGGCTGATCTGAGTCCTGCCGGTACGCGTCGGTCGAGGTTCCTGAATTTCGGATAGCCAGATCTACGGGATCGCCTCGACGCGTGCGCTCGCATGCTTTGCCAGCGCTCCCTTGCGCAAAGCCCGTTGGGCAGGGACCTCCAAGAACCGATAGCTCGCGTAGGACATGACGATCAGCACGATGAAGAACAGAGCGAGTGTCCACACCGAGAGAAATATAGTCCGGTCGATGCCAAACTGAATCACCAGCGCGATCGTTATGAGTTGCAGCGGGAAGTGCAACATGTAGGACGAGTACGAGATATCGCCGAGTATTGATAGCCGACCGGTGAAATTTCCGTGCGTCGTTTCAACCAGTGCAAGCGTCAGGATCGTGACCGGAAACAGAAACGAAGGCCAGATTCCGATCACGATCAGTCCGATGCGGCGCAGCGCAGGATGCATGCGCGCCAGCGACTCCGCAGCGGGCTGAAGCACCGGCGTCCCATGCGCCTCGAGCCATCCAATGACTATTGTGGCAATCCACGCAACGGCACAAACGGCTACGAGCCACCGGCCGACGCGCACGGCATTGCCCGAGGCGATGATCCGCTGATATACGAGGTACGCGAGTCCGCCGAGGAAGAACATGGATCCACCAAGGAAGATCGGTGCGTAGACCCGCGAAAGCAGGAGCCCACCAATGGCGAGCATGAATAGAAAGGTGTCGCGAATTGGGAGAAGCCTGCAGAAAAGGAAGAAAAGCGCATAGAACACGATCTCGACGGACACCGACCAGTTCGGGGCATTGAACGAGTACCCTTGCTCGAGGCCCCACGAGCTGGCGAACAGGAGATTGAGGACGAAATGCCACAAGTCATTCACCGGGTAGACAAAGTAGCTACCGGTAGTCCGCACGAACCAGATCTGACCGATGGCGACCACCAAGAGCGTGACGAGATGAAGCGGGTACAGGCGCGAGAACCGCAGGACGGCAAAATCGCGGGCTGTAATCGTCCGGTCGGCGACCGCCCGCGAGTAGAGCCAGTAAAACACGAATCCGGAGAGGGAAAAGAACAGGAACACCGCATAAATGCCCTCGGTGTAGAAGAGAAAGAACACGTCGGACAGAGGAAGGTTGCTCCACGTGACGTTACCCGGGCTCGTTCCCGTATAGAAGAAATGCTGCCAATGCCAGAAGACGACGGCGAGCGCGGCAACGCCGCGTAGGGTGTCCAACGAGTGGAGTCGTTCAGGCATGCTA
The DNA here is from genome assembly GCA_963846855.1 of uncultured beta proteobacterium. Lineage (GTDB taxonomy): Bacteria > Pseudomonadota > Gammaproteobacteria > Burkholderiales > Casimicrobiaceae > CAIWHR01. Next base: position 344,630 of record CAWJXK010000007.1, read on the forward strand.
TGCCTGGATTCTGTCATCGCAGCGGCGCTTGCCACTGCACCGCGCCTCGATCATCGGCAAATCCGCGTCCGCGCGTGGGCACGTGTTCCATGAATCGTGCGGTTGTCGTCATCGCTGCCTCGGAGCCAGGATCGATTGAATTGGCCTCGGGATCTTAACCGAATCTTCGAATCGCAGCGTCTATCGAGGCATTGGCCAGGTGCGGCATCCACCTCTCGAGCGTGATTATCCGCAGTCGCTGTGGTCGAAACTTGCAAGGGGTGGGTCCGCACGGTCGAGCCTCGGCGCGCGGACCACATTCGAGGCCTTGGCAGGAGTGGCCATGGTAAGCGCTTGATTCCGGAAGGAAGTCGCGTTAAAATACGCGGCTTTGCACAAGTACCACCCGCTATACACAAGGAGCGAGCGATGGCTCGAGTCTGTCAAGTGACCGGTAAGGCCCCGATGGTGGGCAACAACGTTTCGCACGCGAACAACAAGACCAAGCGCCGCTTCCTGCCCAACCTGCAGCGTCGCCGGTTCTGGGTCGAAGGCGAGAATCGCTGGATCAGCCTGCGGCTGACCAACGCCGGCCTGCGCACGATCGACAAGAAGGGCATCGAAGTCGTCCTCGCCGAGCTGCGCGCCAACGGCCAGCACGTCTGACCGGCTCGCGCCGAATCGACCGCCGCAGCCGCACGAACCCCAGCGAAGGAACTCCCCCATGCGCGAAAAGATCAAGCTCGAGTCATCGGCCGGCACCGGCCACTTCTACACGACCTCGAAGAACAAGAAGCTGATGCCGGAGAAGATGGAGATCAAGAAGTTCGATCCCGTCGCCCGCAAGCACGTGATGTACAAGGAAGCGAAGCTCAAGTGACGCATTTGTCCAAGAGCGGGTCGCACAGCGGCCCGCGATTGGACGCAAATGCGTCATCCCCGCGAAGGCGGGGATCCAGGATTCCAGTGGTTGTCCGGGAGCGGGTGCGATAGCGCCCGCGACTGGAAACGAATGCGTCATCCCCGCAAAAGGCGGGGATCAAAATCGAAAAGGCCCGCGGATGCGGGCCTTTTGCATTCGTCCGGTCGAATCCGGAATTACGCGTAGCGCTTGAGCTGCAGCGAGAATTGCGCCAGCGGCGCGATGCCCGACGATTCGGCGCGCCGGCACCAGTCCTGCAGGCGGGCAAGCAGCTGCTCGCTCGAATCGGTGGAGCGCTCCCACAATGCATTCAATTCCTGGCGCATCGCATAGATCGTCGCCAGCGCCTTGCTGCTCTCCATGGCCTTCGACAGCGTCACCTGCTCGCGCTCGGGCAGCGGGGTCACCGTGTCGCCGGACAGCCATTTCTTCAGGCGCCGCATGCTCGGAACGTTGGCGAGCTCGGCGCGGCCCACGCGCTCGCGCAGCGCCGCGAGCTCAGTGGCGCAGGTCTGCTTCAGGGTTCGCGCGTAGGTCTTCATCACGATGTATCGGTGCGTGATGACCGCCTCGAGCGTCTCTCGATCGGGTACCGGCTTGATCGTCGCCTCGACCTTGAGCTTCGGCGCGAGCTTCCGGACGGTCGCGAGGCCGAGGAACTCGAGCCCGCGGATGTACGCCCAGCCCAGGTCGAATTCGTACCAGCGCGCCGAAAGCTTCGCCGACGAGCCGAACGCATGATGGTTGTTGTGCAGCTCCTCGCCGCCGATCAGGATGCCGAACGGAATGATGTTGGCCGAGGCGTCGCTGGTGGCGAAGTTGCGATAGCCCCACCAATGGCCGATTCCGTTGACGACGCCGGCGGCGAAGACCGGAATCCAGATCATCTGCGCGGCCCAGATCGCGATACCCGCGGCGCCGAACAGCATGAAGTTGATGATCATCATCAGGCCGACGCCTTCCCAGGAATGGCGCGTATAGACGTTGCGCTCGATCCAGTCGTCGGGGGTGCCCTTGCCATAGCGCTCCATCGTGTCGGCGTTCTTCGCCTCGGCGCGATAGAGCTCGGAGCCTTCCAGCAGCACCGTCTTGATGCCGCGCGTCTGCGGGCTGTGCGGGTCGTCCACCGTCTCGACCTTGGCGTGGTGCTTCCGATGGATTGCCGTCCACTCCTTGGTCACCATGCCGGTGGTAAGCCAGAGCCAGAACCGGAAGAAGTGACTGACCGCCGGATGGAGGTCGAGCGCACGATGCGCCGAGTGGCGGTGCAGGTAGATCGTGACCCCGGCGATCGTCACGTGCGTGAGCGCGAGCATGACAATGATGTAGCCCCACCACGACAGGGGCAGCAGGCCATGCGCGACAAAGGAAAGAAAATCGAACGACATCGAGAATTGGGGACCGGGGGGCGAGCCGGGTCGGCTGTGAGAATCCGACAATTATACCGCATCAGCGGGGCGCCGTTCGTCCGCGGATCTTTATTAATTCCATGCCAATCAATGGCTTGAGCCTGACCTCCGAGCAGGTGAGGCGCTCAGCCGGGCGTCGCGTCGCCTCGCGGGGCACCGGTCGTCTCCGGAAGGGACACGGCGCCGCCGCCGCCCCGCACGCGCAGCTCGCGCTGCGGATACGGAATGCGTATGCCGTGCTCGGCGAAGGCGCGGAAAATCGCCCGGTTGAGGTCGCTGCGCAGGTTGAGCTGACCGTTCTCGGGGTCGAGGATCCAGACGCCGAGCTCGAGCTCGATGCCGCTGTCCCCGAAGCGCACGACGAACGCCGTCGGCGGATTCGGCGATTTCATCACCCGCGGATTGGCGAGGGCGGCACTCTCGAGAAGTTTCAACGCGACGTCGAGATCGCTCTCGTAGGCGATCTGGACAGGCAGGCCAAGGCGCACGTCGCGGCTCGTGTACGAGTGGTTGAGCACGGTCGTCGTGACGAGCGTCTCGTTCGGCACGATCGCCTCGACGCCGTCGAGGCTGCGCACGACGACGTAACGCGACGTCACTCGGGTGACGACGCCGTGCCGCGCGTCCACGGTGATCATGTCGCCCAGCCGGATCGAGCGGTCGATCAGTATCGTGAATCCGGCGATGTAATTGCTGGCGAGCTTCTGCAGGCCGAGCCCGATGCCGACGCCGAGCGCGCCGCCAAACACGGACAGCAGCGTGAGGTCGATGCCGACCGCCTGCAGCGCCATCAGCACCGCGATGACGAGCAGCAGCGCCCGCACGGTCTTGGCCATCACGACCCGCAGATTGCTGTCGAGACCGCCGCCGCCGCGGAGCAGCCGGTGCTCGACGAGGCCGGAAAGCCATAGCGAAACGGTCACGCTGAGCACGATCACCAGCGCCCCCTGGCCGATCGCGAGCAGCGAGATGCCGTGCTTGCCGAGCGGGATCTCGATGGCATCCAGCTCGTTGCCGATCTGCGGCAGGACATCCACGTAACGGAGAATCAGGAGGCCCCAGATCGTGAACGAAATGGCTCGTTCCGACGTCTTGAGCCACGATGGCGATCCGAACACGCCGCGCACCGCATAGACGAAAAGGCGGATCAGCGCGAGGGCTACGACAAGCGGGATCGCGATCGGCAGGAAGAACGGGGGCTGGAAGTGGCGCATCGTCACGTAGGCCGCCAACAGCAGCAGGAGAGTGACGAGCGGGAAGATGAGGCGGTTGACGCCGCCCGCACCGAGGCGAATCGCTTCGGTCGGTGTGGTCGGACTCCAGCGCATCCGCCGATCGGCGAGCCAGCCTACGGCGAAACACAGCGCGACGATGCCGAGCTCGAGCCAGCCCGCCCGGCTCGAGAGCGCGGTCTCGATTCGGCTGTAGTCGATGGGTTCGAGCACGGCGGCAGTCTACCGGAAATCGACGTTCGGCTGCCCGATCGAGCGCGCCGTGCATCGTGGCGCGGCGCGGGTCAGCGCGAGCGCGAGCGCCGCTGCAGCGCGGGCGGCTCGTCGCCCGTCCAGCGCTGCGCCCGTGACTGCAGACGGCGGAAATACCTTCGATAGTCGAGCGCGACCCCCGGATTTTCGCGGAAGATCACGACGTTCTCCGCGTTGCGCGACTGCGCCGCGATCGTAAAGTTGTAGCTGCCCGTGATCGTCGTCGCACGCGGGAGGTCGGCGTCGATGACGATCACCTTGTTGTGGGCGTTCGCGTAGTTGGCGTCGAGCCACACCGCGATGCCGTTGCGCGCCAGCGAGGGGACGGCGCTCTGCGCGACCTCGAGCGCCTGCTCCCGGTCCGCGACGAGCTCGACGGCGACGCCGCGCTCGCGCGCCGCCATCAGCGCGCGGGCGAGCTTCGGCTGCGTGAACGCGAATGCCAGCACCAGAACTTCGCGCTCGGCAGAGGAAATCTCGGCGACGAGCTTGGCATCGATCGGGTCGCCCGGGGTGAACGCGAGCTCGACGGTGCCCGCGCCGGGAAATTCCTTCGCGAGCGCCGCGCCGCCGGCCGCCGCGGCTAGCACGCACGCCGCAAGCGCGAAAGCGGCTGCGCGGCCGCTCATGTGCGTCGCTCGAGGATCGCCGCGAAGAATCCGTCGCATCCGTGCCGGTGCGGGAAGAGCCGCAGCCGTGTTCCGGTGTCGAGCGCGATGCCCGCGCGGGCAAGCTCGGCGGCGGCATCGCCCTCGGCAAAATCCGGATGCGTGGCGAGAAACGCGGCAACGACGTCGTCGTTCTCCTCGGGCAGCACGCTGCACGTCGCGTAGACGAGCCGGCCGCCCGGCTTCACGAGCGTTGCCGCGTTCGTGAGGATCGCAAGCTGCTTCTTCGCGAGCTCGGCCACTGCGGATTCGGCGTGCCGCCATTTGAGATCAGGGTTGCGTCGCAACGTGCCGAATCCGGTGCAGGGGGCGTCGACCAGAACGCGATCGAGCTTGCCGGCGAGCCGCTTGACCTTGGTGTCGCGGCCGGAGGAAAGGAGCTGCGGGTGGACGTTCGACAGCCCCGAGCGCGCGAGGCGCGGCTTCAGGTTGGCGAGGCGCTTGTCGACGATGTCGAAGGCGTAGAGGCGGCCGTGCGAGCGCATCAGCGCGCCCAGCAGCAGCGTCTTGCCGCCGGCGCCGGCGCAGAAATCCGCGACCATGTCGGTGCGCTTCGGCGCGACGAGAAATCCGACGAGCTGGCTCCCTTCGTCCTGGATTTCGAGCGAGCCGTCGGCGAACAGCGGATGCTGCGCGAGCGCCGTGCGCGCGGCGACGCGCAGACCGAGCGGCGAGTACGGTGTGGGCGTGGCGTCGATGCCGGACGCGGCGAGCGCGGCACGCGCCGCGTCGCGCGTGGTCTTCATCGTGTTCGCGCGAAGGTCGAGCGGCGCCGGCGCCTGCCAGGCGCGCGCGAGCGCCCCGCGCTCCGATTCACCGAGCGCGTCGCGGAGCCTCGTCCAGAGCCAGTCCGGCAGATCGGCGACGACGGCAGGATCGAACTCCAGGGTGCCGCGCGCCTTGAACTCGGCGAGCCATTGCGCATCGGCGGCGCTGACGACCGCGCCGAGCTCGCGGATGCTGTGGCCGAGCTCGCGCACGGCGACGGCAAGCGCCAGATGATGGGGGTCGGCTGCGGCGGCCTGCGCCTCGAGCGAGCGCTTGCGGCGCAGATACGCGTAGACGCCGTCGGCGATGAGCGCGCGGTCCATCTTGCCGATGGCATGGCGCGCCCGGAAGAACCGGTGCAGCATCACATCGGCCGGCGCGGTGAGCGGACGCACCTCCGCGATCGCCGCCGCGAGGCCCGCGAGCTGGTTCGCGCGAAGCGTCATCGCTGCGCGAGCGGCTCGTCGACGCGGATCGAATCGAGCAGGCCCTCGACGGTGGCGCGGGGGCCGATGTAGCGCATCTTGATCGGAATGAAGTGCATCGACGGCGCGAGCCACGCGTAGCCTTCGATCCTGCCGTCGTCGCTGCGGTGGTGCCAGCGGACCGTGTCGATCTCGCCGTGGCCCCAGCGGATCGTCTCGTGCCCCTCGCGCGTCACCGTGTAGCGATTGACCTTGCGGGTCGTCGCGAGGCTGAACGTCACCTCGTCGGCGGCCGGGGGCGAGAAATAGTATTGCCACATGATCGACAGCGCGTCGAACGTCGGAATCTCGAGCGCGGCGGTCTTCTGCTCGTACAGCGAGACGATGCCCGTCTCCCAGTCGAACTGCGCGACCTCGCGGCGGTCCCTGCTGCCGCGCTCCAGCGAGAATTCGTGCGGCTGCAATCCGGCGGACGAAATGGTCCCGCTGCTTTCGAGCTTCGCCTGGCCGGGGAAGAACAGCGCAAGAATCCCGCGCAGCTCGCCGATCGTCGTGATCCGGTATTCACTGGCGTCGTGCTCGAAGCGGTAGGTGGCCTGGCCAATTTCGAAGCCGTTGGTGCCGAGATAGCCCTTGTAGACGAGGTCGACCCGCGGCGGCAGGATGTCGGGCGATGGCGCCGAAGTGACGTCGGGCGGTTCGGCGGAAGCCGTCTCGACCGGCACGGCCGGCAATTCCGGTCCCATCGCGAGCGCATCGGGTGTCGGCTCGATGAGGGGCGCTGCGACGGGCTGCTCGGGCACTACATCGGCGACGGGCTCGGCAGGCGTCGCGATCGGCGCGCGCTTCGCTTTCGCGCGGGGCTTCGGCGTTGCCGCCGCGACAGGCACGGGCGGTGGCGGCAGCTCGGTAATCGTCGCGGTCAGCGGGGCCGATTCGGCTTCGTGGGTCCTCTGCACGGGCCAGAGGGTGAAGCCGAGATGCACGAGCAGCGACAACGCGAGCGCGATGGCGAGCCCGCGGCCCACCATGCGCCGCACGCGGCCGAATCCGTCCGACGAATCCGGGCGAGCCCGCGAGAAGGCTGTCGTGAAGGTTGGCATGGTCATGCAAGCTTCGATGCCCAAACGGCGGCGAGGTTCGGCCGCATCGCGCGTTCGCGCGGCATCAGGCCGGCGCACTGGGCACTTCCAGCGCGCCGACGGGGAACGCAGCTCCCTCAACGCGCACCCGCCGTCCCGCGATGACAATACGCCCTTCGCAGAACGCGCGCACGGCGGCCGGCAACAGGCGGTGCTCGACCGCGAGGACTCGCGCCGCGAGCGCCGCCTCGTCATCGTCGTCGCGCACTGCGACGGCAGCCTGCGCGACGATCGGTCCGTGGTCGAGGTCGTCGGTGACGAAATGCACGGTGCAGCCGTGAATGCGCACGCCGTCGGCCAGCGCCCGGCGGTGCGTGTGCAGCCCCGGGTAGAGCGGCAGCAGCGACGGATGGATGTTGAGCATGCGCCCGGCGTAGCGGGCGACGAACGCCGACCCGAGGATGCGCATGAATCCCGCCAGGACGACGAGGTCGGGCGCGCTCGCGGCGACGGCGTGGTCGAGCGCCGCGTCGAATCCCGCGCGCGTCGCGTGCGCCGCGGATTCGATCACTTCGGTCGCGATGCCGTCATCGGCGGCGAGCCGCAATCCTGCGGCGTCCGCGCGATTGCTGATCACCCTTGCGATGGTCCCGCCGAGCTCCCCCCGCCGCTGCGCGGCGATCAGCGCGCCGAGGTTCGAGCCGCGACCCGAAATCAAAACCGTGATGCGCGGCGCGGCCATGGAGGAATCGCGTTGCGATGCGCGCGGATCCGCGCGCTCGGTCAGGCGACGACCGTCGCGGGCGCGCCGGCGTCGCGCGGCACGACGCTGCCGATCGTGCTGACGGTCTCGCCGGCGGCCGCGAGCAGCGCTTTCGCGCGAGGCGCGTCGGCGGCGGTGACGACCACGACCATGCCGATGCCGCAGTTGAACACGCGATGCATCTCGGCCTCGGCGACACGGCCCTGCGCCTGCAGCCACGAGAAGATCGCGGGACGCGTCCACGCGGTGCCGTCGAGTCGCGCGGCGAGGCCTTCCGGAAACATCCGGTGCGTATTCTCGAGGAGACCGCCGCCGGTGATGTGCGCCATGCCCTTGACGTCGACCTCGCGCATCAGCGCGAGCACCGGTTTCACGTAGATCCGCGTCGGCACGAGCAGCGTCTCGCCGAGCGAATGCCCTCCGGTGACGCCTTCGATCGGCCGCGCGAGATCGGCGCCGGAAACTTCGAGGATGCGCCGGATGAGCGAGAAGCCGTTCGAATGCGGTCCGCTCGACGCGAGGCCGAGGAGCACGTCGCCGGCCGCGATGCGCGATCCGTCGATCGCCTTCGACTTCTCGACGACGCCGACCGCGAATCCGGCGAGGTCGTATTCCCCCGGAATGAACGCCTTCGGGTGCTCGGCGGTCTCGCCGCCGATCAGCGCGCAGCCTGCCTGCTCGCAGCCCGCGGCAATGCCCTTGACCACGTCGGCCGCGATGGCGACGTCGAGCCGCTCGCAGACGTAGTAGTCGAGGAAGAACAGCGGCTCCGCGCCCTGCACCAGGATGTCGTTGACGCTCATCGCCACGAGGTCGATGCCGATGGTGTCGTGCTTGCGCAGCGCGAACGCGAGCTTGAGCTTGGTGCCGACGCCGTCGGTGCCGGCGACCAGCACCGGCTCGCGATAGCGCTTCGGCAATTCGATGAGCGCGCCGAATCCGCCGATGCCGGCCAGCACTTCGGGGCGCATGGTGCGCTTCGCGAACGGCTTGATGCGCTCGACGAGCTCGTCGCCCGCGTCGATGTCGACGCCGGCGTCGCGGTAGGAGAGCGGAGCGGTCGAATCGGAGGCGGGGAGTTTCACGGTAGCGATCGGGGGTGCCGGTTGCGGCGGTGGGGCACTGCGCGCATTGCCGGTCGCCCTCGGGAATGGTCGAAACCCGCAGGCCACGGTAAAGTGGCGCAGTGAAGTGCCGGTGGTCGCGAATTTTACCGGAAACGACCGCTGGCGGCCGGCCTGCATCGCCGCGGCCGCACCCTATCGCCCCCTGCGCCCGCCGTTTCCATGGAACAGCTGATCTTCGATCTCGCGGAAGTCGAGCCCGCTGCGTTCGCCAACTTTCTCCCGGGTCGCAACGCGGAAGCGATCGCGGCGCTCGCGCGCCTTGCCTCCGGCGGCGCGACCGAGACGGGCATACTCCTATGGGGCGCGGAAGGAACCGGCAAGAGCCATCTGCTGAAGGCGACGCTCGCCGCTGCAGCGGAGCGCGGAGCAACGACGGTGAGCATCGCCGAACCCGGGGAGCTCGTTGCCGCCGATCCCGAGATGCTTGCGCAGAACGCGCTGGTGGCAGTCGACGCCCTGGATCGCGCAGATGTCGGCGCGCAGGCGCGTCTCTTCACGCTGTTCAATGCCTTGCGTGCGCATGGCGGCCGGCTCGTCGCGGCGAGCCGCGTTCCGCCCGCGACCATGGCGCTTCGGGAGGATCTGCGCACCCGCCTTGGATGGGGTCTCGTTTACGAGATCGCGCCTTTGGCCGATGCTGACAAGCCTGCGGCCCTGCTCGCCTACGCGCGTCAACGCGGTTTCGGCCTCCCCGACGACGTGATCGGGTATCTGCTGGCGCACGCCCGGCGCGATATGCCGACGCTGCTGCGGACGCTCGCGTCGCTCGACCGGCATTCGCTCGCGGCCAAGCGCCCGATCACCGTCCCCCTCGTGCGTGACTGGCTGCAACGCGAGCTTCGATAAATGGCACCCAGACGTATCGTGGCCAACGGAATCCTGGAGCGCATTCGTGGCAGCGAGATTAACGAAATCACTTTATTATCAATTATATGCAATTACGTTTCGGCAAAGCCCCTGTCACGGGTTGTGTCAACCGCGTCACCACATCGCGCGTTTAGGGCGGCGACACCCAAAAAGGCTGTCGACCCGTTTCGCAACCATTAGAGGAAAAAAGTATGAGCAAGCTCCTTTCGGCCCTGATCGTCAGCACATTCGCGCTGACGGCCGTCGCCCAAACGCCCGCGCCGGCGGCTCCGGCTCCCCTGGCGATCCCCGCCGCCAAGGCGACGCCGGCGACCGCCGCGACTCCGGCGACCGCCGCGTCGATGACGACGAAGTCTAAGAAGACCAAGTCGACCAAGTCGAAGAAGAAGGCCACCACGACCGCGGCGCCCAAGACCGACGCGATGGCAGCCCCGAAGGCAGCGGCTCCGGCGGGCGCGAAGCCAGCGAAATAATTCATTGATCGGACGGGCAACCCGGTCGCTGCGGGTTGCCTACCTGACCAGAAATCAGTATCATTTCAAGGTTTTCGGCTTGTTCGGAGCCGGCACGAGATCGGCGAACAGTTAAACATTTTCCGCAAACTCACAATCGAGGACGAGATGAACAAACTTATCGTTGGAATTATCGCGACGGCGTTCGCCTCCACGGCATTCGCGCAGGCGGCGATGCAAACCCCCAAAGACAAGGCGAAGCAGGCCGAAGTGTCGGCAACCACGAGCGCGGCGGTTGATAGCGCGAACACGACCAAGCAAGCCGAAGAAGCCACCAAGCTCAAGGCGCAAAAGGGCACGCCCAAGGCGCTGACGACGAAGAAGGAAAAGCAAGCAGCCGCGGCGGCTACGACGGCGGCGGGCTCGCAGGGCGCGTCGACCCAAATGGACGCCGCGGCAGCCAACAAGCTGAAGGCGCAGAAGGGCACGCCCAAGGCACTCCCGACCAAGTCGGACAAGCAGAAGGCCGTCAGCGGGACGACCGAAGGCGCGGTCAAGAAGGACGGCAGCAACTAAGTTCGGCGCAGATGGACAAGGCGGCGATCACGACGTAAATCGTCCGGTTCGCCGTTGCCGGGGCGTCGCGAATGATGCGGCCCGCGGCAGAGACGTCCGAAAGGCAGGGGCCGCAAGTCCCCTGCCTTTTTCATTTGTCGCTTCGATCGCGCGATGCCCAGGCCGTTGATGAATGCAATTTCAAACGAGATCGCTAGAAAGTATCTCTTAGGACCAGGTTGATTCAATGTGCGAGATGGAACTGCCGCGGCCACGCGCCACCGTCGCGACGATCGTCGTCCGCGACGACACGTTCCTGGTCGTCGAGGAGTCGACCGTGACAGGTCCGCGCATCAACCAGCCCGCGGGTCACCTGGAGTCGGGCGAGACGCTCGCCGCCGGCGCGGCGCGCGAGACGCTCGAGGAAACCGGCTATCGCGTGGCGCCAACGGCGCTCGTCGGCATCTACCGGTGGCGTTCGCCCGAGAGCCGCGAAACGTTCATCCGGTTCGCGTTCGCCGCCGACATCGTCTCGCACGAATCCGAGCGCACACTCGATGACGGCATCCTGCGAGCGTTCTGGATGCCTTACGCCGAGCTGGCCGCATGCCGCGCCCGGCATCGCAGTCCCCTGGTATTGCGCTGCGTCGACGACTTCCGCGCCGGCGTGCGCCGGCCACTCGATCTCGTGACGGAGCTTTAGAGCCATGGCCCGCAAGCCCCGCGTCATCGTGGGCATGTCGGGTGGCGTCGACTCGTCCGTCGCGGCGTGGCTGCTGAAGCAGCAGGGCTTCGACGTCGTCGGCCTGTTCATGAAGAACTGGGAGGACGACGACACCGACGAATACTGCACGTCGCGGGCCGATCTCGTCGACGCGGCGGCGGTCGCCGACGTGATCGGCATCGAGCTCGAAGCCGTGAACTTCGCCGCGGAGTATCGCGAGCGCGTGTTCGCGCATTTCCTGCGCGAGTACGAGGCCGGCCGGACGCCCAATCCCGACGTGCTGTGCAACAGCGAGATCAAGTTCCGCGCGTTCCTCGATCACGCGCGGACGCTCGGCGCCGACCACATCGCCACGGGACACTATGCGAGGCTCGCGCGCGAGGACGGCCGGATGGTCCTGTCGAAGGCGCAGGACTCGACCAAGGACCAGAGCTACTTCCTGCACCGCCTGACGCAGGAGCAGCTCGCGCCGGCGCTGTTCCCGCTGGGAGCGATCGCGAAGCGTGACGTGCGCGCCATCGCGAAGCGCGAGGGCATCCCGACGTGGGCGAAGAAGGACTCGACCGGCATCTGCTTCATCGGCGAGCGGCCGTTCCGCGATTTCCTCGCGCGTTACCTGCCGCGCACGCCGGGGCCGATCGAGGCGCAGGACGGAACGCTGCTCGGCCGCCATCATGGCCTCGCCTATCACACGCTGGGCCAGCGCCAGGGTTTGCGCATCGGCGGGGCGAAGGGCGCGGCCGAGCTTCCGTGGTTCGTCGCGGGCAAGGACCTCGCTCGCAACGCGCTCATCGTCGTGCAGGGCCACGACCATCCGGCGCTGTCGGCGACGCATCGTCGACGCGCAGACAATGCACTGGATCGCCGGATCGCCGCCCGCGCCGGCGACGCTCGAGCACCTCGGCGCCAAGACGCGCTATCGGATGCCCGACGCGATCTGCCGAGTCGAGCTGGAAGAGGGCGGCCGCTGCCGCGCGACCTTCGCGGCACCGCAATGGGCGCCGACGCCGGGCCAGTACCTCGTGCTCTACGACGGCGTGGCGTGCCTCGGGGGCGGCGTGATCTGCGGAGACCCTTCGGCGCGGGCGGTTGCCGTCGCCGCGGCCGCCGCGGCGTAGCGCTCGCGACCACCGTTTCGGGGGAACGGCGTTAGGGAACCTCTGAACAAGTCCCACGCGGTTGCGCTGCAGGGCCAAATGCGGATGACTGCCTCAGTTGGCAAATGAGGCGCGACGAAGGTCGTAGTCCACACTACGATGCCGAGGAGCGCGGCAAAGCAGGCGCCGCATTTGGCAGCAGCCCGGAGGGACGGGGCTTTTCGGGCGGTCTGCTCATTTTGGTAAATGAGCGCGAGGCTTGCGGAAGGGGGCCGGCCATTAGCTTCGCCTCGCCTCATTTGGCAACTGAGGCATCCCATCCCGAAAATTCCCCGTCGCAATCGCGCGCGACTTGTTCAGAGGTTCCTTAGGAGCGCGGCGCGCCCGTGATTTCGCTCTCGAGCTGGTCGTAGTCCGAGCTCTCGGGGTCGAGCTCGCGCAGCTTCTGGATCCGGGCGCGCGCGCCGTCGATGTTGCCGCCCGCGGCGTCGAAGCGGACGAGCATGACGTTCAGGCTTCGGTCGTACGGGTTGCGCTTGATCGCCGCATCGACCACTACGCGCGCATCCTGGGGTTTGCCGGAATTGATGAGCGCGACCGCGTAGACGTACGCGAAGCGCGCGTCGCCCGGCGCGAGAACCACCGCTTCGCGAAATTCGGGAAGTGCTTCCGGCAGCCGCTTCTGCCGCACGAGCGACAGGCCGAGCGCGTGATGGAGGACGGCGGTGCGCGGGTTGCGCGCGAGCCCCTGCCGGAGCGCGGCGTCGGCCGCGCTTCGTCGCTGCGCGCGCGGTAGAGGTCCGCGAGGTTCGCGTAGGCCTGCACGAACGTCGGGTCGATGGCGATGGCCTTCCGGTATTCCTCGATCGCGGAAGCCGGATCGCCGCGCGCGACGTACAGGTTGCCGAGGCTCATCCTCGCCTCCGGGCGATCCGCGTTGTAAGTCTGCACGGCGACGTACTCGGCGATCGCGCGGTCGAAGCGCGCACGGTCGTCCGCCGAAAGCGCCCCTTCCGCCGGGCCGGCGAGTCCCCGCGCGGCCTCGATGCGCACGCGGCAGGATCGGGTCGCCCAGCATGCGCGGCAGGTAGCGTTGCCGCAGCACCGGGTCGGCGCTGGCCAGCGCTTCCACGGCCGCGAGCCGGACGATCGGATCGGGATCGTTGAGCGATCGCGTGACCGCGTCGAGCGTCGCCGGCGTGAGCCAGGGTCCGAGACGGTCGATCGCGCTCGCACGGACGATCGCGGGCTGCGCCTTGTCGTCGACGAGGGCCATCAGCGCGCCGCGCGCGCTCGGCGCGCCCTCCGTGCCGGCGCGCAGCGCATCGGCGAAATTCTGGAAGCTCGCGGGCGCCTTGCCCGTCCATTGCCGGATCGCGTCGGCGGCCCATTGCGCCGGCTGCTTCGAATGGCAGTTGTTGCACGCGTTCGGCATGCCGAGCCTCGCCGAGACGTCGGGGCGCGGAATGCGCATCGAATGGTCGTGGCGCGGGTCGACGACCATGTACGTCGTCGTCGGCATGTGGCACGCGGCGCAGCTCCCACCCGCCGAGCCTTCCTTGTGATGCGTGTGCGCCGGCGCGTCGAACCGGGCCGGCGCGTGGCACTGCGCGCATACCGCGTTGCCGGCCGCTCTGAGCTTGAGCGAATGCGGGTCGTGGCAGTCGGAGCAGGTGACGCCGGCCGCGTACATCCGGCTCTGCACGAACGAGCCCCAGTTGTAGACCTCGTCGCGCATCTGGCCGTCGTTCCAGTAGAGGCCGTCGTCGAGCCGGGCAAGCCTGTGCGAGTCGAACGGCGACTTGCCGTAGGCGTAGTCGTCGGAGAGCCGGCTCGCGCGGGCGTGGCAGCGCGCGCAGGTGTCGATCTCACGCGACGTCTTCCTGGGCACGCTGCGCTTCGCGTTTCCGGTGTCGCCCGCGGGCGTCCACGTCGCACCTTTGCGCTCATCCAGCGCGACCGCGAGGCCCCGGGTCGCGTCCAGCGCCTTCCAGTCGCCTTGCTTCTTCGCCCACGCGACGTGGCTCGAGCCGGGACCGTGGCAGGCCTCGCACGACACGTCGATCTCGGACCACGTCGTGTGGAAAGTGTCGGTGCTGGCATCGAAATTCTTGCGCAGGTTCGTCGAATGGCATTCCGAGCACATGAAATTCCAGTTCTGCCCGGACGAGGTCCAATGCAGATAATCGCCTGCCTTGACGCTCTGGCCGGGATACAGATGGAACCAGCGCTGGCCGCCCTTGCCCTTCGGCCGCGAATCCCAGGCGATGCCGAGCGGCTGCATGCGGCCGCCGGGAAATTCGATCAGGTACTGCTGCAGCGGGTGCACGCCGAACGTGTACTTGATCTCGTAGTCGTGCAGCTTGCCGTCGGGGCCGTCGGTGTTGACGAAGTACTTTCCGTCGCGGCGGAAGAACGACGACGACGTGCCGGCGTAGCTGAACTTCGCGTTGGCGAAATCGCCCAGCACCGAGGCCTCGTCGGCGGCCTGCATCGCGAGGTCGTGGTCCGAGCCCTTCCAGGCGGCGTCCTGACTCGCATGACAGCCGGCACACAACGCGCGGCCGACGAATTGCGCGGCGACGGAGGGTGGCACGGTCGCGGCGGAGGAGGGCGCGGGCGTCGTCGGGCGCAGCGCGAGGTACGCGGTGGCGCCGACGAGGGCGAACAGCACCAGAAGCGCGACGGCCAGCAGCGCACGGCGCGAGCGCGCGGCAACTCTCGGCAGGTCGGTCATGGCGCGCCGGCCGGCGAATCAGGCAACGTCGCGATCGTCAGAACGGAATGTCGTCGTCGAAATCGTCGGTCTTGGGCTTGCCGCCGCCGCCCTTGCCGGCACCGCCGCCCGATTTCGCCGGGGCGCCGCCCGACGCCGGAGCGGAGCCGAAATCGGCATCGCCGGCGCTGCCGCCGCCGCCGTCACGGCTGCCGAGGAGCTGCATGCGATCGGCAACGATCTCGGTCGAGTACTTCTCGACGCCTTCCTTGTCGGTGTACTTGCGCGTCTGCAGCCGGCCCTCGATGTACACCGGGCGGCCCTTCTTCAGGTACTCGCCGGCGACTTCGGCCTGGCGCCCGAACAGGACGACCGTATGCCACTCGGTCTTCTCCTGCTTCTCGCCGCTCTTGTCCTTCCACGTCTCCGTCGTGGCGATGCGCAGGTTCGTCACCGCGTCGCCGCCGGTGGTGTAGCGCGTCTCCGGGTCGCGGCCCAGATTGCCGATCAGGATCACCTTGTTCACCGAGGCCATGTCACGTCGCTCCGTTGGCAGTATTTGTCCGATTGTACGTCCGCCGCACCCGCGTCGCCGCATCGCTGCGCGCGGCCGCCGGCCGTGGCCGCCGTCGCCGCAAATCGTTGGCGCCGCACGAGAAATTGCGCGCGCTACGATGGCGTTGCACGGCGGGTCCGGTCCGGGGAATTACGCGGCTTCAATGCAGATGCGGAATGGCGGTATAGTATCAGGTTGCCCCGAATTTCCGGCATGCGCCGGACGGCCTAGGTCGAACGATTCCGGGCGCGGGACGAAACCGGCAACGCAACCGAGACACAACTAAGCGCAACTAGGCGCAACTTCGAAGGCCACGACCAGACGCATGGAATACATCCGCATCCGCGGCGCGCGCACGCACAATCTGAAGAACGTCAACCTCGAGCTGCCGCGGCACCGGCTGATCGTCGTCACTGGATTGTCCGGCTCCGGCAAGAGCTCGCTCGCGTTCGACACTCTCTATGCCGAAGGGCAGCGGCGCTACGTCGAGTCCCTCTCGGCGTACGCGCGCCAGTTCCTCCAGCTGATGGAGAAGCCCGACGTCGACCTGATCGAAGGGCTGTCGCCGGCGATCTCGATCGAGCAGAAGGCCACCTCGCACAATCCGCGCTCGACGGTGGGCACGGTCACCGAGATCCACGACTACCTGCGGCTGCTCTACGCGCGCGTCGGCGATCCGTATTGTCCCGACCACCCCGAGCAGAAGCTCGCGGCGATGACGATCTCGCAGATGGTCGACGCGACGTTGGCGTTTCCCGAGGACACGAAGCTCATGATCCTCGCGCCGGTCGTCGTCAACCGGAAGGGCGAGCAGCTGGAGCTCTTCGTCGAGCTGCGCGCCAAGGGCTTCGTCCGCGTGCGCGTCGACGGCAAGGTGCACGAGATCGACGCCGTGCCGAAGCTCGCCAAGACCACCAAGCACACGATCGAGGTCGTGGTCGACCGGCTGCGCGTGAAGCCCGACCTCAAGCAGCGGCTCGCCGAATCGTACGAGACGGCGCTGCGCGCCGGCGACGGGCGCGCGATCACCGTCGAGATGGACAACGAAAATGAGCGGCAACGGGAGCATCTCTTCTCCGCCAAGTTCGCCTGTCCGGTGTGCAACTACTCGCTCTCCGAGCTCGAGCCGCGGCTCTTTTCGTTCAACAGCCCGATGGGCGCGTGCCCGCGCTGCGACGGCTTGGGCTCGATCAGCTTCTTCGACCCGAAGCGCGTCGTCGCGTTTCCGCAGCTCTCGCTCGCCAGCGGCGCGATCAAGGGCTGGGACCGGCGCAACCAGTTCTACTTCCAGATGCTGGGAAGCCTCGCCAAGCACGCGAACTTCGATCTTGAGAAGCCGTTCGAACGGCTCTCCGAGCGCGCGCAGCAGATCATCCTGTACGGCAGCGGCGACGAGGCGATTCCGTTCACGTACCTCTCGGACCGCGGCAAGCCGACGGTGCGTGAGCACGTGTTCGAGGGGATCATTCCCAATCTCGAGCGGCGCTATCGCGAGACCGATTCGATGATGGTGCGCGAGGAGCTCGCCAAATATCTGAACTCCAAGCCCTGCCCCGAGTGCCTCGGCACGCGGCTGCGGCGGGAGGCCCGCTTCGTCAAGGTCGGGAACGGGAAGAGCGCGCGCGCGATCTACGAGGTGTCGGGACTCGCGCTGAAGGACGCCTCGGCGTATTTCGGCACGCTGACGCTCGAAGGGCAGAAGCACGCGATCGCCGAGAAGATCGTCAAGGAGATCCAGAGCCGGCTGCAGTTCCTCAACAACGTCGGTCTCGATTACCTGTCGCTCGACCGCTCGGCGGAAACGCTGTCGGGCGGCGAAGCGCAGCGCATCCGCCTCGCCTCGCAGATCGGCTCGGGCCTGACCGGCGTCATGTACGTGCTGGACGAGCCGTCGATCGGGCTGCACCAGCGCGACAACGACCGGCTGCTGGCCACGCTGAAGCACTTGCGCGACCTCGGCAACAGCGTCATCGTCGTCGAGCACGACCACGACGCGATCTGCGCGGCGGATTACATCGTCGACATGGGACCCGGGGCCGGCGAGCACGGCGGCCAGGTCGTCGCGCAGGGAACGCCCGAGGAAATCCGCATGGCGCCGCATTCGCTGACCGGCCAGTACCTCGCCGGGCGCCGCCACATCCCGATGCCGTCGCGCCGCCACCGCGCCGACCCCGACCGGATACTGCGCATCGACGGCGCCAGCGGCAACAATCTGCAGCAGGTCACGCTGAACCTGCCGGTCGGACTCTTCGTCTGCGTGACCGGGGTTTCCGGCTCGGGCAAGTCGACGCTCATCAACGACACGCTCTATCACGCGGTCGCGCGGCACCTGTACGGAAGCGCGGTCGAGCCGGCGCCGTTCCGCGAGATGCACGGGATCGAATTCTTCGACAAGGTGATCAGCGTCGACCAGAGCCCGATCGGGCGGACGCCGCGCTCGAACCCGGCGACCTACACCGGGCTCTTCACGCCGATCCGCGAGCTGTTCGCGCAGGTGAAGGAGGCGCGCGAGCGCGGCTACGGCCCCGGACGCTTCTCGTTCAACGTCAAGGGCGGGCGCTGCGAGGCCTGCCAGGGCGACGGGCTCATCAAGGTCGAGATGCACTTCCTGCCGGACGTCTACGTGCCGTGCGATGTCTGCCACGGCCAGCGCTACAACCGCGAGACGCTCGAGATCCGCTACAAGGAGCGCAACATCCACGAAGTGCTCGCGATGACGGTCGAGCAGGCGTTCGCGTTCTTCGAGCCGGTGCCGGCGGTCGCCCGCAAGCTGCAGACGCTGCTCGACGTCGGGCTCGGCTACATCACGCTCGGCCAGTCGGCGACGACGCTGTCGGGCGGCGAGGCGCAGCGGGTGAAGCTCGCCCTGGAGCTGTCCAAGCGCGATACCGGCCGCACGCTCTACATCCTCGACGAGCCGACGACCGGACTGCATTTCCACGACATCGAGATGCTGCTCACGGTGCTGCATCGGCTGCGCGATCACGGCAACACGGTTGTCGTCATCGAGCACAACCTCGACGTCATCAAGACGGCCGACTGGATGATCGACCTCGGTCCCGAGGGCGGCGCGGGCGGCGGCCGGGTCATCGCCGAAGGACCGCCCGAGGAAATTGCCAAGATCGCGTCGAGCTACACGGGCCGGTATCTCAAGCCGGTGTTGGACGCGCACGCGTCGCGCCGCAATCGCGAAGTTCCGCGCGGCGAAACGGCGGCGCGGGCGCGGCGGGCGGCCGGCGCGCGCAAGGGCTCGGGCGACCTGCTCGACTGACGAGGCGTCCGGCGGTGCCTGACACTCGCATCCGGCGCCCCGATCCCGCGCGGCGCGACGAGGAGGCGGACGCCGCGATGTCGGTCCAGCGTGCGACCCTGCAGGTGACGTTGCCGAGCCTGCCCCATCCACACACCGTCGAGGAAGATCGCGCATGGATGCGCGGCAACTTCGCGCGTTGCTCGGTCTGGTTGGCCGTCGATGGCGAGCGGATCGTCGGCGTCGCGTCGCGCGACGACGAATGGGTGCGTCAGCTCTACATCGCCCCGGAGCATACGGGGCAGGGCATCGGCCAGCGCCTGCTCGACGCAATGCTTTCGGAAGCGGAGGCTGCTTCGATCCCGGTCGTCAAGCTCTGGACGTTCCAGCGGAACTCTGGCGCGCGCCGCTTCTACGAGCGCAACGGCTTCGTCGCCATCGAGTTCGGAGACGGCAGCGGCAACGAGGAAGGCGAGCCGGACGTGCTCTATGCGCGCGGGGCCGCCGGCTGAGGCGGCGAAGCGTTCAGTCGACCCGCCGCGGCACGATCGGCGTTTCGCGGGCGCGTCCGTCGATGCGCTCGACGCGGTACGCGCGGGCCTTCCGGCGGGCGCTGACGACGTCGTGCAGGGCGCCGTCGACGAAATGCAGCGCAACACCGTCGTCGGCGGCAAGTCCGCCGGGGATGGCGCCCGTGGCCACGAGGCGCCGATAGGTCGGCCGCCGCTCCGGCTCGCTGTCGTAGTGCGGGCACGCCGAGCCCGGCAGCCAGCGAAGGCAGCGCAGCGGCGTCAGCGCGCCGGGGACGGAGTCGGTGACGCCCCAGTCGAACCACGCGATCATCCCGGCGCTCACGCCGCCGATGACGACGCCGCGGCGCCACGCGCGGCGCAGGACCGCATCGAGCTTCCATTCCCTCCAGAGCGCCAGCAGCGACCGCGTGTTGCCGCCGCCGACGAAAATGGCGTCATGCCCCGCGACGAACGATTCGAGGTCCGCCACCGGCGGTGCGAAGAGCGACAGGTGCTTGGGCCGGCACGGCAACGCCGCCATCGCCTCGTAGAACTTGTGCCGGTACGGTTCGGCATCGCCGCTCGCGGTGCCGACGAACAGGACGCGCGGCCGCTTCTTGCCGGTCTGCGCGAGGAAGTGACGGTCGAGCGCGCGGTTCTTCTCCTGCGAGAAGCCGCCGCCGCCGAGGACGATGAGCTGCCGCACGATGGGCCCGACGGTCCGGGTCAGGATTCTGCGGGCACGCCGTCGCGAGCGGGCTGCGCCGCGGTCCGCGTGATCGCGGCGAGGATGCCCTGCAGCAGCGCGACCGGCGTCGGCGGGCATCCCGGGATCTCGACGTCGACCGGGATCACGTTCGCGACGCGCCCGAGCGAGGCATAGCTTTCGCCGAAGATTCCGCCGGTGCAGCCGCAATCGCCGACCGCGACGACCAGCTTGGGATCGGGCGTCGCCGCGTAGGTCTGCTTCAGCGCAATTGCCATGTGCTTGGTCACCGGACCGGTCACGAGCAGCATGTCGGCGTGGCGCGGGCTCGCGACGAACTTGATGCCGAGTCCCTCGATGTTGTAGTACGGATTGCCGAGCGCATGGATCTCGAGCTCGCAGCCGTTGCACGACCCGGCGTCGACCTGCCGGATCGTCAGTGCGCGCCCCAGCGTGCGCAGCACCTTTTGCTGGAGCCGCGCGACGACGACCATCTCGTCGGCCGGCGCGGGCGCGGGCTCGGTGCGGATGCCTGTCCTGGCGATCTGGCGGAGGATGTAGAGCATGGCGTTTGCGCGGTCAGAGATCCTGCCCGCTGTAGGTGAGGTTGAACGACTTGTTGATCAGCGGAAAATCGGGAACGATGTTGCCGATGACGGCGTGCTCGAGCACCGGCCAGTTGATCCACGACGGATCGTGCGGATGGCAGCGGCGGATCGACCCTTCGGGTCCGCTTTCGAGCGCCACCAGCACGGGTCCGCGCCAACCTTCGACGTAGCCCAGCCCCAGCTTGTACGCAGCGACCTCGGACAGCGGCGCGCGGAGCTCGCCGTCGGCCGCGTCCGGCAGTGCATCGACGACCGTGCGGACGAGGCGCAGCGATTCCGCGAGCTCGTCGAAGCGCACGGCGACGCGCGCGGCGACGTCGCCATCGGCGGCGCTCGCGATGCGCACGCCCAGCGTGTCGTAGGGTGCAAACGGAAGATCGCGGCGCAGGTCGCGCGCTTGCCCGCTCGCGCGTCCGGCCAGGCCGGTGAGCCCGAGCTTGGCGGCGAGCGCGGGACTGACCACGCCGCAGCTGCGAAACCGGTCCTGCAGCCCGGCGTGCTCGTCGTAGATGTCGCGCAGGACGCCGATCTCGCGCTCGAGCTCGACGCACTGGTCGCGCAGCGGGGCCACCTGATCCGACCCGAGATCGCGCGCGACGCCGCCGGGAACGACGTAATCCATCAGCAGCCGATGTCCGAAGGCGGTTCGATTGAGGCGCAGCACGTCCTCCCGCAAACGAGAGAATTGCGCGAGCCCGAACGCGAATCCGCCATCGTTGCCGAGGTAGCCGAGATCGCCGAGGTGATTGGCGATGCGCTCGCGCTCGAGCGCCAGCGCGCGCAGCCACGCGGCGCGCGCCGGCGCTGCGACGCCCGC
The DNA here is from genome assembly GCA_963846855.1 of uncultured beta proteobacterium. Classification (GTDB taxonomy): domain Bacteria; phylum Pseudomonadota; class Gammaproteobacteria; order Burkholderiales; family Casimicrobiaceae; genus CAIWHR01. The sequence goes on from CAWJXK010000007.1 coordinate 366,117, forward strand.
GATCGACTCCAGCGCCTGTGCGTAGGCGAGCGCATAGGCCACCGTCGAATCGCCGGACACGCGTCCCGCGAGGCGATGGCCGTCCTCGAGCGACATCGACTCGAAGCGCTTCTCGATGCCCTTGTGCACGAAGCCCAGCCGCTCCTCCAGCCGGAGCACCTTCTCGCCGACGACCTGAAAGCGGAAATGGCCGGGCTCGATGATGCCCGCGTGCACCGGCCCGACCGGGATTTCGTGCACGCCGTCGCCTTCGACGCGAACGAACGCGTAGTCCTCCTGACCGGGCTCCCACTTGGACAATGCGACGAAATCGCGGCGCAGCGGATACTGGTCGATCGGCCACGACGCCATCCACGCCCAGGGGCGCTGGTCATCGGCGTCGGAGGCGATGCCGACGAGGTCGAACGCCGCGCGTTGCATGCGGTTCGCAGCAGGGAAGATCAGCGAGAGATCCGGGTAATGCGAATCCGGGTGGGGCAACTGGTGCTCGAGCAGCGTGAGTCCGTCTCGATCCTCGAGCGCGACGCGAATGCAGAAGCCGCGATTGCGGTCGCGCTCGTCGCTCGCCCACAGCGCGACCAGCCGGCCATCCTGCTCCCACGCGAGGCGGCACGCGGTGAGGAGCTGACCGGAACTCACCGGCACGCGCTGCGCGGGCACGCCGGCGGGAAGCGCGGCGGCGGCGAGTCCGAGTGGCGAGACGTTCATCGATGGCCCCGGGGCTATCCGATCAGCTGCGCGGCCTGCCGGTACCACTCGGCCAGCGCGGGCGGGATCCAGAGACCCAGCATCAGCACCAGCGCAAGGTGCACGAACACCGGGATCATCGCGGGGCGCACGGGCAAACGCTTCGCGTTGGTCTCGCCGAACACCATCGGCTGGACCTTGGAGAACACCGCCGCGAAGGCGACGCCCAGCGCCAGCAGCAGAAGTGGTGTCGCCCACGGCTGTTGCCGCATCGCCGTCGTCAGCACGAGGAACTCGCTCGCGAACACGCCGAACGGCGGCATGCCGAGAATCGCGAGCGCGCCGAGGATCAGCCCCCAGCCGATCGCCGGGCTGATCGTGACGAGGCCGCGGATGCCGTCGATCATCTGCGTTCCCGTCTTCTGCGCGGCGTGGCCGACCGCGAAGAAGATCGCGGACTTGGTGAGAGAGTGCACGGTCATGTGGAGCAGGCCGGCGAAGTTGGCGACGGCGCCGCCCATTCCGAACGCGAACGTGATGATTCCCATGTGCTCGATCGACGAGTAGGCGAAGAGGCGCTTCACGTCCTTTTGCCGCGACAGCAGGAACGCGGCGACGACGACGGAGAGAATGCCGAATCCCATCATCAGCTCCTTCGCGTACGACGTGTGCAGCGAGCCCTCGACCAGCACCTTGCAGCGAACGACCGCGTAGAGCGCGACGTTGAGAAGCAGGCCCGAGAGCACCGCCGACACCGGCGTCGGGCCTTCGGCGTGGGCGTCGGGCAGCCAGTTGTGCAGCGGGACCAGCCCCACCTTGGTGCCGTAGCCCACGAGCAGGAACACGAACGACAGCGACAGCACCGTCGGCTCGAGCTGGCCCTTGATCGCGTTCAACTCGGTCCAGAGGAGCGCGCCGCCTTCGGCCCCGAGGAGCCGCTCCGCCGCGAAGTAGAGCAGGATCGTGCCGAACAGCGCCTGCGCGATTCCGACGCCGCACAGGATGAAATACTTCCACGCGGCTTCGAGGCTCGCCGGCGTCCGGTACAGCGACACCAGAAGCACGGTCGCAAGCGTGGCCGCCTCCAGCGCGACCCACAGGATGCCCATGTTGTTGGTGAGCAGCGCCAGCAGCATCGTGAAATTGAAGAACTGGTACATGCTGTGATACAGGCGCAGCCGCGCTGGCGTCAGCCGGCCGTGCTCCTGCTCGATGCGCATATAGGGTCGCGAGAAGAGCGACGTCGTGAAGCCGACAAAGGCGGTCAGCGCGACCAGGAACACGTTGAACGAGTCGACGAAGAACTGCTTGTCGGCGACGAGCAGCGGACCGCCGGTGATCACCTGCCAGGTCAGCGCCGCGGCGGCAATCAGTGTCGCTGTGCTCACCGCTACGTTGATCAGCGAGGCCTGTGCGCGATGACCGTAGAGCGCCAGCAGCGCGGCGCCGAAGAACGGCAGCGCGAGGACGGCGAAGATCTCCGTCACTCGCGCCTACCTTCGTCGTTCGTCGCGATCATTCGCGCCCTCCTTGCGCGGTCGAGCATGACGAATGGTCGAGCGCCGGGCGCTGCTCGGTCGCGCGGCGACCAGCGGCCTCCTTGAGCGGTTGCCGCAGTGCCGGGATCCACGCGTCGGCCGCCGCCGCGCGCTCGCGGACGCGCCCTTCGGGCCTGGGCTGCGCCCCGCTCGCACGGGCGTCCCTTCGGGCCTTGGCTCGGCAATGCCTCGCCCGCCGCGCTCACTCGCCCTCCTTGCACGGTTGTGCCTGACGATCAGTCGAGCGTCGGGCGCACTCGGTCGCTCGCCGACGCGCGCTTCGCGCCTTGCCTTCGGCCGGCTCGCTCACTCGCCCTCCCTCAGCTTTTCCATGTGCTTGAGGTCGAGGCTGTCGAACTGCTCGCGGATCTGGAAGAAGAACACGCCGAGGATCAGCATGCCGACCAGCACGTCGAGCGCGATGCCGAGCTCGACGACCATCGGCATCCCGTAGGTGGCGCTGGTCGCCGCGAAGAAGAGGCCGTTCTCCATCGACAGGAACCCGATCACCTGCGGAATCGCCTTGCGTCGCGTGATCATCATCAGGAACGACAGCATCACGCTCGCCAGCGCGATGCCCAGCGTCGAGCGTGTGACCGTGTTCGCGAGCTGCGAGATCGGCACGGCGAGATTGAACGCGAAGACCACGAGAACGATGCCGATCAACATGGTCGTCGGGATGTTGATGAGCCGCTCAAATTCCCAGCGGACGTCGAGCCGGCGGATCAGCCGGTGCAGGATCCACGGCAGCAGCGCGACCTTCAGCGCGAACGTCAGGCCCGCGGACCAGTAGAGGTGCGACTGGTGCGTGCCGTAGGCGACGGTCGCCGTCGACATCGCAAGCACGAGTCCCTGTGCTGCGAACAGGTTGATGAGCGAGAGCACGCGCCGCTGCGCCAGCATCGCGAACGCGAGCAGCAGCAGGATCGCCGCGAACAGATTGATCAGCTGGGCGTAGATCGGAATGGCCGTCATCTCAGCTTCCCAGCAGAAGATTGACCAGCATGGCCAGGACGGCGAGCAGGAAAGCGGTGCCGAGGAACTCCGGCGCGCGGAAGATTCGCATCTTCGCCGACAACGTCTCGATCAGCGCGAGCAGAAAGCCGCCGATCGCGAGCTTGAACACGAGCACCGGCACCGCGGCGATGATCGCTTCCCAGTTGCCGCCCTCGGCGATGCCGAACGGGAAGAAGATCGCGATGCCGATGCACGAGTAGTTGAAGAGCTTGAGCGCCGACGCCCACTCGATCAGTGCCAGATGCCGCGCCGAGTACTCCAGCGTCATCGCCTCGTGGATCATCGTGAGCTCGAGGTGCGTCGCGGGATTGTCGATCGGGATGCGCGCGTTCTCGGCGAGCGACACCATCGTGAAGGCGACGCCCGCGAGCGCCAGGCTGGGATAGATCGCGAGCTCGCGGTGCGCGAGCGTGTCGACGATCGACGGCAACGACGTCGAGCCGGAGATCAGCGACGCCGTGAACAGCACCATCAGCAGCGCGGGCTCGGCGAGGAAGCCGATGAACATCTCGCGCCGCGCGCCGAGCGTGCCGAACGCGGTGCCGATGTCCATGGCCGCGAGCGCGATGAACACGCGGGCGAGCGCGAACAGCCCGACCAGCGCGATCGCGTCGGCCGCCCGGGCGAACGGCAGGTCCGTCGCAAGCGAGGGCACGATCGCCGCGGCGGCGCACATCGCGCCGAACACGACGTAGGGCGTGATCCGGAAGATCGCCGACGCGCCGTTCGCGACGATCGCGTCCTTGATGAAGAGCTTGCGGATCGTCCGGTAGGGAAGAGTGATCGGCGGCGCGCTGCGATTGGAGAGGAGCGCGCGGCACTGGTTGACCCACCCCAGGACCAGCGGCGCCAGCAGGAGGGCGATCGCGAGCTGCAGGAACTGCGACAGGAGGGCGGAAGCGCTCATCAGACGAAGAAGAGCAGCACCAGCAGCGTGACGAAGCTGAACGTCAGGTAGACGGCGATGCGACCCTGCTGGATCAGCCCGGCGAATCGGGCGAGCGCGTCGGCGCCGCGCGCGACCGGAAGATAGATCCAGTGCCACAGGTGGTCGCCCGCCTTCAGCGAATAGCGGGGTGCCGCATCGAACGGGGACGGCAGGTGGCGCTCGATGCGGAAGAACGGCTCGAACACCTGTCGTATCGGCTGCCCGAAGCCTTCGGCGGTGTCCTGCATGCGCGGCGTCTGCGCGGGGAATCCGCAATCCCATGGCGCCGCGCGGCGCACGCGGCCATGGTAGAACCGGTGCACGATCTGGACGGTCAGCAGCACGACGCCGACGATCACGACGAGAAGGATGAGCGGGCTGTAGCTCGAGCGGCTTGCGCTGATGGGCGCGAGCAGCAGCCAGTTGCCGGCGTTCGCGCCGATGCCCGTTCCGATCAGCATCGCGTTCACCGGATCGAGAAAGCGGATCACGTTGACCGGGAAGAGGCCCAGCAGCACGCAGCCGGCCGCGAGCCAGACGAGTCCGACGCGCTCGAGCCGTCCGGCGTCCCTCGCATAGGCGAGGTTGGGCTCGCGCGGGCGGCCGAGGAAGATGATCCCGTAGAACTTGACCATCACGTACGCCGCCAGCGCGACGGCGAGCACCAGCGCCGCCGCGAGCACCGGCACCAGCATGTTGATGAACGACTGCGGCAGCCCCGGCGTGAACAGGAATGCCTGCAGCAGCAACCATTCCGAGACGAAGCCGTTGAGCGGCGGCAGGCCGGCAATGGCCAGCGTGCCGATCAGCGCGAGCCACGCCACCCAGGGCATGCGGTGAATGAGCCCGCCCAGCTTGCCGAGGCTGCGCTCCTTGGTCGCGTGCAGAACCGAGCCCGTGGCGAGGAACAGCAGGCTCTTGAAGAACGCGTGGTTGAGCGAGTGGTACAGCGCCGCGGTGAGCGCGATCGCGGCGAGCGTGTTCTTGCCGTAGGACTTGAACACGATCGCGAGACCGATGCCGGCGACGATGACGCCGATGTTCTCGATCGACGAGTACGCGAGCAGGCGCTTCATGTCGGTCTGCGCCGCGGCGAAAACGACGCCGAACAATGCCGTCGCGAGTCCGAGCGAGAGCGCCAGCACGCCCCACCACCAGAGCTGGACGTGCAGGAGGTCGAACGTGATCCGCAGGAGCCCGTAGATCGCCGTCTTCAGCATCACGCCGCTCATCAGCGCCGACACCGGCGAGGGCGCGGCGGGATGCGCTTCCGGCAGCCAGACGTGCAGCGGCAGGAGACCCGCCTTCGCGCCGAATCCCGCGAGCGCCAGGATGAAAGCCGCCGTCGGCCACGCGCCGGTCAGCACCATCGACCGCATCGAGCCGAACGTGTAGTCGCCCGTGCCCGCCTGCAGAACGCCGAAGCACAGCAGGATCGCGATCGCGCCGACGTGCGCAATCAGCAGATAGAGAAATCCGGCGCGGCGAATCTCCGGGATGCGGTGATCGGTGGTGACGAGGAAATACGACGCGAGCGCCATCGTCTCCCAGGCGACCATGAAGGCGTAGGCATCGTCCGCGAGCATCACCAGCGCCATCGCCGCGAGAAACATGTGGTACTGGAAGCAGAGGAGTCCCGGCGCGGCGCCGCCGCCGGAGCGGAAATACCCTGCCGAGAAGATCGAGATCGGCGCAGCCGCGGCCCCCAGCAGCACCAGGAAGAACGCGGACAGCGGATCGATGCGCAGATGGAACGGCAGCCCCGGCAGGCCGAGCGGAAGGATGGTGAAGTCCGGCAGCGATCCGATTGCGACGAATGCGGCCGCCGCGAGCGAGATGCCGATGAGCGCACCCGCGGGGAACAGCAGGCGGCTGATGTAGCGAAGATCGCGCGGACGCAGGAGTCCCATCACCCCGATCGCGAGCCAGCCCGCGATGGCAGCCAGCACGAAGTCGAACGGGCGAAGGTCCACCGTCGGGCCGCGATCAGCGCACGCGCGACGGGTTTGCGCTGGTTGCGCGGACGATCATTTCACGCGCATTCCCGGCTGCGCACCGCTGTCGGGCGCGAGCAGGTAGATGCCGGGCCCATCGCCGGAGGCGGCGAGCACCATGCCCTCCGACAGGCCGAACTTCATCTTGCGCGGCGCGAGATTCGCGACCATCGGCGTCAGCCGGCCGACGAGATCCTCCGGCTTGTACGCGGACTTGATGCCCGCGAACACCGTGCGATGCCGTTCCTCGCCGACGTCGAGCGTGAGCTTCAGCAGCTTGTCGGCGCCGTCGATGTGCTCGGCGCTGACGATCCTCGCGATGCGCAGGTCGATCTTCCCGAAATCGTCGATGCTGATGTGCGCGGGAGCCGCGACCGGCGTCGCGGTCGCCGTCGCGCCGGCGGGCGCGGGGGTGAGGGGCGGGGGGGCTGCCGTGGTCATCTTCGGTCCTTCGATCAGCACGTCGACCTGCTTGGGGTCGATGCGGGCCATGAGATGCTCGAAGTTCCCCACGTGCTCGGGAACGCGTCCGGCCTTGACCGGCTTCCTGGCGACGTCGTCCCACGTGAGGTTCGGCGTCCCCAGCCACTGCTCGACGCGACCGGCCAGCGCCGGAAGCACGGGCTTCAGCATCACCGTCATCTTGAAGAAGGCTGACACACACTCACTGCACACCTCGTGCAAACTGTCCTTGCTCGCAGGATCCTTCGCGAGCTCCCACGGTTTCGCAGCATCGAAATATTCGTTGATCTTGTCGGCGTAAGCCATGATCAGGCGCAAGGCCTTGCCGAATTCGCGATTCCGATAGGCATCTGCGACGTCTTCCTCGATGTCGACCGCACCAGCGATCGCGGGGCCCGTTTGGCCAGGGGGCGACGATGAAGCGAGACGGCCTTCGAAATGGCGCGTGAGAAACGGCGCCGCGCGGCTCGCGATGTTGACGTACTTGCCGATGAGGTCGCTGTTGACTCGCGCGACGAAGTCGTCCGGATTGAAGTCGATGTCCTCGACCTTGTCATTGAGCTTCGCGGCGATGTAGTAGCGCAGCCACTCCGCGTCCATCCCGAGATCGAGGTAATAGTCGGGCCTGACGCCGGTTCCGCGCGATTTCGACATCTTCTCGCCGAGCGCCGTCAGGAATCCGTGCACGAACACGTTGGTCGGCGCCCGGTAAGGCTTGCCGGCGAACTCGAGCATCGCCGGCCAGAACAGCGTGTGGAAGTAGACGATGTCCTTGCCGATGAAGTGATACTGCTCCGTGTCGGCTGCCGACAGGCAGTCGGCAAACGTTCGGGGGTCGCCGTTTGCCTTCGCCTCGCCGCTGTCGAAGTAGCTCTTGAGCGACGCGAGATAGCCGACCGGCGCGTCGAGCCAGACGTAGAAATACTTGCTCGGCTCGTCGGGAATCGGAATCCCGAAGTAGGGCGCATCGCGCGAAATGTCCCAATCGGTGAGCTTGTCGGGGCCGCCCGCCTCGCCCAGCCATTCATGGATCTTGTTCAGCACCTCCGGCTGCAGCGACCGGCCCGGCGCGGGCTCGCGCGTCCAGCGGCGCAGGAATGCGACGATTCTTTGGTCGGAAAGCCGGAAGAACAGATGCCGCGAGGAGCGCAGCTCCGGCCGCACGCCGGTCAGCGTCGAACGCGGGTCGACAAGGTCCGTCGGTGCGTTCACCGTGCTGCATTTCTCGCAGGCATCCGCGTACTGGTCCGCGGTGCCGCATTTCGGGCAGGTGCCCTTGATGTAACGGTCGGGCAGGAACATCGCCTTCACGGGATCGTAGAACTGCTCGACATCCTTTTCGTAGACGAAGCCGGCGGCCTTCAATCGACGGTAAATGTCCTGCGAGAGCAGGACGTTCTCCGGCGAGTCCGTCGAATGCCAGTGATCGAAGCTCAGGTGAAATCCGCGCAATGTCTTCGGGCGCGTGGAGGCGATCTTCGCGACGAGCGCCTGCGGCGTCACGCCCTCCGACTCCGCCCGGAGCATGATCGGCGCCCCGTGCGCGTCGTCGGCGCATACGAAATGCACGCGATGGCCCTGCATCCGCTGGAAGCGCACCCAGATGTCGGCCTGGATGTATTCCATGATGTGGCCGATGTGGAACGGGCCGTTGGCGTACGGAAGCGCGGTCGTCACGAACAGCGTTCGCGGCGACACGGCGGGCGACGGCGGATTCCCAGCGGCGGGCATCGCGCAAGACCTTGAATGTGAGAGGGGAAAGCAGCGATTCTAGCAAAGCGCTCGTCTGCAGGCCCTTGAATCGGCGCCAGAGAGCGCCGCAATGGGCATGGTGCCGCGCACGCACGGGCGCCGGGGCCATGCGATCGCGTCGGAATTTCGCTAGAATCGAAGTCTTTTCCCGCATTTCACACGAAGCATTCACGGAGCCCCTGATGGCCATCACCGAGGCCGACGTCCAGACCCGACTGCGCACGCTCACCGATCCCAACACGGGCCGGGATTTCGTCGCCGGCAAGTCCGTCAAGGCGGTCCGCGTCGACGGCGCCGACGTCGCGATCGACGTGCAGCTGGGGTATCCGGCGAAGACGCAGCACGAGATCCTGAAGAAGCTGATCGTCGACGCCGTCGCGGCGCTCCCGGGCGCGGGCCGCGTCAGTGTCAACATGACGCAGAAGATTACTTCGCACTCGGTGCAACGGGGTGTCAAGCTCATTCCCGGGGTCAAGAACATCATCGCGGTCGCGAGCGGCAAGGGCGGCGTCGGCAAGTCGACCACGGCGGTCAATCTCGCACTGGCGCTCGCCGCCGAGGGCGCGAAGGTCGGCGTGCTCGACGCCGACATCTACGGGCCGTCGCAGCCGATGATGCTCGGGATCGCGGGCCGTCCCGAATCGCAGGACGGCAAGACGCTGGAGCCGCTCGAGGCCTACGGGCTGCAGGCGATGTCGATCGGATTCCTGATCGATCCCGACACGCCGATGGTGTGGCGCGGGCCGATGGTAACGCAGGCGCTGGAGCAGCTCCTCAAGGACACCAACTGGCGCGACCTCGACTATCTCGTCGTCGATATGCCACCCGGTACCGGCGACATCCAACTGACGCTCGCGCAGAAGGTCCCGGTCACGGGCGCGGTGATCGTCACCACGCCGCAGGACATCGCGCTGATCGACGCGCGCAAGGGACTCAAGATGTTCGAGAAGGTCGGCGTACCGATCGTCGGTGTCGTCGAGAACATGAGCATGCACGTCTGCTCGAACTGCGGCCACGCCGAGGCGATCTTCGGCGAGGGCGGCGGCGCGAAGATGTGCGCTGACTACAACGTTCCGTTCCTGGGCGGGCTGCCGCTCGACATCAGGATCCGCGAGCAGACCGACGCCGGGAGGCCCACGGTCGTCGCGGACCCCGACGGCAAGATCGCGCAGATCTACCGCGAGATCGCCCGCCGCACGGCCGTGTTCGTCGCGCAGAAGGCGGAAGACTTCTCCGCGAAGTTTCCCAGCATCGTCATCCAGAACACATGAATTCAAGAGTGGCGGCGGTCCCGCCGCGTTATACCGGCGCCGCGGGCGCCGGTCAACGCGCCGAGACCGTCGCCCAGTTGGTGTAAGAACCGGGCGTCATGCGGAGCGCCGGGGAAACGAGGGGATAGCCGCCGTGATCAAGTCCGACAAGTGGATCCGCCGCATGGCGGTTGCACATCGCATGATCGAGCCGTTCGAGCCCGGCCAGGTCCGCGAGGCGGACGGGCACAGGATCGTGTCGTACGGCACGTCGAGCTACGGCTACGACATCCGCTGCTCGCGCGAATTCAAGATCTTCACCAACATCAACTCGACGATCGTCGACCCCAAGGCGTTCGATGCAGGATCGTTTGTCGACTTCACCGGCGACGTGTGCATCATTCCGCCCAATTCGTTCGCGCTCGCGCGCACGGTCGAGTTCTTCCGCATACCGCGCAACGTGCTGGTCGTGTGTCTCGGAAAATCGACGTACGCGCGCTGCGGCATCATTGTCAACGTCACGCCGCTCGAGCCGGAATGGGAAGGGCACGTCACGCTCGAGTTCTCGAACACGACGCCGCTGCCGGCGAAGATCTATGCGAACGAAGGCGTCGCGCAAGTGATCTTCTTCGAGTCGGACGAAGTGTGCGAGACGTCGTACAAGGACCGCGGCGGCAAGTACCAGGGCCAACAGGGCGTCACGCTGCCCAAGATTTGAGACCGTACGTTTACGCTCTGCAAAGGTCCGGCGCGCAGGTCCGTTGGACCGTCAGCGGTTACGCGCGGAGGCAAATGCCAAGCTGGAGCGCCGACGTTCAACGGACCTGCGCGTCGTAGCGTTGCGAGGTGGCCGGCTAACGGGCAACGAACCGGCGCGGCGCCTGGTTGCAAAGCCACAGGGGAATTGCTTGGCATTGTCCGAGTCCAAACTTGCGTCGATCACGATCATCGCACTTTGCCAGGTCGCGGCAATGGCGCTGTGGTTCTCGGCATCCGCGGTCGTTCCCGCACTCGTCGCGCAATACGGGCTGACCGGATTCGCGCAGGCGGCCCTGACGAGCGGCGTGCAGGCGGGCTTCGTGATCGGCTGCGTCGCGAGCGCATGGCTGGGACTCGCCGACCGGGTCGATCCGAGGCGCTTCATCGCGCTGTCCGCCTTCGTCGGCGCCGCCGCAAACGCGCTGCTGCTGGTCGTCGATCCTGCGGGGCCGCTCACTCCGTTGCTGCGGGTCGTGACCGGCGCCTGCATGGCGGGCGTGTATCCGGTCGGAATGAAGCTCGCGTCAACCTGGGCCAAGGGCGACATGGGCCTGATGGTCGGGATCCTCGTAGGCGCCCTTACGCTGGGATCGGCGTCACCGCACCTGTTCAACGCGTTTGGCGGCGTCGACTGGCGAATCCCGGTGGCGTTGGCGTCGGCCAGCGCGCTCGGCGCGGCGGCGCTGATCGGCCTCGCCGGCATCGGACCCAACCGGGTGGCCACGCCGCCTTTCGACCGGCACGTGATCCTGACGGCCTGGCGCGACGTCCCGCTGCGGCTCGCCAATTTCGGCTATCTCGGCCACATGTGGGAGCTCTACGCGATGTGGGCGTGGATCGGTGTGTTTCTCGATGCGAGCTTCGCGGCGACGCTTCCATCCGCCATCGCCGCGACGACCGCAAAGCTGGCGGCGTTCGCGACCATCGGCGCGGGCGCGATCGGATGCGTTGCCGCCGGCTATCTCGCGGACCGCCTCGGGCGCACGACGCTGACGATCGCCGCGATGGCAATCAGCGGCAGCTGCGCGGCGACGGTCGGGCTCCTGTTCGACGGCGACCCGCGCTGGCTCACCGCGCTCTGCATCGTGTGGGGCATCACCATCGTGGCCGACTCGGCGCAGTTTTCGGCGTCGATCGCGGAGCTTTCGGAGCGCGCGTGGGTCGGGACGATGCTCACGCTGCAGACCGCGATGGGATTCACCCTGACGCTCCTCACGATCCACCTGATGCCCTACCTGGTCGGGTGGCTTGGCTGGCGGTACGCGTTTCTTCCGCTCGCCATCGGGCCCGCGCTCGGCGTATGGGCGATGGCGCGGTTGCGGGCGCATCCTCGATCGCTCCAGCTCGCCGGCGGGCGTCGCTGACCGGCCCGTTCGGGGCGCGTCCCGGCGTATGGCTTCGCGCGCGCTGCGGGCGTAAGATCGCCGCTCGCCGCGCTTGCGACAACAAGGGGCGCCGGTGCGGCCTTTCCGACGTGCGAAGGAGGGAATGGCGATGGCGTATCACCTCGAAGGGCGTTTGCTGGAGGTCTGCAACTGCCGCGTGCTGTGCCCGTGCTGGATCGGCGAGGATCCCGATTTCGGCACCTGCGACACCATCGTCGCGTGGCGCTTCGACAAGGGAACGATCGACGGCGTCGACGTATCCGACCGCACGATCGCGCTGATCGCGCACGTGCCGGGGAACATCCTGCAGGGCAACTGGCGGGCCGCCGTCTATCTCGACGAGCGGGTCACGCCGGCGCAGGAGGCCGCGATCCTAAAGGTCTACACCGGCAAGGCGGGCGGACCGGTCGCCGATCTCGTCAAGCTCATCGGTGAAGTCGTGTCGGTCGAGAAGGTGCCGATCACGTTCACCGTCCAGGGCGGCCGGGGAACGATCCAGCTCGGCGACGCCGGCTACGCGGAGCTCGAGCCGTACGTGAGCGCGTCGGGCGCGACGACGACGCTCGCGGACACCGTGTTCTCGACGGTGCCGGGCGCGCCGGTCTACGTCGGCAAGTCGCCGCGCTACAAGTCGAAGAACGCGAAGCTCGGCATCGACCTCGACATCAAGGGACACAACGCGCTGCAGAGCACGTTCGTGTTCCACGCGTAGCCGATTCGCCTCGAGTTCGCCCCGCCCGCCGCAGCAGATGCGGCGGCCGGGTCGGACCGGCCGGCATGGCAACGACCTCTTCCGCAGCGATCGCCCCCGCGGGCGGGCGCCATTCGCTGTTGTGGAGCCTGCTCGCGCTGCTCGTCGGCACGTCGTGGCTGGCGCTGTGGCTCTGGAGCGCGAGTCCCTATGCGCGCTACCTCGAGCACGGCGGCTGGGGTGTGGACGGCGCGCTGGCGGAACTGTGCCGGGCCATTCCCGCGGGCGGCGTGCTCGTTCCAATGGCGTTGCACGCGAGCGCGTGGGTGCTGATGATCGCCGCGATGATGCTGCCGACGGCGTTCCCGCTGCTCGCGATGTTCCGGCGGATCACCGCTGCCCGTCCGGATTCGGGGCGGCTCGCGGCGCTCGTCGTGGCGGGATTCTTCGTCGCGTGGTTCGCGTTCGGCGTGATTGCGCACGCCGCCGACGAGGCGCTGCGGTGGGCGGCGGCAGGAAACGCCTGGTTCATCGTCCATGGCTGGATGGTCGGCGTCGCGGTGCTTGCCGGCGCCGGATTGTTCCAGTGGAGCGCGCTCAAGTACCGGTGCCTGGACCAATGCAGGACACCGTTCACGTTCGTCGGCGCGCGCTGGCACGGACAGCATCCCGCGCGCGACGCGTTTCGAATCGGCCTCGACCACGGCGCGTTCTGCGTCGGCTGCTGCTGGGCGCTGATGCTCGTCATGTTCGTCGTCGGAATGGGCAGCCTGGGATGGATGCTGGCGCTTGCGGCGGTCATGGCCGCCGAGAAGAACCTGCCGTGGGGCCGGCGTCTGCGAACTCCGCTCGGGCTTGCGCTGCTCGGGTGGGCCGGCGCGATCGCGCTCGGCAACGCCTGAGCCGCGTCCTATCCGCCAGTGCGATCTTCTGGCGGGTGTGCGGTTCGCACGTCAGGCAGCGGACTACATGGATTGGAGGCGAGAGCGGACGCGCTTGGCGTGCGGCCGGCCCGACCTCCATCGAACCTGCGGAGTCCAATTCACAGGTCCACCCCTGAGGAGCCTGTGATGAGACGTGTATTGATTCTTTCGCTTGTTGCCGCGCTGCTGGGCGGTTGCGTCGTGACCCCGGTGGGATACGGATACCGTGACTACGATGACGGCTATTACCGGCATCGCGACGGGTATTACGGCCATACTTACCGGAACGATTATTACCGCGGTGGCGGCTGGCGCGATCACTGAGCCTCCGACGCCTTGATCGCATGAGTGCAGTGGCCCGATGACCCATTAAGGCCGACCGCGCCTCGCGTAAGTAATTTTCGACTTGTCGAGCTGATCCAGAGCTCGATGCAGGGAATCGCGGCGATAATGAACGCGCTCGCTGCGCATTCCCTGCAATCATGTCGAAGACCCACCACTTGCACCTCTCGGACGCGCGCGGACTGCATCGCCTGGCGAGCGACGCGACGGTGGGCGTGACCGACCTCGTCGAAGCCGTCCACCGTGCGGTCCTGCGCATACCCGGCGTTCCCGGCACGCCACCCGCCGCACGAACGCGAGGAATCACCGGTTTCGTCTACAGGACGGTACGAGGCGTGACCCGGCTCGTCGGCGGCGGTGTCGACACGCTGCTCGGCGTCGTCGCCCCGCTCATGTCGGAGCGGCCTTCCTCGCCACAGCGCGAGGCCGTCCTGGCGGCGCTCAACGGGGTGTTCGGCGATTACCTCGACGAATCCGCGAATCCGCTGGCCATTCCGATGACGTTCCGCGTCGGAGGCGCGCCGCTCGCGCTTGCAACGGATGCGCTGGCGGCGGCGTTTCCGGAGCCCTCGCGCCGCGTGCTTGTGCTGGTCCACGGGTTGTGCCTGAACGACCTGCAGTGGAAGCGCAACGGCCACGATCACGGCGCCGCGCTGGCGCGCGACCTGGGATTCGCGCCACTCTACCTTCACTACAATTCGGGCCGGCACATTTCGTCCAACGGGCGCGAATTCGCCGACACGATGGAGGCGCTCGTGCGCGCCTGGCCGCATCCGGTCGAGCGCCTTGCGATCGTCGGCCACAGCATGGGCGGACTCCTCGCGCGAAGCGCCTGCCATTACGGGGCGCTCGCCGGACACGCGTGGCTGACGCGCCTCGAAGACCTGATCTTTCTCGGCACGCCGCATTTCGGCGCTCCGCTCGAGCGTGCCGGCGCGTGGGTCGACTACCTCGTCGGGATCAGCCCGTACACGGCGCCCTTCGCACGCCTCGGCAAGGCGCGAAGCGCGGGGATCAGGGATCTTCGCCACGGCGACGTCCGCGACGAGGACTGGCAGAGCCCCACATCACGCAACGCGCGAGCCACGTGCGCTCCCCTCCCGCTTCCCGCGGCGGTGCGCTGTTTCGCGATTGCCGGGAGCCGGCAGGAAAAGTCCGGCGCGCCGGCGTCTCAGAATTCGCGGCGACGGGCTCGTGCCGGTCGACAGCGCCCTGGGGCGGCGGCGGGATCGCGCCGCCGGCCTCGGCCTTCCCGACGCGAACTGCCGGATCCTGTACGGGACCGGCCACTTCGACCTGCTCGAACGCCCCGCCGCATACGAGGCGATGAAGCGCTGGCTCGCCATCGGCGCATAGCCGCGCCGGGGCGTCCCCGTCGCGGCGCCGCGCCGGCCGCAGCGTGCCGTTGTGGCGCTGCTGCAACGTTTTCCTCGCGGATGCCCCACGATGCATAGCCAGCGCGGGCGAATCGTCCCATAATGCGCGCCTTTCCAACCTGTCGGCCGGGGAAGCAACCGGCCGCTTCCAGGGCGCGCGTCCGGGCGAACGAACCCGCGGGCGCGGCAGCCAGACCCGCGGCGAGGTCGCGCATTCCATGAAGTTCCGCTTTCCGATCGTCATCATCGACGAGGATTTCCGCTCCGAAAATGCCTCCGGGCTCGGCATCCGTGCGCTCGCCGCGGCGATCGAGAAGGAGGGCATGGAGATCCTCGGCGTCACGAGCTACGGCGACCTCTCGCAGTTCGCCCAGCAGCAGAGCCGTGCGTCGGCATTCATCCTGTCGATCGACGACGAGGAGTTCACGCCTGGACCCGAGCTCGATCCGGCCGTGCTGAACCTGCGCAAGTTCATCCAGGAGATCCGCTTCAAGAACGCGGAGATCCCGATCTACCTCTACGGCGAGACGCGCACGTCGCGACACATCCCGAACGACGTGCTGCGCGAGCTGCACGGCTTCATCCACATGTTCGAGGACACGCCGGAGTTCGTCGCGCGGCACATCATCCGCGAGACCAAGGCCTACATGGACTCGCTGGCGCCGCCGTTCTTCCGCGCGCTGGTCGATTATGCGCAGGACGGCTCGTATTCCTGGCACTGCCCTGGGCACTCGGGCGGCGTCGCGTTCCTCAAGAGTCCGGTCGGCCAGATGTTCCACCAGTTCTTCGGCGAGAACATGCTGCGCGCCGACGTGTGCAATTCCGTCGACGAGCTGGGCCAGCTGCTCGATCACTCGGGCCCGGTCGCCGCCGCCGAGCGCAATGCGGCGCGGATCTTCGGCGCCGACCACTGCTTCTTCGTCACCAACGGCACGTCGACCTCGAACAAGATGGTCTGGCACGCCAACGTCGCGCCGAACGACATCGTCGTCGTCGACCGCAATTGCCACGTGTCGATCCTGCACGCGATCACGATGACGGGTGCGATTCCGGTGTTCCTGCCGCCGACGCGCAATCATCTCGGCATCATCGGCCCGATCCCGCTCTCCGAATTCCGGCCGGAGAGCATCCAGAAGAGAATCGAGGCGAACCCTTTCGCGCGCGAGGCGAAGAACAAGAAGCCGCGGATCCTGACGCTGACGCAGAGCACGTACGACGGCATCGCCTACAACGTCGAGATGCTGAAGCAGACGCTCAACGGCACCATCGAGACGCTGCACTTCGACGAGGCGTGGCTGCCGCACGCGGCGTTCCACGATTTCTACCGCGACATGCACGCGATCGGCCGCGACCGGCCGCGCAGCAAGAACTCGATGATCTTCGCGACGCACTCGACCCACAAGCTGCTCGCCGGCATCTCGCAGGCCTCGCAGATCATCGTCCAGGAGTCGGAGACGACGAAGCTCGACCGGCACCTCTTCAACGAGGCCTACCTGATGCACACGTCGACCTCGCCGCAGTACGCGATCATCGCGTCGTGCGATGTCTCGGCGGCGATGATGGAGCCGCCGGGCGGGACGGCGCTGGTCGAGGAGTCGATCATCGAGGCGCTCGACTTCCGCCGCGCGATGCGCAAGGTCGACGACGAATGGGGCAAGGACTGGTGGTTCAAGGTCTGGGGCCCCGACAAGCTTGCGCCGGAGGGCATGGGCAACCGCGACGACTGGCTGCTGCGCGCCAACGACAAGTGGCACGGCTTCGGCGACCTCGCCCCGGGATTCACGATCCTCGACCCGATCAAGGCGACGGTGATCACGCCGGGGCTCGACGTCTCGGGCAAGTTCGCGACGACCGGCATTCCGGCGTCGATCGTGACGCGCTTCCTCGCCGAGCACGGGGTCATCGTCGAGAAGACCGGGCTCTACTCGTTCTTCATCATGTTCACCATCGGCATCACCAAGGGCCGCTGGAATACGCTCGTCACCGCGCTGCAGCAGTTCAAGGACGACTACGACAAGAACCAGCCGCTGTGGAAGATCCTGCCGGAGTTCGTCGCCAAGCAGCCGAAGTACGAGCGCGTGGGGCTGCGCGACCTCTGCCAGCAGATCCACGACATGTACAAGGCCAACGACGTCGCGCGCGTGACCACCGAGATGTACCTGTCGGACATGCTGCCGGCAATGAAGCCGTCCGACGCGTACGCGTCGCTCGCGCACCGCGAGATCGACCGCGTCGAGATCGACGCGCTGGAGGGCCGGGTGACTGCCGTTCTGCTGACGCCGTACCCGCCGGGCATCCCGCTGCTGATCCCCGGCGAGCGCTTCAACCGGACGATCGTCGAGTACCTCAAGTTCGCGCGCGCGTTCAACGCGCAGTTCCCGGGATTCGACACCGACATCCACGGGCTCGTCGAGGAGACCGAGGGCACGCGCACCCGTTATTACATGGACTGCGTGCGCCAGCGCTGACGGGGCTAAGGCGCAGGTCGCGGCAAGCGAAGGTCGGCGCGATTTGCGCGCGCACCGTTCTCGGGACAACGAGCCGGGGCGCCCCTGGTCGGCGCAGTGCGCCGGCGAAGCGGGCCGCAACCCGCAGTGCGGCCGCAGTGTGGTTTCAGGCGGCGGCGCGCGCTACCGCTTCGGATCCCGCGGCTACGCGCGCCGGAACTTCCTTGCCGGTCCCGGCGCCGGTCGTTGAATTGGCGATCAGCGACGCGAGCACGCACGAGGCCATCCGCACTTCCATCGACTCGTTCTGCGCGGGGATCACGATCGGGACCCGCGCGCCCAGCACGATGCCGGCGGCGAGCCCGTGCGTGAGCCCGATCAGCGTGCGCAGGACCAGCGAAGCGCCCTCCATCGAGGGTGCGAACAGGACGTCGGGCCTGCCGGCGATCTCGGACTGGACGCCGTTGACGCGGGCGGCCTCGGCCGACAGCGCGCTGTCGGCGGTCAGGGGGCCTTCGACGCGAGCGCGGCCGAACGCTCCCTGGGCGGCCATCGATTTCAGCGCGGCGGCGTCGGTCGTGGAGGGGAAGGCGACCGATCGCTGGTCCAGCGCGGCGAGCAGCGCGACGGTCGGAACGTCGACGCCGAGCATGCGCGCGAGGTCGATCGTGCTGGCGACGATGTCCCTCTTCGCGGCGAGATTCGGCGCGATGTTGAGCACTGCGTCGGCGAGCAGCATTCCGTTCGGCCGCGCGGGCAGGTCGACGAAATAGGCGTGCGACAGGCGTCGGTCCGTGCGCAGCCCCGACTCAGCGGTTGCGATGGGAGCCAGCAGGTCGCCGTCGCTCATGCTGCCCTTCACGAGCGCCGTGACCTTGCCGTCGCGCACCAGCAGGATGGCGCGCTCGGTCGCGGCCTTCGGCGTGTCGGCGGCGTCGACGATCGGAAGTCTCGAGATGTCGAGCCCCGCACGGTCCGCAAGATCGCGGATCCGCGCCTCGGGGCCGACCAGCACGGGCGCGAGATAGCCCGCGAACGCCCCCGAGAGGGCGAGCTGGATCGAATCGCGATCGCAGGGATAGACGAAGGCTGCGGGAAGCGGAGGCAGCAATCGCACCCGCTCGACGAGGCGCTGGAAATGCGGACGTGTGGCCATTTTCGTGAGACTCGCTTGGCGTCACGCCATTGTCAACTCCCGACCGCTTCCAGACGACGGCAGGGGCGGGATGTCCGACAGGCGGATGCGCGGCTGTTGCAGGTCCGGCGGGACCGCCAGGGCGACCCTCGCGGCCGCCTCAGGCCCTCCCCTTCCAGGGGACCAGCACGCGCTCGGCGTAGCGCATCAGGAGGTCGAAGAGGTAAGCCACGGCGCCAATGACAATGATTCCCATCATCACGATGTCGGTGCGCAGGAAGTTCGACGCGTTCAGCACCATCTGGCCGAGGCCGTGGGTCGCGGCGACCATCTCCGCGGCGACGAGCGTGGTCCAGCCGAAGCCGATCGCGATCCGCATCGAGGTCAGGATGTCGGGCAGCGCCGCCGGGACGATGACGTGCAGGACCACCTGCCAGCGCGACGCACCCATCGAGTACGCGGCGTGCAGCTGCTCCTGCGACACCGAGCGCACGCCGGCGCGCGCGGAGAGCGCGAGCGGCGCGAAGCAGGCAAGGTAGATCAGCAGCACCTTCGAGAATTCGTCGATGCCGAACCAGATGACGATGAGCGGCAGGTAGGCGAGTGGCGGCAGCGGCCGGTAGAACTCGATCGGCGGGTCGAACACGCCGCGCGCGATCCGCGACACGCCCATCGCGATGCCGATCGGGATCGCCGTCAGGCAGGCGGCGATGAAGGCGCTGAACACGCGGAACATCGACCAGCCGAAGTGCGTCGCCAGCGGCGCGTCGGTGAGCTGCCCCATCGCCGACTCGTAGAGCCGCGTGAACACCGTCTCGGGGGTCGGCAGGAACAGCGGCGGCAGCCAGCGCAGGTGGCTCGCGACCCACCAGAGCGCGAAGAGCGTGGCCATCGTGACGACGCTGATCGCGGTGCTGCGTCCCTCGCCGGGGGACGCGTAGCGCGACGTTCGCACGGGGGCGGTGTTGCCCGGGATCGGGTCCGGATTCATCGCGACTCCGGGACCCGGGCGTCGTCCGGTGTCCGCCTCAGGATCACGGCGAGGACCTCCTCGCGCACGCGGATGAAATCCGGCGACGACTTCACCGCGCGCGCATCGCGCCCCTCGATGAAGCGCCGGCCGAAGTCAAGCGTGTACTCGTGCGCGACGCGGCCCGGTCCCGGCGTCATTACGACCAGGTGCGTGGCGAGGAAGAGCGCCTCTTCCACCGAGTGCGTGATGAAGAAGCACATCTTCCCCGTCGCGTTCCAGATGTCGAGGATCGTCTCCTGGATCGCCTCCCGCGTGAACGCGTCGAGCGCCCCCAGCGGCTCGTCCATCAAGAGGAGCTCGGGATCGTTGGCGAGCGCCCGCGCGATGCCGACGCGCTGCTGCATGCCGCCCGACAGCTCGTAGACCGCGCGATCCGCCAATTGATCGAGACCGACGAGACGAAGCTTCTCCAGCGCGATGCGGCGGCGCTCCGCCGCCGGCATGCCGCGCATCCGCAGTCCGAACTCGACGTTGCCGGCAACGTCAAGCCAGGGCATCAGCGCGTGTTTCTGGAATACGACGCCGCGGTCGGCGCCGGGACCCGTCACCGGACGCTCGTCGAGCAGGATCGTGCCCTCGGTCGGCGGCAGGAATCCGGCGATGCAGTTGAGCAGCGTCGTCTTGCCGCAGCCCGACGCGCCGATCGCGACGACGAAATCGCGCGCGCGCATCGACAGGTTGATGCCCTCGATCGCGTCGACCGTCCCGGTGCGGGTCGCGTACCGGACGCCGAGGTCGCGGATGTCGAGCTTCGGCACGGGCGGCGATCGGGTCGGGACCGCGGCGGACCGCATCGTCCGCCGCGGAATTCCGTCGGACGCTCTGGCTACTTCATCGCCTTCGTCACGAACTCGGGCGTGACCGCCGCGCCGTAGTCCTTGGCGAGCTCCTGGATGCGCCCCTGATCCTTGAGGAATTTCGCTGTCTCGGCGAGCGCTTTCGCCGCGCCGCCGCTGGCGCCGCCGCCCAGCCACGCGGGCGAGGCCTGCTCGGCGAGGCTCGGGAAGTAGTACAGCGCCATGGCCGCGTCGACGTCCTCGGTCTTGCCGCCCGACCATTTCGCGACCGCCGTGGCCTTCTCCAGCGTGCCGGTCCAGCCCTTGGGATTGGCGCGATAGTCGCCGTCGGCTTTCGCGATCGCCTTCACCAGCGCCACCATGAACTCGGGATTCTCGCGTGCGAATTTCTTCGACACGATGAGCCCGTCGAACGTGCACTTGCCCTTCTTGCAGAGCTCGCCAGAGGTCACCAGCACCTTGCCGTTCTTCTTGACGGTGGCGAGCGCCGGGTCCCAGATGAACGCCGCGTCGATGTCGCCGCGGCCCCACGCCGCCGCGATCTCGGGCGGACGCATGTTGAGCACCTGCAGGTCAGAGGGCTTGAGCCCCGCGAGCTCGAGCGCGTACATCAGGTGAAAATGCGAGGTCGACACGAACGGCGTCGCGACTTTCTTGCCCTTGAGGTCGGCCACCTTCTCGACGCCGCTGCCGTTGCGCGCCACCAGCGCCTCGGCCGCCGCGATGTCCTCGAGGATCCAGAAGAGCTCGACATCGAGCCCCTGGCTCACGGCGGTCGCGATCGGCGCCGACCCGGCCTCGCCCAGCTGGACGTCGCCCGATGCCATCGCACGGATCACGTCGCCGCCGCCGCCGAACTGACGCCAGTTGATCTTGTAGCCGGTCGTCTTCTCGATCTCCTGCGTCTGCTGCACCCACCGGAACGGATTCATCATGTCCTGATAGGCGAACGTGACGGTCTTCTGGGCGAATGCCGGCAGCGCCATGGTGAGCGCGAGAATCAGTCCTGCGACCAGTCGTTTCATCGAATTTCCCCCTTGCCGTTGCGGCCGGCGCCGGCGCGGGCGCCCGGCGTGAACATCAGATGACGGAAAGCGTCTTGCGCAGGATGTCCGCGATCACGTCGACATGCGATTTCTCCGCGATCAGCGGCGGCGCGATGATCGCGCAGTCGCCGGTCGTCTTGAGGTTGAGGCCATTGTCGAAGAGCTTCTTCTGCAGCGCGTGACCACGCGCGCCGGGCGTTCCGGCGGCGTGGACGTCGATCGCGGCGAACATGCCGTAGCCGCGAATGTCGGCGACCACGGGAAGATCGCGCAGCGAGAAGATCGCGTCCTGGAAGTAGGGCGACAGCGCGCGACCCCGCTCGAAGAGGCCCTCGTTGCGGTAGATGTCGAGCGTCGCGAGCCCCGCCGCGCACGCGGCCGGATGGCCGGAGTAGGTGTAACCGTGAAAGAACTCGATCGCGCCCTCGGCGGCCGCGCTGCTAATGGTGTCGTGGATGCGCTCGCTCACCGCGACCGCGCTCATCGGCTGCGCGCCGTTGGTGAGCGCCTTCGCCATCGTGATGATGTCCGGCGTCACGCCGAAGGTCTGCGCCGCGAAGGCCTGTCCGGTGCGGCCGAAGGCCGTGATCACCTCGTCGAAGACGAGCAGGATGCCGTGCGCGTCGCAGATCTCGCGCAGCCGCGTGAGGTAGCCCTTCGGCGGCACCAGGCAGCCGGTCGACCCGGCAATGGGCTCGACGAAGCACGCCGCGATGTTCTCGGCGCCATAGAGGTTCACGAAACGCAGCAGGTCCTCGGCGAGTTCCACCCCGTGCGCGCCTTCGCCCTGCGTGAAGAAGTTCTCCTTGAGGTGCGTGTGCCGCATGTGGGCGATGCCCGGCAGCCCCGGGCCGTACTTGCGGCGGTTGTTGACGAGGCCCGAGAGCGACACGCCGCCGAAATTGACGCCGTGATACGCGCGCTCACGCGACACGAAGACGTTGCGGCCGCCCTGTCCGCGCGCCTGGTGATAGGCGAGGGCGACCTTCATCGCGGTGTCGACGGCCTCCGACCCCGAATTGCCGTAGAAGACTCGATTGAGATCGCCCGGGGTGAGCTCGGCGATCCGCGTCGCGAGCTCGAACTGCTTGGGGTGGCCGCGCAGGAACGGCGCCGAGAAGTCGAGCAGGGCGAGCTGGCGCCCGACGGCCTCGGCAATCTCGCGCCGGCCGTGGCCCGCGGCGCAGCAGAAGAGACCCGACGACGCGTCGATGATCTTCGCGCCCTTGTCGCTCCAGCAATACATCCCCTCCGCGCGGACGATCATCCGCGGGTCGGACTTGAATTCGCGGTTCGGCGTGAACGGCATCCAGTACTCGTCGAGCGAGATCTGGCGCGTCGTCGCCTGGTCCTGCAGTGTCAGTTCGGCATGGCCCATGGCGGTCTCCGGTGCGTGGTGCGGGCGCCGGAAGGCTTCGGCGCACGCGCAGAATGCATTTGCAAGTCGTTAATCGTACACCTTTAGGAGGTTCGCTCGCGGACGGGGGCGGCGCGGCGGAATGTTGCGCCGCGGCCCGCGGTGCGAAGGACGGCCGATGACGAACTCCCTGGAATTCGACCACTCCGTACATGCGACGTCCCGCCTCCGCGAATGCCCTATCCCGGGGCGAATATTCACGTTCGCACTGGCCCCATCTCGCGCTAAACTGATTTCGCTTCAATCATGCCGGGCCGAGAGAGGGTCTGGCGGCAACCCCGGAACCGCGTCGTCGCTGTCGCGCGTTCCGGGCAGGTTCGTTCCAAGACCAGGGAGAACAACATGACCTCGAAGGCGCCGCTCGTCGCGGCCGTTTCCGCCGCCGCAATCGTAGGGGGCTTCTACATCCTTTCGTCGAGCTCCTTTCTGGGCGGGGGCAGCTTGCCCCCGGTTGACTGCAGGCCGAAGAAGGACGACTGTGCGGTAACCCTCGAGCACAAGGTCATTTTGTGGCCGCCCAACTACCCGGACGTGATTTACGTACACGTGTCGCCGACCGACACCCTGACGATCAGTTGGACGCTCAATTCCAAGATCGCCTCGATCTTCAACGCCATGGGCGGCATCAACTTCAAGAGTGCGACCGGTCAGGCGATCTTCAGCTGCGGGGTAGATTCAACGAACCCAAACCTCTACAAGTGTACGGGCAAGGGTCTCGCGAGCGGCGGGACGTACGACTACGGCATCAAGACGAAGGGCTTCTGGTCGGGGCGGGACGTCGATCCGAAGGTCGTGAACGACTGACCTCCCGGGGGTGCGTCGCCAGCCGGCGCATGCAATCGGGCGGTCAGGGAGAGGCGCTCGCCGGCGCAGGCGGGCGCGACCCGAGCCATGCCTTGGCTTCGTTGATCGCCGGCGCGTACCCGAGCGCGTGGCCGGCACGCATCGCCGATGCGTACGGGCCGGCGCCAAGCGCCGCGCGCGCTCGCTCGAACAGCGGAAGCAGGAACGCGTCGTCGGCGGGCTCACGCTTATGCCCGGTCTGAGCGCCCTGCGCGTCCGCGGCGCCGAGCCATCGCGCCGCCCGCTCCCATTCTCCGCGCCACGCGGCGAATCCCGAGGCGACTTCCAGCGCGCTCTGTTCCGCGGGCTTCGAGCCTATGTCGTCGGCGATGGCGAACGCCTCGGCCAACATTGCGCAGGCGCGATCGTGCGCGCCACGCGCAATGGATACCATGGTGAGGTTCAGCAGCGCGATGGCAATCGTCTCGCGATCGTCGAGAGTGCGCGCGAGCACCAGGACTTCCTCGTAGAGGGAGGAGGCCTTGTCCAGCTCGTCTTCGAGCCGGCACAGTTGCGCGAGTCCGGTGATGGCCCCCGCCAGCACCCGCTGGTTGTCCTGCTGCCGCGCGATGATCAGCGCCCGCTCGAGGTACCCGTGCGCACTCGCGAGATCGCGCTGCCCGGCAGCCACCGAGCCGAGGTCCTCGAGAATTCGGGCCTCCCTCCCCCGGTCCGCGGATCTCTGTGCTATGGCGAGGCCTTCGGTCAGGTATGCATGCGCCTCGTCGTAGCGCCCCATGTAGAAGCTCGCCTGGCCGGCGGCGTGGAGCGCGCGACATCGCTCCAGCGTGGGCAAAGCGGCGCCGTCGCGCGCGAGCGCTTCTACAGCCGCGCGGTGAAGCAGCGCAAGCAGCCCGCGGTAGATCATGTATAGCTTCAGCGCGTGTACGAGCCGCAATCCCAGCGTGGCGCCTTCGGCGGCATGATCGCACCACTCGTGCGCAGCGAGGAGATTCTCGCCCTCGAGATCGAGCCGCGCGAGCCAGGCGCCTTGCGCCGGTCCGACGAGCTTTAAGCTTGCCTGCTCCGCCAACGCGAGGAAAAACGCGAGATGGCGAGCGCGCGTCGCGCCTTCCTCCCCGGAATCGGCGAGCTTCTCCTGTGCGTATTGTCGGACCGATTCAAGTAGTCGGTAGCGTCCCCCTTCTGCGTCCATCGTCACCAGCGATTTTTCGACCAGGCGGGTCAGCAGATCGAGGACGTCTGCGGCATCCAGTTCGCCGCCCGCACCCACCGTCTCGGCCGCTTCGAGCGTCCAGCTGCCGGCAAAGACGGCCAGCCGCCGAAACAGCGCTCGTTCACGCTCGGTAAGGAGGTCGTAACTCCAATCGATCAGCGCGCGCAGCGTTTGCTGTCGGGGCAGCGCCGTGCGGTCACCGCCCGCGAGCAGGCGGAATCGATCACCGAGGCGCGCGGCGATGGTTTCGACGGGCAGCGTGCGCACCCTTGCCGCCGCCAGCTCGATTGCGAGCGGTATGCCGTCAAGGCGGTGGCAGATGTCGGCCACGGCGACAGCGTTTCGATCGCTGATGCGAAATGCAGGTTGCGCGGCGGTGGCACGGTCGCCGAACAGGTTTGTCGCCGCGTATCGACCGATGGAATCTGGCGTGACCGCGCGGCCAGGCTCGGGGGTTGCAAGCGCGGGCACCGAAAAATCAGTCTCGCCGGCAACGCGCAGCGGCTCACGGCTGGATGCGAGGATCCTGAGCCCCGCCCCCGATTGGAGCAGCTGCTTCACCAGTCCTGCGCTGGCATCGATCAGGTGCTCGCAATTGTCGAGGATGAGAAGGAGCCGCTTGTCCTTCACATAATTCATCAACGCAACCGTGACGGATTGTCCGGCCTCGTCCTTGACGCCGAGCACGATAGCCACCGCCTGATCGACGAGGCGCGAATTGGTGAGCGGCGCCAGCTCGACGAACCAGACGCCGTCCGGATAGTCGTCCTGGACATCGGCGGCGGCCTGCAGCGACAGCCGCGTCTTACCGATGCCGCCCGGCCCGACGAGCGTGAGCAGGCGAGTACCGGCCAGCAGCTGCTTGACCTCCTTCAGCTCGCGTTCGCGGCCGACGAACGACGTGACCTGCTGCGGCAGGTTGTTCGGTGTCGCCTCGAGCGAGCGCAGCGCCGGAAAGCTCTCGCGCAGCGCAGGATGCACGACCTGGAAGATCTGCTCGGGGCTCGCGAGATCGCGCAGGCGCACCCTGCCAAGGTCGCGCAGCGTCACGTCCTTAGGCAGGCGGTCGCGGACGAGCACGGCGACCGCCTCGGAGACGAGAATCTGCCCGCCGTGCGCAGCGCTCATGATGCGCGCCGCCCGGTTGACGGCGCGGCCGTAGAAATCGTCGTCGCGGCGTTCGTCCACGCCGATGTGCAGCCCGCAGCGGACGCGCAGCGCGACCCCCGCCGTTGCCTTCGCATCGGCGAGTGAGCGCTGCAACGCGATCGTCGCGGCGATCGCATCGAGGGGATCGTCGAACACTGCGTGGATTCCGTCTCCCGTCGTTTTCACGACGCGGCCGCGATGGCCCGTCACCGCCATCCTGCCCGAGGGCGTCATGGCGCGCGAGCGCGGCGCGCATCTCGTCGGGCGTCTTTTCCCAGAGACGCGTGCTGCCCTCGATGTCGGTGAACAGGAATGTTACGGGAGCCGTCGATGCGTGCATCGCGTTCTTGTTCTCGGCCGCGGCGCGGCGAATCGTCCCGGGCGGGCGAAGGAATACAGCGGTTCGAATGTCCCAGTATAAGGGCCGCCACGCCCCGGTGCACGGCGCGCACGCCACGGCGCGGGCGTGTGCTGCCCGTCTGCGCGGGGTAACATTCACCCCTTTCCGGGCGGCCGGCCGCGCCCGGCACCCCCATTCGAAGGAGCACGCGTCATGCGCATTGGCGTTCCGAAGGAAATCAAGGTTCTCGAAAATCGCGTCGGCTTGACGCCGGGCAGCGTCCGCGAGGCGGTCGCGCACGGGCACGAGGTCGTCGTCGAGCACAACGCCGGGCAGGGCATCGGAATGGACGACGACGCGTACCGCAAGGCCGGCGCCAGCGTCGCCCAGACGGCCAAGGAGGTGTTCGCCGCCGCCGACATCATCGTCAAGGTCAAGGAGCCGCAGTCGGTCGAGCGCAAGATGCTGCGCAAGGGCCAGATCCTCTTCACCTACCTTCATCTCGCCCCCGATCCGGATCAGGCGAAGGAGCTGATCGACAGCGGCGCCGTGTGCATCGCCTACGAGACCGTGACGTCGGCGACGGGCGGATTGCCGCTGCTCGCGCCGATGTCGGAAGTTGCGGGCCGGATGTCGATCCAGGCCGGCGCGTACTACCTCGAGAAGCCGCACGGCGGGCTTGGGATGCTGCTGGGCGGGGTTCCCGGCGTCGATCCGGCAAAGGTCGTGATCCTGGGCGGCGGCGTGGTCGGCTCGCATGCGTGCCACATCGCGCTCGGCATGGGCGCCGAGGTCTGGGTGCTCGACCGCAACAACGAGGTGCTGCGCGCGCTGTGGCGGCAGTTCGGCCGTCCGCTCAATACGGTGTTCTCGACGCAGGACGCGATCGAGCACCACGTGACGAGCGCCGACCTCGTCGTCGGCGGCGTGCTGATTCCCGGCGCGTCCGCGCCGAAGCTCGTGTCCGCGGCGCTCGTGAAGCAGATGAAGAAGGGCTCGGTGATCGTCGACGTCGCGATCGACCAGGGCGGGTGCTTCGAGACCTCGCACGCGACGACGCACGCCGACCCCGTCTACGTCGTCGACGGCGTCACCCATTACTGCGTCGCGAACATGCCGGGCGGCGTGCCGCGCACGTCGACGTTCGCACTCAACAACGCGACGCTGCCGTTCGTGCTGGCGCTCGCCGACAAGGGCTGGAAGCGCGCGCTCGCCGACGACGTCCATCTGCGGGACGGCCTCAACGTCGCCTTCGGCAAGGTCACCTGCCAGCCCGTCGCGGAAGCGCTGGGCCATGCGTACGTCACACCGGAATCGGTAATGCAATGATGCGACGCTCGTCGAATCCGGCATGAAAGACGCGGTTCAACCGCGGCGGATTGCCGTCGCCGGGAAGCAGAAGATGACGCCCTCGGAGGCGTTCGTCGAGACGCTGGTCGCGCACGGCGTCACCGACGTGTTCGGGATCGTCGGCTCGGCGTACATGGACGCGCTCGACCTCTTCCCCCTCGCCGGCATCCGTTTCATCTCGGTCGCGCACGAGCAGGGCGCGGGACACATGGCGGACGGCTACGCGCGGGCCTCCGGCCGGCACGGCGTGTGCATCGCGCAGAACGGTCCCGGCATCACGAATTTCGTCACGTCGACGGCCGCCGCGTTCTGGGCGCATTCGCCGGTCGTCGTCATCACGCCGGAGACCGGCAGCGCGACCATCGGACTCGGCGGGTTCCAGGAGACCGAGCAGCTGCCGATCTTCTCCAGGATCACCAAGTTTCAGGCGCACGTGAACAACCGGGCGCGCATGGCGGAGCTGACCGGCCGAGCATTCGATAGGGCGCTGCTCGAGATG
This sequence comes from uncultured beta proteobacterium, assembly GCA_963846855.1. Classification (GTDB taxonomy): domain Bacteria; phylum Pseudomonadota; class Gammaproteobacteria; order Burkholderiales; family Casimicrobiaceae; genus CAIWHR01. The sequence continues at coordinate 394,454 of CAWJXK010000007.1, forward strand.
GGGCCCGCGCAGCTCAACATCCCGCGCGATTTCTTCTACGGCGACATCGAGTGTGAAATCCCGCGCCCGGTGATGCTGGAGCGCGGCGCCGGCGGCGAGAAGAGCCTCGATGCGGCGGCGGAGCTCCTCGCCGCGGCGCAGTTTCCCGTGATCATCGCGGGCGGCGGCGTCGTGATGGGCGACGCGCTCGCCGAGGCCATTGCGCTCGCGAATCTCCTGCAGGCGCCCGTGGCGACGAGCTATCTTCACAACGACGCGTTTCCGATGGCGCATCCGCTCGCGTGCGGCCCGCTGGGCTATCAGGGCAGCAAGGCGGCGATGAACCTCATCGCGAAGGCCGACGTCGTGCTGGCGCTCGGCACGCGGCTCGGCCCGTTCGGCACGCTGCCGCAGTACGGGATCGACTACTGGCCGCAGAATGCGAAGATCATCCAGGTCGACGCCGACGCGAGAATGCTGGGGCTGGTGAAGCCGATCGCAGTCGGCCTCTGCGGCGATGCGGGGGCCGCCGCCGCGGCGCTCCGACAACGCCTCGCCGCGCGGGAGCTCGCGTGCACCGCGAATCGGGACGCGCGCGCGGGCGAGATCGAGGCGGCGAAAAAGGCATGGGCAACCGAGCTTTCTGGCTGGACGCACGAAACGGATCCGTGGTCGCGCGATGTCGCGCGCGCGTCGGATGCGATGCACCCGCGCGAGCTCCTCCGCGAGCTCGCCCGCGCGCTGCCAGCCGGCGCGATGGTCTCGACCGACATCGGCAACATCTGCTCGGTGGCGAACTCGTACCTGGCATTCGACCGGCCGCGCTCGATGTTCGCCGCGATGAGCTTCGGCAACTGCGGCTACGCGTTTCCGACGATCATCGGCGCGAAGGTCGCGGCGCCCGACCGTCCGGCGATCGCGTACGTGGGCGACGGCGCGTGGGGCATGAGCTTCGGGGAGCTGCAGACCTGCGTGCGCGAGAACGTCCCCGTGACCGCCGTCGTCTTCAACAATGGTCAGTGGGGCGCCGAGAAGAAGAACCACGTCGATTTCTACGACAAGCGGTTCGTCGGCGTCGATCTCGACCGGCAGCCGTCGTGGGCCGGAGTTGCGACTGCGATGGGCGCCGACGGACACCGGGTCGAGCGGCTCGCCGACGTCGGACCGGCGCTGCACGCCGCAAGCGCGGCGCAATCCGAGGGCCGCACGACGGTCCTCGAAATGATGGTCACGCGCGAGCTCGCCGATCCCTTTCGGCGTGACGCCCTTGCGCTTCCTGTTCGCCACCTCGCGAAATATCGAACGACCGCGGCCAAGCCGCGTTAGCGGCCAGCCTCATGGGGGCATCCGGCCCGCGCCGACCGCCGGCGCGGCTCGCATAACTATTTGAATCGAAGCCGATTTGGGCACGCCGGCCGCCATTGTGACAAGGACGTCACGGCGATGTCATCCCGCTGTCATGCGGTGCTGTAACAATCCGCCGAGTCAATTTCCAACAACGGGGAACTGCAATGCACCACCTGACGAAAAGCCTTCTTGCCGCCGCGACGCTCGCGCTCGGCATTTCCACCGCAATGGCCGCCGACATCACCGGCGCTGGCGCGACGTTTCCCTATCCGATCTACGCCAAGTGGGCCGAGACGTACAAGGCCAAGACCGGCGTCGGCATGAACTACCAGTCGATCGGCTCCGGCGGCGGCATCAAGCAGATCCAGAACAAGACCGTGGATTTCGGCGCCAGCGACATGCCGTTGAAGCCCGAAGACCTCGACAAGGATGGGCTGTTGCAGTTTCCAACCGTCATTGGCGGCGACGTCCCCGTCGTGAATCTCGAAGGCGTGAAGCCGGGCGAGCTCAAGCTGACCGGGCCTGTTCTTGCCGACATCTACCTGGGCAAGATCGCAAAATGGACTGACCCGGCGATCGCCAAGCTCAATCCGGGCACCAAGCTGCCCGACTCCGAGATTACGGTCGTGCACCGCTCCGACGGATCAGGCACGACTTTCATCTGGGTGAACTACCTTTCGAAAGTCAGCCCTGAGTGGAAGCAGAAGGTCGGCGAGGGCACGTCGGTCGCCTGGCCCGCCGGCGTAGGGGGCAAGGGCAATGAAGGCGTCGCATCCTACGTGCAGCGCGTCAAGGGCGCGATCGGTTATGTCGAGTACGCCTACGTCCTGCAGAACAAGATGACCTATGCCCAAGTCCAGAACCGCGACGGGAACTTCGTCAGTCCCTCGTCGGACGCATTCAAGGCCGCCGCCGCCGGCGCCGACTGGAGCAAGGCGCCGGGCTACTACCTCCTGTTGACGGATCAGCCGGGCAAGAGCGCATGGCCGATCGCGGGCGCGACCTTCATCCTGATGTACAAGACGCAGGCGAACCGCGATACGGCCAAGGAAGTGCTCAAGTTCTTCGACTGGGCCTACACGTCGGACGGCGACAAGCTGGCGGATTCGCTCGACTATGTTCCGCTGCCGGACAGCGTCACGAACCAGATCCGGACTACCTGGAAAACGCAGATCAAGGACGGTTCAGGCAAGCCGGTGCTCTGAACGGGTTGTCTTCTCGCCACCTTTGCGCCATGCGCGGCGGTCGCCGTCACGGCGAGCGCCGCGTTGTCGCGCTGCGCGGCCGGAATCGGGGCGCGACCCCGTGCCCTCCGCGGCGGTTCGCTCACTGCATAGGAGCTCCAAGGTGAACGGACGCACGCTTTCAACAACGGCCGGCGCGTTTCCGGGTATGATCGCCTCCGCGCCGCGGCAGACGAAGCTTGGCGTCGCCCGAATGCCCGATCCGAAGCAGAGCAAGATTCAGCTGCAGGACCTGATCTTTCGGTCCGTCACGCGGTTTTTCGCGTTTCTGGTGCTGGCGCTGCTGCTGGCAATTGTCGCCTCGCTCGCATACGGCAGCTTGCCGGCGATAGAGAAGTTCGGATTCGGGTTCCTGTTCAGCTCCGAGTGGAATCCGGTCACCGAACAGTTCGGCGCGCTGGTTCCGATCGTCGGCACGCTCGTCACGTCGGCCATCGCGTTGCTGATCGGCGTTCCAGTCAGTTTCGGCATCGCGCTGTTCCTCACCGAGCTCTCGCCGAGCTGGCTCAAGCGGCCGTTGGGAACGGCGATCGAGCTCCTTGCGGCGATCCCCAGCATCATCTACGGGATGTGGGGCCTGTTCGTGCTGGCGCCGCTTTTTGCCGATCACGTGCAGCCCTGGCTCATCAACTCGCTCGGCACGCTGCCGGTGTTCGGCGCACTGTTCAAGGGGCCACCGCAAGGCATTGGCGTGCTCACCGCGGGCTTCGTTCTGGCGATCATGGTCATCCCGTTCATCGCTTCTGTCATGCGCGACGTCTTCGAGATCGTGCCTCCCGTTCTTAAGGAGTCGGCGTACGGCATCGGCTGCACGACCTGGGAGGTCGTGCGCAACATCGTCCTGCCGTACACGAAGGCCGGCGTGATCGGTGGCATCATGCTCGGCCTCGGCCGCGCCCTCGGCGAGACCATGGCGGTGACGTTCATGATCGGCAACGCGCATCAGCTTTCCGCGTCCATTCTGGCCCCCGGAAACAGCATCGCGTCGGCGCTCGCGAACGAGTTCACGGAGGCGGTCGGAGACCTCTACACGTCCGCGCTCATCGAGCTCGGTCTCATTCTGTTTTTCATAACGTTCATCGTCCTCGCGCTGGCAAAGCTGCTGCTGCTTCAGCTTGCCAAGAGCGAGGGCAAGCGGACCTAGAGCGCCGATGTCGATCGCAACGAGCTCGATCTATTCCCGACGGGTTCTCGTCAATCGCTTCAACCTCGTCATGTCGATGATGGCGATGGTTTTCGGGCTGGCCTTCCTCTTCTGGATCCTCATCACGCTTTTCCAGGCCGGATTCCAATCCCTCAGCACGCGGTTGTTCACCGAAATGACGCCCCCGCCGGGCAGCTCGGGCGGCCTGCTCAACGCCATATCGGGAAGCATCATCATGGCGGCCCTGGGAACCTCGATGGGGACTCCCGTCGGAATCCTCGCGGGCATCTATCTCGCCGAATTCGGCAGCCGCGGCTGGCTCGCGCCGGTCACGCGCTTCATCAATGACATCCTCCTGTCCGCGCCGTCGATCATCATCGGCCTGTTCGTTTACGAGATTTATGTGTTCCGCGTCGGGCATTTCTCCGCCTGGGCCGGCGCGTTTGCGCTGGCACTGATCGTGATACCAGTGGTCATACGCACGACCGAGAACATGCTGAAGCTCGTGCCCGACAGCTTGCGCGAGGCCGCCGTAGCGCTCGGGACGCCGCAATGGAAGATGATTCTGATGGTGACGCTTCGCTCGGTTCGCGCCGGTGTGGTGACCGGGGTGCTCCTCGCCATCGCGCGCATTTCCGGCGAGACGGCGCCGCTGTTATTCACGTCGCTCAACAATCAGTTCTGGTCCACCAACTTCAATGCGCCGATGTCGAATCTTCCGGTGGTGATCTTCCAGTTCGCGATGAGCCCCTACAAGGACTGGCAGGAATTGGCGTGGGCCGGCGCGCTGTTCATCACGGTTGCCGTGCTCGTGCTGAATGTCGTCGCACGCGTGCTGTTTCGCCAGACCACGGCGAAATGACCTACGGAACGAAGGAATCGGCAATGAATTTCGAAGCTGTCGCGGTCCGGCCGGAGACTCAAACGCAGACCGCGCCCAAGATGTCGATCCGCAAGCTCGACTTCTTCTACGGCCAGTTTCATGCGCTGAAGGACGTCAGCCTCGACGTCGCCGAAGGCCGCGTGACGGCGTTCATCGGGCCCTCCGGCTGCGGCAAGTCGACGCTGCTGCGCACGCTGAACCGGATGTACTCGCTCTACCCCGGACATCGTGCGGTCGGCGAGATCATGCTCGACGGCGAGAACATCCTGGCGCCGGGCGTCGACATCAACCTGCTGCGGGCGAAGGTCGGCATGGTGTTCCAGAAGCCGACGCCGTTCCCGATGTCGATCTACGACAACATCGCCTTCGGCGTGAGGCTCTACGAGCAGCTCACGCCGCGGCAGATGGACGAGCGCGTCGAATGGGCGCTCACCAAGGCGGCGATGTGGGGCGAGGCGAAGGACAAGCTGAAGCAGAGCGGCATGGCGCTGTCCGGCGGGCAGCAGCAGCGGCTGTGCATCGCCCGCGCCGTCTCGGTCAAACCGGAAGTGCTGCTGCTCGACGAGCCGACTTCGGCGCTCGACCCGATCTCGACGGCGAAGATCGAGGAGCTCATCTCCGAACTCAAGGAGGAGTACACGATCGCCATCGTCACCCACAACATGCAGCAGGCGGCGCGCGTCTCGGATTACACTGCGTACATGTACCTGGGCGAGCTGATCGAGTTCGACGCGACCGACACGATCTTCCTGAAGCCCCGGCGCAAGGAGACCGAGGATTACATCACTGGACGTTTCGGCTGATCTCCCAACGCGCAACGGGAACTTGCAAATGAACGAGCACACACACAAGCAGTTCGACGCCGAGATGGAGGCGATCCGCACCGGCGTCCTGACCATGGGCGGCCTGGTCGAGGACCAGCTCGGCCGGGCGATCGTAGTGCTGGCGCAGGACGAGAGCGACGACGCGATCGACCAGGTCGGCGCGGCCGAGCAGGAAATCAACCAGATGCAGGTCGCGCTCGACCAGCAGTGCAGCCAGATCATCGCCAAGCGGCAGCCGACCGCGATCGACCTCAGGATGATTCTGACGATCACCAAGATCGTCAACGACCTCGAGCGGATGGCCGACGAGGTGAAGAAGGTCGCCTACAAGGCCGCGGAAACGCACGGCTCCGACCGCCTGACCGAGGTGCGCTACCACGACGTGATGCGCGCCGCCGAGCACGCGCTGACGATGCTGCAGATGGCGCTCGACGCGTTCGCCCGGCTCGACGTGATCGCGGCCGCCGAGGTGATCGACCGCGACGAGGAGATCGACGCGGCGTTCCACTCGATCCTGCGCCAGCTGATCAGCTACATGATGGAGGACCCGCGGACGATCTCGCCCGCGCTCGAGATCGTGTTCATCGCAAAGTCGATCGAGCGGATCGGCGACCACGCGAAGAACGTCGCCGAGGCGGTGGTCCAGGTCGTCAGGGGGAAGGACGTGCGCCACGCTTCCGCCGAGGAAATCCGCGCCGAGGTCGCCGACGAATGAGCGAGCCATGGACGCCTGCGCGAGCAGGGCGAAGCCAAGGCCCGAAGGGCGCGTCTGCGAGCGCGGGCGGCGGCCGACAGCGAAAGCGCACCTACCTTGCACAACGGTGCGGAGGTCGCACCGAAGGGCGCGTCTGCGAGCGATTGAGGCCGGCCGACCTCTCGGCGCAGGGACGCTCCGAGTCAGTGCGGAGGCCGGCGAATGAGCGCGCTTAAGGAGGCCGCGTGACGCCGACGATTCTGGTGGTCGAGGACGAGCCGGCGATCCTCGAGCTGATCCGGATCAATCTCGAGGACGCCGGCTACACCGTCGACGCGGCGCCGGACGCCGAAACGGCGCAGATGCGACTCAACGCCGCGCTGCCCGACCTCGTCCTGCTCGATTGGATGCTGCCCGGGCAATCGGGCATCGCACTCGCGCGGCAGCTGCGCGCCGAGCCGCGCACTCGCGAGCTTCCGATCATCATGGTCACCGCGCGCGCCGAGGAGGCCGACAAGATCGCGGGACTCGAGTCGTGGGTCGACGATTACGTGACCAAGCCGTTCTCGCCGCGCGAGCTCAAGGCGCGCATCAAGGCGGTGCTCCGGCGGCGCGCCCCGGAGGCCGCGCAGGAGCTTCTCGAGGCGGGTACGCTGAAGCTCGACCCGTCGACGCACCGGGTGACGGCGTCGGGGCAGACCGTCCCCGTCGGCCCGACGGAATTCCGCCTGCTGCGGTTCTTCCTCGCGCGGCCCGAGCGGGTGCACACGCGCGCACAGCTGCTCGATCACGTGTGGGGCGACCACGTGTACATCGAGGAGCGCACCGTCGACGTGCACATTCGAAGGCTGCGCCTCGCGCTCGAGCCGTTCGGTCACGACCGGCTGATCGAGACGGTGCGCGGCAGCGGCTACCGGCTGGCGGTTCCGCGCTGACGCCGCCCGGGGCGCGCCGATGAGCCCGACCCTTCTTCGAGGGCTCGCCGCACCGGCGGTGGTCGCCGTACTGACCGCGGTCGCCGGACTCGCATCGGGTACCGGCGCGGCGCTGGGCGTGCTCGCCGCGGGAAGCGCGGCGATCATCGCATTCCACGTCTGGAATCTCGACCGGCTCGCGCGCTGGGCCGCGCAGCCGTCCGATTCCGATGCCCCGGAAGGCTCCGCGAGCTGGCGAGAGCCGATGGCCGCGCTCTATCGCCGTGTCCGCGCACGCCAGCTCCAGCAGGCCGACCTCGCGGCGACGGTCGAGCGCTTCCGCCGCGCCGCCGAGGCGCTTCCCGACGGCATGCTGATCATGGATTCGGCCAATCGAGTGCAATGGGCGAACCAGCGCGCGCAGACGCACCTCGGACTCGACCTTCCGCGCGATGTCGGCGCGGCGCTCGCCAACCTCGCGCGGCAGCCGCTTCTCGTTCGCTACATCGACTCCGAGAACTACAGCGAACCCGTCGTATTCGACTCGCAGCGCGAGCCGGGGGCGACGCTCTCGGTCCAGATCGTTCCCTTCGGCATCGAGGAAAAGCTCCTGATCAGCCGCGACATCTCGCGGCTGGAGGCGGTGGCGCGGATGCGCCGCGACTTCATCGCCAACGTGTCGCACGAGCTCAAGACGCCGCTGACGGTGGTCACCGGATTCGTCGAGACGCTGCAGGACATGGACCTCGAGCCGCACCAGCGCCGGCGCTACCTGCAGCTGATGCAGGAGCAGTCTCGCAACATGCAGCGCCTGGTCGACGACCTCCTGACGCTATCGGCGCTGGAGAGCGAGCAGAATCCGCTCAACGAGACGCCTTTCGCCGTCGTTCCGCTGATGCTCGCGCTGTCCGCGGACGCGAAGGCGCTCTCCGGGGGCCGGCACACGATCGCGCTCGACATCGGCAACGCGGCGACGGTCACCGGCAGCCGCGACGAGCTCGCGAGCGCGTTCGGAAACCTCGTCAGCAATGCGATCCGGTACACGCCGGACGGCGGAACGATCACGCTGCGCTGGCGCATCGCGGCCGACGGGGCCGGCGAATTCTCGGTCGAGGACACCGGCATCGGCATCGCCGCCGAGCACGTACCGCGGCTCACCGAGCGGTTCTACCGCGTCGACCGCAGCCGCTCGCGCGCGAGCGGCGGCACCGGGCTCGGCCTCGCCATCGTCAAGCACGTGCTGCTGCGCCACCAGGCCGAGCTCGACGTGATGAGCGAGCTCGCGCGCGGCAGCACGTTCACCGCGCGGCTGCCGGCGAAGCGCGTGCAGCTCGCCGCTGCGGCCGAGTCGGCGGGCTACGCCGCCCCGACGTCTACCAGTAGCTGAGCGCGCCGCCGAACAGCGCGAGGAGGTCGTCGCGCGAGACGTCCTTCGGCGCGTTTCGGATCACGCGGTATTGCGGCTCGGCGCCGGCGGCCAGCGCGTCGAGATGCGACGCGTCGAAGCCGAGCGCGGCGAGTCCGTTCGGCATCGCGGTCGCGCGCATCAGCTCGATCACGCGCGTCGCGAGCACCTCGCCCGCATCATCCGCGCGCGCGCCGTCGACCTGCGCGCCAAGACATTGCGCGCCATGCAGGTGCCGCTGCGGGCAGCACGGCGCGGTGAAACGCCACACCGATGGGATTGTTCAGCACGACGGCCATGCCATGCGGGACGAGCGACTTGCCGTCGGGGTAGCCATCGACGTGCCAGTCCTTGGCGAGACCGGACACCGCGTACGAAAGCCCGTGCGGCAGGTGACAGCCCGCGGCGTTGAACGCGATGCCGGCGAGCATGGCGGCGTACATCATCTCGGTGCGGGCTTCGGTGTCGGCCGCGTCGTTCACCGCGCGCACGAGGAATCGGCCGACGCTCTTCAGCGCTTCGGTGGCGAGCATGTCCGAGAAGGGATTCGCGCCCTGCGAGACCGGGCGCGCGATGCCTTTCGCCGGATTCGCCCGCCGCGGGTACGCGCGCGCCGTCAGCGACTCCAGCGCGTGGCTCATGCAGTCGAATCCGGTGGCCGCGACCGCGTTCTTCGGAAGCGTCGCGGTGACGTCGGGATCGATCAGCGCGACCGAGGGAATGAGGCGACGCGAGATGATCCCGGTCTTGGCGTTCATCGAGCGCAGGTTGAAGATCGCGATGCCGGTGGTCTCCGAGCCCGTGCCCGACGTCGTCGGACACGCGATGTGCGGCCTGACCGGGCCGGGAACCTTGCGCCCCTCGCCGATCGGCGCGTTCACGTACGCCATGAATTCGGCCGGCTGCGACGCATAGAGGTTCGCCGCCTTGCAGGTGTCCATCACCGAGCCGCCGCCGACCGACACGTAGCCGTCGAAGCGCCCTTCGGCGGCGAAGCGCGTCGCGTCCTGCAGCGACAGGTCGGTGGGCTCGATGACGACGTCGCGATACACGGCGAAATCGACGCCGGCGGCGGTGAGCGACGCCTTGACGGTTTCGACGTAGGCGCTGGCATCGATCTTCGGATCGGTGAAGAGCGCCACGCGCTTCATGCCAAGCTCGCGCGCATGCTCGCCCGCTTCGGCGAGCACGCCCGCGCCGAAGGTGAACGTCGGCATTCCGACGGTGAAGCCGCGGTCGCTGCCTTCGAGGGCGGCGAAATCGGCGTGGCAGCAGGACATGGAGCCTCCGGAGTCTGGCGTTGCGAAAACCTAGCGGGCGTCGTGCAGGATCATGTCGCTCGCCTTTTCGGCGATCATGATCACCGGCGCGTTGGTGTTGCCGGACACGATCGTCGGCATGACGCTGCAGTCGACGACGCGCAATCCAGCGACGCCGTGCACGCGAAGCGCCGCGTCGACGACCGCCCGCGCATCGGCGACCGGACCCATCTTGCACGTCCCGGCCGGATGGAAAATCGTCGCGCCCTTGTTGCGCGCGAAGGCGAGGAGGTCGTCGTCGCTCTCGGCCTGCCGGCCGGGCAGGTACTCGGCGGCAACGTAGGGCGAGAGCGCCGCGGTCGCGGCAAGGCGCCGCGCGAGCCTGATGCCCGCGACCACGGTGGCGCAATCCTGCGGCGTCGACAGGTAGCGCGGCTGCAGCGCGGGCGGGGCGAGGGGGTCCGGCGACTTCGCGCGCACGTATCCGCGTGATTCCGGCTGGAGCTGGCACACCGACATCGTGAATCCCGAGAACGTGTGGACCGGTGAGCCGGCCATGTCGGACGACAGCGTCGCAAGGTGGAACTGGACGTCCGGGCGCGAGAGCGACGGCTCGGTCCGCGCGAACATGCCGCCCTGGTTGATGCCGACCGCCATCGGGCCGGTGCGCGTCAGCGCGTAGCGCGCGCCCATCGCCATCGTCCGCCACCACGATTTCAGGGTGTCGTTGGTCGTGATCGGCTTCGTGCAGCGGAAGATCGTGCGCACCTGCAGGTGGTCCTGCAGGTTCTCGCCCACGCCTTCGAGCGCATGGACGACCGGAACGCCGAGCGTCTGGAGGAGCCCCGGCGGACCCACGCCCGAAAGCTGCAGGAGCTGCGGAGACTGCATGGCGCCCGTCGCGACGATCACCTCGCGTCGCGCGGTGACCGTCGTATCGCGCCCGCCGCGGCGGAAGACGACGCCGCGCGCGCGCCGGCCTTCGAACACGATCCGCAGCGCCTGCGCATCGGTCTCGACGGCAAGATTCGCGCGATTGCGCGCCGGCCGCAGATAGGCAACCGCCGTCGAGCAGCGCAGGCCGCGCCGCGTCGTCAGCTGGTAGTAGCCCGCGCCTTCCTGCGTCGCTCCGTTGAAATCAGCGTTGCGCGGAATGCCGAGCTCTGTCGCGCCGGCGATCCAGGCCTCGACGAGCTCGTGCTTCGCGCGGATGTCCGACGCCCACAGCGGGCCATCGGCGCCGTGCCACTCGGATGCGCCACGCTCGTTGTGCTCGAGCTTGCGGAAATACGGCAGCACATCCGAGTAGCCCCAGCCGGCGTTCCCGAGCGAGGCCCAGTGATCGTAGTCCTCGCGATGACCGCGGATGTAGATGAGCCCGTTGATCGCGCTGGAACCCCCAAGCGTCCGGCCCGACGGCCAGTAGATCTCGCGGCCGTTCATCCCGGGCTCGGGCTCCGTCTTGAATCGCCAGTTGTAGACCGGGTGGAACATCGTCTTCGCATAGCCGATCGGCACGTGGATCCAGGGATATGCGTCGCGCGGCCCGGCCTCGAGCAAGAGCACCGAATGGCGGCCGTCGGCGGAAAGCCGGTTCGCGAGCACGCAGCCCGCGGTGCCGCCGCCGACGACGATGTAATCCCAATCGGTATTCATGGCATCGGGAGGCGGTCGGCGGGTTCAGGTCATCGGAGGTCGCAAGCTGAGATCCCGGGGTTCACAAGAACACGGGAACCGCAGTTCGCGGCAGGGTGTCAGCCGTTGCGAGTTTAGCTAAATCGCCCGCGAGAGGCGCGGATGGCAGTCGGACCCGGGCTTTTTCGGGTTTGCCGCGCGCGCCCAACTCCGGGATTTTGGATTAAACTTCAACGCTTACAGTAGGTTGGCCGAATCTCGACTCTCCCCGCTGCGGGCTCGGCTACCGCAATGCAGCAAGGCCCTTCCGCATTTGACGCACGGTACGAAAATTGCTAACATCGCACGTTTCGTCGGAGGGGTTCCCGAGCGGTCAAAGGGAGCAGACTGTAAATCTGCCGGCTCTGCCTTCGAAGGTTCGAATCCTTCCCCCTCCACCACTCGGGAAAATCAGTCATCTGTCGTCGGAAGCCGGTATCAGCGTTGCAGCGTAAGCCGTGACGGTTCGCGCCGTCGGAACGAGTCGAACCGAATGCCCGTGCGAGACGCGCCGGCCCGCGGGGACACCGGCACCGCTCGATCCTGTCGCCACTGCCGAACCCTGAATCGCGGGTGTAGCTCAATGGTAGAGCAGAAGCCTTCCAAGCTTATGACGAGGGTTCGATTCCCTTCACCCGCTCCAGAGAATCGCCCAGGGCAACGATGGTAGGGATCCGGAAAGCGAGTATTCGGGTGTCAGGCGCGGCGAGAGGGATTCCGCAGCGCCAGGTACATGAGAGGTACACAAGCAAGGAATTCGACGAGCGACAAAGCATGGCGCCCGAAGACGAAGCTTTATGAGCCCATGTAGCTCAGTGGTAGAGCACTCCCTTGGTAAGGGAGAGGTCGAGCGTTCAATCCGCTCCATGGGCACCATCGATTTGGCATCACCACGAATCTGAAAAACGACGTTTGAAGGAGTCTTGAAAAATGGCCAAGGGCAAATTCGAGCGGACGAAGCCGCACGTGAACGTGGGGACGATCGGACACGTGGATCACGGGAAGACGACGCTGACGGCGGCGATGACGCTGGTGCTGTCGAAGAAATATGGTGGTGAGGTGAGGGCGTACGACCAGATCGACAACGCGCCGGAGGAGAAGGCGCGGGGGATCACGATCAACACGGCGCACGTGGAGTACGTGACGGAGAAGCGGCACTACGCGCACGTGGATTGCCCGGGGCACGCGGACTACATCAAGAACATGATCACTGGGGCGGCGCAGATGGATGGGGCGATCCTGGTGGTGAGTGCGGCGGACGGGCCGATGCCGCAGACGCGGGAGCACATTCTGTTGGCGCGGCAGGTGGGGGTGCCGTACATCGTGGTGTACATGAACAAGGCGGACATGGTGGACGACAAGGAGCTCTTGGAGCTCGTGGAGATGGAAGTCCGCGAATTGCTGACCAAGTACCAGTTTCCTGGGGACAAGACGCCGATCATCATCGGCAGCGCGAAGATGGCGCTGGAAGGGGACAAGAGCGAGATGGGGGAGGGGTCGATCTTCAAGCTGGCGGAGGCGCTGGACAGCTACATTCCGCAGCCGCAGCGGGCGATCGACGGGCCGTTCCTGATGCCGGTGGAGGACGTGTTCTCGATCTCGGGTCGGGGGACGGTGGTGACGGGGCGGGTGGAGCGGGGCATCGTGAAGGTGGGGGATGCGCTGGAGATCGTGGGGCTGAAGCCGACGCTTGCAGACGGTGTGCACGGGGGTGGAGATGTTCCGGAAGCTGTTGGACCAGGGGCAGGCGGGGGACAACGTCGGCGTACTGCTCAGAGGCACGAAGCGGGAGGAAGTGGAGCGTGGGCAGGTGCTGGCGAAGCCGGGCTCGATCACGCCGCACACGAAGTTCACCTGCGAGGTGTACGTGCTGTCGAAGGACGAGGGGGGTCGGCATACGCCGTTCTTTCCGGGGTATCGGCCGCAGTTTTATTTCCGGACGACGGACGTGACGGGGAGCTGTGAGCTGCCGGCGGGGACGGAGATGGTGATGCCGGGGGACAACGTGTCGATGACGGTGACGCTGATTGCGCCGATCGCGATGGAAGAGGGGCTGCGCTTCGCGATTCGCGAGGGCGGCCGCACCGTCGGCGCCGGCGTCGTCGCCAAGGTCGTCGAATAACGCAGGTACACGCTCGGTTTTTGGTAACAGCAGTTTTGCGGCGAATTTGCGGGCTCCGCCCGAAATTCGCCGGAGACAAACCCGGCCGAAAAGTAGGTTTTCACTTTCGGCCGAATAGATTAGGCCAGTAGCTCAATTGGCAGAGCGGCGGTCTCCAAAACCGCAGGTTGGGGGTTCGATTCCCTCCTGGCCTGCCACTGCGGATGTGGAAGCGAAGGGTCAGCCGGCAGTGGCGCAAGAGGATTGCGAAGAGAAATGCCGCCGGCAGCGGTTACTGCCGAACGAATACAGTCAACCGGCACCTGAATGATCGACAAGATAAAAATCTCATTGGCCTTCGGCTGCGTCGTGCTCGGCGTCGCGGGGTATTACTACTTCGGCGACACCGCGCTCGTGCTGCGCGTGCTGATGGTGCTGGGCGGGCTCGTCCTCGGCGGCGTCGTCGCCTGGCTGTCGACGCCGGGCCGCGAGTTCCTCACGTTCGCGCAGGAGTCGTGGCAGGAAGCCGAGCGGGTGTCGTGGCCGACGCGCAAGGAGACGCTGCAAACGACCGCCATCGTGTTCGTCTTCGTCGTGATCATGGCGCTGTTCCTGTTTTCCGTCGATACCACGCTTGCGTGGATCGTGAAGCTGCTCACCGGGCGGACCGAGTCATGAGCGCCGCACGGACGGGCGAGCCCGTGGGAGGAAACGCGGTGAGCAAGAAGTGGTTTGTGGTCCACGCCTATTCGGGCTTCGAGAAGAGCGTGCAGCGGGCGCTGACCGAGCGCATCAAGCGCTCCGAGCTCGCCGACCAGTTCGGCCAGATCCTGGTGCCGGTCGAGGAAGTCGTCGAGATGAAGGGCGGGCAGAAGGCGATCAGCGAGCGCAAGTTCTTCCCGGGGTACGTGCTGGTCGAGATGGAAATGACCGACGACACGTGGCACCTCGTGAAGAGCACGCCGAAGGTCACGGGCTTCGTCGGCGGCACCGCGAACAAGCCGACGCCGATCTCGCAGAAGGACGTCGACGCGATCCTGCGGCAGGTGCAGGAAGGCGTCGAGAAGCCGCGCCCGAAGGTGCTGTTCGAGATGGGCGAGGCGGTGCGCGTCAAGGACGGCCCGTTCACCGACTTCCACGGCAACGTGGAGGACGTGAACTACGAGAAGAGCAAGCTCCGCGTGTCGGTGACGATCTTCGGTCGCTCGACGCCGGTGGAACTGGACTTCTCCCAAGTCGAGAAGGCCTAGAACGGGGAGGACGCAATGGCGTCCGTCTGCACCCAATTGGAGAACTGAAATGGCGAAGAAAGTAGTCGGCTACATCAAGCTGCAGGTGCCGGCGGGCAAGGCGAATCCGAGCCCGCCCATCGGGCCCGCGCTCGGCCAGCGCGGCCTCAACATCATGGAATTCTGCAAGGCGTTCAACGCGCAGACGCAGAAGGTCGAGCCGGGTCTGCCGATCCCGGTCGTGATCACCGCCTACGCGGACAAGAGCTTCACGTTCGTGATGAAGACGCCGCCCGCGACGGTGCTCATCAAGAAGGCCTCCAAGGTCGAGAAGGGCAGCAGCAAGCCGCATACCGACAAGGTGGGCAAGCTCACGCGCGCCCAGGCCGAGGAAATCGCAAAGACCAAGATGCCCGACCTCACCGCGGCCGACATGGACGCCGCGGTGCGCACCATCGCCGGCAGCGCGCGCAGCATGGGAATCACCGTCGAAGGGGTGAAGTGATCATGGCCACCGAGCAGAAGACCCCGAAGCTTTCGAAGCGGATGCAGGCGGTCCGCGCCAAGGTCGACCACAACAAGTCCTACGCGGTCGATGAAGCGCTGAAGCTCGTCAAGGAGACCGCAGTCGCCAAGTTCGACGAATCGGTCGACGTCGCGGTGAATCTCGGCATCGACGCCAAGAAATCGGACCAGACCGTGCGCGGCTCCGTCGTGCTGCCCGCCGGAACCGGCAAGAAGGTCCGCGTCGCCGTGTTCGCGCAGGGCGACAAGGCGAAGGCCGCGCTGGAGGCCGGCGCCGACATCGTCGGATTCGACGACCTGGCGGCGAAGGTCAAGGAAGGATTCATGGATTTCGACGTCGTGATCGCCTCGCCGGACGCGATGCGCGTCGTCGGCCAGCTGGGCCAGATCCTCGGCCCACGCGGCCTGATGCCGAACCCGAAGGTCGGGACGGTCAACGCCGACGTCGCTCTCGCCGTCAGAAACGCGAAGGCGGGTCAGGTCCAGTATCGCACCGACAAGGCGGGCATCGTCCAGTGCACGATCGGCCGCGCGTCGTTCGCGCCGGAACAGCTGAAGTCGAACCTCGTCGCGCTGATCGACGCGCTCAACAAGGCGAAGCCTGCGGGTACCAAGGGCATCTATCTCAAGAAGATCAGCGTCTCCAGCACCATGGGCGCGGGCGTGAGAATCGATACGGCGGGGCTGGCTTCCGGAGGACCGGCCCATTGACACAAAAACGTGGTGTGCAGTTGCATGCGCACACCGCGTTATACGAGTACTTGAGGGAGCGCCGTGCCGGCAACGGTGGCACGGCGGGCCGTCAAAGACCGCAGGGGCGAAAGCTCAAATGAAGGGCGCGTTCGGATGGGCGATTGGCCAGTTGGCCGGTCGACCGATCGAAGGCAACCGAACCCCGCGCAGATGGTGTCCCCGGACAGGATTTCCTGGACGTAAGGTCACCGCAGGGTGCGCAGAAACGCAGCGACGGATCATCGCGCACGGTTTTGCGTACACGCGAGAGACGAGGGCGAGTAGGCGCGTTGCTGGCGAGGCGGAGCGGAGCGAGCGACCGGAGCGTACTTGGATCGTACGTGAGGATCGCGAGCGAGCACCAATGAAGGCAGCGGCGCGCACTCGAGCCCGAAGGCTCTCGGAAGCAATGGAGACCCAATGAGTCTTAATTTGGAACAGAAGCAGGCGGTAGTCGCGGAAGTCGCGAAGCAGGTCGCCGGTGCTCAGGCCATCGTGATGGCCGAGAACCGCGGCATGGCGGTCGCCGACATCACCCGGCTCCGCGCGAAGGCGCGTGCTTGCGGCGTATATCTCAGGGTGGTCAAGAACACCCTGGTGCGCCGGGCGGTTGCGCAGACGCCATTCGAGGGGCTGACCGAAAAGATGGTCGGCCCGCTCGCGTACGGCATCGGCAGCGACCCCGTCGCCGTGGCGAAGGTACTCAATGACTTCGCCAAGGGCAACGACAAGTTCGTGATCACCGGCGGCGGAATGCCCGGCCAGGTGATGTCCCCCAAGGACATCGCCGCGCTGGCCTCGCTGCCGTCGCGCGACGAGCTGTTGTCGAAGCTGATGGGCACGATGCAGGCGCCGATCGCGAAGTTCGTGCGGACGCTGAACGAGGTACCGGGCAGGTTCGTCCGTACGCTCGCCGCGGTCCGCGACGCGAAGCCGGCCGCCTGAGGCGCCACGCCTTTCCGACACCGAATCATCAAACCTTACGTATCAGGAGCCACACATGACCGCAGTCCAGACTGAAATCCTCGACAAGATCTCGTCGATGACCGTCCTCGAGCTCTCGCAGCTCATCACCGCAATGGAAGAGAAGTTCGGCGTCTCCGCCGCCGCTGCCGTCGCCGCCGCCGGCCCCGCTGCCGCGGGTCCTGCCGCTGCCGCCGTCGAAGAGCAGACCGAGTTCACCGTCGTGCTGGCCGCGATCGGCGACAACAAGGTCAACGTCATCAAGGCGGTGCGCGAGCTGACGGGCCTCGGCCTCAAGGAAGCCAAGGACCTCGTCGACGGCGCGCCGAAGCCGGTCAAGGAAGGCATCTCCAAGGCCGACGCCGAAGCCGCCAAAAAGAAGTTGGAAGAGGCTGGTGCGAAGGCTGAACTGAAATAATGGAGTAGATAAGTCAGCGGCGAATCGGAGGCTCCGCCCCGATTCGCCGGGGAAGAATCACAAAGCGTTTGCGCCAATCGAGAAACTGAAGTGGGGCAAATCGCCGGCGGAGCCGGTCGATTTGCTGCAAGAACGGAAAAAGATGGGGGTGGTGGAACTTCACCGCCCCGCTTCGATCAGTGATCGGAGCGAAGCGAGTTCTGGACGAATCCGCTTCGCTCCGCTTTCTGAAGCGACTGCAGAGAGCAGGCATGGTCGGGCGGCGCAGCGTAGCGCGCCGCCGTCCGCCAGCGGTTGGTAGTGGCCAACCACCAAGCCAGGGGGTGCAATGCCCCCGGACAGTCGCACCGATGCGAGCCGCGCCACATTCGGCGCGACCGCAGCGGCCGCCGCCCTCACGCGCGTGCGGCCAAACGTGATCCGGAGAAGGCATGGCCACCGAAGCGACGACGACGTCCCAACCGTATTCCTTTACCGAACGCAAGCGCATCCGGAAGAGCTTCGCCAAGCGCGCGAGCGTCCTGCCGGTACCGTTCCTGCTCGAGACGCAGCTCGCCTCCTACCGCGCGTTCCTGCAGGCGGACGCCGGTCCGGAACTGCGCAAGAACGAAGGGCTGCAGGCGGCGTTCACGTCGATCTTCCCCATCTCGTCGCACTCGGGCAACGCGCGGCTCGAATTCGTGAGCTTCTCGCTGCTCGCGCCCGCGTTCGACGTCACCGAATGCCAGCAGCGCGGGCTGACCTTCTGCTCGGCGCTGCGCGCCAAAGTCCGGCTCATCCTGATGGACAAGGAAGCGCCGAAGGAGACGGTCAAGGAAGTGAAGGAACAGGAAGTCTACATGGGCGAGATCCCGCTCATGACGCGCAACGGCTCGTTCGTCATCAACGGGACCGAGCGCGTGATCGTCTCGCAGCTCCACCGCTCGCCGGGCGTGTTCTTCGAGCACGACCGCGGCAAGACGCATTCGTCGGGCAAGCTGCTGTTCTCGGCGCGCGTGATTCCGTACCGCGGGTCCTGGCTCGATTTCGAATTCGACCCGAAGGATTTCCTGTTCTTCCGGGTCGACCGGCGCCGCAAGATGCCGGTGACCACGCTCCTCAAGGCGATCGGCCTCACCAACGAGGACATCCTCAGGCAGTTCTTCGTCTTCGACACGTTCCACCTGTCGGCGAAGGGCGCCGAGCTCGAGTTCGTTCCCGATCGCCTGCGCGGCGAGATGGCGCGCTTCGACGTCGTCGGCAAGGACGGCAAGGTGGTTGTCCAGCGCGACAAGCGCATCACCGCCAAGCACGTTCGCGAGCTCTCCGAAGGCGGCGCCAAGCGCATCGCGGTTCCGGCGGACTACATCATCGGCCGTGCTCTGGCGACCAACATCGTCGACACGACGACCGGCGAGGTGCTCGCCCGCGCCAACGACGAGATCACCGAGGAGCTGATGGAAAAGCTCGTCGCGGCGGGTGTCGAAACGCTGCAGACGATCTACACCAACGATCTCGACCAGGGCGCGTACATCTCGCAAACGCTGCGCAGCGACGACACGCCCGACCAGACCGCGGCGCGCGTCGCGATCTACCGGATGATGCGGCCCGGCGAGCCGCCGACCGAGGACGCCGTCGAGACGCTGTTCCACGGGCTCTTCTTCTCGGAAGAGCGCTACGACCTGTCCGCCGTCGGCCGGATGAAGTTCAATCGCCGCGTGGGCCGCAACGAGCTGAAGGGCGCGTCGACGCTGACCAACGACGACATCATCGCGGTGATCAAGATCCTGGTCGAGCTGCGCAACGGTCGCGGCGAGATCGACGACATCGACCATCTCGGCAACCGGCGCGTGCGCTCGGTCGGCGAGCTCGCCGAGAACCAGTTCCGCTCGGGTCTCGTGCGCGTCGAGCGCGCGGTGAAGGAACGCCTCGGCCAGGCCGAGAGCGAGAACCTGTTGCCGCACGACCTCATCAACGCGAAGCCGATCTCGGCCGCGATCAAGGAGTTCTTCGGCAGCTCGCAGCTGTCGCAGTTCATGGACCAGACCAACCCGCTGTCCGAGATCACGCACAAGCGGCGCGTGTCGGCGCTGGGACCGGGCGGCCTCACGCGCGAGCGTGCGGGCTTCGAGGTGCGCGACGTGCACCCGACCCACTACGGCCGCGTGTGCCCGATCGAGACGCCGGAAGGCCCGAACATCGGCCTCATCAACTCGCTCGCGCTCTACGCGCGGACCAACGAATACGGCTTCCTCGAGACGCCGTACCGCAAGGTGTCGAACGGCAAGGTCACCGACGAAATCGACTACCTGTCGGCGATCGAGGAGGGCGCCTTCGTGATCGCGCAGGCGAACGCGACGCTCGACAAGCAGGGCAAGCTCAAGGACGAGCTCGTCTCCTGCCGCAACAAGAACGAATTCATGCTGTCGACCGCCGACAAGGTCAACTACATGGACGTCGCGCCGGCGCAGATCGTGTCGGTGGCGGCATCGCTGATCCCGTTCCTCGAGCACGACGACGCCAACCGCGCGCTGATGGGCTCCAACATGCAGCGTCAGGCCGTGCCCTGCCTTCGCGCCGAGAAGCCGCTCGTCGGCACCGGCGTCGAGCGCACCGCGGCGGTCGACTCCGGCACCGCGGTGCAGGCGCGTCGCGGCGGCAAGGTCGACTACGTCGATGCGAGCCGGATTGTCGTGCGGGTCAACGACACCGAGACGATGGCGGGCGATGTCGGCGTCGACATCTACAACCTGACCAAGTACACGCGCAGCAACCAGAACACCAACATCAACCAGCGTCCGCTGGTGAAGGTGGGCGAGACCATCGCCCGCGGCGACGTCATCGCCGACGGCGCGTCGACCGACATGGGCGAGCTGGCGCTCGGGCAGAACATGCTGGTCGCGTTCATGCCGTGGAACGGCTACAACTACGAGGACTCGATCCTGATCAGCGAGCGCGTCGTCGCCGATGACCGCTACACGTCGATCCACATCGAGGAGCTCTCGGTGGTCGCGCGCGACACCAAGCTCGGTCCCGAGGAAATCACGCGCGACATCTCGAGCCTCGGCGAATCGCAGCTGGGGCGCCTCGACGACGCCGGCATCGTCTACATCGGTGCCGAAGTCGAGGCGGGCGACGTGCTGGTCGGCAAGGTCACGCCCAAGGGCGAGACGCAGCTGACCCCGGAGGAGAAGCTGCTCCGCGCGATCTTCGGCGAGAAGGCCTCGGACGTGAAGGACACCAGCCTGCGCGTGCCGTCCGGCATCTCGGGTTGCGTGATCGACGTCCAGGTGTTCACGCGCGAAGGCATCGAGCGCGACAAGCGCGCCGCGCAGATCATCGATGACGAGCTCAAGGGCTATCGCAAGGACCTGAACGACCAGCTGCGCATCGTCGAGAACGACGCGTTCGCGCGGATCGAGAAGATGCTGCTCGGCAAGACGGTGAACGGCGGGCCGAAGCGCATCGCCAAGGGCACCAAGCTCACCAAGGAATACCTGGAGGGCGTCGGCCGCTACGATTGGTTCGACATCCGTCTGGCCGGCGAGGACTCGGCGCGCCAGCTCGAGGCGATGAAGGATTCGCTCGCCCAGATGCGCGTCCAGTTCGACCAGATGTTCGAGCAGAAGAAGAAGAAGCTGACGCAGGGCGACGAATTGCCGCCGGGCGTGCAGAAGATGGTCAAGGTCTACGTCGCGGTGAAGCGCCGCCTGCAGCCGGGCGACAAGATGGCCGGCCGGCACGGCAACAAGGGCGTGGTGTCGAAGATCGTGCCGGTCGAGGACATGCCGTACATGGCGGACGGCACGCCGGTTGACATCGTGCTGAATCCGCTCGGCGTGCCGTCGCGCATGAACGTCGGTCAGATCCTCGAAGTCCACCTCGGCTGGGCCGCCAAGGGCCTCGGACGCAAGATCGACGACATGCTGAAGGCCGAGGCGAACGTCGCCGACGTGCGCAAGCTGCTGGACAAGATCTACAACACGACGGGCAAGCCCGAGGACATCGCGGGTCTTACCGACGAGGAGCTCCTGCGTCTGGGCAACAACCTGCGCGGCGGGGTTCCGTTCGCGACGCCGGTGTTCGACGGTGCGACGGAGGAGGAGATCAAGGGCATGCTCGAGCTCGCGGGGCTGCCCCGTTCCGGCCAGGTCACGCTGCACGACGGCCGCACCGGCGAGGCGTTCGACCGCCAGGTCACCGTCGGCTACATGCACGTGCTGAAGCTGCATCACCTCGTCGACGACAAAATGCACGCGCGCTCGACCGGCCCGTACAGCCTCGTCACGCAGCAGCCGCTGGGCGGCAAGGCGCAGTTCGGCGGCCAGCGCTTCGGCGAGATGGAAGTGTGGGCGCTCGAGGCGTATGGCGCGGCCTACACGCTGCAGGAGATGCTCACCGTCAAGTCGGACGACGTCAATGGAAGGACCAAGGTGTACGAGAACATCGTCAAGGGCGAGCACAGGATCGAGGCCGGCATGCCGGAGTCGTTCAATGTGCTGGTGAAGGAAATCCGCTCGCTCGCCATCGACATCGACCTGGAAAGATTTTGAGGTTGTGCGTTTCGCGTCCGGCGCGGCGGCAAGCCGTACCGCGCCGGATGCAACGGGATTTTCGCCCGACGCTCAACGCCCAACGCTCAGCTAAGGAGTCGCAATGAAAGCACTGCTCGATCTGTTCAAGCAGGTAACGCAGGAAGAGGAATTCGACGCGATCAAGACCGGCCTCGCTTCGCCGGAGAAGATCCGCTCGTGGTCGTACGGCGAAGTGAAGAAGCCGGAGACGATCAACTACCGGACGTTCAAGCCCGAGCGCGACGGCCTCTTCTGCGCGAAGATCTTCGGGCCGGTCAAGGACTACGAGTGCCTGTGCGGCAAGTACAAGCGCCTGAAGCACCGGGGCGTCATCTGCGAGAAGTGCGGCGTCGAAGTCACGCTCGCCAAGGTCCGCCGCGAGCGGATGGGTCACATCGAGCTCGCGAGCCCGGTTGCGCACATCTGGTTCCTGAAGAGCCTGCCGTCGCGGATGGGCATGGTACTCGACATGACGCTGCGCGACATCGAGCGTGTGCTGTATTTCGAGGCGTACGTCGTCACCGATCCCGGCCTGACGCCGCTGAACCGCGCGCAGCTCCTCACCGAGGACGACTACCTCGCGAAGGTCGAGCAGCATGGCGATGATTTCTCGGCGTCGATGGGCGCCGAGGGCATCCGCGAGCTCCTGAAGGCGCTCGACGTGCCGCACGAGATCGAGAAGCTGCGCACCGAGCTCGAGGCGACCGGCTCCGACACCAAGATCAAGAAGATCGCCAAGCGCCTCAAGGTGCTCGAAGCCTTCCACAAGTCGGGCATCAAGCCCGAGTGGATGATCCTCGAGGTGCTGCCGGTGCTGCCGCCGGAACTGCGCCCGCTGGTCCCGCTGGATGGCGGCCGCTTCGCGACCTCCGACCTGAACGATCTCTATCGCCGCGTGATCAACCGGAACAACCGGCTGAAGCGCCTGCTCGAGCTGAAGGCGCCAGACATCATCGTCCGCAACGAGAAGCGGATGCTGCAGGAAGCCGTCGACTCGCTGCTCGACAACGGCCGCCGCGGCAAGGCGATGACCGGCGCCAACAAGCGGCCGCTGAAGTCGCTCGCCGACATGATCAAGGGCAAGGGCGGACGCTTCCGCCAGAACCTGCTCGGCAAGCGCGTCGACTACTCGGGCCGCTCGGTCATCGTCGTCGGGCCGCAGCTCAAGCTGCACCAGTGCGGGCTGCCGAAGCTGATGGCGCTCGAGCTCTTCAAGCCCTACATCTTCAACAAGCTCGAAACGATGGGCCTCGCGACCACGATCAAGGCCGCGAAGAAGATGGTCGAGGCGCAGGAGCCGATCGTCTGGGACATCCTCGAGGACGTGATCCGCGAGCATCCGGTGATGCTGAACCGCGCGCCGACGCTGCACCGCCTCGGCATCCAGGCCTTCGAGCCGGTGCTGATCGAAGGCAAGGCGATCCAGCTCCACCCGCTCGTCTGCACGGCGTTCAACGCCGACTTCGACGGCGACCAGATGGCCGTCCACGTGCCGCTGTCGCTGGAAGCGCAGATGGAAGCGCGCACGCTGATGCTGGCGTCGAACAACGTGCTGCTGCCGTCGAACGGCGAGCCCTGCATCGTGCCGTCGCAGGACATCGTGCTGGGCCTCTACTACGCGACGCGCGACAAGATCAACGCGAAGGGCGAGGGCATGTTCTTCGCCGACATCGCCGAAGTCCAGCGCGCCTACGAGTCGCGGATGGTCGAGCTGCACGCCAAGGTGCACGTGCGCCTGGAGCAGACCGAAACCGGCGCGAACGGCGAGTCCATCGACAAGATCGTCCGCTTCGAGACGACGGTCGGCCGCGCGCTGCTCTCGGAGATCCTCCCGGCCGGCCTGCCGTTCGCGACGATCAACAAGCCGCTCAAGAAGAAGGAGATCTCGAAGATCATCAACGCGAGCTTCCGCCGCTGCGGACTGCGCGAGACGGTGATCTTCGCCGACAAGCTGATGCAGGCGGGATACAGCCTCGCGACGCGCGGCGGCATCTCGTTCGCGGCCGACGACATGCTGGTGCCGCTGGAAAAGCCCCAGATCATCGCCGAGGCCGAGTCGCAGGTGAAGGAGATCGAGGCGCAGTACACCTCGGGCCTCGTCACGCAGGGTGAGCGCTACAACAAGGTGGTCGACATCTGGGGTCGGGCCGGCGACGACATCGCGAAGGCGATGATGACGCAGCTGGGTGCCGTGGACGTGGTCGACCGCGAGGGCAAGACGGTCAAGCAGGAGTCGTTCAACTCGATCTACATGATGGCGGACTCGGGTGCGCGGGGCTCGGCCGCGCAGATCCGGCAACTTGCCGGCATGCGTGGCCTTATGGCGAAGCCGGACGGCTCGATCATCGAGACGCCGATCACGGCGAACTTCCGCGAGGGCCTGAATGTGCTGCAGTACTTCATCAGCACGCACGGCGCGCGCAAGGGTCTTGCCGACACGGCGCTGAAGACGGCGAACTCGGGCTACCTCACGCGCCGGCTCGTCGACGTCACGCAGGATCTCGTCGTCACCGAGGACGATTGCGGGACCACCAACGGCGTGGCGATGAAGGCGCTGATCGAGGGCGGCGAAGTGATCGAGGCGCTGCGCGAGCGCATCCTCGGCCGCACCGTCGCCACCGACGTCGTGAACCCGGAATCGCAGGAGACGCTCTACCACGCCGGCGCGCTGCTGGGCGAGGACGAGGTCGAGCAGATCGAGCTCCTCGGTGTCGACGAAGTCAAGGTGCGCACGCCGCTCACCTGTGACACGCGCTACGGCCTGTGCGCCAAGTGCTACGGCCGCGACCTCGGCCGCGGCCACCTCGTCAACGTCGGCGAGGCAGTCGGCGTCATCGCCGCGCAGTCGATCGGAGAGCCGGGCACGCAGCTCACGATGCGGACGTTCCACATCGGCGGCGCCGCGTCGCGGACCGCCGCGGCGTCGCAGCTCGAGAGCAAGTCCGCGGGCACCATCCGGTTTTCGGCGCTGATGCGCTACGTGACCAACGCCAAGGGCGAGCTTGTCGTCATTGCGCGCTCGGGCGAGATGATGATCCAGGACGAGCACGGCCGCGAGCGCGAGCGCCACAAGGTGCCGTACGGCGCGACGCTGCAGGTCAAGGACGGCGATACGGTGAAGGCCGGCAAGATCCTGGCGCTGTGGGATGCGACCTCGCGCCCGATCGTCACCGAGTATGCGGGGCGGGTGAAGTTCGAGAACGTCGAGGAAGGCGTGACGGTGGCGAAGCAGGTCGACGAGGTGACGGGCCTGTCCACGCTCGTCGTCATCGACCCGAAGCGCCGCGCCGGCGCGGCGGCCAAGGGCGTCCGGCCGCAGGTGAAGCTGCTGACGGCGGACGGCGACGAGATCAAGCTCGCGGGCTCGGAGCTTCCCGTCAACATCACGTTCCAGCTGGGCTCGATCATCACGGTGAAGGACGGGCAGGACGTGTCGATCGGCGAAGTGCTGGCGCGCATCCCGCAGGAGACGTCGAAGACGCGCGACATCACGGGCGGCCTGCCGCGCGTGGCCGAGCTCTTCGAGGCGCGCTCGCCCAAGGACGCGGGCCTGCTGGCCGAGGTCACGGGCACGGTGTCGTTCGGCAAGGACACGAAGGGCAAGCAGCGCCTCGTGATCACCGATCTCGACGGCGTTGCCCACGAGTACCTGATCCCGAAGGACAAGCACGTCACCGCGCACGACGGTCAGGTGGTGAACAAGGGCGAGACGATCGTCGACGGCCCGGCCGACCCGCACGACATCCTGCGTCTGCTCGGCGTGGAGGCGCTCGCGCGCTACATCACCGACGAGGTGCAGGACGTCTACCGGCTGCAGGGCGTGAAGATCAACGACAAGCACATCGAGGTGATCGTGCGGCAGATGCTGCGCCGCGTGCAGGTGCTCGATGCCGGCGACACGCGCTTCATCGTCGGTGAGCAGGCCGAGCGCTCGGACCTTCTGGACGAGAACGACAAGACGACGAAGGAGGAAGGCAAGCAGGGCGCGACGTACGAGCACATGCTGCTCGGCATCACCAAGGCGTCGCTGTCGACCGACTCGTTCATCTCGGCGGCGTCGTTCCAGGAGACGACGCGGGTGCTGACCGAAGCGGCGATCATGGGCAAGAAGGACGATCTGCGCGGCCTGAAGGAGAACGTCATCGTCGGGCGGCTGATCCCTGCCGGCACGGGCCTCGCGTATCACAATGCCCGCAAGAAGCAGAAGCTGCTGGGACCCGAGGCCGGGTTCCTCGCCCCGGGCGAGGAAGTCCCGGCGGAAGCGGCGGCTCCTGCCGCGCCCGAGATCTCGGCCGACGCGGCCTGATCAGTCCACTGCAGGAAAGCGGGCCGGCGAAGCGATTCGCCGGCCCTTTTTTTGTCCGCTAGCCCTGCGGCTGCGGCGCGGGAGCCGGCACCTCGCGTCGTGCACTGTGATCTGCGCCCAGCAGCATGTACATGGCCGGAACGACGAACAGCGTGAACAGCGTGCCGATCGACAGCCCAGTGAAGATGACGAGCCCCATCGCGTGCCGGCCGGCCGCGCCGGCGCCCGCGGCAATCACCAGCGGCACCACGCCCAGCACCATCGCCGCGGTCGTCATCAGGATCGGGCGCAGTCGCACCGCGGCCGCCTCCTCGATCGCCTCGCGCTTGGCCTTGCCGGCAACCTGAAGCTGGTTCGCGAACTGCACGATCAGGATGCCGTGCTTGCTGATGAGCCCCATCAGCGTCACCAGACCCACCTGCGTGTAGATGTTGAGCGTCGCAAACCCGAGATTGATGAACACGAGCGCGCCGAACAATGCCATCGGCACCGAGACGAGGATCACGATCGGGTCGCGGAAGCTCTCGTATTGCGCGGAGAGGCAAAGGAACACGACGATGATGGCGAAGATCAGCGTCGTGACGAAGCCGCCCGATTCCTGTACGAACTGACGCGACGGTCCCGAGTAGTCGACTGCGTAGCCCGTGGGAGCGACTTCGGCGACCGTCTTGTTCATGAAGTCCAGAACCTGTTTCTGCGACACCGACGGCGCGTAAACGCCGAAGATCGACGAGGAATTGAGCTGCTGGAAGTGGTTGATGCCTTCCGGAACGACCTCGGTCCGCTCGTGGGCCACGGTGGAAGCCGGCAGAAGCCCGCCGTCCGGCGTGCGGACGTAGTAGTCGAGCACCTGCGACGAGTTGAGGCGGTCGACCTGCTGCACCTGCGGGATCACCTTGTAGGAGCGCCCCGCGATCGAGAAGTAGTTGACGTAACCGCCGCCGAGCGCGGCGGACAGCGCGGCGCCGAGGTCCTGCTGGGTGAGCCCCAGCGTTGCGAGCATGTCGCGGTCGACCTCGACCGTCGTCTGCGGTTTGTCGACCTTGAGGTCGGTGTCGACGAAGAAGAACATCCCGCTCGCTCGCGCCTTCTGCAGCACCGCCTGCGTGACCTCGTTCAGGTTCTGGTAGGGCTCGGTGGTCTTCAATACGATCTGCATCGGCAGCCCGCGCGATCCGGGCAGCGGCGGGAACTGGAACGCGGCGACGGTGGCGCCGGCGATGCCGTTCCACTTCTGTTGCAGCTCCTGCTGCAGCGCGGCCGCATCACGCTTGCGCTCGTTCCACGGCTTGAACAGCACGCCGCCGATCCCCTGGTTGGTCGTCGGGACGCCGGTGATCTGGAACATCTGATCGTATTCGGGTAGGGCATGCGCGATCTCGAACACCTGTTTCGCGTAGGTGTTCATCTGCTGCGGCGTCGCGTTCGCCGGACCCAGCACCTGCGCCAGCACGACGCCCTGGTCCTCCTGCGGCGCGAGCTCCGCCTTCGACGTCATGAAGAGATACACGACGCCACCGAGCAGCAGCGCGCCCATCACGACCGGAACGAGCCAGGTGTCGAGCGTCGCATGCAGCAGCCGCTGGTAACGGCTGTGCAGCCAGTCGAACTGGCGGTCGACGAAGCGGACGAAGCGGCCGCTTTCCTGCTCGGCGGTGAAGATGCGCGACGCCATCATCGGCGAGAGCGTCAGCGCGACGACGCCCGAGACCGTGACCGCCCCGGCCAGCGTGAATGCGAATTCGGTGAAGAGCGCGCCGGTGAGGCCGCCCTGGAAGCCGATCGGCACGTACACGGCGACCAGCACGATCGTCATCGCAATGATCGGGCCGCCCAGCTCACGCGCCGCCTGAAGCGCGGCGTCGAGCGGGCCCTTGCCCTCCTTCTTCATGTGCCGGTCGACGTTCTCGACGACGATGATCGCGTCGTCGACGACCAGCCCGATCGCGAGGACGAGCGCCAACAGCGTCAACAGGTTGATGGAGTAGCCCAGCACCGACATCACGAAGAACGCACCGACGAGGGACAGCGGCATCGCGATCAGCGGCACTGCCACGGCGCGAAGGCTGCCGATGAAAAGGAAGATCACCGCGCTCACGATGACGAGCGCCAACACCAGCGTCTTGACCACCTCGTCGATCGAGCTGCGGATGAACTTGGTGCCGTCGTAGACGATCTCGCCCTTGACGCCCTGCGGCATCTGCGCCTGGATGTCGGGGAACGCGTCGCGCACGCGCTTCGCCACTTCGAGCACGTTGGCGTCGGGCGCCACCTTGATGCCGATGAAGACGGAGTTGCGGCCGCCGAACGCCGTCGTGAAGTTGTAGTTCTCCGCGCCGAGTGTCACGTTGGCGACGTCCTCGAGCCGCACGATCGCACCGTCCTTCTGCTTGACCACGAGGCGCTTGAAATCATCGACGGAGTGGAGGCTGGTGCCCGCCGTCAGGTCGACGCTGACCATCTGGCCCTTGGTCGTGCCGAGCGCCGCGAGATAGTTGTTGTTGCCGAGCGCCGTGCGCACTTCGCTCGCGGTGACGCCGTAGGCGGCCAGACGGTCCGGGTCGAGCCAGGCGCGCAGCGCGAACTGGCGCGCGCCCAGGATCTCGGCGGTCTGCACCCCCTCGATCGAATCGAGCTTCGGCTGGACGACGCGCGTCAGGTAGTCGGTGACGCTGTTGTTCGCGAGCACCTCGCTGAAGAATCCCATGTACATCGTGTCGATGGTCTCGCCGACCTGAATCGACAGCACCGGCTGCTGCGCCTCCGGAGGCAACTGGTTGCGCACCGAGCTCACCTGCGTCGTGATCTCGGTGAGCGCCCGGTCGGCGTCGTAGTTGAGGCGCAGCGTGGCGATGATGGTCGAGCTGCCCGAGATGCTGGTCGAGGACAGGTAGTCGATCCCCTGTGCCTGCGCGATCGCCGCCTCGAGCGGCTGCGTGATGAAGCCCGCGACCGTGTCGGCGTCGGCGCCGTAATACGCGGTCGAGACCGTGACCACGGCGTTCTGCGTGCGCGGATACTGGCGGATCGGCAGATTCATCAGCGCGCGCGCGCCGAGCACGAGGATCAGCAGGCTCAGCGTCATCGAGAGCACGGGCTTGCGGATGAAGATGTCGGTGAAGTTCACGGGCGCTCCTCACTGCTCCTGCGGGGTGGGTGCCGGATTGTTCGCGGGCTGCACCTTGTTGTCGATCACGACCGGCGCGCCGTTCTTGAGCTTCGTCTGGCCGCTCGTCACCACCTGCGCGCCCGGCTCGATGCCCTTGAGGATCGCGATCTGGTCGCCGCGCTTCGGCCCGGTGGTCACGAACACCTGCTTCGCGACCAGCTGCGCGCCGCCCTTCTCGTCCTTCTTGTTGTCCTTCTTGTCCTTCCCGTCCTTCGCGTCCTTCGCGTCCATCTTGTCCGAGGGCACGACCTGGTAGACGGTGTCGCCGTAGGGGCTGAACGTGATCGCCGTCTGCGGCAGCGTGAGGTACTTTTCCTCGTCGCCCGAGTTCACCTTGACCGAGCCCCACATGCCGGGCAGCAGCTGCTTCCTCGGATTGGCGATCGTCGCCTCCACCTGCACGTTGCGCGTATTGAGGTCGACCTTCGGGTTGATCGCGGCGATCTTTCCGGGGAAGCCGTCCTTGAACGCGTCGACGGAGAGCGTCACCTGTTGGCCGACCGCTATTTGCGGTACCTGTTTCTGCGGGATGTAGAAATCGACGAGGATCGGATCGATCGTCTGCAACGTGACCAGCTTGTCGCCCGAGTTGAGGTACTGCCCGACGTTCACCGTGCTGATCCCGGTCTTGCCGGCGAACGGCGCGCGGATCGTCTTCTTGGCGATGAGCGCCTCCTGCTGCGCGACCTGCGCGCGCTTGCTCTTGAGGTCGGCGGCATCCGCATCGACCTGCGCCTTGCTGACGGCCTCGGCGTCGAGCTGGGCCTTGTCCCGCTCGTACACCGTTGCCGCGAGATCGGCCGCGGCCTCGAGCGAGTGCAGCTGCGCGATCTCGGAATCGGCGTTGAGCTCGGCGAGCACGCGGCCCGCCGCGACCTCGTCGCCGGACTTGAAATTCAGCGTGCGCACGAGCCCGGCGATTTCCGTGGTGACGTCGACGCCGCGCACGGCGCGCAGCGTTCCGACGGAACCGAGCTGAGGCTGCCACAGCTGGTAGTCGGCCTTCATCGTGGTGACCGTCGAGGCCGGGATCGGGGCGCTGGCCATGTACTTCTGCATCATGTAGCCCTTGAACACATTGAAACCGACGATGCCGCCCAGCAGAATCCCCACCGCGATCAGCATGATCACCATGCGCTTTTTCATCGAGGCCTTCTTCATTCGGCCGGGCGGCGTCGTTGCGTGCGGATCAACAGCAGCGGGTTCATTCATTTTTCACTCCGTGGAACCGGTGGCGGCGCTCGGACGATTCCACCAGCCGCCGCCCAGCGCCTGGAACAGCGCCGCCGTGTCTGCGTAACGGGTGGCCTGCGCCTGCACGAGGGCGATGCGCGCGAGCTCGTACTGGCGCTGCGCGACCAGCAGCGCGAGATAGTTGACCGCGCCCAGCTGAAGCTGCCGGCGCGTGAGGTCGAGCGTGGCGGACGCGAGGCGCTCGGCCTCCGCCTGCGCCTGCAGCGTCCGCGCGTCCGTCTCCAGCGCGCGCAGCGTGTCGGCGACGTTCTGGAACGCCTTCAGCACCGTCTCGCGATACTGCGCTCCGGCCTGGTCGTACGCCGCGATCGCCGCCCGGCGCTGCGCGGTCAGCGCGCCGCCGTGAAACAGCGGCTGCAGCAGCGCGGCGCCGATGCTCCACACGGAGGGGCCGCCGAGCAGATTGGCAAATTGCGTCGTCTGCGCGCCGAAGGCGCCCGTCAGCGTGATCTGCGGATACAGGTTCGCGGTCGCCACGCCGACGTCCGCGCTCGCCCTGTGCCACAGCGCTTCCGCGGCGCGGATGTCCGGCCGCTGGCGCGCGAGCGACGAAGGCAGGCTGACGGGCACCTCCTGCGGCAGCGTCAGCGCGTCGAGCTCGAACTCCGGCAGTGCCGCGTCGCTCGGAAATCGGCCGGCGAGCACCGCAAGTTCGTGCCGCGTGCGGGCGAGCTCGCGCTCGAGCGGCGGAAGCGTTGCGCGGAACTGCGCGACTTGCGTGCTCTGCGCAAGCACCGCGAGGCCGGCGACAGCGCCGAGCTGCTGCTGGCGCCGGGTGAGCTCCAGCACCCTCTCCTCGGAGGCGATGATGTCCTGCGTGGCGCGGATCTGCGCGCGCAGCGACGCCTCGCGAACGGCTGTCGTGACGATATTCGACGTGAGCGAGAGATACGCGCCTTCGAGCTGGTAACCTTGGTAATCGACCTGCGACTGGAGCCCTTCCAGTTCGCGCCGGTTCTTGCCGAAGAGGTCGAGCGTGTACGAGACGTTCACCGACGCGTTGTAGAGATTGAAGATGCTCGAGCCAAGGCTCGGCTGGCCGAGCACGGCGCCGGTGATCTTCTCGCGCGTCGCGGAAACGTTGGCGTCGACGGCGGGAAACAGCAGATCGCCCTCACCTGCCGCGAACTCCTCGCGCGCCTGCCGGAGCGTCGCCTCGGCGGCGGCGAGATTGGGGCTGTCCGCGATGGCCGCGCGGATCAGGCGGTCGAGCGGATCTGACTTGAACAGCGCCCACCAGTCGCCGGGAATGTCGCGGCCTGCGTCGAATCGCTGCGCCGCGCCTCCCGCCGTATTCGGAGCGGCGACGGTCGCCGGCGGGAGCGGCTTTTCGGTGTAGGCGTTCGTGGGTGGCGCGGCCGGCTCGCGGAAATCGGGGCCGACCGCGCATCCGGCCGCCATCGCAGCCATGACGCCGATGACACACGCGCGCGGTATTTTCTTCACGTTGTCGCGCTCCTGCGGTTGTTGCACGCACACCTCACGGCGACTGCGAGGCGATGAATCAGGCGAATGATTCGCCCTCGACAAATCGCAGCCGGTGATCCGTGAGAATCGGTGTGGCGCCGGCAAGAAACCTAGCTATCGGAAGACCCGAGTTCGCAGGATTCGTTCAAGCAGCTGCTTATCGCATCGGTCCCGCGCACCATTCCGGTGCCGTGGCGCAACATGCGCCGCCGCGTTCCGATGTGCGGTCCGTTGCAAGATTTGCAAGCGGCTGCGCGCCAAAAGGCGGGATTGGAGCGAAAAATCGCAACCGCGTCAACCGCCGGCTGCGCGAGCGCGCTTGCGCGCTCGCCGCTCCTTGGTGGGCGCGGCCGCCGGCTCGCGCCAGACGTCAGCGATCAGGTCCTGCAACGCCCGCATCTCGGGCTCCTCGCGCTTCTCGCCCGAGTAGATGAATTGCAGGGTCGTCGCGAGCCGCACGTCGGACCAGACGACCAGCTCGCCCGCGGCCGTGCTCTCCTGCGCGAGATCCTCGCGGACGAGCGCGACGCCGAGTCCCGAGGCGACCAGCGAGCGAATCACCATCTCGTTGTCGGCCTCGATCAGCGTCGCGGGCGCGCTGCCGCGTTCGGCGAACAGCCGCGTCGCGAGCACGTGGTGCGTGCTGATGACGGGCGCCATCAGCCAGGGCAGCGCGACGATGTCGGCCCAGCTCGCTTCGGCGATGCGGTCGCGCCATGCGGCGGGCGCGGCGATACGGTAGGCGATTTCGCGCAATGCGATCGAGGCCACGGCCGGATGCGTGAGATCGCCATAGTAGAAACTCGCATCCAGCACAGCGTCGCGCACTTTCTCGAAGGCCGCACCCGACACCTCGTGATGCAACTCGATCTCGAGCAGCGGAAAGCGCTCCGTCGCCTGGGTCAGGAAATCCGCGAGGCGGATGAATCCCGGGTCGGCGAGCGTGCCGACCCGCACGTGGCCCGCGACCTCGCCCTCCATCGCCCGGGCCTTTCCATGCAGCGCCGCGGCGTCGGCCAGCACCTTGGCGGCCTCGGGCAGGAGGCGCTTGCCCGCCGCAGTGAGAATCATTCCGGCGGGCGCGCGCTCGAAGAGCTGCACGCCCAGCTCGTCCTCGAGCGCCATGATCTGGGCCGAGAGCGCGGGCTGGCTGATGTGCAGCTTTTCGGCGGCCCGGGTGAGATGGGCAAGCTCGGCGACCGCGATGAAGCCACGTAGCTGGTAGAGCTCCATGATTTTCCGGGAGAATCGATCCTCGCCAAGTGATATTGCATCGCAATATCTAAATTAGTTCAATCGTTTGAGATTATACCGTTGATCCAAAAGAGTGATTTGAACTTGACCCGGCAAGCCCGTATCTTGTCGTTGTGCAGTGCACCACAAATGCCTTGCACGTTCGTGACAATAGGCCTCACCGGCCTGGGAAAACGCAATGAAATCAGCAACTGACAGGATCTCGAACCAGCTTTTCGGCGGTGTATTCGGCGTCATCGCCGACGCCCTCGGCAAAACCCACCGTTTTCTCCCCTCCTCGCCGGCGTCCAGCGGTGAGCATCCCGCTGCTGCTGCGATCGGGGGCGGGATGACGTCTCGTCTGGGCGGCTGGCTGCTGCGTCGGCAGATGGATGGAATGGCGCCTGCGCTGGCCCGGTCCCAGGACGTGTTCGACCGCCTCGACCAATGGATGTGGCGCCAGCATACGCGCGAGGTCGAATCCTATCTCGCCAAGTCCGAGGACATCTTCGATCTCGAGCGCCGCATGAAGGCCCTCGAACGCGGTCCCGCAGCCGGGATTTTCTGACGGGAGACTTCGCGGGATGTGAGTACCCGCTGACTTCAGGGCCGCAGGCGGCCTCTCCCTCCATGACGGCGCAAAAGCGGGGTGAAAACCAACTCCGGCGCCCCCTACGCTTTGCCTGGGCTTGCGATCCAGGAATCGTCCGCGCGGCGCATCCTGATTGCGCGCCGCAGCACGGGTTGACGCTCGAATGATTATCTCGTTATAATTGCAGTCTTTTCGCCCCCCGGACGCCTTGACATCGCGACCGGCATGCCGCACGGGGCGCGCGTACCCGGCCGTCCCATGGCGAATGAGCAATCGTGGGGTCTGCCGTGGCGCAAGAAGGGTGGCCCGGGTTGGCGCTGAAATGCGCCGCGACGCGGGCCACTTTGATTTCTCGAAGGGTATGCGAGAAGCGCGGGAGAGTGTTTCGCGCGAAGTGGTTTCGCCAAGCGAACAGCCTGCTGCCGCGCGAAGCGTGCGGCGGCACGAAACGGACAATCAGGATGCCAACCATCAATCAGCTCGTGCGGAAGGGCCGTGCCCCGGCCGTATCGAAAAGCAAGGTGCCGGCGCTCCAGCAGAGCCCGCAGAAGCGCGGCGTGTGCACTCGTGTTTACGTCACGACCCCGAAGAAGCCGAACTCGGCGCTGCGCAAGGTCGCGAAGGTCCGCCTCACCAACGGCTTCGAGGTGATCAGCTACATCGGCGGCGAGGGACACAACCTGCAGGAGCACTCGGTCGTACTGATCCGCGGCGGCCGCGTGAAGGACCTGCCGGGCGTGCGCTACCACATGGTTCGCGGCAGCCTCGACACCGCAGGCGTCAAGGACCGCAAGCAGGCGCGGTCGAAGTACGGCGCGAAGAAGCCGAAGGCCGCGTAAAGCGCGCCTCCGACCGGAACGTAGAGATTCGAGGACAAAATGCCCCGTCGCAGAGAGATAGCCAAGCGCGAGATCCTGCCCGATCCCAAGTTCGGTTCGGGCGATGTCGCCAAATTCGTCAACGTGCTGATGACCGCCGGCAAGAAGTCGGTGGCGGAGCGCATCCTGTACGGCGCGTTCGAGTCGATCGCCAAGAAGGGCGGCAAGGATCCGCTCGAGATCTTCAACCAGGCGCTCGCGAACACGCGGCCGATGGTCGAGGTCAAGAGCCGCCGCGTCGGCGGCGCCAATTTCCAGGTTCCGGTCGAAGTCCGTCCCGTGCGGAGAATGGCGCTCGCGATGCGCTGGCTGCGCGAAGCGGCGCGCAAGCGCGGCGAGAAGTCGATGGGGCAGCGCCTCGCTGCCGAGCTGATCGAGGCCGCGGAAGGCCGCGGCGGCGCGGTGAAGAAGCGCGAGGAAGTTCACCGCATGGCCGAGGCCAACAAGGCGTTCAGCCACTTCCGGTTCTAGCCGCGGCGAAGCCCCGGCGTCGCGCGTTCCCTGGTGCGCGCCGGCGCGCCGGCCCCGCGCCTTTCTCCCGACCCGACTCAAGAACAGAACGCAAAACCTCTGACAGTGAACATCGTGGCACGAATCACTCCCATCGACCGGTATCGCAACATCGGCATCAGCGCGCACATCGACGCGGGCAAGACGACGACCACGGAACGCATCCTGTTCTACACCGGCGTCTCCCACAAGATCGGCGAGGTGCACGATGGCGCCACCGTCATGGACTGGATGGAGCAGGAGCGCGAGCGCGGCATCACGATCACGTCGGCGGCGACCACATGTTTCTGGAAGGGGATGGACAGCGCCCATCCCGAGCATCGCATCAACATCATCGACACGCCGGGCCACGTCGACTTCACGATCGAGGTCGAGCGCTCGATGCGCGTGCTCGATGGCGCGTGCATGGTCTATTGCGCGGTGGGCGGCGTGCAGCCGCAATCCGAGACCGTGTGGCGCCAGGCGAACAAGTACAAGGTGCCGCGGCTCGCGTTCGTCAACAAGATGGACCGCCAGGGCGCGAACTTCTTCAAGGTCTTCGACCAGATGAAGTCGCGGCTCAAGGCGAACCCGGTCCCGATCCAGATTCCGATCGGCGCCGAGGAGAAGTTCGAGGGCGTGGTCGACCTCGTCAGGATGAAGGCCCTTTACTGGGACGAAGCGACGCAGGGGATGAAATACGAGACCCGCGAGATCCCGGCCGAGCTCATCGACACGGCGAAGGAATGGCGCGAGAAGATGGTCGAGAGCGCCGCCGAGGCCAACGAAGAGCTGATGAACAAGTACCTCGAGAGCGGCGAGCTCACGCAGGAAGAGATCAAGGCCGGTCTGCGCCTGCGCACGATCGCGAGCGAGATCGTCCCGATGATGTGCGGCTCGGCGTTCAAGAACAAGGGCGTGCAGGCGATGCTCGACGCCGTCATCGACTACATGCCGGCGCCGACGGACATCCCGCCGGTGAAGGGCGAGCTCGAGAACGGCAAGACGGGCGAGCGCCGCGCGGCCGACGACGAGCCGTTCGCGGGCCTCGCGTTCAAGATCATGACCGACCCCTACGTCGGCCAGCTGATCTTCTTCCGCGTCTACTCGGGCGTCATCAATTCGGGCGACACGATCTACAACCCGATCAAGGGACGCAAGGAGCGCATCGGCCGCATCCTGCAGATGCACGCCAACCAGCGCGAGGAAATCAAGGAAGTACGCGCCGGCGATATCGCGGCGGCGGTCGGCCTCAAGGAAGCGACGACGGGCGACACGCTGTGCGACCCGCAGCACGTGATCATGCTGGAGAAGATGATCTTCCCCGAGCCGGTGATCCACGTCGCCGTCGAGCCGAAGACCAAGGCCGACCAGGAGAAGATGGGCATCGCGCTCAATCGCCTGGCGCAGGAAGACCCGTCGTTCCGCGTGCGCACGGACGAGGAATCGGGGCAGACGATCATCTCCGGAATGGGCGAGCTCCATCTCGAGATCATCGTCGACCGCATGAAGCGCGAGTTCGGCGTCGAGGCGAACGTCGGCGCGCCCCAGGTCGCGTACCGCGAGGCGATCAAGAAGGCGGTCGAGCAGGAAGGCAAGTTCATCAAGCAATCGGGCGGACGCGGGCAGTACGGCCACGTCTGGCTCAAGCTGGAGCCGAACCAGCCCGGCAAGGGATTCGAGTTCGTCGACGCCATCAAGGGCGGCTCGGTGCCGCGCGAATTCATTCCGGCGGTGGAGAAGGGTCTCAAGGAAACGCTGCCGAACGGCGTGCTCGCCGGCTTCCCCGTGGTCGACGTCAAGGTCACGCTGTTCGACGGCTCGTCGCATGACGTCGACTCGAACGAGAACGCGTTCAAGATGGCCGCGTCGATGGCGTTCAAGGATGGCATGCGCAAGGCGAGCCCGGTGCTGCTCGAGCCGATGATGGCGGTCGAGGTCGAGACGCCGGAGGATTTCATGGGCAACGTGGTGGGCGACCTGTCGTCGCGGCGCGGCATGATCCAGGGCATGGAAGACATGCCGACCGGCAAGACGATTCGCGCCGAGGTACCGCTCGCCGAGATGTTCGGCTACTCGACGACGCTGCGCTCGCTGTCGCAGGGACGCGCGACGTACACGATGGAATTCAAGCATTACACCGAGGCGCCGAAGAACGTCGCCGAAGCGGTGATCAACAAGAAGACGTAACGCAGTCTGACACTCCGATATCGAGGTAACTGAAATGGCCAAGGGCAAATTCGAGCGGACGAAGCCGCACGTGAACGTGGGGACGATCGGACACGTGGATCACGGGAAGACGACGCTGACGGCGGCGATGACGCTGGTGCTGTCGAAGAAATATGGTGGTGAGGTGAGGGCGTACGACCAGATCGACAACGCGCCGGAGGAGAAGGCGCGGGGGATCACGATCAACACGGCGCACGTGGAGTACGTGACGGAGAAGCGGCACTACGCGCACGTGGATTGCCCGGGGCACGCGGACTACATCAAGAACATGATCACTGGGGCGGCGCAGATGGATGGGGCGATCCTGGTGGTGAGTGCGGCGGACGGGCCGATGCCGCAGACGCGGGAGCACATTCTGTTGGCGCGGCAGGTGGGGGTGCCGTACATCGTGGTGTACATGAACAAGGCGGACATGGTGGACGACAAGGAGCTCTTGGAGCTCGTTGAGATGGAAGTCCGCGAATTGCTGACCAAGTACCAGTTTCCTGGGGACAAGACGCCGATCATCATCGGCAGCGCGAAGATGGCGCTGGAAGGGGACAAGAGCGAGATGGGGGAGGGGTCGATCTTCAAGCTGGCGGAGGCGCTGGACAGCTACATTCCGCAGCCGCAGCGGGCGATCGACGGGCCGTTCCTGATGCCGGTGGAGGACGTGTTCTCGATCTCGGGTCGGGGGACGGTGGTGACGGGGCGGGTGGAGCGGGGCATCGTGAAGGTGGGGGATGCGCTGGAGATTGTGGGGCTGAAGCCGACGCTCCAAACCGTCTGCACTGGGGTGGAGATGTTCAGGAAGCTGTTGGACCAGGGGCAGGCGGGGGATAACGTCGGCGTACTGCTCAGAGGCACGAAGCGGGAGGAAGTGGAGCGTGGGCAGGTGCTGGCGAAGCCGGGCTCGATCACGCCGCACACGAAGTTCACCTGCGAGGTGTACGTGCTGTCGAAGGACGAGGGGGGTCGGCATACGCCGTTCTTTCCGGGGTATCGGCCGCAGTTTTATTTCCGGACGACGGACGTGACGGGGAGCTGTGAGCTGCCGGCGGGGACGGAGATGGTGATGCCGGGGGACAACGTGTCGATGACGGTGACGCTGATAGCGCCGATCGCGATGGAAGAGGGGCTGCGCTTCGCGATTCGCGAGGGCGGCCGCACCGTCGGCGCCGGCGTCGTCGCCAAGGTCGTCGAGTAATCGACTGTCCGGACCAGAGATGATTTTGCTGAAGGCCGAAAGCTGACAGCTGAGGACTGAAACGTGAACAACCAACGCATCCGCATACGGCTGAAGGCATTCGATTACAAGCTGATCGACCAGTCGGCAATGGAGATCGTCGAGACCGCGAAGCGCTCCGGCGCGGTCGTGCGCGGTCCGGTGCCGCTGCCGACCAAGATCGAGCGCTACGACGTCCTGCGCTCGCCGCACGTCAACAAGACGTCGCGCGACCAGTTCGAGATCCGCACGCACCTGCGGCTGATGGACATCATCGATCCGACCGACAAGACCGTCGATCAGCTGATGAAGCTCGACCTGCCCGCGGGCGTCGACGTCGAGATCAAGCTGCAATAGGTGCGCGCGACGGACCGGCAATACTGAAGCAGTTCTCGCACGAGTCCGCGATCAATCGTAATCGCGGGCGTGGAAAGGAAGACGAAAATGTCATTCGGAATGGTAGGACGCAAGATCGGCATGACGCGGATCTTCACCGACGACGGCAGCTCCGTCCCGGTGACGGTGCTCGACGTCGCCAACAACCGCGTCACGCAGATCAAGACGGCCGAGACCGACGGCTATTCGGCGGTCCAGGTCACCTTCGGCAAGCGCCGCGCGTCGCGCGTCGCGAAGCCGCAGGCCGGGCACCTCGCCAAGGCGGGTGTCGAGGCAGGTGAGCTGCTGCGCGAGTTTCCCATGGCGCCCGCGGAGATCGGCGAGCTCAAGGTCGGCGCGACACTGGCCATCGACACCTTCAAGGTCGGCGAGATGGTCGACGTCACCGGCACGACGAAGGGCAAGGGCTTTTCCGGCGTCATCAAGCGCCACCACTTCAGCTCGAACCGCGCGTCGCACGGCAATTCGCGCTCGCACAACGTGCCGGGCTCGATCGGCATGGCGCAGGACCCTGGCCGCGTGTTTCCGGGCAAGCGGATGGCGGGGCAGCTCGGCAACGTCCGGCGCACCGCGCAGACGCTGACGGTCGTGCGGGTCGACGCGGAGCGCGGCCTGCTGCTGGTGAAGGGCTGCGTGCCCGGCGCCGACGGCGGTCACATCATCGTCCGCCCGGCCGTGAAGACGCCGGCGAAGAAGGGGGCCTGACGATGGATCTCAAGCTCATCGACGACAAGGGCCAGGCGGCTTCGACTGTCGCGGGTTCCGACGCGCTGTTCGCGCGCGACTACAACGAATCGCTGATTCATCAGCTCGTCACGGCGTATCAGGCGAACGCGCGCAGCGGCAATCGCGCGCAGAAGGGTCGCGCCGACGTCAACAAGTCGCACAAGAAGCCGTGGGCGCAGAAGGGCACCGGCCGCGCGCGCGCGGGCCAGGCGAACAGCCCGCTGTGGCGCGGCGGCGGCAAGATCTTCCCGAGCTCGCCCGACGAGAACTTCTCGCAGAAGATCAACCGCAAGATGTATCGCGCAGGCATCGCGTCGATCCTGTCGCAGCTGGTCCGCGAGGGACGCCTGTCGGTGATCGAGACGCTCGCGCTCGAGGCGCCGAAGACGCGGCTCTTCGCGCAGAAGATCAAGGCGCTGGGACTCACCGGCACCCTGCTGCTCGTGACCGACGCGCTGGACGACAACCTGTTCCTGTCCTCGCGCAATCTGCCCGACGTGCTGGTGCTCGAGGCGCGTGAGGTCGATCCGGTCAGCCTCGTCCGTTTCCACAACGTGCTGCTCACCAAGGCCGCCGTCGCGCAATTCGAGGAGATGCTGGCATGACGCCACCGTCAGATACAACAGCGAGCGCCTCGCGGTCGTGCTGCTCGCGCCGGTGATCTCGGAGAAGGCGACGCAGATCGGCGAGAAGCACAACCAGATCATCTTCAAGGTGATCGCCGACGCGACCAAGCCCGAAGTGAAGGCCGCCGTCGAGGCGATGTGGAAGGTCGAGGTCGACAGCGTGCAGATCGCCAACGTCGGCGGCAAGACCAAGCGCTTCGGCCGCTTCACGGGTCGCCGTCGCGGCTGGAAG
Source organism: uncultured beta proteobacterium (assembly GCA_963846855.1). Classification (GTDB taxonomy): domain Bacteria; phylum Pseudomonadota; class Gammaproteobacteria; order Burkholderiales; family Casimicrobiaceae; genus CAIWHR01. The sequence continues at coordinate 435,143 of CAWJXK010000007.1, forward strand.
AAGGCTTACGTCTGCCTCAAGGCCGGCCAGGAAATCAACTTCGGCGCGGAGAAACGGCGGGAGACCTAACATGCCTCTCCAAAAGGTAAAACCGACATCGCCCGGCCGGCGCGCGCTGGTCAAGGTCGTCCATCCGAACCTGCACAAGGGTCCGCCGGTGGATGCGCTGACCGAGAGCCAGAAGCGCGGCTCGGGCCGCAACAACAACGGCCACATCACGATGCGGCACAAGGGCGGCGGCCACAAGCAGCAGTACCGGATCGTCGACTTCCGCCGCAACAAGGATGGCATCGCCGCGAAGGTCGAGCGCCTCGAATACGACCCGAACCGAAGCGCGCACCTTGCGCTGCTGCTCTACGCCGACGGCGAGCGCCGCTACATCATCGCGCCGCGCGGCATTACGGTCGGCACGCAGCTCGTCTCCGGCGCCGAGGCGCCGATCAAGCCGGGCAACTGCCTTCCGGTGCGCAACATTCCGGTCGGCACGACGGTGCATTGCATCGAGTTGCAGCCCGGCAAGGGCGCGCAGCTCGCGCGCTCGGCCGGCGCCGCCGTGCAGCTGCTCGCCCGCGAGGGTGCGTACGCGCAATTGCGGCTGCGCTCAGGCGAGATTCGCCGCGTTCACGTCGATTGCCGCGCGGTGATCGGCGAAGTCGGCAACGAGGAGCACAGCCTGCGCTCGATCGGCAAGGCGGGCGCCAACCGCTGGCGCGGCATCCGCCCGACAGTGCGCGGCATTTCGATGAATCCGGTCGACCACCCGCACGGCGGCCGCACCAACGGCGGCGGCCATCCGGTGTCGCCGTGGGGCACGCCGACCAAGGGCTACAAGACGCGCAAGAACAAGCGCACTGACGCGATGATCGTGCGGCGCCGCCACGCGAACAAGGGCTAATCGAGGGCAACGAGAATGGCACGTTCGATCAAGAAGGGTCCGTTCGTCGACGACCACCTGCTGCGCAAGGTCGAGGCCGCGCGCGCCGTCAGCGACAAGAAGCCGATCAAGACCTGGTCACGGCGCTCGACGATCACGCCCGATTTCGTGGGCCTGACGATCGCCGTCCACAACGGCAAGCAGCACATTCCGGTCTACGTGTCCGAGAACATGGTCGGCCACAAGCTCGGCGAGTTCGCGCTGACGCGCACCTTCAAGGGACATTCGTCCGACAAGAAGGTCGCGGCACCGACGTCGCCGCCGAAGAAGTAGGGGAATCATGATGGAAACTTTCGCAGTCCTGCGCGGTGTTCGCCTGTCGGCTCAGAAGGGGCGGCTCGTCGCGGACCAGATCCGCGGCCTGCCCGTGGGCCAGGCGCTCAACGTTCTCGCGTTCAGTCCGAAGAAGGGCGCCGTCATCATCAAGAAGGTGCTGGAGTCGGCGATCGCCAACGCCGAGCACAACGAGGGCGCCGACGTCGACGAGCTCAAGGTGAAGGCGATCTGTATCGACAAGGCCGAGAGCCTGCGCCGCTTCACAGCGCGCGCGAAGGGCCGCGGCAACGTGATCATGAAGCAGACCTGCCACATCCACGTCACCGTGGCCGACGGCAAATAAGGAACGAGCGCATGGGTCAGAAAATTCATCCTACGGGATTTCGCCTCGCCGTCACGCGCAACTGGACGTCGAAGTGGTACGCGAACAGCAAGAACTTCGCGCCCACGCTGAAGGAAGACATCAAGGTCCGCGAGTACCTGAAGAAGAAGCTCGCGCACGCGTCGGTCGGCAAGATCACGATCGAGCGGCCGGCGAAGAACGCGCGGATCACGATCCACAGCGCGCGGCCGGGGGTCGTCATCGGCAAGAAGGGCGAGGACATCGAGACGCTGCGCACGGACCTGCGCCGCATGATGGGCGGCGACGTCGGCCTCAACATCGAGGAAATCCGGAAGCCCGAGATCGACGCCCAGCTCATCTCCGACTCGATCGGCCAGCAGCTCGAGAAGCGGATCATGTTCCGCCGCGCGATGAAGCGCGCGATGCAGAACGCGATGCGCCTCGGCGCGCAGGGCATCAAGATCATGTGTGCGGGCCGGTTGAACGGCATCGAGATCGCGCGCACCGAGTGGTATCGCGAGGGACGCGTTCCGCTCCACACGCTGCGCGCCGACATCGACTACGGATTCTCCGAGGCGAAGACGACGTACGGCGTGATCGGGATCCGCGTTTGGGTATTCAAGGGCGAGGTGCTCGCGCACAACGCCGAGCCGGCGGCGGCGCCCGCGCCGGCCCCGGAAGCGCCGAAGCGGCCCCGCCGCGCAGGAGTGAAGAATGCTGCAGCCAGCTAGAAGGAAGTACCGCAAGGAGCAGAAGGGCCGCAACAAGGGCGTTGCGACCGTCGGCAACAAGGTGAGCTTCGGCGAATACGGCCTCAAGGCCACCGGCCGCGGCCGTCTCACGTCGCGCCAGATCGAGGCGGCGCGGCGCGCGATGACGCGCCACATCAAGCGCGGCGGGCGGATCTGGATTCGCATCTTCCCGGACAAGCCGGTCTCGCAGAAGCCCGCCGAGGTGCGGATGGGCAACGGCAAGGGCAACCCGGAGTACTACGTCGCGGAGATCGTGCCCGGCAAGGTGCTCTACGAGATGGACGGCGTCGAGGAAATCATCGCGCGCGAGGCGTTCGCGCTGGCTGCGGCAAAGCTGCCGATCCGGACAACGTTCGTCCACCGCCTCATCGGCGGCTGACGGAGGAAACGATGAAGACTGCAGAAACCCGGAAGGCGCTCGCGGCGAAGTCGCCCGCGGAGCTCAAGACCGAGCTCGACGCGCTCCTGAAGGAGCAATTCGGCCTGCGCATGCAGAAGGCGACGCAGCAACTCGGCAACACCGGCAAGCTGAAGGACGTGCGGCGGAACATCGCGCGCACGCGGACCCTGATGCGCCAGAAGGCCGACGCGGCATGAGCGCGGTGGCAGTGGCCGGATCCGACGACACCAAGAGGCAAATGGCATGAGCGAGCAAGTCGAAGCGAACGAACAGGCGGGCAACGTGGCGGTGCGCAAGGCGATCTTGCAGACATTCACGGGCCGTGTGGTCAGCGACAAGATGCACAAGACGGTGACCGTGCTGGTCGAGCGGCGGGTCAAGCACCCGCTCTACGGCAAGATCGTGACCAAGACCAGCAAGTACCACGCCCACGACGAGAACAACGAGTACAAGGAGGGCGACCTGGTCGAGATCGAGGCCTGCCGCAAGCTGGCCAAGACCAAGGCCTTCCGCGTGACTCGGCTGATCGAGAAGGCGAAGATCATCTGACGGCGGCCGGGCGGTGCCCGGCGCGGCGTCGAGGGGTTGCCGAAATGGGCAATTCCTGCAATAATTTACGTTTGTCCCGCCGCGGCATGGCGAAGAGCGAGCGCCGCGGAACCTCCCCGAACGGGGTCCAATACTGGCCGCGGCACCACCGGCCACCGTCGCCGAAGCGAGAACACCGGCGGCGGCGGGCAACGCGGATAAAGTTGGAGAAGCAGCAATGATCCAGATGCAGTCGATGCTGGACGTCGCCGACAACACCGGCGCGCGCCAGGTCATGTGTATCAAGGTGCTGGGCGGCAGCAAACGCCGCTACGCGCATATCGGCGACGTGATCAAGGTGAGCATCAAGGATGCCGCACCGCGCGGTCGCGTCAAGAAGGGCGAGATCTATAACGCGGTCGTCGTGCGGACGCGTCACGGCGTGCGCCGTGACGACGGCGCACGCGTGCGCTTCGACAGCAACGCGGCGGTGCTGCTCACGCCCAAGCTCGAGCCGATCGGCACCCGGATCTTCGGGCCGGTCACGCGCGAGCTTCGCACCGAGCGCTTCATGAAGATCGTCTCGCTGGCACCGGAAGTGCTGTAACGGAGAACGAGATGCGCAAGCTCAAGAAAGGCGACAACGTCGTCGTGATCACCGGCCGCGACAAGGGCAAGCGGGGCGAAGTGAAGCAGGTCCTCGCCGAGCGCGTGCTCGTCTCCGGCATCAACCAGGTGAAGAAGCACCAGCGCCCCAACCCGATGAAGAACGAGCAGGGCGGCATCGTCAACAAGGAGATGCCGATCCACGTCTCGAACGTCGCCGTGTGGAATCCCGTGACGCAGAAGGCCGACCGGATCGGCATCCGCGTGCTCGAGGACGGCCGCAAGGTCCGCTTCTTCAAGTCGAACGGCGAGCTCCTGAGCTCGTGACGCCAACCGGACGAATGAGATCATGGCCCGCCTGAGGGAAATCTACCGCAAGGAAGTCGTGCCCGCGCTGATCAAGCAGTTCGGGTACAAGTCGACGATGGAAGTGCCGCGCATCGAGAAGATCGTCCTCAACATGGGCGTGGGCGAGGCGACCGGCGACAAGAAACTGCTCGACAACGCCGCCGGCGACATGCAGAAGGTCTCCGGCCAGAAGCCCGTCATCACCAAGGCGAAGAAGGCCATCGCCGGGTTCAAGATCCGCGAAGGCTATCCGATCGGCTGCATGGTGACGCTTCGCCAGGCCCGCATGTACGAGTTCCTCGACCGCCTGATCTCGATCGCGCTGCCGCGCGTGCGCGACTTCCGCGGCGTGTCCGGGCGCTCGTTCGACGGCCGCGGCAACTTCAACATGGGCGTCAAGGAACAGATCATCTTCCCCGAGATCGAGTACGACAAGGTCGACGCGGTGCGGGGGATGAACATCACGATCACGACGACCGCGAAGACCGACGCCGAAGCCAAGGCGCTGCTCGCCGCGTTCCGTTTCCCGTTCAAGAACTGAGGACACCATGGCGAAACTGTCCCTGATCAACCGCGATCAAAAGCGCCGCGCGCTGGTGAAGAAGTACGCCAAGAAGCGCGAGATGCTGCAGGCGATCGTCAACAGCACGAAGGCGTCCGACGAGGACCGCTTCGCGGCGCGGCTCAAGATCCAGCAGCTGCCGCGCAACGCGAACCCGACGCGCCTGCGCAACCGCTGCGCCATTACCGGCCGCCCGCGCGGCTTTTTCCGCAAGTTCGGCCTCGGCCGGAACAAGCTGCGCGAATTCGCGATGCGCGGCGAGATCCCCGGCGTGGTCAAGGCCAGCTGGTAGGCGCCATGCGGACCAATGCAGGTGAGGTGACAACATGAGCATGACTGATCCGATCGCCGACATGCTGACCCGCATCCGCAACGCGCAGATGGTCGAGCAGACCGTCGTCGCGATGCCGGTGTCGAAGGTGAAGCTGGCGATCGCCAAGGTCCTCCAGGACGAAGGCTACATCGAGGGCTTCAAGGTCTCCGGCGAGGAGAAGCCGGTCCTCGAGATCGCCCTCAAGTACTACGCGGGCCGTCCGGTGATCGAGAAGATCGAGCGGGTCTCGAAGCCGGGGCTGCGCATCTACAAGGGCAAGGACGACATCCCGCGCGTGATGAACGGGCTCGGCATCGCCATCGTGTCGACGTCGCGCGGCGTGATGACCGACCGCAAGGCGCGCGCCACCGGTGTCGGCGGCGAAGTGCTCTGCATCGTCGCCTGAAGAGCAAAGGACAGGGGCAAGAAATGTCGCGTATTGGCAATCAACCGGTTCAGCTGCCGCCCAAGGTCGAGGTCACGCTCGCCCCGGGCACGATCACGGTCAAGGGCCCGCTGGGCAGCCTGACGCGCGCGTACGGCGGCGATCTGTCGATCGAGAAGGACGGCGAGGCGCTGGTGTGCAAGGCGGCGACCGTCGAGGCGAACGCGATGCACGGCACGCTGCGCGCGCTGGTCGCGAACATGGTCAAGGGCGTCACCGTCGGCTTCGAGAAGAAGCTGACGCTGGTGGGCGTGGGCTTCCGCGCGCAGGCCGCCGGCGACAAGATCAACCTGTCGCTTGGCTTCTCGCATCCGCTCGTGCACTCGATGCCGAGCGGCGTCAAGGTCACGACCCCGGTGCAGACCGAGATCATCGTGAAAGGAATCGACAAGCAGCAGGTCGGCCAGGTGGCCGCCGAGATCCGAGCGTACCGTCCGCCCGAGCCGTACAAGGGCAAGGGCGTGCGCTATCACGACGAGCGCGTCGTGATCAAGGAAACCAAGAAGAAGTGACACCGGACAAGCACAGAGGCAGCCGATGAACAAGAAGCAAGCTCGAGTCCGCCGCTCCCGCAAGACGCGGCTGCGCATCGCCCTGCAGGGCGCGACGCGGCTTGTCGTCAGCCGCTCGAACCTCCACATCTACGCGCAGCTGATCGCGCCGACCGGCGACAAGGTCCTCGCCAGCGCGTCGACGCTCGAGGCGGAAGTGCGCAAGGACGTGAAGAACGGCGGCAACAAGGCGGCGGCGGCGGTGGTCGGCAAGCGGATTGCGGATCGCGCCAAGGCGCTCGGCATCGACGCGGTGGCGTTCGACCGCTCGGGCTACCGTTACCACGGCCGCGTCCAGGCGCTCGCCGACGCGGCCCGTGAAAACGGCCTGAAGTTCTGACGAGCCACGGAACGGAAAACCCATCATGGCAAGAATGCAGCAGCGGCAGCAGCAGCAGGACGAACGCGGCGACGGCCTGCGCGAGAAGATGATCAGCATCAATCGCGTGACCAAGGTGGTCAAGGGCGGCCGGATCCTCGGCTTCGCGGCGCTCACCGTCGTCGGCGATGGCGACGGTCGCGTCGGCATCGGCAAGGGCAAGGCGAAGGAAGTCCCGGTCGCCGTGCAGAAGGCGATGGAAGAGGCGCGCCGCAAGATGATCAAGGTGAACCTGAACCGGGGCACCGTGCATCACCCGGTCGAAGGCCGCCATGGCGCGACCAAGGTGTTCATGCAGCCGGCGGCCGAAGGCACCGGCGTGATCGCGGGCGGCCCGATGCGCGCCGTGTTCGAGGTGGTCGGCGTCACCAATGTGCTCGCCAAATGCCACGGCTCGACCAACCCGTACAACCTCGTCCGCGCCACGCTGAACGCGCTGTCGAACCTCAACTCGCCGGCCCAGATCGCCGCCAAGCGCGGCCTCAAGGTCGAAGAGCTGACAGGAGCCTGAGCATGGCCGCGCCGAAGATGATCAAAGTCACGCTGGCGAAGAGCACCAACGCCTGCAAGCAGAGCCATCGCGCCACGGTGCGCGGGCTCGGTCTCAAGTGGACGAACCACACGGTGGAAGTCATCGACACGCCCGCGACGCGCGGGATGATCAACAAGGTCGGCTACCTCGTCAAGGTCGCCGAGTAGGAACGACGGAGCACGCGATGCGTCTTAACACGATCAAGCCGGCCGAAGGCTCCAAGAAGGCGAAGCGCCGCGTCGGCCGCGGAATCGGCTCGGGACTCGGCAAGACGGCGGGACGCGGCCACAAAGGGCAGAAATCGCGCTCGGGCGGCTTCCACAAGGTCGGCTTCGAGGGCGGACAGATGCCGCTGCAGCGCCGGCTGCCGAAGCGCGGCTTCGTGTCGCTCGCGAAGAACGACAACGCCGAAGTCCGCCTGTCCGACCTCGCGCGGCTGCCGGTCGCGGAGATCGATCTCCTGGCGCTCAAGGCTGCGGGAATCGTGCCGTCGATCGCGAAGACGGCCAAGGTCATCAAGTCGGGCGAGCTCGCGAAGGCCGTGAAGCTCACCGGGATCGGCGCCACCAAGGGCGCGAAGGCGGCGATCGAAGCCGCCGGCGGCAGCGTCGCGTGATGCGGTCCATTGCAAACCAATTGGGAATGATGCGTTGGCTCTGAACAACCCCGCCCTGAAGTCAGGACCGAAGTACGCCGATCTCAAGCGGCGGCTGTGGTTCCTGCTGGGTGCCCTCGTCGTCTACCGGATCGGAACGCACATCCCGGTGCCGGGCATCAACGCGGACGTCCTGGCCGACCTTTTCAACCGGCAGCAGGGCGGCATCCTCGGCCTGTTCAACGTCTTCTCGGGCGGCGCGCTGCAGCGCTTCTCGATCCTGGCGCTCGGCATCATGCCGTACATCTCGGCGTCGATCATCATGCAGCTCTGCACTGTGGTCGTGCCGACGCTCGAGGCGCTGAAGAAGGAAGGCGAGTCGGGCCGGCGCAAGATCACGCAGTACACGCGTTATGCGACGCTGGGGCTCGCGTTCTTCCAGGGCGTGGGCATCTCGATCGCGCTCGAGGCGCAGGCCGGCCTGGTCATGGCGCCGGGGCTCACGTTCCGGGTCGTGACCGCGATCACGCTCGTCACGGGGACGATGTTCCTGATGTGGCTGGGCGAGCAGATCACCGAGCGGGGCCTGGGCAACGGCATCTCGCTCATCATCTTCGCAGGGATCGCCGCCGGACTGCCGAATGCAATAGGCCTGACCCTCGAGCAGACCCGCACCGGCGCGTACTCGATCCCGCTGGTGCTCGGGATCGCGGCGCTCGTCATCGGCGTGACCGCGTTCGTCGTGTTCGTCGAGCGCGCGCTGCGCAAGATCCTCGTCAACTATGCGAAGCGGCAGGTGGGCAACAAGGTCTACCAGGGCCAGAGCTCGCACCTTCCGCTCAAGATCAACATGGCCGGCGTGATCCCGCCGATCTTCGCGTCGTCGATCATCCTGTTCCCGGCCACGCTGGCGTCGTGGTTCGGCAGCGGCGAGAGCACGATCTGGCTGCGCGACCTCGCCGCGGCGCTGGGGCCCGGTCAGCCGGTGCACGAGATCCTCTACGCCAGCGCGATCATCTTCTTCTGCTTCTTCTACACGGCGCTCCAGTACAACCCCAAGGAGACCGCGGAGAACCTCAAGAAGAGCGGCGCGTTCATTCCGGGATACCGACCGGGCGAGCAGACGGCCAAGTACATCGAGAAGATCACGCTGCGGCTGACGCTGATCGGCTCGCTCTACCTCGTCGTCGTGTGCTTCATACCGAATTTCCTGATCGCGTGGAAGAACGTGCCGTTCTATTTCGGCGGAACGTCGCTTCTGATCATCGTGGTCGTCACGATGGACTTCATGACCCAGGTGCAGGCGTACCTCATGTCGCAGCAGTACGAGAGCCTGCTCAAGAAGGCCAATTTCAAGGGCGGGTTGCCGACGCGATGAATTCCGTCCGCGCCTGCGGAACATCCCCGGCAGCGGGTACGGGGAGAAACGCTTGCCACTGCGTGGCCTGGTGACGAATGTCGAAGGAAGACCTCATCCAGATGCAGGGCGAGATCCTGGAGACGCTGCCGAATGCGACGTTTCGGGTGAAGCTGGAAAACGGGCATGTGGTGCTGGGCCACATTTCCGGAAAGATGCGGATGCATTACATAAAGATATTGCCGGGAGACAAGGTGACGGTGGACTTGACCCCGTACGACCTCTCCCGGGCGCGAATCATCTTCAGGGCGAAGTAGGTTTCAGCTGTCAGCTATCAGCACTCAGCTGTCAGCAAGGGCGCCGAGGTGGCATTGGACGATTTTTTTGCTGAGAGCTGAAAGCTGATGGCTGACAGCTGGAAGAGCGAACGGAGTGAGCGATGAAGGTACTTGCATCAGTGAAGAAGATCTGCCGCAACTGCAAGATCATCCGGCGCAATCGCGTCGTGCGGGTCATTTGCACGGACCCCCGCCACAAGCAGCGGCAAGGCTGACCAACTCGAATTCGACAGGGTAGACAGACATGGCCCGCATTTCAGGCGTCAACATTCCGAATCACCAGCACGCGGAGATCGCGCTGACCGCGATCTACGGCATCGGCCGTCCGCGCGCGCAGGCGATCTGCACGGCTGCAGGCATCAAGGGCTCGACCAAGATCAAGGATCTGTCCGACGCCCAGATGGACAAGCTGCGCGAGCAGGTCCAGAAGTTCACCGTCGAGGGCGACCTGCGCCGCGAGGTGACGATGAGCATCAAGCGGCTCATGGATCTCGGCTGCTATCGCGGCGTGCGCCATCGCCGCGGCCTGCCGGTGCGCGGGCAGCGCACCCGCACCAACGCGCGCACCCGCAAGGGTCCGAAGAAGTCGCGTCAGGCCTCGGCCCCGAAGCCGTCGGCCACCAAGTAAAGGTCAAGGAACCAAGAGATGGCACAGCAACCGTCGCAGAAAACCGCCGCAACGCGCGTTCGCAAGAAGGTCAAGAAGAACGTCGCGGAGGGCATCGCGCACATCCACGCGTCGTTCAACAACACGATCATCACGATCACCGACCGGCAGGGCAACGCGCTGTCATGGGCGACCTCGGGCGGCGCCGGGTTCAAGGGTTCGCGCAAGTCGACGCCGTTCGCGGCACAGGTCGCGGCCGAGAAGGCCGGGCGCGCCGCCGTCGAATGCGGCGTCAAGAACCTCGAGGTCCGGATCAAGGGTCCGGGCCCCGGCCGTGAATCCGCCGTGCGCGCGCTGAACGCGCTCGGCATGAAGATCACCAGCATCTCGGACGTCACGCCGATACCGCACAACGGCTGCCGTCCGCCGAAGCGGCGCCGGATCTGATGGAGCGTTCGCGCGACACACGATTTTCCATTGGCAGTTTCCGCTGCGAAGCGACGGGCGCCGCCCGCGACTCGCAGGCAATTTGATCGAGCGAAAGGCGAGTCTCGCTTTCGCGCGGAGGGATACAAAGTGGCTCGATACATCGGACCCAAGTGCAAGCTGGCGCGCCGGGAAGGCACGGACCTCTTCCTGAAGAGCGCGCGTCGTTCGCTCGACTCGAAGTGCAAGCTCGAGACCAAGCCCGGCCAGCACGGGGTGAAGTCCGGCATGCGCATGTCCGACTACGGCAAGCAGCTGCGCGAGAAGCAGAAGCTGCGCCGCACGTACGGCATCCTTGAGCGCCAGTTCCGCCTCTATTTCAAGACGGCCGCCGGCATGAAGGGCTCGACAGGCACGAACCTGCTGCAGCTCGTGGAATCGCGGCTCGACAACGTCGTCTACCGGATGGGCCTCGGCTCGACGCGCGCCGAGGCGCGCCAGCTGGTCGGCCACAAGTCGATCACGGTGAACGGCAAGGTGCTCAACATTCCGTCGGCGCGGGTCAAGGGCGGCGACGTGGTCGGCGTCACCGAAAAGGCGAAGGGACAGCTGCGCATCCAGGATTCGCTACAGCTCGCCGAGAAGGTCGGCTTCCCCTCGTGGGTCGAGGTCGACGTCAAGAAGATGTCGGGCACCTTCAAGGGTGCGCCGGACCGCTCGGAATTCGGCCAGGACATCAACGAGAGCCTGGTGGTGGAGCTGTACTCGAAATAACAGAATGGACCCGACGGTCGCAAGGCTGGCGCCGCGACCGCCGTTTTTGGTGTCGCCGGGTATCCACATTCCCGCTTAAAGGTTCCATATGCAGACGAACGTACTTCTGAAACCGCGCATCATCGACGTGCAGTCGACCTCGCCGTTCCACGCCAAGGTGGTCATGGAGCCGTTCGAGCGCGGCTACGGCCACACGCTCGGCAACGCGCTGCGCCGCGTGCTGCTGTCGTCGATGCCGGGCTACGCGCCCACCGAGGTCCGGATCACGGGCGTGCTGCACGAGTACTCGGCGCTCGACGGCGTGCAGGAGGACGTCGTCGACATCCTGCTGAATCTCAAGGGTGTGGTGCTGAAGCTCCACAACCGCGACCACGTGCTGCTGAAGCTCGCGAAGTCCGGCGAAGGTCCCGTGACCGCCGCCGACATCGAGCCCAACCACGACGTCGAGATCATCAATCCCGAGCACCTGATTGCGCATCTGACCGCGGGCGGCAAGATCGAGATGGAGATCAAGGTCGAGAAGGGCCGCGGCTACCAGCCCGCCACGGCGCGCGCCAAGCCGGAAGGCGGCCGCACCATCGGCAGCATCCTGCTCGACGCGTCGTTCTCGCCGGTCCGCCGCGTGAGCTATGCCGTGGAGAGCGCGCGGGTCGAGCAGCGCACCGACCTCGACAAGCTCGTCCTCGACATCGAAACCAATGGCGTCGTCGAGCCCGAGCAGGCGGTACGCTACGCCGCGTCGGTGCTGGTCGAGCAGCTGTCGGTGTTCGCCGACCTGCAGGGCACCGAGGTGACCTCCGCCGAGCGCGCGTCGCCGCAGGTCGATCCGATCCTGCTGCGCCCCGTCGACGACCTCGAGCTCACCGTCCGCTCGGCCAATTGCCTCAAGGCCGAGAATATCTATTACATCGGCGATCTCATCCAGCGCACCGAGACCGAGCTCCTCAAGACACCGAACCTCGGACGCAAGTCGCTGAACGAGATCAAGGAAGTGCTGGCCTCCCGCGGCCTTTCGCTCGGGATGAAGCTGGAAAACTGGCCGCCCGCGGGGCTCGACCGCCCGTAGGCCGACATCACAGACCAAGAAACGAGCGCGGTGAAAAGCTGCGCCACTTGATTCAAGGACCACGATCATGCGTCACCGTCACGGACTGCGGAAACTCAACCGCACCAGCAGCCATCGCCTCGCGATGCTGCGGAACATGACCAACTCGCTTCTCACGCACGAGGTCATCAAGACCACGCTGCCAAAGGCGAAGGAGCTCCGCCGCGTCGCCGAGCCGATGATCACGCTCGGCAAGTCTCCGACGGTCGCCAACCGCCGGCTGGCGTTCAACCGCCTGCGCGACCGCGCCGTCGTGACCAAGCTCTTCAACGAGCTTGGACCGCGATACCAGAAGCGCGCGGGCGGCTACCTGCGCATCCTCAAGTTCGGATTCCGCATCGGCGACAATGCCCCGATGGCCTTGGTGGAGCTGGTGGATCGGCCGGCTGAGACCGAAGCCGCCGAGGCCGAGAAGAACGCCGCGTAGCATCCGGTGGCCGGCAGTTGCCGGCCACGAATCCCGGGGCTGAGACGTCGTCCCGGCCTCATTGTGTTCCTCGTCCCTGTTCCGGCCCGCGCGGCTGAGGTAGCATCGGCGGCCATGTCCGAAACCATTCTCGTCACCGGCGGCGCCGGATACATCGGATCGCACATCGCCGTCGAGCTCGCGACCAGCGGCTACGACGTGGTGCTGCTCGACAATTTCGTCAACAGCACGCGTGCGGTGCTGCCGCGCATCGCCGAGCTCGCCGGCCGGCCGGTTCCCTGCGTCGAAGGCGACGTCCGCGACAGCGACGTGCTGCGCCGCGCCTTTCACGATCACCCCGTCACCGGGGTCGTGCATTGCGCGGGCCTCAAGGCCGTCGGCGAGTCCGAGCTCCGGCCGCTCGCCTATTACAGCGTCAACGTCGGCGGCACCTTCGCGCTCGCCGAGGTGATGGGCGAGGCCGGCGTCGCGAAGCTCGTGTTCAGCTCGTCGGCGACGGTCTACGGCCAGCCCGACAAGCTCCCCGCGACCGAGGACACGCCGGTCGCGCCGCGCAGCGTATACGGCCGCACCAAGTGTGTCGTCGAGCAATTCCTGCGCGATCTCGCACGAGCCAATCCGAACTGGCGCATCGCGATCCTGCGCTATTTCAATCCGGCCGGCGCGCACCCTTCGGGCAGGATCGGCGAGGCGCCGACCGGGCGTCCCGAGAATCTCGTTCCGCTGCTGTCGCGGATCGCCGCAGGCGAGTTTTCGGAGCTCACGATCTGGGGGACCGACTGGCCGACGCCGGACGGCACCGGCATCCGTGATTACGTGCACATCCAGGATCTCGCCCGCGGACACGTCGCCGCGCTCGAATACCTCGCGAGGGAGCCTGGCGCGCTGACGCTGAACCTCGGGCTCGGGCGAGGCCATTCGGTGCTCGACGTCGTCACGGCGTTCGAACGCGCATGCGGACGCAAGATCACCAAGACGCTCGGGCCGCGCCGGTCCGGCGACGTCGCGTGCTACTACGCTGACCCGGCGCGCGCGAATGCGATGCTCAACTGGCGCGCCGCGCGCGGCCTCGACGCGATCTGCGCCGACGCATGGCGATGGCAGCAAAATGGCGGCCGCTACGAAGACGCATCCCCAAAATGACTGCGCGCATCGATTGCATCATAGTTCCGGACGCCGCTGCGCGGCTTAAGGTTCGCAGTGCTCACGTTAGCCTTCACTGAAGCTTCGCTTTCGTGTCCTCGCTCGCCCCTCGCTGTACGTTTGGGTAGCATCGCGGCTCGCTGCAGGGCCTCATTTGGCAAATATGAGGCACTCAGTGCTGCTCGCAAGATTTTGAGATGAGTTTTAGCGTCGCACCATTCTTGGTATTCGCATGAAACTCTACGCCGACGACGCGCTGCTTCCGCAAGGATGGGCGCGCGCGGTGACGATCGACGTCGACGCCGGCGGCACGATTGCGAACGTCGAACCCGGTGCGGTGCCTGACCATGCCGAGCGTGCCCGCGGCCCGCTGATCCCGGGCATGCCGAATGTGCATTCGCACGCGTTCCAGCGCGCGATCGCCGGGCGCACCGGCGTGCGCGCCCGCGCCGGCGACAGCTTCTGGACCTGGCGGCAGGCGATGTACGGCTTCCTCGACCGTGTCGACGCCGATGCGCTCGAAGCGGTGACCGCGCAGTCCTACGTCGAGATGCTGAAGGCTGGATATACCAGGGTCGCGGAATTTCACTACGTGCATCGGGATCCGAGCGGCGATCCTTACACAGATCCGGCGGAGCTCGCCCGCCGCGTTGTCGCGGCGGCGACAGAAACCGGGATCGGCCTCACGCTGCTTCCTGTGTTCTACGCGCATTCCGGATTCGGCGGTGCGCCGCCGACCCCGGGTCAGCGCCGATTCATCCACACGCTCGAAACCTTCGCACGCCTGGTCGAGACATTGCGCGCGGACGCGGCGACGCACGGCTACACGCTCGGTGTCGCGCCGCACAGCCTGCGCGCGGTCACGCCGGAGGAGCTCGCTGCGGTCGTCGCGATGGCAGGCGCCGCATGTCCGATTCACATTCACGCCGCCGAGCAGGTGCGCGAGGTCGCGGACAGCCTCGCCTTCAGCGGCGCCCGCCCGGTGCAGTGGCTGCTCGATCATGCGACGGTCGATGCGCGCTGGTGCATCGTGCACGCGACGCATCTTGTCGCCGACGAGACGCGAAGGCTTGCCGCGACGGGGGCAGTCGCTGGTCTCGCGTCGACCACCGAGGCCGACCTCGGCGACGGCACGTTTGCCGCACGTGCGTGGCTCGATGCCGACGGCGCCTTCGGTGTTGGCACCGACTCGAACACGATCATCGATCCGTTCGCCGAGCTCCGGCAGCTCGAATGGTCGCAGCGCCTCGCGCACGGTGCCCGCAACGTGCTCTGCGACGGCGACGATCCGGTCGGACAGTCGCTCTGGTCCCGTGCCGCGAAAGGCGGCGCGCGGGCATTGGCGCGACCCGCCGGCGCGATCGCTGCGGGCGCGCGCGCCGATTTCGTCGTGCTCGAAACGGGCGATCCGGCGCTCGCGGGACTGCCCGCCGAGGCGTGGGTCGACGCGGCGGTGTTCGGCCCGTGCCGGCGGCCGGTGCGCGACGTCATGGTGTCGGGCAAGTGGGTCGTGCGCGACGGCTGCCATCCGCGCGAAGCGGACGTGCTCGCGCGCTATCGCAAGTCGCTCGAGCGGCTTGGCGCGGCATGATCGGAACCGGGGCGAGCTGAGACGGCAATGCGGACGACCTTCGACCTCCTCGTTACCGGCGGCCATCTCGCGACGATGACCGCCGGCGCGCCGTACGGCGCGGTGCGCGACGGCGCGATCGCGATCGCGGACGGGCGCATTGCCTGGATCGGAGCCGAGCACGACCTGCCCCGCGACGCGCGGCCCGCGCGCACGCTCGATGCGGCGGGAGGGTGGATCACGCCCGGACTCGTCGATTGCCACACGCATCTCGTCTACGCGGGCAACCGGTCCGGCGAATTCGAAGCGCGCCTCAATGGCGCGAGCTACGCAGACATCGCGCGCGCGGGCGGCGGCATCAACGCGACGGTAGCGGCGGTCCGGCGGTCGAGCGCGGAAGCGCTCGTCGAAGAGAGCCGGCCGCGGCTCGCGGCGCTTGCCGCGGAGGGCGTGACGACCGTCGAGATCAAGTCCGGCTATGGCCTCGACACGGCGAACGAGCGCAAGCTGCTCGTCGCCGCGCGGGTGCTGGCAGCCGAATGTGGCGTCGACGTCCGCACGACGCTGCTCGCGGCGCACGCGGTTCCACCCGACTTCGCCGATCGCCGCGCGGCCTATGTCGATCTCGTGTGCCACGAGACGATTCCGGCGCTGGCGAAGGAGCGGCTCGCCGACGCCGTCGACGCGTTCTGCGAGACCATCGGCATCACGCCGGACGAGACGCGGCGCGTCTTCGCCGCGGCGCGGGCCGCAGGACTCGCGGTGAAGCTGCACGCGGACCAGCTGTCCGACACCGGGGGCGCCGCGCTCGCCGCGGAGTTCGGCGCGCTGTCGGCCGATCATCTCGAATACGCGAGCGAAGGCGGACTCGCGGCCATGGCGCGCGCCGGGACGGTGGCCGTGCTCCTCCCCGGCGCGTTCTACGCGCTTCACGAAACGCGGGTGCCGCCGGTTGCCGCGATGCGCATGCTTGGCGTGCCGATGGCGGTCGCGACCGACAGCAACCCCGGAACCTCGCCGGTCACATCGTTGCTGCTCATGCTGAACATGGCCTGCACGCTGTTCGGATTGACGCCGGCGGAGGCGCTCGCGGCCGCCACGCGTCACGCCGCACGCGCGCTGGGGCTCGCGGACCGCGGCGTGCTCGCCGCCGGGATGCGCGCTGACCTGGTGTTGTGGGACATCGCGGAGCCCGCGGAGCTTTCGTACCGGATCGGCGGCAATCCGTGTGCCGGCCTCGTCCGCAGCGGATCCGTGGTGCGCTGGCCTGCCGGATGACGCTCTGCACGGTCATGCGCGGCGACGCGCCTCTCGTCATCGACATTCCGCATGCTGGCACCGTCGTGCCGGCGTCGCTGTCGGATCGCTTCGCGCCCGAGTCCAGGACGCTGCCCGACACCGACTGGCACGTCGACAAGCTGTACGCGTTTGCGTCCGCGATGGGCGTCACGCTCGTCGCAGCGACACATTCACGTTACGTCGTCGACCTGAACCGCGATCCGGCGGGCATCGCGCTCTATCCCGGTGCCGACAACACGGAGCTGTGCCCGACCCGCACGTTCGCCGGCGATCCGATCTACTCGCCGGGTGCCGCGCCGCAGGCGGCGGAGATTCTTGCCCGGCGCACGGAATATTTCGATCCGTATCACCGATTGCTGGCGGCGGAGGTCGAGCGCGTCCGCGGACGGCACGGCTATGCGATCCTGCTCGACGGCCACTCGATCCGCGCGGAAGTCCCGCGCTTCTTCGCCGGGCGCCTGCCCGATCTCAACCTTGGCACTGCCAGCGGCGCCAGCTGTGCGGCGACCCTGCGCGACGCCGCCACGCGGGTCATTGACGCAGCGCGAGGATTCACCCGCGTCGTCGACGGACGCTTCAAGGGGGGCTACGTCACGCGCCACTACGGCCGCCCGGAGGCTGGCGCGCATGCGTTGCAACTCGAGGTCGCGCAGGCCTGCTATCTCGACGAATCGGTGCCTCACCGGTACGACGCCGGACGCGCGGCCGCACTCGTCGGCGTGCTGCAGCGTCTCGTCGCCGTGCTGCTCGATTGGCGACCGGCCTGACCCGCCATGCAGCGCTTCTTCGTCGCGTCGCAGCGGTTCGAGGCGTACCTGCTGCTCGATCGGCTGACGCACGCCGGCATCAAGGCGCACGTGTTCAACGAGCACATGTCGAGCATCGTCGGCGACGTTCCGCCGGACGTCGCGCTGCCGCAGGTGTGGCTCGACGACGACGCCGACCAGCCGCGCGCCGAGGCCGTGCTGCGCGAATATCGTGTCGAGCGCGCGCGTACCGGCAGCATCTTCTGTCGCGCCTGCCACGAGGAGAACCCCGCGACGTTCGAGCTGTGCTGGAAGTGCGGCGCGGACCTGTGAGCGCGATCCTCGCTCAGCGGAGGTGGTGCAGGACCGCGTCCGCGCTTGCCTGCGCGGCCTTGATGCGGTCGCCGACAGCGACGCCGTCGCGGTAGCTTCCGCGCAGGAAGAGGCCCGGGGCCGACGTTTCCGCGGCCTCGATCGCGGCGATTCGCCCGAGGTGCCCGAGCGTGTACTGCGGGATCGCATGCTTCCAGCGCCTGATGTCGCTCCATTTCGGCGCGGCGGTGGCGCCGACGAGCGCCGTCAGCTCCCCGTGCACGATCGCGGCGATTTCGGCGTCGGGCAGGGCGGCCAAGTCCGGCTGACGCTTGCCGCCGACGAACGTCGTGAGAAGAACGCTGCCCTCCGGTGCGCGGCCTTCGAACATGCTGCTCGAGAACAGCGAGCCGAGAATCCTCCGCCGCTCCTTCCTCGGGACGAGAAACCCGAATCCGGCGAGCGAATGCGCGATGTCCGATCGGCGGTAACACGACGCCGCGATCGCGATCGGCGCATATTCGATCGATTCGAGACTTGGCACCGCCGAGGACGCGATCTGGCGCACGAGTCGGGCTGCCGCATAGGCTGGCGCCGCGACGACCATTGCCCTCGCGGTCCGCACGAAGAAGGCATCGCGCTGCGCGCCCTCGACGCGGAACCCGCCCCCGGCGGCCTTCGCAATGCGCGTAATGTCGACGCCAGTCTCGACGCGGCCAACCGCCGCGGCGAGGGCATCGGTCAGCGTCTGCATGCCGGCGCGAAACGAAAAGCTGCCCGCGGAGTTCTTCGCCGTCTCGGCGTTAGCGCGCCGCTCGCGCGCGCCCTTGATCTGCCCCTTGATGAGGCTGCCGTATTTCTGCTCGAGTGCATGCAGCCGTGGAAACGCGGCAGGCACGGAGATCTCGTCCGGATCGCCCGCGTAGACGCCAGACACGAAGGGATCGATCGCGTAGTCGAGGAACTCGTTGCCGAGCCGGCGGCGGACGAACGTGGCGATCGATTCCTCGGTGCCGGGAGGCGCGCGCCCGATGAACGGCTCGCGCAGGAGGGCGATCTTCGCGCCGAGCGAAAACGCGGGTGTCGTGAGGAACGCGCCCGGCGAGCCCGGCAGCGCGACCAGCCGGCCTCCACGAACGATGAAGCGCGTCGACGCGACGACGCTCGCGTCGCGGCGCTGGTCGCGGATGCCCAGGCGGTCGAGCAGCGCGTTGATGAGTGGCGTCGTGTCGAGCGTGCTGTTCGGACCCGCCTCGGTCAGCGCACCGTCGCGGCGCCGCGTCACGATCACGCCACCCACCGAAGGAGCCGCCTCGAGCACTTCGACCGAAACGCCGCGCTCCTTGAGATAGAACGCGGTGGCGAGGCCCGTGAGCCCGCCGCCGATCACCAGGACGTCCGCATCGGTCTGCATCAGATCGTCCTGTTCATTTGCCTGGGGCCGGCGCGCCGGAGGCCGGGTCGGTGGGAATCAACTTGTCGTCGGCGCGGGCGATCGCCGCAGCCAGCTCGCGCCTCGCGCGTGATTCGCCCGCCAATTGCGGCAGCAGCCGCCGCCAGTATTCCCCCGCGGCCCGGTATTCTCCGGCCTCGTACGCTGCGCTGCCGGCCATCTCCAGCGCTTTAGGATGCGCCGGATTCTGCGCGAGCGCGCGCATGACGAGCTCGCGCGGGCGGCCCGTGAGCGAACCGCCCTGCGCCATGCCGAGCGCGTCCGCGTATTCGCACCAGACGCCGGCGTCGAGTGCGACCTTTGCGGTGGCGAGCGCGTGCTCGTACGCTGCGGCGGCGTCGGCGAAACGATCGTCGGCAAAATCGACCCGCGCGAGCTGCACCCACGCCCGGCCATCGTTGGGGACTCGTTCGAGATGGCGGGCAAGCTCGGCGCGCGATGCGCCGGCAACGGCGGTGTCGATCGCCGTCGCGGCGGGCGGTGCCGTGTCGTTGAAGAATGCGTACAAGCCGAGTCCCATCACCATGAGACCCGCTGCCGCCGCGGCAAGAATGGCGATCGGCGCCGCGTTGCGCGGTGCGGCGCCCCCGATTGGTGCGGGCGCTTCCTCGCGGCGCGCGCGCATTCGCCGCATCGCAAGTGCGAGGACGGCGGCGGCGGCGATCGCGCCGGCGATCGCGAACACGACGAGGGAACTGGAGGATGGCGCCATGAGGAAATCGTGTGGAACCGGTGCCGCCTTCGCCCGGATGCGATGGTCCGACGCGGCGCGGTACGCTCGAATTATCGCCGTTCGGCCAACAAAAAGGCGAGGCAACCTGCCTCGCCGTTGAGGAGAATCAACCCTCGCTACTTGGTGGGCGATGGCGTCGCCGCCGGCGTGCCGGTGACCGCGGCCACCGGAGGCATCTGCTTCGCCTTGATCGCGTCGTCGAGGATCTTGATGCCTTCCTGCGACGCCGTGACCGACCGTGCCAGCGATTCCTTCGCGAGGTCGAGATTGTGGAACGACGCGCCGTTGACGGCCGTCCACCATTCCCAGTTCGCATGGGCGTCACCATGCTTCACGCGCGCCGCCTTCAGCGCGTCCTCGGACACGCCGAATTCCTGCGCCTGCACGAACCGGTTCACCAGCTGCGACAGCCAGAACTCGGCGTTGCGGACCTTCCCCTGATAGTGCGACGCCATCGACTCGATGACGTACTTCGCCTGCGTCTCGGTCCACTCGTGATGGCATTGCAGGCAGGTTTCCTTGAGATAGTTCTTCGGGTTCGTCTGCCAGTGCGACGTGAAGAGCTTGCCGGTCTTCGAGTCCTTGATCTTCGGCATGTGGCACGTCGCACAATCGATGCCGAGCTTTTCGTGAGTCGAGCCGTAGTAGGTTTCGGTGTCCGGATGCTGCGCCTTCCACAGCGCCGCGCCGGTGAACTGATTCTTGAAGTCGCGGAACTGGATGTGGTCGTACGCCTTCAGGATGTCGGCCGGCCCCACGTACGGGAAGTAGTTGGTTCGCTTGTCCGCCATCGGAATCGCTTCGCCGGTGGTCGGGTTGAATCCCGGGTTGCAGTTGTACTCGACGTGGCACTGCGCGCATTGCAGCTTGCCGTCGTAGCGCTCCAGTATTCCGATCTTGCGCGTGTAGCCGCGCACGCCCATGTCGATCACGTCGACCTTCGTCTTGCGCGGATCCTGCGAGTAGAGCGTCGGGAAGTCGGTGCGCGTCACGACGTCGATCATCGCGTCGCGGACGATGCGCGGCTTCGCCGCGTGCGGATCGTGGCAGAAAATGCAATTGAGCGAATGCTTCGACGCCCGGGCGAGCTCGACGACCTTCGACGTCCGGCTCCATTTCGCTCCTGGGACCGGATCGCCCATGTACGCCCAGTCGAGGATGTGGTCCTGCGTCTTGCACGAAAGGCATACCGGGTTCGCGGCCGCGGCGGTGCCCGGCTTGAACGCCTTCTGGTCAGTATTGTCCGGATACTGGTCGACCACGACGTCCATCACGTTGAAGTCACCCGAGCCCGCGAGATAGCGCCAGCCATCCTTGGTCGCGAAGCGGCCGCCGAACGCGCGGTCGACGACGTACTGGTCGAGCAGCGCAAACGTGTGCGAGCGCGGCAGGTTGTGCTCCTTGGTGAAGCCGTGCGGCGTCATCAGCAGGTCGTACGCGGGATCCGGCGCGGGGCCGGTCACCTGCTTCTTCTCGAATCGCGCCGTGCGCTTCCAGTCCATTTCCGCGTACGTCCGGTACTGATTCTGGTGGCAGCCACCGCACGTCGCGAGATCGGTCTTCGTCACAGGCCGCTTCGACGAATCGGCGAGATGCGCCGCGGTGCCGTCGTGGCAGGCGTTGCAGCCGACCGACTTGTGCTTGCCGGAATCGTGCAGCGCTTTCACCGGCGTATGGCACGCGAGGCACGGCGCGGCATCGAACGCGGTCGCCTTTGCTCTAGGTGCACTCGGTTCTGCCGCCGCAACGAGCGCGGGAGCGGCCGCGACTGCGAGCGCGGCAAGCAGACGAATGCTGGTACGAAAAATGGATCGGCTCATGCAAAGTTCCCATGTCGACGATTGCGCGATCAGACGTGTCCGCGCAACGCACCATTACTGTGCGCGCCGGCATCGATTCCGGCGTTGACGCAAGTCAACGGGGACAGGGCGCGCGGGAAGGCGCGCGCAGGGTGCGACGAACTGCCGCTAGGGCAGCTTGTTCGCGATGACGACGGCGACGCCGGTGGACCCCGGCTTCACCGTCGCGGACATCCCCTCGAGATCGCCGCTCTGCGGCGCGGCGAGGCCGGACTTGGAGACGCGCGCGCCGACGACGACCTGGGGGAAATTCGACAGCGCCATGTTGGGCGCCATCGCGGTCGAGTCGTCGAGCATGAACGTGTACGGAAGATCCTTGACCTGCTTGCGCACGATCGCGAGCGGCATCTTCGGGCCCTGCGCCGCGCGCGCGAAAATGAACACGGTGTCGGAAGGATCCGCCTGCGCCGCCAACGCGGGCGCGAGCTGCACGGTTCCGGCGATGGCCGAGCCGCCGGTCGCCGCGGGTCCAGCGGTGGCGCTTGTGGCCGCAGCCTTCGGGGCAGGCGCGGCGCTCGCGACGGACGCGGCCGGCTTGGCCGGGGCCGGGGCGGAGGAGCCGCGGAAGCGCGAGATGCCGCCCAGCTGGCGCGCTTCCGCGATGCTGGCGTCGAGGCCCTTCGCGAATTCGGAATCGGGCGGGACGTTCGCCTTCGTGCGCTCCCAGTAGAAGACGGCCTTGCCGTAATCCTTCGCGTCGAAGGCCGCGGTGCCGGCAAGCGCGTTCGCCTTCCAGGAGTTCGGATCTGCCTTGAGCGCGCGCGCGATGAGATCCTGCGGCTTGCCGGCGAGCGTTCCACCTTGCGCGGAGCCGAGCGCATCGGCGTAGTCGGCGAGCAATGGCCCGTTGTCGGGCACGAGCGCAACGGCGCGGTCGAAGGCGTGCGCGGCGTCGGGGAATCGCTTCAGCGCGTAATAGGTGCGCGCCAGCATCACCCAGCCTTCGGCATTGTTGGGCTCCTGCTGCAGCTTCGCGGAAAGCTGTGCCGCCATCGCCTCGATCTCGGCCGGCGTGATGTCGTGCTCGGCCGTGCTGGCGGGCGCCCGCGCGACGGTCGGGACGAAGGCGTCGCGGCTGCCCAGCGTGAGATAGAGCACCACCGAGAGAATCGGGATGCCCGCGGCCAGCGCGACCGCGGTCCAGGTCGACGACATCGACGCGCCGGAGGACGCGGGCGTCTCGGCGGCGGTCGCCTCGTCCAGCACGGTGCGGTCGAGCTCGGCGAGCGCCTGTGTGTAACGTTCCGGCGTGAGCGTGCCTCGTGCAAGATCCTGATCGAGCTCCTGGCGCTGTTCCCGCAGGAGCACGAGGTTCGAGGTGGCGCGGTCCATGCCGCGATGTCCATGGCGGCGCAGCAGCGGCACGAGCACCCACGCGAGGGCGGCGGCGACCATCACCCCGGCAGTGATTACGAATGCGATCACGTTGTGTTCTTTCCAGTATTGTCTGCGAGCAATTGCGCCGCCCGCGACTTCTCTTCGTCCGTCAGCGCGACGTCGCCGGCACGGCGGCGCGCGAGATTGCGCAGGAGGACCGCGAGCCCGCCGAGGAGCAGGATGGCGGGCCCGAGCCACAGCAGGATCGTCGTCGCCTTGAACGGCGGCTGGTAGAGCACGAAGTCGCCGTAGCGGTTGGTCATGTAGTTCGAGGATCTGGTCGTCGCTCTTCCCCGCGGCGATCTGCTCGCGGATCTGCGTGCGAAGGTCGTTGGCGAGCTCGGCGTTGGAGTCGGCGATGGTCTGGTTCTGGCACACGAGGCAGCGCAGCTTTTCCGCGAGCTTGACCGCGCGCGCCGCCTTGACCGGATCCATCTCGGTCGGAACTGCGTCGGCGGCGAGGGCCGGCAGCGCCGTCTGCAACATAAGAGCGGCGAGCAGGGCGACGATCAGGCGCATCATGATTTCTGCAGCTCGCGCACGAGCGGAAGGATCTTCTTCTCGAGCGCCTCCGGCGTGATCGGGCCGATCTGCTTGTAGCGGATCGTTCCGGCCTTGTCGATGACGAACGTCTCGGGCACGCCGTAGACGCCGTAGTCGATGCCGACGCGGCCGTCCCTGTCCTGCACCGACGTCGTGTAGGGATTGCCGTTCTGGGCGAGCCACTGGATGCCCGGCGCAGCCTGGTCCTTGTAGTTGAGGCCGATCACCGGCGCGATCTTCGCCTTCGCGAACTCGACCAGCAGCGGATGCTCCTCGCGGCACGATACGCACCACGATGCCCAGACATTGAGCAGCCACACCTGGCCTTTCATGTCGGTTGTGCCGAATGGCGTGCCCGGTCCGTCGAGCTGCGCGAGACTGAACACCGGCGCGGGCTTGCCGACGAGCGGCGAAGGCACCTCGCGCGGGTCGCGCCAGAGGCCCGCGAACAGGAACCCGATGAGCACGACGAATATGACGAGGGGAATGAGCAGCTTGCGATTCATGATGTGTGCAGTCCTAGTCAGCGCCGAGTGCTCCGGTTGCGCGGGCGGACGCGGCGACGGGCCGCTCCTGCCGCCGGTAGCGGCGGTCCATCAGCGCGAGGAATCCGCCCAGCGCCATCAGCACGAAACCCGACCACACCCAGGTGATGAAGGGCTTCGAATAGACACGGATGATCCAGGCGCCGCCGTCGACCGGCTCGCCCATCGACACATAGATGTCGCCGGTGATGCCGCTGTCGATCGCCGCGTTGGTCATCGGCATGCCGCCGGCGTTGTACGCGCGCTTTTCCGGATAGAGCGTCTCGATCACGGTGCCGCCGCGGCTCACCGCGACGGCGCCGCGCGCGGCCGTGTAGTTCGGTCCCTTGCGGTCGGTGACGCCGTCGAAGCGGAACACGTAGCCGCCCACGCTCACCGTGTCGCCGATCTTCATCTGCACGTCGCGTTCGGTCTCGTAGCCCTTCACCAGCGTCACGCCGACGATGAACACGGCTACGCCCAGATGGGCGAGGATCATCCCCCAGTAGCTGCGCGGCTGCCGGCGCAGCAGACCGACGACCCCGCCGGTCGCGCCGCGGGTGCGCTCACGAACGTTGACGACGGTCGACGCGACGATCCAGAACGCGAGCAGCAAGCCGAAGCTGACATACGGATTGAACGAGCCGCCGATGAATGGCACGACGAGCGCGGTGACCACGCTGACCGCGAGCGCCCAGCGGAGCCGGCGCCAGAGGTCGGGCACCTCGGCTTCCTTCCAGCGCGCGAGAGGCCCGACGCCCATCATGAACACGAGCGGGGTCATCAGCGGCACGAACACCGAGTCGAAGTATGGAGGGCCGACCGAGATCTTGCCGAGATTGAGCGCGTCGAGAAACAGCGGATACAGCGTGCCGAGCAGCACCGATCCGCAGGCGGCCAGCAGCAGCACGTTGTTGGCGAGCAGCATCGACTCGCGCGACACGAGCTCGAAGCGACCTCCCAAGCCGACCTTGGGCGCGCGCACCGCATAGAGCGTCAGCGAGCCGCCGATCACGATGACGAGGAAGGCGAGGATGTAGACGCCGCGCCGCGGATCGGTTGCGAACGCGTGCACCGACGTCAGCACGCCGGAGCGCACGAGGAAGGTTCCGACGAGCGACAGCGAGAACGCGCTGATCGCGAGCAGGACGGTCCAGTTCTTGAACGTGCCGCGCTTCTCGGTGACGACCAGCGAATGCAAGAGCGCCGTGCCGACGAGCCATGGCATGAACGACGCGTTCTCGACCGGGTCCCAGAACCACCAGCCGCCCCAGCCCAGCGTGTAGTACGCCCACCAGCTGCCGAGCATGATGCCGAGGGTGAGGAAGCACCATGCGACGGTCGTCCACGGCCGCGACCAGCGCGCCCACGTGGCGTCGAGGCGCCCGCTCAGCAATGCCGCGACGGCGAACGCGAACGCGACGGAGAATCCGACGTAGCCCGTGTAGAGCATGGGTGGATGCACTACCATGCCCGGATCCTGCAGCAGCGGATTGAGGTCGCGCCCGTTGGCCGGCACCGGGAAGACGCGCGCGAACGGATTCGAGGTCCAGAGCACGAACAGGATGAAGCCGAAGCTCACGAGACCCATCACCCCCAGCACGCGCGCGGCCATCACGTCGGGCAGCTTCCTGCTCTTCAGCGACACGGCGAGCGTCCACGCCGCGAGCATCATCACCCACAGCATCATCGAGCCCTCGTGCGACCCCCAGGTCGCAGCGAACCGATAGAAGACGGGCAGCTCCGAGTTCGAGTTCTCCGCGACGTTGGCGACCGAGAAGTCACTGGCGATGAACGAGTACGCGAGCACGCCCCAGGCGACGGCGACGAACAGGAACTGCGCCTGCGCGAGCGGCCGGGCGAGCGCGATCCATGCGGGCATGCGCCGTGCGGCGCCGATGATCGGAAGCGTTCCGAGGACCGCCGCGAGCAGCAGCGCCAGCATCAACGCAAAATGGCCGAGTTCGGGAATCATCGCGGCATTCCTTCGCTATTGCTTCAGGGTCCGGCCGGTCTTCTCGGCCAGGGCAGCGCCGTGCGCCTTGTTGACGGCATCGGCGGCTTCGGGCGGCATATAGTTCTCGTCGTGCTTCGCGAGCACCTCGGTCGCGTGGAACGTGCCGTCCGATTCGAGCTTGCCTTGCGCGACGACGCCCTTGCCTTCCTTGAAGAGGTCGGGAAGGATGCCGTTGTACACGACCGGAATCGTGCTGCCGGTGTCGGTGACCTTGAAGCGCACCGTAAGACCTTCGCGCGAGAGGCTCTTGTCGACGACGAGCCCGCCGATCCGGAACGCGCGGCCCTTGGGCGCCTCGTTCGCCGCGACCTGCGTCGGCGTGAAGAAGAACACGAGGTTCGACTGGAATGCGTTGAGCACGAGCGCCGCGGCGACGCCCAGCAGCGCGACGCCAGTGCCGATCCAGAGAAAGCGGCGGTGGCGGGGCTTCATCGCACGCTCCCCATCGACGCCGCCGGGCGCGGGATGTCACCGGCGACGATGCGCGCCTGCGTGAGCGCCGCCTTGCGCCGCGCACGCACGGCGAGGATTTCGGCCGCGATCACCACCGCGGTCACGCCGTAGGCGCTCCAGACGTAGAAGCCGTAGCCGCCCATTTCCAATATTCCGTTCATTTCGTCACTTCCCTTCAGGATTTTGTCTCGGCAAGCGCGCCGACCCATGCCGCGCCGCTCTCGCGCTCGAGCATGATGCTGCGGGCGCGATGCAGCGTTACGGCGATCGCGTAGAACCACGCGGCGAATGACATGATGAGCATGCCCGCCAGCATGATCGCCGCCATCTTCGATTCGCCAGGGCGCACCGACGCCCCCTGGTGCAGCGTGTTCCACCACTTGACCGAGTAATAGATGATCGGCACGTTGATCGCGCCGGTCAGCGACAGCACGGCGCACGCGCGGTCGGCGCGCCGGGGGTCGTCGATGGCGCTGCGCAGCGCGATGACGCCGAGATAGAGGAACAGCAGGATCAGCTCGGAGGTCATCCGCGCGTCCCAGGCCCAGTAGGTGCCCCAGGTGGGGCGTCCCCAGAACGAGCCGCTGACGAGCGCGATGAACGTCATCAGCGCGCCGGTCGGTGCGATCGACTGCGCCATCATTGCCGAGAGCCGGGTGTTGAGCCCGAGCGACATCGCGCCCCAGAACGCCATCACGAGATAGAGGAACATCGACATCCACGCGGCGGGCACGTGGATGAAGATGATCCGGTAGGCGTCGCCCTGCTGGAAATCGGTCGGCGCGCCGAAGAGACCGAGCACGACGCCGATGCAGGCAAGCAGCGCCGCCGGCCACGCGAACCAGGGGATCAATCTTCCCGCGACGGGATAGAACGTCGCGGGCGAGGCAAGGCGGAACCAGTTGAGTGTCATGTCTCTGTTGCTCTACGCCTGTTGGCGGGGTCAGTCGAGCGCGATCCTTACCGCCGTTGCCGCCGCAAACGGCGCGCCGACCACGGCGATGATGAGTCCGGCCGCCAGGAGCGACAGGTTCGCCGTCGCGCCGAGGCCGGATCGCGCCGCGTCGACGCTGCCCGCGCCGAAGATCAGCACCGGCACGTAGAGCGGCAGGATCAGGAGCGCGAGCAGGCTGCTTCCCGCGCGCAGCCCCAGTGTCAGCGCCGCGCCGATCGCGCCCAGCAGCGACAGGATCGGCGTGCCGATGAGAAGCGCGGCCGCCAGCACCGCCAGCGATTCGCCGTCCATCTGGTATTGCACGCCCAGGAGCGGCGCCAGCAGAGCGACCGGCAATCCGGTGGTCAGCCAGTGTGCCAGTATTTTACCGGAGACCAGCGCCTCGAGCGGATACGGCGATAACGCAATCTGCTCGAGGGTCCCGTCGGCGTAGTCGGCGGCGAAGAGGCGCGGCAGCGACAACAGCGAGGCGAGCAGCGCCGCGACCCACAGCACGCCTGGCCCCATCGTCGAGAGCAGCGTCCGCTCGGGGGTGGTGGAAAGCGGAAACAGCGCGACCACAATGACGTAGAACAGGAGCTGGACGGAGAGTTCAGAGCGCGAGCGGAGCGCGATGCGCAGGTCGCGCGCGAGCGCCCAGCGCACGCCGGGCAGCACGGCGCCGGCGGCGGCCGAAACGGGCGCGGGCTCGGCGCGGGAGCTCACGCGAGCTCCAGCGAGCGCACGCGCTCGCCGGACAGGTTGAGCGGCGCATGCGTGGCGGCCACGGCGGCGCCGCCGCGATCGAGGTGCGCGGCGACGATGTCCCCGAGCATCGCGATGCCCGCCGCGTCGAGTGCGGTGACCGGTTCGTCCAGCACCCAGAGCGGTCGGTTGAGCAGCAGCAGGCGCGCGATGCCGATCCGCCGGCGCTGCCCTTGCGAGAGCACGCGCGCCGGCAGCATCCGCTTCGCGCCGAGCGCGACCGATGCGAGCGCGTCCTCGAACGCGCCGGGCGAGACGCTTTCCCCGGCGAGCTCGAGCAGCACGGCGAGATTCTCCTCGGCGGTGAGCTCGTCCTTCAGCGCGGGCGCATGGCCGGCGAAGGCGATCGATGCGCGGAGCTCGGCGTCGAATGGCGCGCAGGCCCGGCCCATCCAGCGGATCTCTCCCTCGGCGGGCGCGGAGAGCCCGGCCAGCATCCGCAGCAACGTGGTCTTGCCAGTCCCGTTCGCGCCGGTGACGACGAGCGCGGTGCCGGCGTCGACGCGGAACGACAGGCCCGCGAACAGCCGCGCGCGGCCGCGCTGCGCGGCGAGTTCATGGGCTTCCAGCATCGGGATCGGTGGGGGCGCGGGGAGGGAGTCTGGGGGCGCGCGGCACGCGAGGGCGGCGCGCGGCGTGACGTGGGGCATTATAGCGAGCGCTCCCACGGGGTCTTTGGGGTAGATCAAGCCCCTGCGGCGCCTGCGCCGGCCTATACGCCAGCATGGTCTTTTGAATTGCGGCGAATGCGGACTATCATTCGCGGATCGCACCGGGGCGCGGACGGTCGGCTGGAGGCAGGTCATGGGAGGGTGGCTGGGACACGCGGGGAAATGCGCGGCGCGCGGCCTTGCGGTCGTCGTGGCGGCGGTCGCGATGGTTGCGGCAGCGCCGGCCATGGCTCAATGCCAGTTGTGCGTGGCCAAGTCCTTCTCCCCGGCCAGCGTGCCTTCGGGCGGCAAGTCGACGCTGACGATCCGGCTCCTTGACGCCGACAAGCTGGATGCGCTCGACTCGATCGCGTTTTCCGACGCATTTCCGCCGGGGATGACGCTCGTCAGCGCGGCCGCCAGCCAATGCGGGGGCAACGTTAAGCCGTCGGGCGGCGGGTTCACGTTCACGAACGGTTTCCTTCTCGCCGGCCAGGCGTGCAGCATCACCGCGGTGGTCAGCGCAACCGGCCCTCCCGGACCGCTCGTCAACACCACGTCGATATTCGATTACAACGACGTCGACGTGTTCAAGACGGAGCCGGCGACCAGCGGCACGCTCGCGATTCTCAGCGGGCGGGCGCCCATCATCACCAGCGGGGCGCCGCCGGACGGCACGGTCGGCGCGCCGTATGCCTTCCAGGTCACGGTCGCCGGAACGGCACCCATCACGGTCACGGCCAGCGGGCTGCCTCCGGGACTCATCCTCGATCCGTCGACGCTTCGGATCACGGGCACGCCCACGGTAGTCGGCTCGTTCTCGGGCGCGATCATCGCAACCAACGGCATCAAGCCGAATGCGTCGCAGCCGTTCACGATCCTCATCGACGTGCCGCCGCTGGTGATCACCACGCCGCCGTCGGTCTTCGCGGCGCCGGCTACCGCCGGCACACCGCTCGACGTCATGCTCCAGGCGCAGGGTGGCGTGCCGCCGTATGTCTGGCAACTCGTCGGCGGGGCGCTGCCACCCGGCGTGACGCTCGGCGGCGACGGCCATCTCGTCGGCACGCCCACCGCGGCCGGCACGTTCGTGTTCGCCGCGGGCGTGACCGACGCGCGCGGAACCAAGACCACGCAGTCCTATACGATCGTCGTCGTGAAAGGCAGCGCCGTACTGCAGGTCACGACGGCGCCGAGTCCCGTGATCTCCGGGCAGACGCTGACCGTGACTGCGACGCTGATCGGTCCCGTCGTCGCGACGGGCACCGTCGACGTCTGGGTCGCCGGAAGCGCGGCGCGCTGTCCCGCGCCGTTCAAGTTCGGCAATCCGTCGAGCCCGGTGCCTCCCGCGCGCACGGCGCCGCTGGACGCCACCGGGAAGGCGCGGGTCGCGGTCGCGGATCTCGCGATCGACGATTACGGCGTGTGCGTGCACTACTCAGGCGACGCGCTCTACAACGAGGCTTTCGCCGGACCGCTCGACGCATTCGTCATCAAGGGCGTGCTGCTTGCGGCGCCGGTGGTCGCGCTCGCGGCGCCGGCGAGGGCGAAGGCGAACAGCAGCGTTGCCGTCGACGTCGCGGTCACCCCTGTCGACACGACACTGGTGCCGAGCGGATCGGTCGAGATCCGGCGCGATGGTCAGACCGTGGCAACGGTCGACCTCGTGAACGGCGTCGCGCACGCGACGGTCACCGGTCCGGTCGACGCGAACGTCGCGATGAGCGCCGTGTACATGGGCGACGGGATGTTCCCGCCGGCGGCCTCGGTTCCGCACCTGATCCTGCTCGACGGCGTCAACACCGATCTCACCATCCCGACGCTTTCGCAGTCGCTGCTGGCGCTTCTCGCCATCCTCCTGGGATTCCTCGCCGCGCGCCGGCTCCGCCGCTAAGCGCGCCCGCATGGGCTTCGTCCCGGAGCGGCTGCTGCATCGACTGGCCGGCACGCCGCGCTGGCTGACCGGCCTTGCCATCGTCGCCGTGTTCCTGGTCGAGCCGCTGCTCGACGAGAACCGCCACGCGCTTTCATTTCCGCTTGCCGGCAAGCTCGAGGCGATCGCGTACGACGTGCGGCTCAAGGCGACGATGCCGGGGACGAAGGACCCGCAGATCGTCATCGTCGACATCGACGAGAAGAGCCTGCGCCGCGAGGGCCACTGGCCTTGGCCGCGCGACAAGCTCGCGCGCCTTCTCGATCAGCTGTTCGATCGATACGGTGCGCGGCTCGTGGGGTTCGACATCATCTTCCCCGAGACCGACACCTCGAGCGGAAGCGCGGTGCTCGAGGATCTCGCGCACACGGAACTGCGGCGCGCGCCGGGATTCGACGCGACCGTCGGGAAGCTTCGCAAAGATCTCGACTACGACGCGCGCTTCGCAAGGGCGATGCAGGGCAGACCGGTCGTGCTCGCCTTCACCTATACGAAGGACGTGCAGCGCGCTGGTACGCTGCCCGCCCCGGTGTTCACCGCCGCGGCGCTCGGCGGGCACGACATCCCGATCGCCGACGAGAACGGCTACGCGGCAAACCTCGAGATCCTGCAGCGCGCCGCCGCGTCCGCCGGCCACCTCGATCCGCTGTTCGACTCGGACAACGTGGTCCGCCGCATTCCGCTCGTCAAGCGTTATCAGGGGGCCTTCTATCCGGCGCTCGCCGTGGCGATTGCGCAGGCCGCCGTCGAAGGCAAGGCGGTCGTCCCGCATTTCGACAGCAACGGCGACCTCGATTCGCTCGATCTCTCCGGGCTCGTCGTGCCGGTCGCGCGCGATGGCACGGCGCTCGTCCCCTATCGCGGACCGGAGAAGAGTTTCCGCTATTACTCGGCGACCGAGATCCTCGCAGGGACGATTCCCGCCGACGCCTTCACCGGCGCGATCGTGCTGGTGGGGACGACCGCGAAAGGGCTCTCGGATCTGCGCTCGACGCCGCTCGCGCCCGACTATCCCGGCGTCGAGATCCACGCGAACCTCGTCGCCGGCATGCTGAACGAGGAGCTGAAATCGGTGCCCGCCGGGACCACGCAGATCGAAGCGCTGATCATTCTCGTCGCCGGCCTCCTGGTGGTGTTCGCCGTGCCGTGGCGGCGTCCGCTCTTGGGCGTACTCGGCATCGTCGTCGTGGCCGCCATGGTGATCGGTGCGAACCTGTGGTTCTGGCGGCACGACAACGCTGTCGTCCCGCTCGCGGCGACGCTCGTGATGCTGCTCGTGCTGCTCATGTGGAACATCATGACCGGATACCTGCGCGAAGCGCGCGCGATCCGGCATCTGTCCGACATGTTCGGCGAATACGTGCCGCCGGAGCGCGTGAGGCAGATGCGCGAGGCGGGCCGCAGCTTCTCGATGGAGGGCGAGAGCCACGAGCTCTCGGTGCTCTTCAGCGACGTGCGCAATTTCACGTCGGTGTCGGAGCTCCTGCAGCCGCGCGAGCTGTCGGCGCTGATGAACGCCTACCTGACGCCGATGACCGAGGTGATCCACGAGCACCACGGCACCATCGACAAGTACATCGGCGACGCGATCATGGCATTCTGGGGCGCGCCGCTCGCGAACCCGCGGCACGCGCACGATGCGGTCGCGGCGGCGCTCGCGATGCAGCAGACGATGCGCTCGCTCGCGGCGCCGTTCCGCGAGCGCGGCTGGCCCGAGCTCGAGATCGGGATCGGGCTCAACTCCGGTTTGATGAGCATCGGCGACATGGGGTCGCGTTTTCGCAAGGCCTACACGGTGCTGGGCGATGCCGTGAATCTCGCGTCCCGCCTCGAAGGCCTCACGAAGGTCTACGGCGTCGGCATCGTCTGCGGCGAAGCGACGAAGGCGGGCGCGCCGGAATTCGCATGGCGCGAGATCGATCGCGTGCGCGTCAAGGGCAGGGAGCAGCCGATCTCGATCTGGGAGCCGCTCGGTGCGCCGGGCGAGGCGTCGGCATTTCTCGCGCAATGGAACCAGGCGCTCGCATGCTACCGCGGTGTCGACTTCGCGGAAGCGCGGGAGAAGTTCGCGGCGCTGGCGCCCTCGACGCTGCGCGATCTCTATGTGGCACGATGCGACGAATTCATCGCTGCGCCGCCGCCCGCCGATTGGGACGGTACGACTCGCTTCACGACGAAATAGCGGGGAGGGGCCTCAGCAGCCGCCCGGCCCCGGGCACCTGCGGTATCCGGTCACGCCTTCGATGACGCCGCCGCCGCGCGTATTGAAGTAGTAGTCGAGACCGATGCCCGCGCCTCCCGGGCCGGCGAAGAAGCCCACGAAATTCCCGGCGACGAGGCCGCGACAGGCGCTTCCGGTGCACGCCGCATTGCCACCGGGGCCGGCGGTCGAGAACTGTCCGTTGATGATGCTCGCCGTGCCGCCCAGCGTGTACGTCGCGTTGGTGAAGCCGGCGGCGAGCCCGCTCAACTGCGCCTTCGCGAGATTGAAGTCGACGTTGATGATGCCGGCCGAGATCAGCGTTCCGGTCGCGCCGGTCGCCGAGTCGGTCGGGTGCGTGCCGCCCACGGGAACATAGGTGACCTGCCCGGAGCTCGGCAGCGACACTGCGACATTGCCGTAGATGTAGTGCAGGTTGCCGCCGTCGTTGCTCGCGATGCTGCCGTCGGGCAGCTTCTGCCGGATCGTCGATCCCTTGCCTTCCCAGCGGCCCCAGTTGAGCCCGGCGGCGCTGCCGTCGCTGCCGGTGTCGACGAGCGACGCGCTACCGAGACTGGCCGCCAGGTTGGCATTGACGAAGGAGGTCAGCTCGCCGTTGCCGTTGGTCGAGAGCAGCACTGCCGGATTCTGCGTCGAGTCGAGCTCGAGCGTGTCGCGGTCCGAGCCGATGACGATCTGCTGCGGCAGGACGTTGGGAACCAGATTGTGGTCCTCGGTCGCCATGTAGGTGAACGGCGGCACCGGAACGACGGGCAACGCAAGCAGCCAGTCGATCTCCGGAACCTTGACGATCGTGAGGTCGCGCGGCGCCTTCGCGGTCGACGGCGATCCGGTGGCAAGATCATCCGAAAGGAACAGCGGCGGCACCAGCCAGCGCTGCGGCGCCTCACCGTCGGGAACGAAGAAGTACTCCCAGGCGCCGTAGTCGGATGCGCCGAAGCCGTTGGACACCGCGACCTTGCCGTCGAACACCCCGCCATACAGGCCGGACGCGGCGTACTCGGTGCCGTTCCTGCACTGCGACGGCGCGCAGGCCTGCAATTGATAGTGCGTGCCGCGGATGCCGATGGTCGCCTGCGTCGTCTCCACGCGGTAGGCTTCCTTGTTGACCTTTCCGATCTCGCCGGTCAGCGTGCGGAATCCGCCGCGCACGAGCCGGAACACGGCAACGTTGGCGTTGTCCTCGCGCCCGTTGTAGACGAACTTCTCGATGCGGAATTCGGAGTCGGGCTTCAGCGCGACGAGCGCATCGTCGGCGAAGCGCAGCTGCGCATGGCTCTGCGCGCCGGTGACAACGGTGTCGCCGGTGTTGACCGCGGCGCCGGCGACGAGGCGGACCCGGTCCGTGCCGCGCACCGCGACCACGTCGCCGACCGCGAGCACGACCTTGCCGGCCGCCTGCGCGAAGGCCGTTCCCGCGAGCGCCATGAGGGCGACGAGCAGGAACGACTGCATTGCGGAGCGTAGCGACGTGCGCATGGGCCGGGTCCTCACCTGTACTCGTAGCGAAGCTTCACGGCGACCACCTGACGCGAGTACGTGTAGAGGTCGATGTTCGAATTGTTCCGGATGTATTGATACTCGCCGCGCACCGACCAGCCGCGCGCGATGAGATAGACGGCGCCGACGCCCGCCGTGAAGTTGCGGTCCTGCCGCGTCACGTCGATCAGCGGCACCGGGCCGTCGTAGTCGCTCTGCGCGTACGCGAGCGCCGCATTGAACGCCCATAGGGGGTTGGGCGACACCGTCACGTCTGCGGACAGGCCGTAGATATTGCGGCCGAGATCGGGGCGATTCTCGCGATTGTGATCGTCGCCGTACCACGCGCTGGCATTGAGCACCGGCTGCCAGTTGGTGAGCCACGCCTGCCGGTAGTGCGCGACGAGCGCGAAGAAGTTGGAGTTCCAGACGAAGTTGTCCCCTGCGTAATCGAGCCGCGCGAACTGTGGCGCCAGCGAGATCGTCGCCTCGGGCGAGAGCGTGCGCCTCCATTCGAGGCCTGCGCCGGTGCTCGTGCGATATTTGGAGCCGTCGAGCAGGATTTCCCCGGCGGCGAGCGAAAGCGCGTACCAGTTGCGGTCGGCTTGATAGCTCGCGCCGCCCGCGGCGGCGATATTCGCGAGATTGAATTCGCTCGCATCGCCGTAGAAGGTGCCGTTGCCGTTCACCGCGCCGAACAGCGCGACGCCGGGCGCGACCGGATAGCTTCCCTGCGCACCGCCGGCCAGCCAGCCGAACGCCGAACCCTGGGCCACGCCGGCGGGCGGGACCGTGACGGGACCGAGCAGGGGAAGGCTGATCGCCGCGCTGCCGACGCCGGCGTTGGCATTGCTGTCGTAGCCGGCGCCGAGTTCCACGTAGCCCAGTGCGCTCGGCAGATATTGCGCCTCGCGGATCGCGATCGCATCGAGATAACGGTTGATCCCCGCGATCACCTCTGGCGGCGGATCGAGGCGGGACACGCCCTCGAACTCGGCGCGCGCACGCACGTTGTCGCCCGCGTAGTAATAGGCGCGGGCGAGCTCGAGCCGCGCACGCGCATCGTTGGGAAATCTGAGGACATAGCGCTCGAGGGCCAGCACGCCCTCCCCGGGGCGGCCCACGTCGACCGCGGCGACGCCGCACCACAGCTCGATGGCGGGCTCGGCGTCGGCCTGCGCGTCCAGCGACGCACAGCGGGCATACGCTGCCGCCGAGCGTCCCGCCTCGACATCCGCGCGCAGCTCGTCCCCCGGCGACGCGCGCGCAGGCGTCGCTTGCAGACACGCGAGCGCGGCCGCGAGCGCCAATCCCCGGCAGCAAGCAGCGGAGGTGGCCGGCGACATCGAGCGAAGCGTGTCGGGGAGCATGGCGGGCCGGACGGTGGCTCGCCGGATCATAGCAACTGCGATGCGCCGGCGAAAGAGGCGATGCCGTGCGGCGGCGCACCGCAGGTGACGATTCGCCGTCGGACGTTTAGACTCGGTGCACGGGCAGGTGCGCGCAAAGCGCCCCTCGTGCCATCGGAGGGAGCGCAGATGCGTCACCGGTCGCTGCTTGCGTACGCCAACTACCGGCACCTCAAGATCGCCGCCGTCGTTGTCGCGGCGGCGATTGCCGTGTACGCGCTCGACCGTCCCCCGACCGGACGCTACGGCGGCACGTGGGTCGGCTACACGCTGGGGACGATCGGTGCCCTGCTAATCGCGTGGCTCGCGTGGTTCGGCGTTCGCAAGCGCCGATACCGGTCGACGGCCGGCATGCTGCAGGGATGGCTGTCCGCGCACGTCTATCTGGGCACGGCGCTGATCGTCATCGTGACGCTGCACGCCGCGTTCGAGCTCGGATGGAACGTGCACACGCTGGCCTATGCGCTGATGCTCGGCGTGATCGTCTCGGGCTTCTATGGCGTGTGGGCCTACGTCCGGTACCCGGCGAAGATCACTGACGCGCTCGGCGACGACACGCAGGAGTCGCTGCTGCTGAAGATCGCCGACATCGACCGGCAGGCGCGATCGCTCGCGCTGTCGCTCCCGGATGCCGCCAACAAGCTCGTCATGGCGGCAGCGCAGGGAACGCGGATCGGCGGGACATGGCGCGAGCAGCTCGCCGGACGCGACCCGGAGTGTCCGACCTCCGCCGCTGTCGCGGGGCTCGCCGCGATCGGCAAGACGCTCGGCGGCGACGCCGCGCGCGTCAATCAACAACTTTTTGCGCTGATGGCGCGCAAGGAGGAGTTGGTCGCGCGGGCGCGCCGCGCCGTGGCGCTCAAGGCGCGCCTCGACCTCTGGCTCTACGTGCACGTCCCGCTGTCGATCGCGCTTCTGGGCGCGCTCACCGCGCACATCGTCAGCGTCTTCTTCTACTGGTGAGCGGGCGATGCGGCTCAGCCTCATCACCGTAACGCGCAGCCGCAAGGGCCTGCCGGTCCGCGCGGCGCGGACGATCGAGGGCGAATCGTTCGAACTCGGCCGCGCGACGTCGTGCCCGATCTACCTTCCCGATCCGCGCGTCGCGCTGCTGCACGCGACGATATTCGTCGACCGGGGCGCGATACGACTCGCGACCGTCGGCACCGCGACGATGATGGTGAACGGCCGGCCCGACGCCGAAGCGACGCTCGCACCCGGGGTGCACGTCGAGATCGGGCCCTATGCGCTCGACGTCGAGACCGCACCCTCGGGCGTGGACCTGGTGCTGTCGGTCGAGCTCGTGCGACCGCTGCCCGACGACCTCGCCGAGATCAGGGCGCGCTCGCGAACGTCGCTCGAGATGACGCGACTCGCCAAACGCGCGCCGGCCTGGGCGCTGTTGTTGATCGTGCTCGCCGCCTTTCTCGCGATTCCCGTCATCAACGCCGTGCTGCCGCCGCTGCGCGCCGCGACGGCGAAGATGCCGATCGCGCCCGACCGATCGTGGAATCCCGGCCCGCTCGCTGCAGGACACCAGGCGTTCGCGCAGGATTGCGCGAAGTGCCACGAGCTGCCGTTCGTGCGCGTGCGCGACCGCACGTGCGTCGGCTGCCACCAGAAGGTCGCCGGACACGTGGCGGCCGCCGCTGCCGAGGAGCGCCTGTTCGGCAGCGTCCGGTGCGCGACGTGTCACGCCGATCACAAGGGCGCGAACGGACTCGTGCGCATAGATTCCGGCCTGTGCACCGATTGCCACGCCGATCTCAAGCGCCGCGCTCCGGACACGAAGCTCGGCAACGCGGCCGATTTCGCGAAGGCGCATCCCGAATTCAAGGTGACGCTGTGGACGGGCCCCGGCAAGGACGACGTGGTCCGCGTCGTCGAGACCGACAAGACAAACCTCGTCGAGCGCTCGCATCTCCGCTTCCCGCACGACGAGCACTTGCGGCAGAGCATCCGCAGCCCGAAAGGGAGAGTGAGCCTCGAATGTCGCAGTTGTCACGTGCCCGATGCGAGCGGCAAGGCGTTCGAGCCGATCAACATGCAGAAGCATTGCGTGCTGTGCCACACGCTCGAGTTCGAGCCCGCGGTCACGTCGCGCCAGGTGCCGCACGGATCGGTCGACGACGCGATGGTGACCATGCAGGAGTTCTATGCAAGCATCGCCCTCAACAACGTCCCGGTCGACGTCATCGACACCGGTGAGATCCGGCGCGACGTTCCGCGGCCGGCCGGCGCGACCCTTACCGAAGCAGAACGCCAGCGGGCGCTCGCATGGGCGCGCGCGAAAGCGCGCAAGGTCGCGCAGGACCTTTTCGAGGCGCGTGTCTGCATCGTCTGTCACGAGATCGCCAGGAAGGCCGGCCCGGGCGGTGGAGCCGACATCCTGTGGAGCGTGGCGCCGGTCCACATCGCCACGACGTGGCTGCCCAAGGCGAGCTTCGACCACGAGCGGCATCGCACGTACAAGTGCTCCGACTGCCACGACAAGGTCGCGCGGTCGACGAAGAGCAGCGACGTCAACATCCCCGACATCGAGACGTGCCGCGTCTGCCATGCCGGCAACGTACGCGCGGCGAAACGCGAAGTCTCGACCTGCGAGGCGTGCCACGGCTTCCATCTGCCGGGGCATGCGCCGATGCAGAAGGTTGCGGACCCCGATGCGCGGCACCTTGCGCGCGCCGCGGCAGGGGTGAGCGGACCGGCGGCGGCGCCATGAAGTCTCGACGCGTCGCGGCCGCCGCCGTCATAACGCTCGCGTCGCTCGTCGCCGGCTGCGGCGGAGGCGGCGGAGGCAGCGGCTCGGGCGGATGCTCGGGCAGCTGCACGACGGCAACCTCCGCGCTGACCGTCGCCGACGTGCAGCATGTCATCGCGCAGGCGGTCACCGAAGCGCAGGCGAACAACGTGAAGGCGACGATCGCCGTCGTCGACCGCGTCGGCAACGTGCTCGGCGTATTCCAGATGAACGGCGCCGTCGCCACGGTGACGATTACGTCGAACAGCGGCGCGACCGGGGGCCTCGAAGGCATTGCGGTGCCGTCCGAGCTGGCCGCGCTGTCGAAGGCCATCACCGGCGCGTACCTGTCGTCGGAGGGAAACGCCTTCTCGACGCGCACGGCAGGCCAGATCATCCAGCAGAACTTCGATCCCGGCGAGGAGAACCAGCCGTCGGGGCCGCTGTCGGGCGTCCAGTTCAGCCAGCTCTCCTGCTCGGACGTCAGCCAGCGCGCGAGCGCCGGCACGGTCGGGCCGAAGCGCGCGCCGCTCGGCCTCGCGGCAGACCCGGGCGGGCTGCCGCTCTACAAGAACGGAACGGTGGTCGGCGGCATCGGCGTCGTGGCCGACGGCACGTACGGTCTCGATCGCGTGATCACGGACACCGATGCCGACGTCGACGAATTGATCGCGGTCGCCGGCGGGGCCGGCCTGGCGGCGCCCGCCGACCGGCGCGCCAACGAGATCACCGTCGACGGTCGCACGCTGCGGTACGTCGACAGCGAAGCGATCAAGAGCACTCCGGCGACAGCGCCGCCGTTCGCGTCGGTCAACGGCATCGTCGGCGCGTTGATCAACGTGACTGGCTACGGTGGCTCGCCGATCGTCGCGGGCGTCGCGTTCGGCACGCCCGCGTCCGGTTACCGCGCCGATGCGAGCCTCGCATTCGCCGGAACGGGCGCCTACATACTCGTCGATTCGGCCAACGCGCCGCGCTATCCGCCGGTGGCCGGGTCCGATGGGCTGCTGACGCAGAACGAAGTCACGCAGACGCTGAAGAGCGGGCTCGCGGTCGCCGCCCGCGCGCGTGCGCAGATCAGGCGTCCGCTGGGATCGGCGGCGCAGGTCTCCGTCGTCGTCGTCGACACCAAGGGCGTCGTGCTGGGCCTCGTGCGCTCGCAGGACGCGCCCGTGTTCGGCACCGACGTCGCCGTGCAGAAGGCGCGCACCGCCGCGTTCTTCTCGAGCGTCACGGCGGCCGCGCAGCTCCAGGCGCTCCCGCCGGCGAACTATCCGACGCCGCCTGCGTCGTCGTCGATCGCCGCCTACGTGACGGCGACGCGCGCGTTCCTCGCCGCTCCGACCGCACTCGCCAATGGAATCGCCTACAGCAATCGCGCGATCGCCAATCTCGCGCGGCCGTATTTTCCGGACGGCATCGCGGGAACGGCCAATGGTTCGCTGGCGAAGCCGGTGCCGCCATGGAGCGTGTTCAACGACGGGCTGCAGCTCGATCTGGTGAACAACAACCTGGTCGCGGGCGTTCTCGGCGATCCGGTCGTCGGCTGCACCGGCGACGCGACGCTGCCCAACGGCATTCAGATATTCCCCGGCGGCTTCCCGATCTATCGCGGCCAACAGCTGGTCGGTGCCGTGGGCGTCTCCGGCGACGGCGTCGACCAGGACGACATGGTCGCGTTCCTCGGGCTCGCCAACGCAGGCACCGCGCTCGGCAACGCGATCGGCAACGCGCCCGCGGGCAGGCGTGCGGACAACATCGTTCCTGCGGGCACCGGCACGCGGCTGCGTTACGTGAACTGTCCGCAGTCCCCGTTCAACGACAGCACCGAGCAGAATGTCTGTGCCGGCTTCTGAAAGAACCGCGTTCGCTCGTGGCGGCAGGTGCGCGGTGGCGATTGCCTGCGCGGTCGTGATGGGGCTGGCGTTTGCGCAGCAGCCTTCCGCGCCGACCGGTGCGCCGACAAGAGCTGTCGTGGCGAGGAACGATCCGGGAGAGCCGCCGCTCTCGAAGGACGGACGCTACGACATCCAGGTCCTCGCCGCAGCGCTCGACGTCTACGCCGCGCCCGACGCGAATTCGCGGGTGATCGCGCAGGAGCAGCAGGGCGCGCGGCTGCACGCGGTCGAGCGCAAGGGCATCTGGTTCCGGATCGAGCTCGTCGATGGACGGCCCGGCTGGATCCGCTATGTGCAGGGCGCCGAACGGCCGAATATCTCGGTCAATGCGGCGCCCGGGCTCGTGCGCACGCTCCCCGGCACCGCGCCCGTCGAAACGGCCTCCGCGCCGGCGCCCCAAGCTGAACCGAAGGCCGCCGAATCGCTGCCCGACGATCGCATCGTCCAGCTGCAACCGATGGGCCGGCCGCTCGAGCCCGTGATTCCCGAAATCGATCCCTCGCAGGTGCCGCCGCCTGCCGCAATGCTGCCGCGCGAGACGGTGCCCGTGCCCGACCGCTGGCGGCTCGTCGACGAGCTCGGCGTCGTCCACCAGCGCTGGTTCGATCCGTACAACCCGAATGAGCTGAAGGGCGATCGGCCGGTCTTCGGTGACGACTGGTTCGTCAACGTCGGCGCGATCTCCGACACGCTTTTCGAAGCGCGCCGCCTCCCGACCGCCGTCGGCGCGCAGTCCACGCTCGACCCGGGGTCGAACGACCAGTTTGGGCGGGGAAAGCAGACGCAGTTCGTGGAGAACCTGATCCTCAGCTTCGCGCTGATCAAGGGCGACACGACGTTCCGTCCGCCGGACCTCGAGTTCCGCGTGGTGCCGGTCATCAACTTCAATCGCACCGATGTCGGCGAGGTGCGCGCGACCAACGTCGATCCGCGCACGGGCACGACGCGCAACGACAGCATCGTCGCGCTGCAGGAAGCCTTCGTCGACTACCACGTTCGCAACGTCTCCGACCACTACGACTTCGACAGCCTTCGCGTCGGCATCCAGCCGTTCATCTCGGATTTCCGCGGGCTGCTCTACGTCGACGAGCCGATCGGCGTGCGCCTCTTCGGCAATCGCGACAACAACCGCTGGCAGTACAACCTCGCGTGGTTCCGCCGCATCGAGAAGGACACCAACAGCGGCCTGAACGACATCGGCAAGCCGCTGCGCGACGACGACCTCCTCGTCGCCAACCTGTACCGGCAGGATTTTCCGGTGCCCGGATTCACGCTGCAGGGAACGCTGATCTACGAC
The DNA here is from genome assembly GCA_963846855.1 of uncultured beta proteobacterium. GTDB lineage: Bacteria > Pseudomonadota > Gammaproteobacteria > Burkholderiales > Casimicrobiaceae > CAIWHR01. Next base: position 477,096 of record CAWJXK010000007.1, read on the forward strand.
GACAACCGCGAGAACAACGCCGTGTACTACGACAACAACGGCTTCCTCACGCGCCCGGCGGCGCTGGGCGACGAGACGCTCCATTCGTACAAGGTCACCTACCTCGGAGTCAACGGCGACGGCCATTTCGGCCGCTGGAACCTGACGGCGTCGGGCTACTACGCGTTCGGCAGCGTCGACCGCGACCCGCTCGCGCAGCAGAAGGTCGACGTGAGCGCGTTCTTCGCGGTCGGCGAGGTGTCGCGCGACTTCGACTGGATCCGCGTGCGCGGCACGGGACTCTTCCAGAGCGGGGACAACGACCCGTTCGACGGCAAGGCCACCGGGTTCGACGCGATCCTCGAGAATCCGCAGTTCGCGGGCGCCGACACGAGCTACTGGATTCGGCAGGCGGTGCCGCTGATCGGCGGCGGCGGCGTCGCGCTGTCCGGTCGCAACGGCGTGCTCGCGGCGCTGCGCTCGTCGAAGGACGAGGGACAGTCGAACTTCACGAATCCCGGGCTCGCCCTCGTCGGCCTCGGCGCGGATTTCGACCTCGCGCCGGAATGGCGGGCGATCGTCAACGTCAACCAGCTGTGGTTCGCGAACACGTCCTCGCTCGCGGTGCTGCGCAACCAGGGGACGATCAACCGCGAGATCGGGACTGACGCGTCGGTCGCCGTGCAGTACCGCCCGTTCTTCTCGCAGAACGTGCTCGTCAATGCTTCGGCGGGCGTGCTGTTCCCGGGACAGGGTCTCAAGGAACTATATTCGCTCGACGGCAACAAGACGCAGTATTCGGTGCTCTTCAACCTGCTGCTGACCTTCTGATGACGAACGCGCCGATCCGCTCGAAGCTTTGCCGCCGCGCACGGCTCGCCACGGGACTTGCGTGGGCGATGCTCGCGGCCACGCTCGCCTTCGCGTCGTCGGGCGAAGCGCCGGTCGCTCGCGCCGACGCGCCGCAGCCCGCGGCGCCGGAGCGCCAGACAGTCGCACAGGCACAAGCCAAATCGGAAGGATGCAAGACCTGCCACACGGCGAGCGACCACCAGACGATGCACGTCAATCCGGCGGTCATTCTCGGCTGCACCGACTGCCACGGCGGCGACGCGCGCGTGACGAAGCCGCCCACGAGCGATCCGAAGGACACGGTCTATCGCGCGGCCGTCGAAGCGGCGCACGTGCTGCCGCGCTATCCGATTGCGTGGAAATATCCGTCGAGCGCCAATCCGCCGGACAGCTACACGCTGCTCAACCGCGAATCGCCCGAATTCGTGCGCTTCGTGAACCCCGGCGACTATCGCGTCGCGCGCCACGCCTGCGGCGCGTGCCACCTGCGCATCATCCAGGCGGCCGAGCGCAGCCTGATGTCGACTTCCGCGATGCTCTGGGGCGGCGCCGCGTACAACAACGGCATCCTGCCGTTCAAGCGCTACATCCTGGGCGAGGCGTACACCGCCGCGAGCGAGCCCGCGACCATCGTCAATCCGATCGCGCCGACGCCGTTCATGACGGACAAGGGCATCCTGCCGCGCCTTTATCCGCTGCCGGCGTGGGAGACGGTTCCGCCCGCCGACATCTTCCGCGTGTTCGAGCGCGGCGGCCGCGTGATCTCGTCGCAGTTCCCGGAGATCGGCCTGCCGAACATCGCCGGCAACGCTGCAGAAGCTCGACGAGCCCGGGCGCCCCGACATCCGCCAGTCGAACCGCGGCCCGGGCACCGGCAGCCGCATCGCCGTGCCGGTGATCAACATCACCAAGACGCGCCTCAATGACCCGCACATGTGGTTCCTCGGCACCAACGACCAGCCCGGCGACTACCGCTCGTCCGGCTGCTCGCGGCTGCCACGTCGGTCTACGCGAACGACCGCGATCCGAAGCACTCGGGGCCGTATGCCGGGTTCGGGCACACGGCGGCATGTCGCACACGGCGGATCCGACCATCCCGAAGGACGAATCGGGCCATCCGCTGGAGCACAAGTTCACACGCGCGATCCCGTCGTCGCAGTGCATGGTCTGCCACATGCACCAGCCCAACATGTTCGTGAACACGTACTACGGCTACACCATGTGGGACTACGAGTCCGACGCGCCGTTCATGTGGCCGGAGAAGCAGAAGTACCCGACCGCCGAGGAGACGCGCGCGATCCTCGAGCGCAACCCGGAGGAGGCCGCGATCCGCGGCAAATGGGGCGATCCGGAATTCCTGAACGACGTCTCGTCGCTCAACCCGAAGCTCAAGGACACGCAGTTCGCCGACTACCACGGCCACGGCTGGAATTTCCGCGCCGTGTTCAAGCGCGACCGCAAGGGCACGCTGCTCGACAAGGACGGCAACGTCGTCGCCGGACGACGACCCGGCGAAGTTCGAGCAAGGCGGTGCACCTGTCGTCGATCCACATGGACATCGGCATGCACTGCGTCGACTGCCACTTCGCGCAGGACGCGCACGGCAACGGCCACATCTACGGCGAGGTGGCCGCGGCGATCGAGATCGCCTGCGCCGACTGCCACGGCACGGTGTCGCGCTATCCGACGCTCTTCACGACCGGCCCGGCAGCGCAGCCCGGCGGCACCGACCTGTCGCTCCTGCGCACGCAGGACGGACGCAAGCGCTTCGAATGGCGCGACGGCAAGCTCTACCAGCGCTCCGCGCTCGACCCGGGCAAGGAATGGGAGATGACGCTGGTCAAGGACACGGTCGATCCCGCGAGCCCGAAATACAACGCGAAGGCGGCGCGCGCGAAGCTGATGTCGAGCGATGCGTCGATGCAGTGGGGACCGGGCGTCGATACGGCAAAGCTCGCGCACGGCGACGACAGGATGACCTGCCAGGCCTGCCACGTCTCGTGGACGACGAGCTGCGCCGGCTGCCACCTGCCGATCCAGGCGAACTGGAAGACGGAGCGCCAGCATTACGAGGGCGGCGAGACGCGCAACTTCGCGACCTACAATCCGCAGGTCGCGCGCGACGACATGTTCCAGCTCGGCATCCATGGCCCGGTCAAGGGCGGCAAGATCGCGCCGGTGCGCTCGAGCTCGGCGCTGGTGCTGTCGTCCACCAACATCAACCGCGAGCGCATCTACATCCAGCAGCCGCCGATCGCGGCGTCGGGATTCAGCTCGCAGGCGTTCGCGCCGCACTATCCGCACACCGAGCGCAAGACCGAGACCAAGACCTGCACCGATTGCCACGTGTCGGCGGCGAACGACAACAACGCGATCATGGCGCAGCTGCTGCTGCAGGGAACGAATTTCGTCAATTTCGTCGGCTACAACGCGTGGATCGGCGAAGAGAAGCGCATTGCCGCCGTGCAGGTCACCGAATGGGACGAGCCGCAGGCGGTGATCGGCAGCTATCTGCACCGCTACGCGTACCCGGATTGGTACGCGCAGCATCAGGCGCGCGGCCAGCGCCTGCCCAACGTCGTCGCGCACGACACCGAAGGCGCCGCCCGCTGCCTGCAACTGCGCGGCGAATATCTGTACGTTGCGGAGGGCAAGGGCGGGATGCGCGTCTACGACGTGGCGAGCATCGCCAACAAGGGCGTGTCGCAGAAGATCGTCACAGCGCCGTTCTCGGCGCTCGGCCAGGACACGCACATCGCGTCGGCCAACGCGACCTGCGTCGCGCTGCCGACCAATCAGCCGATCGCGCCGACGCGAAACCAGGGCGACCTGATGCGCATCACCAATCAGGAGCAGGCGTTCCATCCGATCTACAGCTACGCGGCGATCACCGACGCCGTCGAGGGGCTGATCCTGACCAACGTCAACACACTGGCCGATGGCGATCCGCAGAACAATTTCCTCACCCGCGCGGTCACGTGGAATGAGAACGGGATCCTGAACGGCGCGCGCCACATCACGCTGGGCGGACATTACGCGTACATCGCGGCGGATGCCGGCCTCGTCGTCGTCGACCTCGACGACCCGCTGACGCCGCGGCTGGTGGCGATCGTCGCGCTGAAGGGGGTCCGCGCCTCCGCCCTGCAGTTCCGCTATCTCTTCGTCGTCGACGATGTCGGCCTCACGACCGTCGACGTCACCGATCCGGAGATGCCGCGCCACGTAGGCACCGCGCGCGGTGCCGCTCGCCGACGCGAGGCGCCTCTACGTCGCGCGCACCTATGCCTATGTCGCCGCCGGCAAGCAGGGCCTCGCGATCGTCGACGTCGAAAAGCCGGTCGAACCGCGGCTCTACATGACGTTCAACGCCGACGGCAAGCTCGACGACGCCAACGATGTCGTCGTCGGCACGACCAACGCATCGCTGTTCGCCTATGTCGCGGACGGCGCCAACGGCCTGAAGGTGATCCAGCTGACGGCGCCGGACACGCAGCCCAAATTCTATGGGTTCTCGCCCGAGCCCAAGCCGCGCGCTCATCGCGTGGCGCAACACCGCGTCGCCGGCACTCGCGCTGTCGAAGGGCCTCGACCGCGACCGCGCCGTCGACGAGACGGGCGCGCAGATCGCGGTGTTCGGGCGCATCGGCTCACGGCCGTTCACCCTGGACGAGATGAGGAAGTTCTACCAGCGTCCCGACGGCAGCGTGTTCACCGTCACCGACGACGTTCGCATGCAGGAGTTCGTGCCTGCCCGGACGAGCGCCGCGGCATCCCCGCCGGCGCCGAAGCAGCGAGGTACGCCATGAGATCCCCGAACCCGCCCTCCATCGCGAACTCGGCGCACCTGCGGCCGTGGCTCGGCTTCGCGGCGCTCGCCATCGCCCTCGGCGCGATTCCGGTCGCGGCACAGACGCCCGCAGCCGCCCCCAAGGCCGCGCCCGCTGTCGTCGCCGCGGCTGCGTCATCAGGCACCAGGGTAGCGCTTCCGTATCAGAGTCCGGACACCAGCATGGGCGTGGTCAACTGCGCGAACAGCGTGTGCCACGGCTCCGTGCAGCCGATGAAGGATTCCGACGTCCTGCAGACCGAATACGTGACCTGGTCGCGCGTCGACAGGCACGCGCGCGCCTATCGCGTGCTCTCGACCGAGCAGGCGCAACGCATTGCGCGCAACCTCGGCCTCGCGAAGCCCGCCAATCAGGAGAAGATCTGCTTAGACTGCCACGCGCACAACGTACCCGTCGCGCTGCGCGGCGAGCGATTCCGGCTCGACGACGGCGTCTCCTGTGAAGCGTGCCACGGCCCGTCCGGCCGGTGGCTGCAATCGCACGTCCAGGAGGGCGCGGTGCACGCCGACAACCTCAAAATGGGGCTTTATCCGGCCGACGACACGGTCGCGCGCGCGCGGCTGTGCCTTTCATGCCATTTCGGCAATGCGGACCGCTTCGTCACGCACCGGATGATGGGTGCCGGCCATCCGCGGATGAGCTTCGAGCTCGACACGTTCACGGTCGTCGAGCCCGCGCACTTCAAGCCCGATTCGGATTGGGAGAAGCGCAAGAGGACGTGGGACGGCGTCAAGGTGTGGGCGGTCGGGCAGGCGCTCATCGTGTCGGAGATGATGGACGTGCTCACCGACGCGAAGCGCGGCCGCGATGGCCTCTTCCCCGAGCTCGTCCTGTTCGACTGCTACGCGTGCCATCATCCGATGAGCGAAAAGCGCTGGGTGCCGCGCGTCGCCGGGCTCGGGCCGGGCTCGGTCCGCCTCAACGATTCGAGTATGCTGATGGTGAGGCAAATCGCGCACGTGGTCGATCCGTCGCTCGGCGACCGGATCGCGTCGACGATGACGCGGCTGCAGCAGGCCGTCGTCGGAGGCGGCGACCCGATGGGACAGGCGAGGGCGCTGCGCGCCGACATGGCGCTGCTCATCGCCGATCTTGAAAAGCGCGACATCGGGCCGAATGACATGCGGGCGATCCTCGCCGGCCTCATCAACGACGGCCTGCGCGGGCAGTACCGCGATTACGCGGGGGCGGAGCAGGCGACGATGGCGATCGGAAGCGTGGCGAACTTCATGTACCAGAAGGGCGTGCTGAAATCGGCGCGCGACGTCAACACGAGCCTCGCCGCGCTGCAGGCGGCGGTGGGCGAACGACGAGCGCTACAGCCCTGCGCAATTCGAGGCGGCGCTGAAGCGGTTCCGCGGAACGGTGGGGCTCTAGGGTCGGACCGGCTCCTGGGGTATCGTTAGACATGGCAGATCGGTTCGACATTGCGATCGTCGGCTCCGGCCCGTCCGGGCTCTCCGCCGCTGCGCACGCGGCGGAACTCGGCGTCGCGCATGTGCTGCTCGAGTCCGGGCGGCATCCGGCGGCCACGATCTACAAGTACCAGAAGGGCAAATACGTGATGGCGGAGCCCGCGGTGCTGCCGCTGCGGAGCCCGATGTCGTTCGCGGCGGGAACCCGCGAGACGATCCTCGGCGCGTGGGAAGCCGAGATCGCGAAGTACAAGGTTAACCTCCGCCACGGCGCCGACGTCACCGCGATCGCGGGGCAGAAAGGCGCGTTCGCGCTGAAGCTCGCCGACGGCAGCGCCGTCGAGGCGGCCAATGTGATCCTCGCGATCGGACTGCAGGGCAACCTGCGCAAGCTGGGCGTGCCCGGCGAAGACCTGCCGGTGGTCCAGTACCAGCTCGACGACCCCGACGAGTATTCGGACGAGACCATCGTCATCGTCGGCGCCGGCGACGCCGCGATCGAGAACGCGCTCGGTCTCGCTCCGCAGAACCGCGTCATACTTATCAACCGCAACGAGGAATTCGCGCGCTGCAAGGAAGGCAACCTCGAGCTTGTGCTGGCTGCGATCAAGGACGGCCGCATCGAGTGCCGCTACCAGACGAAGGCGCTCGGCGTGGAAATGGTCGAGACGGCCGGTTGTCCCGCGTGCTTCAGCGCGACGACGACCGCCGGCACCGAGCTCATCGGATGCCACCGCGTCATCGCGCGGCTGGGGGCGACTCCCCCGCGCAAGCTGGTCGAGTCCTTCGGCGTCGCGTTTCCCAACAGCGATCCGGCATCGGTTCCGCAGCTCTCCGACACGTACGAGTCCAACGTTCCCGGCCTCTACATCGTCGGCGCGCTCGGCGGCTACCCGCTGATCAAGCAAGCGATGAACCAGGGGTTCGAGGCGGTCGAATACATCCGCGGCAACCGCGTCGCACCGGCCGACGAGCCGCTGCTCAGGAAGAAGTTCTCGGTCTACAAGCGGGCGCGCACCGTCGGCGAGGGACTCGCGCTGCTCCAGCGCCACGTCCCGCTGCTGGCGGGCATCACCACGCTGCAGCTGCGCGAGTTCCTGATCGACAGCGACATCCGCACGCCGGCGCGCGGCGACGTCATCTTTGCCCGCAACGACTACTCGGACACGTTCTTCTGCATCGTCGAGGGCCTGGTCGAGGTCGAAATCGCCGACGAATCGGGAAAGAAGGAGCGCGACATCGTGCTGGGCGCCGGCGAATTCTTCGGCGAACTCTCGCTCATCTCCGGCCGCCGCCGCGCCGCGACGGTCCGCGCTGGGCAGGGCTGCGTGCTGATCGAGACGCCGCGGCGCTCGATGGTGAAGCTGATCGCGTCGGTCGACAGCGTGCGGCGGACGATCGACGCCGTGTTCCTCAAGCACACGATCCTCGCCCACCTGTCGCAGGAGCTTCTGCCGGGCGACGTCGACACGCTGATCTCGAACGCGCAGCTCAAGACCTACGCGGCCGGCGAGACGCTCTTTGCCGAGGGCGACGCGCCGGACGGCCTCTATCTGCTGCGCCGCGGATCGGTCGCGGTGTCGCGCCGCATCGGCGGGCGCGAGGTCGTGCTCTCGTATGTCGCGGCCGGCAACTACATCGGCGAGATGGCGCTCCTGTCGGACGGGCCGCGGATGGGCACCGTGAAGGCGGCAGTCGCGACCGAAGCGATCGTGCTCGACAGCGCGCGGTTCAAGGACGTCGTGGCCCGCCAGCCGGCGCTGCGCGAGAAGCTCGAGGGCCGGTTCCTCGAGCGCATCCGCGCGAACGTGCAGATGGAGTCGAATACCCAGTCGGGCAGCGTGATCAGCTACCTGCTGCAGCAGGGCATCGGCGAGGCGACCGACGTGCTGCTGATCGACGAGAGCCTTTGCATCCGCTGCGACAACTGCGAGCGGGCCTGCGCCGACACGCACGACGGGACGTCGCGGCTCAACCGTGAATCCGGGCCGACGTACGTGCAGCTCCACGTGCCGACGTCATGCCGACACTGCGAGAACCCGCATTGCATGAAGGACTGTCCGCCCGACGCCATCCATCGCGCGCAGAACGGCGAGGTCTACATCGCCGACAGCTGCATCGGCTGCGGCAATTGCGAGCGCAACTGTCCGTACGGCGTGATCCAGATGGCATCGCTCGATCCCGCGCGGCGCGCGGCCGGGCTGTGGTCGTGGCTGCTGTGGGGCTCCGGCGCCGAGCCGGGCCGCGAGCCGAAGTCCCACGACAAGTCGATGCAGAAGAAGGCGGTGAAGTGCGACATGTGCAAGGGGATCGACGGCGGCGCCGCCTGCGTGCGCGCCTGCCCGACGGGTGCCGCGCTGCGCGTGTCTCCGGAAAGATTCCTCGACTACGCCGGCGTCGCCGAGACGACCACGTCCTGAACGGGCCGGCGCCCGCTATTTCGGCGCGCCCATCACCAGATTCGGGAACGCGGTGGCGATCCCGGGAAACACGCAGATCAGCACGATCGCGGCGAACATCAGCACGACGAACGGCAGCACGCCCCACACGACGTCGCGCAGCGGAATGTCCGGCGCGATGTTCTTGATGACGAACAGGTTGAGGCCCACCGGCGGGTGGATGAGGCCCATCTCCATCACGATCGTCATCAGCACGCCGAACCAGATGAGGTCGAAGCCGGCCGCCTTGAGCGGCGGCAGGATGATCGGCGCCGTCATCAGGATGATCGAGACGGGCGGCAGGAAGAACCCGAGCACGACGACGAGGAACAGGATCGCGGCCAGCAGCAGCCATTTCGCCAGGTGCATCGCCACGATCGACTGCGCCGCCGACTGGCTGATGTGCAGGTAGCTCATCACATAGGAGAAGAGCAGCGACATGCCGATGATGAACATCAGCATCGTCGACTCCTTCAGCGTCGCGCCGAGGATCGGCGCGAGGTCGCGCGGCCGCCAGACGCGGTAGGCGAATCCGATCAGCAGCAGCGCGAGCAGCGCGCCGAGCCCCGCGGTCTCCGAAGGCGTCGCGTAGCCGCCGTAGAGCGCCACCATCACGCCGATCAGCAGCACGACGAAGGGGACGACGCGCGGCAGCATCTCGACCTTTTCGTGCAGCGTGTAGATCTTCTGCTCGAGATACGCGGAATGCGTTCCGGCATTCTCGAACGCCGCGTGCGCGGCGGCATACTCGCGGCGGAAGCGCCATGCGGCGTACAGCGCGAACAGCGCGACCAGCAGCATCCCGGGCCCGATGCCGGCGAGGAAGAGCCGGCCGAGCGACACCTCCGCCGCGACGGCGTAGAGGATCATCGTGATCGACGGTGGCAGCAGGATGCCGAGCGTGCCGCCGGCCGCGATGATGCCGGCGGCGAATCCCGGCGAATAACCGCGCATCCGCATTTCCGGGATGCCGGCGCTGCCGATCGCGGAGCACGTCGCGGGGCTCGATCCCGCCATCGCGGCGAAGAGCGCGCAAGTGAACACGTTCGCGATGCCGAGCCCGCCGGGAATGCGCTGCATCCACGCGTGCATCGCGAGATAGAGGTCGCGCCCGGCATTGGAGCGGCCGATCGCCGCGCCCTTGAGGATGAACAGCGGGATCGACAGCAGCGTTATGCTCGCCATCTCCTCGTAGACGTTCTGCGTGACGGTGTCGAGCGAGGAGGCGGGCATGAACACCGCCATGAACAGCATCGCGACGAAGCCCAGCGCGAACGCGATCGGCATTCCCGAGAACATGACGACGAGCGTCACGCCGCCGAACAACAGCCCGATGGCCAGCACACTCACGTAAGCCCCCCCACGCTTGCGGCCTCATTGGCCAATTCGCCCGCTGCGCTGCCCCACGGAGCGCAATTCCATGCGGCCTCATTGTAAGAGCGAGTCATCGGAAGCCGTCTCGCGTCGGCCGCCGCCCGCGCTCGCGGACGCGCCCTTCGGTGCGTCCTCATTGCATGGTCCAGACGCACGATCCTCCTGCGCGTCGGGTGCCACCCGCGTTCGCGGACGCGCCCTTCGGGCCTGGGCTTCGCCCCGCTCGCGCAGGCGTCCTGAGCGTCGCCCCGCTCGCGCAGGCGTCCTTCGGGCGGCCCGGCGGCGCTCGTGGCCCGCGCTCCGTCGCGGGGATCAAGCCGGTGGCTCCTTCGCGACGAAGTGGCCGACCGACTGCAGCAGGAGCTGGACCACGAGGAGCGACATGCCGACCGCCATCAGCCCGTAGGGAATCGTGAGCGGCGGCGCGAACGTCGACGACGTCGTCATCTTGTCGACCCACGCCTCGTGGAACAGCGTCCACGACTTCCACGCGAAGAACGCGCAGAACGCGAGCGTCATGAAGTCGACCAGCACGACCCGGATGCGGTTGACGCCGTCCGGGAGGATGCTGGCCACCGCCTCGATCCCGATGTGCCCGCGCTGCGCCTGCACCCACGCGCCGGCGAGGAACACCGCGCCGACGATGCAGAACACGGCGGCTTCGTCCTGCCAGTCCGTGCCGGCCTTGAAGAAGTAGCGCGATACGACGCTGTAGGTCAGCACCAGCGAGGCGGCCAGCAGCGCCACCATGCCGACGACCGAGATCGCGCGGTTGACGCGATTGAGCGCGATTTCGATCAAACCCAGCGCACCGGCGTGGACCGCGAGCTTGCCTTTCGGCGCGCCCGGCAGGTCGACGCCGTGCGTCACAAGTCCGTCCCTTCTGTCGTCGACGAAGGGCGATGCACTGAATCGCAGTTCGATGCGGCCTCGTTGCACCCGTCTCGCATTGGACGCCGTTGCGCGTCGGCCGCCACCCGCGCTCGCGGACGCGCCCTTCGGGCCTGGGCTTCGCCCCGCTCGCGCGGGCGTCCTCGGGGCGACCCTTCGGCGCTCACAACAGCTTCTCGGCCAGCGCGAGCAGCTTCGCGCAGTTCGCGTTCTTGTCCGAGTAGTCCTTCCAGACGGGCCGCGCCAACGCCTGCCATCTCTTGAGCGTCGCGTCGTCGAGGTCGGAGACCTTGGCGCCGGCCTTCGTGTAGACGTTCGCGACCGCGATGTCGTCGGCCATCGCGCTCTCGACGGCGAATTTCTCGAGCTCGGTGCCGACCGCCATGATCGCGTCCTGCTGCGGCTTCGACAGCTTGTCGAACACTTCCTTCGACATCATCAGCGGCTCGAACATGAACCAGTACGATTTGCCGCGCCCGCTCGTGAGGAACTTCGACACTTCCTCGAGCCGGAACGAGATGAGGCTGGTCGACGACGTCAGCGCCGCGTCCATCGCGCCGGTCTGCATCGCCGCGTAGATCTCGTTCGACGGCAGCGACAGCACCGACGCGCCGGCGTCCTTGAACATCATGTCCATCTCGCGGCTGCCGCCGCGCACCTTGATGCCCTTCGCGTCCTCCGGCCCGACCAGCGGCTTGCTCCGGCTCGCGACGCCGCCCGCCTGCCAGATCCACGTGATGACGATCACGCCCTTCTCGGCCAGGAACTGCGACAGGAACTTTCCGACCTCGGCGTTCTTCCACTTGCTGCCGATTTCATAGGACGGAACGAGCGCCGGCAGGAGCCCGATGTTGGTCTCCGGGACTTCGCCGCCGGCATAGGAGAGCGGCACCAGCGAGAGATCGAGCGCGCCCTTGCGCAGCGCGCTGAACTGCGAGTTGACCTTGACCAGCGACGAGTTCGGATAGATGTCGAACTTGAGCGAGCCGTTGGTGCGCTTCTCGACGTCCCGCGCGAACCTGCGCACCAGGCGGTCGCGGAAGTCGCCCGTGTCGATCGTACCGCCCGGGAACTGGTGCGAGATCTTGAGCGTGGTGACGGTCTGGCCGAGCGCGCGCGGGCTGAGCGCGGCGAGGGGGACTGCGGCAAGCGTGCCGGCGACGAACCGGCGGCGGTCGAATTTCATGGCTCCTCCATTCGAGATGTGCTGCACTCACGCGGCCATCTCCGGTTCCACGCGGCGTCGGGCGCCGTCGCTTCGGGAACGCTGGTGGCCTCGCCTAATGATAGCCGAACGGAGCCGGGCGTTCGCTCCGCCCAAATGCCGGTCCGGGAGCGCCGGCCCGGGCCATGCCCGACGCCCCTTGGGCTATCATGCCAGTCCCGCGTCCCGGATGCCGCACCCATGCCCGACAAGGAAATCCGCGAGGCTTCGCTCGAATATCATCGCTTGTCGCCTCCGGGCAAAATTTCGATCGCGCCGACCAAGCATCTCACCAACCAGCGCGATCTCGCGCTCGCGTATTCACCCGGGGTCGCCGCCGCCTGCGACGAGATCGTCCGCGACCCTGCCGAGGCGCGCAATCTCACCGCGCGCGGCAATCTGATCGGCGTCGTCACCAACGGCACCGCGGTGCTCGGGCTGGGCTCGATCGGCCCGCTCGCCGCGAAGCCGGTGATGGAAGGCAAGGCGGTGCTGTTCAAGACGTTCGCGGGGATCGACTGCTTCGACATCGAGATCAACGAGCGCGACCCGGACAAGCTGGTCGAGATCATCGCCGCACTCGAGCCGACGTTCGGCGGCATCAACCTCGAGGACATCAAGGCGCCGGAGTGCTTCTACGTCGAGCGCAAGCTGCGCGAGCGCCTCTCGATTCCCGTCTTCCACGACGACCAGCACGGCACCGCGATCGTCGTCGGCGCAGCGATCACCAACGGCCTGCGCGTCGTCGGCAAGGATCCCGCGAAGGTCAAGGTCGTCTGCTCCGGCGCGGGTGCCGCGGCGCTCGCGTGCCTCGATCTCCTCGTGTCGATCGGCATTCCGCAGAAGAACATCTGGGTCTCCGACATCTGCGGTGTCGTCTACGCCGGGCGCAAGGAGGAGATGGACGAGAACAAGGCGCGCTACGCGCAGAAGACCGACGCACGCAAGCTGGTCGACCTGCTGCCCGGCGCCGACATCTTCCTCGGACTCTCCGCGGCGAAGGTGCTGAAGCCCGAGTGGCTCGCGCAGATGGCCGATCGGCCGCTCATCATGGCGCTTGCCAATCCCGAGCCCGAGATCATGCCGGACCTCGCGAAGGCGGCCCGGCCCGACGCGATCATCGCCACCGGACGCTCCGACTACCCCAACCAGGTCAACAACGTGCTCGTGTTTCCGTTCATCTTCCGCGGAGCGCTCGACGTCGCGGCGACGCGGATCAACGAGCCGATGAAGGTGGCGGCGGTGCGCGCGCTCGCCGATCTCGCGATGGCGGAGCAGTCGGACATCGTCGCGCAGGCGTATCACATCGAGAACCTGAGCTTCGGCCCGGAATACCTGATTCCGAAGCCGTTCGACCCTCGCCTCATCGTCGAGATCGCGCTGGCGGTGGCGAAGGCGGCGATGGACTCCGGCGTCGCGCTGCGGCCGATCGCGGATTTCGCCGCGTACCGCGAGAAGCTCACGCAGTTCGTCTATCACTCCGGCCTGCTGATGAAGCCAATCTTCGCGGCGGCGAAGCAGGAGCCACGACGGATCGTCTACGCCGAAGGCGAGGAAGAGCGCGTGCTGCGCGCCGTGCAGGTGGTCGTCGACGAAGGGCTCGCGAAGCCGATCCTGATCGCGCGTCCCGCCGTGCTGCAGCAGAACATCGAGCGCTACGGCCTGCGCATCCGGCCCGGCGTCGACGTCGAGGTCGTCAATCCGGAGAACGACTCGCGCTACCGCGCCTACTGGGCGGAGTACTACCGGCTGACGAAACGCATGGGCGTTTCGCCGGTGTCCGCGAAAGTCGACCTGCGCCGGCGCTTCACGCTGATCGGCGCGATGATGATCCACATGGGCGACGCCGAAGGGATGCTGTGCGGCACGTTCGGCACGCACGAATCGCACCGCCGGTTCATCACGCAGGTGATCGGCCTGCGCAAGGGCGCGAAGGTGTACGCCGCGATGAACGCCGTCGTGATGCCCAGCCGGACTGTCTTCATCGCCGACACCTACGTCAACATCGATCCGTCGGCCGAGGAAGTCGCGGAGATCACGGTGCTCGCGGCGGAGGAGATCCGCCGCTTCGGCATCACGCCGAAGGTGGCGCTGCTCTCGCATTCGAGCTTCGGCAGCGGCTCCGACCCGCAGGCGCGGAAGATGCAGCGGGCGCTCGCGATGGTCGCGGCGCTGGACCCCGAACTCGAGGTCGAGGGCGAGATGCACGGCGACGCGGCGCTCGACGAGGCGGTGCGGCTGCGTGTGTTTCCGGATTCGCGGCTAAAGGGGGAGGCGAACCTCCTCATCATGCCAACCGTCGACGCCGCCAACATCGCGTTCAACCTGCTCAAGGTCGCGGCCGGCAGCGGGGTGACCCTCGGGCCGATCCTGCTCGGCGTCGCCAAGCCCGCGCACATCCTGACGCCGTCGGCGACCGTGCGCCGCATCGTCAACATGACCGCGCTGGCCGTCGTCGACGCCAACATGCAGCGGCAGTCGCAGCTCGTCTGAGGCCGGTCCCCGCATCAGGTAAGATAGCCAACTTTCTGCGGCACACGGAGAGGTGGATGAGCGGTTTAAGTCGCACGCCTGGAAAGCGTGTTTAGGTTAATAACCTAACGCGGGTTCGAATCCCGCCCTCTCCGCCAGTAGCTTCAAAGAGCCGGCTCAAATCGGCTCTCGTAATCCAGCAAATCCACACTATGCCGATCTGTTAAACGGGAGTTTCGGACTCGCGTTTTGGGAGAACTTCGATGAATGCGCGCCACATGTTCGCGCTCTTGACCTCCGCGGTCGCGGGCGCCTCGTTCCTGGGATCCGCCTCGGCACAACAGGTCAATGGCGTTTTGGGTTCTCCGAGCGCCACCACGACGATCGACGGCAAGCAGCTTCCGCCGCCCGATCCGAAATTCGGTGGCGTGATCCGGGAAAAAGCGTCGGAATCGAAGCAGTGGTGGGCGCCACGCGTCGTGCCGCCGAAAGGCGCGCCCAACGTGCTGCTGATCATGACCGACGATAGCGGATTCGGCGCGCCGGGCACGTTCGGCGGCGTCGTCCCAACTCCGGCGATGGACCGCATCGCAAAGGCCGGGCTGCGCTACACGAATTTCCATTCGACGTCGCTCTGCTCGCCGTCGCGCGCGGCATTGATCACGGGACGCAACCACCATGTCGCCGGGTTCGGCGTGGTGGGCGAAATCGCGACGGGGTTCCCGGGGTATGACTCGGTCATCCGGAAGGAGAACGGCACCATCGGTGCCATCCTGAGGGACAACGGCTACGCGACCTCCTGGTTCGGCAAGAATCACAACACGCCCTTCTACCAGGCGACCTCCGCCGGGCCGTTCGAGCAGTGGCCGAACGGCATGGGCTTCGAATACTTTTACGGCTTCGTCGGTGGCGACACCAGCCAGTGGCAGCCGAACCTGTTCCGCAACACGACGGCCATCTACCCGTTCCAGGGAAATCCGGGCTGGAACCTGACCACCGCCATGGCCGACGAGGCGATCCACTACATGAGGGAGCTGAAGGAGATCGCTCCCGACAAGCCGTTCCTTGTCTACTACGTGCCGGGCGGCACGCACTCGCCGCATCATCCGACGCCGGAGTGGATCAAGAAGATCAGCGACATGCATCTGTTCGACGGCGGCTGGAACAAGGTGCGCGAGACCATCTTCGCCAATCAGAAGCGGCTCGGCATCATGCCTGCCAACGCCCAGCTGACCCCGTGGCCGAAGGATCTGCCGCAGTGGGATTCGCTGAGCGTGGAAGAGAAGACGCTCTTCATCAAGCAGGCCGACGTCTTCGGCGCCTACCTCGCCTATACCGACCACGAGATCGGCCGCGTGATCCAGGCGGTCGAGGACATGGGCCAGCTCGACAACACGCTGATCATCTACATTGCCGGCGACAACGGCGCCAGCGCCGAAGGCATGCTGAACGGCACGCCGAACGAGTTCACCACGTTCAACGGCGTGCCCGTGCCGGTGAAGGACCAGTTCCTCTGGTACCCGTTCTGGGGATCGGAGCGGACTTTCCCGCACTTCGCGGCGGCGTGGTCGTGGGCGATGGACACGCCATTCAAGTGGACGAAGCAGGTCGCCTCGCATTACGGCGGGACTGCGCAGGGCGTAGCGATGTCGTGGCCGGGGCACATTACCGACGTCGGCGGCATCCGGCGTCAGTTCTCCCATCTCATCGACATCGCTCCGACGATCCTCGAAGCTACAGGTATCCCGCTGCCGGATACCGTCGACGGCATCAAGCAGCGTCCGATGGACGGCGTCAGCATGGCGTACACGTGGAGCAAGGCGAGCGCCAACACGCCGACGAAGCACACCACGCAATACTTCGAGATGCTCGGCAACCGCGCGATCTATCACGACGGCTGGATCGCGGCGACAACCCCGGCGACCATCCCTTGGGAACTGAGCACCAAGCCGGCACCCGACGTGATCACCGGCTACAACTGGGAGCTCTACAACGTCGGTGATCTGCAATCGGCGGATCCCACCGAGAACAACGACCTCGCGGCAAAGATGCCGGACAAGCTGAAGCAGATGCAGGACCTCTTCTACGCCGAGGCGAAGAAGTTCGACGTGCTGCCGCTCGACAACACGTCGCTCCTGCGCTGGAACTCGCCGCGCCCGAACCTCACCGGAGGCCGCAAGGTCTTCACCTATTCGGGCGAACCGATCAGCACCCCCAACAGCGGCGCTCCGAGCATTCTGAACAAGTCGTACGCCATTACCGCCGAGGTCACGATTCCCGAGGGCGGTGCGGAAGGCATGATCGTCACCGACGGCGGACGTTTCGGCGGCTACGGGCTGTTCCTCAGCAAGGGCGAGTTTGGGCTCGGCCGCGGCAAGGTGGTGTTCCTCTACAACCTGCTCGACCTCAAGCGCACGACGTGGGAGGGGCCTGAGCTCTCTGCCGGCAAGCACACGATCGTGTTCGACTTCAAGTCCGATGGTCCGGGCCTGGGCAAGGGAGGCACGGGCGTGCTCTTGGTGGACGGCAAGGAAGTGGCGAAGAATTCCATCGAACACGGCACCCCGATCACGTGGCCGGAAGACGAGACGTTCGACATCGGCCAGGACACCCGCACGCCGCTGGCACTCATCGAGTATCGCTACGACACGCCGTTCAAGTTCACCGGGAAGATCAACAAGGTGACCTTCAACCTCGGCGACGAAAAGTTGACCGCAGAGGAGCAGGAGGCGGTGCACAAGGCTCTCGCCCGAGCGCGCGACGAGCTTTAGCTCCGGACTCCGTCAGTATCGTTCTTGATACTTGGTAACTCGGGCGCAGCCGAGAAAGCGAGGTTTACCGTGCAGCTGAAGCGGCCGTAACCTGCGACCTGGCGCATTTCCTGCCGGCGCCGTAATCCTGCGCATCGCGTTCGCGGCGGCCATTGCCGGCAAACGTGATGTCAGAGTCTCAGACACGAAGCGTGGGGTGCTCTGCCCAGGAGGCGCCACGATGGAGCGATCGAGCCGCCCCGGACGAAGCCCGGCACCTCCTCAACTCCGTCCGGTGCGACAATTTGCCGCGTTGCACCAATTCGGGCCGGCGAACGGGCCCCCGGGCGCGGAGGCGGGGGCGGGGCCTGTTGTTTGTTGGCACCGGCCACGTGGAATCGGGTGGAGAGAGGGACTTTCTCATTGCCTTCGTCGATATGCGCATGGCATATTTGCTCCGGCAAGGCTAAGAATTGTGGATTGTGGCAATTCATCGGCGCGGGCGCGAAACGCCCGCAGCGACGCGGTTCACCCTTGCGATGGCGACGCCCGTGTCACCGGGACCGCACCGGCGGCGCCCGACGATCAAGTGGAGCGGGGCCCGCTCGTTGGCCCGCGTCGCAGGCGCCACACGGGTTGCGGTTGGGACCCCATATCGGGCGTTCGAGTGGCCCGCAGCGGAAGTCTGTAGTAGTGTTCCGGTCTGGAAAGTCCTGTCAGCGAATATCGGGGAGCAGCGAATGAATCTCGTAAAGAAGATCGGATTGTTGATCGGCGCGGCGGTGCTGGGCGCGCTCGTCTCCACAAGCGCGCTCGCGCAAGTGACGACGCGATTCACGGTTCCCGGCGGGGCTGCCAATTCGGTCAAGATCCTTCCCGGCCAGTCGGCGGCGTTCGACGTGCGCGTCGATTCACCCGCGAACGGGCTGGTCGGCGCGTCCTTCACGATCCTCCAGTCGGCGCCAGCGGTGAGCAGCTTCTTCACAATCACGGCGCGTGACTTCACCGGTTCGATCTTCAACGACGCGGCATCGGGCTTCCCCGATGCGACGGTGCTGGCGCTTCCCAGCGCCCTGCTCAATCCCGACAACGACGACAATCTCGGCCGCAGCACGGTCGGCCTGGTTCCCGCCGCCACCGGATCCAACCTTTTCGTCGAGAAGCTCACGCTGACGTCCAACGTCGCGACTCCGCTCAATACCTACACGATCATTGCCAACCCAGCCAATGCACTCATAAGCGATACGACGACCGACTTCCCCATGAGCCCCGGCGACGTTCGACATCATCGTCGGCCAGACGCTCTCGATCACGAAGTCGGGGACGGGCACGGGCACGGTCACCGCCAGCTCGGGTCTCATCAACTGCGGCGCCGTGTGCTCCGACATCTATCCCGGTAGCGTCGTCACGCTGACGGCGGCGCCAAGGCCCCGGCTCGGACTTCATCGGCTGGAGCGGCGGCAGCCCCGCCTGCTCCGGCACTGGCACCTGCGTGGTGACGGTGGACGTCGCCCAGACGGTCAACGCGCAATTCGACCTGACGCCGCAGACGCTGACGGTCACGCTGGACCGGCACGGGAACCGGCACGGTCGCGAGCGCTCCCGCGGGCATCAACTGCGCGGCGACTTGCGACTTCACGTTCCCGGGGAACACGGTCGTCACGCTGACGGCGGCGCCCGCGGGCGGGTCGGTGTTCACCGGCTGGAGCGGTGGCGTTCCGCCTGCTCCGGCACGGGCACGTGCGTCGTGACGATGAATCGGCGCGGGGCGTCACCGCGACGTTCGACCTGCCGCCGATCGTCCTGACAGTCACCAAATCCGGCACCGGCACGGGCACGGTCACGAGCGCTCCCGTGGGCATCAACTGCGGCGCGACGTGTTCGTCGGCCGTTCCCGCCGGCGACGGTGGTCACGTTGACCGCAGTGGCCTCCGGCACCTCGGTCTTCATCGGCTGGACCGGCGGCGGATGCGCCGGCACCGGCACCTGCGTGGTGACTATTGCCGCGGCGACGACGCGTGAATGCGCAGTTCGACCTCACGCCGCAGACGATGAACGTTACGCTGGCCGGCACCGGCACGGGCGCGGTCACCAGCGTGCCGGCGGGCATCGCGTGTCCGGGAACCTGCAACGTTCACGTTCCCGGCCAATCAGGTGGTGACGCTGACGGCGGTTGCCAACGCAGGTTCAGCGTTCTCCGGGATGGAGCGGCGGCGTGCCTGCCTGCTCCGGTACGGGCACCTGCGTGCTGACGATGAATCGAGCCGCAGAACGTCACCGCGACGTTCGACCTGCCGCCGACGACGACCATCACCGGCATGCCGACCAACCCGTCGAACAACCCGAACCCGCAGTTCACGTTCACCTCGAGCATCCCGGGTTCGACGTTCCAGTGCCAGCTCGACGGCGGCGCGATCTTCGCCTGCGCATCGCCGACGACGGTCAGCGTGGGCAACGGTCCCCACACGTTCAAGGTGCAGGCGATCGGTCCGGGAGGCAACGTCGACCCGGTCGGCGCGACCTACGTGTGGACGGCGGCGGGCATCATCGTGGTCAGCGCGATCCCGACGTTGAGCGAATGGACGCTGCTGCTGCTCGCACTGCTGGTTGGTACGGCTGGCGTGCTGATGGTGCGGCGCCGCAAGGCCTAATGAGACGAATCGCACGCGGCTGAAAAAAAGCCGCGGCGAGTGATCCAACGGGGGGCTGCCGGAAACGGCAGCCCCCTTTTTTCTTGGCAAGGGAATTGCTTCGTATTTTCGGTATTGCGCGGGGCGAGAGCCGCGCGCGCCAGCTGTAATGCCAGCGATCCAGGGAGATCCGCATGAAATTCACGTCGCCGCGCCGGCTGTTTGCGATTGCCTTGCTCGTTTTTGTCTTCGGCGCGCCTGCGCTGGCGCAGCAGGTGCACTTGGCCGGTGTGAAATCGAGGCCTGCCGCCGGCAGCAGCACGGGCGCGCCTAACTTTGACGCGCGGGTGAACAACACGACGGCATTGGCCGCCGCTGCGGCCGCGCGCCCTGCGGCGCAAGGGATGCTCCAATCGCGGGTCCCATCGCAGGTGGCTGCTGCCGTGCGGCTCCGCGGAGAAGGCATCGCGGAATTCCGCTCGCGCACTCCCGCGGCGACCATCGAGCTCTCGCCGGGCACGCTCGCGCCCGAAACGGTCTACAGCGACGCCGGGTCCGCTGACGATGCCGTCGTCGGCGCCGGGCTTCGAGATCGCGAAGGCATTCCTGCGCAGCGAGCGCGCGATGTACGGCCTCACCGACGCCGAGATCGACGCGCTGGAGCTGCTCGGAGAGAGCGACAGCCCGTCCGGGCTGCGCATGCTGCGCGTGCGCCAGCAGGTCAATGGCCGCCCCGTGTTCCTCAGCGAGACGCGCATTCTTCTGGACGCGCAAGGCCGTGTGCTGCGCACGCTGGGCGCGCTGGTGCCCGGTGCCGCCGTCGATGCGGAGCCCGAGACCGGCATCATCTCGGCGTCGGCCGCGCTCGAATCCGCGATGCGCTCGGTCGGCATCCCGCTCGCTCTTGCCGGGATTCACGAGACGGCCGCCACGAGCTTCTCGTCGCTAGGCGGAAGGATCACGGTCGATGATTCGCGCATCAGCGGCGAGGTCGCGAGCCAGCTCGTCTATTTCCCGTTGCTGCCCGGCACCGTCGTTCCGGCGTGGCAGCAGGTCACGTTCACGCAGGACGCGGCACTACACGACCGTCGTCGACGCCGTCACTGGGACGGTGCTCTGGCGCAAGAACATCCAGAATCACGCCTCGACGCAGGAGGCGCGCTTCAGCGTCTACGTGCAGGCCGACGGCACGACGCCGACCTCGCCTTCGCCGCATGCGCCGACCACACAGGTCACCGGCGCCGGCACGCAATACCCGGCGATCGCGCGGACGACCGTGCCGATGTTGGCGACGCAGAACATCGTCGCGAGCCCGAACGGCTGGATCGACGATGGCGGGACGACGACGACCGGCAACAACGTCGACGCGTATCTCGACATCAATGACGCCGGATGAGACCCGAACGGCGGCGCGATGGACTCGACGACAACGGCCGGCCGACCGGCAACCCGGATGCCGCGGCGCGCAACCGCGATTTCCTCGGCGCGTCGCCGCGCGACTACGGCTACACGCCCGCCGCCGCTGGTCGCCAATCCCAATGCCGGCGATCCGCCGACGAACCTACAGCCTACCGACGCGGCGTCGTGACGAATCTCTTCTACCTCACCAACTGGTATCACGACAAGCTGTACGCGCTCGGCTTCAACGAGGCCGCGGGCAATTTCCAGACGAACAATTTCGGCAAAGGCGGGGCTGCGGCGGCGATGCGGTCCGCGCCGAGGCGCAGGATTTCGGCGGCACGAACAACGCCAACTTCTGCGACACCTCCAGACGGCCTGCTGCCGCGCCGATGCAGATGTACATCTTCCCCGGCCCGACGCCGGACCGCGACGGCAGCCTCGATCCCGACATCGTGCTGCACGAGTTGACGCACGGGGTCTCGAACCGGCTGATCGGCAACGGCAACGGCCTCAACTGGGACGTCGGCGGCGGCATGGGCGAGGGCTGGAGCGACTTCTACGCGCTGTCGCTGCAGCACAACACGCGCGGCCGACGACCCGAACGGCAAGTACGGCTACGGCGGCTACACGACCTACCAGCTATGGCGGCCTCCCGGACAATTACCTCTACGGCATCCGCCGCTTTCCGTACTCGACCGACAACACGATCAATCCGCTCACCTGGGGCGACGTCGACGACGTCACCGCCAGCGACGCGGGCGGCATCCCGCCGAGCCCGCTCGATTTCTCGAGCGGAACGGCGGCGCCGAGGTGCACAACGTCGGCGAGATCTGGGCGGCGACGCTGTGGGAAGTGCGCAGCCGGATCATCGCCGCCAACGGCAACAGCGTGCCGGTCGGCAACGGCAAGATGCTGCAGCTCGTCACCGACGCGCTGAAGATGACGCCGATCAATCCGAGCTGGCCGCAGGCGCGCGACGCGATCCTCGCCGCCGACTGCGCGACCAATGCCTGCGCCAACGAGGATTCGATCTGGGGCGGGTTCTCCGATCGCGGCCTCGGCTACGGGGCAATCGCGCCGCTCGCGCAATCGGGCGTCTTTGGCTTCGCCGCGTACACCGGCATCAAGGAGTCATTCCTGTTGCCGCACATCGACGTGCAGAGCGTCGCGGTGAACGACAGCCTCGGCAATAACAACGGCAAGATCGATCCGGGCGAGGCGATTCGGTTGACCGCCACCTTGGTGAATCCGTGGCGTAACGCGTCGAAGGGCATCACGTCGGCAGTCGCCGTGCTGACGTCGTCGACGCCAGGCGTCAACATCGTGAGCGGAACGTCGACCTACGGCGCGATCGCGCCGCAGGGCACGCTCGCCGGAACGCCGTTCCTCATCACCGTCTCGGCGGCGGCGCTGTGCGGCTCGTCGCTCGACTTCACGCTGGCGATCACGAGCCAGCCGGGCAGCGTCGTCACCAGCGCGACGTTCAAGTTCCGCGTGGGCAACGTGTCGGGCACCGACGCGCCCGTCACCTATACGCAGACGCCCAACCTCGTCATCCCCGATAACGATCTGCGCGGCGTCAAGGACGTCCTCGCGATCCCCGACGATTACGACATCAGCAAGGTCCAGTTCAAGGTGAACAGCCTCACTCACACGTGGATCGGCGACGTCGCGCTCGGCCTCAAGGGACCGTCTGGCTACGGCGCGACGATGATCTTCCACCAGGGCGCCTATTCCGTCGCAGGCGGCAACCCGGGCCCCAATTTCACCAACGTGATCATCGACGACACGTCGACAAACGATCTCGACAGCGCGCCCAACGCATCGGCGCCGTTCACGGGCACGTGGACGACCGCGTTCAATTCGCCGGTGTTCAACGATCCGGCTGTCGGTCGACCCGGCGTTTGGATATTTTCCGGACGCGGTCGGCCAGTTGTCGCGCTTCAACGGTGGCACCACCAAGGGCAACTGGACGGTCTTTGCCGCGGATTGGGCACCGGCCGATCTGGGCACGCTGAATCAATGGTCGATCATCGTGACGCCGACGCACTTCGCGTGCGCGGCCGTCCCGCTGGTACCGATCGTCACGGCGACCAAGACGGTCAGCGGCTCGGTCTCGCCGGGCGGCGCGGTCACTTATACGGTCGTGCTGACCAACAGCGGGCTTGGCGCGCAGGCCGACAATCCGGGCAACGAGTTCACCGACGTTCTGCCAGCGTCGCTGACGCTCGTCAGCGCGAACGCGACGTCGGGCACGGCGGTCGCCACCGTCGGAACGAACACCGTGACGTGGAACGGCGCGATCGCCGCCGGAGCCTCGGTGACGATCACCATCCAGGCGACGATCGACCCGGCCGCGGTCGGCGGCACGATCGTCAGCAACCAGGGCACGGCCTCCTACGACAGCGACGGCAACAACACCAACAACGCCAGCGCGCTGACCGACGATCCGGGCACGGTAACGCCTGGCGATCCGACGTCGTTCACCGTCGTTGGGGGCGCCGGTTCGCCGCCGGTGCTGCAAAGCGCGGCCTCGCGCAAGGTGCACGGCGCGGCGGGCCCGTTCGACCTGGCGCTCACCCTCACCACGCCGCCGACGATCAACCACAACCCGACCACCGAGCCGCGAGCCGGCCCGGCGTTCCAGCTCGTGTTCACGTTCGACAAGCCGATCAACGCGGCGACGGTCACCGTGACCGAGGGCACGGCGACCGCGGCCGGGCCGACCTTCAGCGGCAACGATGTCGTCGTCAACCTCTCCGCGGTCGCGGACCGGCAATACGTGACGGTGTCGCTGACCAGCGTGGGCTCGACCGACGGCGGCACGGGCGGGGTCGGCGCGGGGCGCGTGGGCTTCCTCACGGGCGACGTGAACCGGAGTCGGATCGTGGCGGTGACCGACCTCGTCGCCGTGAACAACCAGCTGGCCAAGCCGCTGACGGTCTCGAACTTTCTGACGGACGTCAACGTCAGCGGCATCGTCAGCAACCTCGACAAGGTGTTCGTCAACAACAACCTGGCGCATTTCCTGCCGGCACCATGACGATGCGACATGCGAACGCGATGATAAGTTTGCGGCCGAGGCAGGAATGCGCTGTCCGCATCACGGGTTCGATTCGCCTGTCGATTGTCGCCATGCGAGGTTCAACAACGAGGTGAAATCGATGTGCGGGAAATTTCTGTGGTTCGTGGTCGCCGCGGCCGCTTGCACTCTTGCGATCATCGCGGCGCCGGCGCTGGCGCAGCCGGTGACGCGAGGGCCGCAGGTCAGCGACGCTGTGCGGGTAGACGTCTCGCCGGCGGTGCGTGACCTGCCGGAAGCCGCAGCGGCCGCGGGTCCTCTTTCGGTGCGGCGCCCGCGGTCGGTTCCTCCTCTCAGTGGCCCGGCCGGGCCGGACACGGCGATCCAGGGGGCGCCCGTTTCACCCAAGATGCCAAGCCCATTGGTGAACGTCCTCGGCCTCGGCACGGGCTTCACCGGTTTCACGATGACCAGCGCGCCCTCCGACGACAACATCGCGGTCGGCCCCAACCACGTCGTGCAGACCGTCAACACGATGTTCGCCGTGTTCAACAAGTCGGGGGCGATCATCGGGACCCCGCACAACAACAATTCGCTCTGGGCCGGATTCGGCGGCTTGTGCGAGAGCGACAACGACGGGGACGTGAGCGTGCAGTACGACAAGCTCGCCGATCGGTGGCTGATCACCCAGTTCGCCGTAAATGGCGCGAGCCCGCCCGCAACGCCGTATCTCGAATGTTTCGCGATCTCGACGACGAGCGATCCGACCGGCACGTATACGCGCTATGCCTTTCCGTACACGACCTTTCCCGACTACCCGAAGGTCGGCGTGTGGCCCGACGCTTACTATGTCACGTACAACATGTTTACCAGCGATACCGGCCCGTTCGTGGGTGCGGAAGTGTGCGCGCTCGACCGCACCAAGATGCTGGCAGGGGTGGCGGCGACACAGCAGTGCTTCCTCAACGCGAGCAACGACTCGTGGCTACCGGCCGACCTCGACGGCGCGACGCCCCCGCCCGCCGGCGCCCCGAATTACCTCATCAATCTCCGTACCTTCAGCAGCATCGGCGTGTGGAAGTTCCACGTCGACTGGACGACGCCGGCCAGCTCCACGCTGACGGGGCCGACGGATCTCACCGTGGCCACGTTCGCGCAGATATGCACGGAATGCGTTCCGCAGCCGGCACCGGGGGAGACGCTGGATCAGCTCGACGACCGGTTGATGTACCGGCTCGCGTACCGCAATTTCGGCACGCACGAGTCGCTGGTCACCAACCACACTGTGAAAAACGGAACGAATGCGAATACCGGAGTGCGCTGGTACGAGATCCGCAGCCCGGGTTCGAGCCCCGTCGTGTTCCAGCAGGGGACGTACGCGCCCGATAGCAGCTACCGCTTCATGGGCAGCATCGCGATGGATAAATCCGGCGACATGGCGCTCGGCTTCAGCGTGTCGAGCGCGACTGTCTTCCCGCAGATCCATTACACCGGACGACTGCCCGGCGACGCTGCCGGGACAATGGGGCAGGGTGAGGCGTCGATCGTCGACGGCACCGGGGTGCAGACCTCCACTTTCCACCGCTGGGGCGATTACACGTCGATGCGGATCGACCCCTCCGACGACTGCACGTTCTGGTACACCAATCAATATCCGATCGGCGCTGCATCCTTCAACTGGGCCACGCGCATCGCGTCGTTCAAGTTCCCGTCGTGCGGAGTGGTCGGGACGACGCCGGTGCTGGTGAGCGAGGCCTCGCGCAAGGTGCATGGCGTGGCGGGCCCGTTCGACCTGGCGCTCACGTTCACGACGCCGCCGACGATCAACCACAATCCGACCACGGAGCCACGCGTGGGTCCGGCGCACACGATCGTGTTCACCTTCGACAAGCCGCTCAACGCGGCGACGGTGACGATCACCGAGGGCACGGCGACCGCGGGGGCGCCGAGCTTCGCCGGCAACGGCGTGGTCGTCGGGCTCACCGGCGTCACCGACAAGCAGTACGTGACGGTGTCGCTGACGAATGTCGCCTCGACGGATGGCGGAACGGGTGGCGTCGCCACCGCGCGCGTGGGTTTCCTCACGGGCGACGTCAACCAGAGCCGGATCGTGGCGGTGACCGATCTCGTCGCCGTGAACAATCAGCTGGCCAAGCCGCTGACGGGCTCGAACTTCCTGACGGACGTCAATTTCAGCGGCATCGTCAGCAACCTCGACAAGGTGGTCGTCAACAACAACCTGGCGCATTTCCTGCCGGCGCCATAAATGCCGGAGGTAAATCGTGGTGGCGGGTGCGAAACGTGCCGCATCGCGCACCGCCTGCGGCACTACGCGCCCGCGGCATCCTCTAGAGCGCGTTACCATCCGCATGGGAGTCCAGGTACTTACCGCGACTTTGGGGAGGGTGCGGTGATCAAGCTCGACACGCACGCAGGTGCGCACGTGCGCCACGAATCTTCGTGGCGGCCCGCAAGTGCATTGATCCTGGCGGTAACACTGGCAGGGCTCGTCGCAGCGACTGCAGCTTCCGCGACGGGATTCGCGCCAGCGGCCCCATTGAATTCTGCAAGGGGCTATGCAACGGCAACGCTC